>JBIKIN010000005.1:0-162937 GCA_044361595.1 Pelobium sp. | reverse complement strand
ATTTCTGGTTTTATTTGGATTTTTATCGCAACTGCCTGGTAAATAGGTCAATATTTTTTTCAGGGGTGTATTAGGGATTAAATGAACGTGGTTTGGCGGGCATGTTTGCTGTCTGACTTTGCATAAATACGGCGTATGGATTAGCATTGCCTTATTAATCAACCAAAATCATATTTAATGTAACATAACAAACTTCATCCTGTCCTACAAGATAGACTATAATAAATATTTTTAAAGCAATTAATAAGGTAAAGAGTTGGCGGAAAAAACTCATTAATGAAAGGCTAAAAGAATCATTGTACGAAAAATCTGCGTTAACGATTGAAACAGACACACGTCCATGAGATTAAAGCCTTGTGACGTATGAGCGGAAAGCTTATGTAAATAACAAAATTAAGTTATCTTAATACTGATTAGTTGATAACATGACTAAAGTACATGCTTCTATGGTTTCAATTCCTTTTTTATTAGCGAGCAAAGCCAACTCTGGATTTTCTGAACCTGGATTAAATATTATTCTTTTGGGATTAGTATATAATATATAATTATATAAATCTTTCTGACCAGACGCACCTATATACATCGTTATGGTATGAATGTCTGTATGGATAATATTGGCTTTTTCTATTGGTTGGTTTGCAACTAAACCAACTTTTTGTCCTATGTTAATAATTGGGTGACCAAAAGTTACTAATCTGTTGGCTGCTAAATAGGCATAACGTGATGGATTGGTAGATGCTCCTAGAATTAGTGTCTTTTTCATTATTTAGAAATTTGTATTGAAACTGCATTTGCTGAGGCTTGACCATCTATAGCTGCTGAAATAATGCCGCCCGCATAACCTGCGCCCTCTGCACATGGAAACAAGCCTTTAACTTGAGGGTGTTGAAGCGTTTCTGGGTTACGAGGTATTCTGATTGGGGAAGAAGTTCTAGACTCTACTCCAACCAAAACGGCCTCATTGGTGTAATAACCGCTATTACCAAATATGGATGGCATTTTTTTTCCGAATTGTGGTAAAGCTAATTTTAGACTTTGGGCTATAAATGGAGGTAATATATCGGTTAAGTTTGATGGTGTTAAACCTGGTAAATAAGAATTCTTAGGTAAATTTTGAGATGTTTTATTATTTACAAAATCTACCATACGTTGAGCTGGTGCTTTTAAATTACCTCCACCGGCTAAATATGCCTGGTTTTCTATATGAGATTGAAATTCTAATAATGCAAATGGGGTTTTGCTATTTGAGTTTGGAATATCTGACAAATTAACTTGAACAACGGTCCCCGAATTTGCAAATGGATTATTTCTTTTAGAAGGGCTCCAGCCGTTTACTACAATTTCATTCACTTCAGTTGCGCAAGGTGCAATGATACCCCCTGGGCACATACAAAATGAAAAAACACCACGATTTTGCACTTGTGTTACTAAGCTGTAATAAGATGGAGGTAAATTTGGATGTCTTGTTGGGCAATGATATTGAGCTTGATCTATAATATCTTGCGGATGCTCTATTCTTACACCTAATGCGAAAGGTTTTGCTTCTAGAGCAATGTTTCTATTACGTAATAAATAATATATGTCTTTTGCAGAATGACCAGTTGCTAAAATGACATGTTGGGTTGAGATTTTACCAGCGCTGGTTAGAATTGATTGAACCTGATTATTTTCTACAATGATGTCTAGCAGTTTGGTGTTGAAATGAATTTCGCCACCTACGTTTAATATAGTTTCTCTAATAGAACTAATAACTTGAGGTAGTTTATTAGTTCCAATATGTGGGCGAGCATCTATTAATATGTCTTCAGTTGCACCATGAGCGACTAGTATTTGAAGCATTTTATTAACATCTCCTCTTTTATTAGATCTTGTATATAATTTTCCATCAGAATAGGTTCCGGCGCCACCTTCGCCAAAACAATAATTAGATTCTGAATTTATTTTACCTTCTTTATTTATTGCGGCTAAATCTCTTCTTCGCTCTTTTACACTTTTACCGCGTTCAATTATTACTGGTTTTAACCCTAGTTCAATTAATCGCAATGCGGCGAAAAGTCCAGCTGGACCAGCACCAATAATAGTTACAGGTTGAGATTCTTTTACGTTAGGATAATTAATTGAAAAAAAATCGGGGCTGGGTGACTCCTTTATATATAGAATGACTTTTAGGCGATAAACAGGGTTTTTACTTCGGGCATCGATTGAGCGTTTGCGTATTTTAAACGAAGTTAAATCTGATTGTTTTAGCTTCTCTTTAGTTAAGATTAAAGATTCAATATAATCTAAATTGAAAATATAATCTGGCTGGCAGACTAACTCTATTTCTTTTTGCATGATAATTTGTCGGGTTTTTATCCCAAATTGTAACAAAGGTATGAAAATTGAGCTCAAAGTATTAAATTCAACAAATCGAAAAAAATAAGAAAATGAAAAAATTATTATTTGGCCTAATAGGCATATTTGCATTAGTTAGTATGAGTTCTTGTGGTTACAACAGCTCGGTTAAATTAGATGAACAAGTTAAGGCCCAATGGGGTGAAGTAGAAAATCAATATCAAAGAAGATCAGACTTGATTGGGAACTTGGTAGCGACTGTTAAAGGTGCAGCTAATTTTGAAAAGGAAACTTTAACACAAGTGATTGAGGCAAGAGCAAAAGCTTCTTCCATACAGGTTGACCCAAACAAATTAACTCCAGAAACCTTACAAAAGTTTCAATCATCACAAGGAGAGCTAAGCCAAGCTTTAGGCCGATTAATGGTAGTTTCTGAAAAATACCCTGAATTAAAAGCCAACCAAAACTTTTTAGATTTACAAGCAGAGATTGCTGGAACAGAAAATAGAGTTGCAGTTGCAAGAAGAGATTTTAATTTGGCTGTACAAGCATACAACACCAACATTAGAACTTTCCCAAATAACATGTTCTCTGGAATGTTTGGTTTTGCTACCAAAGGCACTTTTACAGCAGAAGCTGGTTCTAATAAAGCTCCAAAAATTGAGTTTTAATATTGCAATTGAGCAAATTTGAGAAACGCCAAATTTTCAATTTGGGGAACCAAGTAGATAATTAGAAATTATAGTAAAATAGGCGGACTTTTGAGACTGATTTTTAATGAAATTATCATAAATAAAAAATTAAGTATGTTAACAGACAAAGAGCAGGAGCAAATTAAAAACGCAATAGCTTGGGCAGAAAAAGCTACTAGTGGAGAAGTTAGGGTATGCATTGAAGACAAATGCGAAATTGACGCATATGATAGAGCTATTGCTTGCTTTGCAGATTTAGACATGCACCAAACAAAATTAAGAAATGGCATCCTAGTTTATATTGCTTTAGACGATCATAAATTTGCCATTATTGGTGATGAGGGGATAAATAAATTAGTTTCGGATACGTTTTGGGATAGCACTAAAAATTTGATGTTAGAAAAATTTAAGGTGGGTGATTTAGTAGATGGAATAAGTGTGGGAATAATAGAAGCGGGCAAACAACTTAAGAAATATTATCCTTATCAAACTAGCGATATCAATGAATTATCTGATGATATCGTTTTTCTAAATAATAAAATTTAATGAAGAGGTTTATAATAATATCGCTGCTATGCCTATTGGTTAAAATTGGTTTCTCGCAAAACTTTCCAGCAAAGCCCAACACCTTAGTTAACGACTATACTAATACTTTAACACCTTCTGAGCTAAGCGATTTAGAGCGTAAGCTTGTTGCGTTTGATGATTCTACATCTATACAAATCTCGGTGGTTTTTATTTCTTCATTAGATGGTTACGATGTTTCTGATTATGGTTATCAGTTAGGCAGGGCATGGGGCATAGGTGGAAGTGAGAAGAACACCGGAATTTTGGTTTTATCATCTATAGGCGATAGGAAGATAACCATTCAAACTGGGTATGGAATGGAGGGAGCACTTCCTGATGCAATTGCTAAAAGGATAGTTGAAAATGAGATAAAACCCAATTTTAAAAATGGCAATTACTATAAAGGAGTAGATGAGGCAACGGACGCAATTATTAGCTATACCAAAGGAGAATATAAAAGCGATGTTAAAAAAGCTATAAAAGGCAAAAGCAGTGGCTTTCCGATTGGTTTAGTTGTGATAATTATAGTTGTGATTTTTAGCATAGCTGGAAAAGGCGGAAAAGGTGGAGGTGGCAGAAATGTAATTGGCGGAAGAGGTGCAGCAAATATTTTCTGGTGGTCTTTGTTATCAGGAATGGGAAATAGTGGACGAGGCGGAAGTGGATTTGGCGGAAGTTCTGGTGGAGGAGGTGGATTTGGCGGTTTTGGTGGAGGGAGTTTTGGAGGAGGGGGCGCCAGTGGTAGTTGGTAACTTATAAAAAATAGAACTATTTTTTATTAAAATTTGGTTTTATGATTGTAAAGCTTAGTTTTGGAACAGAAATAATACAAAAATGATTTTAACAACAACATATACTACAACAACTACTACGTTTTTACGTAGCGGAAGGTAGTTTATGGTTAACAATAACATATTCAAACGCCTTCCGAATTAACGGAAGGCGTTTTTTTTTATCAAAAAATGAAAATTTTAAAATTTGGCGGAACATCCGTAGGTTCTGCAGAAGCGTTAAAAGCCTTAAAACTAGTGGTTAAGCAAAACTTGCAAGAGCAAGAACAAATGGTAATTGTGGTATCTGCCATGGGCGGGGTTACTAACCAATTATTAAAAATGGCAGAGAACGCCGTTTTAGGTGAAGATTTTTCTGATGATCTTGCCAGCTTAGAGAAAAAACACTTTCTAATTGTTAAAGAGTTAGTCGCCATACAGCAGCAAAACCAAGTAATTACAAAACTTAAACTTTATTTTCAACAATTAGAAGATATCTTACAAGGAATAGCAGCTTTGCAAGAGTTAAGCGCTAAGACTAAAGATATGGTTTTAAGCTTTGGAGAAAGATGCTCTGCATTAATGATTAGTAGAATTTTACGCTCTATAAATGAAAAAACCGAATATTTAGATGCCTCTGAAATTATTAAAACCGACAGCTCTTTTGGAAATGCAAAAGTAAATTTTGAACAAAGTAATATCTTAATTCAAGATTACTTTAACTATCAAAAAGATTTAACTGTAGTTACCGGATTTATAGCATCTAATCAAAATCATCAAGTCACTACTTTAGGACGTGGCGGAAGTGATTATACAGCAGCAATATTAGGAGCTGCTTTAAATGCAAAGCAAATAGAAATTTGGACCGATGTTAATGGAATGATGACGGCCGACCCAAGAAGAGTAAAAAAAGCTTTTTCTATGGAGCAGTTGTCTTATACCGAAGCTATGGAACTTTCTTTCTTTGGCGCTAAGGTAATCTATCCGCCGACCATGATTCCTGCCTTTTTAAAGAAAATTCCGATTGTTATTAAAAATACTTTTGAGCCCGATTTTGTAGGAACTTACATTCAGCATGATTTAAAACCATCTAGTACAACCATCAGAGGAATCTCTTCTGTAGACCATATTAGCATTTTAAATATAGAAGGTAGCGGAATGGTTGGTAAAGCGGGTTTTAGCGGACGTTTATTCTCTTTACTATCTAGAGAGCAAGTAAACGTAATTTTAATCACTCAATCATCCTCAGAACACTCTATTACTTTTGCAGTAAACCCAGATGATGCTATTAAGGCTCAACATTTAATTGAACAAGAGTTTGAATTAGAGCTTTTAGCAGGTAAATTAGAGCCAGTTAGGGTAGAAAATAATCTATCTATCTTAGCCATAGTTGGCGAAAACATGAAGAAAACGCCAGGTATTTCTGGTAAGTTATTTTATGCTTTGGGCAGAAATGGGGTTAATGTTGTTGCAATTGCACAAGGCTCATCAGAATATAATATATCTGTTATTATACACCATGATGATTTATCTAAGGCCTTAAACGCTGTTCATGATGCTTTTTTTTCCGAACTGCAAAAAACCCTAAATGTATTTATGGTTGGAGTAGGAAATATAGGTACAGAATTATTAAATCAGATAAAAGGACATGCCGCTTTTTTAGCAAAAAATAATTTAATCAACATTAAAATTTTGGGTCTAATTAACACCAAAAAAATGTTGATTAATCCTGATGGAATTAGCTTATCTAACTGGAAAGAAGAATTATCATCATCTGAAATTGCTGCAGATTTATCTTCTTTTGTAAGCGATATGAAGGAATTAAATCTTCCTAACTGTGTTTTTATCGATAATACCGCTAGCGTATACCCTTCTCAGTTTTACAAAGAAGCTTTTGAGGCTAATATTTCTGTGGTTACTTGTAATAAAATTGCAAATTCTGGAGATTATGTGGCTTTCGCCGATTTAAGAGACACCGCTCAAAAACACGGTGTGGATTTTTATTACGAGACTAATGTTGGTGCTGGTTTACCAATTATTAAAACTTTAAATGATTTAATGGTTAGTGGAGATAAAATATCAAAAATAGAAGCCATCCTTTCCGGAACTATCTCTTTCATATTTAACAATTTTAAAGGCGATGCTAATTTTCATGATGTTGTTAAAACGGCGCAAGAAAAAGGATATACAGAACCGGATCCACGTGACGATTTAGGTGGGATTGATTTTATGCGCAAAATGCTTATTCTGGGAAGAAACGCGGGATTGGCTATTGAAGCTAAAGACGTAAAACTAGGTGCAATTTTACCAGAAAATTGTGCTAAGGCACCAAGCGTTGAAGATTTTTACAACGAACTTAAAAATAGTAACGATTATTTTGAGAAGCTTAAAGCCGAGGCGGAAGGTGCAGGAAAGGTTTTGAGATATATTGGTAAACTAGAAAACGGACAAGTAGAAATTAGTCTCCAGTCTGTTGGCGCTGATCATCCTTTTTACGCTTTAAGCGGAAGTGATAATATTATTGCTTTCACTACCGATAGGTATAACGAAACGCAAATGGTTGTTAAAGGGCCAGGAGCAGGAGCTGCTGTTACTGCTGCAGGAGTTTTCTCTGATTTGGTGAAAGTAGGGATGAGTAAGGCTTAAAATAGTTTATTAGTTGAATTGATTTATTAGGCTATAGAATGGTGTTTTAGCTCATTAGATAAAATGATTTTTGGGTATTTTACACACAATCCGCTAGCTGGTGGAAGAAATGGCACTAATAGGTAATCAATTATAATTACGACTTATTTGTGTGATGTTTCCTATCGTGAACATGATAAAAGGTAAAAAACAAGGACAGGTTTTGCGTTAGGGATTGAGGTGACATCCTTTTTTGGTCCTTCGACTCCGCTCAGGATGACCAAAAAAGATATAACGAAAAGCCCGTTAAAACGCCCAAACTAATAATAATTAATAAAACGCTGAAAGCTGTATGCTGAAAGCGAAAAGCATTTTAAATAAATGAAATCTATAAAAGTTTTTGCGCCAGCAACTGTGGCAAATGTGGTTTGTGGTTTTGATATTTTAGGTTTTGCCGTAAACGAACCTGGCGATGAGTTAATTATGGAATTAACTGATAAGCCTAGAATAAATATTGTTTCTATTGAAGGCGACGAAGGTAAACTACCTTTAGACCCTGCAAAAAACACGGTGAGTGCAAGTATAATAAGTCTTTTAAAAGATTTGGGAAGAGAAGATGTAGGCTTCAATTTAAAGTTGAAGAAGAAAATGCCTATGGGAAGTGGATTAGGATCAAGTTCGGCAAGTACAGTGGCGGGATTATTTGCTGCTAACGAATTACTTGGGCAACCCTTAACTAAAATAGAATTATTGCCTTATGCCATGCAAGGAGAAGCTTTAGCTTGCGGACATGGACATGCTGATAATGTAGCTCCAGCTTTGTTTGGTGGTTTTACGTTAATTAAAAGTTATGAACCATTAGAAGTAATTGCATTGCCAGTACCTAAATTATTTTGTGCCTTACTTTATCCACATGTTGATGTACCAACCAGAGATGCTAGGCAAATTATACGTTCTAAGGTTTTATTAAAAGATGCAGTAACACAATGGGGAAATATTGCAGGCTTAATAAGTGCATTATATACTCATGATTATGATTTGCTGAGTCGTAGTTTAAAAGATGTAATTATTGAGCCAATCCGCTCTATTTTAATTCCAGAATTTGACCGCATGAAAGAGACTTCTATGGAAAATGGAGCTTTGGGTTTTGGAATTTCAGGATCTGGACCTACGGTTTTTTCGTTATTTCGCTCGGCAGATGACGCACAGAAAGTTTTACTTAAGCTTCAAAAAATGCTTGCCAATTTAGGCATAGAAAGCAACATTTATTTATCAGAAATTAATGAAAAGGGGCCTTTAATTTTAGCATAAGGCGTAATTCCAAAAGCTAAAAGCGAGTCTCTTATCTCACGTATCATTTACTCATATCTCAAAAGAAATGAAATTATACTCTACCAATAACCATCAATTAGCAGTTGATATAGAAACTGCAGTTTTTAATAGCCTTCCGGCTGATAAAGGTTTATATATGCCTTCATTTTTTCCTCAAATTGACAGCGATATTATTGCAAATTGGGATAAAAAAACTTTGCCTGAAATTGCTTTTGATTTAGCTTATTCACTTTTAGAAGACGATATTTCTAAGGAAGATTTAATGTCCATTATAGCTGATGCTGTAAATTTTGATGCCCCGTTAAAACAATTAGAAAAAGATGTTTTTGTACTAGAACTTTTTCATGGCCCATCTTTAGCTTTTAAGGATTTTGGTGGCAGATTTATGAGTAGGTTAATGGCTCATTTCTTAAGAAAAGAACATAAAGAAATTAAAATATTGGTTGCAACCTCTGGTGACACTGGTGGTGCAGTTGCTTTAGGTTTTTTAAATGTACCGGGAATTAAAGTCACTATTCTTTACCCAAAAGGTAAGGTTAGTTTGATACAAGAATTACAATTAACTACCAATGGAAACAATATTGAAGCCATAGCAATTGATGGCACTTTTGACGATTGCCAAGCTTTAGTTAA
The DNA here is from genome assembly GCA_044361595.1 of Pelobium sp. Lineage (GTDB taxonomy): Bacteria > Bacteroidota > Bacteroidia > Sphingobacteriales > Sphingobacteriaceae > Pseudopedobacter. Next base: position 153,984 of record JBIKIN010000005.1, on the reverse strand, counting down.
AAAAGCATTTTTAGATAAAGAATTAAACGAAAAGTTAAATTTAACATCAGCAAATTCTATAAACATTAGCAGGTTAATTCCCCAAATGTTTTATTATGCCAACACTTACGCCAAGCTTAAAGATAAATTTGACGACTTAATTTTTGTTACCCCGAGTGGCAATTTTGGTAATATAGCTGCTGGTATGATGGCTTATAAAATGGGCTTGCCTGTTGCTAAATTTATTGCTGCAACCAACAGTAATGATATTATACCCGAATTTTTAGCTACTGGGGTTTATAATGCCAAACCATCTATACAAACCTTGGCTAATGCCATGGATGTAGGCGATCCAAGTAATTTTGTGCGTATTTTAGATATGTTTAACAACGATTTAGAATCTCTAAAATCTATGTTAACCGCTTATGCTTATGATGATGTAGCCATAAAAGCAGCAATTGCACAAGTTTACACTACCAGAAGTTATGTGGTTTGTCCGCACACTGCAACAGGTTGTTTAGCAGTTGCTGCAGATAAAATCGTAAAACCATCAAACAAAAATTTAGCCTATGTTATTTTGGCTACAGCACATCCTTGTAAGTTTCCTGATGTCTTTGAAGAGTTAAAAATTGAAATTGAAGAACCTGAACAGGTTAAGGAATTGTACGCTAAAGAGAAAATTGTTATTGATATGAAAAATAGTTTTGAGGATTTTAAAGCTTTTCTACTAAAATAAATTAAAATACTTTTTAAGTTCTACTGACTATAATTAACAAAAAAGCCACTTTCTGAATCGTCAGAAAGCAGCTTTTTAATTTAAAATTTTATCTTATGCCTTAATTGGGTCTGTTACTTACTTTATCAACAGCTGGTTTTTCTGCCCTATTGGCTAAATCCCAAGCGGTATAAAAAACCAATTGTGCTCTTTTAGCTAACAATGGGAAGTTAATTTTCTTAACCTCATCTGTTTTTCTGTGATAATCTTCGTGTACTCCATTAAAGTAGAAAATAATTGGAATATTTTTCTTTGCAAAGTTATAATGATCAGATCTGTAATAAAATCTATTTGGATCTTTAGGATCATCATATCTATAGTCTAAAACCATATTCATATAAGTTTTATTGGCGTTTTCGCTAATTGTTTTTAAGGTTGTGCTTAACATTTCAGAACCAATTACAAAAACGTAATTGGCAGAATCTGCTTTTCCTTTAAAATCGTTTCCCACTCTACCAATCATATCAATATTTAAATTGGTAATGGTATTTTCTAAAGGAAAAACTGGGTGTTCTGAATACCATTCAGAGCCAAGTAATCCTTTTTCTTCACCTACAACTGTCATAAATAAGATGCTTCTTTTTGGTCCTTTGCCTTCTTTTTTAGCTTTAGAAAAAGCTTCGGCAATTTCTAAAACACCAGTTGTACCAGATCCATCATCATCAGCACCGTTAAATACATCGCCATCTGTACCCACACCAATATGATCGTAATGTGCAGTAATTACTAAAATTTCTTTCTTTAATTTAGCATCAGAACCTTCCAAAAACCCTAAAACATTTTTAGCTTCTAAAGGAGTCAATTTGTTTTGAACATCTACATCTAAATTGGCACTAAAACTAAAACTTTGTGCTTTTCCTTCAGTCTTAATTTTATCGTTAAGTCCATCTAAAGTTTTCCCAGCTTGCGCCATTAAGACATTAATTTGGTCTTTAGAAAAATACAAATTCAACATTCTTTCGGTATCATCTGCACCCATAATTAAAGAAGGACGCTCAAAAAAGGCTTTATTACCTGCCATTCTTGTCATATCTGGATTTAAAGTGATAATACCAGCTGGTTTTTTGGCTAATAGGGCATTATTCTTTTTGGTTCTGTTGGTAGTCCAATCAGACATTTTTTCTGAACCACTAATTAAAGATTTGCCATCAACAACTGGTTCGCCAGGTAAAATAATGGCAATTTTGTTAGTTAAATCTAGGTTGGTTAAATCATCGTATTTGTCTGATGCTATACCGTAACCCACAAAAACAAAGTCTTTAAATGTTTTTTTGGTGTTATTAAACGAACCTGGTAAAACATAAAAGTCCTTTAAGAAAGTTAATGCTTGTCCGTTTAAAATTACGTTAGTACTCGCCAGTGTTTTTTCTTTTAAGTCTAACATTTGATAATACTCAGTGCCTGTAACTGGTCCCTTTAATCCAAAACTTTTAAACTGAGCTTTAATATACTCAGCAGCTTTGGCGGCACCTGCCTTGCCGGTTTCTCTGCCTTGCATGTCATCGGCAGCTAAAATGTTTAATCTTTTAGTAGCATCTTCAGTTGTAATAGTAGACGCATACTTTATAGCAGTTTTATCTTGTGCTACAGTTAGTAAAGAAGCCGCAATAAATGGGGCTATTAATAATAATTTCTTCATTTAAGAATTATATAAGTGAAATACCTATTTATTAATTAGGTTAAAAATCAAAGCTACTATTTTAGTTTATTCTTGATTGTAAAGATTTTAATTCAATTTAATTAATCTACTCCCAACCAAAACGGGAACAGTTTCTGTGATATTTAGATTTAAACAAAATTTGATATCTTCCTCAATTCCTAGTTTTTTTAACCTTTCGCTATGTGATGTTTTAGCTGTATAGGCTTGTAAATCGTCTTTGGCTTGTTGATATAAATCTTCTGATGCAATACTGCTATCGTCTAGAAAGTAATCATCGGCTTTAAGCTGATGAACTACTGCGCCTGCAAAAAGTGTATCCTCTAAATTAAATTTGTTTTTCCAGCCGGCACATAATAAGAATACATCCTTATCTTGTGCTCTTAAATAATTACATACTGCATCTAAATTTAAAAAAGAACCAATGATTACTTGATAGGCTGTTTTTTTAGATTCATCTATAGCATGTGTGCCATTAGTGGTAGTTAAAACAATGGTTTTTCCATTTACTTTCTCTTTGGTGTAGGCAAAAGGAGAGTTCCCAAAATCAAATCCTTCCACCACTTTACCGTCTCGCTCTGCGGCCAATAAATAACCTTCTTTTTCGTACGCTCTGCATTCTTCTATCGTAGAAACGGGAATAATTGCCTCGGCCCCATTAGCAATTCCATAACAAATAGAACTAGTAGCTCTAAAAATATCTATAGCTACAACAATAGCATTTTCTAAATTATAAAGCGGAATTAATGCTGGTGTAAAGCAAACTTCAATCTTTCTTTGTTGCATAAGTTACTTCTTGTAAAAAGGGAATTTAACTACCTTAGCTTTAACCTTATTTTCTCTAATTTTTATATAAATTTCTTGCCCTTCTTTAGCTAATTCTGTTTTGATATAACCCATGCCAATTGCTTTTTGTAAAGAAGGAGACTGCGTACCAGATGTTACTTTACCAATAGTGTTACCTTCGGCATCTACAATTTCATAATCGTGACGAGGAATTCCACGTTCTATCATTTCAAAACCTGCTAATTTTTGACTAACGCCAGCTTGTTTTTGAGCTAATAGGGCTTCAGAATTATTAAAAGTTTTGGTAAACTTAGTTACCCAACCTAAGCCAGCTTCAATTGGCGATGTAGTATCATCAATATCGTTTCCATACAAACAGAAACCCATTTCTAAACGTAAAGTATCTCTAGCGCCCAAGCCAATAGGCTTAATTCCAAAAGGTTCTCCAGCTGCAAAAATTGCGTCCCAAATTTTATCAGCATGTTCGTTATCAAAATAAATCTCGAAACCACCAGCGCCTGTATAACCTGTTGCAGAAATTAAAACATTATTTACACCAGCAAAAGTTCCTTTCTTAAAAGTATAGTAATCCATTTCAGAAAGGTTAACATCAGTTAAACTTTGTAAGGCATTTGTAGCTTTTGGACCTTGTACTGCCAATAAAGATGTACGCTCTGATATGTTTTTCATATCAACAGCTGCATTATTAAAAGAAGAAATCCAGTTCCAATCCTTGTCAATATTAGAAGCATTAACAACTAACATGTAGGTTTGCTCATCTATTCTATAAACCAGTAAATCATCTACAATACCACCCTCTAAATTTGGCAAACAAGCATATAATATCTTACCATCAAACAATTTAGACGCATCGTTAGAAATAACTTGTTGTATTAAATCTAAGGCTCCTGCCCCCTTTAAAATAAACTCGCCCATGTGGCTCACATCAAAAACTCCAACATGCTTTCTTACGGTTTCATGCTCTACATTTATACCAGCATATTGTACTGGCATATTATAACCTGCAAAAGGAACCATTTTTGCACCAAGACTAATGTGCTTCTCTGTTAAAGCGGTATTCTTCATTTTATATAGTTTGGAATAATTGTTTAGTAATATTGGAATTATTTAAAAAGCGAAATTAAGAAAATTTTATGCTTTGAAGTTCTATTTTGTTAGTAGGTATTTATAATGTATTCATTAATATTTATCTGCTAATAAACTTTGCCAAAATCTTTAAAAACTAAAAACTTCCCTAAAAATATATTTAAACTTATATTTGACGCAAAAATCGGCGAAAGCCAAAATAAAAACAGAATAATAATGCACAGAACGCATACTTGTGGCGAGTTAACCCTCGCAGATTTAGGTAAGGAAGTTATTTTAAGTGGTTGGGTACAAAAATCGAGAGATTTAGGTGGAACTACTTTTATTGATGTAAGAGACCGTTATGGTTTAACGCAGTTGGTGGTTAATACAGATGATGCTGATGATTTACGCACCAAGGTGAAGGATTTGGGACGTGAGTTTGTGATTAAAGTAACTGGAACAGTATTAGAGCGTTCTAATAAAAACCCAAAAATACCTACAGGTGAGATAGAAATTAAGGTAAGCGATTTAGAGATTTTGAACGAGGCTAAGTTACCTCCGTTTATGATTGAAGATGAAACGGACGGTGGTGATGAGTTGCGCATGAAATATCGTTACCTAGATTTACGTCGTAACCCGGTGCGTAACAACTTAATTCTTCGTCATAAAATGGCGCAAGAAATACGTAAATATTTAGATGCACAAGGCTTTTTAGAGGTGGAAACCCCGGTTTTAATTAAATCTACGCCAGAAGGCGCTAGAGATTTTGTGGTACCAAGCAGAATGAATCCGGGAGAGTTTTATGCTTTGCCGCAATCGCCACAAACCTTTAAGCAATTGTTAATGGTTTCGGGCTTTGACCGTTATTTCCAAATTGTAAAGTGCTTTAGAGATGAAGATTTAAGAGCCGACCGTCAGCCTGAGTTTACGCAGATTGATTGCGAGATGGCTTTTATAGAGCAAGAAGATATTTTAAATATGTTTGAAGGCTTAACTCGCCATATGTTTAAAAATGTAAAAGGAATTGAGTTTGAGGATTTCCCAAGAATGCTTTATGCTGATGCTATGCGTTTATATGGTTCTGATAAGCCAGATATCCGTTTTGGAATGCAATTTGTAGAACTTAATGATATTGTAAAAGGTGTAGGTTTCCCTGTTTTTGATCAAGCAGAATTTGTGGTAGGTATTAACGCTAAAGGTGCGGCATCTTATACTCGTAAGCAATTAGACGAGTTAACTGATTACATGAAACGTCCGCAAATTGGAGCTACTGGTTTAATTTACATGCGTCATAACGAAGATGGTTCTTTAAAATCGTCTGTCGATAAATTCTACGATGAGGAGCAGTTGAAAAAATGGTCGGCAGCTTTTGCAACAGAGCCTGGTGATTTAGTTTTGGTTTTAGCAGGAGGAAAAGACAAAGCTCGTAAACAACTAAACGAATTGCGTTTAGAAATGGGTAACCGATTAGGCTTACGCGATAAAAATAAATTTGCACCACTTTGGGTGATAGATTTTCCTCTATTGGAATGGGACGAAGAAACAGAGCGTTACCACGCCATGCACCATCCGTTTACTTCGCCAAAACCAGAGGATATTGCCATGCTAGATACTAACCCAGGCGAAGTTAGAGCTAATGCTTACGATTTAGTAATTAACGGAACCGAGATTGGTGGTGGTTCTATCCGTATACATGATAGAAAATTACAATCTATCATGTTTAAACATTTAGGTTTTACACCAGAAGAAGCACAAAAACAATTCGGTTTCTTATTAGAGGCTTTTGAATATGGCGCTCCGCCGCATGGTGGTATTGCATTTGGCTTTGATAGATTAGTATCTATTTTAGCTGGCTTAGATACCATTAGAGATGTGATTGCTTTCCCTAAGAACAACTCTGGTCGTGATGTGATGATTGATTCTCCATCAACGATTGATGATAAGCAAAAAAAGGAATTAAGTATTGAGACTACGGTTTAGGTAGATTTGAGATAAAAGGGCAAGAAATAAGGAAGACTTGCTTATTTAAAAATAAAATAAGCCCGATTTACAAATTCGGGCTTATTTGTTGCCTAAATTTCTACATTTAAACTCAAATACGATAAGTTTGATAAATTTTTAAAACATGATTCAATTTATTCAAGGCATACTTTATAAAATGGGACTAATTGTGAAATTAGTTAGACCAGAAAACAACCTTTGGCTACAAAACCGAGGTATAAATTATGTTTTAGATATTGGTGCCAATACTGGCCAATTTGCAAACAGAATACATCAAATATTGCCGAGCGCAAAAATTATATCTTTTGAGCCTATAAAAAGTTGTTATCAAGAGTTATTAGAAAACACCAAGAATATTCCGGTTACTGCATTTAATTATGCATTGGGCGAGGTTGAAGAAAATCAAGAGATTAATATTAGTCAACACAGCCCAAGCTCTTCGCTTTTACCCATGGCCGATTTACATACTGAAGTTTTTGCGGGTACAGGATTTAAAGAAAAAGAAACCGTTGTAATTAAAAAATTAGACCAAGTTTTTACTGATTTTAATGTAAGCGGTAAGTTTATGGTTAAAATAGATGTGCAAGGTTTTGAGGATAAAGTGATAAAGGGCGGCATAGAAACCTTAAAAAAAGCCGATTGTATTTTGATTGAAACCTCTTTTGAAGAACTTTATCAAGGGCAGCTGTTATTTGAAGGCATTTATCAGCTTTTAACTCAAATTGGATTTATTTTTAAAGGCAACTATACCCAAGCCTTAAACAAACAAGACGGAAGGATTTTATACGCCGAATCGCTTTTTACTAAAAATTAATAGTTTGAAAATTGGAATTGTAGAAATTTGTGAGGCTAATCATTACACTGCAGTTGAAGCACTAGCTTACACTTATGCTACCGCTAAAGAAAACAAAATCACAGTTTTTACTCTAGAAAAGTTTAAAGAAAATTATCAGTTTAAGCATCCACAAATAGAAGTTGTTACTCCTAAGACAGAGGATCTCAATCAATTTTTAAACCTTATTAACAATTTTGGTTTAGATAGAATACACATCAATACTATTGATAAATATTATCAAGAATTTGCTCAAGTAAATTGGAGTACAGTCTTAATTTTAACTGTTCATAACACCAACATCTGGTTTAATAATTCACTAAATAAAAGATGGGATTTATTATTAGAAAAGCTTAAAAAAACAAACATAACCAAACTAAAAAATACGATTTATTTACCCATTAAGTATTTTGTTAAAGATTTTAAAAAGCAGCAGCATATCAATCAATTAGTAAATCAAATTATCTTAAAAAAAGGTGTGTTTTTGGTTTATTCCGATGCTCAAAAACAATATCTCTTAAGCTTAAATACAAGTTTAAATATTTTAGTTTTTCCTTTTTGCATTCATCAAAACTTAGAAGATTTATCAATAAAAAACAGAAAGCTTAGAATATGTGTGCCAGGCTCGGTTGATGAGAGCAGAAGAGATTATCATTTATTAATTGAAGTTTTAAAAAAGAGCCAATCATTTTTTAATGAGCATATTTCTGTTGATTTTTTAGGCTATATTTCAAAAGATAATCAAGAAATTTTAAAACATATTTTAGCCTTAGAAGCAAACGGACTTACTGTTTTTTATAACCAAGGTTTTGTTAATCACACTCAGTTTGATGAAAGATTGCAAGCCTGCGATATAATTTTAGGCAATCTAAAAGTAAATATCAACAGCCAAAGTAAATATGGCGAAACCAAAGAAACGGGTGTAATATTTAACATGATTAAAGCTGCTAAACCGGGTATCTTTCCTTCCTCATATCAGCCATTAAAAGAATTAGAAAACGCTTGTCTTTTTTATCAAGATAATTTGTTTGAAACACTACAAAGTTTAGTTTTAAAACCCAGCATCATTAATAATTTAAAAAACAACATTAAAGAAGCGGTTAAAGCGTTTGAACCTCTAAATTTGTATCAAAAACTAATTAAACACTAAGTATGAACCTCCTTAAAAAACAAGGTTTTTATAATAGCATTATCTTATATATTGGCACTGCTTTGGGCTTTTTTAACTTAATTATTCTTTTTCAAAGGGTATTAACAGCCGAGCAGATTGGTTTTTTTGGTTTACTCACATCCGTTTCGCTACTATTTACACAGGTAGCCGCATTAGGCTTTAGCAGTGTAATTACTAGGTATTTTCCATTTTTTAAAACAGACAATAAACAACACAACGGTTTTCCATTATATGTTTTAAAATTTACTAGTATTTCATTTGTTTTGGTAACGCTTTGTTATATTTTGGGGAAAGAGGTCATACAGCAATACCAGCAAAATTCAAAAGGCTCATCTCTGTTTTTTAAATACTACTATTTGGTTATTCCGGTATCGCTTTTTACCTTGTGGTATGGCCTTGCCGAAACCTTTGCTCGCACTACATTCCACAATATTGTGCCTTCGTTTTTACGAGAAGTTTTATTAAAAATTTTAACTGCAGCCCTTGTTTTATTACTCTTTCTACAAATACTAAATTATCAAACTTTTGTATTAGGCTATGTCATTACCAATGCTCTTATACTAATTATACTACTAGTTTATCTAAAAAAACTCGACTTAATTAGGTTTAAAAAAATCAGCGAAAGCGTAACAGAAAAATCTCCTGAGATTATTAAATATGGTTTATATTCTATGCTTGCTGGCGGTTCATTCGCGATGATTCAGAATATAGATATGGTAATTTTAAAACTGTTTACTCAAGAAGCGACAGTAGGTTATTACTATACTTTTTTCTCGGTTGCTATGGTGATTAGTTTACCCGCAAAAGCTTTAAATACAACATCGTACCAAATCATAGCAAACGCTTGGAAAACCCACGATTTAGAAAAAATCAACAAAATATATAGCAAAACATCTTTAGTGCAGTTTTTAGTAGGCTGCATATTGTTTATTGGTTTAATTGCCAATTGGGAAAACATATTGATATTATTAAATAAGCCCGAGTATAAAAACTATTATTTTGTATTTATAGCTATCGGAATAGGCTTTTTGTTCGATATTACAGGCGGACTAAACGGTGCTATCATTAGTTTCTCTAAGCATTATAAACTGGTTATGTATATTCTGTTAGTTGCGGCTTTAGTTTGCGTAATACTCAATTTTATATTTATACCCAAACTTGGTATGTTAGGCGCAGCAATATCCTATACCTGCACTATGTTTTTACTCAATTTCACCTATTGGTTGTATTTATTAATTAAATACAAATTGCAACCTTTTAATATTCAGTTTATCAAATTAATGGTAATATCTGCGGTGGTTTTAACTATCGGGATTTTATTGCCCAAACTAAATTCGTTCTTTTTAGATGTGCCATATCGTTCTGTAAGTATGCTCATTTTATATACGCTCTTAATTTACAGCTTTAAAATTTCTAACGATATTAACCAATTCATTAATCAAATTCTATCTAAAGTAAACATCATCAAATAATGGAAAAATATGCTCCAATAGCCTTATTTGTTTACAATAGGCCTCAACATACGCTAAAAACATTAGAAGCTTTACAGGCAAATAAACTAGCAAACGAAACCAAACTTTTTATTTTTTCCGATGCGGCCAAAACACCAGAACAAGAAGAAAATGTAGCCGCTGTTAGAGAAATTATTGCCAACGTTACAGGTTTTAAAACCGTTAGAGTTATCAAAGCAAAAAACAACTTTGGCCTAGCCCAAGCCATTATTTATGGTATAACAGATTTGCTGAAGCAATTTAACAGAGTTATAGTTTTTGAAGATGATTTAGTAAGCTCGTCAAATACCCTTCAATATTTTAACGATGCCCTAGATTTTTACGAAAACGAAGAAAAACTAATGCACATTAGTGCTTACATGTATCCATTAGATCCAAAACAAGACCTTCCAGACAGTTTTATTTACCGAGCGGTACACAGCTGGGGCTGGGCAACTTGGCAAAGAGCGTGGCAACACTTTAACCCCAATATTGACGAATTAATGTCTCAATTTGATAAGGCAAAAATCAACCAATTCTCTATAGAAGGCAAAATGAATTTTTGGAAACAAATGCAAGAATTTAAGAAAGGCAAAAACAACTCGTGGGCAATAAGATGGTATGCGAGTATATTTTTAAAAGGTGGTTTAAGTTTAAATCCGTCAAAATCGTTAATCTTAAACATTGGGCATGATGGCACTGGAATACATTCTAACATAGAAGAAATGTACAATGGCGAGCTTAATCATAATAAAATTGAATACTTTCCACCCACTGTAAAAGAGAACAAACGAGCATATTTAGCCGTAAAAACTTTTTTGAGCCATAGAAAAGGTAATATTTTTGAGCGTGTTGCTAGATACCTCAAACAGAAAAAATCTTAGGGCGTAACCCAAAAGAAAAATTTGGGTCGGGCTGTGGCGGGGTGCCGTAATTTATTTGTTTGCGTTTAAAAGCCAACAAATAAATGTACCAAGCCCTTTACATCCCTTACGCAAAACTAGTAGTGTGTTAAAATAAAATCATGCAAATTAACTGTAATTATAAACAATTTAGTTAATCAAAAACCTCTTCAAAATAATTTACAATTAATGTTTTCATCAACATTTCTTGTTCTAGTAAAGTATAGGCAGGTATTGGTTTTAGCCTTTTCCAATGTGGCCAGCCGTCTTGGTCTAAACCTTCTAGCTCATAAAAACCCAATTCAGAAAATAATCTGCAATTAGCAATATGCATTAACTCTTCTTTTTGCCGCTTACTAAATTTACGCGGACCTTTACCCAGCTCTTGTACACCAATTAAAAAGAGAATTACCTTAATGTCTGGGAAATCATTATCAAACTGATTGGCTAGTTTTGCTTGTAAAGCTTTAAATTTTTGGTTTACCTCTGCTGGTTTCATTAAAGGCAAATATAGATGTTGTTTGTGTTTTTTTAATGTAATGTAATTGATATTGTTACTTATCAAAAACATAATATTAACATAAATAATTAATTTTGTAGCTATGTTAAAAAGGATTGGCAAATATTTTTTAAATATTGTGCTGCTGGTGTCTGTGACTAGTGCAGCTGTTCCTTTACATAATATTTTTCATAATCATCATTTTTTGCCCATAGATGATTGTTATATTAAGGTTTGCAAAAACCACATTAAAACCCATAACGAGCATTGCCATACCTTCTCTGATGCAGTATTTATTGCTAATCTTCCAGTAATTCAATCCTTTGTAAAGGTTGAGGCTCCGTTTTCTGATTTAGTAATAAATTTTAAGCATAGATATTATACTAAACATTTATACTTCTGTAAAAACAAAGCCCCACCCGTATTAATTGCTGCATAATTTATTTTATAATTATCACTAATTAATTACTCCATGTCATTTAAAAAATGGTCTAAACTTGTATTGCTTATTGCTTTACTAAGTTTTAACCAAAACCTTTATTCGCAAAATTGTAATTATACGTTTTTTGGCCTTGTAAAAGATAGCCAAACAAAGGTGTTATTACCTGGTACGTACATTCAATTGATAGAAAAAAAAATGCAAACCGTTACTGATAACGAAGGACATTTTCATTTCGAGAATTTATGTGCTGGCGATTACACTTTAGAAATCACTTTTTTAGGTTATCAGAAAGTAGTACGTAAAGTTACAATCAACAAAAATTTAGAGTTAAGTTTTGCTTTATCACCAGATAAAAGCGCTTTGAATGAGGTAGTTATAACTGATAAAAAGGTAATTGAAACCCCGACACAAACAAGATCGGTTTTAACAGGAATAAATTTAGAATTGACAAAAGGATCGAGTTTAGGCGAAGCCTTAAAGAAAATACCAGGCTTAACATCGTTACAAACTGGCCCTTCTATATCTAAACCAGCAATACATGGTATGCACTCTAACCGCGTTCTAATATATAATGCCGGAGTTAGACAAGAAGGACAACAATGGGGTGCAGAACATGCACCGGAGATTGACCCTTTAATTGCCGATCAAATTATTGTTTTAAAAGGGGCATCAGCTGTTGCTTATGGTTCTGATGCTATTGCTGGAGTAATATTAGTTGAACCCAAACCCTTGCAATATAAAGGTGGGTTTAATGGCGAGCTTAATTTAATTGGTGGAACCAATAACGGCCAAGCACTATTTAACACTAGGTTAGAAAACTCGCCTAAAAACAGTAATTGGAGTTGGCGAGCGTATGTTACCTCCCAAATTGCAGGTAATGCAAAAACACCCAATTACTATTTGGCCAATACTGGTTATCAGCAATTTAATGGTGCAGTGATGGCAGGTTACCAAAAAGACAAACTAGGTTTAGAAATTTACGCAAGTAATTTTAACACAAAAATTGGCGTGTTTAAAGGTGCACAAATTGGTAGCACAACTGATTTGCAAAACGCCATTGATGGTATTAGACCTTTACCGGCGGCAAGTTTTGGATACCAAATTGATAGGCCATATCAACAAGTTAGCCATAGCATATTTAAGTTAAAAGCTTTTAAACAAGTTGATTTTGGGAAGTTAGAATTACAGTATAGTTTTCAGCAAAATAATCGCGAGGAATATGATCAGATTAGAGCATCGCAAAGTAAATCTTACCAATTAAGGTTTGAGTTAAGTACGCATAATTTAGATTTTCATTTAGATCATAACTTAGCTAAAAACATTAAAGGAAAAGTAGGATACAACGCTATATTTCAGCAGAATTTTTACGATGGTAGGTTTTTAGTCCCATTCTTTAATAGTTTAGCTAATGGCGTTTATGTAACCGAGAAATATGTAAGTAATAAATTCGAGATTGAGGCTGGCTTAAGGTATGATTATAAATATATGATTGCCAGATTAAGAGAAAATCCAACAGTAAGTACCTCGCCAGAAATCAGACCTGAGTTTAACTTTAGTCAGTTTTCAGCTACTTTAGGCGGTAATTATCAAATTGGTAATGCAGTGTTGGCAAACTTTACTTTTGGCAAAGGATGGCGTCCACCTTCTATTAATGAGTTGTTTAGCTTTGGTACACATCAAGGTAGCGGAACTTTTGAAATTGGAGATAGAACTTTAAAAGAAGAAAGTGCGCTTAACTTCGCAATAGGTATAAAAAAAGACCAAGGCAAATTTACTTTTGATGTAAACGCTTATTTAAATTTAATTGATAATTATATTTATTTAAAACCAGGTACAGAACTGATATTAACCAGTAGGGGAGCTTATCCAACATTTAACTATAAACAAGTTGATGCTCGATTTTCTGGAGTAGATTTTTCGGTAGGTACTCAAATAGCTAGTGGGCTACAGTTACAGGCCAAATACGCTATGGTAAGAGCTATTGATAGAGCAACAGATACCTTTTTAGAGTTTATTCCTGCAGATCAATTTGGCGCCAATATACTTTGGAATTTTGAAAGACTTGGTAAATTTCATAACAGCGTTATTGATTTTGGTTTTAGCCATACCAATAGGCAAAATAGGGTTTTGCAAACTCAAGATTATGCAGCAACACCACCAGCTTACACACTTTTTAGTGCAGATATAAGCACTAAAATTACATTATTTAAAAAAGAAATAGGTTTTAGTTTAACAGCTCAAAACTTAACAAAGTTAGCCTATAGAAATTACCTTAATAGGTTTAGGTATTTTGCCGATGAACAAGGCAGAAACTTTATTTTTAGAACAAAAATTCCAATTTAATTTTAAAAAAATCATGAAAAATAATCCATTCAAATATTTAATTTTCGCTTTTGCAATTGTATCAATTTCTTTAAATGCTTGTAAAAAAGATGATTTACCAGAAGTAGAAGAAGAAGAATTAATCACTACTATTTCTTTAACATTTACTAACACCACTAATGCTAGTGATGTAAGAACTATTACTTGGAGAGACTTAGATGGACCGGGTGGTAATGCTCCTGTAATTAGCCCATTAAGCTTAAGAGCAAATTCTATATATAATGTGGCTGTATCTTCTGTTTTAAACGAGACAGAAACCCCTGCTGGAGATATAAGGGCAGAAATAGTTTCAGAAAAAGACGACCACCTATTTGTTTATAAAGTAGCAAGCGCAAATATTGCATTTAGCAATTTTGATCTAGATTCTAGAAACTTAGCTGTTGGTTTAACTGCTAGAGCTACAACTACAGCAGTGAGTACCGGTGGAACCTTTACCATAGTTTTAAGACACCAACCAGGAATTAAAACTGGTTTAGAAGCTCCTGGAAGTACAGATTTAGAAGCTGTTTTCCCTGCGTCAGTTACAACTAATTAGAGATTAATTTTATTTATTACTAAAAAGCCGCTTTCAATTAAATTTTGAAAGCGGCCTTTTAATGCAACTTAAACTTGTGATGAAAACTAAATCATTTTTTCAATAAAATGATTGAGACTGATTTTAATTTGCTCCCCACTTTCCATATCCTTTAAACTTAACAAACCACTCTGCATCTCATCGCCACCAATTACTACAACAAAAGGAATATTTTTATCATTGGCATATTGAATTTGCTTTTTCATTTTTGCACCAAATGGAAAAAGCTCTGCACTGATGTTATTTTTTCTTAATTGATTTAATATAGGCAAGGCAAACTGTTCTTCGGCCTGACCAAAAACACAAATTAATACTTTAGTACTCTCTATAACATCATTTGGAAAAAGATTGAGTTCTTCTAAAACATCATAAATACGATCGGCACCAAAAGAAATACCTACGCCGGTTAGACCTTCCTTACCAAACATCCCAGTTAAATCATCATATCTACCGCCACCGCCAATAGAACCAATGGCAGCCTCGTTAGTTTTAACTTCGAAAATACAGCCTGTATAATAGTTTAAACCGCGGGCTAATGTTAAATCAAGATCTATTTTAGCATTCTTTAAATCAAATGAATTTAAATATAAAAATACCTTATCAATTTCTTCAATGCCTTTTAAACCAATCGTAGAATCTGACAGAATAGATTTTAAGGAGCTCAGTTTCTCTTGGTTATTACCAGATAATAAAATAATAGGTTTTAAAATTTCTAAATCGGCAACAGCAAAACCTTTTTCTAAAAGTTCTTTCTCTACGCCTTCTAATCCAATTTTGTCTAGTTTATCAATAGCGACAGTCATGTCAACTATCATATCAGGTTTACCTATTAATTCGGCTATGCCCGATAGTATTTTCCTATTGTTAATTTTAATGGTAAAATCTTTCAAACCTAGCAAACTCAAAGCCTCGTCGTAAATACAAACAAACTCTGCTTCATTTAACAAAGAATCAGAACCTACAACATCTGCATCGCACTGGTAAAATTCGCGGTATCTACCTTTTTGTGGACGATCTGCTCGCCATACCGGCTGAATTTGAAATCGTTTAAAAGGCGAGGTAATTTCGTTTTGGTGCATCACCACATATCTTGCAAAAGGCACAGTTAAATCGTAACGTAGTGCTTTTTCTGAGATTCGAGAAGATAATTTTTTATAATCCGTGAGGTCACGTATATTTTTCAGAATTTCTAAGTCACTTAAGACTATTCCTCTCTTATTTTTTATTTGTGATTGGACTGCTGCCGCTGACATGACGACATTATCTTCTTCTAATTGGATATCTAAGCTAGATAAATAATCGCCACTATTTAAAATCTTAAAAATAAGCTGATCTCCCTCATCGCCATATTTACCGGTCAGGGTATCCAAATTCTCCATGGTAGGAGTTTGTATTTCTTGATAACCATATTTTTTGAAAACCTTTTTAATGGTGTCAAAAATATAATTACGTTTGGTCATCACTTCTGGACCAAAATCGCGAGTTCCTTTAGGAATAGCTGCCTTCACATTTGCCATGGCGCAAATTACGCATAAATGGCTTTTTTAAAGGAAGGAAGTTTTAAAATTATTTTAGTTAGCAAAACTAACTTGATAATAAGGTTTAATTAGATGCTACCGTAGAGTAATACCACTTATCTATCACGCTTTGGCGTTGCTCTGTGGTTAAATTATAAAACTCGGGGTTCTTTTTGATAAACTTTTTAAGTGAAACCATTTGGCTAAACCAAAGTTCGGCGTACTCCCCGGCATTTTTCATTCCATATTTGTTTAAAAACTCGGCATAGGTTCTCTCGTTTTTAAATACTTTAGACTCACTTTTTTTTAAATCGGCAAAAAACTCTGGAGATGCTGGTAGTTTAAAGTCAAATTTTCGAACGTCAAATACCTTTCTTGCAATTAAATAATCGTTAAAATCAGCATCTAAATTAGCACTGTAATAATAGTATCTTAGATCTTTCTCTTCTTCTTGCGCATAAACATTGAAGTTTAAAACAACAAAAAACAATAGCAATAACTTTTTCATAATTTCAAGTATTTAGCTTAAAATTAACCCATTTCGTTTTTTAAAGATTTTATAAGTTTTGCACATTGTGTGTGAATCATGTCAAAAACGGGCTCAAAAAGAGTGTCATCATAATAAGGGTCTGGTACAATCCCATTAGAAATCAGTAATCTAATCTTAGACTCTTCACTCTTATTTTTAGCAAGGGCTAACACGTTATTGTAGTTGCTATCATCCATTACATAGATGATATCAAAAATTTCTAAATCAGCTTTCTCCAATTTTCTGGCCTTTTGTTTAGAAATATCTATACTACACTTTTTAGCTACTTCGATTGATCTATAATCCGGTTTGGCGCCAACATGATAACCTGCTATACCTGCAGAATCAACTTTCCAATCTAATCCTTCTTGATTAATTAAATGCTGCATGATACCTTCCGCCAAAGGAGATCGACAAATATTACCTAAACAAACCATTAATATTTTCATGTTATTAAGCTATTTATAATTACTAAATTAGAATAAATAAGAAAAACCTGTATGCATCTAAAAAGAAAACTGTGTGGCTTAATTGTTTTAAGTTTTATCATCATTAATGTAAATGCTCAACAAGCTTTGGTGGTAATAAGCGACTTAGAAATTTATAAAAACCAAGTTGTGGAAAACCCAAATATGCAGCTGGTAGAAATCAAAAAGTTGATTCCAAATATTACCCTTGATATTAAATACGCCACAAAAAACAACTTTGCAAAACAAGCAGTTTACAACCAAGCAAGGGCATTTGCTAGGAAACCAGTAGTAGATTCTCTTTTAAAAATAGAAAAAGAACTCAATAAAAGTGGATTAGGTTTAAAAATATTTGATGGTTATAGACCCTATGTTGTTACCGTTAAGTTTTGGGAGATTACCCCTAATGATCAAAAAGATTATGTTGCCAATCCTAAAACGGGTAGTAGACATAACCGAGGTTGTGCTGTTGATTTAACCTTAATAGATTATAAAACCAAGAAAGAATTATTGATGCCAACATTATATGATTCTTTTGATCCAGAAGCATCGCCAAGTTTTGAAAATTTGCCTATGTTAGCTAAGAAAAACAGAGACTTTTTGATAAGCACAATGGCTAAATACGGATTTAAAGTGTATAAAAATGAATGGTGGCATTTTGATTTTCTAGGCTGGGAAAAGTATCCTTTAATGGATATTGCATTTAAAAAGTTATAAAAAATAACCTATTGAATTTAAAGTAGCATTTTATTTTGGATGCCCCCTTCGTTAAGTAAAGTTTTAAGTTCTGTAGAAAATAAACTATCGCTTAAAGCATCGGCATGTTTAAGGTGATGCATGTCTGATCCAATAAAATCAATCATCATGTTTTCGCATAACTCTTGAGCAACTTTTTGAGTTTGCTTGCCATAATAACCCGTCAAAGAAATGGTGTTAAGCTGAAAATAACACCCATACTCTTTGATTTTATAAAAATTCTCTATTGAACCGTATAAATAAGGATACCGTTCTGGATGTGCTAATATGGGCTTTAAGCCTTTATCATTAATCTTTTTGATAATATCATTTAGGTTATTAGGGTAATTGATGTAAGATAATTCGAACAACAAATAATCCTTACCCATTACCATTAAATCGCCTTTATTTAATTTATTTTCAAAAGTTTCGTCTAGGTAATACTCTGCCGAAGCTTCTACTTGTAAATCGATATTTTGCTTATGCAATTCTTCTTGTAAAATGCTTAATGCTTTATGGATGGTGTCTGGCGTATTACGATAATAATCGGCCATAATGTGTGGTGTCGCAATTAATTTGGTAAAGCCTAAATCAACGAAGCGCTTAGCCATCATGATAGACTCTTTAACCGTTGGCGCACCATCATCAATACCAGGGAGGATATGCGAGTGCATATCTACTCCAATAGTATTAAAATTAAATTCGGGAAGTTTATTTTTCTTTTTAAAGAGACTAAACATTTACCTGTTTTGATACTGCTCTTGATAATAATGTTGATAATTACCAGAAGTAACGTTATTTAACCAAGTTTCGTTTTCTAAATACCAATCAACCGTTTTTTCTAAACCTTCTTCAAACTGTAAACTTGGCTCCCATCCTAACTCATTTTTAAGCTTTGTGGCATCTATAGCATATCTTAAATCATGTCCGGCTCTATCGGTAACGTAGGTAATTAATTTTTCTGAACTTCCTTCTTCACGAGCCAATTTTTTATCCATCACCTTACAAAGTGTTCTAATTAAATCTATGTTAGTCCACTCGTTATGCCCACCAATATTGTAAGTAGTACCCGTTTTGGCTTTGTGGAAAATCACATCAATTGCTCGGGCGTGGTCTTCTACCCAAAGCCAATCTCTAATATTTTCTCCTTTTCCGTAAATTGGAATCGGTTTATTTTGTTTGATATTGTGAATAGAAAGTGGGATTAATTTCTCAGGGAAATGAAACGAACCGTAGTTATTTGAGCAGTTAGAAATTACACAATCCATTCCGTAAGTATCATAATACGCTCTTACAAAATGATCTGAACTAGCTTTAGATGCAGAATATGGAGAATGAGGATCATAAGCGGTGGTTTCTGTAAACATTTCTGTTCCTTCGCCTAATGTTCCATAAACCTCGTCTGTTGATA
The DNA here is from genome assembly GCA_044361595.1 of Pelobium sp. GTDB lineage: Bacteria > Bacteroidota > Bacteroidia > Sphingobacteriales > Sphingobacteriaceae > Pseudopedobacter. The sequence continues at coordinate 134,746 of JBIKIN010000005.1, read as the reverse complement.
CATGGTAAAATCTCTTACTATCATAACTTCCTTTCCAAGTATTTTTAGCTGCGTTTAATAAATTTACAGTTCCGACAACATTGGTCATTACAAACTCTAAGGGATTGCTAATCGATCTATCTACATGAGATTCGGCAGCTAAATGTATTACTGCATCAAATTGCTCAGTTTCAAATAAATTTTGAATAAAAGCAGCATCAACAATATCGCCCTTTACAAATTTGTAATTCGCGGCATTTTCAATATCTCTTAAATTTTCGAGATTTCCTGCATAGGTTAATTTATCCAAGTTAACGATTTGATAGTTTGGATAAGTAGTCACAAAACGTCTCACTACGTGTGAACCAATAAAACCGGCACCGCCGGTGATGAGTATTTTCATTTGATAAGATTTGAGTATTGAGATTTGAGTACAGAGAAGGCTAACCGGATTTATAGGTCGCATATCTCAGTACTCATATCTCAAATCTTTATTAAAAAGGATTTTCTGCTATATATTTTTCCCATTCCCAAGCAGATTTCATCATGTCTTCTACATTCAGTTCTGCTGTCCAGCCAAGTATTTCGCTTGATTTTGTAGCATCGCCAAATATTTGTTCAATATCACCGCCTCTACGAGGGCCTATGGTATAATTCAATTTTTGTCCAGTAGATTTTTCAAATGCATTAATAATCTCTAAAACAGTGGTCCCTTTACCTGTGCCAATATTAAACACTTCGTAATTATCTTCAGATTTACCCTCTTCCATTCGTTTAATTGCAGCCACATGTGCTTTGGCTAAGTCCACTACATGGATATAATCTCTAATGCAACTGCCGTCAGGTGTGTTATAATCATCACCAAAAACTGTGATTTTTTCTCGTTTACCTATTGCGGTTTGCGTAATAAAAGGAACTAAATTTTGAGGCACTCCAATTGGCAATTCGCCTATCAATGCAGTTTCGTGTGCTCCAACCGGATTAAAATATCTTAATGCAACAATGTTATAGTTGTTATTAACGGATGCAGTTTCTGCTAAAATCTCTTCAGCAATTTGTTTAGTATTTCCGTAAGGAGATTCTGCCTTTTTCACTGGCGCAGATTCTGTGACAGGTAATGAGTCTGGCTGACCATAAACAGTACAACTTGAAGAAAAAACAAAATTTATTGGCGCTTCTTTGTAAGGACTAAGCAAATTAATTAAAGAAAAAAAGTTATTTCTATAATATGCTAAAGGTTTTTGAACAGATTCACCTACAGCCTTAAAAGCTGCAAAATGAATAATTCCTTTAATATCCGGATTAGATTTGATGAATGCTGCTGTTTTAGCTTCATCGCATAAATCAAATTGATGAAACTCTGGCTTATAACCAATTATTTTCTCTATTTGATCTAAAATTTTGATAGACGAATTTGATAAATCGTCTACAATTACGGGTGTATAACCTGCATTGTAAAGTTCAACTACGGTATGTGAGCCAATAAACCCAGTTCCACCGGTTACTAAAATTTTTTTGTTCATTGTTTATTTATTGTAGCTAGTAAAATCTTTATGATCAATTTTTTCTAATTGCTCTTTAGATAAAGTTTTAAAATACTCGTAGGTGATTTTTAAACCTTCTGCTCTATTCACTTTTGGTTCCCAATTTAAAAGTGCTCTTGCTTTTGTAATATCTGGTCGGCGTTGTTTTGGATCATCCTGCGGAAGTGGTTTGTAAATTACTTTTTGATTGGTACCAGTTAATTTGATAATTTCATCGGCAAACTGACCAATGGTAATTTCATCAGGGTTGCCGATATTTACTGGCTGAGCATAATCAGATAATAATAAACGATAAATTCCTTCCACTAAATCGTCTACATAACAAAAAGAACGCGTTTGTGTACCGTCACCAAAAACTGTTAAATCTTCACCACGTAAGGCCTGTCCAATAAAGGCTGGTAACACTCGTCCATCGTTTAATCTCATTCTCGGTCCGTAAGTATTAAAAATTCTTACAATCCTAGTTTCTAAACCATGGAAGGTATGATAAGCCATAGTAATGGCTTCTTGGAAACGCTTTGCTTCATCGTAAACCCCACGTGGGCCTACCGGATTTACATTTCCCCAATATTCTTCAGGCTGCGGGTTACAATTTGGGTCGCCATAAACTTCTGATGTCGAAGCAATAATAATTCTTGCTTTTTTCTCTCGGGCTAGACCCAATAAATTATGAATTCCTAACGAACCTACTTTTAAAGTTTGAATAGGGATTTTTAAATAATCAATAGGACTTGCTGGCGATGCAAAATGTAAAATATAATCTAACTCTCCTGGAACGTGTACAAACTTAGAAACATCGTGGTGAGCAAATTCAAAATCTGATAGTGGAAAAAGGTGTTCTATATTAGATAAATCGCCAGTTATTAAATTATCCATTCCAATAACATGATAACCTTCTTTAATAAATCTATCGCAAAGGTGAGAACCTAAAAATCCGGCTGCTCCTGTAATTAATACTCTTTTCTTTCTCATGTTTATGCTTCTACTGTAGCTCTTCCAATACTATTATAATAAAATCCTAAGTCTATCATTTTATGTAAATCGTACAAATTACGACCATCAAAAATGGTTTTAGTTTTTAGACTATTTGCTATTCTTGTAAAATCTGGATTTCTAAAAGCTTGCCATTCTGTTGCTATAATTAGTGCATCAGCACCTTCTACGGCTAGATAAGCATCATCGGCGAAAGCCAATTTATTACCCATTAAGTTTTTAACGTTTTCCATAGCTTCAGGATCATAAGCTACAATCTCTGCTCCGGCCTTGGTTAATTCTTCTATAATATAAAGTGCTGGGGCTTCTCTAATGTCATCAGTTTCGGGTTTAAAAGCTAAACCCCAAAGTGCAAATTTTTTCCCTTTAACATCGTTATTGTAGTACTTCATCATTTTCTCTACAATTTTTAGTTTTTGGGTTTGATTTACCTCCATTACCGAGTTTAGGATTTTAAAATCGTAGTCGTATTCTTGAGCAGATAAGGCCAATGCCTGTACATCTTTAGGAAAACAACTACCGCCATAACCTATTCCAGGGAATAAAAATCTTTTACCAATACGATCATCTGCTCCTACTCCTCTACGTACCATATCAACATCTGCACCTACCAATTCGCAAAGGTTAGCGACCTCGTTCATAAAAGTAATTTTTGTAGCTAAAAACGAGTTAGCAGCATATTTTGTCAATTCTGATGAACGCTCATCCATAAAAATAACTGGGTTTCCAGAACGTACATATGGTGCATATAATTCTTCCATCAATTTTTTAGCTCTATCACTACGGGTACCTACTACCACTCTATCCGGCTTCATAAAATCATCTACGGCAACCCCTTCGCGTAAAAATTCTGGGTTTGAAACTACATCTACAAATACTTTGGTATTGGCTTCAAAAACTGCTCTTACTTTATCTGCTGTACCCACTGGTACGGTAGATTTTGTAACTATTACTTTATAATCGGTAATTAAATTTGCAATGTCTTTTGCTGCACCTAAAACATAACTTAAATCTGCTTTTCCATCGCCACCTGGAGGCGTAGGTAAAGCAAGAAATATAATTACAGCATCTTTAATGGCTTCTGCTAAATTAGTGGTAAAAGTTAACCTACCTTGTTCTATGTTTCTATGAAATAATATATCTAAACCTGGCTCGTAAATTGGAAGCTTACCGGCTTTCATTTTAGCTATTTTTTCTTCAACAATATCTACACATGTGATACTATTACCGGTTTCGGCTAAACATGTACCGGTTACTAAACCTACATATCCCGTCCCAATTACTGCAATTTTCATATATATTTCTCTACTTTATGTTTTATTTTAATAAACTTGACGAAGTTAATAAATCAAACTTAAATGCCAATATTATATAACATAGGAATTAAAGCTTATTTTTTACTTGTTTTGCTGTTTTCTGTCTTTAATAAAAAAGCTAAACTATGGATTAGTGGTAGAAAAAACTGGAAACAAAAACACCAAGTAAACAACTCTACTGTAAAAGTTTGGTTTCATTTTGCATCTTTAGGTGAATTTGAACAAGGAAAACCACTGCTTCAATATTTTAAAAATAACTATCCTGAAAAGGAAATTATTATCACATTTTTTTCACCATCTGGGTATGAGGTTAGAAAAAACACAAACTTGGCAAATTATGTTCTATACCTTCCGCTTGATACTCAAAAAAATGCACAAGATTTTTTAAGAATTTATACCCCAGAAATTGCTTTTTTTAACAAATACGAGTATTGGTTTCATTTCTTTAAAGAGACTAATAAACAACAAATTCCTATATACCTAACTTCTGCAATATTTAGAGAAAACCAGATATTTTTTAAATTTTATGGCAGCTTTTTTAGAAAAATACTGAGCTATGTCAATCATTTTTATGTACAAGACCAAAATTCGGCTATTCTATTAAATAGCATAGGCATTAAAAATCATAGTATTACTGGAGATACCAGATTTGATAGTGTAAGTGATATTGCTAAAAACAAAAAAGATTTTCCAGAAATTTTACAGTTTAAACAAGACAAAAACCTATTTATTGGAGGGAGTACTTGGCCCGAAGATGAAGCATTAATTGTAGAATATATTAACAAGCATAAAAACGATTGGAAATTTATTTTTGCTCCTCATGAAATTTCAGAAACTAAAATTGCTGGTTTTTTAAATTTATTAAATGATAAAGTAATTAGATACTCTAAAATAGACGAACAAACTGATTTAAAGAACTTCAAAATCTTGATTATTGATAATATTGGAATGCTTTCTTCTGTTTATGCTTACGCTGATATTGCTTTTATAGGAGGTGGCTTTGGTGCTGGTATACACAATACGCTTGAAGCTGCTGCTTGGGGTTTACCCGTGATTTTTGGACCTAAATATCAAAAATTTGATGAAGCCAAAAGCTTGATAACGCAAAAAGCGGGTTTTAGCATTTCGAATTACGAGGAGCTAGAGCAAGTTTTAAATAAATTGATGGACAATCAAAGTTTTAGAGCACAAACAGGACAATCAGCTAAAACATTTGTTAACCAAAATATTGGTGCAACAGCTAAAATAATGCAAGACGTTTATCAGATTAAAAATTAACTATTCATTACCGAGCCTGCATTAATATCTATAGTTTGTCCGGTAATTGATTGTTGTTTTAATAAATAAGAGACTAAATCGGCTATTTCTTGTGGCTGACTCATTTTTTTTAGTGGGACACTTTGCATAGCCATATCAAAAAAATCAGCTTTTGTAATACCAATACCATCGGCAATGCCTTGTAAGCCTTCCTGCGCCATATTGGTATCAACCCAGCCCGGTGCAATGGCATTTACCAAAATATTTTTAGGTGCAAACTCAACCGCCCAAGAGCGCATTAAACCCAATAAACCCGCTTTAGAAGCACAATATGCCGTATAATTTGCTACTCCTAACCTTGCCAAAACAGAAGAAGTTATTATAATTTGTTTGGTGCTGCTATCAGATTTTTGAAGGTTTGGTAAAAAAGCATTCACAAAATTGTAAGTCCCTGTTAAATTGGTATTGATAATTTCGTTCCATCTATCGTGGTCTCCCCAATTATTCTCTCCACCTACACCAGCATTTGCAATAATTCCATCAATACTTAAATTCGTTATAGATTTAGCAGCTGAAATATTAGCTTCTTTTGTAGCAATATCAAAATTTAAAACAATATGATCTTGACCTTTAAGAAGTTCTTTAGTTTGATTTAAATGATCTAAGTTTCTTCCTACTAAAATAATTTGATGCCCTTCTTGTGCTAACTGAGCGGCTATTGACCTTCCAATTCCGCTACCTGCACCGCTAATAATGTATGTTTTTGGATTATCCATAGTTTCAAAAATAAGATTTAATTGATAATTGTTTTAAGCAATTTGGATTTTATGATTTGTAACTTTTATAATCATTTGAGGTCTTAACAAGAAAAAAATAAAAGACATGATTACTACAACAACAAACAACATTGAAGGAAAAAAAATTGTAAAATACTTGGGTATTGTTACTGGCGAAGCTATTATAGGGGCAAACTTTGTTAAAGATTTTTTTGCAAGTATTACCGACATTGTAGGCGGAAGATCGAGCTCTTATGAAGAAGGATTAAGAGAAGCAAAAAACATTGCCTTGGCAGAAATGCAAGATTACGCTGCTCGTTTAGGCGCAAACGCAGTAGTGGGAATTGATTTAGATTACGAAACTATGGGTAGTGGTGGAAGTATGTTGATGGTATCGGCAAGTGGAACAGCTGTAGTTTTAGAATAAGCAACTTAAAATAAGTGTTTCTACTTACAAAAGTTTAAAACTTTACAATAAATTTGCTCTTGTAAAGTTTTAAACTCTTAAAAAAGTAGAATTATGAAAAAGTTAATAATGATTGTTGCTGTTTTGCTTTTTGCATCTTCAGCATCGTTTGCACAATTTAATTTTGGTATTAAAGCCGGATTAAATTACAATACCATAAAAGCTCAAAACAACGAATTTGAAGAATCTGGCGTTTTGGGCTACCAAGCAGGTGCTTGGGCAAGAATTGGGAAAGGTATTTATCTACAGCCCGAAGTTTATTTAGGCTCTAAGGGATCTCAGTTTACAATCACAACAGGAAGTGGCGCAACAGCTATACGTCAAGAAGTAGAAAAAAAATTTACTACTGTAGATGTTCCACTTTTAATTGGTAAAAAGTTTGGTAAAGAAAGTACCAATTTTAGAATTATGGCTGGCCCGGCATTACAATTTAATTTAAGTGATGATGATGGTGCCTTTGCGCAAGCCACTAACCCAAATTTTTATAAATACGAAGATTTTGTGGTTAACGGACAAGTAGGTGCAGGTTTAGATTTAGGAAGTTTGTCTGTTGATTTAAGATATGAAACCAGTTTGCAAGATATTAACCAAAACAAAGGACAAAGCCAAAGCTTGTTACATTTAAGTGTTGGTTTTAAATTGTTTTAAAAAATAATTCAATAAAAAAAGCCTCAATTTGATATCAAATTGAGGCTTTTTTGATTAATAGTATTTATTTACATTGATCTAATAAACCCTGGTTTTGCTCTTTCCCCCAATTTGGCATTAATGGATTTGCTAATTTAAAAGCTTCAAATTTTGCTGCTGCTTCTTCTAATCTTGGTTTTGCAGCATTTTTACCTCCACCAAAAGCTTCGGGTGTGTAAAACATATTTTGAGCAACAATATAATAAGGACGTGGATTTGCTGGGTTTAACGCTTTTGCTTTACCTAATAGTGCCATTGCTTTTGGTCCTTCTGTCTGCATTTTAGTCATAGGGTCTAAATAAATCTGCATAAATGTAATATAACCTTTTAAGGTAAATATTTCACTTTCCGCCGGATTTATTCCTTCTGCTTTTGCTATCATTTCAGCAGCTTTTGCTAGTGAAGCCTCTTTTTCCTCTGGCTTTGTTAAAAGCGTATTGTTTAATAATTGACCAAAAGCCGCGTAATAAAAAGGTAACCATTCTGTTTTTGCTAATGTTCCTATTTGCTCGAATTTGTTTGCCGAAGCCACATAATCTGCCGAAGTTTTTGCTGCACCAAATTGTTGTAAACTGGTTTGCATAGCCGCCATGTATTTAGCGTCTTGAGCGTTAACACTACCTACAAATAGGATAAATAAGATTGCGATTGTTTTTGTGATTTTAGTTTTCATGATTTTTATTTTAGTTTGTTAGTTATTAGTTAGTTGGTTTGTTAGTTCATTAGTTTAATTAGCTCATTAGTCATTAGTGAATGGTAAATGGTAAATTGTTTGGGTTTTGCGTTAGGGATTGAAACGGTATCCTTTTTTTGTGCGCCATTCGACTCCGCTCAGGGTAACAAAAAAAGATATAGTGTAAAGCCCGCTCGAACGCCCTAATTATTCTCCTTTTAATTTGCTTTTTGCCTTGCGCTTTCAGCTTAATTTTATTGTTTAATTCTTATAAGTATCATCTCCAATTGTGATAAATAAGCCTACAAAAACGTTTCTTAATGCGGCAGGCTCAATAGCTCTTCTTTGGCTACCGTCTTGCGAGTAGTTGTAGCCAAACTGGTTTCTAAAACCTGGTAAATTGCTTACAGATGTATATAAGACTGTATAATTTCCAAAAACTCTGGTTAAATAGCTCACGTTTATGCTCAAATTTTGAAAAGCTTTAGTGCGTTCGCCCATAAATTCAACTTCATTTGGATTATTATATGGTCTGCCAGATGCTAAGCTATATGTTGCCCCTACGTATGATTTTAATTTGGTAAAAAACTGCTTGTAAACTATGTTTAGACTATGTTTTGCGCCAAATTGTGGTGTTGCTAATGTTGGATAATTCTGAAAATCTCTTTTGGTATCTAAGTAAGAGTAAGACACCCAGTAATCTACACCTTTAAAAGTTTTCTTGTCTCTCCAAAACAAATCGATGCCTTTAGCATAACCAAAGCCGTTGTTATTTACCAATGGATTAGTTTTAACTAAATCTGTATATTTTTTGTAGTAAGCTTCTACTCTAAAAGTTTGTCCGTTAGCCATTTTTTGGTAATTAGCTAAATAGTGTGTTGCTTTTTGGAAATTTAAGTTGCGAGTAAGAACCATATGCTGGTCTTCTGGGTTTTGGAAAAACTGGCCATATGCTAAAGAAACCTGACTGGCTTTACCTGTTTTATAAGCTAATGATAACCTTGGCGCAATATTATTAGCATTTAAATAATCAGAATGCTCTGCCCTAAAGCCTATTCTTGCTACTAAGGCATTAGAGATAAAATAATCGCCTTCGGCATAAACAGATGTTAAGTTGTCGCTATAATTTCTGCTTAGTCCGTTCCATTCTTCAGTACGTTTGCTGTGCATAAAATCTGCACCAAACTTGATGGTCGATAATGTTCCTAAATATCTGGTGATGGTTGTTTTGGCTTGAGTAAGCTCATCTCTACGTCCGTAGTTATTTATAGCTTGTAAACCGTTGTCTTTATTGTTGCTGGTAGATATGGCACTATTAATTCTCCAATTATTGCCTAAATAATCTTGGTGATTAACATTACTATAAAAGTTATTATTGCTGTTGCTAAAAAAGCTATTGTCTTGGGTGTTTAAATCTAATGTATTGAGACTTACATTGGCATTGCTATACTCGGCGTAAGCTTTTAAAAGTCCAGTTTTAGAGGTTTTAACTTTATAAAACACTGTTCCGCCTTCAGATTGTGGCTCTTGTTGCCAATCTACATCTTGCTTAAAAGCTGCAAAAGCTGGCTTTAAATTAATATAATTAGCGCCGATGGTTAAAGCCGAGTTTTTAAACTTTATGGTTTGATCTAAGCCTAAACCCACCGTCATGATAGAAACATCTGTTGTGCTTTTAGCAGGTAAATCTTTGCTTTCTAGGATTAAAGCAGATGATAATGCTTGGCCATAAACGGCAGAGTAACCACCAGCAGAAAATGTGGTTCCCTTAAATAAAAAGGGACTAAATCTTCCTCTCGATGCAATATCTGGCAGTTGTGTGTTAAACGGATTTTTGATGAGCATACCATCAAAATAGGTGTTTACTTCTGCAGCCGAACCTCCTCTAACAAACAATCCATTTTCTCCGGCAGCAGGTTGTGTACCTGGTAATGTTTGTAAAGCAGCATAAATATCAGCTTGCGCACCAGCGGTAGTAGCAACATCAAGCGAGTTTAAAACAACGCCTCTTTTTGTATCGCTAGCTTCAAAAGTGCCGGCACTAATTACCACAGCATTTAGTTCGTTTAGTTTTTCTTTTAAAATTAAGTTAAGTTGTAAATTTTGATTGGCGATGTTAATCTTTACGCTATCAGTCCCAAAACCGACTGCCGAGAAAATAATCCATTGCTCACCCTTTTCTGCAGTTTTAAAACTAAAATTACCAGTACTATCAGAACTTGTTCCGTCATAAGAATTTTTTATAGCTATACTTACACCAGCAATTGCTTTGGCTTTACTATCTTTTACGCTTCCGCTAATGATTGTTTGTGCTTGGCTTGCGCCTATGCTAATGAAACTAATTAAGATAAGGATAAACTTTTTCATGATGCTGTTAATTTTGTTTAACAGCATAAAAGTGTGGCATAAGCGTTATTTTTTGAAGGGTTTTTAGATGAGTGGAGGCTTTTAAAGGATGAATGGTAGAAAATATGAGGGCAAAAAAAATCCTCTCCCTAATTAAAGGAAGAGGATTTATAATTTAACACTATTTTTTTACTATCTATTTCTAGTTAAATCTAAAGCTCTAGCATTTGCTCCAGTTGTTAAAGTAGCATCGCCTCTAGTAGTTATGGTATAAACTAACCCTTTGGCAAAAGAGACAGCTGTTCTTGTAATGGTATAACTAGTTGGAGTATTTGTGCTAATAGAAGTTAAGTTATACACCCCATTTGGAACCTTTACAAAAACAGAACCCGATTGATATGCTGTTACTCCAGCAATGGTTATGTTTTCGTTTGTGGTGGTGTTTAATGCCTTTAAATCAAACCCACTAATATTTGCATTTGGGACAGTATTTACCAATCTAACATATGCTGCAGAAGTATCCACTGCTGGTACTACATCTTCAATAACAAATCCTGATGATGTTTTTGCTGTGGCATCAAAAACTCCACTGGTATAAAATGAATAGTATTTTCCAGTTTCTAAAGTTGCTGATAAATTAGCTACAGTTGTATTAGGATTAACAGTGGCCGTTGATGGCGTTATTGATTTTAGAGTAACATTTCCCACGCTAGCTATTGAAACGTAATTATTATTACCAGGGAATATTCCACCAAAATTCACCCCTGTTAGTGCTTCTATCCCTGTTGCAGAGTTTGTTGCAGAAACTTTAATATCATTTGCAAAAAAGTTTACACTTGGTCCGTTAATGGCAAAATTGTAAAACCTTACTAATGGCCCATTTGGTGGTGCATCAATTACTTGTACAGCACTTTTTTCACATGATGAAAATGTGATTATTGCAGCACTAAAAACTGCTATATATATTAATATTTTTTTCATGTTCTAAAATTTAAGGTTGTGTGATCCATAATGGTTTGGTATGAAAATCTAGAGCTAAACCGCCAACAACTTCTAAACTAGCAACATTCCATACATATTCTGAAAAATATCTTGGTCTAATTCTTTGTGCAGTTTTGTTACTATTATCTCCGAATAATGCTGTTGGAATACCAAAGCCTAAGAAAACTTGTTTACCAGTTATTGTTTCAACATCAGTATAATTATACCTTCTTAAATCCATCCAAGTTTCTAAATGTCCCCAGCCCCATAATGCAATATATTTTTGAGACATAATGTGAGACAAAGTTAAATTTGGAGCTGTTGGAATGATATTGACGTTAGCTAAGAAATTTGCTTTTTCAATCGCACTAATTGCTAAAGGTGTTTGTCCATTATCTGTATTCCTCGCATTTACAAAATCTATATGTGAAGAAACTGCATTTCTGTATGCAGTTAAAGCGGTTGCTTTGTCTCCTTTTCTATAGGCAGCTTCGGCTTTTATAAATTGCAATTCAGAGTAAGTCATTGCAGGCATTTTAGTTTTATCGTCAAAAATATACCTTGTAGGCACTCCAGATGAAATATTTGCTGCATATCCCCAAAGATTATTAGGTCTCTGTGCAGTAGTTAATGCTCCAAAATTTATAACATTAATATCTAATCCTCTATATACTCCATCAGGTGAAGGAGATAATATTCTAGTTCTTCTGGGGTCATCTACACCGCCAAACTGGCTTCCATTCATCAAGTTTACTATGAATTGCGTTTGACGATAATTAGGCATATTCCCACGGCGAGGACCATGAAAATTGGTGTCATCATTAGCTGTATTGGTGTATGTTAAAAGTAGATCATCTGCATTACTTGCGAAAGACCTATCTACAGCATCTATGACATCATCAGGCTTATAAAGAGCTGTTTTGTTTGAATAATGACTTAGATTTCTAGCTAATAGACCGTAAGCATATTTAAGCCACTTTGTTCTATCACCATTATAAATTTTATCGCCAACGGCTAAATAAGAGGCATTTACAGCTCCGTCTGTTCTTTGTAAATTGGCAATGGCTAAAGTTAATAATCGTCTAATCTCCTCATAAGCAAATTCTTGACTATCATAAGTAAACTGAGTTTTACTAGCATCTACTGCTTCTTTGATGATGATTTCTCCGTGAACATCTGTTAAAGATTGCCATCCCCAAGCTTTTAGTATTTGTGCAACACCCAGTAAGTCCCAACGCTGTTCAGCCTCGGCTTTTTTAGTCATATCCACTAAATTTTGACCTAAGCTCCAATACACATCACGCCATAATTGACCTCCGTTATCACTTGTAGCATCGTAACCTTGTCTGTCCCATGTAGAAATAGCTGTGCCAGGTAAATACCAATTTTGTGTGTATCTACCAATAAATCTTGCATCAAACTGTGGAGATGTAACCATCCAGTGAAGCATTGGTGCTAAATATAAATTTGCAGATACTTGTTGTGGCGCATTGGGGTTGACGTTTACGTCTAAATATTTTTTACAACTACTTACCGATACTAGGCAGGCAATTGAACACATGATAAATAATTTTTTCATCTTAAAATCTCCTTATTAAAATCCAACTCTAACACCTAAATTAATTCCCATCGGGATTGGAAAGTTTCCATAATCTATACCTGCTCCACCAGAACCACCAACCGCAGCTGAATTTCCATTAACAATAGGGTCTAAACCAGAATAGTTAGTTATTAAAAATAAATCTGTACCTGTTACAAATATGCTTGCATTTTTTACTAATTTTTGTCTGCTAAGTAATGTTGCAGGCAGCTTATAATTAACAGTTACATCTCTTAATCTCATCCAATTGATATCTTTTTCTATAAACAGCTCTTCGCTAATACCAGTATAATATCCGGTTTGATAGTTTGGTACAATCACAATGTTGTTTTTAGTAGGAGTTGCGGTATTTTCTTTTCCGTCTCTTAAAACCCCAGCAATTACTCTTGGTTCCATTCTATCTAAAGTTTGCATACTTAAGCCTCTTGCAGTTAAGAATTGCTGTGTAGCATTTAATATGTCTCCACCTTTTCTAAAATCCAATAAGAATGAAACGGAAAAGTTTTTGTACTTAAAACTATTGTTTAAACCAATTGTGAAATCTGGCTGTCTGTCATATCCAGCATCTGTAAAAGTAGTTGACCTTAAAGGTAATCCAGTTGTTGCATCAATAAGGATATCACCATTATTATTCTTTAAATAGAATAACCCTGTTAATGATCGAGTAGAATTACCTGGTGAATTACCATTTCTTACGTTACCATATAACCATGTATCAGAAACATAAGATTCTGGAACTGCATTTGGTAATGCTAAAACTTTTCCATTCGCACTTTCAAAATTTGTTAATACATCCCAAGAGAAGTTTTTATTTTTTATAGGTGTGCCTCTTAATGATATTTCTAATCCTTGGTTTCTAGTACTTCCACCATTTAGATTAAATAAGATATACCCAGTTGCATAACTCCCTCTTAAATCATTAATAATTTGGTCTATAGTTTCTTTTCTGTAAACTGTAACATCTAAACCCAATCTATCTTTAAAAAACCCTAATTCTGTCCCAAATTCGTAAGATTCTGCAAATTCTGGCTTAAGGGCTAGATTTGGACCTGTAAAACCATAACCATAACCACCACCTACAGTTGCCTTAAACTCTAAAGATGGTACATAAGAATATGGTCTAGCGTCTCTACCTACTTGCGCATAAGCAGCTCTTAATTTACCTGAATAAATATATTTTTGTATCCCTTTAAGTAATGGAACGTCTGTAAATACAAAACTACCTGAAATAGAAGGATAAAAGAATGAATTGGATCCTGCAGGAATTGTAGATGTCCAGTCATTTCTTCCTGTTGTGGTTACGTATAAATAATCTTTATAAGAAAAAGTTGCAGTATAGAAAGCGCTTACCAATCGTCTTCTTATTAAAGAACTTTTAGCATTTCTTATTGCTGTATTATTTACTGATACAAACTCAGGCTCTAAAAACCCTTCTCCATAAAGCGCATCTGTATTACTCCTTAAGTCTTGAAGAGATTGCCCTAGTGTAGCATTAAAAGAAATATCTTTAGCAAGTTTAAACTTATTAATGTTAAACAGGTTTTGAACGTTTATATTTCTTGTGATATCATTAGCAATATCTAAGATCCCTTTAAACGCAAAACCCGCAGTACTCTCTGGGTGTCTTGTGATAATATTTTGATTGGTATAATTATCAACCCCAATGTTTGATTTTAAATTACCCCATTTAAAAGGAGTAATGGTTAATCCCAAATTGGTTATAAATCTGTTATTTTTAGAGTTTGTTAGATTTTTATTTACATTAAAATAAGGATTATCAACCTCGTTATTAGCTGTAAGAGTAGTTAATCTTCTTCTTGTGCCTGCTGGTGTGAGATAATCTGCGGCATCATCTGTTTGTGGCCAAACTAATAAACCTATTAATGGCCCTCCAGCACCTTTTCTAGGTTGATCGTTATTTGCATAAGAATAGCTTAATGATAAATCAGATTTTAACCACTTATTTAAAGTTGCTTGTGTAGCACCAGTAACATTTATTCTATCATATTTAGAATTCGGAACTACTCCGTTTTGATTTGTAAATGAACTCGAAATCCTATAAGTAACATTATCTGCTCCACCGCTTAAAGAAAGATTATGCTTTTGTGTTAAGGCTGTTTTGAAGAATGCGTCAATGTTATCATAAAATTTAGTCCCTGCAGGGTACTTGTCTCCAAAATATAAGAATGTACTTGTGCCTACAGCATTAGGCCCATATTCTCTTTGAATTTCCGGTCTTCCTCTAGGAGATTCTATTCTAAAACTGTTGCTATAATCAATTACGCCAGTGCCAACTTTACCTCTTTTTGTGGTAATTACAATAGCTCCGTTTGCTGCATCAATTCCATATAGAGCAGCAGCTTCTGGACCTTTTAATACAACTAAACTTTCTATATCCTCTGGGTTAATATCCGAAGATCTATTTGTAAAGTCATTAGATCTATTGGCCTGCGAGGTTGTTGAACTATTCTCTGAGAAGAATACTGATGTGTTTAATGTTTTATTGTCTATAGGTAATCCATCTACTATAAATAGTGGTTGATTGCTTCCACTAATAGAACTTACGCCTCTAATAGTAATAGATGATGATGCACCAGGTACACCAGATGTACTTGTAACTTCTACTCCCGCTACTCGCCCTTGAAGCGCATTGATGAAGTTTTCTCTTTGTGTACCTGCAATATCAGCACCTTTAACACTTTGTTGCGATGTTCCCAGTGCTCTTTGTTGTATGGTTTGTCCCAAGGCAGTTACTACTACTTCATTTAAAGATTTTGTGTCTTGAGTTAATGCTACATTGATAACATTAGTGCTTCCTACAGTTTTTTCCAGACTTACTGTCCCTAAGAAAGAGAAAATTATTATTTCACCATTTTTTGATCTTATGGAATATTTTCCATCAATATTGGTTTGCACACCAACTGTTGATCCTTTAATTTTTACAGAAACACCTGGTAGCGGCATCCCATCATCTGCGGATGTTACTGTTCCGGTAATTACTTTTTCTTGAGCATATGATTGGCCAATTAAAAATAACATTCCAAAAAGTAACATGAGTAAATTTTTTTTCATATTTTTTTGAGTTAAGTAAGTTGATTAATTCTTTGAACTTGCAGGTTTTAAAGAATTGACTTTATAAAGATTGAATAAATTGCACAAAAACGCAAATTTTTTTGATATTTATTTTTGATTTACAAAGTGTACAAACAACACATTTACAGTAAATTGCCCGATTTAATAACATCATAATAACTTATATCAGGATAAATTGGGAGATATGCTTACGTTTTTAATTGGTTTTAAACCTTATATATTGCATAATTTTGCACTTTTATTATCAAAAGAAAAAACCATACATTAGATTAAAAAAATTTCTTTAAAATATTTATGCTTAAAAAAGAAAGACATGCATTTATTATGCGTCAAATAAATTTACATAATAAAGTATTATCCTCAGATTTGAGTTTGCAATTAGATGTTTCTGAAGATACCGTTAGAAGAGATTTAAATGAACTTTCTGATAGCGGAAAATTACTAAAAGTACATGGTGGGGCATTGTCAAAATCTTTTCATTTCCCTTTTGAAAAAAATGAAGTGTATGCACAAGACGCAAAGAAAATAGTTGCAAAAAAAGCCATCGAATTAATTAAAGAGGGCATGGTAATACTCACTGGGGGTGGAACTACCATGATAGAATTAGCAAAATTAATTCCATCTAATTTAGAGGCAACCTTCTTCACTATTAGCCCACTAGTTGCTTTAGAGTTAGCAGAGCATTCCAAGCTAACAGTTATATTAATAGGAGGGCAACTTTCAAAAAATGCTCAAATAAATATTGGTGCAAGCGTAATTAACGATTTATCTGAAATAAAAGTAGATATGTGTTTTTTAGGCGCTAACGGAATTGACATCAAAGAAGGAATTACCGATTCTGACTGGGAAGTTGTGCAAGTAAAAAAAGCCATGATTAAATGCTCTTCTAAAATTGTGATTTTAAGTATAGCAGAAAAACTAAACTCGGTTCAGAAAATGAGGGTTTGTGGCTTAAATGAAATTACTCATTTTATTACAGAGCTGCAATCTAACGACACAGAGTTAAGTCTTTACAAAAATTTAAATCTGAAAATCTATTAATCTGGTAAACTTATCTTTCCCATACTTAAAGTATTTTTAGAGAAAACCGCATAATTACCAGCTATCGTTTCATTGGCTAAAATTGCAAATAAGGCTGCCTCTTTAGCATCGGGGTTAAACCCAATTTGGCTAAAATTATTCAATTTAAAATTGGGAAGTAGTCTCTGTAAGTTTTTAATTAATAGTGGATTATGAATTCCTCCTCCACTAAAGTATAATTTATAATCTAGACTTTTATCCGTACAATTTTTAATTGCTTGGGCAATTGTGTAGGCTGTAAACCAATTTAAAGTTGCCATAATATCTTCGGTAGCAAGGTTTAATGTTTCGCTATTTTCCAAAGCTTTATTCAAGTATTTTAAATTAAACAACTCCGGACCAGTAGACTTAGGATAGGGCTGCTTAAAGAAAGAGTGTTCTAATAATGCATTTAATAATTCATCATTTATTGTACCCTTTAAAGCTATTTCGGCATTTTGATCATAAAACTTATTAGCATCTTGTTGATAAATAAATTGATCCATTAAAGTATTTCCAGGCCCAGTATCGGTCGAAATGATGTCTTCAAAAGTACCATTCATTGGTAGCAAGGTAAAGTTTGCAATTCCGCCAATATTTAGTAAAATCCTATTTTCCTGAGTACTTTGATACAATAAATAATCTCCGTACATAACTAAGGGTGCACCCTCTTTACCTTCTGCCACATTTTTTTGCCTAAAATCACTAAGCGTTATAATTTTTGTTTCAACAGCTATTTGATCTCCATCTCCAATCTGAAAAGTTGCATTCCCTATATCATCTTGACTTCTTAATTTTTGTGGCGAATGGAAAATAGTTTGTCCATGGCTAGCAATCAGGTCTACTTCCTCATAACTAACATGATGGTTTGCTAAAAAAAGATTAATCATTTGTGCATGCAAACAGGCTAATTCTTTGTTCATTAAGCAAATGTCTTCTAAATTATTTTGGACTTTAAAGCTCAATTGCTTCAATTTTTGTTTTATTTTTTGATTGTAGGCAAAGGTTTCAAAAGCTATTAATTCTAGCTGTGTATTTAACCCATTACCAGAAATAACGCATAAAGCAACATCTAAACCATCTAAAGAAGTACCAGACATTAAACCTATAATTAATCTACTGTCCTTTTTTGAAACTTCATAAAGTTTTTTGATTCCTTTTTCCATAATTATAAACCTATAATCTAAGGTATGAAATAGGTTTTAAATGATTAAATGCGCAATAAAACGCAAAATGAAAAAAAAATATCATAAACACGCAAATATTTAAATTCTCATTTATATATTTGAATTCCCAAACAAATAGATATGGCTCGTCTAAACCTATTAGAATCAACCCGTTTTGAAAAATTACCTGTAAAAGTATTTGAAACAGAAAAAGATGCTTGTATAAAAGTAGCTGCAAGAATAGCTGCAATTATTCACAAAAAAAACGAAAAGATGGAAAAAACCGTCTTAGGTTTAGCAACAGGTGCTAGTCCGGTTGGTGTTTACACCGAGTTGATTAGACTACACAAAGAAGAAGGCTTGAGTTTTAAAAATGTAGTAACATTCAACTTAGACGAATACTTTCCAATGCAACCAAATGCAGAACAAAGTTATGTTAGGTTTATGAATGAGCATTTGTTTAACCATGTAGATGTAGATCAAAAAAACATTCATATTCCAAATGGCACATTAGAAAGCGATGATGTTCATCAGTTTTGTATAGCATATGAAGAGAAAATTACAGCCTATGGAGGCCTGGACCTACAGCTTTTAGGGATTGGGCGTACCGGCCATATTGGTTTTAACGAACCGGGTTCAGCGCCAAACTCGGGGACCAGAATGGTTACCTTAGATGATTTAACCCGTAAAGATGCCGCTAAAGATTTTGGCGGAAAAGCTAATGTACCTACAAAAGCTATCACCATGGGTGTAGGAACAATATTTAAAGCTAAAGAAATAATTCTACTAGCATGGGGAAGTAAAAAAGCTCCAATTATAAAAAAAGCAGTAGAAGGCGAAATCTCTAGCGAAGTCCCTGCAACTTATTTACAACTATCAGAAAACGTTGAATTTGTTTTAGACCAAGATGCCGCATCTATGCTTACCCGCTTTGATACGCCTTGGCAAGTTAAAGACTGTAATTGGGACAATATTTTAATAAAAAAAGCTGTGACTTGGCTGGCCAAAACTGTGGAGAAACCCATATTAAAATTGACTGAAGAAGACTACAACAGTCACGGTATGGCCCAGCTAGCCACGCTTAAAGGCCCAGTTTATAATATCAATATTGATATTTTTAATCAACTACAACACACCATAACTGGCTGGCCAGGAGGTAAACCAAATGCAGATGACAGTCAAAGACCAGAGCGGGCAAATCCAGCAATTAAACGTTCTATCATATTTTCACCACACCCAGATGATGATGTGATTAGCATGGGTGGTACCTTTATTAGATTAGTAGACCAAGGGCATGATGTACATGTGGCCTACCAAACATCAGGTAATAATGCGGTTTGGGATAATGATGCTTTAAGATTTATGGAGTTTAGTATAGATCTTTCTAAAAACTTAGGCTTAAATGATGAGGCATTAAATAACACCTACAAAAAGTTAAAATCATTTATCGCTCAAAAAAATCCAAATCAAAAAGACCCTAACGATTTAAGATTAATAAAGGGTTTAATTAGAAAAGGTGAAGCAACAGCAGGTGCTAGATACTGCGGATTAAAAGATAAAAACATCCACTTTATGGATATGCCGTTTTACGAAAAGAGAAAATCTAGTAGAAAAAACGAGATATCTCAAGAAGATGTTGTAGTAACCAAGGAACTTCTACAAAAAATTAAACCGCATCAAATTTTTGCTGCAGGCGATTTTGCCGATCCTCATGGCACACATAAAATCTGTTTCGAAGCCGTTAAATTGGCTATGATAGAACTAAGGAAAACAGAAAGTTGGGCTAAGGATTGCTGGGTTTGGCTATACCGAGGTGCTTGGCATGAGTGGGATATTCACGAAATTGAAATGGCTGTACCTTTATCACCACAAGAATTAGAAAAGAAAAGAAATGCAATATTTAAGCACCAATCTCAAAAAGATCGTCCCGTTTTCCCTGGCGATGATGCCAGAGAGTTTTGGGTAAGAGCAGAAGAAAGAAATAGAGATACCGCAATACAATATGACTTATTAGGTTTAGCAAATTATGAAGCTATGGAAGCTTTTGTAAGGTGGAAATTTTAAGAATTAGTTTGGTTAAAGTTATTAGAGTCGCTAGTTGTAAAATTAGTCGACTCTTTTTTTTGGATAAAAAAATATAAAGTAACCAAAGAAATAAATAAGTTTAAACCTCCGCCAAAGAATTGTATTTTTGCGACAATCAAGAATAAACTGAAGAAATGAGTAAGACGAATAGAAAACAGGATGCTTTGGATTACCACTCACAAGGCCGCCCTGGAAAAATAGAAGTTATTCCAACAAAACCTACTAACTCACAAGGAGATTTAACCTTAGCATACTCGCCCGGTGTAGCAGAACCGTGTTTAAAAATAGCCGACAATACCGATGATGTTTATAAATACACCGCAAAAGGCAATTTAGTGGCTGTTATTAGTAATGGAACTGCCGTATTAGGTTTAGGTGATATAGGTCCAGAAGCTAGTAAACCAGTAATGGAGGGTAAAGGCATATTATTCAAGATCTTTGCAGATATTGATGTTTTTGACCTAGAGCTAGATGTAAAGAACGTTGATGATTTTGTAAAGATTGTTAAGGCTTTAGAACCAACTTTTGGTGGCGTAAACTTAGAAGATATTAAAGCACCAGAATGCTTTGAGATTGAGGAAAGATTAAAAGCCGAAATGAAAATTCCGGTAATGCATGACGATCAGCATGGTACAGCAATCATTTCTGCGGCTGCATTAATTAACGCATGCGAGTTACAAGAAAAAAAATTAGAAGAAGTTAAAATTGTAATTAATGGAGCCGGTGCAGCTGCAATTTCATGCACTAGAATATATGTTTCTTTAGGCGCAAAAAGAGAAAACATTGTAATGATAGACAGAAGCGGTGTTATACGAGCCGATAGGCCAAATTTAGACGGCACAAAACTAGAATTTGCAACTAAAAGAGATATAAATACACTAGACGAAGCTATAAATAATGTCGATGTATTTATTGGATTGTCATCTGCTGATGTTCTAACCGCAGATATGCTTAAAACCATGGCGAAAAACCCTATCGTTTTTGCAATGGCTAACCCAAATCCAGAAATAGATTACGAATTAGCTATAGCCACTCGTGAAGATATTATTATGGCTACTGGAAGGTCAGATTATCCTAATCAAGTTAACAACGTTTTGGGATTTCCATATATTTTTAGGGGAGCTTTAGATGTTAGGGCAACCGCTATTAACGAGGAAATGAAAGTTGCAGCAGTTAGAGCTATTGCAGCTTTGGCTAAAGAAAATGTTCCCGAGGCTGTAAACATGGCTTATAATGCCAAAAATTTAAAATACGGTAAAGATTACATCATTCCTAAGCCAATAGATACTAGATTAATTACCACCGTAGCGCCGGCTGTAGCAAAAGCAGCTATGGAATCTGGGGTTGCAAGGCATCCGATAACCAATTGGGAAAAATATAAAGATGATCTCAAAAAGCGACTGGGCATGGATGATGCTTTAATGCGAGCCATTAATAACAAAGCTAAAGCATCGCCCAAAAAAGTGGTTTTTGCCGAAGCCGATAACTATAAAATTTTAAAAGCTGCCCAAATAGTAAAAGATGATGGTGTTGCGATTCCAATTTTATTAGGAAACGAAGAAGTAATTAAACAAATTATTGCAGAAAACGAACTTGAACTAGACGGAGTACAAATCATTAATCCGCTAAAAGAAGTAGAAATGACAGAAAAATTTGCTCAATTTCTGTTTAAAAAGCGCCAAAGAAGAGGAATTACCTTGTACGAAGCTAGAAAGTTAATGCGTGATAGAAATTATTTTGGCGCATCTATGGTAGAGTTTGGAGATGCCGATGCCTTAATTTCTGGTTTAACTAAAAACTATGCATCAACAGTTAAACCTGCTTTACAAGTAATCGGTACAGAAAAAGGCGTAAACCGAGTTGCAGGTATGTATTTAATGTTGACTAAAAAAGGTCCAATGTTTTTTGCAGACACCACCATTAACGTAAACCCAACTATAGAAGAATTGGTTGATATTACCTTATTGGTTAACAAATCTGTAAAGCAATTTAACATTAAGCCACGTATAGCCATTCTTTCATATTCTAATTTTGGCTCTAACGAAGGTGAAATACCACATAAAACCAGAGAAGCGGTGCGCATTTTACATCAGCAACACCCAAGTATTATGGTAGATGGCGAGATGCAAGCAAATTTTGCATTAAACAAAGGCTTACTAAACGATAATTTTCCATTTTCTAAATTAAAAAATAGTCCAGCAAATACGTTAGTTTTTCCTAGTTTAGATTCTGGAAATATAGCTTATAAACTTTTACAAGAGATTGGTGGTGCCGAGGCTGTAGGTCCTATTTTATTAGGAATGGCAAAACCTGTACATGTTTTACAATTGGGTTCGTCTGTAAGAGAAATTGTAAATATGGTTAGCATAGCTGTAGTTGATGCACAAGTAAAACAGGGAAGATAGATTAAACATTAATATTTTTAATAAATGTATGCATATATAGATGGTAAATTAACCTTTAAATGCCCAGCTTATGTAGTAATTGAGGCGGCAGGAGTTGGTTACCACATTCATATCTCCTTAAACACTTACAGCGCTCTTAAAGATCAAGAGCGCTGTAAGCTTTTTACATGGTTATCTGTTAAAGAAGATTCGCACACTCTTTTTGGCTTTGCCGATGAAGGAGAACGTAAACTTTTTCTTCATTTAATATCTGTAAATGGAATAGGTCCAAACACTGCCCGTATGATGTTGTCTTCCATAACTCCGCAAGAAATTGAAGAAGCAATTATCAAAGGAGATATTAATGAGATTAAAAGAATAAAGGGTATAGGTCCAAAATCTGCCCAAAGATTAATTATTGAGCTACAAGATAAACTACAAAAAGACGGCTCCGGAACGTTAATTTCTGTTAAGGTAAATAATACTTCTAAAGAAGAAGCGTTAAGTGCTTTGGTGATGCTTGGCTTCATGAAAAATACAGCAGAAAAAGCTGTAGATGCAGCAATAAAATCTACTTCAGATTTACTCTCTGTTGAGCAAATTATAAAAATTACGCTTAAGACGCTTTAGGGGAAAACACATAAAACTAAAATCAATTTGAAAATAAATTTTACTTCTCTAATTTTTAAAATTAGTATCATTTATTTGGTTTTGGGCGTGTGCAATACATCTTTTGCCCAAATAACACTACCCGACTCGCTTAAAGTAAAATATCCTGTTAAAGACTATTTTACTTCCCCTGCTTTTCCATCAAATGGTTTATTTCTTAAAAATCCTCAAAACATAAAAAAAACGGTAGAGTACGATCCTAAAACGCAGAAATACATTATTAAAGAGACCGTTAATGGTCAATTAATTAAAGCGCCGCTTTACCTAACCTTTAAAGAGTACCAAGCTTTAGAACAACAAAACATTATTAATGCCTACTGGAAAACATTAGTTGCTAGTAGTGCACCAGAAAAAAAAGAAGGATTTATTCCAGAAGTTAAAGTTAAAGGAAAAACCTTCGAGAAAATTTTTGGTAGTGATGTGATCAACATTCAACCACGTGGATCGGCAGATTTAACCTTCTCGGGTAGAATTAATAGAAACGAAAACCCTTTATTTAACGAGCGACAACGTACCACCGGAAACTTTGATTTTAACCAAAGAATACAAGCCAATGTGGTGGGTAATATTGGCGATAAACTTAAAATTAACTTTAACTATAATACAGAAGCTCAATTTGATTTCGAGAATCAAGTAAAATTAGAATACACCGGTTCTAAAGACGAGATTATTAAAAAAATTGAAGCTGGTTTAGTTAATTTCCCATTAAACACTACATTAATTAGTGGTAGTCAAGCATTATTTGGTGTAAAAACGCAATTACAGTTTGGAAGATTAGGAATTAGCAATGTTTACTCGCAACAAAACTCACAAGCTAAAGAAATTAACATTACCAATGGCGCACAACAAAACGAATTTAGATTAAGCACAGATAATTACGAAGCCAATAAACACTACTTTTTAGCACAATACTTTAGAAACAATTATAACAGGGCTTTATCTAGCCTCCCTATCATTCAATCTAATGTTAATATTACCAAAATAGAAGTTTGGATTACCAATAGAAGTAATAGCACAACAGATTCTAGAGATATCCTTGCCTTTTTAGACTTAGGAGAAAATCAACCTTATAACACCACCCTTTTACAAGGCGGGCCTGGTTTTTCTAGTTTACCGGCAGGCTTTGTGGGGCCAGGTTTTGCGCAGCAATCAAATAATTTACTACAACGAATTCCATCTTCTTCTAGACTTACAAACGCTACAGATATTGATAATTTTTTTCAGAGTTCTGGTGCGTTAGATAATTACAATAAATTAATTTATGCCCGTAAACTTACCGAGAGAGAGTTTACATTAAACCCTGTTTTAGGTTACATATCTTTAAACAATTCGCTTAACGCCGATGAAGTACTGGCCGTATCGTACAGATACACAGTAAATGGGGTAGAATATCAAGTAGGCGAATTCTCTCAAGACACACAAGTAGACCCAAATAATCCACAACTTTTATACACCAAGTTGCTTAAAAATGAAACGGTAAAAACCAATTTACCTATTTGGGATTTGATGATGAAAAACATCTATTCGGTAGGTGCTTATCAAATTAGTCCTTCAGATTTTAGATTAAATATTTTTAGGTTAGATGATAACGCTGGGATAGAAAAACCTTTGATAGAAGACGGGGCCAAGACGCAAGGAAAATTATGGATACAATTATTAAATCTAGACCGCTTAAATCAGTTAGGCTCGAAACAACCCGATGGTTTTTTTGATTTCTTAGAAGGATTAACCATAGACTCGCAAAACGGAAGAATTATTTTCCCATCTATTGAACCGTTTGGCTCCGATTTAGCCCGTAATTTTGATCCGTCAACAGAGCAAAATCTGATTAATAAATATGTTTTTCAGCCTTTATATGACTCTACTAAAGTAAACGCATCGCAATTTTTTCCAAACCTAAATAGGTACATCATTAAAGGGACTTATCAATCTCAAGTTAGTTCAGAATTTCAGCTCAATGCCATAAACGTTCCCGAAGGTTCTGTTGTGGTTACTGCAGGAACCTTAAAACTAAATGAAGGAGCAGACTATACCGTAGACTATAATATTGGTAGGGTTAAAATTCTAAACGAAGCTTTATTAAACTCGGGCCAGCAAATTAAAATTAAACTAGAAAGCAACGAACTCTTTGGAATACAACAAAAAGCGCTCTTTGGTACCCGTCTAGATTATCGGATAAACCCCAATTTTAATATTGGAGGAACCATGCTAAATCTTAGAGAAGTTCCTTTAACAGCTAAAGTAAATTTTGGCGAAGAATCTATTTCAAACACTATTTATGGGTTTGATGTAAATTATAATGGAAATAGCCGCTTCATTACCCGTATGGTAGATAAATTACCTTTCTTATCAACTAAAGAAACATCTTCTTTAAGTTTTAGCGGCGAATTTGCAAAGTTTAATCCAGGCCACCCAAAAGCATTAGATTTTGCAGGTAGCGAAGGTGGTGCCAGTTACGTTGATGATTTTGAAGGAAGCCGATCTATCATAGATTTAAAAGGAGCATCAGTTTGGACAATATCTGGTACGCCACAATTATTTTCAGAAGCTCAACTCACTAACGATTTATCATACGGTTTTAACCGAGCTAAATTATCTTTCTTTAACATAGATCCTATTTTTTACAGTAGAACTAATAATTTAACACCAAGTAATATTCAAAACAATAAAACAGAATTATCTAACCATTACGTAAGAGAGGTTTTAGAGCCCGAAGTATTTCCGTTTAAACAAACACCAACAGGCTCGGTATTTAATATTTCTACTTTAAATTTAGCTTATTATCCTATGCTAAGAGGGCCTTACAATTACGCAACAAGTGGCTTAAATAGTAATGGTACTTTAACAAACCCAAGAAGCCGCTGGGGTGGAATGATGCGTAGAATAGAAACCACCGATTTTGAAGCTTTAAACATTGAGTTTATAGAGTTTTGGTTGTTAGATCCATTTATTTATAATCCTAACGCACAGGGTGGCGATTTCTACATTAACTTAGGAAACATATCAGAAGATGTATTAAAAGACGGTAGAAAAGGATTAGAAAACGGTTTGCCAGCAGATAACGACCCCACAAAAGTAGATGAAACAGTTTGGGGCCGAGTACCTAAATTACAACCTGTAATACAAGCGTTTGACACAAACCCAGATGCTAGAAGGCAACAAGATGTTGGCTTAGATGGATTATCCAATGAAAACGAATTAGTTAAATTTCAACCATTTGTTAATCAGGTTGGTAGCGTTTTAACACCAGCAGCAATTACACAATTAAGAACAGACCCATCAAACGACAATTTTGTTTATTATAGAGGAAGTTCTTTAGATGCCATTAACGCTAATATTTTAAAACGATATGAAAACTATAATGGTACCGAAGGAAATAGTAGAACATCACAACAATCTTTAGACGAAACCGGAATTGAGAATGCGTCATCTACACCATTGCCAGATACTGAAGACATTAATAGAGATAATACCACATCTAAATCTGACGAATACTACCAATATAAAGTTAGTATTAGACCAAGAGACTTAGTTGTTGGGCAAGGATATATTACAGATAAAGTTACCTCTACAGTAAACCTTGCAAATGGTAACAAAGAAGCTGTTAATTGGTACCAGTTTAAAGTTCCAATAGCAGACTTTGTAAATAAAGTGGGTAACATCCAAGATTTTAGGTCTATCCGTGTGATGAGGATGTTTTTAACAGATTTTGCCGATACTACTGTTTTAAGATTTGCAAGAATGCAGTTAGTACGTGGGGAGTGGCGTAGATTTAACGCAGAAAACTCGCCGGCTAAAATCATTACAGATCCTAATGTGGTTAACCCTACATTAGACAATTCTACCATTGATGTTAGTACTGTAAACTTAGATGAGAATGGCTCACGTACGCCAATCCCTTATGTAATACCTCCGGGCATTCCAACAGAAAGAGATATATCTAACTTTAGAGGTGACACTCGCCAAAACGAACAATCATTATCAGTTATCATCAAAAATTTAAGAGATGGTTACGGTAAAGGAGTATTTAAATCTACCATTAACGATATGCGTTCTTACCGAAGATTAAGAATGAATATACATGCCGAAGGTGATGGTTTAAGAGATGGTGATTTACAATTATTTATAAGATTAGGTATAGATTTTCAAGACAATTATTATCAATACCAAATACCTGCAAAAATAACTCCAGCAGGTTCTAGAGATGCCAACCTAATTTGGCCCGAAGAGAATAATATTAATTTAGAATTGCGCTTATTGCAAATAGCAAAAACAGCTAGGAATAACGCTATTTTAAACGGGCAACCTTGGCCAATAAACCTGCCTTATACTTATAGCGATGGAGAAAATACCATCATCATAAAAGGACAGCCCGACTTAAGTAAAATAAGAACATTGTTATTAGGGGCTATAAATCCACTAAAAACCAACAACACACCAAATGATGATGGTTTTGATAAGAATGTAGAAATTTGGTTTAACGAGTTGCGACTAACTGATTTTGACGAACGAGGAGGCTGGGCAGCAACCGCTAGGTTAAATGCCAAACTAGCCGATTTTGGAGATGTTACCCTTTCTGGTAATATGAGTACCATTGGTTTTGGTTCTTTACAAAGTCGTGTAAGTGAAATTAACCGTTCCGATGACCAGTTTTTTGACGTTTCCACAAGTTTAGAGCTAGGTAAGTTTTTTTCTCAAAAAAGTGGAATCAAAATCCCATTTTTTGTAAACTACTCAAGTCAGATAAAAACTCCACAATTTGATCCCAAAAACCCAGATATCGAATTAAAAAACATCATTAACGAAGTATCAAGACAAACTAAAGATTCTATTTATAATTACGCTCAAGATTATACTCAAAGACGTAGTATTAACTTTACTAATGTTAGAAAAATTAAAACTAACCCCGATGCAAAAAATCATCTTTGGGATATAGAAAATTGGAACTTAACCTACGCTTACACAGAATATAATCACCGCGATTTTATTAATGCTAATACGCTGCAAAAAAATTACAGAGGCGCACTAGGTTATGATTATAATAATCCAGCAAAATTCATCAATCCGTTTAGTAAGGTTGTAAAATCTAAATACCTCAATTTATTAAAAGACTTCAATTTTAGCCTATTACCTTCAGTTTTAAATTTCAGAATCGAATTAAACAGGTTATATTCTGAAAATACACTAAGAGATAACGACCCTAACAATGCGATTCCAATTATCACAAACTTTAATAAAAACTTTGTGATAAATAGGTTGTATGGTTTAAGTTGGGATTTAACTAAATCTTTAAAATTAGATTTTAATGCTACTAATTTATCTGTAGTAGACGAACCCGAAGGGCGTATTACCGGTTTAGTAAGAGACACCTTGTGGAATAATTTAAAAAAGCTAGGGCGTAACACCAATTACAACCATACTTTAAGCTTTTCTTATACCATACCTTTAAATAAAATCCCGGGATTAGACTTTATCTCTGTTTTAACAAGATATCAAACACAGTTTAACTGGATGACAGAGCCTCTAATCACTTTAGAAGACCCTAATGTAGACTTTGGAAATACCATTCAAAACTCTAGAACTATACAAATAAACCCAACTCTAAATATGAATTTGTTGTATAACAAATTTGGTATTTACCGTAGATTAAGCAATCCAAGTAATGAGAATGGATTAAGCAAAACTTTAGCAAATATTCTAACAAGCGTTAAAACGGTAAGTGCTTCCTATATTAAAAACGATGGTACATTTTTACCCGGTTATTTACCACAATCTCAATATTTAGGTACTGATTTAAATGCTAATGCTCCGGGTTTAGATTTTATTTTAGGCTCACAAAACGATATCAGATTTAAAGCTTTAAGCAATGGCTGGCTAACACAAGATACTTTACAAAATCAGCTATATAAAACATCGCTTAATGAGAAACTTAACCTTAGGGGTACAATAGAGCCCTTGCCAGATTTAAGAATAGAACTCAATGCGTTTAAGAACAATAGTCAAGTTTTTACAACAAACTTTAGATACACCAACACAGCCAACCAGTTTGAAAGTTTAAGTCCAATTACTTCTGGCGATTATAGCATTTCTATTATCTCTTTAGGCACAGCATTTAAAGACAAAAACAATACAAATGCATCAAATGTATTTAACCAGTTTTTAACTAATAGAACGCAAGTATCACAAAGATTAGGAAGAACCAACCCAAACAGTACGGGTGTAATACAAGAATATGCCGATGGTTATGGCCGAGCGTCACAAGATGTAGTAATTCCAGCTTTTCTGGCGGCTTACCGTGGTAAATCAGCCGACCAAGTTAGCTTGTCTAAATTCCCAAGAATACCTGTGCCAAACTGGCGATTAACTTATAACGGTTTAGTAAAAATACCAGCGGTTAACAATCTGTTTTCGTCTTTTGATGTTACACACAGTTATAGTTCTACCTATAATGTAAACGGTTTTAACTCCTTAATTAGATATTCAGAAAATAATAATGGTGTAAACGCAAGAGATGCCGAAGGTAATTTTTTACCTTTCTTACAGTTCTCACAAATCACACTATTTGAACAATTTGTGCCATTATTAGGGATTGATGTGAGAATGAAAAACAACATGACGGCTAATTTAGAATATCGTAAATCTCGTTCATTAAGCTTAGGCTTGAGTAACAGCCAATTGGCATCACAAAAAGACCAAGCATTTGTTTTCGGCTTTGGTTATAGAACTGCCGATTTTAGATTCCCGTTTGGATTATTTAAAAATGTGAATCTTAAAAACGATATGAATATTAAATTAGACATTGCAGTTAGAGATAACAAAACTGTTATTTACAGAGCAGACGTTAACGACCCTGAGATTTCTGGAGGTTCTAAAAATATAACTTTTAGACCAAGTGTAGATTATGTATTAAACCAGCGATTTAACCTGAGGTTGTTTTACGATTCTAACTTAACTAAACCTTATACCTCACAAACATTTGTAACCGCATTTACTAATTTTGGTATCAATTTAAGATTTACCATACAATAAAAATTCAAACATTGGCTGATTCTAAAACGGTTTGTTTGTAAATTGTTTTAACTATCCAATTAATAAAGAAACGCATAAAAAAAGTCTCTAATAAATTATCAGAGACTTTTTAAAGCTAAAATTTAGTGCTTTTTCAAAAACTAGAAAATAACAAAGCTTATCAAAATCTAACCTCTTCTGGACCAGCTGTTTTAACAACATCACAAGCACATTCTCCGCCAGAAACAGTAAATTCAGCTTGCTTTAAAACATTAGTGGTGGGGTGTTTAGCCGATACTAAAATTCGTTCGGCAGTATTAAGCTCATTTAATTCTGACTCATCAACCACAGTATAAAACCCTTTAAAATTTATAGGGTCTACTGCACCAGCAGAACTTAGAGACTTATTTGTTCTTAAACTTATGGATTGGTAATCATTAACAATTAAAGGTGCACCGTTAGTGTCTATAAACTTTACATTTACACTAGAAAATAAAGCAGTGCATACCTTATTTTGGCAATCTGAGGTGCTCTCATTGCAAGAAATAAAAGCTAAAGCTAATAATAGAATGATTGATACTTTTTTCATAATTTCAATTTAATAGTATTACGTTAATTGTTAATTATTTGCTACAAACCATAATATTTTTAATGAATTTGGATAACAAATTTTAAAAATCGTACTTCGTAAATCTAAAATCTAAAAATCAAATTGGCTAAAACTAAAACAGCATATTTTTGTCAGAGTTGCGGGTTCGAATCTGCTAAATGGCTAGGCAAATGTCCATCATGCCAGCAATGGAACACCTTGGTAGAAGAAGTTGTTGAGAAATCATCAAACAACACTCCCGATTGGAAAACGAGTATCACTCAAAATTCAAGAGTAAACAAACCTGCAAAAATTCAAGAAATTGTTTATTCAGAAGATCAACGTTTAATCACTCCCGATAAAGAATTAAACCGTGTTTTAGGTGGTGGTATTGTAGGGGGCTCTTTAGTACTAATTGGTGGGGAACCCGGCATTGGAAAATCTACCCTCATGCTACAACTAGCTTTAACACTTAAAGATTTAAAAGTACTATACGTTAGTGGCGAAGAAAGTGAGAAGCAAATTAAGTTAAGAGCCGAGCGAATTTTAGAAAAACCATTATCAGAATGTTTTATCCTTACAGAAACATCAACACAAAATATATTTAAGCAAATAGAGATACTAGAGCCAAGTATAGTAATCATAGATTCTATTCAAACGCTTCATTCCTCACATATAGAATCTACTCCCGGTAGCGTTTCTCAAGTACGAGAATGTACCGCCGAACTATTACGTTTTGCTAAAGAAACCAATACGCCCGTTTTTTTAATTGGTCATATTACCAAAGATGGGATGATAGCTGGGCCAAAAATTTTAGAACACATGGTTGATACCGTTTTACAATTTGAGGGCGATAGGCATCACGTTTACCGAATTTTAAGAGCCATAAAAAATCGATTTGGTGCAGCATCAGAACTAGGAATTTACGAAATGCAGGGAAGTGGTTTACGCGAAGTTTCAAATCCATCGGAAATACTATTGTCCCTACGAGACGAACCTTTAAGCGGCGTAACCATATCTGCCACAATGGAAGGCATGCGCCCAATGTTAATAGAAACCCAAGCGTTGGTAAGTACTTCGCCATACGGCACTCCACAACGTAGTGCAACCGGTTTTGATACCAAAAGAATGAACATGCTTTTAGCCGTTTTAGAAAAAAGATGTGGCTTTAAACTAGGTGCAAAAGATGTGTTTTTAAATATTGCAGGAGGTATAAGAGTAGAAGACCCCAGTATAGATTTAGGTTTAATTGCTGCTATTATATCCTCACATGAAGATATTCCGGTTTCTTATAAAACCTGTTTTGCTGCCGAGGTAGGTTTAAGTGGAGAAATTAGAGCCGTAAACCGTATAGAGTCTAGAATTGCCGAAGCGCAAAAGCTGGGTTTTGAGCAAATATTTATCTCTAAATACAATACCAAAGGGTTAGATATTAAGAAATATGGTATCGAGATTAAAACGGTTTCTAAAATAGAAGAGGTTTTTAATTTGCTGTTTGGGTAGTTTTTAGTTTACAAATTCAAACAATTTATCTTTCAGTTTACGCAGGGTCCTCTGCGAGAGACCTTGCTACGACTGAATCATTTAAACTTACAAAACTTTCTTTTTTAAGAAAAAATAATATAAACTTAAATGTATCACATAAGCAACGAGAGCGATCTTTAAAACACCTGTATTTCCGTTAGTAAAGAAGTTAAAAAACCCCCAAATAGCTAGTATACTACTAAGAGTTAATGTACCCCAAATTCTGATTTTTAAATATGTTTCCATGTAGTTAATTTTTAATTTTAATACTTACTATGCGACAGGATTATTTCCACCGGGACCAATTGCACAAAGCATCGCAGCTCCTCCAATAAACGGTTCAATATATTTGTAATCCCTAATATTTTCTGGCAAATGCTGAACAATTGAAGGCATAAGTTGTCTTTTGCCTCCAACCCATTTCAAGAATGGTGCTACTAATTTGTTATTTTTTGCCATTTCTTAATTTTCTATTTGCTAAATATTTTAGTCTGCAAGTTAGTGAATTTTGATCAAGTCGTACAAATTTTGTAGTCAGTTTATTTTGTACAAAATGTTTATTTAAACTACCAATTAACTCATAAACATGTGAAACTCTATGCCCCCAAAACAACAAGAATCTACGATGTTGGAGACCTAAAAGTCGTTTCGTTAAAAATAGATTATTCCCATAAATCTTTAAAATCTATCTCAACCTAAAGGGGTAAAAATATTTATAAAGATCTCAAAAATTAGTAATTATAGTCAATCTCAAAAATATTCATAAGTGTTGTCCATACCTAACTAAATGACTCCAAGAAATTTGTGTTTAATTTAGAAAACGTGTTTGCGTTAAAGATACAAAGGGCTCGGTACATTTATGAAGCCGTTTGAAAGGCTTCATAAATTACGGAACCCCACAACAGCCTGAATACCAGATTTTTCTTCTGGTGTTAACGCCCAAATCTATCTTCATAAACAAATCTCAAAACCTATGCTCAAATTTTTACAATTATTTTATCTTATGGGGCACCTTTTAAAAACCTTGCATGTCTTTTAAACCATAAGCTTAAAAATTTGGAGGCTATTTACATTGATAAAAACTTGGGAACAAGTTTTTGATGAAAAAGGATATGCTAATGCGCTTTTAGGTATTTATTATCAGCTTTGTAAGCAGTTTAACATAAAGCCTTAAGAAATTAGCTGAACTAAAAAGCCCTTAGAAAAATAAATCTAAAGGCTTTTTTTGAGAATTATTTATGTTTTCTTAATTCACTTTTAGTTTATCAGCTTTTGCTAAATCCTCCCATTTGTAAAGCTGAAAAGTTTTATCATCGCTCATGGCCACAAATAAACCATGTTTAAAATCATTATTTAAAGGAGTAGAAACCATATCAGAACCATCACTTTGGTTGGTTGAAACCTTTATAGACGTGATTAATGGATGTTTATGTTTGTTTTTAGAACCCTCACGATTATAAACTTTAAACTCATTTGCACTTTGGTCTGAAACTAAAATATAACCTGTGGTTTTTGAAGTTTTATAAATGCTGATGCCTTCATTGTCTTCAGTATATCCTTCTGTAGCAAACAAAGCTAACTCTTGATTACCTTTTTTAGGCTCGGCGTGATATTTTCTAACACCAAATTGCTCATCAGAATAATAAATATAGCCCAATTCATTATCTACGGCAATAGATTCTATTTCTTTTTTACCGCTATACTTTCCGAATTTACGAACCAGTTTAGCCTGGATGTTTCCTTTTCCGTTATCAGACAATAAGTATTGCCATAGATAAGTGCCATTAGTAGGTCCGTTTTTTCTTCCAACAATTGCATAAATATTTTTTAAAGAATCTGTGTATAAGGCAATACCCATTAAATCTCTAAACTCGTTTCCCTTTTCTCCTTCAAATACAGGAATTCCACCATCGTCTAAAGGTTTCATACTTGGTAATGCATAAATCCTTAATTTATGGGTATACCTTTCTGTAACTACTGCAATATCAACTTTGCTTCCATTTATGTTTAAGCCATAGGCAATATCTACATTATCAGGTCTGTTTAAGTTCTTGATAGTTTTCTCAGGCATTAATTTCCCCTTTAAATCAAAAACATACAAACCGCCTTTAGCATCTTTATCAGTACCAATTATTAATGATTTAGAAGAATCAGTAGGGTTTATCCAAATTGCTGGGTCATCGGTATCAAAATCAACGGCATCAGAAACATATAATGGTTTAACTGCATCCATTGAAGATTTTGAGTTTATACCATTACAAGCAAATAGGAACAAAGTGGCAATTGTAAGGAAGTAGAATTTCATTTTAAATTGATTAAAAAACATGCTTGTTTTCGTAAAAATGATACATTTAAAAAATATTGTTAATAATTATTTTAAACTTTTATCTTGTTTTAAAAGCTTTTCATCAGCTTTGCTCACATCTTTCATCATGGTAAATTGATCACTAATTTTTCCATCGCTGCTTAACCATTTTAAGTCTAAACGGTTACCTTTTACTTCTAAAATTACAGCACCGCCTACCGAATTATTGGAATAAACCATGGCATCATGAGGATAGGTTTCCTCTTGACCACCAAAAGCACCTGCCGAACCACTCACTACATAAACAGTTCCTTTGTTATTACTAGCGCTTTTAATATACGGAGCAGAATTTTTTGAACCATCATATTTAGCTGTCGATGAACTTATTTCATACTTTTTAGCATCAAAATCAGCTTCTTTTCCAAAATACCCGCTAATCAATTTTGTACGTTCATAAACATGGCTGTGCCCGTTTAAAACTAAATCAACACCATATTCTTCAATATTTTTTAAGAAGTTTTCTCTAATTTTAATCAACAATGTTTCTGTATCAGAATCATGAGAACCTTTGGTGTAGGGTGGGTGATGCCAGTATGCAACAACCCATTTCTTTTTGTTTGCTTTTAAATCTTTAATCACCCAAGCGGTTTGTTCGCCCATTTGGTCGTACATATACATTCCTTTATTGTCTGGCCCGTATGAGTCTAAAGCTAAAAAGTGTACATTGCCAATATCATAAGAATAATAAGATTCTGTACCTGATGGCAAACCACCCAACTCTCCATTTTTAGGAACAGTAAAATTTTGGTAATAGGCCATTTTGTTTTGGTCTTTCGCAGATGCTGAAGCGAAATCATGATAATCATGATTTCCTGGCACTGGATAAAGCGGATAATGCTTTAATAAATCATTTTTATAAATGTTAAAAAACTTAGCTTGAAACTCAGCATCTGTACCATCTGAATAGGCATTATCGCCCATCAAAATCCAAGCGTTTAGCGGATTAGTTTTTATATATTTTTCAACTTGGTCTCTCACTAAAATTTGGTTTGGCGAGTTGTTTCCACAATCTCCAAAGCCTGCAACACGTATCAATTCTTCACTATCATCTGTTGGCAAGGTATAAAAGTAATTATCAGAGTTTCCTTGGATGATGGTATCGGCTATGCCACCAATGCTATAAAAATACTTAGTCATCGGCTTTAAGCCTGATAATTTTATTTCATGTTCTATTACTAAGGTTGAATCTTCTTTTAGCAAATTAAGTTGATTTGGGTTTAAACCATATCTCACCCTGCTTCTGTCATAAACATTGGTTCTCCATCTTATATTCATTGATGTTGCCCCACCCATTTGTAAGTAAGGCTCACGCAATAAACCAGGTTGAACGCCCATTAATTGCTTTTTTTTAGGTTTTGGAGTTTTAACTTTTTCTTGAGCCAAGCAAAAAAGGGGTAAAAGAAATATTATTGCAAATGATTTGATATGTTTCATCTTGTTTTTTTTAAAATGATATTAATATTTTGGTAAAGTGTTGATGTGTAACCTCTCATTTGTGTTAGGTACTTTTTCTTTAAATTTATTTGGAGCGTTTTGCTTTTTTTGAAGTGAAAAAGAATCGTAAAGCTCGCCAGTAGCTGTATAAGCTTCAAATAATAACTGGTCACCATCAATTTTAATGACTTGAAAAAGCTGTGTATTTTCTGCTTTACGCTCTAAATTAGCATCGTAATTATCCCACAAATCTTTTCTAAAATTATACATTTTGCCACCACTAACACTTACCACGTAAACAGTTCCTGCATTTGGATCGAGTTTATTGATACCCGCCAATTCGTTTTTAGAAACTGAACCAGCTTGCCCTCGGGCGTAGGTATGGTCATGTCCTTGTAGCACCAAATCAACTTTATATTTATCCAATATGGGCTTCCACATTTCTCTTAACTCTTTATTATCTCGCTCATTTGCGGTTGAGAATATTGGATGATGAAAAGTAACAATTGTCCATTTATTTGGGTTGTCTTTCAATACAGATTCTAACCAAGGCGCTTGCTCTTCTTGGTTGGTGTTTGAGTTTAAAAGAATAAATCTGGTGTCTTGGTAATCAAAAAAGTAGGTTGTTTCTGATAGGTTTTTAGGTCCGTTTTCTGGTAAAGTAAATTGTGGTTTCCATTGAACAGAGAGGTTTTTAGTTTTATCAGGTTGTGCGGCATCACTTAATTGGCGATATTCATGATTGCCAGGAACAGGAACACTAGGCAACATTCCATGAATCCAGCCACCAGCCGTAAACCACTCATGCCATTGGCGCTCACTGTGTGCTTCTGAAACTAGGTCGCCGGCATGGATAATGAAACTTGCATCGGGTGCTTTGCTAAAACCAGCTCTAATCAACCTCGACCATAATTCTAAAATGAAATTTTGAGCATCGCCAACATATAAAAATGAAAATGGCTTTGCTGTTTTACTGGCAGTTCTAAAATGGAACCATTCGCTCCAAATTTTACCATCGCCTACTCGATAAGCGTATAAAGTATCAGGTAAAAGGTTTTCAAAAGTAACCGAATGGTAATTGGCAACAACTTCAGCAGTTTTTACTGCACTTGCATCCATTGTTTCTGTTTTTGCAATCACATTAACAGCAGTTTTTCTTAATCTTGGTGCAGCATAGGCGATGGTTATTTGTGCTACGGCATTTTTTACTGTTGCATCAGTTCGCCAAGTTACACTTTGCTGCGATGATGGATCACCAGAGAAAGTAAGTATGATATGGTCTGGCTGTTCGGTTGGTTTGCTCCAGTTTTTTGCAAAAAGAGGTAAATCATCATAAATAGAGTTTTGAGCAAATACTGTTGATGAAAATTGAATAGAGACAAATACAACAAGCGTGAGAAAGAATTTTTTCATAATTTGATATTTAAATCATTAAATAAATAAGAGGAAGCATTATTGAAAATGCATCCTCTTATAAAATAAAATTAAAAATTTAATGCTAAACCTAAAAAGTAACTTCTACCGGTTAAATCATGTCTATCCATTCTGCTTGTAGAACCTTGGTAACCTTGTTCTGGAGCGTTAGATAAGTTTCTTATTTGTGCAGAAACACTTAATTTTTTCTTTGGAAATTGATATTTACCAGACACATCATAAGTTGTACGGGCTGCATCATATCTATCAAATTCGCTTAATCCAAATCCAGCAATACCTGCTCTTTCTATGCTTGTAAGATTTTGTGATGGTATTGGTATTGGTGATATTGGTCTGATTGCCGGTGGAGTAGCAGCTTGAGTTAAAAAATTACTTCTATGGCTGGTTGCAATTCTAAATTCGAAACCTTTCTTTTGGTAATATAAAGCACCATTATAAACGTTTCTAGCTTGTCTAAATAATGGTAATTCTTCGTTAGGGCGATTTGGAAAAGTTACTTTAGAATCAAACAAAGCAAAGTTTGTAGAGAAACCTAAACCATTCAACAATCCTGGTAAAAATGTTAAAGTTTGCTCATAAGAAAATTCCATTCCATACAAATCAGCGGCATTAGAATTAGCTGTTTGTGAAAAAGTTAATTGTTGATATTGTCTTCCATCGTAAAAAATATCTCTTTGAACCTCAACAATTCTATAGATTTGATTTTGAATTTTTTTGTAAAACCCACCTACCGATAATATACCACCATTAGGAATGTAATATTCAAAAGATAAATCTAAGTTGCTTGATAAATAAGATTTTAAATTTGGGTTTGCTAAAGTTACCGAACCTGTAAATAAGCCTGCTGTAGGTAATTCTGTATAATTCAAATTTGTTGCACCTGATAAATCAGAATAATTAGGACGAGCTAACGTATTGGTGTAAGCTGCTCTAGCAATAAAGTTTTTAGTAGGGCTGTATTTTAATTGTAGTGATGGTAAAAAGTTTGTATAACTATTAGTTGTGTTGCTTACACTTGGTGTAGCTATGCCTCTATTGGTAGCTATTGCGGTATTTTCAGATCTAGTTTGTGTATTTTCTACTCTTAAACCTGTAATAATAGTTAACTTTTTAAAGTCTATAACACCCATTACATAACCAGCAGTAACTGTTTCACCTGTTTTAAAATCATTTAAATATAATTGTTGATCTGTTACTAATTTATCAAAAAGAAGTCTTGATGTATTGTTTACGTTAGTTGGATCACTAATAAAATCCTTAAAAGTGTTAACTCTACCTTGTACATAAGGAGTAGCACCGCCTTGTACAGGTACTGAAACTGGGAAATAGAATGGAGTTAATGAATAACCATTTGCGTTTGGAATGGTTACTCCACCAAAACTTAAATCATAAGAATCTCTTGATCTGTCAGAATTTTTTGATCTATCTCTGTATCTACCTCCAAATTTGATGAAAGCATTGGTTTTACCAATATTTAAATCGTATTTTAAATCGGCACTTACCTCATAAATGTTTTCATTTAAAATACCTTTTGTGAAGTTTAAGTTTCTCAACTTGTAATTCTCTGGGTCAGATGCAAAAGCAGAATTTTCTGGAGTTATATTGAAAAAGAACGGACCAGTATCATAGGTTGATGATAAACTTGGGTCTGTGGCAGCTGGATTTTCAAAAGTTGCATCAAAATTAGTTAAATTAGTTCTGGCTCTAGAAAAAGTACCATAAACGTCTGTAGATAATTTGCCAAATCTATTTTTTGTACCCAAAGTATAGCTATATAAATTTTCTACTTCATCTGTTTCTGCTTGATCTAATTCTCCAGAAGCTCTAGCAAACCTACCTGTTGTTGGTGTTTGGTTAAGCGGTACGGCACTACCAATCTGTAATGTTATCTCAAATTCTGAATTTAGCTGTACCTCTCTTGTACGGGTATATAATGTTTTTAAATAAACAGAACTGGTTTTAGACGGACGGTATTCAAAATCGGCAGATAAACCTAAACGGTCTCTTTCATTATCTTCAATTTGTAATTCGGTCTCGTTTGGATAGAAAAAATTATTAAATTCCCATCCATCAGGGTCAAGTATAGAAGCGCTAAAATCTCTTCTGAAGAAGTTTGCAGAACCCACCACTCCAAATTTTTCATTCTTTCCAAATCTTTTTCCTGCGGTTACAGCTCCTCTAAAAGGTGCTCTTGTATTATCGAATCCGCTTAAATCAACTTGTTGTGTTTGTACTAAGCCATCTAACGCAATATTAACAAATGGTTTAGGCTTATCAAATGCAGTTAAAGTTACTATATTAACTGTACCACCAATAGCGTTTGCTTCCATATCAGGCGTATTGGTTTTAATCACTTCAATACTTGATATAATCTCTGTAGGTAATAAATCTAAACCCGTTGCTCTGCTGTTTCTAGTTGATGCAAGGGTACTATTATTTAAGGTTACGTTATTAAGTGATGGTTGAATACCTCTAATAGACACAAATTGTCCTTCACCTCTGTCTGTCTCGATAGAAACACCAGAAACTCTTTGAGTGGCTTCTGCAACGTTAATATCTGGTAATCTGCCAGCTTCATCGGCAGTTATTACTTCTTTAATATTTAAAGCTTCCTTTTTTTGGTTTATACTTTGAATCTGACTTCTTCTTAAACCAGTAATTACAACTTCTTTTAAATTTTTAGATGCTGCATCAAGTTCTACTAACACTTCTTGAGTAGTCTTTGAAGCTACAATATTTACTTCTTTGGTTGTAAAGCCTAAATAAGACACTATTAAGGTTTGGTTACCAGTCGGGATATTAGTGAATCTAAAAAAACCTTCTGTATTTGTTGTGGCTCTAAAGTTTGTTCCTTTAATTTGAACACTTACGCCAATTAAATATTCGCCGGTTAGTTTGTCTTTAATTCTTCCGTTAACTACTGCATCATCTGCTAATGGTTTTGCAGCAACACCTAAAGAAATAATAAGGAGTATTAAAGTGAGTAGGCTCCTAAGCTTTTCTATGAGGTAAATAATTTGTGAGTAATTCTTTTTCATACTTCTAATTAATTTTTGTGATTTAAAGTCTTGTTTGTTCAGCAAAGATTAATTAGTAAAAATTAGTTGTCAATTTTGCTCCGTTACAAAAGAGCTACAAGCCTTTTCTTCCCGTTGACAAACCGTAAACATGTCTAAAAATTATTTTATAAAAAATTGATTTACAGTTAAATGTGATTTAAAAAAACGCCGTTATCATTCTGTTACCGTTATGTTAGGTAATTGTATATGCGCAGTAAGATTTAAAGTTGCTGTATAAACTGAAGTAAATTTTCTCCCTCTGCCAATTGTAGTTTTTGTCTAAGGCGATATCTTGAAGTTCTTAAACTATCCTGTGAAATACCTAACATGGTAGCAATATCTGATGAGTTTAAATTCATTTTAAAGAGTGCTAATAATCTGAAATCAGATGGAGTTAAGTTATTGGCTTTCTTTTTAAGCTCGGTAAAAAACTTTTCATGTACTTGCTCAAAAACGATTCTAAAATCTTCCCAGTTGTTATCTTGATTGTTATTTTGATTAATTAGACTTAAAACTGTTTTAATTTCCTTTTTTTGGTCTCTCTTTTCGTCTTTTAGTATTGTATTAAGTTGAGATTTTAATTCTTCAAGTAACTGATTTTTTTGAATGATATGTAGCGTATGTGTTGTTAATTCTTTGCTTTTAAGTTCTAATTCAAGTTTTAAACTCTCCTCTTTAAT
This sequence comes from Pelobium sp., assembly GCA_044361595.1. Taxonomy (GTDB): domain Bacteria; phylum Bacteroidota; class Bacteroidia; order Sphingobacteriales; family Sphingobacteriaceae; genus Pseudopedobacter. Next base: position 93,579 of record JBIKIN010000005.1, on the reverse strand, counting down.
CAATTTATTATTGAGTTCAATTTCCAAGGCTCTTTTTTCCGTTTCATGTAAAAGGCGCTTGTTCTCTACTAACTTATATTCATTATTTATTTTTATTTTTTGTTTGTTGATGATGTTAAAACCAATAATTAAAACTAAAAAAATAATTACGATAGTACCGAATATGGTGATTCTATTCATCTTCTTTTCGTTTTCTAGATTTGATATTTCTTGGTTTTTTTCTTGAACAGAAAATATAGTTTCAAGCAATGCCATTTGCCTATTAGAACTTTCGGTAAATATTTGAGCGTATATTTTTTTCTCTTCTAAACTATAAAAATAAGCACTATCAGCTTTACCCATTAAGCTGTAAGTTTTGGCAATATCTCTAAAAGCACTGCTCAGTTCATAAAAATCTTTATATTTAATAGCCCAATTTTTTGCATCAATAGTATATTTTAAAGCAATAGAATATTGACTTGTTTTTCTAAACATATCTCCCAAATTGTTCAAAATTTCTATTTGAGCAATTTGATTATTATCCTGTTTATTAATTTTTAAAGCTTTTTGATAAAATGTTAACGCAAGTTTAAACTCACCTTTATCTTCGTATATACTACCTAAGTTTTCGTTTATTTTAGCTATTCCGTTTTTGTCATCAATTTTAATATATTCCTTTAGAGCTAAATTTTGAAAATATAAAGCCGAGTCTAATTTTTTTTCCTTTTCATAAATTTGCCCAAATAGGCCATAGGTTTGTGCTAACCCTTTTTTATAGCCTGCTTTTTTGAAAATATCAAACGCCTTTTTATAGTTTAATAAGGCAGTTGTTCTCTTGCTATTGTAATAATAAGTTTGTCCAATCTTGTTTAAATTTTCTGCATAAGAAAGTTTATCCAAATTTTTAAACAATTCTCCAGCTTTGTTATAGCATTCTAGAGCTTGAGTAAAAGCACCATGATTATAAAAAATTAGGCCAATTTGTCTATAACAAATTGCAGTTTTCATTTTATCCTTTTGTTTAAGGGATTCACTAAGAAGTTTGTTTAAAATATTAAAAGCCGAGTCTGGCTCAGATTGTAACAGTTTCTCTGTTTCATTTAAGATTAAATTTTGATTATTATTTGCTAAAATATTTGTACAAAAGCATAAACAAAATAATATAGTAATTTGAATTACCGTAATTTTTACCCTCATGTAAAATTTAATTAAATCAAAAAAAACATTGTTAAAATTACTTTCTAATAAATTAACCTTTTGTTAAATAATTGTTAGTTATAGGTGTTAAGTTTTACTAGTTTTATAACAATTTAATCTATCTTTTTTCGCTGTTTTGATTTTATATTCTATGTTTAGAAAAACGACTATCGAAATAGATTTAGACTAGAATTTTGTTGCCGCTAATTTCTAATGTGTTGTTTGGGTTTAAATTACCACAGTCCCTTGTGCGTTAAGGATGCGAAGGGCTTTCAGCCAGTGGGCGGACTTTAGGCACATTTATTTGTTTGCCTCTAAACGCAAAAAATAAATTACGTAATCCCGCAGCAGCCTGACCACCAGATTTTTCTTCTGGTGTTAACACCCAAATCTATCCTCCTAAACTAATCTAAAAACCTATGCTCATAAATTTTTACAATTATTTTATCTTGTGATGCAACGTTTAAAAAACTTGCTTGTCTTTTAACACAGAAGCTTAAGAATTTGGAGGCTATTTACATTGATAAGCATTACAACTTGGTAGTTGAATGCAAAAAAGGAGAAAGAAAGGCATATCACGAGCTTTATAAGCTGTACGCAAAGGCTATGTATAACATTTGTGTACGAATTTTAAATAATACAGCCGAGGCAGAAGATGTATTGCAAGAAGCTTTTTTTGATGCTTTTACAAGGATTAAAGATTTTAGACAAGAAACAACTTTTGGTTTATGGCTAAAGCAAATTGTGATTCATAAAGCGATTAATTGCCTTAGAAAACGAAAAATGATTTTTGAGGAAATAGCAGAAGTTGATATTGAAGAGATAGTTGATTTAAACCATGCCGAAAATATTGCAGAAATAAATTATAAAGTAGAAACAGTAAAAGAAGCTATAATGCTTTTGCCAGAGGGATATAGATTGGTGCTATCACTTTATTTATTAGAAGGTTTTGATCACGAAGAGATTAGCCAAATTCTAAAGATTAGCACAAACACATCACGCACCCAATTTTTAAGGGCAAAAAGGAAATTAATTGAGATTTTAAAAACTAAAGGAATAGAAAGATGAGCGAGCAACTAGAGAATTTTATAAAAAACAACAAAGAAAAATTTGATGTTTATGATGCCCCAGAAGGTGTATGGGATAAACTAGATGAGCAGCTTAATTTGCACCAAAAGAAACAACAAAAAAGTGGGACTATAAATCTTTTTATCACAGTATTTAAAATTGCTGCATTGTTTATAATAGTTTTAAGTTTTGGTTTTTTATGGGGTAGTTACCAAAAACAACAATCGCTTAAACTAGAAAACATTAACCCAGCTTATGCCAAAAAAGAAATTCAATTTTCTTCTTTGATAGAGAGTAAACAAGAAGTTTTAAAAGATTTAAGCGCTACAGAACCAAAACTTTACCAAAGCTTTATTACCGAACAAGAAAAATTAGAAAAAGCATATAATTTTTTAAAAAACGAGCTAGCAAGCTCGCCAAATAAAGACCGAATAGTAAAAGCAATGATCCGGAACTTGCAATTACAAATAGATCTTTTAAATCAACAAATCAACATCAGTAACGAGGTTAAACAATTTAAAAAACAAGAAAATGAACAAGTTATATAAATCAACCTTTTTAACCATTGGCCTATTATTAGGTTTGGGTATGGTGAGTGCAAATGCACAAGAAAATGAACCTAACTCGAAATTAGAAAAAGCAAAAAAACAAGAAAAAGAATGGAACGAATGGGCCAAGAAATTTGAAAAATCTTTTGAAAACTTTAACGAAAAACTTAAAAGTTTAGATTTTGCCAATGTCGAGTTTAAAGAAAATTTAAAGAAAATTGGTAAATCTTTAGATGAATTAGAGATTCCACCTATACCGCCAATTCCACCTATCTCTCCAATAAATAGTATTGAAATAGAAATTAACAAGAATTTAGACGGTATTGTTAAAACTAAAAAACTAACCAAAAGTTACCCAGCAAACTCTGATGATTTGTTATTGATTAATAATAGCTACGGCAAAATTATAGTTAACACTTGGGATAAAAACGAGGTTAAAGTTGATGTAGAAATTAAAGTTACTGCAAGTTCTGAAGATAAGGCAACAAAATTATTAGACGCAGTAAATATTACTAATGGTAAGGCTGCAAATCAAATCTCATTTAAAACTATAATTGAAAAACAAGAAAGCGGCAACAGCTGGATGTCTAGTAGCTATTGGAGTGGCGGCAATAATGGTCAAAACAAAACCGATATTTTTTATACTGTATATATGCCTGCTAAAATGGCCATCAATTTTAAAACTAATTACACTACCATAGAGCTTCCAAATTTAGGTGGAAATGTTACCCTTAACATGAACTATGGCGATTTGAAAGGTAATAATTTAACTAACAAACTAAACGTACGCACTAATTACACCAAGGTTCAGTTTGTTAGTGCAAATGAGGCTACCTTAAGCTGTAACTATGGCTCGGTAAAAATAGACAACGTTAATGGCCTAAACGGAAATTTAAACTACTGTAGTGCAAATATTGGAACATTAAGCGGTACCTCTACCCTAAGCATGAATTATTCTGGAGGTTTTAAAGTAAACTCCTTATCAAAAGACTTTAAATCGCTAAACATTAACGCAAACTACTCTGGAATTTCTTTAAATTTTGAAGACAATAGCTCTTTTAACTTTGATGTTAGAACAACTTATGCCAGCTTAAGTTATAACGATAATGTAACAATAACCGAAAAAACTCCTGCCGATGGCGAAAAAGGATGGACAAGCTCAAAATCTTACAAAGGATATTATGGTAAATCCCCTCAAGGTAATATTGTGATTAAGTCTAATTATGGCGGGATAAAGTTTAATTAAAGAAATCCTCTTTATCACTATAAAAGACGAGACTTAGTTTCGTCTTTTTTTTATTAAAAATGGCTCAGCATTTCTTATTTTTGACCCAAATTATTAAACATGGACTTTCTTGCCAATCCAGAAATTTGGATTTCACTTTTAACATTAACCGTTCTAGAAATAGTTCTTGGAATAGATAATATCGTTTTTATCTCTATCCTATCGGGCAAATTACCTGCAGATCAACAAAAAAAAGGAAGACAAATTGGGCTGGCCCTAGCCATGATAACCAGAGTGTTACTGCTATTATCATTAAATTGGGTAATGAGTTTAACATCTCCATTGTTTAATATAGGGAACTTAATAAACGTAACTGATGAGCACCTTTTAGAAAAAATGGCTATTAGCGGCCGAGATTTAATATTAATTATTGGTGGTTTGTTCTTAATTTACAAAAGCACTCACGAGATTCACGAGAAATTAGAAGGAGATAACTCAGAAACAGAAATTAAAAAAACATACTCTTTTATTGGTGTAATAGTTCAAATATTAATTTTAGATGTTGTTTTTTCGCTAGACTCTGTAATTACCGCAGTAGGTATGGCCGATGAAATTTTGGTAATGATAGCTGCCGTAATTATAGCAGTAATTGTAATGATGTTTTCAGCATCGGCAATTTCCAATTTTGTAAACGACCACCCAACTGTTAAAATGTTAGCACTATCATTCTTACTTTTAATAGGAGTATCATTACTTGCCGAAGGATTTGAACAGCATATTCCAAAAGGATATATCTATTTTGCAATGGCTTTTTCTGTATTAGTAGAGCTTTTAAACCTAAAAATGAAAGGAAAAAGTAAGCCAGTTACTTTGCGAAATACACCAATGGAGGATGATTAAAATATAATTTTGAGCGCTCCCCCAAAGAAAAATTGGGGTCAGGCTTTTTCGGGGTTCCGTAATTTTTTTGTGCGTTTAAAAGCCCAAAAAAATGTACCTCGCCCTTTGCCATAGGCATTCATTTGGAACAAATCCTTAGCGCAAAACTGGGTGGCTCTGTATGATGATATATTTTCACACAAAGCTCTCAAAAGTTTACGCAAAGCTCGCAAAGACTTTTTATGATTAATAATAAGCTTTTAACCAGTCTCTAGAACTTCTCTAGCCGCTAAATAAGCTTTGCGATCTTTGCGCTTCTTAATTTTTTTCTTTGCGTGAAATACCATAGAAGACTCTGCTTCCAGCTCAGTGACCTCCGCGTTCTCAGTGGTTAAAAAAACCTCCAAACTATATTTTATATCAAAAAAACTAAGTGTTCTCCAACTCCAACTCCCATTCATTTTCAAAAAATTCAGTTTTCTACCTTTAGAATATTAAATTTGAAATTATAGCCTAAAAGCTTTACTCAATTTAAATAAACATGTCCAAAAAACTATTTCTTTTAGACGGAATGGCGCTTATTTATAGAGCGCACTTTGCACTAAGTAAAAATCCTCGTTTTACATCATCAGGTATAAACACATCAGCTGTAATGGGCTTTTGTAATACCCTTTTAGAAGTGCTTAAAAAAGAAAATCCGTCTCATATTGCAGTAGTTTTTGATACATCGGCTCCTACAGAAAGACACGTAGAATTTGAAGCTTATAAAGCACATAGAGAATCTATGCCCGAGGATTTATCTAAAGCATTACCCTATGTAGTTAAATTAATAGAAGGTTTTAATATCCCTGTTATTACTTCAGATGGTTTTGAAGCCGATGATGTGATAGGAACCTTAGCCAAACAAGCAGAAAAAGAAGGTTTTACCGTTTACTGCATGACACCCGATAAAGACTTTGCCCAATTGGTTTCAGAAAACATTTATGTTTACAAACCAGCCCGTATGGGAAACGACATGGAAATTATGGGTGTAAAAGAGGTTTTAGCTAAATGGGAAATAGAACATGTGCACCAAGTTATAGATATATTAGGTCTTTGGGGCGATGCCGTTGACAACATCCCTGGCATCCCTGGCATTGGCGAAAAAACAGCAAAACTTCTAATAAAGCAATATGGCTCTATGGAGAATATTATTGCTAACAGCCACGAGTTAAAAGGTAAACAAAAAGAAAATGTAGAAAACTTCGCCCAGCAAGGTTTACTCTCAAAAAAACTAGCTACTATTTTATTAAATGCGCCTGTTACATTTAACGCCGAGGAATATTTAATTGGACCGCCTGATAAAGAAAAATTAGAACCTCTTTTTGCTGAGTTAGAATTTAGAACCTTAGGAAAACGTGTTTTTGGTGAAGATTTTTCCGTTGCCGATGTTAAAGTGCAAACCAGTGGACAAATGGATTTATTTGGCAATCCTCAGGCGGATAACGGAATTACCAATATTCATATATCAGCTGCTCAAGCGGCAACAGCTGTAGAAGGTGGAAAAAATATAGATAACGTAGCGCATCAATATTTTTTAATAGATAATGACGAAAAAATAAAAGATTTAATTAACCAGCTTGCGCAACAAAAGGCCTTTTGTTTTGATACAGAAACTACGGGTATTGATGCTAACAATGCAGAATTAGTAGGCTTATCGTTTTCTTTTGAGGCAGGAAAAGCCTATTATGTTCCAGTTTCTAGCAATTTTGAATCGGCGAAAGCCACAACACATTTATTTAAAAATGTTTTAGAAAATCCAAGCATCAAAAAAATTGGTCAAAATATCAAATACGACATACTGATTTTAAAGTGGTATGGAATTGAAGTTGCCGGCGAACTATTTGATACCATGCTAGCCCATTATTTAATAGACCCAGATACCCGCCACGGAATGGATGTTTTAGCCGAAAATTATTTAGGTTATACACCAGTTTCTATTACCGAATTAATTGGAAAAAAAGGAAAAAACCAAGACAATATGCGTGATGTGGAGGTTGAAACAGTGAAAGAGTACGCTGCCGAAGATGCCGATATTACCCTACAATTAGAACAAGTTTTTGCACCCTTACTAGCCGATGTAAATGCAGAACAGTTAGCTAAAGAAATTGAAAATCCTTTGGTTTATGTACTTGCAGATATGGAGATTGAAGGGGTTAGAATAGACATGGAGCAATTGCAAAATTATTCTAAAGAGTTAGAAATTGAGGTTAATAGATTAGAAAAATCGGTTTATGAAAAGGCTGGAGTTAAATTCAATTTAGCGTCGCCAAAACAATTGGGAGAGGTTTTATTTGATAAGCTAAAGCTTGATGATAAAGCAAAAAAAACCAAAACAGGTCAGTACCAAACGGGCGAAGATGTATTATTAGCCTTGGCGCCAAAATCAGATATTGTTCAAGATATTTTAGATTTTAGACAATTACAAAAATTAAAATCTACTTATGTAGATGCTTTACCATTATTGGTAAATCCTAAAACTGGGAGAGTGCACACCAGCTATAATCAAGCGGTTGCAGCAACTGGCAGGTTAAGCTCTAATAATCCTAACTTGCAAAATATCCCAATTAGAACGGCTCGTGGGCGTGAGGTACGCAAAGCCTTTATACCAAGAGATGAAAATCATATTTTACTATCTGCCGATTATTCTCAAATAGAATTACGCATTATTGCCGAAATTTCTGAAGATGAAAACATGATGGAGGCCTTTGTGAATGGTTTAGATATTCACACGGCCACAGCGGCTAAAGTTTATGGTATTGAGTTAAACGAAGTAACATCAGAACAAAGAAGAAATGCTAAAGCGGTAAACTTTGGCATTATTTACGGTCAATCTGCATTTGGCTTATCCCAAAATTTGGGTATTGCTAGAAAAGAAGCTGCCGAGATTATAGAAAACTACTTCACACAATATGCTGGCATCAAAAAATACATGGCCGATACCATGAATTTTGCCAGAGAAAACGGTTATGTAGAAACTATTATGGGGCGAAGAAGATATTTAAGAGACATCACTTCGGCAAACCAAACGGTACGTGGTTTTGCCGAACGAAACGCCATAAACGCTCCAATCCAAGGTTCGGCAGCAGATATGATTAAAATTGCCATGATCAATATCCATAAAGATATTAAAGAGCAAAAGCTGCAATCTAAAATGACCATGCAAGTACATGACGAATTGGTTTTTGATGTTCTCAAAACCGAAAAAGATCAAATTAGAAGTATCATTTTAAATAGGATGCAAAATGCAATTAAAACAACAGTGCCTATTGTGGTAGAAATTGGCGAAGGTTATAATTGGTTAGAAGCACATTAATAACATGAAAAAGCTATCATTTTTTATTGCTTTATTAAGCTTGTTTTTAAATACAAATGCACAAACAAAAATAAGTGCTGATAGCTATATTAAAAACTCTATTGATGGCTACATTCATTTATTTTACGACCAGCAATACTATTTGGTAGATGAAAATTGTCCGTTTAAAACATACACCCGAGTGACCAAATTTGATAAAGATAAAGGTGGCATTTATGGCTTTTTTACCGATTACTATAACAATGGTGCTGTTTACCTAACCGGTAATTACATAGAAGGTAAAAAAGACGGAAATTTTAAAGCTTATTATCCATCAGGTAAGCCTAAATATAGCATCAATTTTAAAGATGACAAAGAAACTGGCGTTTGGGAATATTATTACCCTAGCGGTAATTTATGGTTTCAAATAGCCTTTAAAAACAATATCACTTACCTAAATCAATATATTAGTGAATATGGCCAAGCGCAAATTAAACTAGGTAAAGGAAAATACAGTTTTAAACAAGAAGCAGTGGGCTTTAATGATATAGGTTACACAGCAATAATTTATGAAGGCCGAGTTAAAAATGGACTTCCAAAAGGGATTTGGAGCACTTTTTTAGAATATCAAGATAATAAAAAAGAGCTTATTGGTACAGAGCTTTACAGCAACGGTGTTTTTAATAATTCTTATTATTTCTTTCCAGAAGTACTTCCACCAAACTCTTCTTTAGTTAAATTATACCCTAATTTTTTTGAAAATAATGCACTATCATTAATCTATAAAAATTGTACAATAGATGATAACCAAGGTTTTAATTTATACTTACAAAATCAGTTTAATAAAGCGCTTTCCTTATTTATAATTTCAGAACGCATCTCTCCTCAAACCTATACAGTATCTGCTCTGGTAGATGAGCGGGGTAGTTTGTCAAAAATCACATTACCAGATGACTTATCATCATCTTTAAAATCATTTACCAAAAAAACGTTAGAAAACATCCGCTATTGGATTCCGTCTTTTAAGACCGGAAAAACAATTTCTGATACGTTAAAAATCAAGATTGAATTAAACTTTAACGAAAAAGAAGAACCATTTTTTGGTTACCCCACCATTACAAGAGAGAATGGACAATAAACTCAATAATCAAATTGAATCTAAATTATTAAAATGATTAAATAATCTTAATAAATTAAAAATTTGTTAATTTTTTAACAAATAACAGATTATTAATTATTAAGCTTGAAATAAGGAAAATAAATTTTTAATTTGAGCACACAAATTAGATTCATGGAAGTGTTACATTTAAGTGCCGAGTGTTATCCAGTTGCTAAAACAGGAGGGCTTGGAGATGTGGTAGGTGCTCTACCTAAATATCAAAATGCTTTAGGCTTAAACGCAATGGTAGTTATGCCATTCTATGACAGAAAATTTGTTCAAACGCATCAGTTAGAAATAGTCTTCTCGGGTACTTCAAAATTAGGTTATCGTATTTTTGATTTTCAAATCTTAAAAGAAGTTGATAACACCCTAGGCTTTGAATTATACTTGGTTAAAATACCAAATTTATTAGACCGCCCAGAAATTTATGGCTACCCAGATGAAAGCGAGCAATTTGTAGCCTTTCAACTTTCAGTTTTACAATGGATTATAGAAAGCAAGAAAAGAATTGATGTTTTTCATTGTCATGATCATCATAGCGGTTTAATTCCATTTTTAACGCAACACTCGGCTAAATTTAATAGCTTAAAAGACATTCCATCTGTTTTCACCATTCACAATGCACAATACCAAGGATGGCTAGGCTGGGAAAAATTTTATTATTTACCAGAAGTAGATCCAATTGATGGCGGTTTACTAGAATGGGGAGATTGTATAAATCCTCTTGCTTCTGCAGTTAAATGCGCTTGGAAATTTACCACCGTTTCTCCTAGTTATTTAGAAGAACTAAGTATTAACTCCAATCGCTTAGAGTTTTTATTCCAATTAGAAGGTCAGAAAGGGTTAGGAATCATCAATGGAATTGATGTTGCCGTTTGGAATCCCAAAACCGACCCAATGATTAACCATAACTATTCAGTTACAACCGTAAAAACAGGTAAACAAAAAAACAAAGAAGAATTGTGTAAAGACTTTGATTTAGACCCATCTAAACCGCTAATTACATTTATTGGGCGTTTAGTAGGCGAAAAAGGAGCTGATAAGTTAGCCGATTTAGTAAAAGAAATAAGCCTCAGAAACCCAGATGAGTTTAGCTTCTTAGTACTAGGTTCTGGCGATAAAGAGTTTGAAAATCAGTTAAACAATCTAAAAACTTATATTAAAAACTATAATTGCTATATTGGGTACGATGAGGTTTTATCTCATAAAATTTATGCCTCGGCAGATTTTATATTGATGCCTTCTAGGGTAGAACCATGCGGTCTTAATCAATTATATGCGCTAAAATATGGCACCATTCCTATTGTTAGAGCTACGGGTGGGTTAAAAGACACCGTTATAGATTTTGAAGAAAAAGGTGGTTATGGTATAAGATTTGAACACGTGGATAGCCTAGAAATGATTGTTGCTTTGCAAAGAGCAATTACACTTTTTAAAGACAGCAAAAAAATTAATCAATTACGTAAAGTAATGATGGGCTTAGATTTTTCTTGGAATAAATCGGCTCAAGAATATGACCAATTATATAACAGCTTAACCAAATTAACATGATTGAAGATAAAGTAATTTCTATTATTTTAGGAGGCGGACAAGGCTCTCGTTTATCTCCTTTAACAGCTACACGGTCTAAACCAGCCGTACCTATTGCAGGAAAATACAGATTAGTTGATATTCCAATATCTAACTGTATCAATTCTGGTTTAAGAAGAATGTTTGTTTTAACTCAATTTAATTCAGCATCTCTAAATAAACACATTAAAAACACTTATAGCTTTAGCTTTTTTAGCAATGCTTTTGTAGATATTTTAGCTGCTGAACAAACGCCAGGCAACGAAGGATGGTATCAAGGTACTGCTGATGCGGTAAGACAAAGTTTACATCATATCAAACAACACGACTCTGAGTATATTCTTATTCTTTCTGGAGACCAATTATACCAGATGGATTTTAGGAAAATGATTGATAATCATATCGCAAAAGGAGCAGAAATTACCATTGCAACCATTCCAGTAAATAAAAAAGATGGAACCAGTTTTGGGATCTTAAAAGCAGATAACGACCAAAATATCACCTCTTTTGTTGAAAAACCAAACGATGAGAAAATAGTTGGCTGGGAGTCTAACGTGGGTCCAGAAATGGAATCTCAAGGCCGAAATTATTTAGCATCTATGGGAATTTACCTTTTTAATAAGGATGTTTTAATAGGAATGTTAGAAGGTAACGAGCGACATGATTTTGGAAAAGAGATAATCCCAGATGCAGTTGGAGTTAATAAAATTATAAGCTACCAATACGAAGGATACTGGACAGATATAGGAAACATAGACTCTTTCTTTGAGGCTAACCTAGGTTTAACAGATGATATCCCTGAGTTTAATCTATTTAGCAGTAACGTGGTTTACTCTAGAGCAAGAATGTTACCGCCTTCAAAAATTTCTAATACTTTAGTTAATAGAACCATTATTGCTGATGGTTGCATCATCAACGCTTCAGAAATAGACCATTGTGTTATTGGAATACGATCTAGAATTGGTAAAGGCACTAAAATCACCAACAGCTACGTAATGGGAAGTGATTATTACCAAACCATTGATGAAATTTCAGGCTTAAAAAAATCGCACAAACCATTAACCGGAATAGGCGAAAACTGCGTGATAAATAACGCAATTTTAGATAAAAACTGCTTTATTGGAAATAATGTGACCATTAATGGTGGGCACCATTTGGCAGATCAAGATACCCCAACTCACACTATAAAAGAAGGAATTGTGGTAGTAAAAAAAGGCGCTTTTATTAAAGAAGGAACCGTAATTGGTTAATTAATACTAATATTTAAAATTTAAAAGCTTTGGTTTAAAACCAAAGCTTTTTTTGTTTAACCACAAAAACAAAAATTTATTTTATTTATACTTGCCGCAAATAAAATTATTGAAACTATGGTTTCTTTTTAAATTAATTTTATCATAACTTTATACCTTAAACCAAATTAGTTTTTAGTCTAAAAATATATTTCATGTGTTCTAAAATAAAGACTGTAATTACTGCAACTGGTAAATACATACCAAAGGTAGTTGTTAAAAACTCCGACTTTTTAAACCATAGTTTTGTAGAAAAAGATGGTAGCCCGGTTACTAGGCAAATGACAGATGTTGTTAAAAAATTCCAAGCAATTACAGATATTGAAGAAAGACGTTATGCCTTACCTACACAAAATGCATCTGAATTAGCTTACCTAGCAGCATTAGATGCTTTAGAAAGTGGTAACGAGGATAAAGAAAAACTAGATTATATTATTGTAGCACATAACTTTGGCGATATTAAAGATGGCGATAACCGTACAGATATGGTGCCTACTTTAGCAAGCCGTGTGAAATATAAATTAGGGATAGAAAACCCAAACTGTGTAGCTTATGATTTACCTTTTGGCTGCCCAGGCTGGTTACAAGGAATTATTCAAGCCGATTATTTTATAAAATCTGGCGATGCCAAAAAAATATTAGTTATTGGTTCAGAAACGCTATCAAGAGTGATAGACCCACATGATAAAGATAGCATGATTTATGCCGATGGTGCTGGCGCAACCATTCTTACTGCAAAAGAAAGCGAAGAAGAAGAAGGAATTATTAGTCATAAAACACAAAGCCACACACTAGACCAAGCTTGGTTTTTACGCATGGAAGGCTCTAGTAAAATAGATTATCAATCGCCAGAAGATTTATATCTAAAAATGGATGGTAGAAAAGTTTATGAGTATGGTTTAACCCACGTTCCGCTGGTGATGCAAACTGCCGTAGAAAAAGCTGGTATTGCCTTTAATCAAATAAAAAAAGTATTTGTACACCAAGCCAATGGAAAAATGGACGATGCCATTTTAAAACGTTTTTTCAAACTTTATAATCAAGACAGCTCGCCAGAAGGTATCATGCCAATGACTATTGCTCAATTAGGAAACTCGTCTGTAGCTACCATTCCTACACTGTTAGATATGGTTTTGAAAAACGAAATGCTCAATCAAGGAATTGAAAAAGGCGATTATGCCATATTTGCCTCAGTAGGTGCGGGTATGAATATCAATGCCATGATTTATAAATTTTAAAATGAAAAGCTTACTACTTACCCTTGCTATTATTAGTATTTGTTTTGGGCTAAAAGCTCAAACCAATGCCGAAGCTGAGGTTAAAAATACTATTGAACAATTATTTGTGGGGATGTCGAAAAAAGATTCTTCAATAATAAGCTCAACAATGCATCCCAATGTGAGGATGCAAACAGTAAGTTACGGAACTGATGGTAGCACTAAAATTACCGATGGCAGCGCTACCGATTTTAAAAAGCAAATTGCGACGCTACCAAGTAATGTTAAAATAGAAGAGCGTATTCTATCTTATGACATTAAAGTTGATGGTTCATTAGCACAAGTTTGGACTACTTATCAGTTTTTTGTAAACGATAAATTGAGCCATTGCGGAGTGAATGCTTTCCAATTATTTAAAACTGATAAGCAATGGAAAATTATCCAAGTTTCTGATACTAGGAGAAAAACGGGTTGTGAGTAGGTAAAGTGGTCCTATGAAATATTTAACGTTAATTTTCTTTCTCTCTTTTATAATTACTAGTTGTTCAAATTCTAAAATTATCTCTAATGATACTTTATCAAATAAGGATAGCTCAAACGGAACAATGACTAAGAATTTTAAAGACGATGAGATTAGAGAATGCGTATTTGATACAAGTACATATAAATTCACAACAGAAGCATTAAATAAATACAAAAAGAACATAAAATTTACTTGGAATGACAAGGACAAAGAAGCTGAAACGGTTTTAGAAAATGGAGACGTTTTAATTCTTCACATAGGTGGTTGTGATCATTTTTCATATTCTGCAACGTTGATTACAGATATTCCATTTACAGAAACTAAAATCCTTACAGAGAAATCTAGATGGTTAGCAAAAACATTCTTTGATAATGGATTTGATAGTAAATACGACAAATGTATTTCAAAAGGATTATATCAAGAGGAAGACTCAAATGATAAGAAAGACTTAAAATCATATCAAATTATTGATTCTGATACTACAGAAACAAACATGATTTATGAAGGATTTCAATTTTGGAAACTAGACAATAAGACAAAAATTGTGATTAGTGGGTATATAAATTGATAAAGATACTCGAATTAAACCGGTTTTTTAAATTCGCATAATAATGACCATTAACGATTTCACTGAAATTGCACAATCGTTTCATGATGTAAAGCAACATCCACATCATCATCAAATTATAGCTTTTAAAGTTCGTAGCAAAATATTTTGTACGCTCAATCCGCCAAAAAACAGAGCCTGTATTAAACTAAGTGTGGTAGATCAATATACATTTTGTCAGTTCGATCAATCTATTATTTATCCAGTACCCAATAAATTTAGCAAACACGGCTGGACGTTAATAAATCTCGAAAAAATAAATCAAGAAATGTTAATAGATGCATTAACCGCTGCCTACTGTAACGTGGCACCGGAATCTTTATCAAAATTGTATCTCAATTTTTAATTTTTTACCAATACTCTTATATTACTTATTAATTTTAGCTTTTATTAAAAATAAGATGGGGAAATTAATTGAAGAATTTAACGGCTATCGTACAAAAATGAACAGCCGAATATCTGAAACTGCCAATACCAATATGAAACGTTTCTTGGCTTTAGACAATACCACTTACGCAAGCGGTGCTTTAGATGTTAAAACCAAAGAAATGCTAGGCTTAGTATCTTCTATGGTTTTACGTTGCGATGATTGTATTAAATATCATTTAGGCAAGTGTTTTGAGGCTGGTGTAAATACGGAAGAAATGAACGAAATATTTATGATTGCAAACCTAGTAGGTGGCTCTATTGTAATCCCACATTATAGAAGAGCAGTAGAATATTGGGACGAATTAAACGAACAATAAAAACTTCTGTACATTTTTATTTATATTCAAAAGCTTTTTTACTTTAACAATTATCATTTAAACACTAAAAGTAATCATGAAAAAACTACTTGTATTAATTGCAGTAATATGTTTAGGAGCCTATAATTTGAAGGCGCAAGAAACAAAAATTTGGATTGTTAGACACGCAGAAAAAGCTACCCACGACCCAGAAAATAAAGATCCTGAGCTAACAGATAAAGGCTTAACCAGAGCTTGGGACTTAAAAAATTATCTTCAAAAAGAAAATATAAATAAGCTATACGCTACTAACTTCTTTAGAACAAGACAAACCTTACAACCGCTGGCAAGTACTTTTACTTTAGATGTTGATATTTATAAAGATAACGATGCGCTAATTAAAAAAATTAAAGCCTTACAGGGCAATAATAATATCGTAGTGGCTGGTCACTCTAACTCGGTTATTACATTTATTAAAAGTTTAGGCGCACAAATTAACATAGAAACTTTAACAGAAGAAGACTATGATTATATTTTCTTAGTTACCATAAAAGGCGATAAAATATCATTAAAGACAAAACATTTTGGTGCTAAGCATCATGTAACTAAAATCTAATGTCTTTTGTATCTATTGAAACTGGATATAAACCAAATGTAAGCATAGATGATAAGAAATATTTATTCTTTGGTGGCACATCATATCTTGGCCTAAACTATCACCCAAAATATCTAAAAATATTTCAAAAAGGTGTACAAATTTGGGGTTTAAACAACGGCGCATCAAGAAATAACAATATCAGATTATCTATTTATGATGATGCAGAAAAAGCTTTAGCTAAAGACTATGATACAGAAGCAGCACTTACGTTTTCTAGTGGATGGCTTGCCGCACAAGAAGCAGTAAAAATATTATCTCAAAACCGTGATGTGTATTATGTAAACGATGTTCATCCAGCTTTATTAATAAAAGATGGACCTACTTTAACTTTAGAAAATGCAGTTCATTTAATTAATAGAAAACAGCAAAATCACATTTTAATAGTTAGTAATTCGCTCAACAATATTAAACCACAAATTTATCAGTATCAAGAACTGAATAATTTATTGCCATCTAAAAATGTGGTTTTATTGTTAGACCACTCTCATGGCTTTGGTTTGATAAATCCTAATCCATCAAATCTACCGTCAAATGTATCGACAGTTATTTGTGGTAGTTTAGCCAAAGGTTTAAGTTTAGATTGCGGAGTTATTTTAGGTGATGAAGGGTTGATCGATGAAATAAAAAAATCAGCGGTTTTTAATGGAGCCTCACCTTGTGGCCCTGCAATATTATACACTTATTTAAACAGCCAATCCATCAGACAAAAAAGTCTAAAATCACTTTCAAAAAATCTTAAATACTTTGTAAAAAGAATCAATAAAAAAGACTTTTATTGGGTTCCAAATGTGCCCATCGTTTTAATAAAAAACAAAGAAATAGCACAAAAATTAGTTTCAAAAAATGTACTATTCACTTCCTTTCCTTATCCAAATGCAGATAGTGAAACACTTAACAGGTTAATCATAACCGCGGCACACACCAAAGCAGATTTAAATCAATTATTAGATTTAATTAACAGCAAATAGGCATAATTTTTAAGAATTATTCCCTTTGCGCTAACAAAAAAAAACATAATTATTTTGATGCTTTTTAAAGGTCTTTATTATTTTAATAAAATGATAACTTTGTAATCCGAAATTTTAAGAATAAACAAGAGTAAAGCATGTTTCAAAATCTGCAGGATAAGCTAGAAGGCGCATTTAAAGTATTAAAAGGACAAGGTAGCATTACCGAAATTAACGTGGCCGAAACCATGAAAGAGATACGTAAAGCTCTTTTAGATGCCGATGTTAACTATAAAACAGCCAAAACTTTTACCGACGAGGTAAAGCAAAAAGCCTTAGGACAAAACGTTTTAACTGCAATTTCTCCTGGGCAGTTGCTTACAAAAATCATGAACGATGAGCTTACCGCTTTAATGGGTGGCTCGGTTGATGAATTAAACATAAAAACAAACCCTACTGTAATTCTAATTGCTGGTTTAAATGGAGCTGGTAAAACAACCTTTACAGGTAAACTAGCTTTATTTTTAAAATCACAAAAAGGCAAAAAACCTTTATTGGTTGCTGGGGATGTTTATCGTCCCGCAGCGATAGACCAATTAGAAGTTTTAGCTGGCCAAGTAGGTGCCGAGGTTTATACTAACCGCGAATCTACCGACCCAGTTGCTATTGCCCTAGAGGGTATTGCACATGGTAAAAAGAACGGTAACAACGTAATCATTATAGATACGGCTGGTCGTTTAACTTTAGACGATGCCCTAATGGATGAAATTGCTGAGGTTAAAAGAGCAACACAACCTCAAGAAATTTTATTTGTGGTTGATGCCATGACCGGGCAAGATGCCGTAAATACAGCCAAAGTGTTTAACGATAAGTTAGATTTTACTGGAGTTGTATTAACCAAATTAGATGGAGATACTCGTGGTGGTGCGGCATTATCTATTAAATCGGTAGTAAATAAGCCTATTAAGTTTATTGGTACCGGCGAAAAAATGGATGCCTTAGATGTATTCTATCCAGATAGAATGGCATCACGTATTTTGGGAATGGGTGATGTGATTTCCTTAGTAGAAAGAGCGCAACAACAGTTTGACGAGAAAGAAGCAGCAGCATTACAAAAGAAAATTCGTAAAAATAAATTCGATTTTAACGATTTCTTGAGCCAAATACAGCAAATCAAGAAAATGGGTAACATTAAAGATTTGATGGGTATGATACCTGGTGTAGGCAAAATGATGAAAAACGTTGATATTGATGATAATGCTTTTAAAGGAATAGAATCTATTATCCAATCCATGACTCCTTATGAGCGTGAAAACCCAGATAGCATTAACCAAAGCCGTAGAAATCGTATTTCTAAAGGAAGCGGTAACGATATGGCTGAAGTAAATAAATTGATTAAGCAATTTGAAGATATGCGTAAAATGATGAAGCAATTCTCAGACCCATCGGCAATGGCTAAAATGCAGAAAATGATGAAGGGTATGCCTGGAGGCGGAATGAAGTAGTAACAAATATTAATATTTTAATACACAAGAGCATGATGTTTATAAGCATCATGCTTTTTTTGCTTAATCATGTAATCAATTGATACTTAAAAAATAGAGCTGACTATAATTAAATAAACATCTTAACTTTACTGAATGAAGTTTGAATTAGGAGAGTTTGTAAGATTTGTAGATGAAAACCGCGAAGGTTACATCACCAAAATATTTAGCGATGAAATGGTAGGTGTTACCGGCGAGGATGATTTTGAAATCCCAGTGATGACTAATAACCTTACCAGAGTACACGGAAAGTCTAAAAAATCTGGAGAAAACCAAAACAACATTCCTCAGCAACAAAACGCAGATTTTATTGAAAAAGGGATATTTTTGGGCGTAGTTAGCGATAAAAATAAAGGCTCTGTAGTGTATTTTCATTTGGTTAACCAAACTAGCTATCAGTTATTAATTACCTTAAAAACCGATTTGAAAGGAAATTTTAAAGGCGAATTTTCTGGTGTCATTAATCCACAATCAGAAACAAAAATTTATTCGGCAT
Organism: Pelobium sp.; assembly: GCA_044361595.1. Taxonomy (GTDB): domain Bacteria; phylum Bacteroidota; class Bacteroidia; order Sphingobacteriales; family Sphingobacteriaceae; genus Pseudopedobacter. The sequence goes on along the minus strand of JBIKIN010000005.1, from coordinate 74,612 downwards.
CTTTACCAGAGCTTGATATTTGGCCAAGCTTCCAGTTGCAAGCCCTTTATTATACCACACAAAACAAAGCACCTATAAAGCCAATCATTTTTGATGTTAAATTTAGAGCTAAAGATTTTGCAGGCAGCAAAACCCAAATTCCAATTATTAAAGAACAAGGCTGGCTGATCAGAATTGATGAACCAGAGCTGAAAATAGATGCTGAAAAATTAAAAGAAAGCTTTTTTAAACCATCAGAAGAAATTAAGACTGTAGAAAAACCAGCCAAAGAAATAGATTTACATATAGAAAAACTCCGTACAGATTATCATTTTCTAAATAAAAATGAAATTTTAGAAATTCAAATGGCTCAGTTTGAAACATCTTTAGATGCTGCAATTGTTCATCAGTTTGAAAGCATTGTTTTTATTCATGGCTCGGGTAACGGTACTTTACAACATCATATCCATAAAGCAGTAAGCAAACATCCCAAAGTAAAAACTTTTAAAGACGCACAAAAAGAAAAATTTGGTTACGGTGCTACGGAGGTGTTTTTGAAGTAGAATGCTAGATTTGATTTAAATATGTGCATTCGTGGATAAATTTTTATCACGAATGCACAGATAATGTCTTTTTTAATTATTTTACTTTATTTAAAATTATTTTTTGAGGAAAATAATATCCTTTTCTTTTATCACCATTAATAGAATTTAAAGTAAATAATTCTATTAAATCCTTATTTTTAAACATTAAGACTAAATCAACTTCATTATCAGTCGTTGGATCAGTTAAAATTGTATTAGCTTTAAAACTATTAACGCTTAAAAAAGACAGGGGTTTATTAATGATTTTGTCGCTTTTTTTTAATTGTGAAGTTGTTTTTATTAGTTTTAAAATAAGTACATCTGCTTTAAAGTCCAAATCCTTATTTTTGAAAGTATTTACTGCTTTCGTAATCTCAAATAAGTATTTTCCGTCACTACTTCCCCATTTACCTAAATACTGATTAATGGCAGAATTAGTTATATAATCTCCATTTTTATATTGATCTAAACTTGATTTATTTTGTTTTTGAGCTAATAAAGTTTTACTATTAATTAGTGTAATTAATAGTAAAATAATAATCATTCTATTTTTCATAATTTTTTTTTAATTGCATGGTGCGTTACTAGGTGTGTTGTTGGATGAATTATTAATTCGTTTATTCCATACTGTAAAGTCATTGTTGGATTTTAAAATTGCAATTCCAGTATTTAATAATCCTAAAAATGATATGAAACTAGCTTCATTTTGATCGGGTGTTTTATTTAAAGGATTTCCAGCGCCATCGAAAATTGATATTAGTATGTTACGCCCATTACCTGATCCATATGTAGAGAAAAATGAATTGAATTTATTCTTGTCTTCAATTACCAACGCATAAGAAGTTCCTTGCGAGGTGGTTACGGACAATGTAAAGCCTAAATTTGCAGCTTTACCTAAGCCAACATATTGAGTAAAGACATCTACATCTGCACCACTAAATATAGGATAGGAACCAGTAGCAGCATAGTGCGTATGGGACATTCTTTCTAAAGAACCATTTGCTAAATCGTTTGGTTGTGGATTATTCCAACTCAAAGTGCCTGCAGTTCCTTCCCTATACTCTGAACTATTCCCATTAGTTTTAAAATACCCAACTTCTTTATCTAGATTAGTTTTGCTTTTTAGATCTAACATTTCATTCTTATATGTGCTGTTTTGCTCCAATTTATCGGCTTCCCCGCAAGGATCGGGAGTTGGATCAGGAGTTGGAGGTGGATCGTTTGGTATTTCCGGATTACATAAATAAAAATATTCATCTGAGAAACATGGGTCGTCGGGGTTGTCAGGATCATCTGGCACTTCATAACATTCTGTTGAACAACTTTGATCGTATTCTTCCCACTCAGTACACTCTTCTACAGGAGGATCTCCTGCTTCCCAACATATTCTGGAATAAAGTGGTGTACAAACCTCTTCACAAATTGTTCCATTAGTAATTACGTCACTGCTATTTACTGTCTTTGAATTATTGGGTTTTAGTATATCTTCAAATAGTTTATCTAAAAGTTTGCCATTTCGAAATATCAAAGTAAATAATTTAACTCCCTCTATAGTTCTATACTCTATATAACCTGTATACTTTTTCTCCTTAATATTGCCAATATTAATTTTACTATTCTCTTCACGGTAAGCTTCTAAATAACTGTATGCAGGAATATAACTTAAGATTAATTGATTGATATTTCCTTTAGCAGTTTTATAAGACAATAGTCTTTGAAAAGAATTATTTAGTCTAGATAAATTTATAATTTCAGAAGAAGGTTCTTTTAAATAATTATAAAGTGCAATTTTCTTTTTTTGTACAATTATTGGTATTTCTATATAATTATTAGTGCCCGCCTTCTTGACAACACTAAACCTTCATAAGGGTAAAATTGATGGTTTATTTAAATTACTTGAAGTAGAATTGGTAAAATAACCATTTTGATTCGTTAAATTCTGATTGTTTTTTGAAACCGTATAGAATTTACTTTTTGCTTCAGTTATAAAAGCACTTTCTTCATCTGGTACTTCATCTTTAGTAATCTCTTTCCTACAAGAAAAAGTTAATAAAATAATTGCCGTAGTGGCAAATAATAGGGTTTTTTTCATAAGCATTGATATTAATTATTGGATTTTACATTATTTAATATTTCTTGAATGGTTTGAGATTTAATTTTGATTGGTAGATTAAGAATTTCTTCTGCACAAATTTTTGCATTTTCAAATTCTTGATTTTTAATGTAGAATTGATAAAGAGCATATCTAGGTAAAAATCTATTAGGTACCATATTAATAGAAATCTTGAATGCTTGTTCAGCTTTTTTATTTTCTTCTTTTAATTCATAGATTTTCGCTAATCTATTATAAGCATTGTAACTAGGCCTTAAGTTTATTAAACTTAATGTTGCATCTTCAGCTCTGTTAAGGTTTAAACTATTGAATTCTAATTAAGATAATAATTCGTAATATTCATGAAATTTTTTAAAGCTTGGAGGTAGATGATATGTTAATTTAAGAGCTTCAGCTGTATATCCTGATTTCTCTAATTCCTTAATTTCAGTTAAATTTCGCCTTTGAAAAAAGGTAAATTCATAATTGTAGATATGGAATGAGACTAATATAACCAACAATGCGGTTAAACAGCTTAAAAATATTTTATACATTGGTAGATAATAAAATAATATAACTGAGAGTGAAGTTATTAAAATAATTTGAATTTCAAAGCGATAAATAAAATAATTGAAAAACGAGCCAGTTCCAATTATAATAATCAGACAGCAACAAATCAATACCAAATTTGAATTTGGTGGCTTTTTAATCACAATTTTAAATAGTTTGATTAAAAAAAATAAAATTATAAGTAATAATAATAATCCTAAAATCCCATTTTCAATAATAATTTGAAAATAATCATTGAAGACATAATACGTATTATCTGCCAATAATAAATCTTGTTTTGTAAAACTATTTTCTTTAAAATAATTAGCTTGATAATACATGTAAGTTGTCTTAAACTTATTAAATCCTATCCCATAAAACCAATGTTCTTTATAAATATTTAAAGATATTTTATAGATAAGAATCCTACCCAACGATGAATTTTGTTTAAAAAAAACAATTGATGAGAGACATATTAAGATACCTAAGCCCATAAAAAAAAGCTTCTTTTTTCTTAAAAGAAATTTAGATACATGTAACAAAAAGATTAATGAAAAAGTAAAACCGATAGTTAAAGCTCTACTACCATTTAAAACAGATAAACCTAACCCTGTTATAATAATTAAAAATGGTATACTGTTCTTGTTCCAAATTCTATCTTTCATACTAAAATTTAATTGAAATAAAATGATGGATTAGGATAAAACATTCTTAATCCACCTTTAAAAGATTTCGAATCATAATTTCTAAAAAGAGGAACTATTGAGAAAATTGAAAAATGTAAATGTATTGGACTATACTTTGCACTTCCGGTATCTCCCATTAAACCAATTTGTTGATTTTTTGAAATTAAATCTAAGGTGTTAACTTGTTTTTTACTTAAATGAGCGTAGTAATATACTTTTAAATCATAAGATATAATATAAATGTAATTTCCTCCATTATTACTATAACCACTTTCTAATACAATTCCATAAACTGAACTTATAATAGGTGTATGCAACTGCCCAAAAATATCTATCCCTTTATGAACCTTTCCCTCACTCCAGGGATACTTCCAATAGCTACTTTTATCCCAGTCTGTTTGATATTTTGAGTTTATTGGAAAATTAAGCTCTTTATAAAAATCTGTAATATTAATTATGAATATGACAGAAAGAATTAAAGAAATAACTACTAAAACTTTTCTTTTCTTAGGCAACATATTTATTATTTAGTTCAAAGGATTTTAAATACTATATCAAAACTTTAGAAAACATTCTCAATTATAAAATTATTACGATTGAAATCCTAAATAAAAATAATCTGCTATGCTTACCTTTGTTCTATGCAGCTTATTCCAGAAGAACTAAACCAATATTTAATAGCTACCTGCGAGCCCGAACCCGAACTTTTAAAGAAAATAGACCGAGAAACGCAACTAGAGGTTTTAATGCCGAGGATGTTATCGGGTCATTTACAGGGAAGAGTTTTAAGTATGCTTTCTAAATTAACGCAACCTCAACGCATTTTAGAAATTGGCACTTTTACGGGTTATGCAACGTTATGCTTTGCCGAAGGTCTTTCTAGCGATGGTAAAATCATCACTTTAGATATTAACGAAGAATTAGAAGATAGAGTTAGAGGTTATTTTGCCGAATCGGAATATAACCATCAAATAGAATATAAAATTGGAAATGCTTTGGAAATTATTCCAACAATTAAAGAGGTTTTTGATATTATTTTTATTGATGCCGACAAGAAAAATAATGGAACTTATTACAATCTAGTTTTTGATAAAGTAAGAAAAGGTGGGCTGATTATTGTGGATAATGTTTTGTGGAGCGGCAAAGTTTTAACAAAAATTAACGACACCGATACCTCAAATATTGATACTTTTAATCAATTAATAGCTGCCGATAATAGAATAGAAAAATTGATTCTACCTGTTAGAGATGGTTTATTTTTAATGAGAAAAAAATAGATAGCACTTATTTTATTTATTTCTAAAACAGTTAGGTTTGAAAAAAATTATTGTTCTTTTAATATTCAATATTGTAAGTTTCACCAGCTTTTCACAATCTATAATAAACAGTTATATTGATGAAAATAAAGAATTAGCCATAGATTTAATGACACAATACCATGTGCCTGCAAGTGTTATTTTAGCAGTTGCCATACATGAATCTGGTGCCGGAACCAGTAAAATAGCCCGATACTTAAATAACCATTTTGGCATTAAAGGCCCAAATACCAATACTCAAATAAACTCGGCCTACAAAGATTACGATGGTCCCAGAGATTCTTACCTAGATTTTGTAGATAGATTACAAACACGCAGTAAATATCAAATTCTATTTGATAAACACACCCATTACCAGTATAAAGAATGGGTTTATGGCATCCAAAAAGGTGGTTATGCGGCAAGTAAAACGTGGGGGGCACAAGTGATAGCAATTATAAAAAAATACCAGTTATATAATTATGATAATCGGCCTAATGATTATATCGAAAAAGCAATTCCACAAACAACAACTGTAGATCAAACTTATACAGTTAAAAAGGGAGATACTTTAGGAGCCATTGCTTTAAAAAATAGCACTACTGTTAAAAACTTAATGCAAAAAAATGATTTAAAAAACTCAGTATTGCAAGTAGGACAAAAATTGAAAATTTAAATGAAACATGTTTTTCTCTCGCTTTCACTGATATTTTTTTTAGCATCTTGTTCATCAAAAAAAAACAGGACAAACTACCAGAAAGAAAATAAGAAAGTAGAAAAATTAGCAAATAAAAAATCCGACAATAATTACCCAACTTATACTACCATAAGTTATATCAATCGTTTTAAAAACATCGCAATAGAAGAAATGAATAAGTATGGCATTCCGGCTAGTATTACTTTGGCTCAAGCACTACTAGAATCGGGTACCGGAAATAGTGACTTAGCAAAATATGCAAACAATCATTTTGGGATAAAATGTACCAGCGATTGGAAGGGCAAAGGATATTATAAAGATGATGACGCTAAAGACGAATGTTTTAGGGTTTACAGCAACCCCGATGAAAGCTTTAAAGACCATTCTCAATTCCTAAAACGCAAACGTTACGCTCCATTGTTTGAACTAGATAAAAACGATTATGAAGGCTGGGCAATAGGGCTGAAAAATGCTGGATATGCCACAAATCCTAAATATCCACAACTTTTAATTGGCTTAATAGAAAAATACAACCTAGACCAATACGATACTGGCGAAGGAAAAATTGCTAAAATTAAAAGAGAAGACCGCGTTTTAAAAGATATCAACAAGAATATCCCTAACGAAACCCGCAAGGATAAATCTACAGATTCACCCGCAATAATAGAAGGTAACAAATACATTGTACAGCAGGGTGATACACTTTACAGTATTTCTAAACGTTTTGCACTAACGGTAGACGAATTAAAACTACTAAACAATCTAACTGATAATAACATTAAAATTGGTCAGAAAATTATCATTAAGAAATAGATTTGAAAACGTTATTCACCTTTTTTCTACTCATTACTATTAGTTTTGCAGCAAAAGCACAACAAGAAGAAAATATTGGTGGGATTGTTTTTGACTATGATACCAAGTTTAGGATTAATAAAGTCAATATTACTAATAAACGAACACAACTAGCCGTCTACAATAACAATAAAGGCGAATTCTTTATTGGAGTAAAAAAAGGAGACGTTTTAATTACAGCTTTAATGGGATATAAGAACGATACATTAACCTACTCTGGTCAAAACACAATCATCATTTATTTAAAAAGAAGGGCAATTCCGCTTCCCGAAGTTGTTTTTAAAGACTCTGTATTATCTGCCAAAGAAAAATACGAAGAAACTAAAAAAGCATTTAACAAATTAAATAGACTAGGCAACAATAAAGATATTTTAAACATTGGCCCAAACGGTGTAGGTTTAGGTATCGATGCCATTTGGAGCGCCTTTAGTAAAGAAGGTAAGAATGCTAGAAAATTGATGGAAACCATGGAACGCGACTATCAAAATGCTTTTATTGATCAAATTTTTACCAAAGATTTAGTAACTAAAACCACAGGTTTAAAAGGAGACAAACTCCTCGTCTTTATGATCAACTTTCGTCCGTCATACAATTTTGTAGTTAGAGCCAATCAATACGATATGGGAAGCTATATAAAAATGGCTTATATGCGCTTTAAAATGGGTAATTACCAAGATCTATCTCAATTAAAACCTATAGAAACTCCTTAACCTTTAGCTTTCACTGACTGAATTAACGTAAATTGAGTCAGTTGATTGACTGAATTAACGTTTTTTTCGTTTTAATTAATAAAATTTTTAAACGGTAAGGAGCTTTTTTACTTTTTAAACCCAAATCTATATCCAATTCTTAAATCCATAAAAGGAACAGAAATTCCCCAATTATTACTAGAGTTATTAAAAGTATTATTAGAATTATCAAGGTATATTGTTTCTCTAATATTATTACTATACATTAAGACCCTAGTTCTTAAACTTAAATCAACAGAAACTCTATCTTTTATAAAGCAATATTTATAGCCTGAACTTATTTCACTACCAAAATAATTCTGTGTTCCGTTAAACTCTTTGGCAGTTGAAATAAAATCATCAAAATTGCCAGTGCTACGCTCTTTATATTTTTCAAGTAAAACCCCTATTCCGGAATAAAGACCACTCATATTATTCTTTTTATTCATGTAATATCTAATTCCGCTATTAAAAAGTAAATATTGATTTTTATATAAATTATCATTCGACTCCTTTCTTTTAGACTTAAACGCAGCACCAAAATTTACAGAGAATTTATTATTCAATTTACGTTCAAATTCGGCATATTGGAAAGCGTAAGCAAACCCTAAATCATCATCAAATCTATCGTAATAAAGTCTAGCGGGTAAAACATTAATCTCATTTTTTTGCGCTTTTAAAATTTCTGGTATTAAATTAGTTAATAACAAGAGATAACCTAGAGTGGCAAACTTTTTCATATAATAGATTAGATAAATATTTAAACAAGTATAAAAATAAGTTTAGGTAAAAATATATAGCAAAAGGTTAAAAGATGTTAAACATAATCAACTGATAACGATGTTGTTAAACGAAAGAACCTTGAAACACAAAATATTAATTTTTTGAATTCAAACATTTACTAAAAACATTAATTTTATTGTAATGGCAATCACCAAAGGCGAGCAAATTATAAAAGACTGGTACCAGCAAAAAAATTGGGAGCAGTTTGCGTTTCAACAAGAAATGATGCAAGCCTACATCAACGGGGTTTCGGGTTTGTTAAATGCGCCAACAGGCAGTGGAAAAACCTTTGCTATGTTTTTGCCATTTATCGCTAATTATATCAATCAAAATCCTGATAATTATCAAGAAAAAAGCAATCAAGGCTTATTGATGCTTTGGATTACTCCATTAAGAGCATTAACTAATGATATCCAAAAAGCTATGCAAACCGTAGTTGATGATTTAGGCATTCCGTGGAAAATTGCTGCTCGTACAGGCGATACCAGCGCCGCAGAAAAACAAGCCATTAAAAGAAAGCCTCCCGAAGTTTTATTAACTACTCCAGAAAGTTTGCATTTAATGCTAGCGCAAAAAGAATATCCAAAAGCATTTAAAAACCTACAAGTTGTAGTAACCGATGAATGGCATGAACTTTTAGGAACAAAACGAGGCGTACAATTAGAATTAGGTTTATCTAGATTAAAAAGTTTAAGAAATAAGCAAGAAACAACAAAAGTAGCCACAAACACAGCGGACCATGGACTATCGACTATGGACTCATTAAAAATTTGGGGTATAAGCGCAACCATTGGCAATTTAGAAGAAGCTGCCGATGTTTTATTGGGGCCACTATTTCCAACAAATAAAAAAACATTAGTTAGAGCAAACCTCACTAAAAAATTAGAAATCAAATCTATAATTCCAGAAAATGTAGAAAAATATAGCTGGAGCGGACATATTGGTTTAAAGCTATTGCCGCAAGTAATGGAAATTGTAGCTCAAAGTAAAACTACCCTCATTTTTACCAATACCAGAGCGCAATCAGAAATTTGGTATCATGCAATTTTAGATAATTATCCGCAATATGCAGGTGTAATGGCTATGCATCATGGTTCATTAGATAATAAACTAAGAGCATGGGTAGAAGAAGCTTTACATGCAGCCATTTTAAAATTGGTGGTTTGTACATCAAGTTTAGATTTAGGGGTAGATTTTAGACCTGTAGACACGGTTATACAAATTGGAAGCCCAAAAGGGGTTGCCCGATTTATGCAAAGAGCTGGCCGTAGTGGGCATCATCCTGGCGCAACTTCTAAAGCGTATTTTGTTCCAACACATTCTTTAGAATTGTTAGAAGGCGCTGCTCTAAAGTATGGGATTAAAAATGAAATTTTTGAAAGCCGAGATCCAATTATATTAGCCTACGATGTTTTAATTCAATATTTAGTTACTCTTGCCGTTTCTGATGGATTTAAAGCCGAAGAAACTTACCAACAAATTATCACCACTTTTGCTTACGCTGATTTAAGCCGAAACGAATTTCATGATATGTTGCAGTTTATAACTAGGGGAGGAAAGTCTCTAAGCGCTTATGATGAATTCTTAAAAGTAGAAATTGAAGACGGTTTGTTTAAAGTGAACGATAGACGTGTTGCCATGCGACACAGATTAAGCATGGGAACCATTACTGGCGATGTAAACGTGAGGGTAAAATTTCAATCGGGTGGGAGTTTGGGAACTGTTGAAGAAGGATTTATATCTAAACTAAAAGCTGGCGACGTTTTTTGGTTTGCCGGCAGAAGTTTAGAATTTATTCGCTTTAAGGATATGACAGCCATTGTTAAAAAGAGCAATAAAAAGAAAGGTCAATTAGCTAGCTGGGTAGGGAGTAGAATGCCTTTATCGTCGCAATTATCGGCAGTGTTTAGAGAAAAACTAGACGAGGTTGCACTAGGTTTAGAAGAAGATGAAGAAGTAAAAGCTTTACGCCCATTGTTCGATAGACAAATTAAACAGTCTCATTTACCGTTTAAAACCGATTTTTTAATAGAAATATTACAAAGTCGAGACGGCTCTCATTATTTCTTCTATCCGTTTGAAGGTAGATTAGTACATGAGGGTTTAGCCTCACTTTTTGCCTATCGCTTAACCAAATTGAAAAGTGCTTCTTTTTCCATCGCCATGAATGATTATGGCTTTGAATTACTAACCGACGAAGCCATGCCCTTAGAACAATCTATTGCTGAAGGTTTATTTAGCGATAAAAATTTGCTAGATGATATTCAATTAAGTTTAAATGCTAATGAAATGGCCAGAAGAAGATTTAGAGACATAGCACATATTGCCGGCTTGGTTTTCACTGGTTTTCCAGGTAAACCTATTAAAAATAAACATTTACAGTCTTCTACATCTTTGCTGTTTGATGTATTTAACGAATACGAAAAAGATAATCTTTTGGTAAGACAAGCATATAACGAAGCCTTAGCTTATCAATTAGAAGAGTTTAGATTAAGGGCTGCCTTAAAGCGAATACAAGAACAAAAAATTATTATTAAAATAACGGAAGGCCCATCTCCTTTCGCTTTTCCAGTGATGGTTGATCGGTTAAATCGAGAAAAGCTAAGTACAGAAACTGTAGAAGAAAGAGTGGCTAAGATGATTGGTAAATTGGAAATGGATTAAGTTTTTATAAACCTTGTGAAAACAAAAAAGCTGTTTTAAGAAATTTTCTTAAAACAGCTTTTTATTTGCGTTAAGGATAGCAATGGTAGCTTTTTTGTTTGTTATCCTGAGCGGAGTCGAAGGACAAAACAAAAAACTATAGTGCCCGCCTGAACGGAACGGGCAGGGATAGCCTGCCCTAACGCCCTAATATTTATTTTACTCAATAACGGTAACCTTAATCATATTGGTTTTTCCTTTCTTTTCGATTGGAATAGCAGCGGTGTTAATAACCAAGTCACCCGACTCGATAATCTTTTCTGCTTTTAAGATTTTATTTACTTCGCTAATGGTTTTATCTGTACTATCAAATTTATCGTAGTAAAAACCTTTAACTCCCCATAATAAACTTAAGGTATTTAAAAGATTGTTATTAGATGTAAAAATAAAAGTACCTGCTTTTGGTCTGTGGCTACAAATTTGGAAGGCTGTGTAACCAGAAGATGTCATAGAAACAATACCTGCTGCATTGGTTTTTTCTGCTAAAAATACGGCAGAACTACAAACAGCATCGGCCATGTAAGTGGCAGAAGTTTCGTCTAATGCTTTCTCTTTGTAATAAGGATAAGAAGTATCTTCTACATGCTTAACAATTTTGCTCATGGTTTCAATTACGATTAAAGGAAACTCTCCTACGGATGTCTCTCCGCTAAGCATCACTGCATCTGCACCATCTAATACCGAGTTTGCAACGTCGTTTACCTCTGCTCTTGTTGGGCGAGGAGTGGTAATCATGCTCTCTAACATTTGTGTAGCTACAATTACAGGTTTTGAAGCTATGTTGCATTTTCTTGCAATCATTTTTTGCAAAACCGGCACTTCCTCTAAAGGCATTTCAACACCTAAATCACCACGAGCAACCATTACACCGTCTGTAACTTCAATAATGGCATCTATGTTTTCGATAGCCTCTGGCTTTTCTATTTTTGCAATAACTCTAGCTGTTTTACCGCTTCTGCTGATAATTCTTTTCAAATCGATAATATCTTCTGCTTTACGTACAAAAGATAAACCAATCCATTCCACATCGTTTTCTAATGCAAAATCTAGGTTTTCTAAATCTTCTTCAGTTAAAGATGGGATAGAAACCTTGGTGTTTGGTAAATTAACTCCTTTTCTTGATGTTAATATGCCACCGTGAACAACTTCACATATTACAGTATCTTTTCTATTAGTTTCTACAACTTTTAATTGCAGTTTACCATCATCTAATAAAATAATTTCGCCAGCTTTTACATCTTGTGGGAATGTTTCGTAAGTAATGTAAATTTGATCGTCATCTCCTATACATTCTTTGGTGGTAATTTTTACATGAGTGCCATTTATCAAATTAATACCACCATCTTTTACTAATCCTATTCTAATTTTTGGACCTTGTAAATCGGCTAATATGCCTACATTGGTTTTATATTTTTGGTTAATCTCGCGAATGGTATGGATAACTTTTAAATGATCTTCTGTTTTACCATGAGAAAAATTTAAACGGCAAACATCTACACCAGCTTTAATCATCGATAATAAAACATCTTTGTTTGCTGACGCTGGACCAAGTGTTGCAACTATCTTGGTCTTTTTTTGAATAATTTTCATAATATATAAAATATTGGTTTTATGGTCTATTTAAAATGTAGCTCTAACTACAAAACTATCAAAAGTAGTGTATTTTTCACACTAACTGAAAAAGATTTAAAAAAGTAAATTCTCTTTTGACTTTAATTTATTAGGATTTAATTCTACAACTACCTGTATATCTTCTATTTGCTTAAGTTGAGATAGAAATAAATCTAAATCTTCGTCATCTATAAATTCTTTAATAATTAAGAAATAATCCGCCTCTTTGGCTTCGGGAATTAAATAACCCTCGGTTCCTTTGTTGGCTAAAAGATAAATTTCATACTCAGAGTTTGTAGGATGATAATAATACCTAGAAAAATACTTTTCTGCTTCGTTTTTTAACAATAATCCGTACTCATCTATCTTTCTAAAGTCAGATTTTGTAAATTTATTTATAGCAAAACATAGCCTGTAATCCTTCAGTTGCGAGGTTATAGCAATTAAAATGAAATTGAAATCAGGTTCTAGCTCTAAAGATTTTTTTTTCAAGATAATAAAGATTAATTTCGTGGATTATAATCTCAAATTAGATTGTTTCAACCAAACAAAATTAGCGTAAAAACAAAAAGGTTTGATATTTAATAGAATTTATTTTTCTTTGCACAGAATTTTTAACCCTTAATTATAAGTATTATGTCTGATATCGCTTCAAGAGTAAAAGCAATTATCGTAGAAAAACTAGGTGTAGACGAAGGTGAAGTGTCACTAGAGGCGTCTTTCACAAACGATTTAGGTGCTGACTCATTAGACACCGTTGAGTTAATCATGGAATTTGAGAAAGAATTTAACGTGGCTATCCCAGATGACCAAGCAGAAACCATCAGCACTGTTGGTCAGGCTATCGCTTACTTGGAAAAAAATGTAAAGTAATTATTGCTTAATTGAATAAATGGAGCTTAAAAGAGTTGTTGTAACAGGACTAGGTGCGCTTACTCCAATTGGTAAAACTATTCCAGAATATTGGAATGGTTTAGTGAATGGAGTTAGCGGTGCCGCTCTAATGACACGTTTTGACACAGAGAAGTTCAAAACAAAATTTGCTTGCGAAGTAAAGAATTTTGTTGCTGAAGATTATTTGGATAAAAAAGAAGCTCGAAAATTAGACCCATTTGTTCAATATGCTTTAGTTTCTACTGAAGAAGCTGTAAAAGACGCTGGTTTAGACTTTGAAAAATTAAATACCAATAGAATTGGTGTAATTTGGGGGTCGGGTATTGGAGGATTAAAAACCTTTTTAGATGAAATTATGATTTTTGCCAAAGGTGATGGAACACCTAGGTTAAATCCTTTTTTTATTCCTAAAATGATTATTGATATTGCTCCAGGTCATATTTCTATGAAATATGGTTTACGAGGTCCTAATTTTTCTTGTGTTTCTGCTTGTGCTTCTTCTACAAACGCATTAATAGACGCTTTCACTTATATTAGATTAGGAAGAGCAGATATGATTGTATCTGGCGGTTCTGAAGCCATTTTAAATGAAGCGGGTATTGGTGGCTTTAATGCTATGCATGCTTTATCTACTAGAAATGATGACCCACAAACAGCTTCTAGGCCTTTTGACAAAGACCGTGATGGTTTTGTTGCTGGTGAAGGTGCCGGTACCATTATACTAGAAGAGCTGGAACATGCTAAAGCTCGAGGAGCAAAAATTTATGCAGAAATTGTTGGTGGCGGCATGAGTGCCGATGCTAATCATATTACTGCCCCACATCCTGAAGGGTTAGGCGCTAAATTAGTGATGCAGTCTGCATTAGATGATGCGGGCTTAACCACAGCTGATATTGATTATATTAATGTTCATGGCACCTCTACTCCACTCGGAGATATTAGCGAAACTATGGCCATTGGATCTTTATTTGGCCAAGATGCTTACAACTTAAATATAAGTTCTACAAAATCTATGACTGGTCATCTTTTAGGTGCAGCAGGAGCGGTAGAATCTATTGCTTGTATTTTAGCAATTAAAAATGGTATTGTACCTCCTACAATTAATCATTTTACAGATGATCCATCATTTGATCCGAAGCTGAACTTTACGTTTAACAAAGCTCAAAAAAGAGAAATTAAAGCTGCCTTATCAAATACGTTTGGTTTTGGTGGACATAACGCATCTGTTATTTTCAAAAAATTTGAAGACTAATATTCTAATTAAGCCGTATTTAACTAAACTCCGGTTTTAAAAAGAATATATTATAAATGCCACTATCAAGAATTTATAAACTTCACATCTCTCCAGATCGTAAATACGTGAAGGTCTTAAAGAATTTATTAGGTTTTGTACCTGGTAATTTATCTTTATATAAGATGGCATTTAGACATAAATCTGTTGCTTTAATTCTTAAGAATGGATCAAAATCTAGTAATGAGCGTTTAGAGTTTTTAGGAGACGCTGTGTTGGGTTCTGTTGTTGCCGAAGTTTTGTTTAAACTTTATCCATACAAAGAAGAGGGATTCTTAACAGAAATGCGTTCTAAGATTGTTAGAAGAGCAAATTTAAATCAGCTGGGCAGGAAATTAGGTTTCCAAGAATTAATAGATTTTGATGTTAAAAGCGTAAACGTAAACGCTAAACAAAGTTCTTTACTGGGCGATGCTTTTGAAGCATTAATTGGCGCAGTTTATCTAGATAAAGGATATAACTTCACTAAAGATTTTATCACCGAAAGGATTATAAAACCACATATAGATATTCATACTCTAGAACTTACCGAAACCAATTTTAAAAGTAAATTGATTGAGTGGTGCCAAAGACATTCTAAAGATATTTCTTTTGATCCGATTTCTAATGTAGAGGGTGATAGTGCGAAACTTTTTACCATTCAGGTACTTATAGATTCTGAGCCTATGGCAACGGGTGTAGATTATAACAAGAAAAATGCAGAAAAATTTGCTGCAGAAAAGACTTGTGAAATGTTGGGGATTTAAAATTATAGTTTTAGATTTTGTCTGCTGTCTCAAACAGTATTCACAATAAGATTTTTCTTGGTAGGTTTATAAAATTGACTCTTGTAATTACTTAGTTTTCTCCTTCTCTTACACTTTATAACCTTTGTTTATACAGAGCGAGCGATTTATAAATGTAAAATATTAGAAAGATATTAAAAGCGATCCCAATACTCAATAATATCATTTTATTAGTTGTTATTTGTCTATCAACTAATATAAGAATAACTCTGTAAATCAATCCAACACCTATAATGTAAGGCACTATCCGTATATATTCAACTTTTTTAGATAGTAACAGTAATCCCGCAACCAAGTACATCAAACTAAAAACCGTACTTGTAAAATGGTTATCTGGGATTCTATAAGCAAAATGCTTAACGTCAAAATATCTAAAAAAAATGCTTAACAATGAAAGTGTAAAGAATCTACCTAACATCAAAAGACCTTTAGGAAATATATTAGTTATTTTGTCTGACATAATGTTAAATTTAGATGAATACACAATTTTAGATTAAAAACCTTTTAAGTTTTTAAATGAAGTAATAATTAATACCCATACTTTCCCCAAAGCTTCTTCAAAAAGTCTCTTAGTTTATTTTCTGCCGCATTATTTTGAGGTTCGTAGAGTTTATTTCCGCTTAAAATATCGGGGAAAAACTCTTGCTCAACAAAATTATCTTTAAAAGCATGAGCATATTTATAATCTTTCCCATAATCTAAATCTTTCATTAAGCTTGTAGGTGCATTTCTTAAATGTAAAGGCACTGCCAAATCGCCAGTTTGTTTAACTAATGCTTGCGCTTGATTTATAGCCTCATAAGAAGCATTACTTTTAGCGGATGATGCTAAATATATTACCGTTTGAGATAAAATAATTCTCGACTCGGGCCATCCAATCACATTTACAGCACTAAAACAATTATTGGCTAATAATAAGGCATTGGGGTTTGCATTTCCAATATCTTCTGATGCTAATATTAATAAACGGCGAGCTATAAATTTGGCGTCTTCCCCGCCTTCAATCATTCGGGCTAACCAATAAACAGCAGCATTAGGGTCGCTTCCGCGGATAGATTTGATAAAAGCTGAGATGATATCGTAATGTTGCTCCCCTGTTTTATCGTAAAGTGCCATGTTTTGCTGCACATTACTTAATACAAATTTATTGGTAATTGCAACTGTTTGTTTATCACAAGCATTCACAACTAACTCAAAAATATTTAAGAGTTTTCTACCATCACCGCCCGATAATCTTAAAAGGGCTTCCGTTTCTTTAAGTTGTATGGTTTTGTGTTGTAAAACTTCATCGTTTTCAATGGCATTTCCTAGCAAAGCAATCAATTCGTCTTTACTTAAATTTTGTAGTATGTAAACTTGGCATCGCGAAAGCAAAGCCGAAATAACTTCAAAAGATGGGTTTTCTGTTGTTGCGCCAATTAAAGTTATTAATCCTCGTTCTACCGCTCCTAATAAAGAATCTTGTTGAGATTTAGAAAAACGATGAATCTCATCGATAAATAAAACAGGAACAATGCCTCCCTTTTTATAAACACCAGCTTTTTCGATAACATCTCTAACGTCTTTTACTCCCGAGTTTATGGCGCTTAATGAGAAAAAAGGTCGATCTAAACTATTGGCTATAATATAGGCTAATGTGGTTTTTCCCACTCCGGGTGGCCCCCAAAATATAATTGATGGTATGTGTTTACTCTCAATAGCTTTTCGCAATACAGCATCGGGCCCAACCAAATGTTGTTGCCCAGTATATTGTCCCAATGTTTTTGGACGCATACGTTCTGCTAATGGATCTGAAATAGCCATTTTAAAATTTTATTACTTTGGTAATAGTTTTATTGCGCAAAACTGAACCACTACTTCTCAAATAATTGCTAGCCTCGCCAGAAGAGTCATTTAGATAAACCTCTATCAAATAGTTTTTTCCTTTAACAAAAGTGATATCTGGTAAAAAAACAATGCTTTTATTAATGATTTGATACTTCCCAGCTAACGGGGTTTCTAAATCTTGTAAATCCTCATCATCTGCTTTAATAAAAACTGATAATGAATGATTTAAATTGCTATCCGCCTTTATTTCTCGAGTTAGAGCGTTAACAAAGCTGTCATCTAAATTAGAAACCACTAAAGCATTAGATTTTTGATCAAAATCAATTCTTATATTATCTCCCATTATGTTATTTGATTGGTTTAAACATCCAAACAACATCACAAAAGTTAATAAAAAGATAACTTGCTTAAGTTTCAAAATTATTCCGTTAATAATTTATTCATCATGTTTTCAAACTGATTGACAAAATTAACGTAGTATTTACCAGTTCCTGGACCGCTAAAGCCAGTGTGAATTTCTCTCACAACACCTTTCTTGTCTATCACTATCATGGTAGGGAAAGCAACCACTTTATTAAGCATAGGTAAACTTTTTGATGCCTCTTCCTTATCATTGGTGTAACCCGTAGCTAAAATATCATACTCAATATCAAATCTATTAACTAGTCTTCCGATATTTTTCTTATTTTTTTCAAAATCTTTAGACCTTTCGTAGGCTAATCCAATAATTTCTAATCCTCTATCTTTATTCTTTTTATAATATTGAGAAAGAAAAGCAGTCTCGTCCATACAATTTGGACACCACGAGCCCAATATTTGAACAATTACAACTTTATTGTTAAACTTTTGGTCTGTAAGTGAAACGGGTTTGTCGTCTAAATTAGGAAAGGTAAAGTTAATTTTATTAGCTCCTTCTTTTAAAAACGTTAATGAATAAGCATCAGTTAATATAACGTTCTCGTTTCTTTTAGCTGTAAAATTTTCTAAGTAAGAAAAACCTGAGTAGAATTTACCCTCAGTTATGGTAGAATCTTTATTAATCTTCCCAGTGAACAAATATGCATGCGAGCCATCAAAAGTAGATAAAGCAAATTTATTGCCATCAATCATTCCTTCTAAATACCTGTAATCGCCAGTAGGGGTAAGAAATGTTCCTGTAACTTTAGATTTATTTTGTACAAATTCTCCAATAGCTTTAGTTGTATCAGTACCATCTGCTGATATAAAAATGGTTTCCCATTTTCCGTTGATATTTGTTGTTGGTTCTACTGCTTTATCCTTAATTCGCCACTTAGTATTAGACTTAGCATAAAAACTCATTAAATCGTCTTTATCTGCTAAATGCTTAATCCAAAAACCTTCAATTTTACCATCTTCTAAAACACCTTTAAATTCTGAATCGAATAATGGCATTTTAATAAAAATAGAATCGCCTGTAAAATTAATTTCATCTACTCTAAATCTCTCAGAACTATTTAGAATGTAAATAATAGGCTTTCCTAAAGAATCTACAACTTCAAAGTTAAAAGGTATTTCTATACCTGACTCTGCAACTAAAGCTCCACGCCAAGTACCAGCTTCTAATTTGGCATTGGATAAATTACAAGAGGAAAAACAAAATGCCAAACAAGAAAAAAGGCATAAAAAATTTAAAATCTTTTTCATGCATTAAATATCAAAAAAATAGTTCTAATTATTTTAAAATCTCTCTTGATATGACAACCTTTTGTATTTCTGAAGTACCTTCATAAATTTGAGTGATTTTAGCATCTCGCATTAAACGCTCTACATGAAACTCTTTTACAAAACCATAGCCACCATGTATTTGTACAGCTTCTACAGTTGCTTTCATGGCTACATCTGATGCGTAAAGTTTTGCCATAGCGCTTGATTGCCCATAAGGTAAGCCTTGGTCTTTAAGCCAGGCAGCTTTAAGACACATTAACCTTGCGGCTTCAATCTCTGTAGCCATATCGGCTAGTTTAAATGCAATTGCTTGATGATCAGAAATTGGTTTACCAAAAGTTTTACGTTCTTTGGCATATTGAGTAGCAAACTCTAAAGCGCCAGAAGCTATACCTAGGGCTTGAGCAGCAATACCAATTCTACCTCCATCTAAAGTTTGCATGGCAAACTTAAAGCCAAATCCATCTTCACCTATTCTATTTTCTTTTGGGACTTTTACATCGGTAAACATTAAAGAATGTGTATCAGATCCTCTAATCCCTAATTTGTTCTCCTTTGGCCCTATAGTAAACCCATCCATTCCTTTCTCAACAATTAGAGCGTTTATCCCTCTATGGCCTTTGGCAACATCTGTTTGTGCAATTACCAAATAGGTAGAAGCAGAGTTACCATTGGTTATCCAATTTTTTGTGCCATTTAATAAATAATAATCTCCCATATCTATGGCAGTTGTATGTTGCGATGTTGCATCAGAACCTGCTTCAGGTTCTGATAAGCAGAAAGCACCTATCTTTTCTCCACTAGCTAAAGGTTTTAAATATTTTTCTTTTTGAGACTCGTTTCCGTAGTGCTCTAAACCGTAACATACTAAAGAGTTGTTGACAGATACCACAACAGAAGCCGATGCGTCTATTTTAGACAATTCTTCCATCACTAAAACATAAGAAATGGTATCCATCCCGGCACCATTATATTTGGGGTCAACCATCATCCCCATAAAACCTAATTCGCCTAATTTCTTTATTTGCTCGGCTGGGAATTTTTGATGCTCATCTCTTTCTATCACACCGGGCTTCAATTCTATTTGCGCAAAATCTCTTGCAGCCTGCTGAATCATTAAATGCTCTTCTGATAATTGGAAATACATAAAATCTAAATATTAGTGGTTTGTAATTGGTTTCGTTTAGGGCGTTCCCAAATAGAAAGAATTTGGGCGGGCTATTCATTTCAAGTACTCACTCCGTTGCACTACGCTGTGGGCTTTACACTGCTATCCCTAACGCATCAATAAAGATTTAAACTTGTATGTAAAAGAAAAAAGGAAACCTATTCATAAAAAAATAAGTTTCCAGTTTTCAATCAACCTAAACATCCAAATATAATAATTTTTATTATGCAAGCATAGTAAAAATTAAAATTTTGATATGGCATTGATAATTTTTTGTTCAATAGCTGTTGTAGAATAACCGGGTAGAAATGTGATTGTCTTAACTTCACCTCTATTAGCTAACACTTCTTTTGCGCCAACTATGTTGTCTATTTCATAATCAGCACCTTTAACAAGCACATGTGGTAAAATTGAAGATATTAAAGTTATTGGTGTTGAGTCATCAAATAAAATAACAGCATCAACAAAAAATAATGAAGCAAGCAGCGCAGCTCTAGATGTTTGGTTACAAATGGGTCTATTTGGGCCCTTTAAATTTTGTGTAGATAAATCAGAATTTAAACCTATAACTAATTTAGTGCCTAAATCAGCTGCTTTAGATAGATAATCAATATGTCCTAAATGTAATAAGTCAAAACAACCATTGGTAAAAACAATCTTTTCTTCATGCTCATTCCAGGTCTTTAAACTTGTTTCAAAATCAAAAATATTTTGATAAATTTTAGCGTTAATGGTTTTAAGATTGTTTTTCATTTATAAAACATTTGAGTTTTTTGATGGGCTGAAAATTAAAGCTACTAGGCCTAAAAAAATCACTAATACCGTTTGTGCAGCGTGGCAAATAGTGGCATAAATTAAGCCAGCAGAATTGCTAATCCCTAGTAAAACTAAACATTGTGAAACCATAAAATGATAAGCTCCAATACCGCCTTGTATAGGGGCAATCATCCCAAAACTGCCTGCAATTAGCGTTAAAATGGCTTCTTTAAGACCTAAGTCAACAGTTTCGTTAATAATCTGAAAAGCAAAATAAGCAGATATTAAATAAAGGAACCAAATTGTTAAAGTATAAAATACAAATAAAATAGGTTTTTTAATGTTTAAAACGCTTAAAAAACCTTCTTTTAACTTTAGAATAATTTCTTTTATTTTTACAAATATGCCGTAATTTAATTTCCACAACTTATTAATTATAATTACGATAAAGATTAAAACCAATAAAGCAATTGTAAAGGAAAAAGATTTTTGTACTAAAGATTGGTAAAGATTTAAAGTTTGAATAAATGAAATAATAAACTTAAAATATAAAACAAAACCAACTACCACAATAAAGAATAACATCAATAAATCTACAATCCTTTCGGCAATTACTGTCCCAATTAAGGAAGCAGTACTCAACTTTGTTTTTCTATTTAAATAGGCACAACGAGCAATTTCTCCGGCTCTTGGTAGTACTAAATTTAAGAGGTAACCAAACATTAGCGCATTAAAAACATGAAAAGTAGAGATTCTATTCTCTTGCAAACTAGTTAGCATTAACTGCCACCTTTTGGCTCTTATAAAATGAGCCAATAAAATGCAAAAAGTAGATACAGATATCCAAAATTTATTCGCTCTTTGGAAATCTTCTAAGAAATTAGTTTGGTATTGGGTTTTAAAAAGAAAGTAAATTATAGCTAAACCAATCAGCAATAAAAATAAATATTTAAGTGCTGTTATCGTTTTTAGCTTCAATTTTATTTGATTAAGCGGTTATTTTCATCTGGAAAAACTAAAACAGGTTCAAATTTTTTAGCCTCTTCCATTTCCATGTGGGCATAAGAAACAATAATAACAATATCACCAATTTGGGCTAACCTGGCACAAGAACCATTTAAACAAATCACTCCTGATCCTCTCTCCCCTTTGATGATATAGGTTTCGAACCTTGCTCCATTATTGTTATTTACAACTTGTACTTTTTCATTAGGTATCATGTTAGCAGCATCAATTAAATCCTCATCTATAGTGATACTACCCACATAGTTTAATTCTGATTGAGTTACTTTTACTCTATGAATTTTAGATTTTAAAACTTCTATAATCATGTTACAAATTTAAAAATAGATATTAAACATTTTGTTAGGAAAGCATCATATTATCTATCAACCTCGTTTCGCCAACTTTACATGCAACTAAGGCAATAGCCTTACCATTATTCTGATATGGCTTAAGCGTTTCTTGCTCTCTTATTTCTATATACTCTAAAGTTACTCCATCAATATTTTTGTAGAGGTTTTGAGCCTCTTTGATTAAGCTATCTGCATTATCTTCAACAAAATTGTCTTTCAAAAACATTAAGGACCGATAAATCACTAAAGATTTCTTTAGTTCAGTTGTATTTAATCTAATATTTCGTGAACTTAATGCTAAACCACTATCTTCTCGTATTATTGGACAAGCCACAATATTGATTGGTAAATTAAAATCTTTTACCAGCTTTTTAATAACCAAAAACTGTTGATAATCTTTTTGTCCAAAATAGGCTAAATCAGGTTTTACTAACTCAAATAACTTATAAACAATTTGCGTTACCCCTAAATAATGACCAGATCTAAAACTACCTTCTAAAATAGTATCCAAATATCCAACTTCATAAGTCCATGGTAAATTATGCTCTGGATACATATCGGGTACATCGGGTACAAATACCGCATCGCAACCAACTTGTTCTAATAAATCTAAATCATTGGTTAATGGCCTAGGGTACTTTTCTAAATCGGCCGAATTATTAAATTGAGTGGGATTAACAAAAATACTAGCAATTGTAAAGTTGCATTCTTTTTTAGCGAAGTTAATCAAAGAAAGATGCCCTGAATGTAGCGCCCCCATAGTTGGAACAAAACCAATTTTTACATTTTTAAGCTTTAGTTCTTCAACAAAAACTTTTAACTGAATGCTGGTTTTAATTACTCTCAAAAAAATTTACATTTTAGGGAGCAAATGTGTGTATTTAGTTTTATAAATCAAAAACCAATTTTAGTTTGGATTGTAAAAGTTCTTTTTTATACTTACATTTGCATTTCATAAATTACTTCTTAACAAAAACTTAACAAAGATTAGGAGATGGGAAAAACCAAGCTTTTGTTTATCACACATGAAATGTCACCATTTCTAGAATTAACAAAAATTTCAAAAATCACAAGAAACTTACCTCAAGCTATGCAAGAAAAGGGATTCGAAATAAGAATCTTAATGCCACGCTTTGGAAATATTAACGAAAGAAGAAATAGACTTCACGAAGTTATTAGGTTATCAGGAATGAATATTGTTATTGGTGAAACCGATAACCCTTTAATTATAAAAGTTGCATCAATTCCATCTGCAAGAATGCAGGTTTACTTTTTAGATAACGAAGACTTTTTCCATAGAAAACATGTATTTACTGATGGAAAAGGAAAATTTTATCCAGATAATGATGATAGGGCAATCTTCTTTTGCAAGGGAGCGCTAGAAACAGTTAAGAAATTAGGCTGGGCGCCTGATGTAGTTCACTGTCATGGATGGATGAGTTCTTTAGTGCCCGCTTATTTAAAAACTAGTTATAAAGACGATCCTACTTTCAAAGACGCGAAAATTGTTTACTCTGTTTACAACACAAGTTTTACAAATTCTTTAGGCGCAAATTTCGCTCAAAAAGCGCTGATAAAAGGAATGGAAACAAAAGACACCATTAATTACGCAGAAGGTACTCATCAAACAATGAATAAAGCAGCTATTGCGTATTCAGATGCGATTGTAATTGGCGACGATGCGGTGGATGAGGATGTGTTAAACTTTGTTAAAAAATCCGAAAAACCTGTATTAGCTTACGATTCTACATTAGATTTGGATAATTATTACAATTTTTATCAAGAAATTGCGTCTGATGAATTAATATCGGTAGCATAATTATTTAGAATCTCATTATGAAATTTATAAAATTAGGCTTATTAACTATGTTAGTAGGTCTTTTTATTTTTAGCGGATGTAAGGATCCTGGTACAATAGGTTTAGATGTTGATCCAAATTTAGCCTTAAACTCTAAAGTTGTAGATACATCAACTGTAAATGCTAAACTTTTTAAAATTGACAGCGTAGTATCTAACTTTACCAATAGAAGTGTTTTAGGATATTTTAAAGATCCTATCTTTGGTACTACAACCGCTAACTTAGCTGTTGCATTCTCTTTACCAAACCAAAATTTAACGTTTGGTAAAAATCCAGTATTAGATTCTGCAGTATTGGTATTAAATTACAGAGATTTTTACGGAGATAGCTTGGCAAATAGTTTTACTGTAGAAGTTAAACAATTAGATGAAATACTATATACCGAACCCGTTGTAAGGTATTATAACAACAAAAGCTGGGCAACAAAATCTAATATAATTGCCTCTAAAACATTTAATCCTCGATATAGAGATAGTATTATTGTTCAGGATATTATTGTAGGTAAAAGAGATACGGTAAAAAAAGTAGTTCCTCAATTAAGAATTAAACTGGATCCTAATTTTATAACTAATAACATCCTTAAAACGGACTCGTTAAATTTATTGTCTAACAAAGTTTTTAATAACTATTTTAAAGGCTTATTTTTATCTTTAAAACAAAGCGACATAAAGCAAAATGGCGGCTTATTTTCCTTCGATACTAATACAGCAGGCGCAGCAAGATTAGACATTTTTTATAAAACTACTTCTACCGCTAATGTTGTGGACACTTTGAATAGATCATTTAATATCAGTGGTGCGAGTGGATTAGCTGTTAATCAAATTACATGGAACATAACAAATACTGCTGTACAAACAGAACTTCAAAGTACGGCAAAAAATAGTAGTAAGTTATACCTAAAAGGATTAAACGGAACCGAAGCAAGAATTGAATTTCCTTATTTAGCAAGATTAAAAACCTTAGGTGCTAATTTATCAATCAATAGAGCAGAACTTGTTCTAACTATAGATCCGGGATCAGAAACGCCATATAAACCTTTACCAAGATTAAGGTTATATAAATGGGATATTGCAAACAGACCAGTTTATTTGGCAGATGAAAGCCCATACGACTCTAGAAACTTTGGCATTAATTTAATTGATGGTAATTATAATGTAGGTCAAAAGCAATATGTATTCAATATTACCAATCATGTTCAAGATTTATTGGTGGGCAGAACAAAAGATTATGGCACATTTTTGACTACTACAGAGTATGGCGCTACTTCTAATCCTAATTTAGAAATTACAAATACTTTCAATGTTTTTAACAATATTAGAAGATCAGTTGTTGGAGGTAGTATTCCTAACTACAGTATAAAACTGAAAGTTTACTATACAGACCAAAAGTAAAAACATTTAAACATTTCAATATGAAACTATATTTTGTAGATTAGCGACAGTCTTCAAAATATAGTTTTTTTATGTGTGGAATTGTTGGATACATAGGTTTCAGAGAAGCCTATCCTATAATAATCAAAGGATTACAACGTTTAGAATATCGTGGATATGATAGTGCAGGAGTTGCACTTTTAGATGAAAACCACGAGGTAAATATTTATAAAAAAGCAGGAAAGGTAATAGAGTTAGAAAACTTTACTGCAGGAAAAAACGTTTCAGGTAAAATAGGAATGGGACATACAAGATGGGCCACCCATGGAGCTCCAAATGATAGAAACTCACACCCTCATCAATCCCAAAATGAAAAACTTTCTATCATTCATAATGGAATAATAGAAAACTACGGCCCATTAAAAGAGGAATTAATTTCTAGGGGTCATGTTTTTAAAAGTGATACCGACACCGAGGTCCTTATCCATTTAATAGAAGATATACAAAAAGAAGCTAATATAGATTTAGAGCAAGCGGTTAGAGAAGCCCTTAAAGAGGTGGTTGGAGCTTATGCCATTGTAATTATGAGTAAGGAAGATCCTGAGATGCTCATTGCAGCAAGAAAAGGAAGTCCTTTAGTAATTGGTGTTGGTAAAAATGAATACTTTATAGCTTCTGATGCAACTCCTATCGTAGAGTTTACAAAAAATGTAATTTATCTAGATGACAATGAAGTAGCATACCTAAAGTTTGACGAGCTAACAATTAAAACAATTGATAATGCAGTAAGGACGCCTTACGTACAGCAATTAGAGATAAAGTTAGAAATGTTAGAAAAAGGTGGTTATGAACACTTTATGCTTAAAGAAATATTTGAGCAGCCAAAATCTATAAATGATTGTATGCGAGGCCGTATATATCCATTAGAAGGCAAAGTTCAATTAGGTGGTATTAAAGAATATACAGAAAAATTTAAAAACGCTAATAGAATTATTATCGTAGCTTGTGGAACATCATGGCATGCAGGTTTAGTTGGCGAATATTTAATTGAAGAATACGCTAGAATACCAGTAGAGGTAGAGTACGCATCAGAATTTAGGTATAGAAATCCAATAATTTCTGAAAAAGATATCGTTATAGCTATTTCACAATCTGGCGAAACTGCAGATACTATGGCCGCCATTGAAATGGCGAAAGAAAAAGGCGCTACCATTTTTGGAATATGTAATGTTGTTGGTTCATCTATCCCTCGCTTATCTCATGCAGGTATTTATACTCATGCAGGTCCAGAAATTGGTGTGGCCTCAACAAAAGCCTTTACAGCGCAGGTAACCGCTTTAACATTAATGGCTTTTTACATGGCCGAACAAAAAGGAACTTTAGCTCAAAGTAAGCTCATTGCTTTATTAAGCGAATTAGAAACAATACCAGTTTTAATTGAAAAAGCATTACAATCAAACGATTATATTCTAGGAATTGCCGAAAAATTTAAAGACTCTAAAAACGCCTTGTTCCTAGGTAGGGGAAGTGGTTTTCCGGTGGCATTAGAAGGTGCATTAAAGCTAAAGGAAATATCTTATATCCATGCTGAGGGTTATCCTGCGGCTGAAATGAAACATGGGCCAATTGCATTAATAGATGAAGAAATGCCTGTTGTTGTAATAGCAACAAAAAATTCATCGTATGAAAAAGTTATTTCTAACATTCAGGAGGTTAAAGCAAGAAAAGGGGTTGTTATTGCCATTGTTACAGAAGGGGATACTGATGTTGTTAAAATGGCCGATTATTGTATTGAGATACCAGCAACAGATGAGGCATTTTTACCATTAATCGCTACTATTCCCTTACAATTACTTTCTTATCATATTGCTGTATTGAGAGGGTGCAATGTAGATCAGCCAAGAAATCTAGCAAAATCCGTAACAGTAGAATAATAAGTTCAATTTAGGAACGCTAATTAATAGAATTTATCTATATTTAAGTGATGACAATAGTACAATTAGAGTACGTAGTTGCAGTTGATACTTACCGAAGTTTTGTAATGGCTGCCGAAAAATGTTTTGTTACGCAGCCTACGTTAAGTATGCAAATTCAGAAATTAGAAGACTTATTGGGTGTTAAACTATTTGATAGATCTAGACAACCAGTAATCCCAACTGAAATTGGAGTCGAAATTATTGAGCAAGCAAGAGTACTACTGCATGAAAACTATAAAATAAAAGAGATTATTGAAGAGCGTAAAGGCGAAATAACAGGCGAGTTAAAAATTGGTATCATACCAACAATTGCACCATATTTAATGCCTCAAGTAATAGGCGGTTTTGTACAAAAATATCCAAAAGTGAAATTAACGGTTTCTGAATTAACCACAGAAACCATTATTTCACAATTAAAAGTTGGTTTAATTGATTGTGGAATTTTAGCGACTCCATTAAATGAAACCAGTTTAGACGAGAGACCCGTTTTTTATGAAAATTTTGTGGGCTATTTATCTAAAAATAGTTCTCTTTTTAAAAAGAAATCTATTACAACAAATGATTTAGATATTGATAACCTTTGGTTATTAAACGAAGGTCATTGTATGAGAAACCAAGTTTTAAATATTTGCCAGCATAAAAAAAGTAATATCATTCAGTTAGAATACAATACCGGAAGTATAGAAACACTAATTAAAATGGTTGATTTAAATAATGGTATCACCATTTTACCTGAGCTATCAATTCAGGACTTTTCAATTAAACAGATGGATAAAATTAGGTATTTTAAAAATCCTGAGCCATCAAGAGAGGTAAGTATAGTTACCAATAAAAATTACATCAAAAAGAAAGTTATTGATGCTTTAGAGATTGAAATTTTAGATGCAGTACCCAAAAAAATGAAATCTAAAAAGAAAAAAGAAATCATAAACATTTAACGGATTGTAATACTTTTTCACTTCTATAATTATCCAAAATTAAAATCATTTTAGTCGATTAAAAACCGTCATAATGATGTTTTATTAAAATCAAAAGACCCGATCGCTTCTTGTTTAAACCTAATTTAGTTTTCTTGGCACATAATGTTAACATTTTACCGGTTAATAAATGTTAAATGCCTTATAAATTAAATTCAAATAGTTAATTTCGAGTCTTAAAATAATTAATTCAAATGACCTATACTAAAATCAATAACCTTTTTGGTTGGATAACGTTTTTGATTGCCTCGATTGTTTATATTTTAACATTAGAGCCAACCGCTAGTTATTGGGATTGTGGAGAGTTTATTTCTGCCGCCTATAAACTTCAAATTGTACATCAACCAGGTGCACCATTGTTTTTGATGATTGGCAAAATATTTAGCTTAATGGCCAGTAATCCTACCAAAGTAGCTTATTTTGTAAATCTAAGTTCAGCCTTATGTAGTTCTGCAACTATTTTGTTTCTATTTTGGACAATCACAGCATTGGGTAAAAAGGTAATTACTAAAGGTGGAGAAAAACCTAATGGCTTTCAACTAATTTCTATTATAGGAGCTGGAATGGTAGGTGCTCTAGCTTACGCTTTTTCAGATTCTTTTTGGTTTTCCGCTACCGAGGCAGAAGTTTATGCCATGTCTTCATTATCAACTGCTGTAGTATTTTGGGCAATTTTAAAATGGGATGCGCATGCCGATGAGCCTAAAGCTGATAGATGGCTGCTATTTATTGCTTATGTTATGGGTTTATCAATTGGAATTCACTTGTTAAACTTATTGGTTATACCAGCTATGGCTTTGGTTTACTATTTCAGAAGAACCAATAAAACCACTTCATCAGGAATATTTATTTATTTATTTGCAGGTATTGTAATTTTAGGAGTTATACAATATGGAATCATTTTATACCTAGTTAGGTTTGCCTCTAAATTCGATTTGCTTTTTGTAAACAGTTTTGGATTTGGATTTGGCTCTGGAATAACATTTTTTGTGGTTTTAGTTGCTGCTTTAACTGTGTATTTAACTTATTACTCAGTAAAAAAGAACAAGCCTATTTTAAATATGGCGATGCTATCTTTTATCTTAATCATTTTTGGTTATAGTTCTTTTGTAATGATTTTAGTAAGGGCAAAAGCTAATCCGACTTTAAATAACAGCGCCCCTAAAGATGCATTCTCGTTTTTAAGTTATCTAAATAGAGAACAGTATGGCGATAGACCATTACTTTATGGCCAATATTTTGATTCTAAGCCTATA
Organism: Pelobium sp.; assembly: GCA_044361595.1. Taxonomy (GTDB): domain Bacteria; phylum Bacteroidota; class Bacteroidia; order Sphingobacteriales; family Sphingobacteriaceae; genus Pseudopedobacter. The sequence goes on along the minus strand of JBIKIN010000005.1, from coordinate 44,854 downwards.
AATACCAAGCAAGGAGCTGATATATATCAAAAAGGCGAAACTAAATATGAAATAACCGGACAAAAACAATCTTACGAATATGATAGAAATACATTATTCCCAAGAATGTTTAGCGACGATTCTAATCACCCAGCAGTTTATAGAGATTGGATGAATTTAGGAGAATCCGAAAGTCCAACGCTTACAACAAATATAGGATGGTTCGCAACTTACCAAGTAGGGTTTATGTATATGCGATACTTTTTATGGAATTTTGCAGGAAGACAAAATGATGCTCAAGGGATCGGCAATTATACAGATGGTAACTGGATTAGCGGTATTAAATTTATAGACGGAGCGAGATTAGGTGATCAATCTAAATTACCACCAAGTGTAACGGAAAATAAAGGCTATAACCGTTTATTTTTCTTGCCCTTAATATTAGGTTTACTAGGTGCTTTTTGGCATTTCAAAAACAGCCAGAAAGACGCTGGTATTGTAGCATTACTATTCTTCTTTACAGGTTTAGCTATTGTTTTATATTTAAATCAAACACCTAGTCAGCCAAGAGAGCGAGACTACGCTTATGTTGGTTCTTTTTATGCTTTTGCCATTTGGATTGGTTTAGGAGTTTTTGCCATAATGGATTGGTTAAAAAAAGTGGTTACACCACAAATAGCTGCAACTGCAGCGGTTGTTATAAGTTTACTTTCTGCTCCAGTATTAATGGCAAGTCAAGAGTGGGATGATCACGATAGATCTGAAAAAACTACCGCTAGAGACTATGCTAAAAACTATTTAGCTAGCTGTGCGCCAAACGCAATACTTTTTACTTATGGTGATAATGATACCTATCCTTTGTGGTATGTTCAAGAAGTAGAGAACTTTAGACCAGATATTAGAATAGTAAACTTAAGCTTATTTGATACCGATTGGTATATTAATCAATTACGCAGACCGTTTAATGAGTCTCAACCACTGCCAATTACCATGCCTGAGAGCGCCTATAAATCAGGTACTAGAGATGTGTTATTTTATCAAAATTTTAACTTAGAAGGTGCTCAGGAGCTAAAAGATGTGTTTGAGTTTATCACGTCTGACAACCCTGAGGCTAAAATTGAATACCAAAGTGGTAGGTCAGAAAATTTCTTACCAACCAAAAACTTTAAAATGACTATTGATGCTAATCAGGTCATAGCAACCAATACTGTAAAAGCAAGAGAAAAGGATAAAATAGTTTCAGAAATGAACTGGACTTTTGGTGAAAGTTATTTAACTAAAGGTCAATTGGCAATTTTAGACATGTTGATTCATAATAATTGGGAACGTCCTATCTATTTTGCGTTTACTGTGCCTAATAGCAACTTTTTAGGATTAGACAATTATTTGTTTAACGAAGGCTTTGCTTTGCGCTTAGCGCCTAAAACTAAGGGAAAAATACCAGGAGATAGCCCACTAGGTGAAACAGAAATGGTTAATACAGACGAAATGTATACCAACTTAATGACTAAGTTCGACTGGGGTACTATTAAAACATCACCATATTTAGACCCTGAATCTTCTAAAATGGTATTTTTATCGGTTAATAAATTTACTGAACTTGCTAAAAACTTAATTTTTGAAGGTAAAATAGATAGCGCTAGAAAAGTAGTAAAACACTGTACTGAGGTTTTACCAATAACGACCATTTATGATGCAAATTTTGCATTAAGTAAATACGAAATTGTTTCTTTAATGTACCAATTAGGCCTAAAACAAGACGCTACAAAACTATTAAAGCAAAGTGAAGAACTAATTAACAAAGAATTAGAATATCACGTAAGTATTACGGCTAGTAAAGAAAATTTAGCGGGCAGAGATATCCAATTAAATTTGTTTGTACTTTCTCAATTTGTAGAAATGACTAAAAGATACGGTGAAACTGCTTTAAATAAAGAGCTTGATGCTAAAATGAAGAGTTATGAGGCAAAATTTGGGATGAGTAGGTAAATAAAAAGATACTTTTGAAATGTATTTATTAGTAAGGCTTTCTTTATCAAGAAAGCCTTTTTTATAACCACATAAAACTATTAACAAGATATAAATTTATCATAATTAAATAATCAAGTGTTTTAAAAATAGAAAATCAAATGCGCAAGAATAAAGAATAGCTGGAAATACTATTTATTTTTGTATTGTAGAATCAATTAACTTTATATTATCCAGTCTAATTTTATCATTATCCCTATTTTATTGCTGAGAAATCAGTTCTATTCTTTCTTCAATAATAAACTATTTCTAATGCCTAACGGGTTACACGATAAATATAATTGGAATCAGCATAAAAGTATTGTTATTAATTGTTCACACAATGTTATTAAACATAACTTAATCTACAATATTGCGGCTATTTCTCAACTTTAACCAGCACAGCATCAAACATTTTGGATTCGCCGGGCGACCGTTTTGTCAATGGAATTATGAAGAAATAAATTACATATCAAGACTGCTTAATCTATCTGCTTGAAAAGCAGATTTAGAGGATGAAGCTGATTGAGGGTGAGCCTAAAAGTGAAAAAACAAACTGGTCTAGTTCTTTAGTTTTTTGAATAAAGAAATTTAGATCAACAAAAAAAGGGTGGTACAATAATTTGTACCACCCTTTAACTAACATAATATCAGTTTAAACTATTACCATCCTGGATTTTGAACAATATTAGGATTAACAGTTACGTCTAACGTTGGAATTCCCCAAACAAATAATGGGTCTGTCGCTGGTATTGTAAGTGTATTAAAACCAGTACCAGTAACGATAGTGTTTATGTTTTGTGGATTGCTTCTAGTAAAACCTTGACCGTATCTCATCAAGTCGTTTAATCTGAAACCTTCAAAAGCTAACTCTCTAAAACGCTCTTCTCTCACAGCATCAATTAATGGTTGACCTGTTAAACCAATTAAAGGTAATAAACCTCTAGCAGATCTTAAAGCATTTAAGGCCGTAGTAGCACCAACCACATTAGTTGCGTTTGTTGCACCAGCTTCTGCAGCTATCAAATACATTTCTGCAATTCTGAATGCTTTTGGCTCATGTACATAATTTGTGGCTGCACCAGTAAAATAAACAGGGTTACCTGGATATTTATTAACTAAAAATATACCCGGAACAGTAGCACCTTGTATAGTTAAGGTTTTAGCTTCAAAATAAATACTCTTTCTTAAATCAGAAGCAGAATAAGTATCTAATACCCACTGAGAAGGAATAAAATCTGGAGTAAATCTACCTGTTGCAGGAATTAAACCCAAGTAAAGTCCATTTGTATTTGGTAACTCATTAGGTCTACTAACAAATATTTGCATAATAGACTCCTGCTTTGCGTCATTGTGCCAGTAGCTTTTCAAACCAGCTGCTGTAGTGTAAAGAGGATATCTATTGCTAGTTATTAAAGAATTAGCAGCGGCATATGCTCCAGCGTAGTCTTTTAAATCAAGCTTTACTCTTGCTTCTAAGGCAGTGACAGCATCAATTGTTGGTCTATTTGCACCTTGAGTGCCAACTTTACTTGCTAAAAGTGTTTTTGCACTTGCTATATCCGCTAATATTTGATTGTACACAGCTTGCACTGTAGCTCTTGCTGGTTTAGCGTTAACATCAAATGTTAAAATAAGAGGAACACCTAAATCAGTAGATGCAGTAGCAGCATTATACGGTTTTGCAAATCTTGTAATTAACTTATGATAATAATAAGCTCTAAAAAAATATACATTTCCTTTATATCCATCCAGCTCTGTAACCTGAGCGGGAGTGGTTGTCGGGATAGTTTCATATCCTGCAACTGCAATATTTAAGTTAGTTATACCACTATAATATCCAGACCATTGAGTACTCAATGCGCCATCATCTGCTAAAAATGATGTTCCCCATTTATGTTGGTTACCATTTCTATTACCAAAATCTAATGATGCATTCAGTTGATCAGCTTGTATATCTGTTGCGGTAGCATAAGCTCCATAAAATCTGAACCTGAATGTATTATTTAAACCACCATCCCAAGCTTTAGCATCATTAACTGTCTTAAATGCCTGAGATTGTTCTATTGAATTTAAAGGGAATAAGTCTGTTTTCTTACATCCGTTTAAGCTTGCTGCTAAGATTAAAGAAGACAGAATCCCTAATTTAATTTTTTTCATATTTTTAATATTTTATTAATAATTAAAACTAAAACGTTAACTCTAAACCAAACGAAGTCTGCTTAGTGTTAGGGTTTGTACCTAAACCAATGTTAGAGTCAACTTCTGGATCTGGTCCTTCGTATTTAGTAAATGTTAATAGGTTACGTCCTACTACAAATAACTTAACTCCTTTAATTACACTTGTAGTTTTTTGCAAGTATTTAGCAGGAATCTGATATCCAAAGTTTAAGGTTTTTAATCTCATAAATGAAGCATCTTGAATTAATCTAGAGTCAAATTGAGAAAATTGAACCCCATTTCTTGGGAATCTTGCATTATCGCCTGGTTGTTTCCAGTAATCTCTAACAATCTCTGATTGGTTAAAACCTGGGAATTGGCCAGGATTAGCAAAGAAAAATTGATCGTTATTGATTAAATATTTACCAGATGAAAAACTAAAATCTGCAGATAAATAAAATCCTTTAATTCCTGATGCAAAACCAAATCCACCATTTAATGGAGGATATCTTTCAATTCCAGTATTTTGTTGTAAAGCGGCAGTATTGAAAACATTAGTTACATCAGCTGGATCTTGACGGTTTTGAGCAATTTTGTTTGGATCAGCATTTGGTCTAAACCATTCAGCATTTCCATTAGCAGGGTTAATACCACTAAATACAGGATAGAAAAATGCTACTGGCTCACCTACCGCCCAGCTTACTCCAGTGTTAGGAATGATGTAAAAATCTCTTCCTTGGAATAACTCAGTAATCTCGTTTTGATTGTAGTTTAAATTAATATACGGAGTGATGTAAGCGTTATTTTTATTCTTTTTCAAGATATCGTAACTAATGGCTAAATCAATTCCATAATTCTTTAACGAACCTACGTTTGAAGTAATGCTAGTAAATCCAGAAGTAAAAGGAAAAGGAACATTAATTAACATGTTATCAGTTACTCTGTTGTAATATTCTAATTCAACGTTAATTTTGTCTAAGAAATTAGCTCTTACTCCAACAGTTGTTTTTTGTTGAGTTTCCCAAGCTAAATTTGCATTACCTGGAGTACTAACGCCAAAAGTTGTTGCACCATCAAACTGACCATTACCCACTAAGGCTTGACTTTGATAGTTACCTATTGCTGAGTTACCCGATGTACCAGTAGATGCTTTTAAACTTAAACCTGTTAACCATTTAACATCTTTTAAGAAAGATTCTTCTTTGATTTTCCATAAAGCACCTACTGAATAAAAGTCAGCCTTACGGTTGTTTGCTCCAAAACGAGACGATTCATCTTGTCTTAAAGAAGCATCAAAGAAATATTTATTGTTATAGTTGTATTCAAATCTACCAAAAAAAGATTTGAAAGTATATTCAGTAAAAGACTCTGAAACGTTTCTATTAGCAGGACCAGATGCTAAAAGAGTTAATCTATCATCAGTTTGACCTGTAGAAGAAGCCCCAAAAGCGTCCGTTTGACCATCATTATATTCGTATCCTGCTAAAATTCCAAAATTATTTTTGGTTTTGTAGTTATACTTATATTCTGCTGTAGAAGTTAATGTTTTTGATATACCTCTTGTGTAATTTCTGCTTGCGTTACCATTATTTAATGAACCTACGAAAGAAGGTAATTGAAGATTTGCCTCTAAGTAGTCATAAGAGTCCACACCACCTTGAGCTCTAATGGTTAAATTCTTAACAGGTGTTAATTGTATATATCCAGAAGGATTAAACTGAAGATTATTACCTTGACTTTGAATATTATTAGCCAAATATCTAGGGTTATATCTACCCCATCCTGGAATAATGTTTGGATACTCGTCTCCATTTGCATCATAAGGTGAAAAATATGGTTGAGCTAAAAATAATAATCCTCTGTTGGTTGAGTTTGAACCATAAGGATTTAATTGTCTTTCGTCTGTTCCAACATATAGGTTTAAACCTAATTCCATCCAATTATTAACTTTAGAGGTTATGTTAGATCTTAATGTATATCTATCAAAATTAGATCTAAATGCTAAACCTTCTTGTGCAAATTGGCTGGCTGAAACATAATAAGTGGTTTTACCACCACCACCAGAGATAGAGACATCATTTTGTAGTGTTGGTGCGTTATCTCTATAGTAAAACTTATACCACTCAAAATCATTTGGATTTGCAGCTAACAAAGTATTAATTTGAGTTTGAGTTTGAAAACCTGTCTCAATCCAAAAGTCTGTTAACTCTTTGGTGTTCATGAATTGATCAAAATAATCGGTATTTGCTAAATTAGAAACTCCATATTGAGAGCTAATTCTAATAGTTGAAGCACCAGTTTGACCTTTTTTAGTGGTAATAGCTATTACCCCGTTTGCAGCTCTTGATCCATAAATAGAAGTTGCAGAAGCATCTTTTAATACAGATATATTTTCAATATCATTAGGGTTTAAACTAACAATAGTTCCACCATCTACCTGTATTCCATCTAATAAGTATAATGGAGTAGAACTAGCGCCTAATGACCCAACACCTTGAAGTCTTACAGACGAAGTCGCAGAAGGCTCACCAGATGAAGTGAATACTTGTAAACCAGCTACTCTACCTTGTAAGGCATCAAATGCATTTGCTACTGGTCTATCTTGAATAATCTTACCAGATACTGATACTACTGAACCTACTACGTTTTCAGCTTTTTTAGCACCACCATAACCAACAACAACTACTTCAGATAAAGCACTAGCATCAGATTCTAAACGAACGCTTACTTGAGGTGATTTTCCAATAGCAGTAACTACTGATTTAAAACCAATAAATGAAAAAGTTAGTGATTTTGCTGTAGATGGCACTGTAACAGCATAATTTCCATTTACATCTGTTTGTGTCCCAAGATTTGATCCGGTTACTTTAACCGAAACACCTGGCAAAGGAAGGCCATCATCAGAAGATGTTACCTTACCTGTAATTTTCTTATCCTGCGCCAACGCTATGGAAGCGACAAATAGCAACAAGAATAAACTTTGTACAAGTTTTTTCATGCAATTTTAAAAATTTAGTTAATTTATAGTGTTAATTAATTCTAAATATAATGCTTACTTAATATTAAATACAAATATATATTTAACAATTTTTAACTAAAATTTATAACTACCTGATTTTCAATTGCTTTAATTTTATAGGTAATTCTCTTAAAAAACCCATAAAATATTTATGAGGTAAGTGTAAATTCTACAACATAACATTCTTTATTTTAAAATAATACCATTTATTCTGCTGGCTTGACTATCAAAAAAATGCTAATCAAAAATTATTTAATTTTTTTTAGTACTTTGTATAGCATAATACTAATTATTACATATATCTTTGCATTATGATTTCGGACAACACGCAAACACAAATGAGAAAAGGCATACTAGAGTACTGTATACTTTCCATCATATCTAGTGGGGAAACCTACTCATCGGATATTATAGAGGAACTTAAAACAGCCAAACTTTTAGTTGTTGAGGGCACTCTTTACCCTTTGCTTACCAGGCTAAAAAATAACGGACTTCTAACTTACAATTGGCAAGAATCTACATCGGGACCACCCAGAAAATACTATTCTTTATCGCCTGAGGGGTTAGAAGTTTTAAAACAACTAGATCAAACTTGGCAAGATTTAGCGTATGCCGTTAATACAAGCATTAATAAAAGAACTCAAAAAGACATTTAAAAAAACAGCAACATGAATAAGACTATCATTATAAACATGAATGGCATTATTTTTCACATAGAAGAAGAAGCGTATGAATACCTTAAAACTTATATCAATAAAGTAAAAGTTCATTTTATTAGTTACCAAGGTAGCGCTGAAATTATAGCCGATATAGAGAACAGAATTGCTGAAATGTTTTCAGAGATTTTGATAAAAGATAACAAACAAGTGATTACCCAAAGTGATGTTGAAAATGTGGAGAGTAGAATGGGGAAACCTGCAGAATTCTTGATTGACGAGGAAGACCAAGAACCAACAGAATTTATAGAAACTAAAAACAGAAAATTATATAGGGATATTGATGATAGAATTATTGCCGGTGTTTGCGCAGGCGTTAGTCACTATTTTAACATTGCTCCAAAATGGATAAGAATTGTATTTGGGTTTTTATTTATGCTTTACGGGTTTGGTTTTATACCATACCTTATATTGTGGATCATCTTACCAAAGGCAAAAACTAGAACAGAAAAAATGGAGATGAAAGGAGAAAAAATAAATATCCATGCGTTTCAAAGGAATATAGAAGAAGAGTTAGGAGAGGTAAAGTCTAAATTAATACAAGCAGGTAAAGGAATGAGCCCAGGCATGAGTAAACTTTTAGAATTTATACGCGACATATTTAATAGGCTCTTAAAAATGGCACTTAATATTTTTAGCCTCTTTTTCAAAGTAATCGGTTATTTATCGATAGTGATTATAGGGGCATGGCTAGTCTTGTCATTTATTGCGCTCTTTATGTTTTTAGGTTATGTAGGCAATTCAGATGTTTCTACTATATTTCCTATTAATGCCCTAAGTGTATCTTTAAGAGCGCCAGTAATAATAAGTGCCTTTATACTAATTTTTATACCACTATTAAGTTTAGGCTTATTTATTATAAGACTAGTCTCTAAAAATATCTTAACCAATAGAACATTAAATTTTAGTTTATTGATGACATGGATATTAGCATTAACCACCATAGTGTATTGTTTATCTAAAAATACGGCCGACTTCAAAGAACAAGCTACCTATAGTGAAACTATACCGTTAGAGAAAACAATAGGAAACACTTATACCCTGTCTAGTAATAACGAAAGGACAATGGCCTATAATTCAACTAATAATAATGTTGTTATTTCTTTAGATGATAATGATTTTGAGACGCCAAATAATATTAATTTAATTCTTAGAATTACAGATAAGGAAAGTCCATTTTTAGAAAGGGCATTTTCTGCCAGAGGCAAAAACTACGAACAAGCAATTAAAACAGCTCAAGAGATAAAATACTTCTTTAAGCAAAAAGACTCTTTATTAATATTTGATGAAAAATCTAGTATGTCTGAAGATAATTTGTGGAGAAACCAGGAAGTTAAACTGGTTCTTAATATTCCGGTAAATAGTATTCTTTATGTTGAGACTAGGTTTGCTAATAAATTCTTAAGAGATAAAATGTTCAATTGCTATAACTACAACGAGGACGATAAAAGTATTATAATGGTTAAGGCCACCAAAGATGGGTTTGTGTGCGAAAAAACTAAAGAAGCTATAGAAAATGAACGAAAAAGGAATGAAGAGTTAAATTTAACAGAGAAAGTAGAAGAAATTGTGATTTTTTAAAAAAAATTACATTTTTAAAAAACAGCTTATTAAACTAAGCTGTTTTTTTTGTTTTAGGCTTTTTTATTTACATTTCACTTTTATTTGTAAAAATATCATTAGCCTATGATAAAAAAATTTACGCTTAGCTTATTGCTTCTTATTTGTATAGATACTTGTTTGTTAGCTCAAAACAACCTAAGTATAGTGGGCAAGGTTAGTTTAAATAACGATGTTATTGCTAACTGGCCAGTGTACTTATTAAACAGCAAAGACTCTGTTTTGGTAAAAACAACCATTACCAAGGAAGACGGATCTTTCATATTTAATGATGTGAAAGATGGCGGTTATTTCATTTCTATTTCTACAATTTCATCAAAAAGCAAACTATTTTATCCTATCAATATTAATAATAAGAACACCGACTTAGGCAACTTAAATTTTAGAAATGAAGACTTAACTTTAAGAGAGGTTAAGGTAACTTCTAATAAACCTTACTTAACCTCTAAAAATGGCAAAACGATAATTGAATTAGAAAACAGTCCTTTTGGATTGGGGAGTACAGGTTTCGAAATTATTCAAACTTTACCTGGAATACGACTAAGAAACGACAACGAAATTAGCGTTAACGGGAAAAACAATATCGCACTTTACATAGATGATAGACCAAGCAATTTAACAGGAGAGAATTTGATAGACTATCTAAGAAATTTAAATACTAGCAACATAGAAAAAATAGAAATAATTGATGTTTTAAATGCTAAATACGATGCCGCCAATAACGGAGGAGTAATTAATATTAAATTTAAAAAAGGAAAAAATATAGGTAGCAATGGAACTTTTAACTTAGGCGGTGGCTTGGGTATTAATTACAGATATAATGCTGGACTTAATTACAACCTAAGGACAAAAAAATCGAATTTATTTTTAAACTATGATTTTAACAAAATTAAAGCATCAGACCAAATAAACCTAAGTAGAGACTTTAATAATTCTTTGTTAAATTTTAACATAGAAAATAATGATATAAAAAACAGAGAAAACCATACTGTTATTTTAGGATATAACTATAATATTGATAGCCTCCAAACTGTAGGCGTGTTAATTAATACTTTTAGTAATGAGTTTATATCTGACGAGAGAAATATTTCAAAAATCACAAACAACAACTCTTTAGATTCCACTATTAATACCATTTCATCAGAAAACAGAAAAATTTATAACTTTTCAGGTAATCTAAATTATAAAAGGAGCTTTGCTAATTCAAAGTCAAAATTAAGTAGTGATTTAGACTTTTTAAATTTCGATAGGAAATCTCAAGAATATTTGAATAGTAGTTACAGAGATGGTTTTAACCAAATATATAAATCGCCTTTAGCCTTTACTAATTTTACACCTGCAATAATTAAAATACTTACTAGTAAAATAGACTATAGTACGGTGTTTAAAAATAACACCGAGCTGTTTTTTGGGATTAAAGCAAGTTTTGTAAATACTATAAGCGATAGACTGACAAATATTGTATCGGGTAATGATTATATCTTAAATCCAAGCGCAAAATTTAATTACAACGAGCAGGTGTATGCCGGGTATGCATCCATAAAACATCAAATAACAAAAGATAAAATTTTAGAATTGGGTTTAAGGGCCGAGCAAACTTTAGCAAGAGGCGATACTACCATTTTAAGTAGGTTAATTGATAGGGTGTATTTAAACTTATTTCCATCAATATCTTTTCAAAATGTAATTAATGCCAATCACACACTAAACTTATCTTTAAACAAAGGTATAGTGAGGCCTAGGTATGAAGAGTTAAATCCGTTTTTTTACTTTTTAGATCAATATACTTATAGGCGAGGTAATACCACGTTAAATCCATCATTTATATACGCAGGAAAACTAGAGTGGCTATTTAAAGATAACTATTCTACTACCATAAAATACAATTACAATAAAGGATTTGCTTATAATATATATGAGCAAAACGATGTTGAAAGAACCGCTATTACTTATTTTCAAAACTTTGACTATAGACAAACTGTAGGTTTATCGTTAAACATCCCCATAACAATATCTAAATGGTATAACCTAAATTTATATACAGAAGGGAATTTAGAGTATTTCAAATTCACCAATCAGCAAAATCAAATTGTATATAACCAAAGTGGCAATTATGCCTTCATTATTACTAGTAACTTAACATTACCAAAAAATATTCGAGCTAGCATAAACTATAATTATGAAAGCCCTACAGCTTATGGCATTTACTCATTTAAAGCTTTGTATTATGCAAATATGGCTTTTTCTAAACCTATGTTTAAGAACAAAGGAAGTTTAAGGCTAATCATTACCGACCCACTAAATACAAATGCGGGAAGATATGCTTCAAACTTTTATAATTTAGATTTAACTGGACGAGAGAAAGCTGAAACTAGAAGCTTTAGATTAAACTTTAGTTATAAATTTGGAAAAACTAGTGTGAAAAATTACGAAAGAAGAAAACTAGGCTCTGATGATGAGAAATCTAGAGTTGGTTTATAACTACAAAGGTTTTTAAAAATTAAAAATAAGCCCTAACCTGTAAACCACCGGTATGTATTGTGCTTACTTGGTTAGATTTTCTTCCCTCATAGGTAAAATTTAACTGTATACCATTTGCAATTGTTCTTTGGAAACCAGCATTCCATGTTGTGTTTTTACCTGGTTGCAAACCATCCAACAATTCATAAGAAACCGCCGTGTTATTTTGCCCAGCAAAACTGTTATTGATAAAATTAAACTGAGCTGATAAAGTTCCTTTCTTTAAAATATTATACCTTATTTCTGATCCGAATTTGGCGTTAGTAGTTTTTTCGCCACCAAAAACCGAAGAATTATTTTGCTGCTTTAAACTTAATAAAACTGAGGTTTTAAAATCGGTATTAAACTGATAACCAAACTCGGGTTGTAACTCATAATAATTAATAATATAGTTTCTTTGGGTAAATAGCTGAGAACTAAAATCTTTTTCGCCACTAATAAGACTAATATTAAAGTTGCTTTTTTTAATAAAATTCCATCTTATTCTTAAACTCTGTTCTTGATTATTTCTACTATCAAAACCATTGGTTAATAATAACTTACTGCCCGTTTTTTGTACACTAATATCAAAGCCAAAAACAGGGTTTGACCTATTAAAAAATAAAGTATTTCTTACAAATGAGTTTAAAGATATTAAATCGCTTTCACTGATGCTTGTCTCATAAGGGTTAAAAATAATGCCTTGTCCAGCTAGTGCTTTTTTATTAATTCTTAACGAGGTAATATTAGAGAATTTACCCAGAAATAATAAGCCCTTATTTTTGGTCTCGCGAAATAAGCGAGCAGGATTAATTGTTAGCGTTTGATTGATATTAGTAAAATTAGATTTTACAAACTCGTTATTAGGCCTAAATATTTTTAAGTATTTTGCTTGGTCTGGATACTTTGCAATTTCAAATTCATTTAATTCTCTAACGCCATTATTGTTATAATCTATCCAAGCGTACAAACCTTGTGGAGCTGCAACTTCTATGTATAGAAACTCTCTTTTGGGCTCCTGACCAGTGCCTAATTCATAAAAAGATTGTAGATTAAGAAACCCTTTTAAGCTATTAAAATTGTATTCTACACGGCCTAAAAGTGTTTGCTCATCGTTATTTAAAGTATCGGTATTTAAATAATCTATTGTACGGTAAGAAGCATTTATATTTAAATTAGAGTTTGCTTTTTTACTTAAAATTAGACCCGTTGTAATGGTATTTGCTTTAGAGAACACCCTTAACCTTTCTTGATTTGGCAACTCATCAAATCTTTGGTTATATAGCAAAATAAAGCCAGTTTTAGCTGTGTCAGATGATTTTAGATAGGCCTCGTACTCTCTAAAAGCAAAAGATTGCAAGGCCATTAATTGGGTGCTTTTATTGATAGTTTGGTTGTCTTCTTGTCTAAAAACTAAACCGGCCTGTATGTTCTTAAATGCTCTGTTAAGTTGTGCTGTATTTTTGTAAAAAACCGCATCATCTAACAGAGAATTGGCGTTTAACAAACTAGCAACATAAGTAAATTTATAATTCTTAAACTGATAATTGGTACTTAAACTTTGCTGTAAAGCGTTATAAGTACTTCCTCTATTTAAATTGCTTAAGCTATAATTTACTTGCTTACTTTCGTTTTTAAAAAGTTTAAGGTTTAAGCTACTCCAATATTCATCGGCAACAGCCAAATTAACACCTCTAAAATTAAAATCTCTATCAAACTCTACAGGCCGGTACCTTTCTAAAGGCTTAAATTGTTTATTTACATACTCTAAACTAAACTTAGAAGCCAATTTTAACCCGCTGCTGTCATTACCGTTTAAGGTGCGTAAATCATCAAAAATAAGTTTGTAGGCAAGGCCTTTATTTTGCTGATTTTGTATTTCGGAAAATAGGTTTAAATCGTTATTGGCATAAGCAAGCTCAGCGAAAGCGTTACTTTTTTTACCCACTTTATAATTTGCATTTAATGTCACTAATTGTTGCTGTTTAGGTGTGATAAGTAAAGTAACAGGCGAATAATCTCCTTGAGGTACCCCATTTATTGGCGGTATAAAAACATAAACACGGCCATTTGCTTCGGAAGTATTACTAATTGTGTAATTGCCAGTATTTGGACCGCCAAAAGTAAAACCTACCCTATATTTTGCCAAATTAGGATTGATACTATACACGTAAATGTTGTTAAAGCCTAAGGTATCTATACGTTTATACAAAATCTCGTTGGGGTTAAAAGCTATGCTATCTACGTTTGGAAAAACCGCTTGGTTTATTTGGTTACCCAAACCGGCCAAAAAGCTTTTTTGGTTATCGCTTAAGTTTTGCAGCAAGGGCTTGTTTTGATTGTCTTGTTCTGAGTAATAATTGAAGCCTATTTTTAGTTTTTCTGATTGATAATTTTGATTGAGGTTATATAAACTACGGGCATATATTCTATCAGAGTATTCAAATTCTACTACAATTCTGGTGTTTCTAGTGATTAATCTTTTAGAGGTAAAAGTAATCTCGGCCGAGTTATAGTCCATAATATAATCGTTGTCTTGCCCTCTTAATAAAGGGAATCCATCAATAAAAACTCGCTCGGTACCAGAAATAACAATAATAAATTGCTCGCCGTTATTTCCTCTTAAACGATAAGGTCCTTGGTTACCCTCTAAACCATCGAATAAGTTTCTTGCCGACCGACCCTTGGCTACCGCAGCAGAAAAAGTAGTTTCTAAAAATTGTTTGTTTTTAAGATTAACCTTATTGTTTATTAAAACACCCTGGGTACGTTTAAAATAATTGGTAAAATAACTATCGGGACGACGAAGTTCGTAATCGCCAGCAATTAAGGTACTTTCTTTTCGCTTGAGCTGAATAAAAACTTTGTCAAAATCGTTTAATTGTTGCGTATTTCCATCGGGTTGTATAGGTATATTTTCATCAGAAATAGCGGCTAATATTTCTATTTCGTTATTTAGTTTGCCTGATAATTGTAATACTAAATTAGAATTTACGCCTAAGTTTTGGTTATTTCCAAAACTGATGCCTCTAGAAATACTTCCGCTTTTATTAAATCCTTCAAAATCAAAAATAGAGTTGTCGTTCGCTTTAGCGATATAAATAAAGGGGTTTTTACCAATAATTACTTCCTCAATAATTTTAGGGTCTTTATTGTAAATTTTTCTAGATAGTAAAATAGGGAGGGTTTTATACTGTACCAAAACAGAGTCTTGTTTTGGCTTAACTTTCCAAGTTAATAGAGTACTAGCAAAATTTATGGAATAGTTTAAATTACTAATTGGCGTAACACCATTAAATATTTTGAAAGAGGCTGGATTAATACTTAAGGTATCTAAATAAATAGAGTCTTGAACAGGTATTTTTTTAAAGTTGGTAAATAAATTTGTTTGTGCACACAATGAGGCTGTACTTAGCAATAGAACAAAACCAAATATGCTTTTCTTTATCATTTATTAAACCAGTGGAAGCGTAATGTAGAACCTTGTTCCTACATCAATTTCTGTGGTAAAATAAATATTTCCTTTCATATTCTCTATGGCTTGCTTAACAAAGGCTAGCCCCAAACCCGTCCCCGAGCTTTTTGTAGTAAAATTAGGAACGAAAATATTTTCTCTAAGATTTAATGGTATACCGCTTCCATTATCTGAAACGATAATTTGTACATTATGGTTTACCAGTGTGCAATTTATATTAATAACACCTTGCCTATTTTGAGGGATAGCTTCTATAGCGTTTTTTAAAACATTATTAAAAGAACGTAATAACTGATCTTTATCGGCATTAATAATAAAGTTTCTATTAGACTCTTCCTCATAATTTATTTGGATATTATCCATTTGACTGTACACATCAACCGCTTTTTTTAGTACACCAACTACATCTATTTTCTCTAATTTAAGCTGAGGCATTTTTGCGAAATTTGAAAACTCAGATGCAATTCTGCTAAGGCTATCTATTTGTTCTATAAAAGATTTACTAAAATTTGAGAATTTATCATCAAACTTAGGGTCTTTATCACGCCAAGATCTATCTAGCATCTGAATGCCTAAACGCAAAGGTGTTAAAGGGTTTTTAATTTCATGAGCAACTTGTTTTGCCATTTCTCGCCATGCGGTTTCCCTTTCAGATTGCGCTAATTTATTAGCATTATCTTCAAGCTTGGCAATCATATTGTTGTATTCTAAAATAAGTGTGCCAATTTCATCGCTTCTTTTCCATTCTATAGGTTTGTTTTTTCTACCTATCATAGTTATAGCTATACTTTCTTGAATGATGCTTAAAGGACCAGTAATTTGATTAGCTACCACAAAAGCAAAAAAGCCAACAGCAACAAATACCAAAACATAGATATTGATTAATAAATTTAAAAAACTACCAATTTTCTGATTATAATCTTTAAAATTAGAGAAGTAGGGAACTTGTAAATAACCTAAAACGTTATTATCTACGCTTTTTATAGGCATATATGCCGAAGTATATGTTAACGAACCCAGTTCCTCTTCGTGAATAAATTCAGAATTTTTATCAATATTTAATTTGATAAAAGCGATAGGATTCATTCTAGGTGCTAACAAACCATCTTCAAACAAATTACTTTTTGTTGTAGATATTAATTTCCCTTGTAGGTTAAACAAATTAATATCGGCACTATAAAGTTTAGAAAAATCTTGAAAAGACAAACTGCTATTATCTAAGTTTTTAGCCTTATTTACACCAGCCAAATTTTCTTCAAATGATTCGGTGATAATTTTTATTCTATTGCCTAAAAATTCATTTTGCTGGTCTTTGTATTGTATAGATATGTAAGAAAAAGTAATAATTCCGATAATTAATAATGAAGTAACTACGGCTAACACTAAGGCAATTTGAATTCTTGTTTTATACAAGATTCTATTGTTAAATGCCAATAATTTCTTTTGAATATTTTTAAAATTAATACTAGAAATATAGATTGTAGAAAACACCCATCTGTAAGAGTAAACTATAATAGCTGTAATTAGAAATATAACAAAGAAGAAAGATAGTGCAGCTAATTCTCGCCAAAAAGTGGGTGTTTGGTAAGAAATAACAATAGTGTTGTTAAAGTTTGGGCTAAAAACAAGGTGTTCAAAATCGCCTAGTTTTATGTTTTGTAGTTGATTACCATCAATTATAAAATCCTTATTTTCATATTTATAATTAAAAGATCCGCTTTGTTTCAATAATTTTTTATTGCGGTATATAGCATAAGAGTAATCAGTAAAAATTTCTTTTTCTGATTTATTAAACTCCACATAAGACAAATTATCAATTGCATTATAAGGTTGTAAACTATTTAAGTAAATATATAAACTGCCAATAATTTGTTGGTTATCATCTAATTTTATAATAGCATGGTAGTTTTCTTGATTAAAGTTATCACTTGTTTTATAGAAAAATTGAGTAAGCTTAAACCCATTTTCCGTTATAAAATTTTGATAATAATTTAAACTGCGAACACTGGTATAATTACTTTTTACCAGAGAATCTTTGGTATCGTATATAGCATATTTGATTTTAAAATTTTTAAAATATTTTTGGTCTAAATACGCTTGAATATCTACTTTTCCCGATACCACGTCTAGCAAAGCCTTTGTTGTATAAATATCTTTATTGATTAGACTGTCTGCCTTTACTAAATCTGTGATTTTATCAGATTCTAACTGCTTTACTAGTTCTTGAATTAATGATTTCCTAACCTCAAACTCTTTGGTTTTTCTATAGTTGCTTAATTTTAAAGAGCAAATAGTCGCCAACAAAAACGTAATAATCACTAAGAATGGAAATGATAATTTAGTCTTTTTAAAATAGATTGTTTGGGTTATAAGAGTGATTATAACAAAAACTAATAAAGGGTAAATTGTAAAACTAGAGCTAAATATTAGGTATAAAAGATATAATGCATAAGGAACACCAAAAATAATAATCTTTTTATTTACACTAACTTTAGTCTCAAACGTTAAGTAAAACAAGAATTCCAAAAGCAGATAATATGCTAAATAACCCATCATTATAATGGTAATACCTAAAACACTTAACCAATTTAAGTTAACTAAGTTAGATACATTAAAATTGATGTTTGAATTGAAAATTAGACTCTTAAAAATGTCTACAAATACGTTTGACGCTAATATAAATGTTAGCATAGAAACCGCTAATATCAAATAGCTTATCCATATATTTTGGATAGATTTTATTGCTTTTTCTTTATATGAGTTAATAAAAACTATAATCCAAAGGACTGTAAAAACATTTAGAAAAACATCGGCAATTGATGGAAAAATAGCACTTAAATAATAAATTTTCTGATTAAACACCCCTAAGTTGTAAATTGGGAGTGGAGATTTAAAATAAAGGCTAAGCCCCCTTAGAACAATAAAAAACACTATTAAAATTAGGGACGCCACAATGGGATATCCTTTAGAAGCAATATGTATTAAACAACTGTTAACCCAAATAATTAAGGTAATAAAGCCAATAATCCACATTAATATTTCTAAGTTAGAATTGGTTAAAGGCGCCGACTCTAAATTCATCTTAACAGAGAATAAAAACTTACCCTCTACATTGCTAATATCTGCAACATTAGTGTCAAAAATAGAAGCTATTTTTAAAAGCTGAGTGTTAATAATAGCCTCATTCGCAATTTTATTTTTTACCCCATTAACCGGTTGATTAAAATAAATTGGAATAAAAAAAGCGATTGTAAAGTCGCCATAACTCCTTTTTATAATTTCAAAATAAGTATTGCCTTGGTTAACAAAGGTGCTTCCTTCTTTTAAATCATTTAATTTATCAAAACTTACAAAAGAATCAGACCAAAAAACCAGTTGTTTTTTCTTATAGGTTTGAAAAAAAACATTTTTATTAGTAAATAGATTAATGGTAGTTAAGGCTAGGTTAGCATTGCTTTCTAGCTTTTGAAGATTCTCTACATTTTCTGATTCTGATAAATAATCATAAACAAAGGTTTCTTTTTGATGAAGTAATTCTTGAGCGTTTTCTGTTAGACTAAATAAATTAACTAAATTAGTGGTAGACCATCTAGCCGTTAATGCGGTAGCAAACAAACTTATAGTTACTAATAAAAGTAACCCACGAATTTTAGAATTAGTATTCAATATTAATATTTGTTACTTGCTAGTTAATTATTAAAAAAAGACAGCAAAAATTTTACCAAAAAAAAACAGGGATAAACCCTGCTTAATTAAATTGTAGCGCTTTTAGTGTCGGCCTGTCTGTTAACCTTCTTAACTAAGCCTTGTAGCACACTCCCCGGCCCTACTTCTATAAATTCAGTAGCTCCGTCTTCTAGCATCTTAATAGATGTTTGTGTCCATTTAACAGAGCCTGTAAGTTGTGCAATTAAATTCTGCTTTATACTGGCTACATCTTGGTAAGGCATGGCATCAATGTTCTGATAAATAGGACAAATAGGTTCCTTAATTTCTGTTGCTAAAATAGCTGCTTTTAACTCTACTCTTGCCACTTCCATTAAAGGCGAGTGAAATGCACCACCTACATTTAATTTAATAGCTCGTTTTGCCCCGGCGGCTAATAATAATTCGCATGCTTTATCAACACCCGCAATACTTCCAGATATTACTAATTGCCCTGGGCAGTTATAGTTTGCAGGCACAACTACTTCGGTAACACTTTTACAAATATCTTCTACAACCGCATCATCTAATCCTAAAACAGCAGCCATGGTAGAAGGTTCTAATTCGCATGCCTTTTGCATGGCATTTGCTCTTTTTGCAACTAGAGTTAAGCCATCTTCAAAAGTTAAGGCACCTGCAGCTGTAAGTGCAGAAAACTCCCCTAAAGAATGTCCAGCGGCCATATCTGGCTTAAAATCATCTCCCAAAACCTTTGCTAAAATTACAGAATGTAGAAATATTGCAGGTTGAGTTACTTTAGTTTCCTTTAATTGCTCCTCGGTACCGTTAAACATTATTTCGGTTATATTAAACCCAAGTATTTGATTTGCTTTTTCAAACAATTCTTTGGCTAAAGCCGAGTTATCGTATAAGTCTTTACCCATTCCAATAAACTGTGCGCCTTGTCCGGGAAATAAATAAGCTTTCATATATTAAAATTTATATTATAATAGTACAGATTTGATGATTGTACTTAAAATTGCACCTTTGGCGAAGCGTAAACCTAAAAGTACTTCTCATAAAATCTATTTAAAAAAATTAGCTAAGTTAAATTAGTAGATATTAGTCTTAAAAACTCTGATCTGGTTTTTTCGTTTTCAAATTCTCCAGTAAAAGCCGATGTAGTTGTTACCGAGTTTTGTTTTTGGATTCCCCTCATGCTCATGCACATATGCTTACACTCCATCACAACAGCAACACCAACTGGTTTAAGGGTTTGTTCTATACAGTCTAAAATCTCGTTAGTTAGGCGTTCTTGTACTTGTAATCTTCTTGCAAAAACATCAACAACCCTAGGGATTTTACTTAAACCTACAATATGGCCATTTGGAATATAAGCAATATGAACCTTCCCGAAAAACGGAAGCATGTGGTGCTCGCACATCGAGTAAACCTCTATGTCTTTAACTACCACCATTTGGCTGTACTCTTCTTTAAACATCGCCGATTTTAAAATTTCGGTAGCATCTAAATCATAACCATGGGTTAAGTATTGTAAAGCTTTAGCAACTCGTTCTGGAGTTTTTAGTAAGCCTTCGCGATTTGGGTCTTCGCCCAAAGATTTTAATATATGACCATAATGACTGGCAATTTCTTGTGTTGTTTCGTCATTATATTGGTCTATTTTCTGGTAACCTTTCTTCATCTTAACCGTTTTCGCCAAAATACTCTACAAAATTGCTTGCTGTTTCGTAAAGTTTTATGCAGTGTAGTTGTGCATTTTTTTCAATAATATGAGGTTCTAATTGTTTCCAAATTTCTATGGCCAAAACCTCTGTAGATGCCATTTTACCTTTCATAAAATCTACATCTAAATTTAAGTTTCTATGATCTAATTTATCAACCACGTGAGTTAAGATAATGTCTTTCAAATCTTTCAAATCAACCACAAAACCTGTTTCTGGATTTATTTGGCCCTTTATGGTAACAAACAAATCGTAATTATGGCCATGCCAATTGGCATTAGCACAACGGCCAAATACTTCCTCATTTTTCTCTACGCTCCATTCTTCACGGTATAATTTATGGGCGGCATTAAAATGCTCTTTTCTGGTGATATAAATCATGTTAACTATCAATAAAAATGCAAATATACAGAAAGGATTTGCAACCCATAAAAAGTAATTGCTTAAGAGTTTGTAAATTTGATTACTTTTTGAAGTTAAAAAAATCGCGTTAAGCTAACATGAAAATATTACTAGTTGCAGCTACTTACCAAGAAATAGAGCCTTTTATAAAAAAAATTGCACCAAAATTTAATCCCGAAGAATGGATTACTTTAGGTAAAAACCAAGTAAAAATAAGTATAACTGGGGTAGGAATGGTTGCAACAGCTTATGCTTTAGGCATGGCACTCCATCAAGAAGATTATGATTTAGCACTTAATGTAGGTATTGCGGGTAGCTTTTATAGAAATATCAAACTAGGGCAATTAGTGGAAGTACGTGAAGATATACTTTCGGAACTAGGTGCAGAAGATGATGAAGAATTTTTATCATTAGATGAGCTAGAACTTGGCGATGTAGAGTTTAGCGCAACAGACAAATACCAAATTAAACAACAGTTTAGAAAAGTTACAGCCATAACAGTAAATACTGTACATGGCAATGAGGATAGCATTTCCTTGATTAGAGAGCGGGTGAATCCAACCATAGAAACTATGGAAGGTGCTGCGTTTTTTTATGCCTGCGAAGAAGCCAATGTTCCCGGACTTCAAGTAAGGGCTATTTCTAACTATGTAGAAAAACGAAACAAAGAAAACTGGAACTTAGCTTTAGCTGTTAAGAATTTAAACGATTGGTTAATCCAAGATATTAAAAATTTTTAACATGAAATTAAGCCTTGGTTTTTCGCCCTGCCCAAATGATACTTTTATATTTGATGCACTTATTCATCATAAAATAGATACCGAAGGTTTAACTTTTGAAGTAACTTTCGACGATGTAGAAACCTTAAATCAAAAAGCATTTAACAACCATTTAGATATTACTAAGTTAAGCTACCATGCCTACGCTTATGCAATAAACCATTATGTTTTATTAGATGCTGGTAGTGCGCTAGGGTTTGGAGTAGGTCCTTTGTTAATAGCTAAAGAAGCCCAAAATTTAGACAATAAAGATTTATTGGTTGGTATTCCTGGAAAATACACTACTGCTAACTTTCTATTAAGCTTAGCTTATCCGCATTTACAAAATAAGAAGGAACTGGTTTTCTCTGATATTGAACAGCAACTTTTAAATAATCAGTTAGATTTAGGATTAATTATTCACGAAAACCGTTTTACCTACCAAGATAAGGGTCTTCATAAAATAATAGATTTGGGCGAATATTGGGAGAAAGAAACCAATTGCGCCATTCCATTAGGTGGTATTGTTATTAAACGTAGCTTACCTTTAGAAATTCAACATCAAGTAAACCGATTAATTAGAAAATCGGTAGAGTATGCATTTGCAAATCCAACATCAGCTTTGCCATTTATTAAGCAACATGCACAAGAAATGGACGAAAAAGTAATGTACCAACATATTGATTTATATGTTAACAAATACTCTATAGATTTAGGTTTAGAAGGTAAAAAAGCTATACGTACGATGTTTGATAAAGCTTTATCGCACCAAATAATACCTTCAATAAATCAAAATATATTCTTGGGTTAATACTTTTTAAGCATTCATTAACACCGAATACTTAAACCAAATTAATTTTTATCTATTTAATTATCAATATATTAAAACAATAAAGGCAAAATCTCAAACCTAATAATTATTGGGCTTAAGCCCGATTGAATAGCCTTAAAAAAGACCTTGGTTATTATTTCTAAATAAATTTGCATGAATTAATGATTGCACCTATATTTGCATTCCATTTCGGGAATTGAGAAATAACCGAAATTTGATTGCCTGATAGTATAATGGTAGTACAACGGTTTTTGGTACCGTCTGTCTAGGTTCGAATCCTGGTCGGGCAACTTTTTAAAATTCGGAAATCCAAAATAATTTCCGAATTTTTTTTAAACACGCATTCCAAACAGAAGGTCATGCCCTTAAATTTCAATACTGTAAAGCTTTTTTCTGGTTCAGGATCAAAAGATTTATCTGCAAAAATTGCAGAAAAGTACGGTAAAGAGCTGGGTTCTGTTGTCCTCTCTAAGTTTTCTGATGGCGAGTTTCAGCCACATTACGACGAATCTATTAGAGGATGTGATGTTTTCTTAATACAATCTACTTGCCAACCCAATGATAATTTAGTAGAACTTTTAATGATGATTGATGCTGCTAAAAGAGCATCAGCACATTATATTACTGCTGTTATACCTTATTACGGATTAGCAAGACAAGATAGAAAAGATAAGCCAAGAGTTGCCATTGGTGCAAAATTGGTAGCAAACCTATTAACTGCTGCAGGTATCCATCGTATCATGACCATGGATTTACACGCAGCACAAATACAAGGTTTTTTTGATATTCCGGTAGATCATTTAGATGCTTCTATCATATTTGTACCTCATATTAAAAGTTTAGGTTTAGCAAATATAACAATAGCTTCTCCAGATATGGGCGGTTCTTACAGAGCCAGAACTTTTGCTAAGTATTTTAATGCCGAGGTAGTAATTTGCGATAAGCGTAGAAAAAGAGCCAACGAAATTGAGTCTATGTCTATTATAGGTGATGTAACAGGGAAAGATATTGTACTAATAGACGATATTATTGATACCGCCGGCACTTTATCTAAGGCAGCAAGTTTGATTATGGAAAATGGCGCAAATAGCGTTAGAGCGGTTTGTACGCATGCTGTTTTATCTGGTAAGGCCTATGAAACCATAGAAAACTCGGCTTTATCAGAATTAATAGTAACAGATACTATTCCATTAAAGCAAGAAAGCGCTAAAATTAAAGTATTATCAACTGCAGATTTATTTGCCAAGGCTATAGCCACCGTAAATGAGCATGCATCAATAAGTGAATTATTTAAAATTTAACAATAAATAAAAATCAACATGAATTCAATCGCTATTAGCGGTTCTCCAAGAGAGAACGTAGGGAAACGCGACGCAAAGGAATTGCGTTACGCAGGAAAAGTACCAGCTGTATTATACGGTGGTAAAGAGCAACTTCACTTTGCAATTGATGCACCAGCATTAAGAGACTTAGTTTATACGCCAGAAGTAAATTTTGCTGAGTTAGAAATTGCCGGTAAAAAATACAATGCAGTAATGCAAGACATCCAGTTTCATCCATTAACAGAGAAAATTCAACATATAGATTTTCTTCAATTATTTGATGATAAAGCAGTAACCATAGAAATTCCAGTAAAATTAACAGGTACTTCTCCAGGTGTTAAAGAAGGTGGTAAATTAGTGCAAAAACTACGTAAGTTAAAAGTTAACGCATTACCAAAAGATTTACCTCAGTTTGTAGAAGTTTCTATAGAGCCTTTAACTGTTGGAAAATCTATTAGAGTACGTGATTTAAAAGCAGACAAATACACTATCACTAACGTGAAAGAAGATACCGTAGTTTCTGTAATTATGTCTAGAGCGTTAAAGCAAGCAGAACAACAAGCTGCATCTGGTAAGAAATAATTAAACTTATTTTAAATTGAAAACCCTTCAGGATTAACATCTGAAGGGTTTTTCTTTTATGGATAAATTCTTATCCAAGTGTTTATTATTGTTGATATCTATTTCATAGACTAATTTTGATATGTGTTTAACAATTAATTATATGTAGAATTTATTTTAGCTATTATTGGCGATAAGATCTTAACTTTTGGGTTTAATTTCTGTTCTTTTATTATTATTTCTAAAATGTCCTTCCCTATTGCGGCAGCAGAATTTCTATCTGATAAACACTCATCTTTATTGTTTTCTACTAAAATGAATAATATGGTGTTGTCTAATTCTATATTTTTATCCTTTGTTTTAAAATTTGCTATAAACTTTAAACTTTGTGCTATTTCAGAATTTAAATTATCAATCATATCAAATTCAATTTTGTTGTTGTTTGTTTCTTTTAACCTAATTGAGATTATCGAAACTTCACAAGTGTTTTTTAAACAATTTGGCACAATAAAATTTTTCGCAATAAATTTTATAAATGTTGAATCCTTTTGTTGAGAAAAAGAATTACTACAAATAATTAAACTGAATATTATTAAAGTTGTTTTTTCATGATTATTGACATTTAGTTCCTAATATGCCATCTTTATAAGAGTTATTTGTATTTTACTTATCATGTGTATTAAAGAGAGTATTAATTACAATTTCGCTAAACTTTAATTTTGGATATAACTCTAATTCTTTATTTATGATACTTATTACATTGCCTGTAATTTCACCTGGATAGGGTGTATAAAACGTACTATCTCCACAGTCTCCACTTTCGTTTTGAATAGTTATAAAAACCAAAAGTGGAAATTGTTTTTTATTTATAACTTTATAGTTTTTCAAAAAGTCTAAACTTCCTGCAAAACTGCTATCTACCTGATTTCTAATTTTAAAATCCATAGTTTTTTCTTTAGACAAAGTAAGTTCAACAGCTAAAAAGTTCCAGTTACAATTAGTTTTTATTGCTTGCGGTATAACAAAATTTTTGATAATATACTTTTCTACAGATATTTCTTTCATTTGTGAATACCCACTTTTAACTAACAAAATAATTGTTAAAAATAAAGTTAGAATTAATAGCTTATTTACATTTTGAACCAGAATTCCCATTTTTATAATTTTGATTGATATTGATTATGTTATTTCTTGAAATATTTGTTAAAGTGTTGTTCCATCTCCATGTGGAGCCTAATCCTCCCCAAGCTAAAGCTTCTGCATCATTAATTGTCATATTTGGATAAATATTCAGCATAGAATTTTTAAACCACATTATATAGTTATCAGCCATATTATTATGGTCAATAATAGTTTGACTATAAATAAAATAAGCATGTAAAACCTCATGTAAAATTGTAGCCGTTATATATTCTTGCGAGGCATAGGGTAGTTTATTTCCGTTTAATGAAATTAAAACACTTAATAATCTACTAGAATGTGGGGCATTAATTTGATAACCATTTCCCCCTGCATTTAAAGTTGCTGTTCCATCTATACTATCTTGTAAGCTTATGTCTTCAACAAAAGTTAAATTAATATCGTCATTATTATTGAAAATTGAATTTAATGATTGCTTAATGTTAAATTTAATATCACTATCAATAGAGCTTTGTACCATACTCTTTAAACATGAATCTTTTACGCTATTAGTTATATCGCTTTGGTCATTACCTCCACCGCCCATTTCATTGCCAGCTTCAAATAAATCTTCTATTTAATCAATTGTTTCCTCATTTTGATATGTGTTTAACAATTAATTATATGTAGAATTTATTTTAGCTATTATTGGCGATAAGATCTTAACTTTTGGGTTTAATTTCTGTTCCTTTATTATTATTTCTAAAATTTCCTTCCCTATTGCGGCAGCAGAATTTCTATCTGATAAACACTCATCTTTATCGTTTTCTACTAAAATAAATAATATGGTGTTGTCCAATTCTAAATTATTATCCTTTGTTTTATAATTTGCTATAAACTTTAAACTTTGTGCTATTTCAGAATTTAAACTATCAATCATATCAAATTCAATTTTGTTGTTGTTTGTTTCTTTTAACCTAATTGAGATTATCGAAACTTCACAAGTGTTTTTTAAACAATTTGGCACAATAAAATTTTTCGCAATAAATTTTATAAATGTAGAATCCTTTTGTTGAGAAAAAGAATTACTACAAATGATTAAACTGAATATTATTAAAGTTATTTTTTTCATGATTATTGACATTTTTAACCTAAAGCACTAGTTTCATTTTGATAATGAACTTCGTACGCTAGCAACCTTTAATTCGAATCTTAATTTATTCAATTGCGTCCCTCACGAAAATTTCTATTGGGTTAAAAAGATAAAACACGTCACTTCTATTAGAATATATCTCATTTAAAATATTTTCGATAATAAGACTAGTTTCATTGTATCCTTTTTTTGAGTCAATACAACTAACCTTTATGTTTTTTAGTATAAAAAATATACCAATCTTCTTTTCTTCTTTAAAGGTGAAGTTATATTTCTTTATGAATTCCAAATTAGAAACTATCAAATTTCCTAATTCATTGTTTGAAAAGATTTTAGTCACTTTATTTTCCTTTATTTCAACATAAACTGTTGCAACATTTTCTTTACAAAAAGTACTAATTGAATCACTATATCTATAATTCTTAGTAATAAATTTATGAAATTTTAACTCTGAAAAACTTTGTGAAAAGCTAAACAGGCATGAAATAGATAATAAAATGGTTATAAAAATTCTTAATTGCATGGCGTACCTTTTACTTTAGTTTTAAATTCATGATTTATATTTGAAATAATTCCTTTCTCAATAGGAGTAAAATTATTTTTAAGCTAGAGCAGAGCTCAAGCGTTAAATAAACCATATTATATCTTAGTGGTTAAAACTGATATTCTAACTCAATAATCCAAACTACAAAGCTTGCTTTAATTGCTCAAATCTTTTAACACTTAGCCTAGAGCTGATGTAAGAAGCAAAAAATGAGATGCAAAAAACGGTTAGAAACACCAAAATAAAATCGCTCAATTTTAGAGCAATTGGATAGGCATTTACCATTAAATTTCCTTCGGCCATTTGTATAAAACCAAATTCCATTTGTAAAAGGCAAAAGACTAAGCCAAAAATTAAACCCACTATACAACCTATAAAGGAAATCATGAGGCCTTCTAACAAGAAAATTTGTCTAATCATGTTCTTGGTTGCGCCCAAACTATTTAAAACGGCAATATCTTTTTGTTTATCTATCACCAGCATGGTTAAAGAGCCTACAATATTAAAAGTAGCAATCACTAAAACAAATGTTAAGATGAGATAAACCGCCCATTTTTCTGAGTTTAGTATTTTATACAATAACTCGTTTTGTGCAATACGGTCTTTAATGATAAAATCTTGTCCTAATTGCTTTTCGATATCTTGTTTAACTTGGTCTGATATGGCTGGGTTTTTAAGAATAACTTCTACTCCGGTTATTTTTTTGGGTTCGCTAATTAATTCGCGAGCAAGCCGCATGGGAATTATAACCTGATTATCTGACTCTTGATTAGACTCAAAAACACCAGAAGGAGCAATATAACGTAGTATAAACTCATCGGTAGGTGAGAAAGAGTTTCCGGCGTTTCTATTTGGCGAGTAAACTTCTAAAACCCTTAACGGATCGTTCACATTAACGCCTAAGGTATATTGTACATTAGCACCTATAACGGCATAATCTTTTCCTTGCTCTTCTAAAATAAAATCGCCCTGTATAATGGCATTTTTTAATGCTTTATTTTGCGAATAATTGGGCTTAACTCCTTTTACTTCGCCTATATATTGTTGATTTCCATACCTTAACAAAGCTTTTTCTTTCAAATACTCGCTATAACTAGCCAAACGATTATCCGTTTTCAATGGCTTTAAAACATCAAGATCTGGATTAAAAGTTTTGCCTTTGGCTGGTAAAATAACCAAGTCTGGATTGAGGGTGTTAGACATAGAAATTACCAAGTTTTCTATGCCATTAAAGGCAGAAAGAATGATAATCAAAGCTGCACTACCCACAAAGACACCTAGCATAGAAATGCCCGATATGATGTTGATGGCATTGGTAGATTTTTTAGAAAATAAATACCTCTTAGCTATGTAAAAAGCGGTATTCAAAGTCTAATAGTTGAAAAAAGGATTATACATTTTCTCAAAACCAATGGTGGTGTAAGGACCGTGGCCAGGATAAACTTTTACCTCGTCTGGCAAAGTGAATAACTGTTCTTTAATGCTACTTAATAAAATAGCGTGGTTACCGCCCGGCAAATCAGTACGGCCAATGCTGCCTTTAAATAAAGCATCGCCACCTATCACAAAAGCATCGGCTTTGCTGTAAAAACATAAATGTGCTGGCGAATGACCAGGAACAAAAAGAATCTCTAAAATCCCTTCACCCAATTTAATTTGACCATGACTTGGCAAAAAAACCTCGGGTTCTGGTGATAGCTCGTAATTTAAACCTTGTTGAGGGGCGTAAGCAGGTACAGCTTGTAAAAGTTGTAATTCGCCTTGGTTAAATTGTGGCTTTAAACCATATTGATCAAATATGAATTTGTTACCTAAAACGTGGTCTATATGGCAATGTGTATTCAACAGCATCACGGGATTTAAGCCATTTTGCTTTATAAAATTGACCACCGCATTTTGTTCAGTGGCATTATACATTCCAGGGTCTATGATGGCGCAATCTTTGGTGATGCTATCAAAAACTATATAGGTATTTTCTTGATAAGGGTTGTTTACAAAAGCTTTTAATTCCATTATTTTTGAAGTATCCAAGCGGTTAAATCGTCTATTAAAGGTTGATCTACGCTTCCCTGTTGCATATATTGTGCCGTAGTTCCTTTCTCGCTTACAAAAGAAAATAAATGGTTTAACATAGGGTACAATTTAGCGTCAAAGTCTTTTTTTCCTTTTAGTGCATTTAGCCACAAGTTGTAATCTTTGTCTGTTACTTGAAAATCGTTACCACCTTGAATTAAAAATATCCTATTATTTAATTTCTTTGCAGTGGCTAATTGATCGTAAGCATTTAAATCTGCCCAATAAGAAGCTGGTAAGCCTAAAACCACTGAATCTTGAGCTATGTTTTTGTTAGTAATGGTTTTGCTTTTGTTTAAAGAAGCTACCGCCTGTGTCAATGCTAATTTTCCAGCTTTTGTGGTGTCTTTGGCTAAATTAAAGAAGTAGTTATTTTGCTCTATAGAAATATCCTGAAGCTTTCTGGCGGGTGCAGCAGCTAAAATTACCCCCTTTATATTTGCATCTAAAGCTATTTTGGGTGCTAACATACCGCCCAAGCTGTGTCCAAATAAATAAACTTTTTGTGAATCTGCCTGAGGCAAATTTTTAGCGAATGTAATTACATTTTTGGCATCCTCTAGTACCTCTTCGTTGGTGGTGTAAGCACCAGTAAAATCTTTAGCATATAAAGCTGTTCTTTTTACATATCGTATAGATGCTATTCCTTTACTAGCCAAACCCAAAGCAATGTCCTTAAAAGGCTTATGTGCGCCAATAGAAGCATCCATATCAGATGGTCCACTACCGTGTACCAGTACCACAATTGGGCAATTCATACTATCACGCGGAAGTGTTACCATTGCAGGCAAACTAAACTTACCCGATTGAATAGTAATTAGCTTTTCTACATAAATTGCTGGATCCGCATATACAGGAACTTTATAATTATCTATAGGTGTTTTTGGTAAAATATTAAAGCCTACCAATTTATTAGCTTTGTTAAATACAAACTGGAAAGGTTGTTCATCGGCAGTAAACTTGCAATTTAAAATCACAATCTGATACTCGCCTTGGGTTTTGTTTTGTGCCCCATCTACCGATTCTAATTTACCCAGTTTGCCGGTGATCTGTTTCCAAATTTTATCCAGTGTTTCAGGCGATACTTTATCCTTTACACTATCATCAAAATAAGCTTGTGCATCTTCAAATTTACCTGCATCTAGCTTATCAAAAAATTCGTTTGCAGTATTAATGTATGCTAAAATATTTTGTGCATTAGCTACAAACCCGGTCATTACAAAAATTAATACTATAATTAGTTTACGCATTTTATTTATTTTACTTTCCACTTTAACGTTTTTATGAGTTTGTCCATATCTGTTTTAATAAAATTTACCACGGGCAAAATAGAGTCGGCTTGCGGTTTCTCATTAAAGTATAGGGCTCCCCTTAAAAAATTCTTATTACTATCTGTCAAAAAAAACTGGTTAGATGATGCTGTATTCCCATCAATAGTGTAATAAATACCATAAACATCTCTTTGCTCATCACCTATTAAACCCTCATTAATTCCTGTAGCTTTTACGGTATGTTTAAAGGCTAATTTCCTAGAATCTTCTACTAAATTATTTAGGTCGCTTAGGCTATTCATGCTATAATAACTAATATGTAGCCTAGCGTTATATTGCGGATAGGTTAAATTATACCAATTTGGATGATAACCATCGGCACTATCTAAATACATTTTTGCATAAACTGGGTACTCGAAACTGTAATATGGATTAGCATCAAAAACTTGATATTCTTTCTTAGGAAATTCTAACCTAAAATAACCTCTTGGCTTTGGGGCAAAATCTTGACTTCCACCGCATGCAGCAATAATTAAGGCTAAAAAAAAGATAAAAAACAGGTTTTTCATTAGGGTTTGAAGGTATAAAATTCTAATGATTTATTTGTGTAAAAATAAGCTAAATATTTTGGGCGTTTCCCCAAAAGAAAAATTTGGGGTCGGGCTTTTCGTTCATACGCACACAGGCATTAGGCTCTTGGCAGGTATCCACTTCAATCCCTAACGCATTATTTGCTGCATGATTGTTTAACCACAAAGAACACCAAGGATTTCACAGAGGGAACAGAGTTTTAAAGTTTTCACGCAAAGAAAAAATCAAGAAGCGCAAAGAACGCAAAGCCTACCAAACGAATCTTCAAAACCTTCAAAAGCATTTTCTTCAGTATAAAAAGTCTTTGCGAGCTTTAAGTAAACCTTTGTGGGCTTTACGTA
Source organism: Pelobium sp. (assembly GCA_044361595.1). GTDB lineage: Bacteria > Bacteroidota > Bacteroidia > Sphingobacteriales > Sphingobacteriaceae > Pseudopedobacter. The sequence goes on along the minus strand of JBIKIN010000005.1, from coordinate 13,022 downwards.
AAAAATAATTACATAAAGCTAGGCTTGATTCCAAATCTCCCACGATTTAATAGCTTGCAACTCCAGCATTTCGTAGCCATTTTTGGTTTTGGCACCATTAGCTTTCCCTTTAGCTAAAAAAGCAGTCTCGGCAGGGTTGTACACTAAATCGTAGAGGATATGTTTATTGGTAACGAATTGGTATGGAATATTTGGAAATTCTTCTACATTGGGGTAAGTGCCCAAAGGACTAGTATTTATAATAATATGGTAGGCATTTAAAACCTCTTTCGTCAAGTCCTCATAAGTAAACATTCCTTGCTGGGCAGTTCTGCTCACTACTTTATAGTTAATCCCTAATTTCTCGAAAACATATTTTACAGCTTTTGCTGCGCCACCGTTACCTAAAATTAAAGCTTGTTGGTGGTGGTTTTCTAATAGTGGAGCAATAGAGGTTTGGAAACCATAAGCATCGGTATTGTAGCCTATCAATTTCCTTTGATTTCCTGTTTGTTCTATTTTAATGCAATTAACGGCACCCACGCCTTTGGCGTCTGCGTCGATTTCATCTAAAAAAGGTAATACAGCTATTTTATGAGGTATCGTTACATTGATACCTCTAAAAGCTGTGTCTTCTAAAATTTTTGGGAAATCATTAATATCTGCTAAAGATAATAATTGATATTGGGCATCTTTTATCCCTTCTTGCTCAAATTTATTGGTAAAATATTTTTGAGAGAAGGAATGTGTAAGTGGGAAACCAATTAATCCAAATTTTTTCATTTCCAATTTATAAATAAGCTGTCTAAAATTTTGGTTTTGTTAGACTGAACGAGACGGAAACATGTTTAAATAATTTCAATATACATTTCGACTCCGCTCAATGTGACATTTTAAAATTTTAAAAAAGCTTACTTATTCATATTTAAAAAATGACTAAAAGTATCGCCACGCAAACCTAATCTAATAGTTTCTAGAGGAATAACTTCTGCAGGAGCAATATTCCCTAAATTTACATTAGCGCCAATTAATTGAATAAACCAAACTTGTTGCGCTTTTTGTGGCGCCTCCCATATAATAGTTTCTTCTGGTATTTGAGTTAAAATTTCATCAACCAAACCTTGGCGAACTTCTCCCGAGTCGCGGTAAATTCCTACGTTTCCACCTTCTCTTGCTTCGGCAATTACTTTCCAAGCACCGGCTTCAATTTCGGCTTTCATTAATTTAATCCATTTGTAGGGTGCGAAAATTTTCTTTTCGTCTTTAGAACCTACTTCAGATATCACGGTTACTTGGCTACTTAATTGTCTAATATATTCGCATTTTAAGTCATGCTCTATCTCTACGGAACCATCAGAAACTTCGGCATATTCCATACCAAATTCGTCTAAAACCTTACGGTAATCATCAAACTGACCACGTACCATAAAAGCTTCAAATAAGGTACCCCCAAAATAAACCGGAATACCAGCATCACGGTAAATTTTAAGCTTTTCTTTTAAATTGGGAGTAACAAAAGATGTGCTCCATCCTAGTTTAACAATATCTGTATGCGTTCCTGCAACTTCTAAAAAGTCTTCTACTTGGCGTAAACTTAAGCCTTTGTCCATAACCATGGTCAAACCATTTTGACGAGGTTTAACCGTACGATCAGGAATGTTATTTAAATTATAATTCATATTTGCTGCAAAAGTCTAAAAAATTATCCAAAAAATATCATACCAATAGTTGAATTGTAACAATTTTAACGTCTAGACTATTTTAAATAGCTGTTAATGATATCGATAATTACCTTATTAGTTTGTAATTGAGGTAAATATTCGAACAATAAATAATGCTTATCGGCATCAAAACTTAATGCCAATTGTAACTGATTTAATGCTTCATTATATTGTCCCTCTGCAAAAAGATAGGCAACCATCCTAAAATATAAATCGGCCGAGTCTGGATTGTTCTTTATCCCTTCAGCAATAATTTCTATACATTTCTTAATCTGGTCTTGCTCAAAAACAATAGACGAATAGTCTAACCAAGCCTCTACATCTAGCGGATTAAACTCGATAACCTTTTCGTAAGCCTTTTCAGACTCTGATAGGTTTCCCAATTTATACTCGGCATCGGCAATGGCAAACCAATAATCCGGGTTTTGATCGTCTATATTTAGTGCCTTTTTGTAAAAATGTAACGATTCAAAATAACGTTCTTCAAAATCTAAAGTTACCCCAATGCCATACCAAGCATCGGCCATTTGAGCGTCCATTTTAACCGCCTTTTTATAAAAAGACCTTGCTTCGTCCATTTTTTCTAACTTTTCAAAGCACTCGCCCATAGCACAATAAGTATCGGCTGTTGGTGGTTCGTATTCAAAAGTTTGGCGGTAAACGTCTAAGGCTTCACTGTAACGGTCTAACTGCACCAAGGCATTACCTTTGTTAAAATAAGCCGAAGCAAAACTTTCTTTGATAAGTATGGCGTAATCATAAGCATCAATAGCTTTTTCAAACAAATTTATCTTATGAAAAGCGTTACCTAAATTATACCAAGCCGCAAAAGAGTAAGGTTCGCGGTCTATATATTGTTCATAAAACTGAATGCTTTCTTCCTGCTTATCTAAAACATCATAACAAAATGCCATCTCGTAAAGGGCGTCTTGGTTTTCCATGTTGTTTTCTAAACATAGTTTTAAATAAGTAATGGCTCCCTCGTAATCGCCCATATTTTGATAAACAAAGGCAATTTGCATTAATACTTCGTCCTTATTCTCGGCCATTTCTAGTGCCTTTTTTAAATTTTCTAAAGCATCATCGTGGCGATCTAGGTTTTCGTAAATATTACCCCTAATCATGTAAATATCGGCCTCAGAAGGTTCCAATAATTCCGCCTTTTCTAAAGATTCAAAAGCGGAAGTTAAATCGTTAGTAAAAACATGAAGTTGAGCTTTTTTAATGTGGAAAATAGCCGCAAAAGGATGTTGTAAAACAGCATACTCTATTACTTGTAGGGCTTTAATAGGATCATTTTTATCGATATAATAATCAATAATATTTTCAAAAGCCATAGCATCAAAAAAGTATTGATCCTGATTACGAATCATTTCCTCGTACCGCTCTACTGATAGTTTTGGGTCTTCGGAAAATTCAAATTCAAATTCTTCTTCCATGTAATAAGTATTAAGAGAGAACGACCTAATTAAAGTTAAAGTTTAACAAGCTGGTGCTTTTCAACTTTAACCAACTCAAAATAGAATTAAAAATTAAAAGTTGTTTTGTTTATTTATCAACAATTTTTAAGCCACGTATTAAAGTGATGTATTTTAAATTGATAAGACCACATTGAGTATGAGATTTTAAACAATCATAAATTTAATTCTTAAATGATATGGTTAAATTTTTAACTTAGTAAATAAGCGTAATTATTATTTGCTTAGTTATTCCGTTTGCTATTTAAAAAATTTGCAAAGGCGTTAACGATAGTAGCGGATACCAGCCTAGAGTGTAATGCCTGAAGGCGTATGAGCGGATAGCGTGTTAAAACGCCCTTATTTAACCAATTTATAATTAGTCATGACAGCAAACATCAAACAAGTATTAGAAAATCTACATATTTCAAACATCAACCTAGCAGCAAGTACAGGTAACAATTGGTTTGGCCAAGAAACTGATCAAACCGCAGTATTTTCTCCGGTAGATGGTAAAGAGATTGCAAAAGTTAATATGGCTTGCGCCGATGATTATCATCAGGTAATTAAAACTGCACAAGAGGCGTATTTATCATGGCGGATGATGCCCGCCCCAAAAAGAGGAGAAATTATTCGTCAACTTGGTGAAGAGCTAAGAGCTTACAAAGACGATTTAGGTAAACTAGTTTCTTACGAGATGGGTAAAAGCTTACAAGAAGGCTGGGGCGAGGTACAAGAAATGATTGACATTTGCGATTTTGCTGTTGGGCTTTCTCGTCAACTCTATGGTTTAACCATGCACTCTGAAAGGCCGTTGCACCGTATGTATGAACAATGGCATCCGCTTGGTGTGGTGGGAATTATCTCAGCATTTAATTTTCCAGTTGCCGTTTGGAGTTGGAATGCTGCCTTGGCTTGGGTTTGTGGTAATGTTTGTGTATGGAAACCATCAGAAAAAACACCTTTAACAGCTATTGCTTGCCAAAAAATAATGCAAAAAGTATTGGCTAAAAATAATTTACCCGAGGGTATTTCTTGTTTGATTTTGGGCGACAGGAATATTGGAGCGTTAATGGCAAACGACACCAATGTTGCGCTAGTTTCGGCTACGGGTTCTACCAAAATGGGAAAAGCCGTAGGCGCTGCAGTTGGTGCCCGTTTAGGTAAACATATTTTAGAGTTAGGCGGTAATAATGCTATTATTATTACGCCAAATGCAGATTTAGACATGACACTAATTGGCGCTGTTTTTGGCGCTGTAGGTACAGCAGGGCAACGTTGTACCTCTACACGTAGATTAATTATTCACGAAAGTATTTACGATGATTTTAAAAACAAATTGGTAAAAGCCTATGGACAGCTAAAAATTGGAGACCCTTTAAACGTGGCAAACCATGTTGGACCATTAATTGATCAAGATGCGGTAAAAAATTACCTAAATGCTATAGAAAAATGTAAAACCGAAGGCGGAGAATTTATTGTTGAAGGCGGTGTGTTAACAGGCGAGCAGTATACATCTGGATGTTATGTAAAACCTTGCATTGCTGAAGCTAAAAACGACATGCAAATTGTACAACACGAAACTTTTGCCCCTATTTTATACATTATGAAATATAAAGAATTGGATGAAGCTATTGCCATGCAAAATGGAGTTCCGCAAGGATTATCATCGGCAATTATGACGACCAATATGCGTGAAGCCGAGCTGTTTTTGTCTGTTGCTGGTTCTGATTGTGGCATTGCCAATGTAAACATAGGCACCTCTGGAGCAGAAATTGGTGGTGCATTTGGTGGCGAAAAAGAAACAGGTGGAGGCAGGGAATCAGGTTCTGATGCTTGGAAAGCATACATGCGTAGGCAAACCAATACCATTAATTATTCAACTACTTTGCCACTAGCGCAAGGGATTAAGTTTGATTTCTAAGGGTTGAGATTTAAATATTTAAGCATGAAGTGGCATGTGTTTTGGTATTGATTAGAATTTAAGAATTATAATAAACCGAGTGATAAAATTCACTCATCTAAAACATATATAAAATGCAAATTTCTTTTCATGGTGCTGCGCAAACGGTAACGGGCAGCAAGCATTTAATTACTTTAGATAGTGGCAACAAAATCTTGTTAGACTGTGGGCTTTTTCAAGGTCATGGCAGCGAAACCGATAATTTAAACCGAGATTTTGGCTTCGACCCTAAAGAAATAGATTACCTCGTTTTATCTCATGCACATATAGACCACTCGGGTTTAATTCCCAGGTTTGTAAGCCAAGGATTTAAAGGCCAAATATTAGCTACACCTGCCACTTACGATTTATGTAAGATTATGCTATTAGACTCGGCAAAAATTCAAGAATCGGATATCAAGTACGTCAATAAAAAACGAAAAAATGCTAATAAAGCACTTTTTGAACCCCTTTATACCATAGAAGATGCTTTAACTGCCTTAACTTTCTTTAAAAAAGTGAAGTACGGTGAGGTACATCAATTATTTGATGGGGTAACAGTTTCTTTTGAAGATGCTGGACATATTATTGGAAGCGCATCGGTCCATTTAAACATTAAAGAAAACAACAAACAAACCAATATTTCTTTTAGTGGAGATGTGGGCCGTTACAAAGATTTGTTGTTAAAAGCACCCAAAACATTTAGGCAGGCCGATTATATTTTATTAGAATCTACCTATGGCGATAGTTTGCATGATGATGCAAGCCCTACCGCCGATAAGCTATTGGCTATCATAGAAGAAACCTGTGTAAAACGAAAAGGAAAGCTAATTATACCTGCGTTTAGTGTAGGCCGTACGCAAGAAATTTTATATGCGCTCAATAGTTTGGAGCTAAAAGGCACTTTACCAAATATTAAATATTTTGTAGATAGCCCCTTATCAGAAAAAGCAACCCTAGTAGTAAAAGCGCATCCGTGGAATTTTAATGATAAAGTGCAAGATGTTTTGAAAGTAGACGACGACCCTTTTGATTTTAAAGGCTTACATTTTGTTGAAGACACCGAAGAATCTATGGCTTTAAATAATGATCCATCGCCCATGGTTATTATTTCCTCTAGCGGTATGGCCGAGGCTGGCCGTGTAAAGCATCATATTAAAAATAATATTGAAAACCCAAATTGTACCATTTTATTGGTGGGTTACGCCGAGCCTTCTTCTTTAGCCGGACGATTAAAAAACGGTGTGAATCCGGTTTCAATTTTTGGCGATTACCATCAAGTAAATGCTAAAATAGAAAGTTTACAAAGCATGAGTGCCCACGGCGATCAGAACGATTTATTACATTTTTTGTCTTGCCAAGATGCCGAAAAAATAAAGAAAATATTTTTGGTACACGGCGAACCTCCTGTACAATTCAACTTTAAAAAGAAGTTAGAAAAAGAAGGTTATCAGTATATAGAAGTTCCGTTCAGACATCAGGTTTTTGAGATTTAGATTTTGAGCATTTATACACGCTTTACGCTCATACACCCTGAGGGCTTAAAATCTAGTCCTGTTTACGCTTCAATAGTTAATGCATTTGTTATAGTTTATAAAAAAGAAATTAAGACCCTCTAATTCTAGCTTAATCTAGCTTTATACTTTCTAGTATTATAAACAATCACCGGAACAAACAACAGCGTAGGAGCTAACCAAATTACAATAGGATATTGGTAACTCACATTTACCACCAAAAAAGCAGTCACAGTAGCAATATAGGCAGGTACCATTCTGCTGATATGTCTTATTAACCATTGATTTTTAGATAATGGTTTATTCTTATTGAAAATCTTTAAATCTTCCAAAAGTAACTTTATCAAAATCCCATCAAATATTAAAATAATCATAGAAAATCCTGTGGGATTAAAAACTGTGGTAGCTAAAAACTGATAGGTAATGGCTATCATTAAAATAGCACTTAAGGCCATGCCTAAACCATCAATTAAACCTTCTTTTCGGTCACCTTTCATAATCTTGATGCTTCTATAGCCGGTAAAAGTGAGATAAATTGAGAACACGCCTACTACAAACAAGAAATAATTGACTTTAATGATTGCCATTGTAAATGCTGAGATGGAAACAGCAACCATAGCATAATGAAAGACCAAACCAGCTTTACCGTGGTATCCATTTCTTTTCTTTTTGAAAAATAATGCTAAAAGTCCGGCTAGTAAGGCGGTGCTTCCGGTTATAATATGAATCACCAAAGCAGTTTTAAAGAATATTGATAGTTCCATTGTTCTAATGTAATTGATTTTGATGATTTAAATTTGATATACAGCTAAATGGTTTAAAAGCTTAGATGAATGGTAGAAATTAAAGGACAAAAAAAGCTGTACCCAATTATTTGGATACAGCTTTCTATAATTTAACCATTTGATATTAATTACCAGCTTGTACTTTAGGTAACTCTTTTCTTGGTATTTTCTCTGCTCGCTCTGAAGTATTGTAAACAAAAGAAGCTAAAATAGTAGCGGCTTGTTTTAAATCATCGGCAATTAAACGGTCGTAAGTATCTTCGTTAGTGTGGTGTGTACGAGTATTATACTCTAAACCATCTTGTATAAATTGAAATCCAGGAATGCCTAAAGCATCAAAAGATTGATGATCTGTACCACCCGTATTTCTTATGGTAACTGTAGTTGCGCCTAAATCGGCAAATGGTTTTAACCATTCTTTAAATATTGGGCCAGCCGCTTCGTTACCTTGTAAATAAATACCTCTTATTTTACCGCTACCATTATCTAAATTGTAGTAAGCAGATATTTTTTCATGTTCTGGTTTTAAAACCATAGTGGTTCTATCGCCAAAATGTTGTGCAACATAACCTCTAGAGCCATATAAACCTTGCTCTTCTGAAGACCAAAGCGCTATTCTGATGGTGCGTTTTGGTTTTAATCCTAATGCTTTAATAATTCGTACTGCTTCCATCATTACGGCACAGCCAGCGGCATTATCGGTAGCGCCAGTCGCAGCATGCCAAGAATCTAAGTGTCCACCTAGCATCACTACTTCATCTTTTAATTTAGTATCTGTACCTGGAATTTCTCCAATTACATTATAACCTTGTAAATCTTTATCAAAAAATTTAGTTCTAATGTCTGCTTCCATTTCTACCTTAATGCCGGCCATTAATAGGCGTTGCATTCTTAGAAAATCTTCTGATGAGACTTCTAATTCTGGTAAAACCGATGGTGCGTTTTCTGCATAAGAAGCACCATTACTGGTAAAAAAAGTACCATGCATACCTCTTGCATAAGTAAGAATTAAGGCTACGCCTTCTTCTTTTAAAAACGCCGATAGCTGTGTTCTAAATTCTCTAAGTTTGGTTAACCTAGCTAATGATGCTGGGTCTCTTTGTCCGCCACGTGGAGCGCCATTTGCCGCCGGTGGAACCGCCATTGCTGCAAGTTCTTCATCTGTATATCTATCACCATCAGGCTTAAAGGTGGTATTTATTACTGCTGCAGTTGGCATTAAAACTATTTTACCTTTTAACTTTCCTTTGAACTGTGCTAAATCTGGCAAAGAGTCTGCTTTCATTAAAAAAACATCTGTTTTAATAGGGCCGTTGGTGCTTGGTGTCCAAGCTTTGGGCGAGGCAATGATGTTATGATAATATGGGCTTGTAAATGCAGCATAATATTTTTCTATTTCCCATCCTTTTCCAAATTTTCCCCATGGTTCTAGTTTAACGTTTTGCAAACCATAAGATTTTAATTGCTCTACCGCCCATTTTTCGGCTCTTTCTAAACCTGGCGAATTAGATAAACGAGGGCCAGAAACATCTGTAAGGTAAAATGCAGTTTCCATTACTTTAGACTTGGTTAAACCTTCGTCTCTTATTTTTTGGGTAATTGATGCGTCTTGCGCAAATGATGCTTGTGCTAAAAACAAAGCAATTGCAGTTTTTAAGAGTAATTTTTTATTCATGAGTTTTGAGTTTAAGTAATTAAATGTAGTGATATGGTTTTATAATGATGTTAAAGGGGTTTAACAAAGTTGTTACTGAAATTGGTTATATAACCTTAATGAAGATCTTAAAAGCCAAGGGTAATGACTTGAAGATCCATTACCTTCTTCTTCCGCTATCAGACTATTGAAGATTATATGCGATTAAAGATGAAATTTGTATAAAAACAAAGGAATAGAATTAATATACTCTTTAAAATTTTTTTTAATTGAGTGACTATAAGCTTTGTTTTAGCTAAAGCCAAAACCTGCTCATTGCCGCAGAGGCCTAGACTTTTTTCCGCAAAAAGTAACCCAAACCCGAGCATAGCGAACACATGAGTGCCTTTAAAAATACAAACACCGAATAAACTCTCCGCTACCCGCCTTTCCGTCGGGCAGGCGTTTGTTGCTACAAAGTTTCTGCTTTAAATTCCTTTTGTGCTAATCGCAACAATCAAGGCGGAATGATCTGTTAAGGGTTGTTTGTGCTTTTATTGGATAGGAAGAAAATGCATAGATGTGAATTAGCGCTAAGGATGTGGAGGGTTTAGTACATTTATTGGTTTGCTTTAGAACGCAAACCAATGAATTACGGTCACCCCGAAACAGCCTGACCCGCTAGCTAGCGAGAAGCGCCATCATGTTTAAACTTTGATGATGATATTTTTACGATACATGAGCCATAGAATAACCAGCCAAATGAGTACAAAAGTTATTGCGCCCGCTAAAGATGCGTTTATTGGTGATAGATATGGGGTAAAAAATTGTTCGTAAAGATAACCTTTAAGAGATATCTCTTCTCCGTTTAGCGTGGTTTTAATAAGATTCATGGAGCGGGCAATGATGCCTGATGCAAAGAAAACTGTGATTGCATTGATGCCATAAATTACAAATGGCTTCGTAAACCAAGATATTTGCCTAACATCTATTAACCAATAACAAAAGGCTAAACCCATGCTGGCTAAACCACCGGTATATAATACGTAGGAGCTAGTCCATAATGATTTATTAATTGGGAAAAACAAATCGACAATTAAACCTAGAAGAAAGCCAAAAAAGCCAAAAAAGAATAACCAAACCACTTTGTTTTCTTGGGTTTTTTGTTTTGCTTTTAAAATGATACCCATTAAAACCCCAAACAGTCCAGTTGCAATTGCAGGAATGGTACTGAATAAGCCTTCGGGATCCCAAGTTTTGGCGCTTTTCCATAAATGTGCTTCAGTAAGTAAGGCTCTATCTATCCAAGCGCCCAAGTTGGTGTCTTTGCCTAAGTTTGCTGGACCTACACCGGGTACGGGTACAAAGGTCATGATTAACCAATAACCTATTAATAGTAGTCCAAATATTTGTACAATGGTTTTAGGTTTTAGTTTGATAAATATTAGTGAAGCTACTAAATAAACGATAGCTATTCTTTGTAATACACCCGGAATTCGGACTACCGTAAAATCGAAATATGGGAAAAGGGAAAGTATTAAGCCTAAAACGAAAAGTTTTAAACTTCTTATGATGACGCTTTTAATGAGTTTAGGATGATTTGCAACATCTGCTTTGCCACTATCTAATGCAAAAACAATAGAAACACCTACTATAAAAAGGAAAAAAGGAAAAATTAAATCTGTGGGGGTGCATCCGTTCCACTCGGCATGTTCTAAAGGAGCATAAATGTTTCCCCAATCGCCAGGGTTATTTACTAAAATCATGGCGGCAACAGTAATGCCTCTAAAAACATCTAATGATAGCAGTCTTTTACTAGGGTTTGCTGACATGATTTATTGTTTAATTGGTGACTAAATGTAAACAATATTTGGATTAAATGTCTCTTGCCAAAATTCAATTGAACTAAAATTTTTTCTAAATAATAATTATTACAAAAGAAATAACTGCAATTAAGCCAGTGTTGAGCTAATTTTTGAAAGAGAAAATAATTTCAATTTTGTTTGCTTAAGACGAAACATTTTAACAATAAACTGCGTAGAAACATGCTCAAAACGGGAAATAATGAGGACTATTTTACTATTCGTTTTTTTAACTTCACAAGTTTACGCTCAAAGCATAAAGCGCCAAACTTTTGCATCATTTGGAAGTTCTACAACAGTAAATTCTAATGTTTATATCAGCCAATCTATAGGGCAATCTAGCATTATTGGTTTAGCGGTTAAATCAAATGTTGTGGCGCAACAAGGATATCAACAAAGTACTACTGCTGTACCTGCAGATTACGTTCCTTATGAAAAGCCTGTATTAGTAAGTACTTATCCTAACCCATTTGTAGATGAAATAACCTTAAAAGTAAATACCGCTACAAATGAGCTAATTACGGTAACTATCACAGATATGAATGGTAAAATCATCCACAAGAAAGCTTATAACAACCTGAGCGATGGGGTAAGTATAAAACTAGATAACTTAATTCCGCAATCATTCACTTTAAATTTAAGTGGATCTTATACAAAATACTCAACACCTCTAATCAAGCAATATTAATCTAAATCTCAAACTCTTAAATCAGTAAAAAATGAAAAAGCTATTCATGTTAATTTTAATGTTTGTTTGCGTGAAAACCTATGCGCAAACTAATGGCATTACTTATCAAGCAGTAATATTTAATCCAGCTGGTAATAATGGGGTTGAAAAGCCATTAGCTAATCAAAAAGTGTGTATGCAATTTAAAATTGTAACCAATGATTTTCAGGTTGATTACGAGGAATATATACAAACAACCACCGATCAGTTTGGTGCGGTTAATTTATTAATTGGCTCAGGAACTAGAGTTGGTGGTTTAGTAAATTCTATTGACAAAATAAACTGGGGTGTAGGTAGAAAAAACTTAGTTGTTTCTATTAACATATATGGTAATTGTGTTACCTATACAGAAATTAGTAATCAGCCATTTACCGCGGTACCTTTCGCAATGTATGCGGCAAATGGAGCAAGTGCAAGTAGCAGCTCAAAAGGTGTTATTCAATTAGCGGGTGATTTAGCTGGTACCGGTTCTTCATCTGATAAACCAATTATCTCTACTGATGCGATTACTACTAATAAAATAAAAAATCTAGCTGTAACAGATGAAAAAATTGCAAATGGAATTAGCGCATCTAAAGTAGGCTTAGGAAATGTAAATAACACTAGCGATTTAGATAAACCTATTTCTACAGCTGTAAAAGCGGCTTTGGATAAAAAAGTAAATATTGCTGATGCAGAATCCATGATGTTGCCACTAGCAAAACAAGCAGAAACTGTAGCAGGATTAAATACTAAAGTGAATATTGCTGATACTGCTGCTATGTTGAATCCTTATGCTAAAGTTACTGCTACTAATTCAGCATTAGCTTTAAAAGTGAATATCGCTGATACTGCTGCGATGTTAAATCCTTATGCTAAAGCTGCTGCAACTAATTCTGCAATTGCTTTAAAGGTAAACATCGCTGATACAGCTTCAATGTTAAATCCTTACGCCAAAGCTGCTGCGACTAATAATGCAATTGCTTTAAAAGTAAACATCGCTGATACAGCTGCAATGTTATCTCCTTATGCAAAAACTGCTACAACTTTAGCAGGTTTAAATACTAAAGTAAACATCGCTGATACTGCTTCAATGTTGAATCCGTATGCTAAACAAGCCGCTACTTTAGCTGGTTTAAATACTAAAGTAAACATCGCTGATACTGGTGCAATGTTAAATCCGTATGCTAAACAAGCTGCGACTTTAGCTGGCTTAAATACTAAGGTAAATGTTGCTGATACTGCTTCAATGCTAAATCCTTATGCTAAAGCTGCCGCAACTAATTCTGCAATTGTTTTAAAAATGAATATCGCTGATACTGCCGCCATGTTGAATCCGTATGCTAAACAAGCTGCGACTTTAGCTGGCTTAAATACTAAGGTAAATGTTGCTGATACTGCTTCAATGCTAAATCCTTATGCT
>JBIKIN010000048.1:0-14394 GCA_044361595.1 Pelobium sp. | reverse complement strand
TCGGGTTTTCCATCGCCGTCGATGTCGCCAAAGGCTACGCCAGAAGGAGCAGATCCAGTTGCAAAGTCTGTTTTTGCAGCAAAGCCTAAAGTACCTACAGAGCTTGTATTTCGAAGCACTGAAACGGTATTATCTGTAAAATTACCAGCCGAAACATCTAGCTTTCCGTCTCCATCTAAATCTCCAATAGCTACTGAAAGAGGTGCTTGTCCAGTTGTAAAATCTGTTTTTGCAGCAAAAGAAATAGTTCCTGCGCTTCCAGTGTTACGAAATACTGAAACGCTATTTTCTCCCTGATTAGCAGTTACTAGCTCAGCTTTACCATCTCCATCGATATCACCTATAGCTACTGCCCTAGGAGTTGCGCCTGTAGTAAGGTCTATTTTGTTATCAAAAGATAAGGAACCTACGCTACTTGTATTACGAAGTATTGAAGCCGAATTGGCTCCTAAATTAGCGACAGCAAGGTCAGGTCTGCCGTCTCCATCCATATCGCCAATTGCGATTGACCAAGGGAGAACACTAGTTGCAAAATCTGTTTTTGCTGCAAAGCTCAAATTTCCTACAGAGCCTGTATTACGAAGTACAGAGATGGTATTATCACCCCTGTTTACTATTGCAATATCTAGCTTTCCATCACCATCCATATCTCCAAGGGCAACAGAGAAAGGAGTTGGACCTGTTGTAAAATCTACTTTTGTTGCAAAGCTCAAAGAGCTACCACTACCAGTATTGCGTAGTACAGAAACGGTATTGGCTGTCTGATTAGCAGTTACAATATCGGCTTTACCATCTCCATCGATATCACCTATAGCTACTGAATATGGTCTTGCTCCGGTAGCAAAACTTACTCTTGCGGTAATGTCAGTACTAGCGATGCTTCCCTTATTAGGGCTAAAAGTAGGGTTAAAGAATCTACTGCTGTAAGTAGCTAAAGCATTAGTAGCGTTAAGAACAGTAATAGGAGCATAGGCTGCGCCTATGGGAACAGTTGCTGTAAGGCTGGTAGCCGTTGCAGCCGTTATGGTTGCTTGAGTTGCCCCAAAAAACACAATGTTATTTGAGGTTGTAGTGTTAAACCCGCTACCCGTGATGGTAACCACATCTCCGGGTTTAGCGCTAACTGGTGTAAAAGAGCTGATAGCGGGGGTTTGCGCTACTGCTGTAAGAGCTAAGCTGATTGTTACAGTGCAAATTAAAAGAAAACAGTTTAGTTTCTTCATTAGATTATTAATTATTAGAAAAGTGAGAAATTTAAGATAAGTATGGAATCAAACTAAGGCAATAGATGCGGCCAGCAAAACCTGTACCTATGCATAATTGCATGATAAAAAGCTTAATTTAATGTTATGTTGCGGAAAGTTTTGTTAGATTATAAGTTGAAAAAGTGAGCATATAAAATAACACAGCGTTGGCGTAATTTTTTTTCATTATATGATAATATTTAAAATTAGTTCAATAATTTTTTACTTAAAATTAAAAACTAAATTATATAATTAAGTTAAATTGATTTTGAGAATTATGTCCCAAAACTATTTTGGGACATAATTTATTGTGATTTCATCTTTTATTGCTAGGTAAAAAACCTTCTAGTTTTTTATAAGCGAGATAAAATTTGCTACGCGAAGAGAAGCCTGCTCTATAAGCAAGAGCGTCTATGGTAAATTTTTTAGAGTATTTATCTTTTAAAATTAACTCTTTAAAGTAAGCAATACGATATCCATTAATAAAGTCTTTGAAATTTATATCAAGATTCTTCCTTAAACAGTGCTCTAAAACTTTTTTGGAAATCTGATTTTGGTCAGCGAATATTTTAGATGTAATTTTTGGGTTTGTAAAAGACTGATTTGTAATTGTATAATCAATTAAAGTTATGATCAAAGATTTGCTTTCTTTTGCTGTTAACTCGTTTTTAAGTTCTTCCTTTATTTTAATCAAAGTTTGGGCCTTCATATCTAAAAATGAAGCTAAAATGGGTACTGGCAAACGTTTTACTGCCGCTTCTCTGGTACGTGAAAAATATAAATACCGCTCTTTAGCGTCGCCTACTCTTATAATGTGGGAACGTTCTTGAGCGTCACGGTAATAATTTTCATATACTTTTCTGATAACAAAATTTAGCTCAAAAAATTGATCATACCAGCCTAAAAGTATATCTGTATGTACACCTAATAAATTTGTTGGCTCAATAGCTTTAATGGCTTCTTTAGAGGGTTGCTCTCCGTATAAGCCAGAGAGTGAACTCACAAACTCATTTTCTACGGTTATGTAAGTTATAATTTGCTTTTCGTGATGAAAGGTATAACCCATAACTGCACCAGATTTTATAAAATACATGTATTTACATATTCCTCCTTCGCGTAGTATATGGTCATTTGGTTGAAGTATAACTTCTACAGCATGTTTTTTAAATTCTTTTTGTAGCTTTTTACTTATTGGATAAATGTTTGAAAGCATAGAAATGATGTAGTCCACATCTTCTTCTTTTGCTGGAGTATAAGTTAAATTCATTAAGTTGTTTATTCTCAATAATGGTTTTTTGGTTTTTGGCTTAGGGATTGTAAAGGTTTAGTACAAAGTGAAACGTAGTACCGTAGCATAGCGAAGCCTTGCAAAGCCCGACCCCGTTCTTTTCTTTTTCTGAAAAGAACGGGGTAAGCTCCAAACAATAATTTTATTTCTCGTACGTCACACCCATATTCTGGAACATAAATGCCCATTTATCGGCTTGTTCTTGTATAATTTTTGAAGTTGGTTTTCCTGCTCCATGTCCTGCATTGGTTTCAATACGAATTAATACAGGCGTTTTCCCTTTGTGATATTCTTGTAACCGGGCAGCAAATTTAAAAGAATGGGCTGGAACAACTCGGTCGTCATGATCTGCAGTGGTTACCATAGTTGCAGGATAAGCGGTACCTTGTTTTAGTGCGCTATAAGGCGAATATTTATACAAATACTCAAACATTTCTTTAGAATCTTCGGCGGTACCATAATCAAAAGCCCAGCCTGCGCCAGCTGTAAATTTGTTATAGCGCAACATATCCATAACGCCTACGGCAGGGAATGCTACTTTAAAAAGTTCGGGGCGCTGTGTCATGGTTGCACCTACTAAAAGTCCGCCATTAGAACCACCAGCAATAGCCAAATATGGTGTAGAAGTATATTTTTGATCAATTAAATATTGTGCTGCAGCTATAAAATCGTCAAATACGTTTTGCTTTTGCATTTTGGTGCCGGCAATGTGCCATTTTTCACCATACTCGCCACCGCCACGTAAATTAGGGACGGCGTAAATTCCACCTTGCTCTAGCAATACAATGTTAGAAGTGCTAAAGGCAGGGGTTAGGCTAACGCTAAAACCTCCATAAGCGTAAAGCATGGTTGGGTTTTTCCCATTTAACTCTATCCCTTTTTTGTGCGTAATAATCATCGGGATTTTGGTTCCATCTTTAGAGGTATAAAAAACCTGTTTAGATTCGTATTGAGTAGGGTCAAACTGTACGCCAGATTTTTTGTAAATTTCTGACTGCCCATTTTCAATATTGTATTTGAAAATAGTAGATGGGTAAACGTAGGAAGTAAAGTTAAAATACAATTCTTGATCGTCTTTTTTTGCATCAAAACCAGATGCTGTTCCAATCCCCGGAAGGGCAATTTCTCTTTCTTTTACTCCTTTTAAATCGTATTGAACAACTAAAGATGTTGCATCTTTTAAATAGTTGGCAAATATTTTCCCTCCACCTATACTAGCACTCATTACGTTTTCTGTTTCTAGAATTAAATCTTTCCAATTATCTTTTGTTGGGTTTGCTGCATTTACAGTAACCAAGCGGTAATTTGGTGCTTTATAATTGGTGTAGATGTATAAAGTGCTGCCATTGTTTGCTATGATACTTTGCTCGGTATCAAAACCACCTACCACTTTAACTATTCCGCTATTGGGTTTAGTTAAATCTTTAAAGTAAAGCTCGTTACCTGTTGTGGAGTTTGCTGCTGTGATTACTAAATAGCGTTCGTCTTCTGTTAAATATGCGCCAATGTATCTACGCTGTGTTTGGTTGCCGCCAAAAATTAATTTATCCTCGGTTTGTGGTGTCCCCAATTGATGAAAATACAATTTATGGTATTGGGTTAAACCCGATAGTTGCGAGCCATCTGTAGGTTTATCATAACTACTATAGTAAAAACCTTCCGAGCCTCGCCAAGCTAAACCCGTAAATTTCACATCTACTAAAGTATCACCAATAGATGTTTTATCTTCTGTTTTTATCATAATTACTTTGCGCCAGTCTGAACCACCTTCAGATAGTTGATAAGCCGCTAAATTGCCATTTCTAGAAAACTCTATTCCAGCTAATGAAGTGGTGCCATCTTTAGAAAAAGTATTAGGGTCTAGAAATATTTCGGGTTCGCTACCATCAATTTGGCGGTATAATACCGATTGATTTTGTAAACCATCGTTTTTATAAAAGTAGGTGTATTTGCCTTCTTTAAACGGAGCTGAATATTTTTCATAGTTCCATAACACTTCTAAACGTTTTTTAATCTCGTCTCTATATGGGATTTTAGATAGATAATCGTCTGTTACTTTATTTTCTTGGGTTACCCAAGCTTTGGTTTCGGCCGAGGTATCGTTTTCTAGCCAGCGATAAGGGTCGGGAACTTTGGTTCCAAAATAATCATCAATTACATCGCCTTTTGCAGTTTTTGGGTAAGCTAATGTTTCTATCGTATCGGCAGGGGAAATGGTATCTGACATGTTATTTTGATTATTGGTACAACTAGCAAAAGCTAATGCTAAAAGAATAAAGCTTGATAATTTTTGCATAATGGATTTTCTTGGTTGACTTTAAAGCTAAGGAATGAAATTGAATTTTACTAGAAATAGGTTTGTTTTTTGTTTTACCACAGAGGGCTCGGAGTTCACAGGGCTAGATGCAGAGTCATTTGAAAGGAATCTGCGAAGATTAGCGAAATCTGCGAGACAAAAAATCACGATTGATTAAAAAAAGATGAAAATTTTCACGCAAAGAAAAAAAAACAAGAAGCGCAAAGAGCTCAAACTTTATCAAGCTGCTCTATTTTACGTTTGAGAAATCCTGTTATTCTCTTTAAAATCCTTTGCGAGCTTTGCGTAAATCTTTGCGAGCTTTGCGTGAAAAATTAGCCACACAAACTTAAGTAGGCAATTCAATTAAATCAGAAGCAATAAAATTCTCGTTTTCATCAAACAAAAAACTCATCGGTTTTTCTGGATTTTTGATGATTTCTAACAATAAAAATCCCCATTTCTTCCAAAAATTTTCTACCACTTGTCCGTATACTTTAAATTGCCAAGGGTCAAAAATTGGTTTAGCACTCATCCCTCGCAAAGGCATTGTTTCAATAAAAATATCATCATCAGTAATGATACTATGATACTCTGGTAAACGATTAAACAAATAAGCCGAGTAAAAAACTTTAGCACACAATTCTTCAAATTGTATTGGATGTAAGGTCTTGTCTTCTATTTTTTCCCAAATATCTTGGTGGTAAATTTTATTTGCTCCATTATCTTGTAAGTTAACCAGTAAACCAAAATCCTTCATCCTTAAAGAAAAGGTTAGGGTATTAATTTCGTCTCGGTAGGCAAACTCGTTTTCTTGATTTTTTACCTCGCAAATAAATATAGAATAAGGTGTAAAATCTTCTAAAGAAATTGGCTTAATTAGTTGCTGAAGCATTTGATGCAGCCAGCTAAATTTATGGATTAAACCTTGCGACATGTTAAAGCCATCGGCAAAGGTATGTTGCTGTTTTATGGCGCTTTGTATTTCGTTAAATATGACACCATAAACTGTTTTTGCAACCCAAAGAAAAATGAGATTAGGATCTAATTCTTTTACCGCTTGATATCCTTTTTCGAAAGCAATTTGAATACTTTCTTCTAATCGTTGTAAACTTTGCTCAGTTTCTATGGAGCTCGGTAAATATAAATCGCCGTAGCTTTTCATAGTTTCATCGAGCATTTTAAAAGGCATTTTTTCTAAGTGATACTCCTCTTTTAACCATGGAGCAAAAACCGGCACTTGGTTAATTTCTTCTAATTTATCGCCACTTAAAAAACAATGGCGATTATCAAACTGCATTTTTTGGAAAGGCTGATATAATTTTGATTGCATAGCGTACAAAAATAGGAAGTCAATTTTATTTATCACTTCCTTTACCGAGATTTACAATTAAAACACAATCTTTCATACAAAGTGTTGATGTTTTTTAGAATTCTAATTGCTAATTTATGCCCATGCAAAAAAAATATATCGTACTATTTTTAGTAATAATTACCTTAGGTTTAACGGCTTGTAACCAAGCGCCAAGTGCACAAAGCGTTGTAGATAAGTCTATTCACTTTTATGGAATGGATAAATTAGAAGGTAAAACTATCAATTTCGATTTTAGGGAGTTTCATTACCGTATAGAATTAAATGGTGATGATTGGTTTTATGAACGTTCTTTTACCGATAGCACTTTGGGAAAAGTGAAAGATCAATTATCTGCTAAAGGGTTTGTGAGAGAAATTGATGGTTTGGTTGTGCCTCAAAGCAGTAAAGATTCATTAAAATTCGCCGAATCGGTAAATTCTGTAGTTTATTTTGCCTTATTGCCTTTAAAGTTGAATGATGATGCGGTAGAGAAAAAGAATTTAGGAAGTGTGATGTGTAATGGACGTTCTTACAATCAGTTAGAAGTTACTTTTAAGCAAGAAAATGGCGGAACCCATCACCAAGATGTTTACTATTTTTGGTTTGAAGAAAAAGACCATAGTTTAGATTATTTCGCTTATGGTAGTGGTGGAAATAGATTTAGAGCAGTTAATGGTTTAATAGATGCTGGAAATGGTTTTTATTTCCAAAATTATATCAACTTAGAAAATAAAGGCGATCAAAAAGTGCCTTTATCTAACTATCATGTGCTTTTTGAACAAGATAAACTTTCTAGATTATCTGAAATAACCCTGAGCAATATAAAAGTTGAATAGGCTATTCCGTTTGCCAGTTTTAAATATAAAAGGAGCTTTGTTAGACTAGTTGTTTTAAGGTTTTAATTCTCCTAATTTTAAAAATGCATACAATAAACCCGTAACGTGTAAAGCTTGTGGAATTTCATTGTTCAATAACATTTGTTTTACATCGGCGATGCTGTGAAATTCAATATCAATATCTTCATGTTCATCTAAATCTTGCTCCTGTACTTTTTTGCCTCCTAAAGCTAAGTAGCAATAAGTTAAATTATTTGATGTAGCAGGATTTGGGTAAATGGTAGATACTAATTCAAAATCCTCAAACAAATAACCAGTTTCTTCTAGCAACTCTCTTTGCGCAGCATCTTTAGGGTTCTCATCGCCATCAATCACTCCGCCAGGTATTTCTATAGAAATAATATCTCCGCTATGGCGATATTGTTTAACCATGATTACTTCATTGTTTTCTGTAATGGCTACCACATTTACCCAGTTTGGATATTCTAAAACGTAGTATTCATCAGCTATTCTACCATCTGGTAGTTCACATTGGTCAACTCTTAAAGTTGCCCAAGGTCTTTTAACAATATATTCGGAAGAAATTCTTCTCCATTTAGAAACGGCCATGGTTTTTGAAAAAATGCGATGATTTTATTTTTTTTGAATGTTTAGTTTTTTGCTTTCTAGGTATGCATTAAATTGCTCAAAATTCATTCCTTCAATCTCTTTTGAGATTTTAGCCTTTATTTCTCTAAATGTTTTAACAGTATCGAAACTCTTTTCTTGCTTTGTTTTAGAGGTCATATCCTACAATTTCTTTTGGTGAATGTATATTTAAATTCATGTGTCCCAAACGTAAATTTATGGAATTATACCCTCTAATCCTATAGACATTTACGATGTGTTTAAAATTCCAACTTACTAAAACATCTACTTTACTTAGAGTTGCGATAGCAATATGAAGGCAATCATCAAAACTAGTTTCTCCGACAACTTTCTCATTGATGTAAATTTGTGCAAGTTCAAAAGCTTCAGGGGTTATTGTAATTCTTTCTAAATTTTCAGGATTTAATTCTAAGAAGAATTTTCTTACTTTTTCTGGAGCTTTTTCAAGTTCTACATCCGTTAGATTAGAATAAACACATTTGATAAGCCCTAACTTTACCCGCTCAAAAATCAAAAGTGTTTCTTCTTTAAACTCAGTATCAAAAACTCCACCAAAAACAGAAGTATCAAAATAGAAACGCTGTGTCATATCAATAATTAACAATCATTTTATTTCAACTTTTAAGCTCTTTTTGTATCGCATTGTAGAGCTCAACCTGTTTTTGAGTACCTATAACATAAGTTAAACCATCTCTATCGGTAAGTTTTACAGCGTCTTTACCGCCTGCGTAAAACCTAATGGTACCATTACGATGCAAGTTGTAAACAGGGTTGTTTAATTTATATTTACTGTAATCGCTTTTTTCTATTTTAACAATGCTATTTAGATCAATTTTAACCAGTCGGGTGGTCCATAAGCCATCTAATACAACTGCTTTATTATTAACCTTAGTACGATAATGGAGCATAAACAACATCAAAACGCTCACCACTAAAATACCACAGCCTACAACCAGTAAAAGCTCTCCGTTTTTTTCTTTGTTATCGGTAAAATAATAAACTGCAAAGCAAAATATAGCCATTACCATTCTAATGCTTATAAAATTATAATCTCGGCCTAGGTATTGTTTTTCGTGAAAAGATAAATCTGTTGTCATAATTAAACGTTCTCTAGCGTGAAGATAATTATTTTATTGGTTTTTAAAGTCACTTTAAATCTATCGTCAGTTCTTAAACCGCAAACCCAAATTATTTTACCATCGCCATTAACTAAGATAGGTGTTTTGGCTTTTTCTAAATTGTTTATTTTAAGCTGAATAAAAAAATTACTTAATTTTTTCATCCCATTCATCCCAAACGGTTTAAAGCTATCGCCGGTTTTCCAGTTTCTTACGGTTAATGGATAAACCAGTAAATTAGAATTTATATAAGCTACGTTTGCTGTACTTTTAAAATCGGTTAAAGGGTGCTGTAAAACCGAACTCCTTAATTTAAAAAGATGATTTTGCATCTCCATTTCCTCTTCTTCAATTTGAATATTGAAGTCACCCGAATCCGATAGTTTATTAATAATCAAACTTTCTCTATCTAATAGAGCTACGTAATCATCGCTATAAAACTGCTGACCATTTGGTTTTCCTAAAGCCTTTATAAGGTCTTGTATACTTGTCAAATTAAAGCCAAAAGGTTTTAAAATTTCGAAAAGTAAAAGTTGCAAAGGGTTTAAAGCATTAATTTTGGCAATTTCTATTTTATATCCATTGGCAATTGGAATGAACAATTGTTTAAATAAACTGCTTACTTGTATGGCTAAAAATTCTTCTAGTTGATTAAAATAAGCTATATTTTTTTCGAAGGTTTTTTCTAAACTAGGATTCAATTCTTTTAAAGTGGGAACAACATCCAGCCTAATTTTATTCCTAAAATATTTGTTAGACAGGTTTGAGCTATCCTCAACAAAGGAAATATTATGCTCCTGAACGATATGATTAATTTCATCTGCTGTAAAGCATAACAGCGGTCTTATGATATTTTCTCGTTTTGCTTTAATACCATGCAAACCAGAAATCCCCGTTCCTCTAACTAGGTTAATTAATACAGTTTCTATTACATCGTTTTGGTGATGTGCTACCGCAATTTTATCAAAATTATTTTCTAATCTAATATCCTCAAAAAACGCGTAGCGTAATTCTCTAGCAGCCATCTGAATACTAATTTGATGTTCTTCGGCGTAAGCCTGAGTATTAAAATTGGCTAAGTAAAAAGCTACATTGAGTTGTTTTGCTAAATTTTTTACAAATTCTTGGTCGCGTTGTGCCTCTTGGCCACGTAAGTTAAAATTACAGTGTGCAATAGCGAAGTTAAAGCCACAATGCGCAAACAAATGAGCCATCAATACAGAGTCTTTCCCTCCACTAACGGCCAACAAAATATGCTCGTTTGGGGTAAAAAGTTGTTCCTTTTGGATAAATTCTTGTAGCTTGTTTTGTGCTAATAACATCAATCAAAATTAACCGTTTAAAATCGTTACCAAAAAACTAATTTTGCCTAGTGAATAAATTAATACTCTTTTTCTTGTTTTTAGGGTTTTCCCAAACGTTATTGGCACAAAAAATAACCAAAATAGAATTGATAAGGTCTGACAACTTTATTGGCTTACAGCGTAACGGGGTAAACACCAATAAAGTGATTAAACCTATTTTCAAGCAAGATAATGCCACTTTAACATGCGATAGTGCCTATTTCTATTTAGCCCAAAATAGTTTTGAAGCTTTTGGAAATGTTCACATTAACCAAGCCGATACCTTAAATATTTACGCTGACAATTTAAATTATGATGGTAATACCAAGCTAGCTATTTTAAAAAATAACGTAAAACTAACCGATAATGATGCCATTTTAACCACCAACGATTTAGATTATAACATGGCTACCAAAATTGGTAGGTACTATAATGGCGGCAAAATTGTAAATGGAAAAAACACTTTAACCAGCCAAAACGGATATTATTTTACCAATACTAAAGACGCCTATTTTAGGTATAAAGTAAATGTAAAATCGCCTGAGGCTTTAATACAGTCAGACACTTTAAAATACAATACCATTTCTAAGATTGCTTACTTTTTTGGCCCCACAGATATTTACGGTAAAACAGATACGCTTTATACAGAAAACGGACAATATAACACCACAAACGATAAGGCTTCTTTTGGCAAAAACAATTTGTACCGCCAAAATTCTAAAAGCTTAAAAGGCGATAGCTTATTTTACGACGGTAAAGCGGGTTATGGACGAGCTGTTAAACGTATTATTTTTATAGATACCGCCCAAAAAGTAGAGTTAAGAGGCGATTTAGGCATTTACCAAAAAGCAGATGAAAGTATTATGGTGACCAAAAATGCTTACACCATTTTAGTGACCGAGAAAGATTCTGTTTCTAAAGATTCTGTTTGGCTTACCGCCGATACATTGCGTAGTAAAGTTTTACGAAAAATGGATTTGTACGCTTTACAAAATGCAAAAAAGCAAGCTCAAATTAGTTTGATTAATAAAGATTCGCTCCAAAATGATAGTTTAAAAACCGATTTGCTGAGTTTAGATTCTATTAAAACCGATACTATAAAGGTTAAACCTATTATTAAAAAAGTAGCTCAAGTCGAGAAAAAGGAACCCATAAAAAAGGCCAAAACTGAAGCTATAAACGTAGCCATAGTACAAAGGGCTCCAAATACACCAATTGTTTGGTATCCTATTAAAATTGTAAACGAAAAGCGTCTAGGTTTAGTTATGGTTAAGCCAAAACAAATTATTATTCCAAAAATTGATGTACCTCAAGAATCAATAGACACGGCTAAGATCAGAATCATTTGGGCTTACAATAAGGTCAAAATTTTCAAATCAGATTTACAGGCTAAAGCCGATTCGGCCTTTTTTAGCTATGGCGATTCTACTCTAAGAATATACAACAAACCAATATTGTGGGCCCAAGGCAGTCAGCTCTCGGCAGATACCATGTTTATCCAAATGAAAAATAAAAAAATGGATAATATGGATTTGATTAGAAATGCCATTATTGTAAATACCGAGAAAGATTCGCTCAAGTTTAACCAAGTTGCGGGTAAACTGATGAAAGGCTATTTTAGAAAAGAGAAATTAGATGTTGTTTTTGTAAATGGCAATGCCGAGAGTATTTATTTCCCTACAGATAGTGCTAGTGCCGATGGCATGATGCGATCAATAGCATCCAGAATGCGTATTAATTTTACCGATGATAGCCTAACCAGCGTAGCATTTATTAGAAAACCCGAGCATAATTATTACCCTGCAGAAAAAGTTACCGAGGAGCTTAAAACACTCCCTAATTTTAATTGGAAACCCAAAGAACGCCCACTTTCAAAAGAAGATATCATCCCTAGTTTAAAAAAGGCTGTAATCACAGATAAAAAGACCAAGCCTAAACCGGTTACCACAAAACCTAAAGCAGCCATCAAGCCTAAGGTTGCTAAACCCGTTTTAAAGGATGGAAAAAACGAAGTTAAAACGGCTAAAGTGGAAGTGAAAAAGGTGGTAGATTAAATAGACTTTAAATTAAGCTAAATCAGCTTATTTAAATAAATATTTGCTTTATTTAAATTTATTTTTGGTTAGTTTTACAGCTGAAATATGCCTTTAAATATTCTATTTAAAGCTTTAATATTATTTCTGCTAAATATTTTTACATTCTAACAATCAAACAAATCAAAACATAGAATTTACCAATCCTAATGAATTTAAAATTAACGCTCTCTAAAGGTTTTTTATTTAAAAGAAATAAACTTTGGCTCTCATTATTTTTATTACTTAGCTCTTACACTGTAAACGCCCAACTACCTACAATCACTACATTTTCGCCATTAAGTGGTAAAGCTGGAGATGCTGTAACGATAACAGGAACTAATTTTAACACTACACCATCCAATAATATTGTATTTTTTGGTAGCACAAGGGCAACAGTAACAGCAGCATCCTCAACCAGTTTAATAGTAACAGTACCACTAGGAGCCGCTTATGCGCCAATTACATTACTTAATACATCTGGTGCTTTATCTGCCTCTAGTACAAGGTTTTTTAGTCCTATTTTTACACCTGTAAAGGGTAGTATAACAACCGCTGATATAGCAGCCAAGCAAGATTATACATCGGGGTCAGAACCATATTCAGTTGCCATAGGCGATTTGGATGGCGACGGTAAGTCTGATTTGGTAGTGAGTAATTATACCTCAAACACCATTTCTGTGTATCGTAATACCAGCAATAGTGGAAGTATAGGTTCAAGTAGTTTTGCAGCTAAAGTAGATTTTGCAACTGGCGATTATCCCATATCAGTAGCTATAGGCGATTTAGATGGTGATGGAAAACCTGATTTGGCGGTGGTTAATAATTTGTCAGATAATGTTTCAGTGTATCGTAATACCAGCAGTAGTGGTAGCATAAGCACTAGTAGCTTTGCCACTAAGGTAGATTTCGTTACCGGTTTTGAACCATATTCAGTAGCTATAGGCGATTTGGATGTTGATGGTAAACCCGATTTGTCGGTAGTTAATAATGGGGATAATACTGTTTCCATACTACGTAATACTAGTTTTAGCGGAGTTATAGATTTGAGTAGTTTTGCTACAAAAGTAGATTTTGCTACAAGCTCCCGCCCCACTTCAGTAGCTATAGGCGATTTAGATGGTAATGGCAAGCCAGATTTAGCAGTTGTTAATTCTTTAATAAACAGAGTTTCAGTATTTCGTAATACAAGTACATCTGGAAGCATCGTATCGAGTAGTTTTGCGGCTAAAGTAGATTTTATAACAGGAGTAGAGCCATTCTCAGTAGCTATAGGCGATTTGGATGTTGATGGCAAACTAGATTTGGCGGTAGCTAATCGAGGAGGAGGCAGTGTTTCCGTGTTTCGTAATACAAGCACTTCTGGAAGCATCGTATCAAGTAGTTTTGCTGCCAAGGCAGATTTTGCAACAGGGAGTAGCACTGGGCCAAATTTAGTAGCTATAGGTGATATGAATGGGGATGGGAAACCTGATTTGGTAACGGCTAACAGTTTTTCAGACAATATTTCTATATTTCGTAATATCAGCACCAGTGGTAGTTTATTAACAAACAGTTTTGCTGGCAAGGTAGATTTTGTGACGGGAGACACTCCTTATGCAGTAGCTATAGGAGATTTGGATGGCGATGGCAAACCTGATTTGGCAGTAGCTAATTCTGCATCAAACAGCATATCTGTTTTTCGTAATACCCCTCAGTATTCTATCAATGCAAACTTATCAGCTTTAAGTACTACAGCAGGCACACTTAGTCCAAGTTTTGCGGCGGCAACAACTGTATATACAGCAGCGGTAAGTAGTGCAACAGCAAGTGTAACTGTAAGCCCTACAGCTGTAGATGCAACAGCAAGTATAGAGGTAAGGGTAAACGGAGGAAGTTATGCAACAGTTGCAAGTGGAGCAACTTCTGCAGATTTAAACTTAAATTTTGGAAATAACCTTGTAGAGATTAAGGTAACTACAACACAAGATGGCACTACAATTAACACGTATACCATAACTATTACAAGGCCCGCCCAACTACCTACAATCACTACATTTTCGCCATTAAGTGGTAAAGCTGGAGATGTTGTAACGATAACAGGAACTAATTTTAACACTACACCATCCAATAATATTGTATTTTTTGGTAGCACAAGGGCAACAGTAACAGCAGCATCCTCAACCAGTTTAATAGTAACAGTACCACTAGGAGCC
>JBIKIN010000025.1:0-50874 GCA_044361595.1 Pelobium sp. | reverse complement strand
TGCGAGCGTCTGCTAAAATGCTCCTATTACCTAACGCTCGAGGCCCAAATTCCATCTTCCCTTGAAACCATCCAACAACATTACCTTTTGCAATTTTTTCTGCAATTTCTTGTGAGAGTAAAGAAAAATCAGTCTCTTTCGTATACACAGCTTTGGTGCTTTTGCACATTAAATCTACCTCTTTTTCAGAAAAATATGGCCCCAAGTATGAACCTTTCATACTATCAAATGAGGAAATTATTGATCTTGGCTCTCCAAAATATATATGACTTACTGCTAAGGCAGCACCAAGAGCACAGCCAGAGTCGCCCGAAGCAGGTTGAACGTAAATCTTCTTGAAGATATTCATTCTCTTAAGTTTACCATTTGCTACACAATTTAATGCTACGCCACCTGCCATACATAAGTTATCTGTATTGGTAAGTTGTTTTAGGTGCTTTGCTAATTTTATTACAATATCTTCCGTTACGGTTTGAATAGCTAAAGCTAAATCGCAATGATATTGATGTATTTTATCTTCTTCATTTCTTCGTTTAAAGCCAAAAAGCATTTCCCATTTTTTATCATTTGCCATAGTAAATCCTACCGCATAATTAAAGTAGGCTTGATCTAACCAAATAGAACCGTCTTCATTTATTTTCGCCAAAGAAGATGAGATAACCTTTATATAGTTTCTTACTGCTTCAGAATTTGCATTTCCATAAGGGGCCAAACCCATCAATTTATACTCGCCAGAATTTACGGTAAATCCTAAATAATAGGTAAACGCAGAATATAATAAACCAACTGAGTGAGGAAAATTCATTTCTTTAAGAAACGTAATTTTTTCTCCCTGTCCAATCGCTAATGCTGTGGTGCACCATTCTCCTACTCCATCAATAGTTAAAATAGCGGCTTCTTCAAATGATGAAGGATAAAAAGCGCTAGCAGCATGAGATAAATGATGTTCTGAAAAAAGAATTTTTAACTTTTTTTTATCAAACCCATCTAGTTTTTTTAACTCCTTAATTATTGTGTATTTTAAAAATAGTTTATCTTTTATCCATACAGGCATTGCTTTTAAAAACGATAACAATCCTTTTGGGGCAAAAGCAAAATAAGTTTCTAGAAGTCGTTCAAATTTTAAAAAAGGTTTATCATAAAACACAATAATATCAATTTCATTTATTGATAAGCCAGAATCTTCTAAGCAAAATTTAATGGCATTTAAAGGAAATTCAGATGTGTGCTTTTTCCGTGTAAAACGTTCTTCTTGTACAGCAGAAATAATCTCGCTATCAATAACCAAAGCAGCTGCCGAATCGTGATAATATGCAGAAATACCTAATACTTTCACTTAAAAGATTGAATTTGAAATGTACAATAAGCTTCGCAAGATAATTAATAAATAGAACTTCGTAGTTAGCCAAAAAAAAATACTCCTT
The DNA here is from genome assembly GCA_044361595.1 of Pelobium sp. Lineage (GTDB taxonomy): Bacteria > Bacteroidota > Bacteroidia > Sphingobacteriales > Sphingobacteriaceae > Pseudopedobacter. Next base: position 49,450 of record JBIKIN010000025.1, on the reverse strand, counting down.
ACACTTTAATTTTAGTATTTTTGATTAGAGTTATTTTAAAATAATACTTATTTATGTTGATTACTGCTTTATAAAGTATGATGGAAGTTAAAATTATCAACAACAAGCCTTCTACTATATTTGCCTATTTAGAAAAGTTATTAAAAAATAGTTATCTTATTACTACACTAGCCACAAGAGAAGTAAAAATAAAATATTCTCGTACTTTTCTTGGTATTGGTTGGCTTTTTTTACAACCATTAATTGTTGTAACTATTTATACAGTTTTTTTTAATAAAATAGTAAAGCTAAATACTGGCGATATACCCTATCCTCAGTTTGTGTTATCTGGTTTAATACTATGGTATCTTTTTACAGGGATTTTGAGCAAATGCGTAAATGCACTTATAGAGTCAGAAGGTTTGATATCAAAGGTTTCTTTTCCAAAAATTATTATTCTGATTTCAAAAATTATACCTGTTTTAATAGAAGGTTTTGCATTACTTATTATAGCTCTTGTTTTTATGTTATTTAACCAAAATACAATAGGAGTAAATACACTTTTTGTTTTTTTTTACTTTATACAAACGGCACTTTTAGCTTTTAGTATTGGCATGATATGTAGTGTTGTTGTTTTAAAATATAGAGATCTTGCACATGCTATTCCTTATCTTATTAATTTTGGAATCTGGCTAACACCTGTTTTTTATTCAGTATCAATTGTTCCTCAACCGTATCAAAATTTAGTTAAATATTTTAATCCCTTGGCCATGTATTTAGAGGGGTTTCGAGATGCTCTTTTTTATAATGCTAGCCCTTCTTTAACTTCATTTTGGTTATTTGTTGCTACATTTTTTGTTTTATTATTATGTTTTTATTTTTTCATTTTTTTTGAAAAAAAGATAATTGAATTCTTTTAGCCAATTTTTACATGTCAAATACAGTTTTTATCAATAATGCCTTAGAAGAAACATTTCAAGAGAATGGCTATGTCGTTATTCCGTTTCTATCATCCCAAGAGGTAGAGGAGCTTAAGCATACTTTTTTTGAGACAATAGAGCAGAGTGGTGGGCCTAAAACTCCTGAAAACACTGATTTTAAAAGTAAAGCTGATATTACCTACGATTTTACTTTTATAGATAAAAACATAGACTACAAACGAAAGGTTTTTGATATTATCACCCAAAGATTTCAAAGAAAAGCAAACGAATACCTAACTGGATATACGCCGATAATTGCCAATTATATTCGCAAGAAAGAAGGTGGGGGAGAAGTTCCAATGCACCAAAATTGGGCTTTTGTAGATGAAGAAAAATTTACTTCTGTTTCTATTTGGGTCCCTCTGGTGGATAGCAACGAAGAGAACGGCACATTGCAAATGGTTAAAGGAAGCCATAAACGTTTCGGTAAGTTACGTGGTCCAATGATTCCGTGGGAACTTCGTAATATAAAGGAGCAAATTATAAATGAACATCTTACGCCAATGAATTTAAAGGCTGGTGAGGCTGTTATACTTGATGACAGTATTGTACATTACAGTGATATAAATAAAACTGATGGACTAAGATTAGCTATTCAGTTAATCATGATTCCAAATTCTGCTCAATCTATACATTATCATCTTGACAGCGCAAAAGACAAAAATATTGTAACCATGCTAGAAACAGATGTAGAATTCTACATGAACTTTCATCCATGGCTAAAACCTGCTGGGTGTAAGGAATTAAAGACTTTCGCTTACAAAGAAGAAGATTATTCATATCATAGATTTTTGAAGGCTTTAAGTGAAGATCGCTTTGATAAATGTGTTATAAATCAACCTAAAAATAACTTGCAGTTATTTGCCAACAAAGAAATACAAGAACAGTTTGATAGAGACGGCTTTGTGAAAATTCCGCTATTAAACCCTGATCAAGTTGAACATTTAAAAGTTTTTTATGAAAGAACTAATACCGATGTTAATCAAACAGGATTTCATATTAGCTTAGAAAATAAAAGTGAAGAATATATAAAAAATGTATGCAACACATTGTATTTAACGATGACGCCGGAGTTAGATAAAGTATTAATAGATTACAAAGCGTTTACTGCAAGTTATGTAGTAAAGGAGCCCGGACTTAAAAGTGTAGTGCCACCTCATCAAGACTGGAGCTTTGTAGACGAATCACAATTTTACTCAGCAACAGTTTGGGTTCCTCTAATAGACGTAACTAAAGAGAATGGTGCATTAGGAATTATAAAAGGAAGTCACAATTTGTTTAATTCACCAAGGTCATCACCGTCTCCTCAAGCAAAATCTGTGCTTTCTGACCACATGTTCAATTTATTTCCCTACGTTGAGATTATCAATATGAAAGCAGGTGAAGCGCTTATTTTTAACAATAAAACTATACACTCATCTCCACCTAATATGTCTCAAAAGGCGAGGCTAGGTGTAGGTATTGGAGTTACCCAAAAAGCAGCCCAATTATTGCATTATTATTCTTTGCCAAATAACAGTCAAGATGTTGAAGTTTATGAAGTAGATGATTCTTTTTTTAAAAGTTACAGCAATTCAAAATTAGGTAAACTATATGATGCTGGTAGTAAACCAATTGATTTGAAAGCAATAGCTCAAATCTCAAAACCTACAGAAGTTTATACTAAAGAAGCCATAACAACACTTGTATGTAGCGTTCCTGGTGTTCAAGTGAATACTGCGCTAATGGAAGAAATGGCTGCCCTTTACAATTACTCAATAAAAACAGAGGCACCATTGCAAACTGCAGAACAACAAGAAACTTGGGTAGACGAACGTAATTTTTTTCAAATATATACGCCGATAGCCATTTTTCGTGGTTTGAAAAGACGTTTAGGTATAAAATAAGGAAATGTTAAACTTTGAACATAAAGCAAGAGTTTTTAAAGACTTAGAACTCCAGTCAAAACTAAATGATGATGGCTTTGTCATTCTTCCTTTTTTAAATGAGAATGAGATTTCCACATTATATCAATTATTTCTAGATGAACACCCGGATGGAGTAAATGGGTTTTATACCAGCACATTTTCAAAGGATGTTAATTATAGAAAAGGTGTTGATTTAGAGATCAAGCGTCAGGTAAATAGAAGTTTAGAAGATTATTTCTTTAATTATAGGGTGCACTGTGGAAGCTTTATAGCAAAAGGTGCCGATGAGAAAAGTGTTCTAAAAATGCATCAAGATATGACATTAGTTGATGAAGATAAATACACAGGTATCAACATCTGGATTCCTTTAATTGATCTTAACCAAGAAAATGGAGCTATTGAAATATTACCTAGAAGTCATCGCTTATTTAGAACTTATAGGGGCGCATCATTACCTGATATTTATGATGGCATTGAGGAAAGCGTATATAAAATAATGAAGCCTACATATTTAAAAGCTGGTGAAGCCATTATTTTTGATCAAAGTATAATTCATTTCTCACCTTCAAACCGCTCTAAAACAACGCGACCTGTTATCAATACCTTTATTACTCACCGTGATGCAAATATTAGAATTTGTTATTGGGATAAGAATTTAAAAAATAATAATATTGAAATATTTGAACAAGACGATGATTTTATGGTAAACTTTCAAAACTTTGGAAATGATATATTTAGCCGCCCCTCTATAGGTAGATCCATCGGATTTGTACCTTATAACTTTCCAAAAATTACCCCCGAGTTGTTACATGATGAGTATGGCTTAGTAACAGATAATCTCTTACCTATTGTAAATAAAAAGAATTTTTTTCAGAAACTGCTTTCAGCCATATCATAGATGCAAATCTTTAAAGACGAGAATGCTCAAAAACAATTTGATGAAGATGGTTTTTTAAAAATTGTTCTTCTAACGGATAAAAATATTGAAGAGTTAAATTATCTATTCAAACATTATTTTCCTAATCCTTCTATTGATTTTTATTCATCAAGCTATGACAATAACTTAGAACTCAAAAAAGAAATAAGTGATGCAATAGGTAAGATTGTTACTCCTAACCTTGAACGTATTTTTATAAATTATACTTGGTTTGGCTCTGCATTTCTTTCAAAAGGTAATGGGCCACGTAGCGAAATGCCAATGCACCAAGATTGGACTATTGTTGACGAAACTCAATTTGTAGCTCTAAATATCTGGACCCCCTTACAAAACACTACAGATGAAAACGGCACATTGCAAGTAATTAAAGGAAGTCACAAGTGGCATAATGTTGTTAGAGCGCCTACATTACCGTTTTATTTTAACGGTTACCAAGATTTGTTAAAAGAGAAACTTATTTCTATTTCTACTCAAGCTAAAGAAGCAATTGTCTTAAATCAGGCAATCATTCATGCGTCTAAAGCAAACTTGACCAATAAAACCCGTATAGCAATAACTACAGGTATTAAGTCAAAAGATGCTAAAATGATTTTTCATTACTGGGATAAAGAAAAGCCAAACGTTATAGAGAAGTTTAGCCAAGAAAATGACTTTTTAATACGGTTTACAGATTTTCATCAATCTATTTTTCTTCGCCCTACGCTTGGAACCAGTTTAGGATTAATGCCTTTTAATAAGCAATTAGTCGGTATAGAAGAGGTTAATAATTTTGTTGGTATAGTCAAAAGCAATTCTAATAAAAAAAGTTTTGCTCAAAAAATATTGCAATGGATAAAACTATAATCTTTAAACCGAATCAATTATTATTAGATATAGAAAGAGAAGTTGAATTGTTGAAAGATGGCTATACCATCTTTCCGTTTTTAAATACAGAAACTGTAGAAAAACTTACAAATTATTATACAACTTTTCAAAATGAGGAACCTAGTCATTTTTATTCATCTACACATTCTATAAATACAGATTTTAGAAAACAAGTTAATGAGTTTATAAAAAGTATTATATCTCCTTTTGTTAGTATTTATTTTGATAATTATCGATTATTAGGTGGTGCATTTGTTGTTAAGCCGGCTAATGGAAAAGGTTTGCTGCCACCTCATCAAGACTGGAATCTTGTAGATGAAACAAAAGCTCGTTCTTATAACATTTGGATACCTTTAACAGATGTTACTTTTGACAATGGAGCTGTGTGTGTGCTAAAAGGTAGTCATCTAAGTTTACCTACATATCGTGGACCAGGCATTCCTTCAGTTTTTAAGAATATAGAGCCTTTAGTCTGGGAAAATTTAGAAGTTTTACCCATGAAATCTGGTCAAGCGCTTTTATATGATCATGCTTTATTACATGCTTCTCCGGTAAATAAAACCGATAAAATTAGGCTTGGTATTGTATGTGGTATTATTAAAAAAGATAGCGAAATGCAGCTGTATTTTAACAAAGAAAATTGTATAGAAGCTTACCAAATAGATGAAATTTTTTTTATGGATAAGAACCCTCAAAATGGGCCAGAAGGATTGATTTTTAAAAAAACTTTACCTCAATCAACTCCTATTAGTAGTGATGTATTTACGAGGCAGTACTTAAATAAAAAGAATAGTGGTTTAAAAGCTTATTTAGGCGCATTTGAAAGATTTATTAAAAACTCCTTTAAAGTTAATTGATTGTTATTTTCAAATCTAATTTATCTAATTTAAGCAAAAACTAATGGTTAAAATAACAATAATAACTGTAGTTTTTAATGATGAAGCTAATATTTCAACCACTATTCAAAGTGTGATTACTCAGAGCTATCCTTTTATAGAATATATAGTAATTGATGGAGGCTCGACAGATGGAACAAGGACGATTCTAGACCTATATCGTCAAAATATAGATGTGCTAATAAGCGAATCAGACAATGGTATTTATGATGCCATGAACAAAGGAATTATGCATGCCTCTGGTGATTGGATCCACTTTTTAAACTCAGCAGATTTTTATGTAGACAACAAGGCAATAGAAAGAATGATGACTAATGTAAATCAACAGCATTTGAAAATTAATATTATTTATACTAAAAAAGTATCTAGTATAGCTGTAAATTATCAAGACTTTAGTTACAGGTACCTATCCTGGAAAGCAATTAACCATCAAAGTGTGATATTTTCAAAAGAGCTGTTTAAAAAAAAACTCTATAATGCCAGTTATCAATATTTTGCAGACTTTGAACATATGTTAGACATTGTTCCTATTGCAAAACCTTTAAAATTAGATATTGACTTTGTAAATTATAACACCAATGGGGTTAGTTCAAATCTTAATAACAGAAGTAAGTTGTGGAAAGAAAGAGCTCTGATATTAAAGCAATCTAATTTGCCGCTGTATTTTAAAATACCAGCTTTTATGTATTCTTATTTAGCCTATATTTATAGAAAACAATTTAAATAATAAATTTAAAAATCTTTCATCATCAAAATTAAATGTCAGTAACACTTTTAATATCATTTATTTTTAATCTTTTGTTGTTGTTAGTAATATACTATCCGTTAAAGAAAAAAAATAAAGTTTTCACTCCATCAAAAGCTAAAATGCAAAAAGACGTAGCTGCTTTTTATAATGCACAAACCTTAAATTTTTTAAAGGTATATGGAAATGTGATTCAAGCGTTTAGAACTAAGGATGTATCTACGCTCCTTGATTACCAAATAAATGCAATAGGACTAAATAAAAACATTAAAGCATTAGATGCTGGTTGTGGCGTTTGTGGGCCAGCTATTTATTTCGCCAAAAATTCAGGGGCTAATATTGATGCTATTACCATCTCTGAGGTGCAAGTTGAATTAAGTAAAAAAAACGTAGAAGAAAATGGGGTGTCTCAGTATATTGAAGTAAAAAAAGGTGATTATCATGTACTAGAAGATTTTTATCCAAAACATAATTTTGATGTAATTTACTTTTTAGAATCTTTTGGTCACGCTCATAACCATTTTAAGGTATTGGATTCGGCATGGAATGTTTTGAAACCAGGAGGTCGCATCTATATTAAAGATTTATTTATAAAGAAAGCCATTTTTAATTCCATGAGCAAAGCTATTGATAAAGAAATTCAAAATATCAATAATGCTTATCATTATAATGTGCCAGATTTAAACCAAATTCTTGACTATGTACGCCAAAAAGGCTACATCTTATCTACTCTCAAAACCATTGATATTCCATTAGAAGAATTTGAAAACCTTACAATTTCTAATGATTTTCAGGAACTTACTGGAATTAATAAAATAGATAATTTGAGGGACTATGTTTTTCCTGTAGATTTTTTTGAGCTGATATTGATTAAACCAAGCATAGATTTAAACACAGGAAATAGTCGCTATTTTATGCAAAATATGTATCTACTTCAAATGGAAAACTGGAAAGAAAAAGATTTATGAGTTATACCTTAAACGAAGATGTTGTTTTAAAGGTAGATAACATTTCTAAAAAATTTACCCAATCCTCAAAAGCATCATTACATAAGAAAGAAGAAGTTTTTTGGGCTTTGAAAAACATTAGTTTTGAGGTTAAAAAAGGTACAACTCTCGGAATTATTGGCCATAACGGAGCGGGGAAAAGCACCTTATTGAAAATTTTGGCCGAGGTTACGCCACCATCAAGCGGTTATGCTGCTATCAAAGGAACAGTACTTTCAATACTTGAAATTGGCACTGGGTTTCACCCAGAACTCTCTGGGTATAAAAATATTCTTTTAAATGCCTCTATTTTAGGGATGAGTAAGAAACAAACTTTATCTAAAATTGATGAAATAATAGACTTTAGCGGAATTGCTAGTCATATACATGAGCCAATTAAAAACTATTCAAGTGGGATGTATCTTCGCTTAGCACTATCTATAGCCTTATTTGTAGAAAATGATATCCTCCTACTTGACGAAGTACTTTCTGTTGGAGATATAGATTTTAGACATAAAGCAATTCAAAAAATAAAAGAACAAGCCGTTGAAGGTAAAACATGTATTATTATTTCACATGATTTGAGCGCAATTATTGAAATTTGCGATGAATGTTTACTTTTAGACAATGGGAGAGTTGCAGATAGAGGAGAGGCTAAATTAATGGTAGAAAAGTATTTTCATATTTTTCATGAAAAAATCAAACAAAAACAAAGCCCAGTTTTAGATCATATCCTTTGTAGTGTAATTTCTGTAACCATAGAAAAAGAATCGTTTTTTACCGACGAGCCAATTTTAATCAAACTTAAGTATGAAGTAAAAACAGCATCTAACTTTAATTTTTGTTTTATAATAAATAGTTTTCACTCTAGGGCAATGATTACTTCTAACGCATTTTCTAAAGAATTACAACAACATAAATATCTTACTCCCGGTTTTTACGAGACTGTTTGTACTATCCCATCAAATCTTTTTAATACAGGCACTTACTTAGCTGGATTGTTAATAGGAAGCAATGAAGGCGAAATATATATTCAAGATGACTATGCTTGTACTTTTAATATAGTATTAGCCGACTGGGAAGAAAGTAAAAGTTGGTATGCTACTCTTAATTTATTCCCTTTTCGCCCAAATTGCTCGTGGATAACACAATCAAGTTAATTTATTAAGACCAATAATAAAATTTTTCTTTATCAATAGATATTCCCATAAACCCTCCAAATGTAATACGAGGGGTATTCCCTTTAACAGCTTCTACTCGGTGCCAAATATTGCCTCCTTGAAATAAAATCATATCACCTTTTTTTGGGGCAATTTTATCTTTTATCACGTTTATATTGTCTTCAACGTACATTTTTGAGCCATCAGGTTGAATAATTTCATTGTCTTCTGAAGCATTAATTTTAGTTTGTCCATCCTTCCATCTGAAATTAAATAGCGTTAACTCTCCTCCAGATTCAGGTTCTTGAAGCATAATAAAGAAACTCATTTGGTTTTTTACTGCTACTTTTTTGGTAAGATCTTTATAAAAAACCTCAAAGGTTTTTCCAAAATAATTTCCACAATGAATGCTTACCATTCCACCTTCAGCTTTAAGCTGTCTAAAAGTAGCAAACGGATAATTACCTTTACCTTCCATTCCTTCTGCCACTAATATTTCTCTATTTCCTGACATGGCTTTGAAAAATTTCTCTATTCTTTCTTTAATATTTACGCCAAAATTTAAGTCGAAATTTTCATTAAAAGTTGTGGTTTTTTCAAAATAAGATTTAATTGCTTTTTCTTTATTCTCAATAGTTTCTTGTTTGATACGATTGGAAAATTCAGCAAATACAGCAGGATAAGTGAAACCAACATCAGTATGTGCTACATCTTGTTCTATAATTTTATCAAGATTAGATAAAATGGTGTCTACTTCTAATTCGCTCAAGAAATTCTTTATAAGGTAACCATCGGCTTTATTGGTATAAAGATCAAAAAGTGTGTCTTCTTTTTTTACCAATTCATTTGCAGTAACAGTAGAGAAATTATATGGCTCTGCTGTATATTTTTGAGTATAGTCTGATTTGATAGTGTTAATATTGTTTGGTATAATTTCTTCCTTCTTTTTTCTTCGGAAAAGTTTGCTTAAAAACATAAAGTGTATTCTAGATTGAAAATTTTATTCAAAGTTAATTTATATAATTTTTAAATGTAGGTTTTTTTTAGAAGTTTAGAACATTGTTAAGTTCAGTAATATCAACCTTTTTATTTGTGTAAGGAGGAAATACTTCAACAGGTTTTTCTGTAGAGCCCGACTCTAAAGTTTGTAACCTTAAGTTGTCATATTTATAAATAAAATCATCTTTTGGCTCATGCTTCTCAAGCATAGAATTAGCGTTAGCCTGAAAATAGATACATAAAGGAGCTTGCTCAGGCAAAATACTAAAACAAGCAACTTTTCTATAGTCAGAACTTAAATTAGGCGGAGAGCCATGAATAACTGAATGATAGAATATAATAGCTTCGCCGGCCTTTAATTTTACTGATGTGGCAGAAAGTTGTAATTGAGTTTTAAATTCAGAGTAATTAGGAAACAAATAGCCAGCACCTCTAATTTTCCTGCCAATTTGATGACTGCCTTTCAAAACCCAAAGTGCTCCAGAATTTTCATCAACAGCATGAAGTGGTACCCAAACATTAACAGATTGATATTTTGTTTCATCTACAACATTCCAGTCTTGATGAACATTAAATGTGGTGTTTTGTCCATTTTTTTTAACAATAAATACATTGTTTAAACTTCTAAAATTACTAAAAACTGAATTGTTTGGCTGTTTAAAAAATAATTCAAGTTTTTCACAAACATTTTTTTTATATGCTAAATCGCTACACCAAGTTGTCATATGAATATTGTCAAAAAACTCGGGGGGAGTTCCATTAGGATGAAGATCTTTATATATCTCATTAAGCTCTAAAACTTCTTCAACGTTTAAAAATGGAATTACCACAAAGCCGTTTTGCTCTAATTCCTTTTGTAAATTTTTGTCTTTCAATACCATAAGAAAAAAGTATGTTTAATTTTATTAGTTGCAAATTTGCAATTTCTCTCGAATAAGTTTTAAAACTGATTTTTATTTAAGCCATCCTACTGAATTTAGTTTAGTAAAAACAGTTGATGTCAAATAAATATGACCTTTTTTATTTGGATGTCCATCAATTGGAGAAAAGGTCATTGCCTTTTTAAACTGTATAGGAATGACAGTTACCTCATTTGATTTTAAATACATACTGAGTTTGTCTGAGAAAGCGTCATTGCTTAAAACAATCACACATAATTTGATTTGATTAATACGGCATATTTTAACATATTCTTCCCATATTTTTTGTGTCACAAGTTCAGCATTAAGCATTTTATGATCGTATTTCTCAAGAATTAAATTTATAAGTTCGGCACTTGCCAGATAATTAGAAAACGGCACTGGTGTATATTCATATTTTGAGTAAAAAATGTCTAATCCTGAACCTTTTAATGAAGCATTAGGAAAGCGATAATCATCAATTTTACTCTGAGGAACTCTAAAAATTTTCTTGATAGATCTTGCAAATACATTTCTATCATTATGATAGGAGCCATAGGTAGCTATTATTAATTTTGGTTTATAGTTCTTTAACGAGTTTTTTAATACCATTAATTGGCTAATGTTACCTGATCCTGGAATAGAACGATTAATAATATGAAAATTTGGCAAAAGCTCTTGTAATTTAAATCCTACGTGGTCTGAGTCATTTACTCCAGCTCCATGTGTATTAGAATCACCAGTAATTAATATAATATCTTTTGCTTTGTTATAATTGCCACAATACCTACTTCCATCTGATAAGTGACTAACTTTATAAGGAATCTTGTCTGCAAGGTAAATAATTCGTTCTTTAGAAGGGCATGGTATAATGCCAATACCATCATCATTGCACATATAATCTTTGAAATGGCTTTCTACATACTTCTCCATTGCTTCATTACTAAAATGTGGAAATGGTTTAATGCCCCCCATCCTTAAAATTATTTCTGATACTGCTAATAGTAAAAGAAAATAGCCCATTCCTTTAATTGATTTTAAGAGATAGGATTTTAATTTACAGTAATTTGTATTCATTAATTGCTAAAAATTTTTCTTTTATCTGAATTATACTCAACTTATATCCGCCATTTTCCTAAAAACAATGGTGGTCGTTTTACGAGAAGATTTTCTTCAACAAATTTTTTCTTATTAAAATTATAATTAATTGGAGGTGGTATTTTAAATAACCTTCGAAATATAGCTTTTAGAAAAGGTATGTCATAAAAAAAGAAGTATGATGTAAAAAGACCTATAAGCCTTAATAAAGAATAACCTATTCTTTCTGTAATTTTAAACCTTTTAAGTTCTCTTAATATTACATGTTCACATTCTAGTAAATACTCTTTTCTGTATAAGGCCGATCGCTGATCGCTATCTCTAAACCTAAATCCTGCTAATGTTGCAGTTGTAGTATGTAGTTTTGCATGCCTGAAAAATCTTGCCCATAATTCCATATCGCCGGCATAAACATATTTAGTATCTAGAGTTGCACCGGCTTTAGCCCATAAATCCCTTCTCCAAAAACAAGACTCTTGTTGAATGAACTGGAAATCATAGGTATAATAACGACGATTAGACCAAGAACCCCATGGTAAGGTAATACGATTCATTAAAACACCTTGTGCATTATACTCATGAGGGATACCCATTAGCCATTGAATTTTCGGAAATGATGTAAAAATCTCGGCTACAGCAAAAAAAGAATATGGTACATACATGTCATCAGAATTGATCCAAGCCATGATCTCGCCACTACTTTTCTCAAATCCTTTCTGAACCGCAAAATATTGCCCATCATCCTTTTCAGAAATCCAGTAAGCTAATTGATGATCATACTTTTTTATAATTTCTAAACTGTTATCAGTACTACCGCCATCTATAATGATATACTCTAGATTAGGATAGTTTTGGTTTAGTACCGATTTTATTGTCTCCTCTAAAAATTCTCCATCATTATAATTAACTGTAATAATAGATATTTTGGGATATTCTAACATGAATGGAAATTATATAAAACCTTTATATGGTTTTAATTTACTTTAATTTATCCGAAGCTCTTTCGCTAAAATTAAAATCTTTAATCAAATAAACAAAACAATTTATGTCTTTTTAATCAAATTAAGAATACTTTAACAATACCTTAATAAAGGAAAGGTTCTGAGAAGTGTTTTACCTAGAAAAACTTAATTATTTTATTAGTATTTAAATAATTTGTAAAAAATAAGTCTAATTGTACAAATAAACTTCTGTAACGCATTTAAGCTAGAAAAATGCTGCGTTAACATTTTAAGTGACTGTTTTTTATAAGACAGATTAGTGAAATTACTTAATTGGTTTGGATGAACTCTATAAAAAGTTAATTTTTCCTTTATTATAAGCGCTTTTTGAGTTGAGCAAATTTTCAACCATAAGTCTAAATCTTCATGACCTTGATAATCATTGGTTTCGTTGAAATAGTAATTATCCATTACTTCCTTTCTAATTAAAGTAGAAGAAATTACCAAACAATTATAAAAAGGCAATAAATATTTTGGTGAAATGAAGGGGAAGGTGTTAATAAACGATTTTATTTTTGAAAAAAGAATAAACTGATAATTAAGATCCCCAAAGTATTTAACATTTGTAGCAACCATCACAAGTTTATCGTCACTTGTAATTTTTCTGATTTGAGTACTTAACTTATCTGGAGCCCATAAATCGTCATCATCACAAAAAGCTATAAAATTTCCTTTTGCCATTTTGATTCCAAAGTTTCTAACTAAAGCAGGACCATTACTTTTAACATTTAGAAAATACAATTTACATCTAGTATCATTGAAGCCCTTTATCATATTTGTGGTCTCATCAGATGAATTATCTGAAACCACAATAATTTCAAAGTTTGAGTATGTTTGGCTAAAAATACTATATAATGTTTCTTTAAGATAAGTACATCTATTATAGGTAGGTATTATTATGCTAACTAATGGAGATTGGTTCAAAAATAGTATTTATTTTATTGTTGTAGTTTTAAAAATGTTAAAATCTAAAGGTAGTAGTTATAGATTGGAATAAACAAGATTTTAAAAAAAATAAACATCAATATATTTTAAATTCATGCTACTTATTTAAAAAATTTATATCCTTTTGTGGGTTTTTATAATAACATAAACAATAACAATTGCTAACGATATTAAAAAGGTCAAAAATACAGAAATCGTTATATAAATGTAGTAATTAGGTCTAATTGCAGTTAATGGTAAATCAGGCATATCTATAATCTGATATAACGGAGTTTCTTGTCTAAGACTCATTTTTGCATTACCTAAAGTGCTAATTAATTGGCGATAACCTTCATTTAGGGCCATAATTTTTGTGTTTATAAATGATGATTTTGATCTTAAAATAGAAACTGAAGGATTAAGATTGAAGGTTCTGTCATTAATTCTCGCCGAATTTAAATATAAGTTACTTATTACTGCCGAAATACTATCAGAAACATGTTGAAGTAGTTTAATATTTTCTCTTTTTACTTTCGTTTTTGTTTCAATAAAATATTTTGAAGTTTGTGATAGAACATTTTTCGAAATATAATAAGATACCTCTGGACTTGTATCTGTTGTCTCGATTGAATGAAAAACAAGATTCTTATCTTTCTTATAAACAACAAATTTGTTTTCTACATAGGTTATAATTTCTCTAAAAAGCTTAATTTTTTCAGGCGAATATTTTGCAGGGTCATTTTCAAAGACACCTATCTTTTTAAATTCTACTTTAAAATGCTTTCTTGCAATTAAATTCACAAGTAGCTCATTTGTATTAGTGTCTGTAACTGATGTTAAAGATTTGCCAATTATCTTTCTTGATTTAAAAAAATTCAAAATATTTTGACCAGAAAAAATATTATCATTATCGTTCAAATTATTAAATATCATCTGCATAGAAAAGCCAGAACCTAAATTTGGCTTTTGTTCAGGTGCTAATACAAATGTGATAGTAGCAACATACTTAGGTTTTACTTTCTTTGCTTGATAATATCCAAATAAAGCACTTATTGATAGAATCCCTAATAGCCAATATTTTTTTTTGGCAAAAATCAACCAAACTTGAACTAAATAAATTTGAATATATTTAAAATTTGTCATGACAATTGCTGTTGTGAAGGGGAATAGTTTTTCTTATTTTGAGGTATTTGAAATTTCACAACTTTTATATTTATAATTGTTAATTAGATGAGGTATATAACTATATTTATCCCGTAAAAATATTAAATTTATCAGATTTTTTATTAAATTCTATTATGGTAATTGCCGTTTTTAATCAATCTAGGATTTTCAATAAATCTAGAAAACAACTTTATTTTTGAAATATCTTATGCGTTTTTTTTCATTCTTTTTTATAATAATCTTATTTGGTGTTTTTCATTCCTATGCGCAAAAAGAAAATAATGTATTGCAAATGACTGACACTGCCGCCATTAAGAAGGCAATGGAAAAAGCTAATCCACCAATGCAGGTTGCAGATAGAGCAGTTGTAAGTGACAGTTTCAAAACATATAAACAAAATCCGAAATCGACAGTTTTTGGATCTTCATTTTTTAATACACCTTCTCTTTCTTTTGAGCCCAATTTACGTATTGCTACACCACTTAATTATATTTTAGGACCAGATGATGAATTGATCTTGAGTATATCAGGTTATCAGGAAGCAAATATTCGTGTTCAAGTTAGACCAGAAGGGTCAATTATTATTCCTCAAGTAGGTGAGATGCTTGTTTCTGGCCTAAGTATTTTGGACGCTACAAATAAGATTAAAACTAAAATGCAACAAACTGCCTATCCAACATTAGGCAATGGGTCTACGCAATTAAATATTACGTTAGGTAAAATTAGGAGTATTCGTATCACAATTATTGGGGCGGCTAAATCAGGAAATTATACAGTTTCTTCACTTACTTCGGTTTTTAACTCATTATATTTATGTGGAGGACCGGATGCAATTAATACTTATCGTGAGATTCAATTAATAAGAAATAATAAAGTTTATCAGAAAATAGATCTTTATCAATTTTTAACCAAAGGAGACCAACGTGGTAATGTTCTTCTTAAGGAAAATGATGTTATCAATTTTCCAGTTTATAAAAAAAGAGTCACTTTAGCGGGAGAAGTAAAAAGACCTGGTGTTTTCGAAATGCTAGAAAATGAATCTTTAGATAATCTTTTATTTTACGCAGGTGGATTTACCGAAAATGCTTTTAAAGCTAGCATTAAAATAAAACAAGTAACTGATACAGGACTTCAATTAAAAGATTTGAACAAGTCAGATTTTGCCACTTATAAATTGGTAAATGGAGATTCATTAACAGTTAATAAAATATTAAATAAAATTGAAAATATTGTAAGTATTGATGGAGCTGTTTACAGGCCAGGTGAGTTTGAATTTACTTCTGAACTAACTGTAAAAGAGTTGATTCGAAAAGCCTCTGGACTGCAAGAGGGATCTTATTTAGATCGAGCAATTATAACTCGAACTCACCCAGATAGATCCAAAGAAAATATTTCATTTAGTGTAAAAGATATTATGCTAGAAGGTAAGTCTGATATTAAAATGCAGAAAGGAGATCGGGTTCAGATTGCCTTCATTTCAGATTTTGTTAGTAAATATACCATACAAATAGAAGGTGAAATAAGAAAACCAGGTATTTACCCTTACAAAAATAATATCACATTAAAAGATATGCTATTTTTGGCTGATGGCATTACTGATGCGGCCTCTACCTATCGTATAGAAATAGGTAGGAGAATTGTAAAGGAAAACGTAATCCCTAACGATTCTATTGCAGAAGTTATAATTCTAGATGTTGACAAAAATTTAGGAATTACTGATGAAAGAATGATATTGAAACCTTTTGATTTAATTACAGTTAGGAGAAACCCTGGTTATTTAGAACAAAAAAGAGTTAAGATTATTGGAGAGGTAGTATACCCAGGAAGTTATACCATTATAAGTAAAAAGGAAAGGCTAAGTGACCTATTGAAACGGGCTGGCGGTCTTACACCTTATGCATACAGCGAGGGGTTGTTTTTAATAAGAAAAAATAATTTTAATGATATGACGGATAGCATATCTACAAATGAAAAAATCACACGTCAGATTTTAAAGGATACTAATAATTTAGTTTTAAAGGATGTTAAACATGTAAATTCAAAAATAGCTATCAACATTAAGAAAATCCTTGAGAAACCCGGCTCTGTTGAAGACTATGTTTTAGAAGAGGGCGACTTAATTCAAGTTGTTAAACTTGATCCTTTGGTTAAGTTATCTGGTGAAGTTCTTTTAGCTACAAAGACAAGTTTTGTAGACGGTAAACCTCTAAGTTATTACCTAGGAAAAGCTGGTGGCACTACAGATGAGGCTAAACTTTCAAGAATTTATGTTTTAAATGCTAACGGAAGTGTAAATAAGACGCACAACTATTTATGGGGTTTGTTTAGGTCGTACCCAAAAGTACAGGCTGGTGCTGAAATAATTATTCCAAATAAGAAAATTAGTAAAGAGTTGGGAGCAAATGAGGTTATCAGTTTAGCATCAACTTTTGTTTCTTTGGCTTCTTTAGTTATAATAACAATCTCTACTTTGGCTAAATAGTATGACGAAGATAGGAGATTGGTCACTAAGAGATTGGAATATTACAATAAAATCTATTTTTAGCTATTTATTGTCCAAATGGCGGATTCTTGTGTTCGCTATCTTGATAGGAGCCGTTTTTGGTTATCTACATAAAAGAAACGTTCAACCCACTTATACCGCAACAATAAGCTTTGTATTAGCTACAGAATCATCAAAAGGAGGTCAGGGGCTTGCGGGTTTAGCTTCTCAAATGGGCTTTGATGGAGGTATGATAAGCGGTTCTGAAAATGTTTTTTCAGGCGAAAACATTATTCAGTTGTTTAAGTCTAAGAAAATGGTTAGACGAGCTTTATTAAGTGAAATTGATTCTAATAACCATCAAAGTCTTTTAAATTTGATTGCTTATAAATTATACCCTACCTCTAAATCCATTTTGCCTTTTCCAAATAAAGAAAGTGAATTTAATAATCAGCAAAAAAAACTTTTTAGAACAATTTCTGATGATGTTTTAGAATCATTTATTGTTTTCAAAAAAGATAAAAAACTAATATTTTATTATATAAGTGCAACTTCAAATTATCAAGATGTTGCTTTTCATATAGCAAACTCCATGTTAGCTCAAACCTCAAGTTTCTTTATAGAAACAAAGATGAGTGCAGCTGTAAGGGGACTTAAATTACTACAGAAGGAATCTGATAGTCTTGACAGAGCACTTAATGGAATAATTAGGTCTTCAGCAACGGTAACAGACAATACATTTAATCTTAATCCATCACAAACTGTACAAAGAACAGGCACACAATTGAATCAAGCAAAAGCAATGATTGTAGGGAGCGCTTATAGCGAAGTGATGCGTAACCTTGAGATGGCTAAGATTAATGTTCAAAAAGAAACGCCTCTTTTTGGGATTATAGATGAACCTGAACTTCCTCTAAACCCAGAAATGTTTAATCTCACAAAATATATGATTATAACATCTTTAATAGCTTTATTTATAACAATTTTGAGTTTGTCTTTATTTAAATTTTTAAAATTAATTAAATCTCCAGTTTATAAATGAATATTAATACCGCTTATAGAATTGGAATAATAGGTTTAGGATATGTTGGTTTACCATTAGCAGTAGAATTTGCTAAAAAATACAGCGTGATTGGGTTTGATATTAGCCAAAATAGAATTAAAGAATTAACTAATAATTACGATCGTACCTTGGAAATTTGTTCTGAGGATTTAAACAAGGTACTCACGGCTGATAAAAATACTTTAGGCTTATATGTTAGCAATGATTCAGATTCTCTTTTAAGTTGTAATATATATATTATTACAGTTCCTACACCCATTGATAAACTTAATGTACCTGATCTTTCTATATTAATTAATGCTTCAAAAACTGTTTCAAAGGTTTTAAAAAAAGGCGATATTGTAATATATGAATCTACTGTTTACCCCGGTTGTACAGAAGAAGTTTGCGTTCCAATATTAGAGGAAGGAGCTAAGCTTATTTTTAACAAGGATTTCTTTTGTGGATATTCTCCAGAAAGAATTAATCCTGGAGATAAATTTCATACAATTACTAAGATTAAAAAAGTTACATCGGGGTCAACACCAGAAATAGCCAAAGAAATTGATTCTCTTTATTCATCAATTATTACTGCAGGTACATATTTGGCGCCTTCTATTAAAGTTGCAGAATCTGCCAAAGTAATTGAAAATGCACAACGCGATATTAATATTGCTTTTGTAAATGAATTAGCTAAAATTTTTAATCTTTTAAATATAGATACACACGAAGTTTTAGAGGCCGCTAGCACAAAGTGGAATTTTTTACAATTTAAACCAGGTTTGGTAGGTGGCCATTGCATTGGCGTTGACCCTTATTATTTAGCTCAAAAAGCACAATCTGTTGGTTATAATCCGGAAATTATATTGGCTGGTAGACGAGTAAATGATAGCATGGGAGTACATGTTGCAGATCAAATTATAAAGTTAATGTTGAAAAAAGGAATTGCAATTAAAGAGGCTAACATTTTGATACTAGGAATAACGTTTAAAGAAAATTGTACCGATATACGAAATACTAAGGTAATAGATGTAATTAGAGAATTACAAGACTATCAAACAAACGTTACAGTTTATGATCCATGGGCTATATGTAGTGAAATAGCAGAGGAATATAATATAAAAAGCTATAATGTTTTACCTGATTCTATAATTTATGATGCAATATTATTAGCAGTTAGTCATAAAGAATTTTTAACTCTTAATTACACTAATTTATTAAAAAAACCAGGTGTGATTTACGATGTTAAAGGAATTCTTGATAATTCTTTAATAGATGCAAGATTATAATTTTTAAAGATTAGAAAAAATGTATAATGTACCATATCACGAAAGAAATCTTAGTGAGTTTAATTTCCTAATTACCGGAGGAGCAGGTTTTATAGGGTCTAATTTAGTAGAATATTTATTAAGGTATGGGGCAAAAAAAGTTCGTGTTTTAGATAATCTTATTACCGGTTCAGAATCTAACTTATCTGAATTTAGGAATAACAAGGCATTTGAATTTATAAATGGAGATATAAGAAACTTAGAAACATGCAAAGAAGCTTTATTGGATATTGATTATGTTAGCCATCAAGCAGCTTTGGGTTCAGTCCCTCGTTCTATAGAGGACCCTATTACCAATTGTGAAATAAATATTACTGGTTTTTTGAATATGCTTTGTGCTATTAAAGATAATGGGCGTATAAAAAGACTTATTTATGCAGCTTCATCATCCACCTATGGGGATAATGAAGACTTACCAAAATTAGAAAATAATATAGGGAAGCCATTGTCCCCTTACGCCGTAACAAAATATGTAAATGAGCTGTACGCACATGTGTTCTCAAAGAATTATGGTTCAGAGAGTATCGGTTTACGTTATTTTAATGTATTTGGTCCCAAACAAAGTCCAAAGGGAGCATACGCTGCAGTAATTCCATTATTTATTGAAGCAGTTAAAAATAATATTCCTGCAAATATTAATGGAGATGGTATGCAATGCAGAGATTTTACTTTTATAGAAAATGTTGTACAGGCAAATATAAGAGCTTTTTTCGTAGAAGATAAAGAAGCTGTTAATCAAATATACAACATAGCATGCGGAGAAAGTATCAATCTTAATAAACTTTGGGAAATGATAAATTTTATTGAAGGAAAAGATATTAACCCTATTTATAAACCTTACAGATTCGGAGATATTAAGAATAGTTTGGCAGATATTTCAAAGGCAAAAAAATTACTCGGCTATAACCCTTTATATGACCTTAAAAAGGGTTTAGAGTTAACTGTATCGATATGATAATCAACTTCGCACAATATTTATTATTATAATGTTAGATGACAGTATTTGAGAATAATTTACATAAAAAATCTTACCAAATTATAATTGAGCCTGGACAAACAGAGAAAAATTACTGGAAAGACCTTTGGAGATACAGAGAACTATTTTACATTCTAAGCTGGCGAGATATAAAAGTCAAATATAAACAAACTGCACTAGGAGTTTTGTGGAGCGTGTTGAGACCTTTGTTAGTAATGATTGTTTTTACCATTGTATTTTCTAAACTTGGTAAATTTCCTTCTAATTCAAGCGCACCTTATTCATTATTTGTTTTTGCAGCAATGTTACCTTGGCAATTCTTTTCTGCTGCTTTAACAGAATGTAGTAATAGCTTAGTTGCAAATTCTAATCTGATTACAAAAGTTTATTTTCCAAGATTAATTGTTCCGGCAAGTGCTGTAATTGCAAGTTTTGTAGATTTTTTAATTACCTTAATTCTACTATCTATATTACTTTTATTTTATCAATTCTTGCCTCCTATACAAATCTTATTATTACCCTTATTTTTGATTTTGGCTTTTCTTACCTCATTTAGTATTGGATTATATCTAACAGCATTAAACGTAAAATATAGAGATTTTAGATATATAATACCTTTTATTGTGCAATTTGGATTATATATTTCACCAGTTGGTTTTGGAAGCGATATTGTTCCAAGCAAATGGAGAATACTTTACAATCTTAACCCTATGGTAGGTGTGATTGACGGGTTTAGATGGAGTATATTAGGCGGAGCATTAAGTAATGAATTAATAGTTAGTTTAAGCATGTCAGTAATCATTACATTAATTATCCTTTCACTGGCAATTTGGAAATTTAGAAGAACAGAAAAATCCTTTGCTGATATTATTTGATAATGAGTGATACAATTATAAAAGTAGAGGGATTAGGGAAATCTTATTTCATTGGACATGAAAGGCAACAAGGTTACGTTGCTTTGCGTGATATACTTACCCAAAAAACTAAAGGCTTTTTACGTGGAATAGGACAAGCATTTTTTAATAAATCTCAGATTAGTGGACAAGAAATTGAGGAGTTTTGGGCGCTTAAAGATGTTTCTTTTGAAATAAAAGCAGGCGAAGCCGTAGGCATTATTGGTAATAATGGAGCGGGAAAAAGCACACTACTTAAAATACTAAGTAGAATTACTGAACCAACAAAAGGTAAAATCACACTTAATGGTAGAGTAGCCAGTTTGCTAGAGGTTGGTACAGGGTTTCATCCTGAACTATCTGGTAGAGAAAATATTTACTTAAATGGTTCAATACTCGGTATGTCGAGATTAGAAATTAAGAAAAAATTTGATGAAATAGTTGATTTTAGTGGCGTTGAAAAATTTTTAGATACGCCCGTTAAACGTTATAGCAGTGGAATGTATGTGCGTTTAGCATTTGCAGTTGCCGCACATTTAGAGCCTGAAATTTTGATTGTAGATGAAGTATTAGCAGTTGGCGATGCTCAATTTCAAAAAAAATGTCTCAATAAGATGAATAGTATCAGTGAAAAAGAAGGCAGAACTGTACTTTTTGTAAGCCATAATATTAATGCCATTCAAAATCTTTGTACTAAAGGAATTCTTTTGTCTAATGGTAAATTACATCATTTTGGAGAAATTAATAAAACAGTAAATACATATATCAACAATGGGTTAAGTAGTAAATATTTTTGGGAAGGTGATTACGGTAATGAACATATTGCAATTTCCAAAGTGCAAATATTTTCAGATGAAGAATTTAATACTTCCATCTTTTCTAATCATAATAACATTTACTTTGAAATGTACATTAAGATAAAAGTGAATCTTAATGATCTTGTTGCAGGTTTTATAATTAACAACTCTCAAGGAGAAGCAATACTTGCTAGCTATTATAACGACTTTTCAGACGTAAGGCAAATCTCAAAAGGTTTTTATTGTTTCAAATTTAAAATCCCAAAATATTTTTTAGCAGTAGGCTCTTATACAATTATTCAAAATTTAGGCATTCCATTTCAATATAATATAGCTACTAATGAATCTGCAATAGAATTTAGTGTTATATCAAGTTCAGAGTATGGCAATGCATATATGGTAGATGGAAATCGTAGTTTTAATTCGATTATAAGAACTAAACTATTTGAAGAAATTAGAACACTAGAATAATATTAAGTTTATGTATATAGACATAAGTACAATAATTCTAAAATGATAAAAAAAATAATAAAGTTATTTTTCCGATTGGTAGGTCTTGATATAGTAAAAAAGGACTCACACTTTCTCTTACCAAAAGAGT
Organism: Pelobium sp.; assembly: GCA_044361595.1. GTDB lineage: Bacteria > Bacteroidota > Bacteroidia > Sphingobacteriales > Sphingobacteriaceae > Pseudopedobacter. Next base: position 26,792 of record JBIKIN010000025.1, on the reverse strand, counting down.
CTTTTACATATTGCTATGATATGCTTTATACCTCTCATAACTCTGATTTTATGCAAGATCCTAAATTTATAGAGTCTTATAAATTAGGGAAATCTACTGATGTTAACGAAACAGTATTAAGTAATTCTGATATTTTTTGGCGCATCCATGTTTTGTGCTGGGCAGCAACACATGCAGTTAAATTAGAAGGTGATTTTGTAGATTGTGGGGTAAACACAGGTATCTTCTCGAAAGCAATAATTAATTATGTAGATTTTGATACCACAGGTAAAACATATTATTTGCTTGATACTTTTACAGGACTTGATGAAAAATATAGTACTGAGAAAGAGCTTAAGCAGCATTTGAATATTAAGTATAAAGCTAATGGAGATTCGTTATATGAAAAAGTGGTAAATACATTTAAAAATCATAATGTATCAATAATTAAAGGCGCTGTTCCTGAAACCTTAGAAAAAGTAAAGTCAGAAAAAATATCCTTTTTATCTGTTGATATGAATTGTGTGCAACCTGAGGTTGATGCATTAAATTTCTTTTGGGATAAGCTTGTTCCCGGAGGTATTATTGTTTTGGATGATTATGGTTATGGAAATTATACAATTGAACAAAGAGAGGCACATAAAAATTTCGCAATGACTAAAGGTGTTGAAATATTATCACTTCCTACTTGTCAAGGAGTGATTATTAAACCACCAACAATTTAATTCAAACATTTTGAAAAATATATGATGACAGATATAGAAAAAATTAATGAAGAGTTATTTTGTGTAAAGTACGAAACTAGCTTATTTGCGCAATTTGTGCATTATAATAAATTAGAAAGATGGATTCCCGGATTTTCTGATGAAATAACAGAAGATAGTCATTTAAAAAGATACCAATATATTGCCTCATTGGCTAAGGGAAAAAAAGTTTTGGATATAGCTTGTGGAGCAGGAAAAGGATCTTTAATTATTTCACAACATGGAGCAATTGAAGTTTTAGGTGCTGATATTGACCAAGATGCAATTAGATATGCAACCCATAGATGTAAAAATCAAAATTTAAAATTTATAACTGCAGATGCTACAACATTTGTAAAACAAAATTATTTTGATTTGATTGTGAGTTTTGAAACAATAGAGCATTTACCAGAAATTTCTAATTTTTTAAAAAACATTAATACTTCTTTAACAGATGATGGAGCTTTTTATGTATCTACTCCAATTTCTGCCAAACATTTAGATAATAAGCCTTATAATGTTTATCATGTGCAAGAGTGGGGGTTTTCAAAATTCCAAGAAGTGGTATCACAATTTTTAAAAATTGAAGATGTAACATTACAACTTTATCCTGAAAAGGATAATAGTAGGTTTGGATATTTGTGGAAACGCATTTTTGGTGGAAACCAGAAGAAGCATTTATCTACTATTTATACAGATATGAACGGAATTGAAATAGAAAAATTAGGTAAGAATATTAAAGGTTATCAAATATTAAAATGTAGAAAAAAGTAAATGAATCTGCTGTCAATTGTTATTATAAATTTTAACACTTATGAGCTTACTTGTAATTGTATAAAGTCTATTCAGCAGTATACAAAAATACCACATGAAATAATCCTTTTAGATAACGGCTCTACAGAATGTAATCCTGAATTATTTAGTGTCAAATTTCCAGAAATTTTTCTTTTAAAAAGTAAAGTTAATTTAGGCTTTGCAAAAGGAAATAATGAGGCAATTAAAAGTTGTAATGGGACACATATTTTGCTTTTAAATAGTGATACTGAGTTAATTGAAGACTCAATAACCTATTGTTTAGATTATCTTAATCATAATCAATCAAGTATAGTTTCTTGCAAGTTAATTTACCAAGACCAAACCGTTCAACAACAGTGTAATCGGTTCCCTAGTATCAAACTTAATTTAATAGAACTTTTTCGTGTTCACAAACTGATTCATAAAAAGGTTCGCGAAAAAGTAATGTTATCAAGTTATTTTGACAACCTAAGTTTTATAAAACCAGATTGGATATGGGGTACGTTTTTTATGTTTAAGAAAGATGTTTTAAATAAATTGCCACATAATAAATTAGATGAAACATTTTTTATGTATTGTGAGGATATGAAGTGGTGCTATGATTTTAAAAAAATCGGGATTGATATAGTTTATCTTCCTCAAACAAAAATAATTCATCATGTTGGTAAATCATCCTCAAAGCCCGAATTTAAAATAGAAAACATTGTCCAAAACGAACTTATATTCATAAAACAAACAAAGGGTAGTTTCTACAAATTTTTTTATGGTATTATAAAATCTTTAAACTTGTTATTGGGATTTACAAAAGAAGGGAAACAATATGCTAAGATTATTTTAAAGAATTTAATAGTTTTTAAACAATGAAAATTAGTGTTATTATTCCAACTTTTAATCGTATTGATATACTAAAAAGTACTTATGATGCTTTGGTTATTATATCAAATGAAATAAATATGGAAATCATCATTGTAAATGATGATGGGAATACAAAACCTGAATTAATTATTCAAGAGTTAAATATAAGCCATGCTAACACGAAAGTAGTTAACAATACTAAAAAAGGAGCAGCATCTGCTAGAAATCTAGGTGCTTCTTTATCTAGCGGAAAGCTATTAATTTTTATTGATGATGATATTATTGTTAATTGTGAAACATTATTAAGTATCATTAAATTACACGCAAAATATGATAGGATAATACTTACTCCTTTATGGGTATACAGCCCAAAGATGAAAAATTTATTAAAAAAGAAACCTTTTGGTAGATATCGTTTATTATATGATTATACAGCTATTAGAGGAGAAAGTGGCCATGAGTTTCTAAATGAAGAAAAAATATACCATGTAGATTCATTAGCTTCTTTTTGTCTAACAATCAAAAGCGATCATTATAAATTACTAGGGGGAATGGACGAAACATTTCCTTATGCAGGTTGTGAAGACCAAGATTTTGCTATGAATGCTAAAGAAAAGAATTTCACTTTACTTGTTGATGATAGCAATATAGTTTTACATAATGAACTAGATAGATTGAATAGAAAAAATTGGATGCAAAGGCAATTTAAAGGAGTACAAGGATATGTACTTTTAGCTATTAAGCATCCTGAACGAAGGAAAGTACAGTTATGGTATGAAAACACGCCAATTCAATTAAAAGATTCATTTTCACTAAAAATAAAAAAAGTAATGAAATGTGTTTTTCGTCAAAAATTGATTTTAGCTTGCTTTAACCTAAGTATTTCTATTTTAGAAACAATGCATATACCCGATTTTATATTGCATAGAATGTATTCCATGCAGTCCGGAATATATATAAATAAAGGATTTCTTAAATCATATAGAGAAAATGCACATTGTTCATATAATGGCTAATAATACTTCTGTACCATATTTTAATTGGTTTGCAGAAGAAATAAAACAATATCCCGAGTATAAATTTTCATTTGTGGCCATGCATTCAACATCGCCTCAAATGATTGAAGATATGAGAATTAGAGGATGCGATTGTTATTGGATTCCATTTGATTGTAATAAAAGAAAGATTTCAATGTTATTGGCAATTCCATCTTTATATAAGCTATTTAAAAAGATTAGGCCAGATGTTGTTCATACGCATTTATTTGACGATTCTTTGCCTGGCTTGCTTGCAGCAAAATTAGCAGGAGTAAAAAAAAGGGTAATTACCAAAAATGACACAACATTTCATTGGTATTATGCTAAAAAATGGATCTGGACAGATAGATTAAATAACAGAAATGCCACCCATATTGCAGCCATTAGTAATGAAGCTAAAAAATTTATTATCGAAAATGAACAAGCTGATATTAGAAAAGTCGGGTTAATACATCACGGGATACGTATAGCCGATTATCTGGACACCAATAAACAGTATGAAATTGATCTTATAGAACAGTATTCTTTAAATAATAGGTTTGTAATTGGAACAGTTTCAAGGTATATAGAATGGAAAGGTTATAGATATATAATTGAAGCAGCAAAAGATGTTGTAAGAAAATATCCTTCAGTAGTTTTTTTATTTGCCGGACATGGAGAACAGAAAAAGGAAATGGAAGCACTAATAGCAAAATATGGTTTGAAAGAAAATATTATTTTAACTGATTGGATAAAGAAGGAGTATATGCCAGCTTTATATAAAATAATGGATATTTGTGTTCATGCGGCAAGCCTAGAGCCCTTCGGATTCATCTTTGCAGAGGCCATGACAAGCGGAATACCTTTAGTTACCACAAGTACTGGTGCAGCAGCAGATGCTCTTCAACATAAAGAAACTTGTTTTTTTGTAAATGAAAAAAATGGAGAAGAGTTAGCGAAAGGAATTATTTGGATGATTGAAAATCCTGATAAACGAATTCAAATTTCACAAAAGACAGTCAAAATAGCAGAAGAAATGTATAACATAAAAGATACCGTAAAGAAATATCTTTTATTTTACAACAAATTTTAACCGTTATAAATTCTATTTTAATAAAGATAATCAACAACTAAAAGGAAGATGGAAAACTTAGTTTCAATTATTATTCCAACTTATAATACAGGCAGATTTCTTTATGAAGCTATAGAATCAGTAATCGGTCAATCTTATAATGAATGGGAACTTATAATCATTGATGATGGCTCTGATATTGATATTAAAGAGGATTTGATTCCTTATTTAAAAGATGAGAGAATTAAATATATAAAGAAAGAAAATTCAGGGGTATGTGATACTAGAAACTTAGGAGCAAAAATGGCTAATGGAAATTTTTTGTGCTTTTTAGATGCAGATGACATTTACCTTAAAGATAACTTGAAAGAAAAAGTAAAATATCTAAAAGATAACCCGGAAATCCCTTTAATACATGCCAATGTAGAAGTTGTAGACAAAAATAGTAAACCAACAGGGATATACTATAAAGGGCTTGGAGGGTATGTTTTAGACGATCTTCTTTTATGGCAAACAACAGTAATACCTGCTCCATCTAGTATAATGATTAGAAAAACTGTTTTTTATGAAATAGGTGAATGGGATATTAATTTTTCGACAGCTGCTGATCAAGATTTTTTTTTTAGAATATGTGCAAAGTATAAGATTGGCCACATAAATAATGTATTAACTAAATACAGGTTGTTAGATGATAGTATGAGTCGAAATATTCAGCTTATGGAGATAGATCACATAGCTGTTTATCAAAAAACAGAAAAGAATGGATTATTTAAAACTTTTATTTTTAAAAGAAAATGTTTTTCCAATCTTTATCTTACACTGTCAGGGAGTTGGTTTACTAATGGAAATAATAAAATTAGGGGTTTAAAATTTCTTATTAAATCCATATTCTATTATCCACCAGTATGTTTTAAACTAATAAGGAAAATTACTCAAAAGCATTAATATGAGACCTATATTAGTACTTACTTATTGGAGTTATAAAGATGCCTTAATTCAGAGTTATACTTTACCATATATAAAAATTATAACTAAAGTTGCTAAGCGAAAAGTATATCTTGTATGTTTAGAGCAAGCGAATCAAAGAGCTAATGAACAAGAACGTATTGAAATTCAGAAAGAATTAAATTCAGAAAATATATATCTGATTTTTTTAGAATACAATAAATTTGGGCTTAAGCAAGGCTTTTTATGGATAAGCTATATTACAAAACTAATATCTCTCATTTTATTAAAACGAATAGAATACATTCACTCATGGTGCACACCTGCTGGTGCAATTGGTTATATTCTTAGCGTGATAACTGGCAAACCTCTTATATTAGACAGTTATGAGCCACATGCCGATTCAATGTTAGAAAATGGCACATGGAGTAAAACGTCTAATGCGTATAGAATATTAGCATATTTAGAAAAAAAGCAAACCGAAAGAGCCATATATTATATCGGAGTAGCATCTGGCATGAAGGAATATGCTCAAAAAATATATAATGTGAAAATACCTGATAATCAATTTTTTATTAAACCAGCATGTACTGATTTGAAAAAATTTGAATACCATGAAGTTCCTTTTCTATTAGAACAAGAATTAGAATTTGAACATAAAATTGTTTGCGTTTATGCTGGTAAATTAGGCGGAATTTACTTAGATATCGAGGTATTTGATTTTATTAAAGAATGTTATAAACATTGGGGAAATCAATTTAGGTTTATTATGTTGAATAATACATCTGAAAGCGAAATTCTAGGATATATACAAAAAGTGGGCATTCCAAAAGAGATTATTGTTCAAAGATTTGTACCTCATGCTAATATTCCAGAATACTTGTCTTTAGCTAGTTTTGCTATCAATCCGGTTAAACCAATACCCTCTAAAAGGTATTGTACTCCGATAAAAGATGGAGAATACTGGGCAATGGGCTTACCTGTTGTTATCACAAATAACATCTCTGATGATTCAAATATTATTGATGAAAATAATATTGGTTACGTTTTAAAAGATCTTAATATTGTAGAATATCAAAATGCAATAGAAAAGATTGAACAGCTTCTGAATGAAGATAGGAGTAGTTTACGACACAAAATTAGAAAAATAGCAGAAAAGCATCGCAGTTTTAAAATAGCAGAAGATGTTTATCAACATATATATGGTCATTAGTTAATTAACTCAAATTGCAAAAAAAAATACTTTTTATAACTCCCTATCCATTTGACTCAGCTCCTAGTCAGAGATTAAAATTTGAGCAATATTATAGTGCCTTTGAGCTAAATGGATACAATGTTTCTAAGGCATCTTTTATAAGTAATATGATGTGGGAAATTGTTTATAAAAAGGGATATTTTATGCTCAAAACCTGGTTAACAATTATTGCATTATTTAATAGATATAAGCTTTTATTTAGTGTACATAAATACGACATTATTTACTTACACCTATGGGGAACTCCGTTTGGTTTTGCATTTTACGAATGGCTTTTACGAAAACTTTCTAAAAAGCTTATTTATGATATAGATGATTTAATTTATATGGGAAATGTGAATAAAAATAATAGAATTATTTCTTGGCTAAAAACTAGTATCAAACCAAAATATCTATTACGTACTGCAGATCAAATATTAGTAAGTACAGATAAATTGTATGAATTTGCAAAATCATACAACAATCAAGTTTCTTTAATACCTGCTACTATTGATGTTTCTAAATATTCAAGAAAAGAACAAAATTTATCAAATAATATAGTTATTGGGTGGAGTGGGAGCAGTACAACAAGTAAATACTTGCACTTAATAGATATTCCTTTGAAAAAAATTTCTGAAAATAGAAAAGTTAGAATACAAGTAATGGGCGATCCATTGTTTCATATTGATGGATTAGAGAATCTTGAAATTATTAAATGGACTAGTGAACAAGAAATATCTAATATACAAAGATTTGATATTGGATTACACCCGCTTCCTGACGAAGCTTGGGTTTATGGAAAAAGCGGGGGCAAATTAGTGCAATATATGGCCGCAGGAATTCCAATTATTACTTCTGCAATAGGGCCAAATTTTAAAGCTATAATTAATGGATATAATGGTTTCCTTGTACAATCAGATGAAGAGTGGATTGAAAAGATGGAGTTGTTAGTTAATGATCCTTTATTGAGAGCTAAAATGGGTGAAAACGCCCGAATACATGCCGAAAAATTTTACTCAATTGAAACCAATCTTCCATTATATTTGGATGTTTTTAAGGCTTAGATACCTGCTTTTTCTCAAATAGTAATATAGAAAGAAACAGCATAAAGAATGGAATACATGGAATTTTGTACCTGGCAAGTGTACCAAAGTTAAAACTTGAAATGCCAACAAAAAAAGCAAAAATAAGTGTAAATATTAAGCAAAAAAGCAAATTAGGGTCTTTGTAAATTTGCTTAATTGTAATAATTAAATTTCTTTTAAAGAACAGAAATAGTGTTAATAGAAAAGTTATTTGAGCTTCCAATGAAGTAAATAAAATAAATATACTTTTAGACTCCCATAAATATGGCCTAAAAAGAGTAACATTAACAGCTGGGATAACTTTTTTAGCCATTCCCGCAATATTAGGCTCAAAATCACCCAAATTATATGCTGAGCCATCTTGCTCTAAAGAAACACTCAATAAATAGTTTTTTTGTATCACTACTGTTGTAACTACATTTTCTAAACTAAATTTAACCAATTCTTTACTTAAAATTTCGAAGCCCAAAAATCCAATTAAAATAGTAAAACCAATTAATAAAGCACCTGTCCATCGTTTACCACCATTAATTATTAATTGTTTTTTAAAATCAAGAATAGTTTTTAATATCAATAGAGGAAAAAATGAGACTAATAAATAAGTTTTAATTAGAAAAAGTAAAATTAATGCTAATAGAACAAGTATTATTAAAATCACCTTAACTTTTCTCTCTGTAAAAATATAATAAAACCCTGTGTACAAATAAGCTATTGCTGCAATACATATTGTATCTTTAAAAAGCCCCGATCCCCAAATGATAACACTTGGCATAAATAAAATAGCAATAGCTAAAATTCTTGGTATGGAAGGATATTGTTTAACAAATACCACAAACATAGACCATAGGGCTAGGAAGCTTATAGATGCAAGAATTATATTAATTACTAAATATTTATTGAAGCAAAAAACCCCAATAAAAGCACCCACAGCAGAAACCGTATAAGATGATATATCATCATACCAATACATTTCAGATATAGCATATAAATCATCTAAATTAGTTTCGTCTATTTGGTGTGTGATTAATCTTAACCAAGTTCCCACAGAAAAATTAATTGAATTATTTATGATTTTTGAATGGTAAAAAAAATTAAAAGTATCTCCGCCTTGGTAGTAATATTCATAGATAAGACCAATTGCAATTGATCCGAAGATTTTCACACTTAAAGCAGGAATAAAATAGGGCCTACAAATATGTTCTTTTGGATAATATTTATTTTTTATATGATAAGCAACCAAATAAATTACCATTAAATAGAAGGGTAAAATAATAAAGTCTACAGTGGTAATATTTTGCATATTTGTGAAAGAAGTATTTACTACATCGCTAAAAATAGATAAATAATTTTTTATAAAGTGGAGATAAAATTACAAGTTTACTAATATGTGCGGTATAAACGGGCTTCTGCACAAAGATACAAATACTGAAATTAAACTAAATTTACAGGTAATGAATAATTTAATTATTCACCGAGGCCCCGATGATGATGGTTCCTACATCTATCAAAATAAATTAGCAATGGGTATGAGAAGGCTATCCATTATAGATTTATCATCAGGCAATCAGCCAATGTTTAATGAAACAAGTAATTTGGTAATTGTTTTCAATGGAGAAATATACAACTACAAAGAATTAAAATCTACGCTAGAGAATCAAGGCGTAATCTTTAAAACTAATTCTGATACTGAAGTTGTTTTGAAATCCTATGAAATTTATGGAGCAGCTTGTTTAAACCAATTAAATGGGATGTTTGCATTTGCTATTCATGACAAAAGTAAAAATTCTGTATTTATAGCTAGAGATAGATTTGGAGAGAAACCACTTTATTATCATCACAATTCAGAAATTTTTGTTTGGGCTTCTGAATTAAAAAGTATAACCAAAGTGTTTCCAAAACTTAAGATAATAAGAAAAGAATCTTTAACTACCTATTTTGTTTTGACTTATATTCCGGCGCCACATACCATTTATCAAGATATTCATAAACTTCCTCCTGGACACTATTTAAACATTAACACCGAGACTCTAAGAGCTGAAATTAAAGAATATTGGGATGTCCCAAAAAAAACAGTTGAAGATAGAGATATAAAATACGATACGGCTAAAAGAAAAATTGAAGATCTTCTATTTCAGTCTGTAGAACAGCGTATGATTTCAGACGTTCCACTAGGCGTTTTCCTAAGCGGTGGGGTAGACTCATCTATTATTGCTGCAATTATGGGGAAAGTACACAATAAAAATATTGATACATTTTCTTTAGGCTATCAAAATAAAAAATATGACGAATCAGCTAGAGCAAGTTTAGTTGCAAAGCATATAGGAGCAAATCATCATAGTTACATATTAGATTTTGAAGAGTTGAATCAAGAAATAGATAAAATAATATTAAATTACGATGAACCATTTGCTGATTCTTCTTGCTTACCAACTTATTTTATTGCTAAAAAGGCAGCTCAAAATGTAAAAGTGGCTCTAACAGGTGATGGAGGTGATGAAGTATTTGGTGGGTATAATAAATACCTTTCCCTTCAATATCGTAATTGGTACCTTCAATTTACCCCAAGTTTTGCCAGAAAAACAGTTGAAAAATCAAAAATTTTACAAAATTTAAGAATAAGTAGTACCAAATCATTAGGTGCCAAGATTAAAAAATTTTTAAATTCTTTAAATGATGATATTACTGATAGCCATTTGAATATATTAGCAATGGGTTTTCAGCAAAGCGAAATCGAAAAATTGTTAAATCCACAATCAATGTTAGAGTATAGAAGCTTTATGAGAGAAAGATTAGGGGATATATCAGAGAAAAAAAACTTAAAGCTTCTACGTTACATAGATACAAAAATATCATTGGAAGGAGACATGTTAGTTAAGGTTGATAGAGCAAGTATGCTGTGCTCATTAGAGTGTAGAACGCCTTTTTTAGACCATAATTTAATGGAATACAGCTATCAATTACCAGATAATTTCTTACTAAAAGGGAACAACAAAAAAAGAATCTTAAAGGATACCTTTGAACATTTATTGCCAAAAAACTTTTTTAACGCACAAAAATCTGGCTTTGAGATTCCTATAAACGATTGGTTCAAGACAAGTTTGAAAACAGAGCTAATTGAAACACTATCCGAAGAAAATTTAAATAGGCATCAATTATTGAATAATAATTATGTTGCACTACTCATTACAGAGCATTTAAACACAAAAGTAGATCACTCTCGAAAACTCTGGACAATATTCTGTTTTCAGAAATGGTATAACAGAAACTTTAATTAGATGTATAAAATTCTGCGTATTCTAAACCGATTAAACGTAGGTGGCCCTACTTATAACGTCGCCTATTTATCCAAACATCTTCCAAACACCTATCGAACGAAAGTTTTAGCAGGAATTAAAGAATCTCATGAGGCTAGTTCAGAGTATATTTTAGATGAATTAGGTTTAAATTATGAATTTGTACCTAATATGTTTAGGGCTATTAACCCCTATAAAGATGTTAAAGCCTTAAAATTTATAATGCAACAAATAAATACTTGGCGGCCGGATATCGTCCACACTCATGCGGCAAAGGCAGGAGTCTTGGGAAGGTTAGCTGCATATTATTCACCTCATAGGCCTAAAGTTATCCTTCATACTTACCATGGAAATGTGTTTGATGGATATTTTTCTCCTTTAAAAACTAAAGTAATTCTAGCTATTGAACGTCATTTGTGCAAATTAAGTGATGGAATCATTGCCATTAGTCAAGCTCAGAAAGAAGATTTAGTAGAACGATATAAAATAGCTCCCGCCAACAAAATCCATGTTATTAAATTGGGTTTTGATTTAGAGAAATTTAAAACTCAAAAACAAGAAAAAAGAATCAGTTTCAGAGAACATTATCAAATTAGTGAAGAAACAGTAGTAGTGAGTATAATTGGGAGATTAGCTCCAATTAAAAATCATCTATTATTCATAAAAGTAATTATTCATCTTAAAAAGAACTATGTATGCCCACCTATGAAATTTTTTATAGTTGGAGACGGAGAACTTTTTAGGGATATTTTGAAGCAAATAGAAGATAGTGGATTAAGTTATTGTCTTCCAGAAGAAAAAAAATTCGCGGCTGATATAATATTTACCTCTTGGAGGAAAGATATTGATGTAATTAACGCGGGATCAGATGTTGTTGTATTAACTTCGTTAAATGAAGGCACACCTGTAAGTATAATAGAAGCCATGGCATCTGGCAAAGCCGTAGTAAGTACTGATGTAGGAGGAGTTAAAGATGTATTTGAAGATGGTTATAGCGGTATGTTGGCTAAGAATAATGAAGAAGACTTTAGTGATAAATTATATCAGCTTATTTCCAATAAAGAACTAAGGAATAGTTTGGGATATAACAGTGAAAAAGTTATTTTTCAGAAATATTCTTATAGTAGGTTAATAGATGATACTACACAGTTATATGCTAAATTAATTCACGGTAAGTAATTTGTCATTTATATAAAAAAACAAATTTTAGATTTATATGATTAAAATTTTAATTACTGGTGGTGCAGGAAACGTTGGAGGAGCTCTTGCTTGCACTTTAGTGAAAAATAAAAAGTATTTTGTAACTGTAGCAGACAATTTACTTACCGGTTCTATTAACAAATTGCCTTCCTTTGAAAATGAAAATTTCAAATTCATTAAAGCAGATGTAAACAATTTCCAAGATATTTCTACTATAATGTTAGCTTATCGTTTTGATTATGTATTCCATTATGCTGCAATGGTAGGCGTAAAAAGAACATTAGATAATCCAATGGGTGTCCTCCAAGATATTGAAGGAATCAAGAACGTATTGCTTCTTTCAAAAAACACAGGAGTTAAGCGAGTTTTTTATTCATCATCATCAGAGGTATATGGAGAGCCTGTAGAATTTCCACAAAATGAAAACACCACCCCTTTAAACTCAAAATTGCCTTACGCAATAGTCAAGAATTTAGGAGAGGCATTCTTTAAATCATATAAAAAGGAGTTTGGTTTAAACTTTACAATTTTTAGATTCTTTAACACTTATGGACCTAAACAAAGCAAAGACTTTGTTATTTCTAAATTTATTAATTATGCCTTAAACGGGCAAGATATAACTATTTATGGTGATGGCTCTCAAACTCGTACATTTTGTTATATTGATGATAACATAGAAGTCACTTTGAAAATTTTAGAAAGTAATTTTTGTATGAACGAGGTAATTAACTTAGGAAGCTCAAAAGAAATTTCAGTTTTAGAGTTAGCGAAAAAAATTATCTCACTAACTCAATCATCTTCAAAAATAATTTTTGAAGACGCCTTAAAAGAAGGCGATATGACCCGAAGACAACCGGATAATTTAAAAATGATAAACATATTAAATAGAGAGTTAATATCTCTTGATGAAGGTTTAAAAAATGTTCTAAGAATTAACTACAATATTTTATAATATGCAATTTCTCAAGGACATGTCATTCATTTTTGAAGGTCCTTACTTTTCTGGTTTATTATCTTTTATAACAAGTTTACTTGTAATGCCTATTGTTATAAAGTTTGCACATTATAAAAATTGGGTAGTTGCACCAAGAAATGATCGTTGGCACTCAAAACCTACAGCATTAATGGGCGGGATAGGTATTTTTTTCTCTTATTGTGTAGCAATTTTTCTAACCCATCATAAAGATATTAATCTAACAATTTTAGGCGCAGGTGCACTAATCTTTACAATTGGTTTGATAGACGATTTGAAAGAAATAAAACCAATTATTAAACTAATTGGTCAGGTAGCTTGCACATTCATCTTACTATATAATGGCTATAGTTTTGGTGGTGGATTATTAGGTTGGGCTGGCATTCCACTAACATTTTTATGGGTTATGGGTATAACTAATGCTATTAACCTTTTAGACAACATGGATGGGCTCTCGGCCGGAATTTCTGCTATTGTTGCCTTTATTTCTGGTGTACTAGGAATATTAAGCGGCGAAATTATCATTGCAACAATGGCTTTCGCGTTAACAGGCTCATCCCTTGGTTTTTTAATATTTAATTTTAAACCTGCAAAAATATTTATGGGAGATTGTGGTAGTTTGTTTCTTGGTTTTTCATTATCTTTTTTAAGTATTGCTGCTCAAGGTAAGCTAGGCTCATCATCAGCAGTTTTAGTTTTATTAGTTCCAATTAGTTTAATGATAATTCCTATCATGGATACCTCGTTGGTAGTTTTTAAAAGAATAATTGCAGGAAGAAGAATAGACCAAGGAGGTAAAGATCATACTTCACATAGACTAGTTGCCTTAGGTTTAACAGAGAAAAAAGCTGTATTAATTCTTTACTTTATAAGTATCATTTGGGGGATTTTATGTGTTTTATTGTATCGCATTCAAATAAATAACCTTTTCTTATGCCTTGTAACACTAACAATATCTTCTGTAGTTTTTTCTATTTTTTTATCAAACGTTAAAGTTTATAATGAGTCGGAAGAAAAGTTAAGCTATCTAAGAATACGTGGAAGAGATTCTGGGAACAATCGGTTTTCACTTAGGTTACTATTAATGCATAAAAAACTTATTATTGGGGTTTCTACTGATGTTTTAATTATTTATACTGCCTTTTTAGTGGCATCTAGAAGCCTAAAAATTGATATAGGCGAAGATTACATTATACTGGGTTTATTTATCTTAGTAAAGACGGCAACATTTTATATAGCAAATCTATATCATAGAATTTGGAGATATATTGCGGTAGCCGAACTTGCAGGTTATTTTTCTGCCACAATTTTCGCAGGTCTAATTTTATATATATATCTGTTATTCCAAGATTTAACTTCAGTTTATAATCATTATTTTGTGATGATAGACTTTTTATTAACATTTACAGGTCTGGTATTCTCTAGACATTTATATAGATGGTTAGTTGAATTATTTAATAAAAATAGGGAATCTCAAAAAAGAGTTATTATCTACGGAGCCGGAGATGGCGGATATCTGCTGATTAAGGAATTACTGCAAAATAGGAGGTATGAATTAAAACCAATTGGTTGGATAGATGATGATTTTTCTAAACACCATTTATTTTTATATGGATTCAAAATCTTAGGAAGTAGTGAAGACTTATTAAAAATATGTCATAAATTAAAGCCCGATATGATTGTAATTTCTACTAACGAAATTTCGGTTAGCCAAGAAGATTCTATAAGAAGATTACTTTTAGCACATCAAATCGAAGTCGGAAGATTCTCTATAAACCTTTCATTTATTTAAAATAAATTTTCTTAATAAATAATGGTAAACAGCATGTTATAAGAAATCTGAGCATAGTTTAGATTGCTGTCAAAACTTACTAAATTTCTTACTGTTTAGTTGCGGAATAATTTACATTTTCGGATTTTAATATCAATAAGAAAGGCTACAATCATTTTATTTGCAGCCTTTGTTATTTTTTAATATTATTTAAGTAGCCCGTAGGGGAATCGAACCCCTGTTTCTAGAATGAAAATCTAACGTCCTAACCCCTAGACGAACGGGCCATTAATTAATTAATTAATTAATTAAATTTGCTTTGATTTGAGCATTTTACTTTAAGCCTTTGAATTTAATACGTTTCAGATACGAGGCTCGAGCTTACGATTCTATCATTACCCGTTTTAACTAAATAACATAAAAAAAGCAGCAATCTTATATGATTGCTGCTTAATTTGTAGCCCGTAGGGGAATCGAACCCCTGTTTCTAGAATGAAAATCTAACGTCCTAACCCCTAGACGAACGGGCCATTAATTAATAAAACTTGCCTTGCTTTTAGCATTTCGCTTTTAGCCTTTAGCTTTATTTGGTAGCGGGGACAGGACTCGAACCTATGACCTTCGGGTTATGAGCCCGACGAGCTACCAACTGCTCCACCCCGCACTATATTTCAATATTTTAAAACAATTGCTGTTTACTTTTCTCAATCAAAACAAATAAATCATTTGTCTGAATTGGTCTGCAAAGATATAATTCGTTTCTTTGTACTCCAAATAAATTTTAAAATATTTTTTAATGACACATAAAGCAGGTTTTGTAAGTATCATAGGTAAGCCAAATGCCGGTAAATCAACCCTTATGAATCAGTTAGTTGGCGAAAAAATGGCCATTATTACACCAAAAGCGCAAACTACTCGTCACCGTATTTTAGGTATCGTAAATGACGAAAATTATCAAATTGTGTTCTCAGATACGCCTGGAATTATTAAACCTGCCTACAAATTGCAAGAAAATATGATGCATTTTGTTGATGATGCATTGGTAGATGCCGACATTTTAGTCTTCGTTACCGATATTAATGAGAAGCAAGATGAAGAAGATGTATTGGTTAAATTAAAAGATACCTCGGCCAAAGTTTTAGTGGTAATTAACAAAATAGATACTTCGCAAAATGAATTAATTGAAGAAAAGATTAATTATTGGAAAGAAAAATTGAACCCAGAGGGCATTGTAGGCTGCGCAGCATTGCATCAATACAATACCGAGCCCATTATGAGCTTCATTATCCAAAACTTGCCAGAGCACCCTGCATATTACGAGAAGGATGAATTAACAGACCGTTCAGAAAGGTTCTTTGTTTCTGAAATGATTAGGGAAAAGATTTTTAAATTTTACAAAAAAGAAATCCCTTATAGTACAGAGGTTATCATCACCTCTTTTAAAGAGAGCAAAGATATTATTAAGATTAGTGCAGAAATTATTGTAGAACGCGACTCGCAAAAGAACATTTTAATTGGCCCCGGTGGTGCAATGCTTAAAAAAGTAGGTACTTATGCCCGTCAGGATATGGAAGAGTTCTTAAAAAAGAAAGTATTTTTAGAAATTTTTGTAAAAGTTATACCCGATTGGCGTAACAGAGAAAACTATCTTAAAAGTTTTGGCTACGCCGAGTAATTCTTAATAAAATATATTCTAAATGCATGCTTTAATGTCGAGATTTTGTTGTGTAAACAAAATCTCTGAGTTAAAATAAACCATTTTTGATTTGGTCTAAGAACAATATAAATATTCCTGGAACAAGAATAATGGTGATGATTAATCCGCTTAAGGCACCAAAAAAATGTGCATCATGGTTTATTCCATCATTTGCTTTTCTGCCGGCATAGGATGTGTAAACTAAAAACAATAAACCGTAAATGATTGCCGGAATTGGAAACGGAATTAGAAAAATGAACAATTTAACCGCTGGCGCAAAAAGTATAAAACTAAACACTACAGCGCATACCGCTCCAGAAGCCCCCAAACTGTGATAATGAAAGTTGTTTTTATGCTTAAAAACAGATGGTAAGTCTGATAGAATTAGGCTAACAAAATATAAAACTCCAAATTGCCACGATCCAATTTTTTGTTCTAACTCAAACGCAAAAAAGTAAAACGAGATCATGTTAAAACCTAAGTGGGCCCAATCTTTATGAATTAAGCCACTAGTAATTAACTGATAGATGTTTTTCCCTCTAGCAACACTGTACGCATGCAACATAAACTTACCGTAAGTATCTTCATTATAGAAGGCATAAACACTAGTTACAAGGGTAAATATAAATATGATTGCAGATACAGGGTACAATCTAAAAATTTCTTCCATTTTAGTCTAATTCTAATTGAGTGTTAGTCAATATTCTTGTAACCGGATAACGTAAATATGTTTTTTCGTAATGTTCTGAGTGCTGATAAATCCAGTTTAACTGTGCAGAACCACTTTGACTCAATTTAGTGTCAGCTTGCTTGGCTGCTTCAAATTGTGCTTTTAATTTTGGATTGTTTTTTAATAAATCGGCTGCTAAATCTTCAAAAACATAGGCAGAAAAATACTCTTTCTGTCCTAAAATGCTATCAAAGAAATTCCACGCAAAAAACGAATCGGTTGCTTGTGGTTCTAAGGTTTCAATAATATATCTATTTGTTTTCTGATTAGTATATACAACTACATCTCCAGAATAGTATTTTATGGGCATTAATTCTTTTTTAATCTGTACTCCGCTATGTAAATAATGGCCTTCATAAGGTCTTGTGCCTGTTTTATAGTCAACAATATAATAGGCTTCTACATTTATTGTGGTATCTTTTTTTAAGGTTTTTATTGAAACGCTGTTTAATTTGAGTAAGTCTATTACCCGGTCCCACGCTTGTGGTATCATGTAAGCAACTGGTTTCTCTATGGTTTGGCTAGGGATAAAATGATTAAACTGAGCGATTTTTTTTGTGAATGGCAATTCTCTATTATAAAATAATCTATTCTGACCACTTACCTCACTTGGTTTTCTCTCGGCCGTATAACCTTTAAAATCTATTAAAACCGAGTCTTTTTTATCTAATGTCCAGCTAATTGGAAAACTTTGTTGTTTTGAAATTTCTTCGTCTGCCTTTTGCTTTAGATTTATAATTTCTTGTGCATCTTCATTGGTTTTCTTTAAAATATGATCTAAAAAAGCATAGGTGGAAGCTTCCCTTTTGGCAAACGGCTTTAACATGTGAGTTTCTGTTATAAAACCGATGGTATTATGCAAAGTGGTGTAACCGGTAGCAAATCTAGGGGTTTCTAAGAAACCTATAATACCATCGTCTGGCGTTTCTTTAATATGGTCTACATAGGGAGTCATTTCAAAACCAGAATTCTTCATCTCTTGATATAAATAAGGAACCAAGTTACTGGTCATATATTTAGATAAAGTGCCATTCAATTTGTCTTTTTGAGTCTCTATCAAAGTCATGGTATACTGATAGTCTGCGCCGTTACTAACGTGTGTATCTACAAAAACATCAGGGTTCCAAATGTTAAAAAGTTTTTGAAACGCATAAGAATTTTTAGAGTCTGTTTTAATGAAATCTCTATTTAAGTCTAGGTTTTTTGCATTTCCTCTAAAACCATAAGTTTCTGGCCCATTTTGGTTAGCTCTTGAATAACTACCTCTATTTAAAGCGCCTCCAATATTATATATAGGGATAATACAAACGATTACGTTTTTAGGGATAGTTTTATTTTGAAGTAAATTACGGGCTAAAGCCATACTGGCGTCTATACCTTCAGGTTCGCCCGGATGGATACCGTTGTTAATTAATAAAACAACTTTTTTAAGGGCTTTTATCTTTTGTACTTCAAAAACTTTTTCTTTAGATAGTACAAATAAGTTTAAAGGTTTACCACTATCTGTTAGTCCGTAAGAAAGCATTTTTGCTTCTTCATATTTTTGGTCTAATAATTTATAATAAGCAATGCATTCTTGATAGGTGGCAGTTCTCTCTCCTTTGCTTATTTCAAATGGTGTTTCTTGTGCAGTAAGTTTTGAAATGGTAAATAGGAAAATTGAGAATAGAAATATTTTTTTCATTGTTTTAAAGTGCATCAATTTCTTTAGCAAGTTTACGGTCAAGTTCGGTAATTGTGTTTCCAGCATCGTGTGTAGACAACTTTATAGTTACTTGATTATAAACATTAGACCAGTTTGGATGATGATTCATTTTCTCGGCTACGATGGCAACTTTGCTCATAAAAGCCCAAGCATCAATAAAATTTTTAAACTTAAATGTTTTGGTTAATTGATTTTCTTCTTCTATCCAGTTCATAATTGATTTATTTCTATTTGTTTAGCCTTTGATAGACTTTGTAATATTAGGTGATAAGAATGATCTATTAATTGGTGTAAGAAATGATCAGATAAAGAGCCATTATAATAAACGGTATTCCAATGTTTTTTATTCATATGATACCCTGGAGTTATTTCTGGGTATTCTTCTCTTAGCAGAATAGCTCTTTCTGGATCACATTTAGCATTAAAACTTATTGGGTTGTCTAAACCGGCTATTAAGAATATTTTATTAAATATTTTAAAAACAAGGGTTTGATTATCAAAGGGAAAGCTTTCTGTAACCCCTTTCTTATTTAAACAATAAGTTCTAAGGGATTCTATATTCATTATCTGAAGTACAAGCCTTTTGGCCCAAATAAATATTTAACTGATATAGAAAATGAAGTATAAACATCCTTATTTTGGTTTTCAAAAAAACGAGGATCGTCACTATAACCATCTAAGTTATCGGTTGTGGTGAAATTCATTTTATAGTTTGCCCCTATAACAAATTTTGTTTCTTGGTAAACATCATAAATATTTACGTTATATCCTATACTAATCGGAATAGCTACTACGCCGCTAAATTCACTTTTACCTAAATCATCTGGATGTTGACGACTAGGAAAAGCCCCTGATCCAAAATCAGCAACATTATTTGTTCCGCTTATAAATCCAAGGCCAATACCTGCATTAACATTTCTAATAGCATATAAAAAAGGGCTGTAAGAAAAATCAATAAATTGCCCAGCAGAAACATTTCCTCTTAACTCAATGGAAGAGAAGGTGGATATAAATGCTCTATTGTGTTTATCTGTACCATCTTTTAATTGCACACTGTTATATTCAATGCCCGCATTTATAAAAGGTGTAAAGAAATAATCTAAAGAGCCGCCAACTACTCTAGATTTATTTGTTGCAAGAGTTTTTATTGGTTCATAACCAGGTATTATAGGGCTTAAGCCATAAGTAAGACCACTAAAATTGGAAGTTAATCCTCCCGAAAGTCCTATCCCTATTCTACTAAAATTTGCTTGCGCAAAAACATTGGAATTAAAAAAACTTGCGGTTATAACGAAGACAAATATTATCTTTCTCAAAATTATAAAATCTAGTTCGAAATATAGTTTGTTAAACTATTTTCTATTTTGTTTTTCAAACATTTAAGCTATAAAAATATTTTAAATAATCCGTTTATCAAAATTATACTTTCATGAATTTTAATTATACCGTTTTAGAAAGGTTTATAAACTATGTTCAGATTGATACACAGTCTGACTATGATTCAAAAAGTGTACCGTCTACTGCTAAACAAAGGGAACTTTCTATCCTTCTTGTAAAAGAATTGCATGATATGGGATTAAATAATGCTCATCTAGACGAATTTGGTTACGTATATGCAAGATTATCTTCAAATTCTGATAAAAATGTTCCTAAAATTTGCTTTTGCTCTCATGTAGATACTTCTCCAGATTGTAGTGGAGCAGGAGTAAAGCCTATAATACATCATAGCTATGATGGTAGTGATATTATTTTGCCTGATGATGCTGATATAGTTATTAAACTAGATGAACATCCAGATTTAGTTCATCAATTGGGTAATGATATTGTAACAGGAAGTGGTTTAACTTTATTAGGTGCTGATAATAAAGCAGGTGTTGCAGAAATTATGGATGCCATTAGATTTTTAATCGAAAATCCCGAATTAAAACATGGCGAAATAAGTATTTTATTTACTCCAGATGAGGAAATTGGAAGAGGGGTAGACTTTGTAGATATGAAAAAACTTGACGCAGATTTTGGTTATACTATTGATGGTGAAATGGCAGGTACGTTTGAAGATGAGACATTTAGTGCTAATGGCTTTACAATTATAATTAATGGAATTAGTGCCCACCCAGGTTTTGCAAAAGGTAAAATGATAAGCGCTATTAAAATTGCGTCTGAAATTATAATGGCATTACCTAAAAATCGACTTTCGCCAGAAAGCACTAGTGGTAAAGAGGGATTTGTACATCCTACCATTTTAGAAGGTACAGTAGAGCAAGCTAAAATTGACTTCATTATCAGAGATTTTGAGGATGCTAACTTACTAAAGCATGAACAAGAAATTATTCAAATTGCTAATCAAATTATAGCCAAATACCCTAATATTTCAGTTTTTTACGAAAGTAAGACTCAATATAGAAATATGAAAGATGTGGTATCTCAATTTCCAGAAGTAAGCGAATACGCACTTTTAGCTATAGAAAGAGCTGGTTTAAAGCCTGTAAAAAGGAGTATTAGAGGCGGCACAGATGGCTCAAGATTATCTTTTATGGGCTTACCTTGTCCTAATATTTTTGCAGGTGAACATGCTTTTCATAGCAAACAAGAATGGGTTTCTGTACAAGATATGGAGGCTGCGGTAAGAACGATTGTTAACTTAGCATTGATTTGGGAAGAGAAAAGTTAATTTTTATTTGATAAATAAGTGCATTAACGATGGTCCAAAGGACTCCTTCGGAGAAACGGCAGCTTTTTTGCCCTTGCCATTTTGAAATTGACAAAAAATCCGCAAGCTGGTGAATGGTTAAAATGCCCAAATTTGTTTTAAAAATTATGCTATCTCTTTAAAATTAAATAACCTTTATTCATTTTTCTTTCTCCGTTTACAGTGGTGTAAATAATGTAATAGTAAACACCATCTACCAATTCTTTATTAGAATTTGTTAAAATCCCTACGTTTGCAATTCCTCTAAACGAGTTGTCTTTATTGTTGTAATTTTTAGTTTTATAAACTTCGTTACCCCATCTATTAAAAATAATAACTTCATTGTCTGGATAATTACTAATATTATAGATAATGAAACTGTCATTACCGTTTCCATCTCCATTAGGGGATGTTTGTGGATCTGGATTAATATCTGGGTTTTCTGATGGTAAACTAGGAACGTTCTCTGGATAAATATCTTTAATTAGCACATCAGATCCTGTCCCAATATTCACAAAAGCTGGAAAATTAGTACTACTGATATTGGCCAAAACATGTTCATTATCATCTCTTACATCATCTAAAATTGCTGCGATATTAAACTTTTGGGTGGTAGTTGTTTGGCCAGAAGGTATGGTCATTTGAATATAGTTTCCTTTTAATTTATAATCGCCATTATTGATTGCTGATCCTGTAAACAGAATATTTATTACCACGTCTTGGAAAATAGATTCATTCAATTCTGCTGTGATATCTATATTTTCACCTTCATTTATAACTCCGTTTGTAGGTGTTAATTTTACCGTTACCAAAGGCTGCACAATTAAATCAACAATAGCATTGTCACATAATCCAAATGGATCACAAATGCGATAATTGAAGGTGTCTCTTCCTTTAAATCCACTTCTTGGCTGATAAGTGAATGAGCCATTTGCGTTAAAAGTTATTGTTCCATTTGCTGGTTGTGTTAGTAGCGTAAAAGTTAAAGGTTCATTATCTGGTTCTTTATCATTTGGCGCAACAGATGCCGAAATTTGTAAATTCCTTTGGAGATAAAATAGATCGTCCATTGCGATAGGAGGGTCGTTTACTGGAGTAACCGTAATTGTTGCTATAGCTTGATCACACAATCCAGCAGGATCGCAAACTTGATAACTAAAAGTAACCACCCCATGAAAGTCTTTTTCTGGAGTATAAATAAATGTTCCATCTGCCTGAAAAACCAATTTACCTCTTACAGGTGGAGTTACTAAAATATATCCTAACGGATCATTATCTGGGTCGCTATCGTTCGGGAATACAGTTCCACTAACAGCAACATCTTCTAAAGTAGTAAAAGAGTCGTTGCGGGCAACTGGAGGATCATTTACAGCATTTACTTTAATAGTAACAATAGCTAAATTAGAATTTAAATTTCCATCGGTCACTTTATATATAAAATTTTCTACCCCAAAGAAATTTTTGTTTGGGGTATAAGTAAATGATCCATTTTGATTTAAATTAACAAAGCCATTTTTCGTTTTAAAACTAGTATTAATAGTATTTACAGTGCCTGTTTTTATATCGGGATCCATTACAGATGATAGAGAAACTAGTAAATTGTCATCATCAGGATCTAGATCATTCAAAATAATTCCTGGTGTTTGAATAGTAATTGGAGTATCTTCAATTGTTGTATAAGCATCATCAGATGCACTTGGTGCACAGTTTCCAGGAAGCACCTCTGCTATAATTTGTTTGCTGCAATTATTTGCATCAACAATATTAACATTATATTTTCCTGGCGCTATGTTTAATAGAGAGTTATCTTGACCTCTATCAAAACCGTTCCAGAAAAATTTATAAGGAGCCGTTCCCCCATTTACTTCAATTAGTATAGCTCCATCGGGAGAGAATTTACATGTTGAATTTTTAATTATTGATTTTGTTGTTAAAGGTTGCGGCTGCGTAATTGCTACTGCTCCTGAAACTTGACAGCCCAGCGCATCTTTTGCTAAATAGGTATATGTTCCTATTCCTAAGTTTTCTATTCTATTTCCTGTAGCTGCGTTTGACCATTTAATACTATATGGAGCCTCACCGCCCGATAATGTTAAGGATATTTTACCATCCTTTTCGCCAAAACAACTAACTTGCTTCACCTGACTGCTTAAAGTGAATTTTATCAAAGGATTAATATCTACCTTAATGGTAGCAAAGCAATTATTTTTATCTGTCACTGTAAGTTCATAAGTTCCAGATTGTAGGCCAGCTAGGTCTTTTGTTTTTGAGCCATTACTCCAAGAATAGATATATGGCGCTGTACCTCCAGCTACTGTAACATTTATTTTTCCGTTAACTTCTCCGAAGCATACATTATTTTGATGAGTCTCTTTTATTGATATTGGCGCAATTGGTGATTTAATCTGAATTGATTTAGTTACCATACAGTTGTTTGCATCAGTAATTTCAACACTGTGAATACCACCCACTAAATTTTCGATGTCTTTATTGGTAATTCCATTACTCCATAAATAGCTGTAAGGAGCAGTTCCTCCAGAAACATTTAAGTTAATTTTTCCGGTATTTAAACCAAAGCATAACACATCAGTATGATTTTCTGATACGCTTAAAGCCGATGGTTCTGTGATATTAACCGTAATTGTTGTTTGGCAATTGTTATCATCTTTAACTATAAAAACATAATTTCCAGCTAATAAACCAGTATATACATTTAGATTTTGAAAAGACTCTCCTCCGTCTTTAGAGAATTGGAAAGCACCAGATCCGCCACTAGCAGTAAGTTTAACTTCAGAAGTGCCGCCTTTACAAAGAATTAAACTTTTTGTAGCAATCAATTCTAAATTGGTAGGCTCAGTAATGATCACATTGATTGAGGTTGTGCAATTATTAATGTCTTTAGCTATGAAAGAGTAATTTCCTGCCAATAAGCCATCAAAAACATTTAAGGTTTGATATGTTTTTCCTCCATCTTTAGAATATTGATACAATCCTGTGCCACCTGTTCCATTAAGAGTTACTTTAGAAGTTCCTCCTTTACAAAGAATATTAGTTTGAGTTGAAGAAAGAACAAACTGATTTGGTTCAGTAATTATGACTTCTGTAGATACTATACAAGCATTGGCATCTTGTACCTTAAAGTTATATGTCCCAGCAACTAAATCTTTGAAAATATTTTCATTTTGATAATTGATGCCATCTTTAGAATATTGATAAGGACCATTTCCTCCAGCTACCGTAAGGGTAACATTGGCAGTGCCACCCTTGCAATTTATATTTGTTTTAATAGCTGATAAAGTAATTTTTGTTGGTTCAGTGATATTTAAAGCTATGCTAGCAATACAGTTATTGGCATCTTTTGCAATGAAAGAATAGTTCCCAGCAATAAGTCCACTAAAAGAATTCGAAGAAATGAAAGTCACCCCACCATCTTTAGAATATAAATAAGTCCCAGTACCACCGCTAGCAGAAAGCGTCACAACCGAAGTTCCGCCGAAGCAAAGGATATCAGTTTTGGTAGCAGAAAGCGTCAACATACTAGGTTCAGTAATAGAAACTGGAACAGTCACCGAACAGTTATTAGCATCCTTAACAATGAAAGAATAATTCCCAGCTACCAGCCCTACAAAAGAATTCGAAGAAATGAAAGTCACCCCACCATCTTTAGAGAATTGGTAAGCTCCAGTTCCTCCAGTTGCATAAAGGGTAACAGTAGAAGTTCCACCAAAACAAAGAATATCAGTTTTAGTCGCAGAAAGAGTTAATAAACTAGGTTCAGCAATAGAAACTGGAACAGTTACTGAACAGTTATTGGCATCTTTTACGATGAAAGAATAGTTCCCAGCTACCAGACCAGCAAAAGTATTAGAAGGAACAAAAGTAGCACCCCCATCTTTAGAGAATTGATAAGTTCCAGTACCACCGCTAGCAGAAAGCGTCACAACCGAAGTTCCGCCAAAACAAAGGATATCAGTTTTAGTCGCAGAAAGCGTCAACATACTAGGTTCAGTAATAGAAACCGGAACAGTTACCGAACAGTTATTGGCATCTTTAACAATGAAAGAATAGTTCCCAGCGACAAGTCCACTAAAAGAATTAGAAGAAACGAAAGTTATCCCACCATCTTTAGAGAATAGATAAGTTCCTGTACCACCAGTTGCAGAAAGCATTACCGAAGACGAACCACCAAAACAAAGAATGTCAGTTTTGGAAGCGGAAAGAGTTAATAAACTAGGCTCAGCAATAGAAACAGGAACAGTCACCGAACAGTTATTGGCATCTTTTACGATGAAAGAATAGTTACCAGCAACCAGTCCACTAAAAGAATTCGAAGAAACGAAAGTTATCCCACCATCTTTAGAATATAAATAAGCCCCAGCACCACCGCCAGCAGAAAGTGTCACAGCAGACGAACCACCAAAACAAAGAATGTCAGTTTTGGAAGCGGACAAAGTCAACAAACTAGGTTCAGTAATTACCACAGGAACAGTCACCGAACAGTTATTGGCATCTTTTACGATGAAAGAATAGTTACCAGCAACCAGTCCACTAAAAGAATTAGAAGAAACGAAAGTAGCACCCCCATCTTTAGAGAATTGATAAGCTCCAGTTCCTCCAGTTGCAGAAAGGGTAACAGTAGAAGTTCCACCAAAACAAAGGATATCAGTTTTAGCAGCAGAAAGGGTTAACAAACTAGGTTCAGTAATAGAAACTGGAACAGTCACCGAACAGTTATTGGCATCTTTTACAATGAAAGAATAATTCCCAGCTACCAGACCAGCAAAAGTATTAGAAGGAACAAAAGTAGCACCCCCATCTTTAGAGAATTGATAAGCTCCAGTTCCTCCAGTTGCAGAAAGGGTAACAGTAGAAGTTCCACCAAAACAAAGGATATCAGTTTTGGTAGCAGAAAGGGTCAACAAACTAGGTTCAGTAATAGAAACCGGAACAGTTACTGAACAGTTATTGGCATCTTTTACGATGAAAGAATAGTTCCCAGCAATAAGTCCAC
>JBIKIN010000004.1:0-167525 GCA_044361595.1 Pelobium sp. | reverse complement strand
ACTTCAAACCAGCTTGCGACTTGCTAATTCTTCCAGGCGTTGACCCAGCGAATAAGGGACTTGCACCCTCTGGGATTCTTTAATTTTTACATTTAAAAAACTATATTTACCATTCAAGGCGCACACAACAAGTTTGGGTTATAATGGCTGACGTGGTTTAACTTACTTTTTACTAATTAATTTAATTTTCTGCGGTTTGAAAAGTTACTGCTATAAAGCCATTACAACCCAAATTCGCAACCGTTACCACTAATACTACTCGACAAAATCGCTCGACAGGAATAAAAAATTAATTTTGCTTTTAGTAACTTATAAGTTACCTTTGGTTTATGAAAGTCAGGGAAGTCGTAGCATATAAAGATGACTTTGAAAGTTTTTTGAAAGCTCAACCAAAAAAGGTTCAGGACAAAATTTTCAAGATAATCGAAGCAATTGAAACCCTAGAAAGAGTTCCTTCAAACTATCTTAAATTTTTGGTAGGAACTAATGGACTTTATGAAGCAAGAATTCAATTAGGTTCTAATATTTGGCGTGTGTTCTGCTTTTTCGACAATGACAAGCTTGTTATTTTGCTGAACGGCTTTCAGAAGAAAACGCAGAAGACTCCGAAGAATGAAATTGAAAAAGCTCTTAAATTAATGACTGAATATCACGACCATAAAGGAAGAAGAAATGGAAACTAAAAGCTGGAAAGAAATCAAGAACGACGTTTACGGAATTAAGGGAACTAACCGAAGAGACGAATTAGAAAGAGATTTTGAAAGTTTCAAAATTGGTTTGCTTTTGCGCAAAGCAAGGGAAGACAAACATTTGACCCAATCCGAACTGGCTGAACTAGTCGACAGAAAACGTGAATATATTTCTAGAATTGAAAATAATGGAAGCAATCTGACCCTAAAAACTCTGTTTGACATTGTAGAAAAAGGTTTGGGCGGAAAGGTTAATATTTCCATTGAACTCTAGAAAAAGTACTAGTGCTAATCGAGTAGACGGCTCTGCCAGCAACCTGACAGAGTGCGCCTCTCACACCATCCCGAAAGCATTAGGGACGATTCGTAAACTGATGGGTTGAGTTTTGTGTAAATCTCCAGCATGGAGATATAGCCTTTCTGCTTTAGCCGTTTGCCTGTTATAGTCGTATTAAGAATTGGGCTTTGCGCTACAAAAACAAAAAGCTATTGGAAATTCAAGAAGCGCAAACAGACTATTTAGAAGACCTAATGAAAGAACTTAAAAAGAAATAAAATTAGAAAGCAGCAAAAATTAATTCCGTTTCCCAATATGGAAAAACTATGATAATAAAAACTGTAAACTTTTTAGTACCATAACATTCTTAAACAAAAAAGGGCCATCTTCCGAGCGGCCCTGCCAAAACTTTTATGTTTATATCTAATCCATCATTAGCCATATTATTTACAAACTCCTTTTTGTTTTAAAACCAGTTGATGATTTAAGCCAGTTTGTAAACTTTTAAGATTTAGGAGTGAGTCTGATTGCTGCGTAATTAGAAAGTTTTGGGTAAACTTTCCAAAACGATAACAAGCTTTCTCTGGTTTATATTTAAATTTCTCATCAACAAAAACACCATCAAACTTTAAGGTGTCTTTACTTAAAGTGTAGTAACCCTTGGCATATTCTTTCCACTCTTTAGCATCGTAACAAGCGCCGCCTTGTAAGTTAACTTTAGAGTAACTGTTAATTTGGAGATAAAAAGAATCGCAAGTAAAGGTGAAATAGTTTTGCTCGTAGTTTACCAATTGCGCTTTATTAGCGATAGAATCTTCGCTCCAGTTGCCTTGTAAAGATGCTTCTCCTGTAGATTTTATGGTTTGATTAAAACTACAAGCAGTTATTAAACCGAAGGCAAATAGCAGCAGAAATAAATATTTAACTTTCATTGATCTATCAAACAGGTATTTGCGTTAACGATTGAAACGGCATCCTTTTTTATTTGTCATCCTGAGCGGAGTCGAAGGAAGACAAATAAAAAAGATACAGTGTAAAGCGTGTTAAAACGCCCCTATTAAATTATTTTAAAGAACCTACCATGTCTTCAGGTTTTACCCACTCGGTAAATTGTTCCGATGTTAGTAAGCCCAATTCTACAGCAGCTTCGCGTAAAGTTTTGTTTTCTTTATGTGCTTTCTTTGCAATTTTAGCAGCATTCTCGTACCCAATATGTGGGTTTAAAGCCGTTACTAGCATTAAAGAGTTTTCTAAATGCTTCTGAATTTCTGGTAAGTTTGGCGCTATACCAATAGCACAATTGTTGGTGAAAGACACACAAGCATCGCCAATTAAACGAGCAGATTGCAATACATTTGAGGCAATAACCGGTTTAAAAACGTTTAACTCGAAATGTCCGTTAGAACCACCAATGGAAACAGCAACATCGTTACCCATCACTTGCGCACAAACCATTGTTAAAGCCTCTGGCTGAGTAGGATTTACTTTACCCGGCATAATAGAAGAACCTGGCTCGTTATCAGGAATAATGATTTCGCCAATGCCACAACGCGGACCTGAGCTTAACATTCTAATATCGTTAGCTATTTTCATTAAAGAAACAGCGGCTCTTTTTAATGCACCCGACATTTCTACCATAGCATCATGAGCAGCCAAAGCCTCAAACTTATTTGGTGCAGTTATAAAAGGTAAACCTGTTAAATCTGCAATGTATTTAGCTACCAAAACATCGTAACCTTTTGGTGTATTTAAACCTGTACCTACTGCGGTTCCACCTAAAGCTAATTCTTTAACAGCTTCTAAAGCGTAGTTGATGGTTTTGATAGAGTTAGTTAACTGTTGTGCATAACCAGAGAATTCTTGTCCCAAAGTTAGTGGCGTAGCATCCATAAAATGGGTACGTCCGGTTTTGGTGATATTTGCAAATTCTGCAGCTTTTGCCGATAAAGTATCTCTCAATAAAGTAATTCCTGGCAATGTAATTTCTACCACTTGCTTATAGGTAGCAATATGCATTGCGGTAGGAAAAGTATCGTTAGATGATTGAGATTTATTCACATCATCGTTAGGGTGCAAAACCTTTACATCATCACTTAACAAACCACCATTCATCACATGTGCTTTGTTGGCAATAACCTCGTTTGCGTTCATGTTAGATTGCGTTCCAGATCCTGTTTGCCAAATAACTAATGGAAACTGATCGTCTAAACTACCGGTCAAAATCTCATCACAAGCGCCAGCAATTAAATCTCTTTTAGCGGCTGTTAAAACACCTAAATCTGTATTAGCCATTGCCGCAGCTTTTTTTAGATAGGCAAAAGCATGAATAATTTCCTTAGGCATAGAAGCCTCGGGGCCAATTTTAAAATTATTTCTAGAGCGTTCTGTTTGTGCTCCCCAGAATTTATCTGCTGGCACTTTCACCTCGCCCATGGTATCATGTTCTAATCTGTATTCCATGTCGTTTTTAATTTTGTGCAAAAGTAAGATTTTTTGTTTTAGAAGCCTCTTTAAATTGTCATACTACATTTAGAAAAATTTTAATATGAGGGCGTTCCTTTTCCCACCTCACAATTCCAAAACACAGTCAGGCTGCTTTGGGGTGCCGTAATTTTTTAACCCGTAAAAAGGCGGGCTAAAAAATGTACCTAGCCCACGCATCCTTAACGCAAAACCTTTATAGTGTAAATTTTTTTTAGGCTCTTATGCTTCATAACCAAAACAATACCCACAATGTTTAAAACTCCTGTTACCATAATGTTTTTATAATTTTTATTTTGGCCAACATTAATCAGCTTGAAAATTATTACATGCAAATATTCCGCTCGCTTTTTTACCTTTCTATCGTAGCCGTTTTAGTAAGCTCTTGTTCTTCAAACACCACACAAAAAGAAGTAACAAAAGAACCCTCAGACCCTAAAAGAGATAGTTTATTATTGGTGTATAATCCGGCAAAAGCCGATAAAAAATTAGACGAATATTTTAAAGGATTACATAGAAAGAGAAACTTTAATGGTAATGTTTTAGTAGCAAAAAAAGGGAAAATTATTTACGAAGGTACCTTTGGCTGGGCAGATTATCTACACCGCGATTCTCTGAAAATAAAATCTCGGTTTCAATTAGCATCGGTTTCTAAACCAATAACAGGTACCGCAGTTTTAATGTTAATTGAGCAAGGAAAACTGAAACTAAGCAATACTGTAGATCAGTTTTTTCCAGAGTTTCCGTACAAAGGTATTACCGTAGAAATGCTACTATCTCACCGTTCGGGCTTAAACAATTACGTTTATTTTTCTGATGATATTTGGAAAGAAAAATATAAAGGAATGAGTAATTTGGATGTGATGCGTTTATATGCAGAACATAAACCAGCGCCATATTTTCCACCAAACAGGCAGTTTCACTATAATAACACCAATTTTATGTTGCTTGCAACTATTGTAGAAAAAGTAGCCGGAATGCCTTTTAAAACCTTTTTACAAAAAAACATTTTTGACGTTGCTGGGATGAAAAACAGCACACTTTACCCTACAACAGAATATAAAAAAATACCAGTCGATGTGGTGGGTCATGACCGTGTTTGGCGTCGCTCTGTTCGTCAAGATTTTTTAGACGGTACCGTTGGCGATAAAGGCGTTTACTCTACCATAGAAGATTTGTTTTTGTTTGACCGAGCTTTAAGAGAGGGTTTATTGCTTAAGAAATCAACCTTAGACTCGGCTTATGTGCCACGTAGCAAATTGCAAAACCAGTATTTTGGTTACGGTTTAGGATGGCGTATGTATGTGGATAGCGTTAGAAAAGAACAAGTAATTTATCATACCGGTTGGTGGCATGGTTTCCGTCATATTTATTTAAGAGACCAAAAAAGAGATATCACCATTGTGATTTTAAGCAATTTGGTAAATGGCAGTATTAACCAAATAGACGAAGTCTATAAAATTTTAGGAATGCCGGTTGTGAGACGAGGTGTTAGTGAGGATGAATAAATTATCTGTGTTTTTAATGAAATAAAAAAGGTTCGAGCGTATGCTCGAACCTTTTTTATTTCAATTTCTTGGTGGTCTATCTCCACCGCTTTGTTGATTGCTTATTATCTTGAAAAAAATAACAACTTATATTATATTGCTTATAAAAGCTGCCATATATATAAAACAGAAAAAATTGATTGAATTATCATTAATGTTGTGTTTAATGACTTGGGAAAAATCTTTTTAGTTAACAAAACTATAAAACTCAACAATGTAATGATAACTAAAGCAACATTAAAACCAAGAATTGAATACCCGAATGTGAAGTTTTCAATAAAATAATTCGTTCTTTTTATTTGTTCATCAAATTGATTGAAAACATAAATCCAACTTGCATTGAAATAAAAATTCAAAACAAGAGATATATAGACAAAATATTTAATTATCTGTTTCATATATTAATTATTATTTGTGGGTGTAGGTTTACATTGCCATCCGCAATACCAATGATCACATTTTAAACATGCCAAATCATGTTCTAAGCAAATAAAATCCCAAACAACACAACATCCTGAATAATTTCCACAACAACCTAGACCCGTGGCTGGAAAACATTCAGTTGACATTGTGACCGATTCATTTTTTAAGAATTTATTTGTTTCTCTGTAATAAATACTATTTATCCTGTTTATAAATTGGTATCTAGGTTCAATGAGAGTTGATATTTTATCAATTGATATTTTAGTTTTGGTACTATTTTCTTTAAGATATTGATAAGCTTTTATTTCACGATCTTGTACTTTATATTTAGAATCCTTTATTACGCTAAGTAATTTCTTAGGATTTATCATGTAATCTTCTTGGCACCAAAAACCCATCTTATCAATAAAATAAGCTGGATGAGGTGTGCAACCACAATCATTATCTTCAATTATACTTCTATATGCAGAGTTAAGAATAGAATTATGGAAGAAAATTGATTGAACGGTCTGTAGACTATAGTCGACTCTGGAATCATTCACTAGAGCTTTTCCGAATGATTAAAAGAAACTATGAATATTTTTTATTTCATTTGGAAACAATAGCTTCACTTTATCGGCTTGGCTTATAACGCTTTCATGTGAAGCTAATTTATAAGCCTTTAAATCTGTATTTATAACATATTCAGATCTGTAGACTATATTATTATCTTTATTTTTAACTGTTATGGTTGATTCCGTAATATCCCCTATTGTTTTTGCCTCATAATAAAGATCTAACAACCCAGACCGATAACTAGCAGATAGGTTATTATTTCCATTATTCAATAAAACTATTGTATTTTCTTCAACGGGGGTTTCAATTTTTTCGTTTTTACAACTATTAAGTAGAATTGACAATAATGAACAGAAAAAAAGTTTATATAAATAATTTGTTTTCATAGTTTGTAAGTTTTGATTATTAATTTATATAAATCTAATGCATTATTACAAAGAAAACAATACCATTAAACTGGTATTTTACTGACGTATAACAAGATATTCTATTTACTAATGAAAAAAATTTTTATTAATTTTTTCTTTGCAATCGGTTTTCTCCACCGCCTTGTGGTGGCCCTTGTCTATCTCTATTTGGTCTCAATGCTTTTTCAAGCTCTAAGTATTTAGCAAAAGAATCGGCAGTAATTGCTTGCTTAATTTTTTCGTCCCTTACTTTTGATAAAGCATCAATCTTTTCTTTATCTGGTCTAACAGGTGGATTAGCATTCCTATCCACTAATTGATCGGCAGAATTAAAAAACGCTGTAAATGCATCATTAACAACTTTCTTTTGAGCTTTATCTAGCTTTAATGGAGTTGATATTTTTTCTTCTACATTTTTTAACTTTTGCTCTAATGTAGGCGGCTCCATTTTTTCGCCACCAGGTTGCGCCATTAATTGGTTTGTAAAAAGCATTAATCCTAATACAACTAATGTGCTCCAAATTTTCAAATTTTTATTTTTCATGTCTTTTAAATTTATACTTGTTTATAAGACATTAGGAAACAAATCCTTTGCTCAATAAAAAAAATATTCTAATTCAATTTAACATCTATAGTGTTATGCTATTATTTTGAGGATTTTAATCAGAAGCTATTCCAGCTATCCGCTCATACGCACACAGCCGGTAATCTCTTAGCCGGTATCCTTGCCTGTCCGGCAGGCAGGCGCTACTATCTTGGCTAAAGAAGACTAGAAACATTTAAGTGAATTAATTTTCTTTATTCACATATTAAAAAAACTCCTTTTAAATTTTGATATTAGAACACCTATTTAAATTCTATAATTAGAAACAAATAAGTAGGACTAGCAGTGGGTCATCAACGGCTTGGAAAAATAAAATTTAAACCCCTGGGTAATGAAATCTAATTTGTCTGTTGCTTTAATGGTTATTTGCCTTCAAGTTGCATTTATACAAGCGTCATTTGCTCAAAAAACTATAAAAATTGATGCTCAATTGAAGGCTAAAAGCCAACCTATGACGGTAAAGCGTAAAGGTTTGGTAAATGTTGGAAGATATGAGTTTGGTATCTATAAGGTTATATCTGGCAAAACAGGTGGGCAAACAACCAGAACTAGATCGCCTTTTTTTGGAGATAATACTTCCATCAATTCTTCAGAAAATAAATCCTTTGTTTTTATAAATGGTACAGCCGATACTACAATTGCAAACATTCATATTACAGAGAATATTAAAACTTACGATGGAAATTGGTTCTCTCGTACTTTCCTAAACTGGAATGATTCGCAAATAGAAAAAGGTCAGGGGATTTTTGAAACAGCTTTTGAATTTTCAGCAGACACTACATCATGGAAGCTGGCTGTCATTTATCCATTGGCCATAGAACAAAATGGCAATATTTATTTAGACAACAACACAAAGTTTAAAGGTGTACTCACGGATACCAAAACATTTATTGAGATTAAAGAAGTTTCTGTAAATGAAGATGGAAAAAAAGCCATGTTAAGCCCTGTTTTAGGATACGAATTTTGGTTAGACTCAAAATCAGTAGCTGCTGTACAAGTTTCACCTATACACAAATCTATAGTATGGATTAGTGATGATTTAGACAATAGATTAAAATTTATTCTTGCTAGTGGAGCGGTGGCTTTACTTATAAAAACATTTTAAAAAGTATAAATAGAATTTATGGCCATACGTTTTTTAAACGAGGTATGAAACTTATTTTAGGACGATACACACTATACTTATATCTTATTTAGATTTATATTACTAGCCTATATTTTTCTGGCTTAGCATTGGTGCGTTCAATAATTTGCCTAGCTTCTAAATCAAGTTTTACTGTTTCTCCATACCATTGCACTCCGCCTTCAAAATTATCTTTTACTCTGGAGAATAACTCTTCCATTAACTCTGTATGCGTAAGTTCACGCTTATTCAAAATGGATAGTAAGTTTTCTTTAATGAAGGTGTATTTTTCTAAAGAGATTTTTTTGTTGGTTTTACTTTCTTGCGGATGTAATGTTTGAATTGTTTCTGATTTCATAAGAATTCTAGAATAAAACTTGAAAACAATTTAATAGCTTTCTTTTGTATCGAGTTTGAAAACTCTTTTTTATTTATAAATCCGTAGTCATCGCTGCGCTAATGACTACGTAGAAGTGGGTGCAAAAACCCCCATGTTAGCGGCTGCCTTTTTTGAAATAGTTGAATTGTCAAAAACTTATTTATGATGGTGGTTGCTGTTTTTATAGTGTTCTTTCAACAGGTCAATTCCATAGTCACCATTAAAATCTCGCCAAACTGTATGAACATGATTAGCATTGGACTGCGTATTGTCTAGCTCAATTAAAAACGTTTTTCCTTGAATTCTGTAGTAATGAGGTTCTCCTAATTTTGTGCTTCCAGCCCATCCAAAACTTATTTTATTAAAATCTTCTGATATGATTCTTTTCATTCTAAGTTGAGCAATCTTGGTTGGCATGTTAGAGAGATACGTTACTATGAGTTGATTTAAAACATGCTTTTGTTCAAAAGTCAGGTCTTTTGCAATGACTCCTACTGTGTCAAAAGGGACAACTTTTGGGGAAACTTTGGTTACGATATCTGCAAATGCATCAAGTTTAAATATAGATTTCAATTTTTGTACTTGTGTAAATGAGTTTAC
Organism: Pelobium sp.; assembly: GCA_044361595.1. Taxonomy (GTDB): domain Bacteria; phylum Bacteroidota; class Bacteroidia; order Sphingobacteriales; family Sphingobacteriaceae; genus Pseudopedobacter. The sequence goes on along the minus strand of JBIKIN010000004.1, from coordinate 158,440 downwards.
CAGTTTAAATCCAAGTTCTTCTTCGTCCTTAAATATATTTTTTTCTTTGCCTTCACCTTTAGTTCTAACAGCAGGATAAACTCCAAAAAAGAAAGGAGCAAATGCCAATTGATTATTTACAATTGTATAATTCAGTGCGAGATGATGACCTCCAAATTTCCAACCCCAAGTTTTATCTTTCCCAGGATTGCCATAGAAGGCCACAAAATAATTTTCAGGAATACGTCCTTTACTATTAGGCTCCAGTTCTTTCAATAAATACTCAGTATTCATAATGTCTTGAGACCGAGTATAACCATTACTGCTCAAATAAGTCTTAAGTAAATTGTAAATATTTTGTTTTTGTATGCTGTCTAATTCTCTTATAGCAATCCCTTGTCTGGAGACACTAGATGCGGGAACATAATGCCAATCATAACGTGACATAGTATCAAAAGGAAAAATAGCTTTGGTCTTTTGTAAACTGTCTAAAGAATTTATAAAAGTATTTGCTATTGATGAACCGGTGTCGTTATTCTGCGATACAGAATAAAAAGGCAAGAGAAGTAAAAAATAAAATAGTCTCATAATAAAATGTTTTGATGGTTAGGGTTGCCATTAACTCATAAATATGCGCATGTTTTTAAAACTGCAAACTATTTAAAAGTCTGTTTTTTAATTAGTTAATATCATCTAATATATTAATTTCTTTTCCTTTTAGAATATTTTGTTAAAATTGATTGCACAAGCCTATTTACCTAGACTCTACAGAAATGGATACTGGCCTAGCGCCCAATACCTTGAGACCTAAGAATGGATGGAGGAACTGCTCGTGATTTGAAAACCAAACTCTGTGGCTAAGCCATCCATTTGGGGCTTTTCTCAATCAGATTTCATTAGACATAAACAAAAAACCACCGCAAGTTACAGTTGGTATAGGGTCCTCTACGAGAGACCCTCAATGCTATTAAATTAAGCATTTCGTCATGTTGAGCGTTAGTGAAACATCACACAAATAGGTATAAAACTCTATGAGCAAACCTTGCATGTGAGACGTTTCGTTCCTCAACGTGACGCAAGCTTCTCTTAACTTAATAGCATTAGAGAGACCCTGCTAGGACAAAATTGTGGAAATACCGTTGGTCAGTTATGACAACTCCCTTATTTACAATTTTAAAATAAAATATTAATAGTATTTTAGATACACTTATTTAATAATAAATACACTCAAAATAATATTGAAATATGGTTTATCAAGTTAATTTAGTTTCTCAAAAAAACTCTGTTTTTTTAATTCTTGGCCTCATTGCTCTTTTTTTCTTGGCTTTGTTTTTATTACTGCCTTTACTGTTAAATAATGAAATTTTAATATATGCTGCGGCAACAATGATAGCTATTTTGGGGTATTTTATGTGGCAAAAGTTTGTACGAGGAGTAACGAGTTGGAAAGTTGATGAAAGTGGGGTTTCTATTACATGGCTTAAAAAATTTGTTGCCGAAAAATGTGATGATGTAAATTTAAATTGGTCCCAGATTGAAAGCGTTAACGAAGAGTTTATTCGTCATTATTATCAATTAACAATTTACACCGTGAAAGGTGAAGAGTTGAAATATTATATCAGTAGGGCAACCTCAAGATCAGATTTTGATAGTTTATTAAAAGAAATCAACGAAAGATTGTCTAAATAATTAATAGCTGCAAAAGCAGCTAATTTGCAAGTGTTAATCTTTGGATTGCAAAGGCTTTTTTAAGTTCGAGCTTCGCAGGCTAGCATCTCGGCCTTTAAAATTTTTAAATTCAACTATATGAAACAAACGTTAAACTATTTGATATTTATAATAATCATTCTTACTTCTTGTAAGTCGCAAAAAGAAGTCAAGGTAAATACTAAAGGAAACAATAAATACCGCAAAAGCATTAAAAGCTTTAGAGGAACACTGACTCGTGATGAGTATGCAAACTTTATTTTTAACTTAGAATTAGAGCTAAAAACTAAATTACCTGAAGATAAATCAGTTTTAATTAATTATTCGCAAAGAGGTGATAATTGTATTTTATTGAGTGTTGACAAAGAGAGTTTTATTACTATTAATCAAAATGTTATCAGGATTTCAAATAGAATAAGCGACGAGTATCATGCAGTTGATTTTTTTGTTTATTCAGAAAATAGCTTTTTTAAAGATTTTTATTCTAGAGATAAGAAATACCAGTTAGATTCTGGCTTTTTCTACAATGTTGTATTTACGCTACATGAAAACTGCCAAGGATTTTTTATTTTAAAACCAAATGGGGATTTTTTAAAACATTATGGAAGAGACTATTTTACTATAGTGAAAAACTTTTTGAGTGAAAAGTAAAATTCATAAAATAAAAACCATCTCAAATAAATGAGATGGTTTTTATGCGTTTGTCATGCTGAACTTGTTTCAGCATCTTATGAAAAAGGATTAATAAGCAAAATATCTGCTTTATAAGATCCCGAAATAAATTCGGGATGACATGCATTTTGTCAATCAGATTACTTACTCAAATACATCGATTTCTCTTTATACAACTGTATAAAATGTGGATCTTCTAAATCTTTAATGAAACGGATGGCCTCACCTGTAGATTTCATCTCAGGCCCTAATTCTTTCTGAATTTCGGGGAATTTATGGTGAGAGAAAACAGGTTCTTTAATAGCATAACCTTCTAGCTTTCTCACGATTTTGAAATCTTTTAATTTTTTAGTGCCTAACATCACTTTTGTGGCAATGTTAATGTAAGGAACATCATAAGCTTTAGCAATAAAAGGAACGGTACGAGAAGCTCTTGGATTTGCTTCGATTACATAAACATCTTCTTTTTTTATGGCAAACTGAATGTTCATTAATCCACGAATATCTAGCGCTCTAGCCAATTTCTCGGTATATTCTTCCATTTTAGCAATCACCGCATCAGAAAGATTAAAAGGAGGTAAAACAGCACTAGAATCACCCGAGTGGATACCTGCAGGCTCAATATGCTCCATTAATCCAATAATATGTACATCATCTCCATCGCAAATAGAATCAGATTCTGCTTCTTCTGCTCTGTCTAAAAAGTGATCTATTAAAACTCTATTTCCAGGTAAATCGCCTAATAATTTAACTACTGCTTTTTCTAAATCTTCGTCGTTAATTACAATACTCATGCCTTGTCCACCTAAAACGTAAGATGGGCGCACCAGTACCGGATAACCTACTTGATGTGCTACTTCAATAGCTTCTTCAGCAGTTTCTGCAACACCATATTTTGGGTAAGGAATGCCTAAATCTTTTAACAAATCAGAGAAGCGACCACGATCCTCTGCAATATCCATGTTGTTGTAAGATGTACCAATAATTTTAATGCCCTTTTCGTGAAGTTTTTCGGCCATTTTTAAAGCGGTTTGTCCGCCTAACTGAACAATTACTCCCTCTGGCTTTTCTAATTCGATAATTTCTCTCACATGCTCCCAAAAAACAGGTTCGAAATATAATTTATCGGCCATGTTAAAATCGGTAGAAACCGTTTCGGGATTACAATTTACCATAATAGATTCATAACCCTCTTGGTGTGCGGCCATTAAACCATGTACACAAGAATAATCAAACTCTATACCTTGGCCAATTCTATTTGGACCCGAGCCTAAAACAATAATTTTCTTTTTATCTGATGGTATAGATTCGTTTGCCCCATCGTAAGTAGAGTAAAAATATGGTGTTTGTGCAGGGAATTCTGCCGCACAAGTATCTACCATTTTATACACTCTGTTAATGCCTAACTCTTTTCTGCGATCCCAAACATCATCTTCGGTAACGTTGCCTAAAACCCAAGCAATTTGAATGTCTGAAAATCCTTTTTGCTTTAACGTTATGAAAATATCTTTTGGAATATTATTTAACGAGTAACGTTTTAATTCTTGCTCTAGAGCTGCTAGTTCTTGAATTTGATTTAAAAACCAGCGGTCTATTTTGGTGACTTTACGGATAGACTCTACAGGTACACCCATACGCATGGCGTCTTTTATGGCAAACAATCTGTCCCAGCTTGGGTGTTCTAGTTTGTGCATAATATCTTCGATATTACGATTTTGCTTACCATCGGAACCCAAACCTGCTCGGCCAATTTCTAAAGATTGACAGGCTTTTTGCAATGCTTCTATAAACGAACGACCTATGCCCATTACTTCACCTACCGATTTCATTTGTAAGCCAAGCTCGGTATTTGCACCTTTAAATTTGTCGAAATTCCAGCGAGGGATTTTAACAATTACATAATCTAAAGTAGGCTCAAAATATGCCGAAGTTGTTTTTGTTATTTGATTTTCTAACTCATCAAGGTTGTAACCGATAGCCAATTTAGCTGCAATTTTTGCAATTGGATAACCTGTTGCTTTTGAGGCTAAAGCCGATGAACGAGAAACACGAGGGTTAATCTCTATCGCGATGATGCTTTCATCTGCTGGGTTTACCGAAAACTGAACATTACAGCCACCTGCAAAATTTCCAATAGCTCTCATCATTTTGATAGCTTGGTTACGCATATCTTGATAACAACGATCGGATAATGTCATGGCTGGAGCAACGGTAATAGAATCTCCAGTATGAATACCCATTGGGTCGAAGTTTTCTATAGAGCAAATGATAATAACATTGTCTTTATTATCACGTAATAACTCTAGCTCGTATTCTTTCCAGCCTAAAACAGCTTGCTCTACTAAAACCTCGTGAGTAGGCGAAGCTTGTAAACCATGAGAAAGTGCGGCATCAAAATCTTCTTTTTTATGTACAAATCCACCGCCGTAACCGCCTAATGTATAAGACGGACGGATAACTAATGGGAAACCAATTTGTTGTGCGGCTTCTTTACCTTCTAAAAATGAATTGGCAATTTTAGATTTAGCTACACCAATTCCAATTTCTACCATCAGTTTTCTAAACTCCTCGCGGTTTTCTGTTTTTTCTATGGCAGCGGTATCAACACCAATAATTTTAACACCATACTTTTCCCAAATACCTCTTTCTTCGGCCTCTATAGCTAAGTTTAAAGCAGTTTGCCCACCCATAGTAGGTAAAACCGCATCAATGTTGCTTAAGGTATCGGAGTTTTGGTGTAGTTGTAAAATCTCTTCTATAGAAGTTACATTAAGTGGTTTTAAGTAAACGTTATCGGCAATTACGTTATCAGTCATGATGGTTGCCGGGTTAGAGTTAATGATAGAGACCTCTATCCCCTCATCTTTTAGTGATAATGAAGCTTGAGAGCCCGCATAATCAAACTCGCAGGCTTGCCCAATAATAATGGGACCCGAACCGATAATTAAAACTGATTTAATGGAATTGTCTTTTGGCATGGCGTAATTTTAAGGGGATTTTTACGCGTAATAAATCAAAAATCCCGAATGCTTGTTCGGGATGCAAAGATATAAATTGAAAAGGTTTTTGGTGGATTTATTTTGGATTTTTTTAACTAACCTTATTTGTAAAAACGAGGCCTAGGTTGATGAAAAATTAAGGATACAAACTATTCTATTTTAACTAATTAAACTCAGAAACTATTAGATGGTGAACTTGATGTTTTCAAAAACAAAATAATTCTCTAAAATAGAGCGATTTACCTAAAATAACTCCGTTTAAAAAAATATTTTAAAACTGTTGCAACAAATCTTACCGTTTATACATCTAATAGATAGTTTTTAGATTTAGATACGTGGTACTTGATAGTCTGCAATTGAGATAAATCATGTTAATTTATAGTGTTAATGCAGATAAACGCTCCGGAACGTGGAGCGTTTTTTTTGCAATAAACTTTCCTCACAGCTAAAACTTTTTAATTTGTAAATTATATTTTCTGAAATTACTTTTGTTCTACAACTTATATAAAATGAAACTAAGAATTACCCTTTTTGTATTAATATCGATGATCACTTCTTCAGTTTTTGCGCAAGAAAAAACTGTTTCAAATCAGCAACCATTAAAACTTTTATTAGGCTTTGCCGCAGAGTTTGGTGGAGATGACATAGCCAGAGTTTATTTCACAAATGGAGAAGACCAAAGCGTAAGGGCTGGGCAGGGTGTAACACTTTATGCCGGTGGGCAATTAAGACTTTCAAAATCTGAGACTTTGTTTTTAAGAAGTTCTTTAGGAATTAAGTATGTAACAACAGCGGCTGAGAATGCTAATATTCGATTAACTAGAATCCCTTTTAACAATACCATTAACTTTTTTCCTAGTCCACAATTTAGATTAGCTGCTGGCCTATCAACACACAATGCAATCAAGTTTAATGGAGATGGCTTTTTACCAAATTTAAAATTAAAGTCAAATATTGCCCCTGTATTGGAATTTGCCTATCAAGGATTTGGAATTTCATACACGATCATGAAATATGATGATAATTTTAACAATAGTTATTCTGCAAATGCAATTGGAATAACTTACAGTGGCGTTTTGTTTGGTAAAAAGTAAGTTCTGCATGTTTTAATGCGTTAAGGATTGCAGCGACATCCCCGCCTGAACTAGTCGGGCAGGCTTTTTTGTCATCCTGAACGCCCGCCTGAATGTGGAACGGACAGGGAGTAGAAGGATAAGCAAAAAAGATATAGCGCCCGCCTGAACAGAACGGGCAGGGAAAGCCTGATAAAACGCCCAAATCAAAATTCTAAACTGTCAACTTGACATTTTGCAAGCCTTTGGAACAAGCATTGATGAGTTCTTTCTGATTAAACAAAAAATAATTAGACAAACATAAATCATGAAGGAAAAAGGAACAATTTCAATTCACACGGAGAATATTTTCCCAATCATTAAAAAGTTTTTATACTCTGATAACGAGATATTTTTAAGAGAATTAGTTTCTAACGCTGCTGATGCTACCCAAAAAATAAAAAGACTAGCCGGCTTGGGGCAATACAATGGCGAACTTGGCGAACTAGAAGTTAATGTAGCTTTTGACAAGGATGCTAAAACCATTACCATTTCTGACAATGGTTTAGGGATGACTGCCGAAGAGATTAAAAAGTATATTAATCAGATTGCCTTTTCGGGTGCGACAGAATTTGTCGAGAAATTTAAAGACGCCAAAGATGCCAATGAAATCATCGGTAAATTTGGTTTAGGATTTTACTCGGCTTTTATGGTGTCTGACCATGTAGAAATTCAAACACTTTCTTACCAAGAAGGTGCTGCGCCAGCTGCTTGGATTTGCGATGGTAGTACAGAATTTGAAATAAAAGAAGGTACAAGAACAACCAGAGGAACTGATGTAATTTTACATGTAAACAGCGAATCTGAAGAGTTTTTAGACCAACAAAAATTACAAACCATTTTAGATAAATACTTTAAGTTTTTAACTGTTAAATTGGTTTTTGGAACAACTACCGATAGCGTTGAAGACGGTGAAGATACAGATGGTAAAAAACAATATAAATCTGTTGATGTACCAAACGTAATTAATGGTGCAAAACCAATTTGGACGCAATCTCCAACTGAATTGACAGATGAAGATTACCTACAATTTTACAAAGAGCTTTATCCTTTTCAAGAAGATCCATTATTCTGGATTCATTTAAATGTTGATTATCCTTTCAATTTAACGGGTGTTTTATACTTCCCTAAATTGAAAAACGATGTAGAAATTCAACGTAATAAAATCAAGTTATTCAGTCGCCAAGTATTTATTACCGATGAAGTGAAAGACATTGTGCCTGAGTTTTTGATGTTATTACACGGTGTGATTGATTCGCCTGATATTCCGTTAAACGTTTCGAGAAGTTTCTTACAAGCTGATGGAAATGTGAAGAAAATTAACAGTTACATTACTAAAAAAGTAGCTGAGAAATTAGGTGAATTATTTAAGAAAGACCGAGCAGCTTACGAAGCTAAATGGAGTGATATTGGCTTATTTGTGAAGTACGGAATGATTTCTGAAGAGAAATTTTACGATAAAGCCAAAGATTTTGCTTTATTCACAAACACCAGCAAGAAGAATTTCACTTTAGACGAGTACCGCGATACGGTTAAAGATATCCAAACAGATAAAGACGGAAATTTAGTTTACTTATACACTGTTGACCCTGCTAAGCAAGATGGATTTATCCAATCGGCAACTAAAAAAGGTTACGATGTTTTATTGATGGATACACCAATTGACACACATTTTGTGAGTCAGATGGAGCAAAAATTAGAGAAAACACAATTGAAACGTGTAGATGCCAATACTGTTGATAAACTGATTGATAAAGGCGAAAAGTTAGAGCATGTGTTGAGTGAAGACCAAACCAAACAAGTAACCGCTATTTTTGAAAAGGCTATTAACAAGCCAGCTTATAAAGTTGAAGTGGAAGCTTTAAGCCCAGACGAGTTACCAGTAACCGTTACCATGGACGAGTTTATGCGCCGTATGAAAGATATGGCTGCTATGGGCGGTGGTATGAGTTTTTACGGAAATATGCCAGATAGCTACAAAGTTGCTATTAACGGAAACCATAAAATAGTAAATAAAATTTTGGCTTCCGCCGATGAAAAAGAACAAGCTGAATTGGCTAAACAAGCTTTCGATTTAGCTTTACTTTCTCAAGGTTTACTAACCGGAGCTGAGTTAACTGCTTTTGTGAATAGAAGTGTGGCTTTGATATAAGTTTATAGAAGAAAACTTAATGCAAAAAGCCCTTTCGAGATTTGATTTTCGGAAGGGCTTTTTGATTAAAAGACTGTCTTATCCTGAAATGAGTTTACGCTAAAAGTAAACAAAATGAGAGAAAAAGAACTCTATGTCAATTGGCATTTTCTAATATAAATTAGACATTCCATAACGTAATTTTTAATTAATTTAAACTTAATATTAAAAAGCTTTTTAGTTTATTATAAAGTTATATTTTTGGCAAAAAAACATTATGAAAATAACTTTTACTTTGTTACTCACATGCTTTATTTCTTTTTGTGCTAAAGCACAGCTAACCGCAGGCGACATTGCAATTATTGCAATGAACGCCGATAATAATGCAACCCCAATATTGGGAGAAAATTTTGTATTTGTTGCTCTAAAAGATATACCTGCTAATACAACAATTACATTTACAGATAACGCTTGGGATGCCGTTACTGAAACTTTTAGAACTAATGAAGGATATGTTCAATGGACTCATACAGCTATAGTACCAGCAGGAACTGTAATTACAGTTAACTCTTCTGCGGCAAATAGTTGGACAGCCCCATCACCTAGTGTAGGAACTGCAACAGGCGTAAGTACTATGGCTTTTTCAACAGATGGTGACCAAATAATTGCTTTTGAGGGAACTTGGGCAGACAGACCAAGTACGGGTTCTTCTGCTAAATTTTTATTTGCTTTTTCTTTAGAAAATTTTATTACTGTTCAACCATCAACTTCTCAAGAATCAAATTTACCATCGGCTTTATCTATGTTTAGCGTAGCAATGAAAGACAACAATACTGAAACAGATAATGCTTATTTCGCAGATGGAAATGTAGCAGTAACTGCTGTTAGTGTTAGTGGATCAAAAGCTCAATTATTAGCTAAGTTTATGAACCCTACTTTATACTTTCAAAGTAATACGTTAAGTGCATTACCAACCTACGCCACTACGCTCCCAATAACACTTGCTTCTTTTAAAGGCACAATCCAAAATAATAAAGCCTTACTGAGATGGGAAACTATCAGTGAAGTAAACTTTAGTCATTTTGAAATTGAAAAAAGTATCAATGGAGTAGAATTTACTGCTATTGCCAATGTAATTGGCAATAATAGTAATGGAAGCAAATACAGCTATACAGATGCTAGTATAAATTCAGAAACTTATTACCGTTTAAAAAATATTGATAAAGACGGAAAATATAGCTTTAGCAACATTGTTGCGTTGAAGAATATTATCTTTATAGATGATATAAAAATTTATCCAAACCCAATTTTAGAAAGTGTTACAATTAACCATTCAGTAGCTTCTAATGGCAATGTACGTTTTGCAACTCTAGAAGGCAAAACTATACTAGTACAAAAAATTGAACCCAACACTGTACAAACTTCAATAAATACAAACGACCTTTCTAAAGGTGTTTTTATTATTCATGTATTATTAGATGGTAAAACTCAGTCTAATTTAGTAATCAAAAATTAATTTATTATTTGATTAATTATTTCTGTCAAAGCAGGGTCTCTCTAAAAGTACACTGCTTTGACAGAAGGTTGAAGGTTTAGAGTTAAAAGCCCTTTCGGAATAATTTTCGGAAGGGCTTTTTGATTAAAATGACATTTAAAATTTTATAAATCGTAAATTTTTTACGATAATTGTGACTTACCCCTCCTATGTGAGATATCATAGGACCCAAGTCCTCTTTTTAGAGGGCTTTTTATGTATAAATTAATTGTTACTTCCAATAGGTGTAATTTTCAATTTGAATATGTTCATCTGAATCTAAACTCGTTCTAAAAAGTTTAACATTTGATTGTGAATCTTTACTTTTTAAAACCTCTACAAACTCCAAAAAATTATTTTTTGACATTTCATGTCCTAAAATGACTCTAGTTAAAGTATTTATACTAAAATATCTCTTGCGTAAATCAGTAGTTAAATTTTTTCTTTTTAAGCATACTCTAAACTCATCTTCATGTGAGTATTTATCTTTATTTTTAATGGCAGATCTTGTAAATATTTTTTTATCATCAGATGATAAAACACTTATTTTTTTTATTTCTTGCTCATAAATCACATTATAATAAGCGTATTCATCTCTTCTATAGTCAAAATCATTTTTTAATGACTCAAAGTTAAAGACATAACATGCTCCAGTATACTCTTTTGCATAATCCCTCCACATTCTTTCATTATTATCTGATTTACATAATGATAACACTCCGGTAAATGAACAAAACTTTGTCCATTCGTCTTCACTCCATTCATCTATATAACTTGTAGTATTTTCAAAGCCGCAATGTCCTTCTTCTGTTTCTCTTATAAAATCCTTTACTGCTTGTAAACTAATGTTTTTGTTTTCGTCTCTTAAATATCTAATTGCTAAATTAATCATCAGTTTAATTTGTAAATTTAGATTGTTTAGTAGCTCATAATAATCAACCTTATTACGGCAATCATCTTTATCCTCAAATTTTACTGGAGATGCGTGAAATAATTCTAAATCTGTAATTACCCTATCTTCTAAAAATTCATCTTTAATTTTAGACTTCCAATTTCTATACTTACAAACTTCATTTGGTATTTCACCCATTTTCATAAAATTATCCTTCTCCTCTAATAAATTCATTACTTCAAATATATTTTCCTCTGTTAACTGCATTTTTAAATTCTATTACAAAAATAAGTATAAGGTTTCATTGCTTTTGATGAGGGTAACTTTAGTGTAAGCAAGGAGTCTGCTTGGCAAAGAATAGCCTTTGAATAAAATATTTTAGATTATATCAATATGAATTTATAAGTTTAGCATTTAGTAATGCAAAATTAATTTAAAGATTCCAGTCTATTTTAACATGGTGTTTTAACCTCTTTATCAGTTTGTTTTGCGTAAGGCATATAACAATTACAAAACAAAAAATATAAAATCATAGATGAAATGGTTTAAAATTATAAAGCAGAGAAAAGAAAATTATTTCGCATTCTTAATTTCTTTTTTATTGTACGGTGCATTATTATACATTTTTTTACCTTTAGTACCGTTTGATATTCCACATCCGACCAATTTTGCAACATTATTATTAACAATTGTTTGGTATACATTTACATGGGGGATATTTTTAACGATGATTGCCTTAATAGTTAACATTTTTAGGTTGCTATTCGAAGATTAAAATATCTATTTAGTTAAGTGTTTTCTAAATATTAAAAAGTAGAGTGCTTTTAAATAGTAAGCTTCAATTGATTAACTAATTGGATTTGGAATTATAATTGTAATAGCAAAGGGTCATCTTCGAGAGGTCCTGCTTAAAAATATTAAATTAAATCCCTCTTGGAATTCTTTTCCGTGAGGGATTTTTTATGGCTTACGGTGCGGTTCTGTAACATTGTATATAAATTAAATGATTTCAAATTTAAGACTGTCACTTAAATAAGAAACATTTTGTTTCTCTTAATTAGAATTAATTTTACTTTTATAATGATATCTATTTTAAATTAAAAAGCATTAAAATGTTAAGAAAAATACTGTTTTCTATTAAATATAATAAAATTGTAGGGTCTAAATACAAAATAAATTCTGACATAGCTATACCTATAATTTTAAATCTTGAGCTTTTTTTAAAAATATTATGTGAAAAAGAGTATAAAAAACCTGCTTTTAAACTTGAGAGAATATTCTTTCTCTACGCTTTATGTTATAAGACCAATTTTAATGTCGGATCAGGAGAAAATATTAGACTTTATTTCGACTTGTGGTTTAGATATTATCGTTTAAAGTTTGAAAAAGAATTAGGAATTAGTGAGGTTGATCAATTACAATTATTCATTAATCGTAATAGTGAGTTATGGGATTATAATGTTTTTATTAAAGAGGATGATTTAAATCTAACTAGCGAAAATAATATTCTTGATAAGGTCATTCTGTACTGGAATTTTTTACCCCTTGCTAAAATTTCAAATGAAGAATTGATGGCATATAAATTAATTGAAAGCTCTAAAAACAAAACTTACTACCTAAAAAGAGCTAAAACAATCGAAATAATATCTAAAATTTGGCCTAAAATGGCGGATGATTTACAAAATTGTATTTAATAAATAGGCAATGATATTCGACGCAGGAAAAAGCATAATTATGATTCCTTTTGGGTCTTGGATGGATATCATAGGTTCAATATTAACACTTCTCAGTGCGTATTTAATTTATTTAACTTTTAAATTGCAAGCTGGAACTTTTAAATCCCAAATCGAAAATTCCAATCGAAATCAATTAATTTACCTTCAATCATTAATACCTGAAATAGATATAAACGTAGAAAAAAATAATTGCACCCTATCAATAAAGAGAAATACAATATTTGAGCTTGAAATTTACCTTGATGATTATGAAGAAAATGGGATTAACAGTAAAGTCTTTATTAAAAATAAGTTTCAAAAAAAAATAAATGTTGTACAAAATCAAGACTTACATTTTAAAGTTGGTATTTCTCTTTTTGATTCGGTTCATGCGTTTAAACAAAAGGAAATAGGACTTTTAAAATATACACTTCCAAATAAAATTTTAGTAAGGCATATTATATTTGTGAACGAAAATTTGAAACTAGTGATAGGACCTAGTTCTTTTTTCTCAAAAACTTGATATTCCAAATAGGAATATCAAGTTTTTAAACTCCTATCCAAAATATAATATCACAATTTTTGATATCCAATTTCAGTTATGAATATCCCATTTGAGTCCTCAAAGATTAATCTTATTATGAAAGAAATCTACTACTTGGCAATAGGTTTTTTAATCAATTTCTCCATCACCCACCCAAATCCAATCACCAAAACACAACCAAAAAGATTCAACCATAAGTAAGCCATCCAATCAAATTTGTAGGCTATAAAAACAAAGATTTCGGTAAGGAGAGCGGCGTAGAAAACGGCTTTGCCACCAATACTTTTGAAGTAAAAAGCAACTAAGAAAATACCCAAAATAGTGCCGTAAAATAAGGATCCTAAGATGTTTACAGCTTCTAATAAATTACCTAATTTACTAGCAAATAAAGCCATGGCAATACTGATAATCCCCCAAAATAAAGTGGTGATTTTACTAACGTTGAGGTATTTTAAATCTGTCCCGGTTTTGTTAATGAGGCGTTTATAAATATCTACCGAAGTGGTAGAAGCTAACGAGTTTAATGCACTTGCAGTAGAACCCATAGATGCCATACAAACAATAGCTATCAACAAACCAATTAATCCTTTTGGCAAATATTTGGTTACAAAACTTAAGAAGATGTAATTGGTATCGTCCAAATCGGCATTTGGGTCATTTTTTTTCATTACCGCTAAAGCATCTGCTCTTTTTTGCTGTAAAGTTTCATTAGCTTTTTTAACTACTGCACTTGCCTCAGCAACATTTTTTTTGTTGCTGAGCGCTTCTTCCAAAGCTATAACTTTGGTTTTTTTATCGGCGAAAGCCAAATTAAAATCTTGTTCACGTTCTTTAAACTCGGTTTTATAACTAGAGCTTTCAATTTTATTGACTTCGTATTGATTGAAAAAAACAGGCGGTTTTTGGTACTGATAAAAGGCGAAAACTAAAATTCCGATCAATAAAATCAAAAATTGCATTGGGATTTTAAGCATCCCATTCATTAATAAACCCATTCGGCTTTGCCCTACCGAGCTGCCGGTTAAGTAACGCCCTACTTGAGATTGATCTGTACCGAAATAGGAAAGCTGAAGAAATAAGCCGCCAATAATCCCTGTCCAAACGGTGTATCGATTGTTGAGGTCGAATTTCCAATCAATTACATTCATCTTATCCATTTTGCCAGCAATATCCAAAGCTTTAACAAAACCTACATTTTGAGGAAGTAAGCTTACCACTACAAAACCCGCTAAAAATAGTCCGGCAAAGATGATGCTCATTTGCAGCATTTGGGTGTAAGAAACCGCTTTTGTACCGCCATAAACCGTATAAAGCACCACTACGCTACCAATAAATAAGGTGGTGTAAGTGGTATCGATATTTAAAATGGTTGATAAAATAATGGATGGCGCATAAATGGTAATTCCAGTAGAAAGTCCACGTTGAATGAGGAATAAAAATGCAGTTAAGGCTCTGGTTTTTAAATCAAATCGTTGTTCTAAAAATTCGTAAGCAGTATAAACTTTTAATTTATGATAAATAGGGACAAAGGTGATGCAGAGGATAATCATGGCGATGGGTAAGCCAAAATAAAATTGCACAAAGCGCATTCCATCTGTATAAGCTAAACCAGGTGCCGATAAAAAGGTGATGGCGCTGGCTTGAGTTGCCATAACCGATAAACCTACATGATACCAAGGAAGTGAACGGTCGCCTAATAAATAACCGTCTATATTTTTTTGCCCACGACTTTTATAAATGCCGTAAACAACAATAAATAAAATGGTGGTGGAGAGGACTATCCAATCTAAACTACTCATGAAAAATATTGAGTTAGCCAATTAAATAGTAAAATAAGCAGAGCCAGCCAGCACATCACAATGATATAAAACTGGCTCCAGCTTTTAATAAAGGGCGGAAGTTCTTGGTTATACTTCTTGCTCACGACTTTTATTAACCAAGAATTGGAACAAGCCTCCAGTTAATAAGCCTAATATTGCACCAATAATAATATTACCTTCTACTGCATAACCAGTTAAACAGCCAAAAACTAGTCCAATAACATAATAAACCCAGTTATAGTCTTTATGATCAAATTTTTCTTCTTCCATGTTATTTTAAATTTTTTGTAAAAATAGGGGATTATGTATTAAGATAAAAGTCATCTTTTTATTCTTTTAATCAATTTCAAAGTTGTAAAAACAAATAAAAAAATAAGATAACCGAAAGTGAAAGATGAAATAAACTGAAGGTTCCCATAGATCCATAATAGTTTCCCTCTCCTAAAACTTCACTTTCTTGTTTAATTTCCATCGTTGTTTCAAAAACGTTTCTGGTCACAAAAACAAAAAGAATAAGGAAAAACACGCTTGCTAAACCATAAAGCCAGTTTTTTTTGCCCATAATTACTTCGAAATCAAATTCATAAACAAACGATACGCTCCAGGCACACCAGCAGGTAGTTCTCTAAAAAAAACCAAGCCTGTATAAATAAATTTACCCTTGCCATAATTAGCAATTAACAAAGCACCATCAGTTCCTTTTTCGCCAGTATCTTTCATACTTAAAGGTTTTTCGTATCTACTATCAGCGGTACCTGCAAAGTAAATTCCACGCTCTTGAATCCAGTTTTCAAAATCCTTTTCTGTTAATTTATTAGGATAATTTAAAGCTTTACTTTCTGGTTTTTTGAAAATAACTTTAGCATCTTCTTCGGTAACTCTATCTCTAGAAATACTGAAGGGATAAGGCCCAATTTGGTCTATCAACAATGGCCGATTAACATTGTATTGCACTAAAAAAACACCACCATCTTCTACATACTTCATCAGTTTAGGTTGCATAAACTGAATGCGCTCGTTTACGTTATAGGCTCTAACTCCTGCAATAATAGCATCGTATTGAGATAAGTTACCGTTCATGACTTCATTTTCTGAGAGCATGGTTACGTTTAAACCAATTTCTTTCAAAGCTTCGGGTACTAAATCTCCGGCACCAGCTAAATAGCCAATATTTTTTGCGGTAGTTTTTAAATCTAGTTTAATAAGTTTGGCTTTCGCCGATGGAAAATACGTGATCGCAGGAATATGCTCATAACTGATGGTTTTAATGCCATAATTATACATTTGGCCATCTATTAAAACCGATGTTTCTAAATCGCCATTTTTAGCATTGGCTTGCGCAGATATACTAAATGTAAAATCTTGCTCTTGATTGTATTTTTTTAAATCGAATTCTACTTTTTGTGGCGATACAGTCCAGCCTTGGGGAAGTTTTAAATTTAAAGTTCCTTTTACGTTTTCTTTAAACGATTTTAGTTTTAGAGTAATGGTTTTGGTTTGTTCGCCATTAAAAACGAAGGATTTGCTTCCTAAATTTATAGTAACAGGCGGGGTTACTGTTAAAGGCTGATAAACCTCGCCACGTACTTGGTCGGTGTATTTATAAACTATTGGTCTTTCATAAGGGATAGCGGTTTGTCCAAAATTAATCTCAAAACTGATAAATTTTGCGGCTTTTCCATCTGGAAAGTACAAATTGGTTTGCGAGCCAATTTTGTATCTACCAATTTCGTGTTCTTGTGCTAACCAATATGGCTGAGTAATTTGATTTGTGGTAATTTTCTCATCAAATATTTTTAACTGATTTGGAACTAAAACAGCTCCTTTGTTAAAATCTTTTAAGGTAATCCCTAATTCTTTAACTTGAGTAACTGCTTCTATTCTAATTTTATAATCCTGATTAAGAGACACAAAAGGTTTTTCAACATAAGCTTCAAACCAAGTTCCGCTACATGCTAAAATTAAATTCATTATTTCTAATTTTTTTTGCTCAAAAATATCCGGACGTACACTGCTCAATCTAGAAAAAATAGTGTAAGTTTTAATTAAATCAGGTATCAATAGCTCAGGATGTTGCGGATTAAAATTATTTATAAGTTTAGCAACATTATCATCAAAAGTTAAATTAGCTATCCCCTCCATTAAATCTGTTTTGGGTAAATCGCCTTTCCAAACCGAGAAATATTCTAAAGAACTGCCCCGTTGCCTACTGCTTCCAAACCCTTGGCTTTTATGCATAGATCTACTTTCGGCAGCAATTTCGCCGTAGCTTTTGCCTAAAAGTGGATTGTATAAACCTACGTCAATTTTAAACTGATCAGGCGAAGTATTATCGTTTCCACCAAAGTTATAATTGTTCCAAAGTATACGTTTGGCTTGCCAAATTTGCAGTTCTTTCAATTGCTCTGGAAACATTTTAGGGTTTGCCGCTGCATCAAAAGCTTCTTGCGCTAAAATAGATGAAGCCGCATGGTGCCCATGTCCAGCTCGCTCATCTGGAGGGAAACGAGTAATGATTACATCTGGTTTAAATTTTCTGATGATGTAAACCACATCCGAAAGGATGGAATCTTTATTCCAAATTTTAAAAGTCTCCTCGGGAGTTTTTGAGTAACCAAAATCATTTGCTCTGGTAAAGAATTGTAAAGCACCATCGTTTCTACGGGCAGCTAATAATTCTTGGGTTCTTATTAATCCTAAATCTTCACTTTGTTCGGTTCCTATTAAATTTTGTCCGCCATCGCCACGGGTTAAAGCTAAATAACCTGTTTTGTATCCTTTTTCTTTAGCCAAATAGGCAAGTAATCTTGTGTTTTCATCATCTGGATGAGCAGCAATGTATAATACGCTTCCCGTTACGTTTAACTTTTTAATATTTTGTAATATTTCTGAAGAATTATAGGCTGGAGATGTTTGCCCATGAGCAATGAGGCTAGTAACTAAAAAAATAAATGCGAAGAATTTAACTTTCATTTGCTTGGTTAGATTTATTTGCAAGCAATTTAGAAAATTACCAATATAGATTAAGATTTGAACGGAAAAATTACGTTCATTCTGGACTTGATGATAAAATGTGTTTCAATTTTATGATGAGGCAAGGGTTTAAAATATGAAACATTATACCTTAATTGAAAGCGTGAAAAACAGTTTAATAATTGTTATGAATAAAGGTTAGCACCCTAGCAACCTCATCTCTAACCATTGCTGTAGTGGAAGTGAAATTATTATTCATGAAAGAGAACAAATACTTTTTACCCGATTTGCCTATTAAATAGCCACTTAAGCAATAGTTGTTTGCTAAACTTCCAGATTTTGCAAAAACATAAGGCTCTGTACTATCTTTAAACATATTTCTTAAAGTGCCGCTTTTGCCACCTGCGGGTAATAGTTCAAACAACCTTTGGTCGTTGTTTACTTTAGCGCTTATTTTTTCTAAAAGCGCAACCATATCTTGTGGAGTGAAAAGGTTATATCTAGACAATCCAGAACCATCTATCCATACCGGTTGATCGGGTAAATCGTTTAGGAAACTTTTTTTAGCAAATGAAATTACGCTATCGGTGTTCATAGTCATTTTATTTGCAGCTGCACAGTTTAGTAAAATTTGTTCGGCCATAAAATTATCGCTAGGCTGTAACATGTGTTTGTACAAGGTATCGGTAGCCACGCTGTAAACTATATTCGCACTTGCAGGCACTTTACGCCAAGGCAAAGTAACCACAGGCTTATAAACAGAGCCAGTAGCTAATAAAGTATCTGTTAAAATGGTTTCTAAAAATGTTTTAGTCATTACCAAAGGGATGCTTTGGTTAAAATTGGCGCTATAAGTTTTTGGTACCACAAAATCGTTTGTAAAAACACTTCTTTTTATCGCTTTCGCTTGATTAGAAGTTGTAAATTCTCCAACAAACATATTTGGTAAATCTGGATTAAATGTAGGTGTTCCGGTTGCGTTTGTAGTTACATTTAAAACGTTCCCATATAAAGGCATTTCCGATTTTTCTGTTTGATAATAATCGTTATAATCGCCCCAACTCCATCCACTACCATATTTTTCGCCTTGATATCTGCTTGTCACTAAAAATACATTTTTACCTTTTTCTTTTATAAAATCAAAAGATTTTTGTGTCTTAAAATCTGGATGTAAAAAAGTAGCATCGGCCATAGGCCAAACAATTAAAGAATCTTTTCTGATGACATATTGAATACTTGGAACCGAGTCGCCCAACATATTTAAGGCAGTATAAAAAGTAAAAAGCTTAGTGTTGGATGCTGGTGTAAAATATAGGTTAGCATTTTTTTCTACCATTGGCGTTGCCTTACCTGTTTCTTTTAAAACAAAACCAACGTGATGTTTATTTAATATAGCAGATTGGTTGAGTAAATCTTGAATATTTTGGTATGGTTTAACAATTGGCTTTTGTACGCTACATCCCGATAATACGATTACCAGAACCATTAAGCTTAAAAAAATTTTCATATTTAGTTTATTGAAGCCGCAAATTAGTAAATTGTATGCTACAAGTTCTTTATAATTTAAAAAAACACACTTATATGTCATGTAAATAGCTAAAATATAGTATGTTAAAGTATAGACTATTTATTTTACTAATACCCTTTTTTGCTACATTTTTTGTAGTTAATTCTCTGTTTGCACAAACCGAATTTGAGTTTTCTGGTAATAGGAATAGGGCCTTAATTCCTTTTACAAAGGCCAGAGGATTAGTTATTTTGCCAATTAAAATTAATGGCAAAGGTCCGTTTAATTTTATTTTAGATAGCGGTGTAGGAAATATGGTAATTACAAATCCTAAACTTAAAGACTCTTTAAATTTACAATATCTAAGAAAAATTAAATTAGCGGGTTTAGGTGAAGGAAGCGATATAGATGCGTTTTCATCTCCCTTTTTAAATGTAAAAATTGCTGGGGTACAAGCAAAAAGTATATCCGCGGCAGTTTTAGATGAAGATGTTTTCAACTTATCTGGCTATGCAGGTATACAAATTGATGGCTTAATTGGATACGATTTTTTTAAATCTTTTCTAGTAAGAATAGATTTTGAGAATAACATTTTAAAAGTTTATAAGAACCAAGTTACAAGATTAATTAAAAAGGGCCATAAAATACCTATTAGCATAGAGGATAATAAGCCATATATAGATGTTTTGGTTGATGCAGGAGCCGAAAAAAAAATCCCACTTAAGATGTTAATAGATAGTGGTAGTGGAAACCCATTATCACTAGAGTCTTATAATAACAGCAATTTTCCACTACCCGATAAATTTGTGATTGCCAATTTAGGTGTTGGTTTAAGCGGAATTATTAGAGGTTTTAAAGGCCGAATAGAAAGAATGAAAATAGGCAAATTTCATTTAGATCAAGTGGTGGCATCATATCCTTATTACGAAGATATAGCGGCCAAAATTACATCGGTTAAAAGAAACGGAAGTATAGGTAATACTTTACTTAAAAAATTTGATGTTTTATTTGATTACCAAAACAGTTGTATTTACCTAAGGCCAAGTGCTAATTTTAGAGAAGAATTTGAGTTTGATATGAGCGGAATAGAATTAGTAGCCCAAGGCGATGCGTATAATAGGTATTTTGTTAGTCGGGTAGAAAGAGGTTCGCCAGCCGACGAATTAGGTGTACAAAACGGAGACGAGTTAATTGGGCTAAACTTTAATGCAGTAAGCAAATTTACTTTTGAAGAAGTTATAAAATTTTTAAGCTCTAAAGATGGTAGAACCATTTATATAGAATTTGCCCGCGATGGTAAATCTTTTGCTGGTGTAATTACACTCAAAAAGCGCATTTAATCTTGTAATAAAATTCATACAAGAGATTATATTAAAATCTAATTTTTAAATTGCTTATTCAAAATTGGTACAACCTTTAAATAATGAAAAAAATCTTACTATCCTGCTTAACCTTATTGGTAATTAATTCTTTTGCTTTTGCTCAAAAAAACAAGAATAAGGCCATAGATTACACAAAACCTACTACTGCCAAAGATAGGCTAGATGGTTTTCAAAAAAGGCAAATGCTAGGCGATAGCTCTTTGGTTCAAAATCTAGAATTCGAGAATATTGGCCCAACCATCATGAGTGGTA
Source organism: Pelobium sp. (assembly GCA_044361595.1). Taxonomy (GTDB): domain Bacteria; phylum Bacteroidota; class Bacteroidia; order Sphingobacteriales; family Sphingobacteriaceae; genus Pseudopedobacter. Next base: position 137,221 of record JBIKIN010000004.1, on the reverse strand, counting down.
GAATTGTAGATGTTGACGTTAACCCACAAGATCCTACTCAGTTTTTTGCAGCTTATGCATCAGGCGGTTTATGGTACACAAAAAATAACGGAATTTCTTTCGAGCCTCTTTTTCAGCAAGAAGCAACAATGACCATTGGTGATATTGCCATAGACTGGAAAAATAAAACAATTTGGATAGGTACTGGCGAGAACAATAGCAGCCGTTCCTCATATGCCGGTACAGGAATTTATAAATCTACCGATTGGGGTAAAACTTGGCAGTGGATGGGTTTACCAGAAACTCAACACATTGGTCGTATAATTATCAGTCCATCAAATCCAAATATTGTATGGGTTGCTGCCATTGGTCATTTATACTCGCCAAACAAAGAAAGAGGTGTTTACAAAACAGAAGATGGAGGTAAAACCTGGAAACAAACACTTTTTATAAATGATATAACAGGAGCAATAGACATAGTTGTAGATCCATCTAATTCACAAATATTATATACCACAACATGGCATCGTGAGCGTACCGCTTGGAATTTTGTAGAAGGAGGCGCAACATCAGGCATTTATAAATCTACAGATGGTGGCACAACTTGGAATTTGTTAAACACTCCAGCTAGTGGTTTCCCAACAGGAAACGGTGTAGGCCGTATAGGATTAGCCATTTACCCTAAAAATCCTAAAATTGTTTATGCCATTTTAGATAATCAATTTCCAAGAGAAACAGAAAAGAAAGCAACAAAGAATGATGATTACCAAATAGAAACTTTTGCTAAAATTACCAAAGCAGAGTTTGCCGTTTTAGACGATAAAAAGTTAGCGGATTTTTTAAGAACAAACCGTTTTCCTGCAAAATATACAGCCAAAGGGGTAAAAGAAAAAGTGGCATTAGACGAGATAAAACCATCGGCTTTGGCCGAGTTTATTGACGATCCTTACACTTCTGTATTTGCACCGCCACCGGTAGAAGCAGAAGTTTACCGTTCTAACGATGCTGGTTTAACTTGGAAAAAAACCAATAACATGGATTTGAAAGGCCTTTATAACACTTACGGATACTATTTTGGGCAAATTAATGTTTCGCCAGAAAACGAGGATAAAGTTTACATTATGGGAGTGCCTATCTGGAAATCTGTTGATGGTGGACGTACTTTTAAATCTATAGATGCAAGTAATGTACATGCAGATCATCATGCTTTATGGGTAAACCCCAATAAAGATGGCCACCTTATTAATGGAAACGATGGTGGTATTAACATCTCTTATGATGATGGTGCTACTTGGTTTAAAGCAAATACACCTTCGGTTGGACAGTTTTACTCGGTAAATGTAGACATGGAAAAACCTTATAATGTATTTGGTGGCTTGCAAGATAATGGCGTTTGGATGGGCCCATCAAATTATAAATTTGGATATGGTTGGTATGATAATGGCGTTTATCCTTATAAAAGAATTGGCGGTGGCGATGGAATGCAAGTAGTTATCGATACCCGTGATAACAATTTGATTTACTCAGGTTCGCAGTATGGTGTTTATAATCGTTACAACAAAGAAACGGGCGAAAGATTGCCTTTTCAACCTAAACACGAACTGGGAGAGCGTCCGTTAAGATGGAATTGGGAAGCACCAATCCATATTTCTAAACACAATATGGATGTAATTTATTTTGGAGCAAACCGAGTTTTTAGATCGTTAAATAAAGCAACAGATTTTCTGCCAATCTCTCCAGATTTGACCAAAGGCGGTGTAAAAGGAGACGTGACTTTTGGCACTTTAACCACTCTAGAAGAATCGCCACTAAAGTTTGGTTTAGTATATACCGGCAGCGATGATGGTTTAGTATACGTAACCAAAGATGGTGGTTACAATTGGGATAAAATATCAGATAATCTTCCTCAAAATTTATGGGTATCTCAGGTTTACCCATCAAAATTTAACGAGGGTACAGTTTACGTTTCTCTAAACGGATATCGTTATGATAATTTTAACGCTTATGTTTATATGTCTAAAGATTACGGTAAAACATGGACTAAACTAGGCAATAACCTTCCGGCAGAGCCAGTAAACGTAATTAAAGAAGACCTAGAAAATAAAAATATCTTATACGTAGGTACAGATAATGGATTGTATGTAAGCTTAAACCAAGGACAAACTTTTGAGCGCTTTGGTAAAAGTTTACCAGCCGTAGCCGTACATGATTTAGTGATACACCCACGAGAAAAAGACATTATTGTGGCAACACATGGTCGATCTTTGTATAAAGCCAGTCTAAAAGAATTACAATTAGTTACTGATAGTGTTTTAAACAAGCCATTAAGCTTGTTTGAGTTAGAAAGTGTAAACTACAGTACCGCTTGGGGACGTAAAATGTTTAGCGGCGAATTTTTTGAACCAACTTTCAAAATCCCATATTTTACCAATAAAAAAGGAACGGCTGTAATCACTATTTCATCTTTAAACGGAGTTGTATTACAAACAATAATAGATAATGCGGAAAAAGGCTTGAATTATGCTTTATACACTTTCGCTTTTGATCAAACAAAAGCTGTAGATTTACAAAAAGAACTTAAAATTTCTGCTATTAACACTGCCGAAAATGGAGACAGCTATTTACCTGCCGGCAAGTACAAAGTAACCTTACAAATGGGTAAAAACACATCAACTCAAATGTTAAATTTGGTAGTAAACACCAGAGGACAACGTAGTTTTGAGCCAGAGCCAAAAAGCGTACCTGATGAGAAAAAAGTAAAGGCAAAGAAGTAATGATCAAATATCCAGTATTTATTATCGCAGCTTTACTATTATTGTTAAGCACAATTTTTTATAATGAAATTATAACTTATAATATTTTAGATACATTTTATGTTACTGATTATTTGTCTATAATATTTCTTTTTGCACTTGCATTTTCAATATTTGGAGTAACTTATTACTTGTTACATAAAGCAAATAAACCAATACCAAAAATATCTGTTCATAGACATTTTGTTATTTCAGTTTTCACATTGCTTTTCATTTTTATAAGTAGCGATTTAGTTATAAGCAACAGTCAAAACCATTCATTATCACTTTTAAAAATAGCTTTAGTGTTTAGTATATTGCCTATGGGCTTAATATCAATAATATACTTTGTAAAAAATATATCAACAGCGCTTGCAAAATCATAATATGGGCGTTTTAACACGTCATTCGCTTTATCTTTTTTGCTACTTGCTAAGTGGTAAGTAGCAAAAAAGGATATCGCTTCTACCGTTAACGCAATTTAAAACGTAAAACAATAAGTCAAAAATTGTTTTTTTAACAAAAATGCCTTACAATCCGGATAAGCACCATCGTAAAACCATCCGACTAAAAGGATATGACTACTCACAAGCTGGCTTATACTTCATCACTATAGTACTGCACCAAAGAGCTTGTCTCTTTGGAGAAGTAGTAAGTGGAGGCGATGCAGAGCCAGACAGTACAGAGGCAGTAAGGGCAGACGGTGCAGAGGCAGTAAGGGCAGAAGATTTTCTGCCCATACCAAACCCACTCACACCAAACCTGCCAAAACAAAACCTCTCCTACAAACCCTACATGCAACTAAGCCCTTTGGGCAAAATAGAAAACGACTGTTGGCTCCAAATCCCCGCTCACTTTCCTAACGTAACACTACATGAGCATGTAGTGATGCCAAATCACATCCATGGCATTGTACAAATAACCTTTAACGAAGAAGAAAAATCGGTAACTCAAAAACACGAGTTTCAGAAAATGATCCCACGTTCTATAAGCTCTATAGTAAAAGGTTTTAAAATTGGAGTGACTAAATGGTACAGAAATAATATAACCCAAATTGGTGATGACTCAAAACCCTTATGGCATCGTAATTATTACGAAAACATTGTTCGTGATGAAAAAGCTTATCAAAACATTGCAAACTATATAGATAATAATCCATCGAAATGGTATGAGGATAAGTTTTATCTCAAAACCTCAAGAAAATAACAACACGAAGTTTAAGCTACAACATCAACGCATTAACGATAGCAGCGGATACCTGCCATAAGCATAAAGCCATGTGCAGTATGAGCGGATAGCGTGTTAAAATGCCAAAAAAAACAGTTTAATATTGCTTTACTTCTTCTTCAACTCCTCTTCAAACAGTTTATAAATCCTCGAGTATTCATCTCGCCAGCTAGTTGACTCTACAAAACCATGGTCTTCTATTGGATAAACTGCTAACTCCCAATTGTCTTTTTTAAGTTCGATAAGTTTTTGTGATAAGCGCACAATATCTTGAAAGTGAACATTTAAATCTAACATACCGTGGCACATCAACAATCTGCCTTTTAAGCCAGCTGCAAAGTTTATTGGCGAGCTTTTTTGGTAGGCTATCTCATCGTAATATGGCTCGTTTAAAATATTTGCGGTATAACCATGGTTATAATGAGCCCAATCCGTTACCGACCGTAATCCCGCCCCAGCGGCAAAAACATCAGGCTCGGTAAATAATGCCATTAGTGTAATAAAGCCGCCATAAGAGCCGCCATATATTCCAATATTTTTAGGGTTTACGCCGTATTTATCTACTAAAAGTTTTGCGCCATCTACTTGGTCGGTTAAATCTTTACCACCCATGTGGCGATAAATGCCTGTTCTAAAATCTCGGCCGTAGCCAGCGCTTCCAGTGTAGTCAATATCTAAAACGGTATAACCATTATCGGCTAAAAAGTTATGAAACATGTACTCTCTAAAATAAGTGCTCCACCAGTAATGTGCGTTTTGTAAATAACCCGCACCATGTACAAAAATTACAGCCGGTTTTGCCGGGTCTGGATTAGCAGATTGATATAACCTAGCATAAACCTTTTTGCCATAACGATTATCAAAAGTTACCATTTCTGGGTCACGCCATGAGTAAGAATTAAAATCTTTGGTGGTTGACTGTGTTATTTGAGTAGCGCTTACATTGGGTTTATTGGCTTGTAAATACAATTCGCCTGGTTTGTTAGTGTAGCTGTATAAGTTTGCGATGTATTTCTCATCAGGAGAAAGACTAACTTCGTTTCCGCCTTTTAAGCTAGTAATTTTTACAGGTTCGCCACCTGTAATGGCTACTTTATAAAAGTGTTTTATGCCTGGGTGTTCTTTATTTGCAGTAAAATAAAAGGTCTTTTTGTCTGCCGATAAATCTAAAGATTGCACTTCCCAATTGCCTGATGTAATTTGCTTTTTTTCTTTAGTATTTACATTTATGGTATAAACATGCGAATATCCTGTTGCTTCGGATTGAAAGTAAAAAGTTTCCTGATTGATCCATCCTAAACTACTATTAATACCCGGACCGCCAATCCAAGCTTCATCTCTTTGACGGTCTAATAAAGTTAACGAGCCATTTGTAGGATTTAAAAGCATAATCCAGCGGTCTTTATTGTCTTGTGCGCTAATAGTAACTACTGCTTTTGATCCCTCTTTATTCCACACCAAAGCCCCAATGTTTACTGATCTATCTTCGTTTTTCTTTTGTCGCTCGGCAAGTTGTTTTGGGTAATCTTTTACGTAATCTGGCAAATCTTTAATGCCGGGTAAATCGGCTGTTTTAATAGCATAAGCCGTATCATTTTTAATATCGTAAATGTAAGTTACACTGGTAGATTGTGCTGCTCCCACTTTGGTGCGTGTGCCAATATTGGTGGTAAAACCGCTGTCATCTACATAATTAGGTACATCAGCAATTTTTGCCTCCGCTCTTTTAGTCAATCGGTAAGTTACATAATCGCCTTTGGGGCTCATTTGTAATCCGCTTAAAAAACTATCATCTATGCTTAATTCTTTTGGTCGTTTTATAGTTCTAAATTTAGCCTCAATTTTATTGGCCTCGTTTTCTTCTTCTTGTTTTTTGATGATATCGAACAAAGCCAACTGCTCGTCTTTAAGCCATTTTTCTTGAGGATTTAATTTTGCATCAGGACGTTTTCTGGTTCTAATAAAATTGGTTATTTGTATGATTCTACCATCGGTTAAACAGTGCTCAAATAAATTATCGCCACGCTGGTAAACAATAGACGATTCGTTATCGGTGTAGCTTACTCCGCTTTCTCTTTCTATAGTATTGGTTATCTGTTTAGAGAATCCTGTTTTGGTGTTCAAAACAAAAATATCACCATTTTTTTCGTAAAGCTTTTTAGTTTTTGCTTCGTTTAATACGCCTCTGAAAGATGGCAATGCAACCTCCTGTTCTTTACTTAATTTTTGAGGTTTGGTGTTTGAGGTAGTGATGAAATACCACGATGCTTTTTTCTCATTGCCTGTTGCCCACATAAAATAAATGGTTTTACTATCTGCACTCCACTGAATGTTTGATGGCGAAATACCCATCCAAACAGGGTCACGCATAATTTTATCTACACTCAGTTTTCCTAATTCTTGAGCTTGGGTTTGATATATGGCCGAGAATAAAAATAAGGTCAATAAATACTTTTTCATTTCAAATACTAGTTTAAAAAAGCAATTTAAAATTAAAATATTATTGATTTATACTGGTAACAGAAAAATAGCAGTATAAACTGTTGAGAGGCAGGGCAGCAAATCCAATCTAATTTTGGAAAATGCTTTTATGCTTTGGTATAAGTATTTCTAAAAGAAGGCCCAATAATTTATTAAGACGTATGGCAATCTAACAAATGTACCAAGTTCTATTTATCCTTATTGTTAAGAGTAAAATTCAAGAACTTGAAAAAAATGTTAAAATGAATTTATAAACTAGATCGCCAAACGCTAAGGAAGTTTCTATCAAAAGTTGAAATGACAATAACTTAATTATACCTTTAATGGGTAATTAAAATTATTACCCATTGAAGTAACCAATAAACAAACCAAATTATGAAAATACTTTTTTACGTTGCTGCCTCATTAATATTTACTTTAAATGCGTTTGCACAAACTATTATTAAACCAAATCACAAACAGATTAATTACGAGGGAAGGGTAAATCTAAACGCAGATTCTACCTCTATTTACTGGCCTGGAACAAGCATAAACATTAATTTTAAAGGTGCTGAAATTATAAAAGCTAAATTAAAATCAACCATGGAAAACGCTTACTTTTATGTAATTATTGATGATTCTATATACACCAAAATAGAAGTTATAAAAGATGAACCTGCTCGTTTTTATCAAATAGCAAATAATTTAAGCGCTGGAGCACATCGTTTAACATTAACTAAATTAAGTAATAGTACATCGGCTAATCAGTTTTACGGTTTTGAGTTTAGCGATGGGACTGAAATTTTAGAGGCAAGCAAATTAACCAAACGTAAAATAGAATTTTATGGGAACTCTATTACAGCCGGACACGGTGTAGACACCCCAACAGGCTTATCAGATTCTGGCGAGCCTAAATATTTCAACAATTATTATACTTACGCAGCTATTACAGCTCGACATTTTAAAGCTCAATATATGAGCACTTCACGTAGCGGGATAGGAGTAACAGTTAGCTGGTTTCCGGAGATTATGCCCGAAACTTATGATCGAATAAATCCGCTTGACGGCAACAGTAAATGGGATTTTAAAAACTATCAACCAGATGTAATTGTGATAAATCTACTTCAAAACGACTCTTGGATTGTTAACCAGCCCAATAATCCTCAATTTAAAGCGAGGTTTGGCACTCAAAAACCTACTGATGATTTCATCATTAATGCTTACAAAAATTTGATTAGTAACATTAGAAAAAACAATCCAAAAGCTACTATTATATGTGCCTTAGGGAATATGGATGCTACCAAAGAAGGTTCTAAATGGCCGGGAATAATTAAATTAGCAACAGATCAATTAAACGACAGTAAAATTTTTAATGTGGTTTTTCCGTTTAAAAATACACCGGGTCATCCAAAACGAAATGAACAAGCAGCTATGGCTAAACAGTTAATTGCTTTTATAGAAGAGCATGTAAAATGGTAATCAAAATAATTTTTTTTTCAACTTTTATTAACAAAGCAATCGGTTTCAACTATTAATATTTCTTATTTTGATAAACAAGTTTCGTTCAAAAAATAAAAAATAATTAAAAAGATAAATGTTTGGTGACTTATATTTGAGGCAAACCAATTTAAACCAAAATCATGCGTAAAATTTTATTTTATCTATTGATGTTTTCTTCTGTATTCGCATTAGCGCAAGAAGATACAACAGAAGTTATAGATTATAGCAAATTTGGCGACGCAGAAGGTGTTAAGCGTTTCTGTAACCAAAAAGTAATTAACCAGCTTCCGCAAAGAATAGTAAGCTTAGGTTACGAATACCAGGGAGGCTTTAACATGCCCGGAGTTAGGATTTCTGAAGCCTCTCAGGCAACTCAAGATTTTTCCGTGAATCAAGTTTCGGCACTCAAAGCTCAAGTTAATATTCCGGTTGTGTCAAATACCAAAATTATTTGGCAATTAGGGGCAAATTATTGGGCAAGCAGATTTAATATTGATAACCCAGGTAACAATGCATTTGCTCAAAACCTTGATAGCAAAGCATTAACTACAACAGGTATTAATACCACTATTTTTAAGCCATTAAATGAAAAGAATTTTCTAATTGTACAAGCTAGCGCAGATATGAACGGTGTTTTTCAAAGTTTTAGTGATATTTCTAGCGATGCAATTACCGTAAGCGGAGCAGTTATTTACGGCTGGAAAACATCAGACAAAAACATGATTGGTGCTGGTATTTCTCGTACTTATAGAGCAGGTAGAATTTTACACGTACCCATTCTTTTTTGGAACAAAAGCTTTAACGACCATTGGGGGATGGAGCTTTTATTGCCAGCCCGTGGTCATGTAAAATATAATATTTCAGCTTCAAATATTCTTCAGTTAGGCTTTGAATTAGAAGGAAACCAGTTTTTAATGAATTTGCCAAATAGCCCAAATGGTAAAGTTTTTATACAAAGAGGCGAACTTAAACCAAGGGTTGCTTGGGATAAGAAGCTAAGCGGCTTTCTTTGGATGAGCGCACAAGCTGGTTTTAGACACAATTATCGTTTTGATGTTATGAATCAGTACGACGCAAGAGAGGCAAGTCAGCGTTATTTTACAAGCAACTTGGGCAACACGTTCTACTTTAACTTAAGTCTTAACTTTGTTTCGCCTTAGAGCATGTTTAAATTTATCTAATCATGTTATTGATCTAATTGTATTGCCATAAGACAGGTGTCCCCCCGCTGGCAGGGGTTGAGGGTAGTTAGTTATAAAGCAAATAAAATTCATCATTCAAAATGCAGAACCTCCCTCTTAATCTCCCTCTAGAGGGAGACAAGCGTGGCAACCTAAAATACCTACAAACATAAATTATATATTATAACAAATTTTAAAACATAAATTTAAATAAGCTCTTAGTTTTTAACAACTTGTTTGGTCCAAACATCTGTTCTTCCAATTAAAGAAACGCCAATATAGCCTCTAACTTCAATCGTGTTAGCGTTAGTCATTTTAATAGTGCAAGAATAGGTGTTTCCGCTTTTTGGGTCGTAAATATTTCCGTCTTCCCACAAATCCTTTTCAATAAATTTAAATCCCCAAGTATTTACCAAACCAAGAATTGGTCGATTTTTTAAGGTTTCTGTAGGATTATTTTTATCTAGCTTAGGTTTGCCAGTTTCTGGATCGTTAGGTTCTTTTAACCAAACAATTTTACCTTGATATTTTTCTCCGTTTTTATAAATACGAACAATCGCGTTTCCGTCTCCGGTTTTCCAAACACCAACAACTGCATCTGGGTTATCAGCAATGGATGCTGTCATTGCGGTGCTACCTAAAAATACGATTACACTTGCAATTATTACGAAAAGAGACTTTTTGCTTGATAAAAATTTAGCTATCATATTATTTGAAATGGTTAGTTTATATTGATTGATAGCAAATATAAAAAAAAATTGCAATGCTAAGTTTTTGTTGTTCGAGTGAGAATTCCTGCCTAAACGAGTTCATTCGGGTAGGGAACCCACATCTAAAGTTTAGGAAACTTCTATTTTTGTTTTTAGAAATTTTCTTCCAGCAGCACTCTTAAAATATTTCTGCCTTTTAATCGCCTCTTCTCTAGTTTCAAATTTTTCAAAGTAAACAAGTTTTAAAGGAATATAAGGCTTGATAGATTGAGTAAAGCCTGAATTATGTTGTTTCAATCTTATTTCTAAATCTTGACAATGACCCTTATAATAAAAATACTTGTTTTCACTTTTTAAAACATAGGTATAATACATATCGGCTTGTATTGGTGGTCCCGGCGGGAATCGAACCCACATCTAAAGTTTAGGAAACTTCTATTCTATCCGTTGAACTACGGGACCAATAAAACCTAATTTTAAAGTTTAGGAAACTTCTATTCTATCCCCGTCCGAACGGCGTTCAGCCGGGCGGGCGTTGAACTACGGGGCCAAGTACTTTACCTTATCACACTACCAGCAGCAAAATTTTCTACCGGAGAGGCAAAAGTAAGTTTTCCATCCGAATTTTCTGCCATTAAAATCATTCCTTGCGAAAGAATTCCTTTAATTTCTCTAGGCTCTAAATTCACCAAAATAGTCACTTGCTGACCAATAATCTGCTCTGGCTCAAAAAACTCGGCAATGCCAGAAACTACTATTCTTTGGTCTATGCCGGTATCTATTTTGAGTTTTAAAAGCTTTTTGGTTTTAGCTACTTTTTCTGCTTCTAAAATAGTTCCTACCCTAATATCTAAGCTAGCAAATTGATCAAAACTGATGTTATCTTTTGCCGGTAAAACCGATGCTCTCGTTTCCACTTTATTTGATTCTTTAGCATCTGCTAATTTTTGAATTTGAGCATCAACAACCGTATCTTCTACTTTTTCAAACAATAAAGCAGCTGGGTTTAATTGATGGCCGTCTCCAAAAACCACTTCTTCATCGTAATTTAAAACGCTTTTTTCCATATTCAACATGCCGAATATTTTCTCAGATGTATGTGGTAAAAATGGCTGAGCCAAAGTAGCCATGTGCGCTATAATGTGTAAACAATTTTGCAAAACATCTCTAGCTTCTTGCGGGCTTTCTTTAAATGTTTTCCAAGGTTCGTTTTCGGTTAAATAACGATTACCTAGTCTGGCAACGTCCATCATTGTAGAAATGGCATTTCTGAATTTGAAATCATTTAAATGATTTTCGACCCCATCATATGCTTTTCCAATTTCATCAAACAAGGATTGATTGGTCAATTTTTTTCCACCTAATACTTTTCCGTCAAAATATTTGTGCATCAAAATCATTACCCTGTTCACAAAATTCCCAAGGATAGCCACTAACTCGTTATTCACTCTGGCTTGGTAATCTTTCCAAGTAAATTCGCTGTCGCTAGTTTCGGGCATAATAGATGTAAGCACATAACGTAATTCGTCTTGCTTGCCCGGGAAAGCTTCTAAATATTCATGCAGCCAAACCGCATGGTTTCTAGAAGTAGATAATTTATCGCCTTCTAAATTTAAGAACTCGTTTGCTGGCACCTGGGTTGGTAAAATATAATCGCCATGTGCATGTAAAATAGACGGAAATGTAATACAATGGAATACGATATTATCTTTTCCGATAAAATGGATTAGACAAGCGTCATCTTCTTTGTTGGGTTGTTGTTTCCAGTATAATTGCCAGTCTTTATTGTTGTCAATTGCCCATTGTTTGGTTGCAGATATATAGCCAATTGGCGCATCCATCCAAACGTAAAGCTTTTTTCCTTCGGCTTCTTGTAGAGGAACATCAATTCCCCAATCTAAATCGCGGGTCATGGAGCGAGGCTGTAAACCTTGCTTTAACCAAGAACTGCATTGGCCGTAAACATTGGTTTTCCAAACATCTTTTTTGCCTTCTAACAACCATTTTTCTAACCAAGGTTGATATTTGTCTAAAGGTAAATACCAATGTTTAGTTGGTTTTAAAATTGGTGCATTTCCACTTAAAGTGGAGCGTGGGTTTATTAAATCTGTCGGACTCAATGAAGTGCCGCATTTTTCGCATTGGTCGCCGTAGGCATTATCGTTACCACAATTTGGGCAAGTTCCAATAATGTATCTGTCTGCTAAAAATTGTTGAAACTCTTCATCGAAATATTGATCAGAAAATTTTTCTACAAACTCCTCTTTTTCGTAAAGGTTTAGAAAAAACTCTTGAGATAAATCATGATGGATAGGTGATGATGTACGGTGATAAATATCAAAAGCAATTCCAAAATCCTCAAAGCTTTTTTTAATTTGAGTATGATATTGGTCTATAATTGCCTGTGGCGTTGTACCCTCTTTCTTTGCTTTTATAGTAATGGCCGCACCATGCTCATCAGAACCGCAAACATAAACTACATCTTTTTTTTGTAAACGCAGGTGACGTACAAAAATATCGGCAGGTAAATATGCACCAGCCAAATGCCCAATATGTAATGGTCCGTTTGCGTAAGGCAAAGCAGATGTGATGGTATAACGTTTAAAATCTTTTTTGGTCAAAACTTAAATGTTGGATTATTTAATAATTGGCAAAGATAAAATTTTAAGATTGATAATAATTGCTTATTTCTTGTTATTGGAAGAGTTTTCTGTTTAAAATTATTTGGGCGTTTTCCCTATGGCTATCGGGACGGGCTTTACACTGTATCTTTTATTTGTCAGCCTAAGCGGCGGCGAAAGCACAAAAAAGGGTGTCGCTGCAATCCCTAACCCCAAAACAGCCTGACTACATTGGTGGTGGGTAATAAAAGGGCTATGATTGTAGCAACGACATTAAGTAATTAGACGAAACTAAGATTTGTCATCTTTTTTCCATTCAAAAAAAACCCGTTCACTCTAAAAGAGACAAACGAAAAATGAACGCTAAAAAAACGATTAAATTTATTGTAAAAAATATGAGCTGCTAGATTTCACGTTAAACTAGTGCTTTTGATTAAATATAAACAAATACCTTACCACTACACTTTTTAATAAAATTAGACTATTGTACAGTCATATCGTACTCTTGTACACTAATGGAGCTTACGTTTTACATAACTTTGAATTGAAAACCAATTATAACAAGGCCGTCTTTTTAATTACTAAATAATTAGAGCGACTTTTATATAGAAATTTTGTAAAAACAATTTTTCGGAATGATGACATACTGAGGGATTGTTAATACTTTAATTAACAGCAACAGACCTAATTATAAACCAAACCAAATTAAAAGTATGAATTTTTATGATAGAAGCCCTATACACAAAAAGCAAAACCATACCTCCTTCAAAAAAAGTTTGCTAATTGTGAAGCTTACATTTATATTAATTGCGACAACAATCCTACAGGTTAGTGCCTCTAGCGACGCTTATATTACTCTTTCTAAGAAGCGCAATTCAATGGAAAAAGTATTAGATCAGAAGCAAAAAGACATCGTAGTAACCGGTACAATTACTGATAAAAACGGAGAAGCCTTGCCTGGAGTAGTTGTAAACGCGAAAAATACTACTAACACTACCCAAACAAATATTGATGGTAAATACAGTATTAAAGTTTCTGATGAGAACGCCATTCTAGTTTTTTCTTACTTAGGATTTAAAACCACAGAAAGAAAAGTGGGCATTCAAACCATTATCAATGTTCAGTTAGTCGAAAATTATAAAGATTTAAATGAAGTAGTGGTTGTGGGTTATGGTACCCAAGCAAAGAGCGAGATTACTGGTTCTGCAAGCTCAATAAAAGCAGAACAAATGGATCAGTTTGCGGGAGGTTCTATCAATACTAGTTTACAAGGTAAAATTGCTGGTTTACAAATCACTAATAATTCTGGAGAGCCTGGAGCGGGTGCAAACATTACCCTAAGAGGGGTTTCTTCTATTAATGGTGCAAGTCAGCCCTTATTTATCATTGATGGGATTCCTGTAAATAATGATTCGTTTACGTCTTTAAATGATGGAACATCTTTTAGTCCTTTAAATGATATTAACCCAGCAGATATTGAGTCTATTGAAGTGCTAAAAGATGCAGGAACCGCGTCTATTTATGGTTCAAGAGCTTCTAACGGTGTTATTTTGATTACTACAAAAAAAGGAATCAGCACAAAGCCAACTATCAATTTGGCATACAATAGCAGTTTTGTAAATATTTCTAGAAAGATAGGAATTCTTAATGCGTCTCAATTTAGAGATGCAAATTACGATGCCGCTTTTAACGCTACCGGTTTGCCTCCAACCCGTGTTCCTTTATATGATTCTTTACACCCATATTATCGTGATTCTTATAATTATCAAGATATTATGTATCGTGAAGCCTTTCAGCAAAAATTAGATTTAAGTGTAAGTGGTGCTTCTAAAGAGAAAAACGTAGATTATTTTATTAGCGCTGGTTACAGAGATTTAGCTCCAATTGTTATAGAAACACAGTATAAGCAGGTTTTTGGAAATGCCAAAGTTAATTACAACATCAGTAAATTTATGAAGGGGTCTACCAACTTCAATTTATCTAATTTTAGTTATAACCGACAGGATAACAGTATTATTTTTAGGTATTTAGGAAGCTTCCCTGTCTATAGTCCGTATGATCCCATTACCGGAAACCTTATTCCTTTGTTTGAATCATCACGACCCAATCCTTTAGCGCAAGCTTTATATATGACCAATGATGTGAAAAGATGGCGTATCCTAGGCAAGCAAGAATTTACTGCCACTATCTTTAAAGGATTAGATTTTAAGACTAATGCTTCGATAGATTTTAGCAGTACAGAAAGCTTCTTTTACAATCCACCAATTTTATCTACTAATTTATCAGCGCAATCAATTTTTAGTGATTATAGTCCTGAGACACGAACTTCATTTGTGAATGAGAACACATTAAATTATAAAAAGACGTTTAAGAAAAAGCATAATTTTACTTTTTTATTAGGGCAATCTTACCAAATTTTTAAATCTAACAGTACTTTTGTTAGAGGGATAGGCAATATTGATAACCAAATTACTTCTATTAGTGGCTCGGCAAGTATATCTACTTTTCGCCAGAGCATGCAGGAAAACGTTTTGCTTTCTTATTTTACCAGAGCAAATTATAATTATAAAGGAAAATACCTATTTTCTGCTTTAATGAGAAGAGATGGTTCTTCTAGATTTGGAACCGTTAATCAAAACTCTTACTTCCCATCAGTATCCGGAGGATGGCGTTTTTCTGAAGAAAAATGGAGCAAAAAGTTAAACTGGCTATATGATGGTAAATTAAGAGCAAGTTATGGTATAACTGGTAATCAAAATATTGATAACTACGCTTCAAAAGGTACTTTAGTAAGAGCCGGTTCTTATTTAGGTGAGGCTTCTATTGCTGGTGATGCAATTGGAAATCCAGATTTAAGATGGGAAACCACTAAACAATTTGACATAGGTACTGATATTTCATTCTTTAAAGGCCGACTAAATCTTACAGCAGATTATTATACCAAAAATAGTAGCGATTTATTGTTTAATGTACAAATTCCTACGCAAACAGGATACAGCTTTATTCCATTTAATTTCGGAAGTTTAAGTAATAAAGGCATTGAGTTATCTTTAGATGGAGTAGTTATTGATAAAGATTTTAAATGGTCATCAACAGTAACATTTGGATTAAACAGAAATAAAGTTACTGAATTACCTGGCAACGAAGATTATAGGCCAAATCCTTTTAGTTTAGCTCGTGTTGGAGAAGCTGTGGGTGTTTTTTATGGTTTTAAGGCTTTAGGAGTTTACGCCAGAGATGAAGATAACGTCTATTTAGATGCTAATGGGCAGATTTCTCAATACAAAAGAGGTTCTTCTACTGGAGAGATTTTTAAAGGTGGAGACGTTATTTTTGAAGACATTAATAATGATGGAATTATTGATATTAATGACCTTCAAATTATTGGTAATCCAACACCAAAAGCTTTTGGTGGATTTCAAAATACCTTTTCCTACAAAAACTTTACTTTAAACTTGTTTGTGAATGCAGTTTTTGGAAACAACATCTTTAACGAATTGAATAGACGTTTAGATGGTAATCAGTTTGATGTAAATTATTCTACCAAGCAATTAAGAAGATGGAGAGAACAAGGTGATGAAACCAATGTGCCAAGATTAGTGAGAGGCGACCCTATGAGGAATTATTCTGTAAGTAGTTTATTTGTTGAAGATGGCTCTTTTATCAGACTTCAAAATGCAGCATTAAATTATAAATTACCTTTAAAAGCTACTAAAAACCTTGGATTAAGTGCTGCTAATATAGGTTTTAGTGTTCAAAATCTACTCGCTTTTGGTAGTTATTCTGGTTACGATCCAGAGGTAAGTTCTGGAAATAATCCATTAGGATTTGGGGTTGATAACGGCGCATTTCCAAGAACTAGAAATTATAACCTATCCTTAAACATTAAATTTTAATTACATGAAAAATATTATTAAACTTATAATCGGATTAGGCTGTCTTTTAGCTGTTACTAGTTCATGTAAATCTGCTTTAGACCGAGACCCTTTAACAGAATATGCTAATGATAATTTTTGGAACGAGCCTTCACAAGCTAGTGCTGCATTAAGTGGAGCCTACTTCAGACTACAATCTACATTAAATACAGAGTTTGTTTTATACGGCGAAGCTAGAGCAGACATTCTTGAAGTACCTAGAGAAGATAATATAACCAACTTGTCTCTTTTAAGGAATAGATTAAGTCCTGATTTAGCTATTTCTGATTGGACTAACTTTTATAGAGTAATTGGTCAGGCAAATCTCATTATCAAAAATGTTAAGGAGATGAAAGATAAAGGAATCTATGTCAACCAAACTGCTGAGTATAATAGAGTTTTAGGTCAAGCATTAGGATTAAGAGCATACTGCTATTTATTAATGACCAAAGTTTGGGGAAAAGTCCCTTTAATTACTGAGCCAATTTCAAACAATGGAGATATCAATTCTTTTAAAAAACCTAGAACAGATACTTTAGCTGTTTACAATCAAGTTTCTGCAGATTTATTGCAAGCAAGGGAATTATTGCCAACATCTTATACAGATGCTAAAAGAACTAGAGCTACCTTAACTAAAGGAGCTATAGATGCAATTCTTACTGATTACTACATGTGGCGTAATAATGTTGATAGCGCATTGATAACTTCTAAAAGAGTTATAGATAATACTACTCAGTATAAATTAGCGGCATTACACGATCCGAATATAGATTATTTAAATAGACCACAAGTTGATATTGATAATACAGAATACGCTAAAATGTTTATTGATGGCTTTAGCCAAGAATCTATTTTTGAGATCGAATATAGCTTTGATGATGGCACTACTTCTGGTTTATTAGCTTTATTTGCTGGTGGTTCAGGTGTTGCTCAGTTTGTAGCCAATGGAGAGTTTGCTTCTAAATTTTCAGCAACAGATTTAAGGAATTTGACTAATTTTAAGTCTAGTGATCAAATATTTAAACAGTTCCCAAAAGGAACTTTTGATAGAACTACAGATAATGACAAAAATGTAATTTTGTACCGATTAGCAGACATTATTTTACTAAGAGCAGAAGCCTTTGTCGCTAGAAATGATAGAGCCGCCGCTTGGGCACTGCTTAGAAGAATTAGAGAAAGAGTGTATGGCGTAGCATCGGCTACTAATCCTACCAATAACAACATCACAGGCCCAACTGGTAGCGATCAAATGGCAGCATTTATGGCGCTATCAAGAGGAGGAGCAATTGATGTGATTTTAGAAGAAAGACAAAAAGAATTATGCTTTGAAGGTAAAAGATGGTTTGATTTAGTAAGAACAGGCAGGGCTATTTCGGTAATGGGACCAATTAATGGATTAAGTAATCCAGAAAATATCCTATTCCCAATTAATTTAAACATCATCAGACTAAATCCTTTGATAGAACAAAATAATTTTTACAAATAAAATCGAGAAATGATGAACAAATTAACTTATTTAAAGATTTTTATCTGTACCGTGATACTAAGTATGAGTATCACTTCTTGTGAGAAATTTTCGCTTCTTAAAAACGAAGATGTAGAACATCAGCAGGCAGGCTTAAACCTGAAAACAAAAACTATTTGGCAGTTTTTGTCAGAAAATAACTTTCAAGAAAATCAATTAACAAATATTGGTTTATTTGGAAAAGCTATAGAGCATGCAGGTTTAAAAGATTTATTAAATGATTCTAAACGAAATCTTACAATAATTATCCCTAATAACGATGTATTAGAAAACTTTATTTCAGGTTTAGGTTATGATCGTGTAGAAGATGTGCCAGTCATAATTTTAAGAAATATACTACTCAATAACATTATTGAGGGGCGTGTAAGATCTTTTGATTTAGAAGCTGGCGTAAGCAATTCTTACCCTAGTTTAAGTAATGATAGTTTATATCTTACCCGAACTATAGGTAATGCTGACGAGTATGTGCTCACTGTAAACTCTTCGCCTAATGCTAACTCTGTGAGCACTAGTGTTAGAACTCAAAATTTGGAGTTTGTTAATGGAGTTGCTCATGTAGTAAACAATTTTACCTACTATATAGCTAAAATAAATTCTGCCGACCCAGTAGACCCATCAAGTGTTAATATTTTAAGCGATACTATTTATGTAACTAAAGACACCTACTTTCAAAATGGAACTGCTAACAGAACAAGAAATTATGGAAGTATACAAGATGTACAAACTAAATTATTTGGAGCAACAGGCAACGCAGCAAGTTTTAGCAAAAGAATTTTGGCCCAATATCCGGTGAGAAGGCCAAATTTTAATGGTAGAATTGGAGCTGTTAGGCTTCAAATGTATTTCAATACTATTCAAAATGCTACAAATATGAGTTTTTTTGAAGATCAAAACGTTGATTGGAATGAAAACACAGTTAGCTGGGTAACTGCACCAACTTTTAGTTCTATTTCAATTGGAGAATTAAGTTTAACAACAGCAATGAGGAATACTTGGGTAAATATTGATGTTACCTCTTTCTATAATGCCGCTATAACGGACGGTAAAACCTTTGTAAATATTGGCGGTGCTGTTGTTCCAGATTTAAACACACATTTTCGCTCTAAAGAATTTAGCGGAGGCGCATTTAGTTCGAGATTAATTTTGAGCAGTCCTCCAGTTAGTCTTATTAGACCTACGGTTAATACTCCAATTAATGTTCAATTATCTAATCTAATCAAGGCTATTTCTTTAAACGAATTAAGATTTACTGGTACAGCAAATAAGAATATCTCTTTTACATTAACCGCTACACCTCAAAAAGGGTTTTTAGTTTTAAATGGTATTCCTTTAACTGTAAACTCTTCCTTTACACAAGAACAAGTGGCTAAAGGAGTGGTAAAATATTTGTACAATGGTTCATCGCCAAGTACAGATGCTTTTACTTTAGAAGCTAGAGATTTCCAAGGAGGGATTTTTAATAATCTTATTAACATGACCGTTAATATTCAATAATACGTTCAATTGCATAGAATCTTCACTCGTATATTGTCAAATAGACGGGCGAATTAAACCTTTTATATTTATAACTCAAACAATTAAAAATTGCAACGAAAATGAAAAAGTACATTTTATCAATTATTTTATTTGTAGCTGTTGCTACAAGTACCTTTGCACAAAACGGACAACAAAAAAACCCAGAAGGAAGAGCCAAATGGCTTACAGAAAGTATTGCAAAATATGTAACTCTTACTCCTGAACAAAGATCAAAAATTTATGCTCTTGGTTTAGAAAGAGCAAATGCTGTTGATGCTGTAACAGCAGCCGCGGGTGAAGGCAATAAACCAAATGCTGAAAAAATGAAAACTATCGGTAAGAAATTTGATGAAGGAGTACAAGGTGTATTAACTGATGAACAAAATGCAGCAATGAAAGCGAAAAAGGAAGCTGAGAAAGCTAAAAAATCAGCTCGTGGTAAATAATAAACAAATCTAATAAAGATTATTTTTATAAAACCATTTAAAAGCAGGATAAATCCTGCTTTTTTTATTTTTACAAAAAAATAAATTCTGACTAATTTTATTCAACATAAAATAAAACAAAGAATAAAATCAAATTCATGAAGCTACTGATGATTTATCGATTAGTTGCATCACACAAGCTTTAGTTTTGTTTAATCCTGTTATTGATAATGGTACTGGAGGATATGGTTATGAAAGGATTTGAGAACAATACAAAGATTTTTCGCCACTTATAAACATAAAGAAGAATGCTCCACCAAAGGTTTTTTTTCTAGGTACAAAAGATAAGCTCATTCCAGTAGCCACTGCAGAATACTATA
The DNA here is from genome assembly GCA_044361595.1 of Pelobium sp. Classification (GTDB taxonomy): domain Bacteria; phylum Bacteroidota; class Bacteroidia; order Sphingobacteriales; family Sphingobacteriaceae; genus Pseudopedobacter. The sequence goes on along the minus strand of JBIKIN010000004.1, from coordinate 116,992 downwards.
AGACCGTAATGGAAAAAGTGGGTAGCCGATGTGCTTTACAGTTGTTCGAAAACCAAGAACATGCCTTATTTTATAAGCCTTTATATTTCACTAAAACATTGATTTTAGTTGATGAATTTCTTACTTCTTTGGGGTAATTAAAGGGAAAACCTTTATTAGACAGAATAGATTTCTTAACAAAAGAAAAGGCGGCAAATCCAATTAAAAAATAATAGACATACAGTATGAATCTTAAAAAACAAATGATATCATACGCTTATCGTTATTTTTAGTATCGTAATAATATCAATAGAAACATTAAATAAAACAAAATCATTTTTTTAACTAAGTTCTTTTTTATTAGCTTAGTCCAAGACAATATAAACGGATAAGTTACCATTGCTATTTTTAAGTTACTTTTTAAATAAATTCTCTAAAATAATAGGGGTTTCTTATAAAGATATTTTCAGACTGAAAATATCTTCCACTACCGTATTAATCTTTTTCTTACTATTTATACAGTTTAATGTTTATGCTCAAAATAAATATTACTCACAACAATTAGATAATAGTACAGGTCTATCAAACAGTTGCTTAAATGTAATCTATCAAGACTCGGATAACCTGATGTGGTTTGGAACATGGGATGGCTTAAATATGTATGATGGGTCTTCTTTCCACGTATTTAACTACAGTCAAAGTAATACTACTAAAAGTATTGGGAGTAACATTATTTATCAAATAAAAGAAGATAACAATAAGAATATTTGGATTGCAACAATTGAGGGAATATCAAGATATGATAAACTTACCGGCGACTTTAAACACTATTTTTATAGTAGAAACGTAAATAATAAAGTAGTTGATAAGGGTTTTTTATTGGAAAGAGATATGGACGGTGTTATTTATGGCACCCCAAAATCTGACTTATATGTAAATTATTTCGATGTAAAAACCGAAAAATTTAAAAGATGTGATCTTCCTGAGTTTAAGCAAGGGAAAATCTTAAAAATTATAATCGATTACGCTAATCGTTTATGGATTGTAACTCAAGGTGGAGGATTACAAATCTATCAAAAACAAAAAGGTAAGTTTACAAAAATCAAGAATTTAAACTTACCTACTAATATAGTTGATGTTTTTAACGATAGTCAAAATATCTTTTTTACTACTTCTTACAAGCAACTTTTTAATGTAAATAAGCAGCTTAATTTTAAGCAAGTAGCGGTTTTGCCATACACTTTAAAAGCCATTATACCTTATAAAAACAATTATATATTGGCTTGGTATTCTAATGGAATAAATGAGTATACCAGTGATTTTAAGCCATCTAACGATTTAGGTAATGAGCTTCAATCGCTACAAAATGTTAGAATTACTTCTTTAGCTGTTGGTAGTCAGAATGTACTTTGGATTGGTACCGACGGAAGTGGGGTGGTGAAAATTGCCGAGAAGCAAAAATATTTTGAATTAGTAAAGCAGTTACCAAATGGTGGGAAAATAAACAGTCCTATTAGAGCTTTTAACGAAATAGACAATCGATTATGGATTGGCACAAAAGGGAATGGTATTGTCACTATTAGTAATTTGGGTAAGCCCAATGCATCAAGCACTAACATCAAAATTTTTTATTCTGTTTCAGATTTATTAGATAACTGCGTTTATGCTATCCAAAAAGGGAAAGACAATTTTGTTTACGTAGGTTCAGACGCTTCAGGTATTACATTGTATGATTTAATTAGGAAGAAATGGTACACTTGGGATAAACTAATAGGTCATAATAAATATGCCCCTTTTAATTCTATTCACAGTATTCTGATAGATCAAGATAGTTCCGTTTGGTTAGGACTAGAAACTTACGGGTTAATTCATTTAAAATTAGGTAGAAGTAAATCAGGTGAGCCTAACATTCAATACCTAAGAAAATATCCTTATACGGGTAACAAGTTTGGGCCAGGTAATAATGTGATTTATACCTTAGAAAACGGCAATAATGATCAGCTTTATGTAGGCTGTCGCTATGGTGGTTTGAGTATTTTTAATAAAAAAACAAAGACATTTAGAACAATTAATGCCTTTTCTTATAAAAATAGTCTTTCAAATAATGATGTATTGGCCTTATACAAGGATAAAAGCAACAAGCTTTGGATTGGTACTAGCTATGGGTTAAATTACTTAGACGAAAAAGATTTAAATAAAGATTATCCAGTTTTTAATAAAATTACCAATGAGAATGGATTACCTAATAATACCGTACACACCATTACGCAAGATAATGAAGGTTTTATTTGGGCAAGCACCAATAAAGGTTTAGTTAAAATTGATCCTAAATCATTAAAGATTGTAAAATTTAAAGAATCGGATGGGTTACAAAGTAATGAATTTAGTGATAATGCAGTTTGGAAAAACGATGATGGATACTTATTTTTTGGTGGCATTTACGGATTTAATTATTTTCTTCCAAAGAATATAAAAACCAATAATTATCAACCTAACTTGTTGTTAAGTGAGATTCAAATGGCTGGTTTTTCTGAACAGGAGTCGTTATTTACTATTCTTAACTCAAAAAATAATCCATACACTAAAAAATACATTTTAGCTCCTGGAGATGATTTTTTTGAGCTTAAAATTAAGGCAATTGATTACACAGGCTCAGAAAAGTGTCAATACGCCTATTTTTTAGAAGGAAATGATAAAGATTGGCATTTCTTAGGCGAGGATAACAGAATAACTTATAGTAATATTCCACCTGGTAATTACACTTTAAAAGTGAAATGGTCTAACGGAAGTGGTGTTTGGTCCAATGAAACTGTTGCTTTTAATCTTCAAGTAAAGGAGTACTTTTGGCTTACTTGGGTTGCATTTTTATGCTATTTTATAATTGTTTTAACAGGGCTTTACGTTTTCTATAGATATAGAAGAAATAAGGTGAAAATGCAATATGAGTTGTCTATGGAGCATATGTTAAGGGAAAAAGACGAAGAGATTCATCAAGAACAGCTTAATTTCTTTACCAATATTGCCCATGAATTGCAAACACCATTAACACTTATACTAGGTTCTCTTGAGCGCTATTTTCTTAAGGCTAAAACCGACACTAAACAAGGGCATAATTACTTTCTTTCCATTGTAAACCAACAGGCTTCTAGGTTAAATTATCTGGTTTATCAGCTTTTAGAGTTTAGAAAAGCCGAGGCAGGGTATCTTAAGAATCATTACAGCTTTTTAAATATTAGTACACTCTTAACGAATATATCAGAGTTATTTTCTCACCTAAACGATCAAAGTAAATTTAATTATGGCGTAAATATTGAACCTCAAATAGAAATTTGGATAGATAAAGATAAACTAGAGAAAATCATCTTTAACTTGCTTTCAAATGCATTTAAACATACTCATGCGGGTAATTCTATCCAATTTTCGGTAGTTAAAAATTCAGAAAAACAGCAATTAGAAATTAAATTATCAAACTCTGGTTACGATTTATCTAAAGAGGAATTGTCTAATTTATTTGATCGGTTTTTTGTGGTAGATGATACCCAACAAAGCAAAATAAGCTCAGGTATTGGTTTGGCATTTACCAGAGAATTAGTCAGCCTTTTAAAAGGGAATATTGCTGTTTCATCAGAGAATCACTGGATTTCTTTTACCGTACAGTTACCGCTTAACTATATTCCTGCTGATGAGGAGAAACTTAAAGACAGCCTAGATAAATTAGAAACACCATCCTATTTATTAACCTCTATGGCTATTGAACAGGATAGTACTGATGAGCAATCTATATTAAAAAACAATAAGCAGGCTGTACTAAATAGTGTAGAAAATCAAGAAAAGAAGAGTATTTTAATAGTGGAAGACGAGCCTTCTATTAGGTACTTATTAAAGGATATTTTAAAAGATATCTACAATGTTTATGAGGCCGAGAATGGTAAAAAAGCATTAGAGATTGTTAGGAAAATTATTCCTAATTTAATCATAAGCGATATCATGATGCCTGATATGAGCGGGTTAGAGGTTTGTAATATTATTAAAAACACCCCAGAAACATGCCATATTCCGTTTATTATTCTATCTGCCAGGGGAACTACCGAACAAAAAAATGAAGGTTACGAAGCTGGCGCCGATGCCTATATCCCAAAACCATTTCATGCGGAAAACTTACTACTTAGGATAAGGAAACTGTTAGAATATCAGCAAAAACTGCATGATTTATTTGATAAAGATCAATCGCCAATAAAAATACCAGATGTTGGAATGAAAGATAACGACAAAGAATTTTTGGAACAAACCATTGCCTTAATTGAAGAAAAAATAGATGACGAGAGCTTAGATGCTGTTTATCTTCAAGACACTTTAGGGATGAGCAAAGCTAATTTCTATAGAAAGCTTAAATCTTTATCTAATATGACACCTGGAGAATTAATCAAAAGTATTCGTTTGCAACAAGCTGCCTCATTATTACTAAGTTCTGAGCTTACAGTTTCAGAAATATTTTATAAAACAGGGTTTAGCAATCAATCTTATTTTTACCGAGAATTTAAAAAGAAGTATAACTGTTCGCCAGCAGAATATAGGGCAAATCATAGATTGCCAACAAATTAAAGCTTTAAATAATCAGTTTACTATTCAGTTATTTTAAAGAATCGAATTCTGCTCTCATTAATTAAATGTTCATTTTATTTTCCTGATTTTATTTTTTGTAAAATGAGCTTGTAATTAAACTCTAAACTTCAGTTTAGTTTATAGTTTCCTATCATTTGATCATGTCAATTACTTAATGCTTAAATGCCTTTTAAATATAGTTTAATACTGTCATACAATATTTTGATACTATAGTACACAAGATCTATTTAGGATAAACTTAAAATTGTAATGTTAAAAAGTCCTCATTTTTTATACATAACCAATTAAACCAAAAAATTATGAAAAGAACTTTACTTATTTCGGCGCTTTTAATCCATTTCGGAATTAAGGCAAATGCACAAACAACATTATTTACTCAAGATTTTGCTGCTGGAGGTGCTACAACAGACTATGTTGACGCTACTGCTGCTAATAAATTTACGGCCATATTTAGTGGTAACATCACTACTTCTGCCCCATCAATTACCAATGAAGCATTGAGAGTGGTTAAAACAACAGCTGGTTCTGCTAGTAATAATCCTTTTTATGCGATACGAACTAGTGGATTTGGGAGTGCTAGCATAGACCTTGTTCAGTGTAAATTTAACTATACCGTTTCAAACACTAGCCTCTATCAAACTTCACCAAACGTGAACTTTTTAATTGGAAGTACAATAACTGGAGATGCTGTTGTTGGATCAAATTTTCACAGCAGGATAGCTATAACTCACTCATCAACCACGGCAGATAGTTGGTTTATCAGTGGATCAACTGGTACACTCTATAATGGAACTCAAACTATTACTCTTGTAGCAAACAATTCTGGTGCCTCAAAATCATATATTGCTCCTGACGGTTCAACAGCAACTGTTGGAGATGACAAATTTGACATTTGGGTTGGGAATATTTTAGAAGTAAATGAAGGAGCTGCTTCTGCTACTTCATCTGATTTATCAAGGTTTAAATTCACCATTCCTGGTCAAACTCTAGCTGGAACTTTTGACTTCGATAATATAGTTATCACATCATTACCAACTACTTTACCCATCACTTTAACCTCATTCACAGCCAAAGCGGTAAATCAATCTGTTCTATTAAATTGGAACACCGCTTCAGAAGATAACAATGACTATTTCGAGGTATTGCATTCTGCTGATGGTAAAACTTTCTCTGCTATAGGTAAAGTTAAGGGAGCAGGAACTTCTAAAGTTAGCAATGATTATTCTTTAGTTGATGAAAATCCATTTGTCGGAACTAATTATTACAAATTAGTACAACATGATTTTGATGGTAAAACATCATCATCTGATGTAATTTCTGTAGACTCTAAAATTGCAGGTTCACAGCTTTCAGTTTATGCAGCTTCATCAGATGTGAAAATTACTCTTTCTTCGCCAAATAAGACAAAAGGTAAATTACAACTTTTTGATATTTCAGGTCGAAAATTATCTGAAACATCTGTTGAAGTAAATAAAGGATATAATACCTTCTCGTTACCAACAGCAATTCAAAATGGCATACATTTTTTAAGATACACCACAGAAAGTGAAATCATTAATCAAAAGTTTTTGAGATAATAATAACATTACTTTCAATCAAGCCTGATTATTTTAATAATCAGGCTTGATTAATTTAAATCAAACTTTATGAAACAAATAAGTCGTTTTAACAAGCTTTTTTCAGTTAAACTAAATTTAGATATGCCTTTCAAGCAAGGTTTACTCCTGTACATTGCCACTTTTCAAAAAGCCTTGAATTATCGTGTGCAATTATTTGCAATACTCTTGTTATCTGTAACTACGGTATTGTTTTCATGTAAGAAGAAAGAAGTTACACCGGAAAATAAGATAGTTCTTAAAGAATTATTTGTTGATCGAGAGCCATATAATTTTATTTTAGGAACACATGCTATATCTGGAAGTTACAAACTCACCAATAGCAATAGTTTAATTGAACAAGCACAAAAAGTGAGGGAGATGGGCTCTAACATTCTTAAAATTACTTTGGGTAATGGAGCTGCAAAACTTTACGGGATTAAAGAGACAGTACCTAGTAAAACTACCTTAGAACTTTTCTCTAAAAATCCAGAGTACAAAATAGCATGTGAAATGGATTTTAAGTATATTTTCTTTTGGGTTCATACTTTAACAAATGTTAACTGGAAGAATAATATTACTCCTGCTAATGAGAAAATATTGTATAATGAAATGTACAATTTTGCTACCTACATTCTTAATAAATATAACAATACGGGCAAAACATTTTTAATAGGCAATTGGGAGGGAGATTGGTTGTTGGACGGTAGTTTTGATGCAACTTCAACGCCATCGGCAGCTGCTTTCAATAACATGACCAAGTGGTTTCAAATAAGACAAAAAGCTATTGATGACGCAAAAGCGGCAACTACAGCTAAAAATGTTTTCATGTATCATTATATAGAGGCTAATCTAGTTGAAAAAGGCATGAATGGCCAAGCCTGTGTTGCGCAAACGGTAATACCTAATGTAGATGTTGATTTAATTTCATATTCTAGTTATGAAGCTATAAAAGGTAAAACCTACAGCAAAACTAAGAGCGATTTAACAGCTATTTTTAATTATTTGGAATCAAAGCTTAAGCCAAAGCCTTCTTTACCGTTTTCTAGAAGAGTTTTTATAGGTGAGTACGGTTACCAGGCAGACGCTACAAGACCTGTAACTTTACAAGAACAATTTGATGAAACCAAAGAAATGATGAGGATATCATTAGAACTAAATATACCCTTTGCGTTACACTGGCAAATGTATAACAATGAGTACGATGATGTTACCAAAGCCTCTAAACAAATGTCGCTTATTAATGAGCAAGGTGAGAAAACAAAGGCGTATTACTTACATGAGAGTTTTTATCAAAAAATGAATGAATACTTGAAGGAAGAAAAGCAAAAGAACAATACCTATCCAACTTCAGAACAGTTTAGAACTAAAGCTATCCAAGTGTTAGCTACACTCTAGCTTTTTAAAACATTAAAATGAAAAAGTCAATCCAAAATTTAGGATTAAAATGGGTAGTACTGACGGGGGATATTAGATAATTTTCATATTCCTCCCGCTTTAGCTGGAGGAATATGAAGTCAATGCAGAATTAGCTTTAGCCAAAAACTATACTATTTTAGCTAAAGCCAATAAAAACCCATACAAATTAGGGTAGAACCTAATATAAAATTAAAATGATAGAGAAAAAGCTGATTTCCTTTTTGCTATTGCTGTGGATTGCTTCTACTCATGCACAACAAAATAAAAAACCTAATGTAGTTTTCATAATATCCGACCAGCACAAGCTAGAGGCTATCGGTGCTTATGGAAACAAATTATCCAAAACCCCAAATATTGATAATTTGGCAAAAACTGGTGTGATGTTCAGTAATTGTTATACACCCGCATCTGTTTGTGCTCCAGCAAGAGCTTCGATAATAACAGGTATGTATCCTTATGCCAACGGTGCCATTTATCACAAAACTCCCATTATGATGCCCGACGGAAAAGTTAAAGAGTTTGAAAGTGGTGTGCTGAGAAAAACAGGCTATCACGAAGGTATAATTACCCTTGCAGAAATATTCAAAACACAAAATTATACCACTGCCTCACCAGGCAAAATGCATGTTCATGGAGAGTTGCAAAAAAATGTTGATCCAGATTATAAACAAGGCAACTATATGGGTTTTGATGAGATAAGCGTAAGATATTACACCAATTTTCCTGGAGGTCATTATCAAGACGAAGTAGGTGAAGATACCTATATGCGTTACAGACAATTTAAAAAATATAGTAATACTTTCAAAGGTGGGGCAGAGCATCTAAATGAAGAGTATGTGCCAACGCTTGTTCAAAATGACGAAGACAACTTTGATATGGTGGTGACTCGAAAATCAATAGAGTTCATCAACAAACGTGCAGAAGACGGTAAGAATTTTTTCCTTCATATTGGTTTTGAAAAACCGCACCCGCCATTTACAACTACCCAAAAGTATTTAGACATGCACAATCCCAAGGAGTATCAATTACCTAAAACCTTTGATGATTGGTATAAAAAAGGCAAATACCCTTGGGTTCCAAATTGGTTGCATACCGACATTCCCAAAAACGCAGAAAAAGCACAAAATTCAATGGCTGCTTACAACGCTTGTATTACAGAAGTGGACGATATGATAGGTCGCGTGGTGCAGACATTGAAAGATAAAGGATTGTATGAAAACACCATCATCATTTACACCACAGATCACGGAGATCATCTTTTTGAGCATGGTTTGAGAGGCAAACACAATATGTATCAAGATGCCATAAATGTTCCTTTTATCGTCTCTTTTCCAAAACGTTTCAAACAAAATATAACCAATAATTCAATTGTTAGTTTGATAGATGTAATGCCCACTTTAGCCGATCTTGTGGGTGGAAAAACTCCCGAAACTGCTCAAGGGGTTTCTTTGGTGGACGTATTAACTACGGGTTCCGAGCTGAAAGATAGGGTTGTTTATACTGAATTTCGAGGTGCCGATTATTTATTACTTCCTAAAGCTAAAGAAGTGCCATCCAGAATGATGCGTCAAGGAGATTATAAATTCATCTACACCCACGGCATTATTGACCAATTATACAATCTCAAAAATGATCCGGACGAATTGAATAATTTAATCTTTGATAAAAAGTATTCAAAAATGCGTCAGGACATGTATTTTCAAACCTTGGCCGAATGGCGTTTTCAAGAATATGCACCCATCAAAGTGACCTTGAACAAAAACAAAATGGAATGGCTAAAATCGGATGAGTTTACCAACTATACTGTATATTATTCCAAAACTAATGATAGCAAAAATGCTAATCTAATAGCCAATAACATTGCTATAAACTCCCACAAAGTTACTAAATCCGGTTATTATTGGCTTGTGGCAAAGCCAAAACTTTCAAAAACCTCGGATTTTTACGGCCAAAAGATTCCTGTAGCGGTCGAGAATTATTCTCAAATACTGCCCATATCAGACGCTGTTGAATACAATTGATTTACTAAATCTGTTCAAAAAAACAAATTAAATGAAAAAGTCAATCCAAAATTTAGGATTAAAATGGATAGTACTCACGGTTTTCAATCTATTGTTTGGATTGCATACTATTACTGCACAAACCGATAATTATAATGCTGCTCCAATCAACTTTGATAAAACAATACAAACAGCCAAGCCAACCAGTTTCTGGTGGTGGCTAAATAGCCTTGCAGATAAAGAGAGCATTACAAGAGATTTGGAAGCATTCAAAGCAAAGGGTATGGGTAGTGTAACGTTGATTTGCTCAGGTAATTGGGGAGCTGCCAATATTCCTGTAAGAGGACCCGAGTTTTTGTCCCCGGCATGGAGAGAGTTATTTAAACATACTATTAAGGAAGCTGCTCGTTTAGACCTTGAAGTTGGTGTAAATTTCTGTGCCAGTGGCTGGACGATGGGAGGTCCCTGGATTACACCCGAAATGAATGGTCGTTGGTTTGTACAGTCAGAAACAATAGTGGAAGGCCCATTAAAATTTGTCGGAAAACTACCAATGCCAGACCCTCGTGGCGGTTATAAACCGCCTTACCAATTAAATGTAAAAAAAAGCATGATATGGCCAAAAGAGAAGATGGATTATCGCGATAATGCAGTAGTTGCTTTTCGCGACCTATCATCTAAGATGGACTCTACCCGCCTACAATTGCTTGATGCCAAAAGTAACCGCAAAGATGCGTCGGTTTTTATTTTGCCTAAAGATTTGATGGAACCTACCCTAACTCCATGGAAAGCAACCAATAGCGACCAACCTATTCCGGTGGGGGAAGTAATTGATCTGACAAGTAAATTAAAACCAGATGGAAGCCTTGATTGGGATGTCCCCGCAGGAAAGTGGACAATTGTGCGCACTGGGCATGTTGCCACAGGAGCACCCTTGGTAGCTGTATTACCCGAAATGACAAAAGGCGCATTGGCAGTAGACTGGCTAAATGCACAATCGATTGATACGATGTTCAAATACATGGGAGACATTTTAATTGCAGATGCTGGAAAAGAGCATGTGGGAAAAACCTTTAAGTATCTCCATACGGATAGTTACGAAGATGGCTACCCAAACTGGACAGATAAATTAATAAAGAAATTCAAAACCTATCGAGGCTATGATCCAACGCCATATCTTCCAGTTTTTACTGGCCGAATTGTAGGAAGTGCCGAAATATCGGACCGTTTTTTGTACGATTATCGCAAAACAACAGCAGACCTTTTTGCCGATGAGTCGCTCGGAAGATTAACAGAAATGTCACACAAAAACGGTATTCTGACCGAATCGGAATCGGCTGGTCCTAGTTGGTCAGGTACGGTTTGCATTGATGCTTTGAAAAATTTAGGAAAATCAGATCGCCCGATGGCTGAGTTCTGGAACGACAAGACTTTTGTAGATAACAACAATCAGAATTACGTCACCAAACAAACTGCCTCGGCTGCTCATATTTACGGAAAACGAATTGCGACTGCTGAATCATTTACCGATGTTACGCATTGGGAAGAATCACCTGAAAAATTGAAACCGGTGGCCGATAGAGCTTTCTGTGAAGGCATCAACCGCATTGCGTTTCATACACAAACCCTGCAACGCCCGCAGGACGGAATGCCCGGTTACGAGTACGGAGCAGGAACGCATTTCAACCCCAATGTAACCTGGTGGAATCAGACTGCTGGTTCATGGATTAATTACCTGAGTCGCATTTCATCAGTACTGCAAAGCGGATTATTTGTAGGTGATGTATTGTTTTACAATGGCGATTGGGCACCTAATGTTGTCGCTGGTAAACATGTAAATCCCTCACTTGGCAAAGGATACGATTACGATGTTTGTAACGCGGAAGTTTTGCTAACCCGTCTTTCCATCGAAAATGGACGCATTGTTCTTCCCGATGGTATGAGTTACGCTGTATTGTCGTTGCCAGAGAAGAACTTCATGCCTGTTGAAATTATCAAGAAAATTAAATCATTGGTGGAAGCAGGCGCTACAGTCATAGGGCCACGCCCAACCTACGACCCTGGACTACTGAATTATCCGCAATGCGATGATGAAGTAAAATCAATAGCCAACCAATTGTGGGGAAACATCAATGGTACAACTGTAAGGGAACATAAGTTCGGAAAAGGTCGTGTTGTTTTCGGTAAAACAATTCGAGAAGTATTGTTGGAACAAACCATTCAGCCCGATTTTGAAGTGCTTGATAAGCAAATGAACCTGTTTCCTGCTTATGCACCTATCGAAACCGAAGAAACGGTAAAAGGAAAGTTTAACGTTTACGAAAAGGGGAATAATCTACCCGCAGATGCCCCCATTAGTTTCGATAGTAAATCAACCTTTATTGATTTTATTCACCGAACGACTCCGGACACCGAAGTCTACTTTTTAGCAAATCGCAAGAATAAAAAGGAAGTTATAAATGCCGCTTTCAGAGTCAGTGGCCGTAAACCAGAATTGTGGAATCCTGTAACGGGCGAAAAACTAAAGCTTCCTGAGTACAAAGAGCAAAACGGCAGAACCATTTTGCCATTGGTTTTTGATGCTTACGATTCCTACTTTATTACTTTTCCAACCAAACAGTCGAAAGACATAGTCGAGCAAAGTAAAAACTTTGAAACTCCAAAGGTAATATCAGAAATCAAAGGCGGTTGGGATGTACAGTTTGATAAAACATGGTTTTATCCCACAACAAATCTTGAGAAAGAGCCATCAGAAGGTAAAATTTATTTTGAGCAATTGCTGGATTGGACTAATCGTCCCGAAGAAGCTGTAAAACATTATAGTGGAACTGCTATCTATAGCAAAAATTTTCAGATGGCTAATAAATTTTCTAAGTCAGAACCGGTTTATTTAGACCTTGGTGAAGTAAATATTTCAGCCAAAGTGATTCTAAATGGAGTTGACTTGGGAGTGATTTGGCGAAAACCATTTAGAGTTGATATTTCTAAAGCCTTGAAAAAAGGGGACAATGACCTCCGCATAGAAGTTGTCAATTTATGGCCAAATCGATTAATAGGGGATAAAAAAATACCCGAAAATCAGCGAAAAACCCGCACAAATATGCGAGTGCATAAAGCTACGTCAGCGCTTTTTCCTTCTGGCTTATTAGGGCCAGTAACTATTCAGAAGTAAACGATACACATTAAAATGAAATAAGCAAGCGCATTACTCGGTTACGGCTTCAATAGTTATCGGGGAAACTTTTTATCAACAATCAGTTATTAAAAGAAACAACTAAATAAATTCAATTTGATTATGAAACAACTTAGAAACCAATTACTACTGACAATTTTCACATTTGTTATCTTTTCTGTAAATGCTCAGGAAAAAGTACTGAATTTAAACAAACCGGAGAGAGAACAATGGTTTACCGAACTTGGTTTTGGCATGTTTATTCATTGGTCTGTGGATGTTCAATATGGTTACAATATAAGCCATACCATGCGAATGGCTTCTGAGGATTACCTGAATCGGTATATTAATGAACTACCTAAAACATTCAATCCCGCAGATTTTAATCCTACAAAATGGGCAAAGCTTGCAAAAATGACGGGTATGAAATATATGGTTTTCACCACCAAACATCACAATGGATTTTGCATGTGGGACACTAAAACCACCAACTTTGGTATCATGAATACACCATTTAAACGGGATATAACAAAAGAAATATTTGATGCCTTTAGAAAAGAAGGCATTGCCATTGGGGTTTATTATTCTCCAGACGATTTTTGGTTTTTACATAAACAAGGAACATACATAACCAGAAATCACCCTAGTTCCAAGGCTAGTAGTAATCCTGAATTGAATACATATGATAAAACCCAGTTACGGGAATTATTAACCCGCTATGGAAAAATCGATATTCTTTTTCTGGATGGCGAAGACCAATATGGCAAAACAGAACTAGCTAAAGTTGGTTGGGAAATAAATCCTAATATCGTGGTAACACGTGGTGTTATGAAATCGCCGGAACAAGAACTTCCCAAAGAAGCTATGCCTTCGCCATGGGAGGCATGTTACACAACAAGCCAGTCATGGAGTTATAGACCAACAAATGAAGTTTATAAAACAGCAGCCGAAGTAATTTCAAAATGGGTAGAGATAAGAGCAAAGGGCGGTAACTTGGTATTAAATGTTGGTCCTGATGCCAATGGCGTATTAGCACCAAAAGAGGAAGGCATTTTGAATGAAGTTGGCTCATGGTGGTTTATCAACCATGAAATGTTTGAGAATACAAAACCATTTGAAAAAGTGCAAAGTGATAATGGGTGTTTTTTCTTGCAAAGTAAAAATGGAAAAGACCTTTACATTATGGTACCAGGGTATGTGAAACCTAGAACCTGGCTAAATTTGGAAATAGAAGGATTGAAAGCTGGTAAAAAAGCTGAAGTAAGTTTATTAGGACAAGGCGTTTATACCAACGAAAAACAACTTCAAGATTCGAAGAAAATGAGCGTAAAAAACACAGAAAAAGGCGTTTCTATTGACTATATTTTCCTTCAAATCCTATACAACACATATCTTGTAGACAATAAATGGAACAACCCAATTGTGCTTAAAATAACTGATTATAAAGATTGATTAGATGCTATATAAACGAGTCAAAATCATTTTAAAAAGACTCCAATTATATATTACATTACTGATTAATCCTTTATACTTGCCCCGCTTTTTAAGATTGTAGTGTAAATGTTATCCATTACTTTTTTCATTTCAGCGGGCTGATCAACTAGCTTTTGTATTGCTAACAATGGATCACATTTTTCTTGCATCCATTGTTGCATTGCTTTTCTATATTTTAGCTTTGTTTTTACGTGTAATGGAGATTTAACCAAATTATTTAAACAATAAGGATCTTTCTGTAAATCATACAATTCTTCAATTTCTCTATATCTAAACATTTTTACTCTTTCTGCTGTTTTTTCGTCTGTTTTTGCTGCTGCTTGCATGGCTTTAAAAGTGATGCCTTCATTAGCATTTCGATATATCTTTGTTTGATCACTCCATGGATTAAAGATGTAAGCATACTTTTTATCTAGCACACCACGCATTGGGTAAATAGGGCCACCATTAGCACCATTTAAATAATTAATTTCTGTAAATACTTGATCTTTTCTTTGTTGTTTTTTCCCAATTACAAGTGGAAAAAAAGAAGTACCATTTAGTCGAGCTGGTTTTTCGCCGTCAATCATATCCATCATGGTTGGAAATAAATCAACTGTTGAAAGCATATCATTATTTTCTCCTGGTTTTATCGCACCAGGCAGATACATAAAAAATGGTGTTTTGGTAGAAGCAAGGTAATTGTTAGCTTTTGCAAAAGGCATTGCAATGCCATTATCCGAAAAGAAGATAACGAGCGTATTATTTTCTTCGCCAGATTCTTTTAGGGCTTTCATTACCGCTCCAAATGTATCATCTAATCGGCGAACAGAATTATAATAATGACTCAATTCTGTTCTTACTTCGGGTAAATCTGGAAGAAAACCCGGTACATGTACTTCTTCAGGTTTATACATTTTTGATGGCCATTCGCTACCAGGAAGTAATGTGTTTGGGTCCTGAAATGGTCGATGAGGATCATGCGAATTAATCATGAAGTAAAAAGGTGAGTTATTGTCTTTACTTTGTTGAATGAAGAGTTTTGTTCTCTCGTAATACTTTGAAGGGCTTTTCCCGTAGCCTAAATCTTTTTCATCAAACTCGTAATCCCATTTATTGGTTCGCTTTACAGAAGAATGCTTCACTTTTCCAAGAATACCAGCTTGATACCCTTTTTTTTGAAAGCTTTCCACAATGGTAGGAATGCTATCAGGAGTTAAAAAGAAACCATATTGGCCACTATTAAATCCGTAAAGTCCAGTAGCAAAAACGCCTCTGCTTGGCACACAAATAGCGCTGTTTACATGCATATTGTTGAACTTTAACGCTCTTTTAGCAATACTATCTACATTAGGCGTAATATTATTCATTTTTCCTCCAAAAGCACCCACACCTAATCCATCGCCACCCAAATCGTCTGCTACAAAAACTATAACGTTCAATTTATTTTTTGGAAACTGAGCATTTGCTCGAAAAACTATACTTAATAGCAGTAAACAAATGATATAATTATATCTTATTTTATGATATTTAAATTTGCTATTCATATAAATTGGTCTTATTATTTCTTTTTTTAATCACTTCTAAAGAGATAACAAAATACAATAATTGCTACGCTAATCAAAGTGAACAAAACTGCCTAAATTATAAAGTTAAGAGGCATAAAAGAGCATAATTGCCCAAAAAAATTTAGATTTTATAGCTATACATTCTTCGAAGTAAATTCGGCTTTAGCACCAAAAGTATCAATACGTAATTTTAACGTAGTTTATTCTATTATACTTACTGCTGCTATTTCAAAACATTTAAAATTTTAGATTTAGTTCTTCATTAATCTTAGCTCATAGTTTAGTGCTTAAATACAATATTTTGAAACTATAGTACACAAGTACAAATGAAGATAAACGTTAAATCGTCTTCACTAAATCATAAAACTAAAAGTGCTGATAGATAAAATTGCTAAACCAAAATTTACAGAACAATTAGCTTTGTATTTTAAAAACCAATTATAAACTAAAATTTAATCTGTTATTTAGTGTTTCTAATCCCTAGATAATTTGTGGGAGGAAAATTTTTATATAATTATGAAACACTTGAAAATTAAATTGCTTTTATTTGCTCTAATAATTGCGCAGTGTAAAATAGTAAGTGCGCAATCTGCTACTGTGCAACAGAAAGACGGTTGACGATAATGCCTAGGTGGAAACACACGGAAAAACGATTTCCACATCCTGTGATTTAAGATAATCGGCTGCTTCACTGGGGCTCTCATCGGGTTATCAACCATTCCTGCATCGGCAACCTCAACACCATATTCGGCAATACGATTTTTAATCTGTTGCTGGTACGTTTTCAGATTATCGAGCAATCCGTCGAATTGTAGACAATAGGTATCGAGACCAATTCCAAATAATCCTACTTTAGTCATTTTGAAGTGATTTTTATGTTGTTATTTAAACCATTTTATTAATTCACCAGCAATCAATCCATGTCCCAGCTCATTTGGATGATTGAATTGCGACATGTATTTGCTGAGTTGATCTTTATCAGTATAAAGGAATTCGAAAGCCTTATAGCTATTAACCAATCCAACTTGATTTTCCGATGCTAGTTTCTGAATCTGATCGGCATGTTTCCTCAATTCATTGGTCAAATCAGTATTATCGACTTTTTGATCGGGCGACGGTGTCAACAATATCACTTTGATGCTGTGCTCTTTTGCTAATTTAATCATTTTATTCCAAGCCAAATATGCTTTTTCTAATCCAACGCCACGATCATTTAATCCATAATCAATCAGTATCACATCAGGTTTATGTATTAGCACATTGCGTTCAAACCGTTCAGCTCCCTGAACCGAATTTTCACCACCAATTGCTGTGACGATTACATTGATAACGGCAAAAGGATATTTGGTTTTCAATTCCTTCAGAACAAGGTTAGGATAAGCATTCAAGGTATTTACCTGAGGCGTTTTAAAATATCCTGCAGGAACACTATGTCCGTGAAAAACAATGTTAATCGTTCTGTTTTTAGGCCATTTTATTTGCATTTCCGATTTAAAATCTTTTAAATAGGTATTCGAATCAGCAATCTGAGCCTGAGACCAATAGGCAATTAACAGCAAAGGTAAAAGCAGGAAGTTTTTCATAGTTATTGAGTCTTTAGAATGGTCTGTATAGTAACCGGGCCAATTAAACCCGACTGCAACAATGGTGAATCCGCATTGAAATGCTTGTATGTTGTAAAAGTGTAACGGCCAGATGTTCTTGGCTTTCCGTTGAGTAGCCAATCAGGCCATTGTTTGTTTTTGATACCATCATCCGGCTTCTTTTCATCGCCAATCAAACGGTTAGGCCAGAGATTTGCAACTTCTATATCAATCTTGTTTTCACCCGAAACAATTGCATCTGTAATTTTTATTTGGAAAGGAGCGGTCCAAACAACGCCCATATCTTTTCCGTTAATCCAAACCCTGGCAAGATTGTTAACTTCTCCCAAATTGAGATAAACATCAGATTTATTATCCGCAACAATATTTTCAGATAATTTAATAACATTGTGATAAGTTGCAATTCCTGAATAGTACTTTATTCCTTCTTCCGGTCGTGACGTCCAGTCAACAAGCTTATCGAATACAACATTTTCAGGACCTCCCCATTTCGGGTCAAAGGATACCTTCCACGGATTACTCACTTCGTACACTGATTTGGGTTGGGTAAAGTTCATCAGTTTGGTTGAATCGGCTGCCTTCGCTTTTTTATTTTTATTAAAAACTATAAAATAACTTTCGAACGCTTCAAATTGCAGTGGTATTTCAATATGATCTTTTTTAATTTCAAAATCAGGAAGTGCCCTTGTTTCTCCGGTCATAGCATTCCACAATTCAGGTGTTCCTTCGCTTACTCTGAAAGTTGAGGTCGTATTAATGGCAGCATTGGTTTTGTTTGAAACAAAATAAATATCTCCTGATGGGATTATTTTATGTATATATCTTACAGAATCATTTGATGAAAAATCTTCAACAATACCCATTCCGAATAGTAATTGAGCAGTGGCATCATAATTTGGATACAACTCAGGCAGTTTAACATTTGAAAAAGCTCCTCCCCAATAAATCTTACCTTTTCCCAATAGTCGTTTCGAAATTTGCGAAGGAGCAGCTGTTCCTCCCCACATTGACGCTGATAGTGCGGCCACTTGTTGGTCACATTCTGGATAATTCACTAGACTGGGTGATTTTTGAAATGGATTTCCAATAATTACTGCCCCTTCTTTCACTAATGATTCAATCTTAGTTAGTAAAGACGGAGTTATGGTTTCAGTTTTCGGTAAAACAAGTACATAGTATGAAGCTCCTGAAGGAAATACGATTTTACCATTAACGACGGATGCTTTTAACAATTGAGAAGGCGAACAGCCATCGAAATTATAGCCTTTTTTGTCGGGCAGAAAGGCCTCCTTTGGTTCCCCTGGCAACGCTTTTTCTCTGGCTATAGAAGCCAACGATTTATCCGGTACAATATCTTTTGTTAAAGCCGAAGCCGGGGCACGGAAAACTTGGGGAGCTCCTTCAGGCGTAAGATACAGAATGTCGGTCACTGTCTGTCCTTGTTGCAGAATGTACTGACAGCGGGAAACATATTTATGGTATCCGTCTACCATAGGCCACCATGTCTGGCTGCGATCGTGATGAACACCATAAGGTCCCATCGTCATTCCAGGCTTGAGATTATCAGCCAAAGCCTGATGCTGATAAGTATGGTACATAAATTTATTAATCCCCGTTGCAAAAGCCCAGTCGCCCTGATCTTTCATCGATCCAGGATACTGTTTCCAAGCATCAAGATGGGCTGTGAAAGCCTCAGCTGCAACCACTTTTTTCCCTTCAATGTGAGCAATTGAAGCAGCCTGAATACAGCTAAACGAAGAATTGTATCCATAATTTTTACTCCAGAACTCGCACATAGGAACATCTGCCAAAGCACCTAATTCCATATCAGCAGTTGGATTCATATCATAGGGCTCGATGGAAAGACCCATGTTGTATTTTTTTCCGTAATTTTTAAGATGCATTGCATGGTTTTCAACTACCAGTTCCTGTGAAGTCAATCGCAGATCCCATAAAAACCGTTCGCTTTTTTCAAGACTTTCAACCACTAGTCCCGCATAAACAGGGTAAAAGCGAAACGGGTCATAACCTCTTCGCTTTATAAATTCTTCTCTGAGTTTTAGAGTCCAATTTTGTGCTCCCATTTCCCAACTATCCATGTGCAGCATTTTTAAGCCACCTTGTTTGTTCCTATCGGGCATTCCGGTTTTTTTAAGCAGCCTTTCTGTAAAACTTGCCAGGTGAGCATTAAGAGCCGTGGTATCCATTTTATCAGCTTCAAATCCAACTCCTGGTAAAGGAGCCGGCCGTGTAACAGCCCCGTTATTTCTACTTCCAAAGCGCATAATTGTCCAATTTCCCTGGGGAACTTTCCAATCTAAGGTGCCATCAGGTTTTAAATACTGTGTCACATCAATGATTTTATCTTGTGATAGTGCCATTTCTTTGGCTGGTTCACTATAGTTTGCCAGCGATGGAAAAAATGGTTTTACGCCGGGTTTTGAAGTGTATGGATCACGATAATACAATGCTTTCTTATTAATATCGCTTATTTTGAAATCGCCTGACAGAGTTGGAAAGGCCAACACACAAACATCTTCATAATAATCGAGCCACTTTTGTAGAAGATTGGGCGTAAATGTACTTTTACCGAAATAGGGCTTCATAGGTTCTGGCTTTGGAAGAATAATCAGTTTTTTTTCATTTTCCGACACCTGAACTGAACTATAAACCAAGTGTTTCATCGACTGAGAACCCGCTACCCATGGGCCTCCGCTTCCTGCCCAGCCAGGACCAACCCCAAGGGTTATTGTAATGCCCAAACGCTCCGATTCACGTACAACATGGGTAAATAAACCCATCCATTCTTCGCTCATAAAGTCAACTTTCCCGCGGGGAATACCCACGTTGACTTCGAGAAACAAAACTGTGCCGATACCAACCTTTTTCATTGATTCCAAGTCAGCTGTTATTGCATCCTTCGAAATATTACCGTCCATAAAATACCAATAAACACCTGGACGAGCGGAATCAGGTGGATTTAGAAATCCATTCTTAAATTCAGATAATGAAGATTCGCCTATGCGTTTGGAACAGCTGCTTAAGAGCAAGAATCCAGAAATGGTAATTAGGAAAATAAATTTATAGTTAGTCTTCATATAATTTGGTCTTATTGTTTTGTTAAACACCACAACTTAATACTTACAGTAAATTGGTTAATTTAGATTTGCTTCTAAAGAGATAACAAAATACAATAATTGATAGGATAATCAAAAGAAACAAAACTGCCTAAATAATAAAGTAAAGAGATAGAAAAGGGCATAATAACATAAACAAATTTAAATTTTATAGATATGCATTCTTTGTAGTAAATTCGGTTTTAGCATCAATACATAATTTTAAAGCAGTTTATCCCATTATTCCAGCTGTCGCATTTTAAAAATCTTGGATTTTTAGAGATTAAACGCTTCATTAATCTTAGCTCATAGTTTAGTACTTAAATACAATATTTTGAAACTATAGTACACAAATACAAATGAAGATAAACGTAATATTGTCATCACTAAATCATTGAATTAAAAGTTCTGGTATACCATAATGCTAAACCGATATTTACAGAACAATTAGTCTTTGTATTTTTAAAACCAATTATAAACTAAAATTTAACCTATTATTTAGTAAATCTAATCCCTAGATAATTTATGGGTAGAAAATTTTTATAAAATTATGAAACACTTAAAAATTAAACTGCTTTTTGTTGCTTTAATAATTGCGCAGTGTAAAATAGTAAATGCGCAATCTGCTGCTGTGCAACAGAAAGACGGCTCTTTAAAACTAATTAAAAGCTCTGGAGTAAAACCAAGAAACATTGTTTTTATTTTAACCGATGATCATCGTTTTGATGCTTTAGGATTTTTAAAATCACAATCATTTATAAAAACTCCAAACCTTGATTTTCTAGCCTCAAATGGTGCTTATTTACCTAATGCATTTGTAACTACATCATTATGTTCGCCATCAAGGGCATCTATTTTAACAGGTATTTATGCACACAAACACAAAGTAGTAGATAATAACAATCCAGTCTCTGAAGATATCGTTTTTTATCCTCAGTATCTGCAAAAAACAGGTTATCAAACGGCAATGATTGGTAAATGGCACATGGGTGGAGAATTTGATGGTCCGCAAAGAGGTTTTGATTATTGGGTTTCTTTTAAAGGACAAGGGTCTTATTTGCCCGAAAAAAATGGATTAAATGTAAATGGAAAACGCGTTGAACAAAAAGGATACATTACTACAGAGTTAACTGACTATGCTTTAGAATTTTTAGGTAACAGAGATGCTAAAAAACCTTTTATGCTTTATTTATCTCATAAAGGAGTGCATGCAGATTTTGTTCCAGAGGATAAGTACAAAGGAATGTCGGGCGATTTAGCCTTTAATCCACCGCTTAACATGAACATAGGTACACATCAAGGTGCGCCAATGTGGTTGCAAAATCAACGTAATTCATGGCATGGTGTAGAATTCCCTTATCATAGCAGCCTAAATATTGGAGAGTATTATAAAAGATATGCAGAAACGCTTTACAGTGTAGATGAGTCTGTGGGTAGAATTATAGATTATTTAAAGAAGCAAAATTTACTAGAGTCTACTTTAATTATTTACATGGGAGATAATGGTTTTCAGTTTGGTGAGCATGGACTTATTGATAAACGAGTGGCTTACGAGGCTTCTATGCGTGTGCCAATGTTGGCTTACTGTCCAGAAATAATTAAGCCAGGAACTGTAGTAAAACAAGTGGTGGCTAATATTGATGTGGCATCTACTTTTCTAGATGCAGCTGGTTTAAAAGCTCCTAGCTACATGGATGGAAAAAGCTTTTTACCTTTCTTAAAAGGAGAGGATCAGCCATGGAGAACAGGATTATTGTATGAATACTACTGGGAACGTAATTATCCTCAAACACCTACAATTCATGCATTAAGAGGAGATCGATATAAATATATTCATTACACAGGGATTTGGGATACAGATGAGTTATATGATTTAATTGACGATCCATTGGAGACTAAAAATTTAATTAGAAATCCTAAGTATAAATCAACTGTGAAAGAAATGAATACCGAACTATTTAAACAATTAGCCGAGACAGGAGGAATGTTTATTCCAATAAATCCTGATAAAGGAGGTCAAAGTATTTTAAGATATAAGTACGGTTCTCCGGCAGCCCAGTTTCCATCTTATTTGATGAGAGAGCAATCAGAAAGTCAGACAAAACATCAATAGAAATTCTCATTCAAAACAACAGTTTAATTAAAATAACAAGCCTGAAACTCTAAACCATATTTATTTTTAATGAGACTTTACAAGTGTCTCTATTAATTTTCAGAATATAACTTTTTACTATACGATGTTTAAATATAATTCTCATAAATTTAGAAAAACTGCCATTGCTAGTTACTTAGTTTTTACATCTTTGTTTGCTTTAGCACAAGACAAGTTAAATTACGGCTTATCTCAGCCGCAAGACCCAGCAACTTTACCAAAATCCAAGGTGCCTGTTGTTTTTCCTCAAAAAAAGGAGAAAGTAAACGCTGTTACAGTTTTAAAACCATTAAATGGTAACGAGTTTGAGATTACAGGTGGTTGGGAAATGATAAAAGCTTCAGAAATTAATGGTTCTGGTGAGTACGTTTCTAACCCAAGTTTAAACACTTTAAAGTGGTATAATGCCACCGTTCCGGGTACTGTGTTAACCACCTTAGTAAACCAAGGTGTTTATCCTGATCCATATTTTGGTTTAAACAACTTGGCTATTCCAGAAGATTTATCAAGACAAAATTGGTGGTACAGAACTACTTTTAAAACCCCAGACTTAACCAATAAAAAGAATGTTTGGCTGGTGTTTAATGGTATCAATTACCAAGCTGATATTTGGTTAAATGGTAAATTATTAGGAAAAATAAATGGTGCTTTTAAAAGAGGTAGTTATGATATCACTAAATATTTGAATACTAAAGGAGAAAACGCACTAGCAGTAAGAGTTATTCCTCCGCAAAATCCAGGTATTCCGCATGAAGAATCTCCTAGCGCTGGTCGTGGTCCAAATGGTGGCCTTTTAACTTTAGATGGGCCTACTTTTATTGCATCAGAAGGTTGGGATTGGATGCCGGGTATTAGAGATAGAAATATCGGAATTTGGCAAGATGTTAGACTTAAATTAGTTGATGAGGTTAGCATTCAAAATCCTAATGTAGTGACAGATTTACCACTTCCTGATACTACAAAAGCTAATATTTTTATCAGTACCGAGGTTGTAAATCAATCGAAAACCAATCAAAAAGTTTTAATAAGTGGTAAAATTGGCGAAGTTAAATTTTCACAGGAAGTAGAATTAAAAGCTGATGAAACTAGAAAGATTTCTTTTTCGCCTGAACAATTTCCACAGTTAAAATTTAAGAACCCTCGTTTATGGTGGCCAAATGGATATGGCAAACCAGAGTTATATAATTTGAATTTAACAGTTACCATTAACGGAAAAACTTCTGATGAAAAATTAGTTCGCTTTGGAGTAAGAGAACTGTCTTACGATTTAACGGTTGATATGCCATCAGAACCGGCAAAAAGAGTAGAATTTAATCCTATTACAGCACTAAAATCTGGTCAAGCAATTTTTGATAATGCTAATAGAAGAGAATTAGTTAGACAAGTTTCTATTCCTTCTTTATTACCTAATGTTGATCCAAACCTTTTAACACCAAGTACCGAAACCAGTACCGCTCCTTTTTTAGTATTAAAGGTAAACGGGCAAAAAATTTATTGCAAAGGTGGCAACTGGGGTATGGATGATGCCATGAAAAGAGTTTCTAGAGCACAGTTAGAACCTGCTTTTAAACTACATAAAGATGCTAACTTTAATATGATTAGAAACTGGACAGGCGAGAGTACAGAGGAAGTATTTTTTGATTTATGTGATGAATACGGCATGTTGGTTTGGAACGATTTCTGGATTTCTACCTTAGGTTATAATTTGGATGTATCTGATGAAAATTTGTTTATGGATAATGCTACTGATGTTGTAAAGCGTTACAGAACTCACCCTTCAATTGTAATTTGGTGCCCAAGAAATGAGGGTTATGCTCCAAAAGAATTAGATTTAAAATTAGCTAATTTAATAGCTCAAGAAGATGGAACTCGTTTATATCAAGGAAACTCAAGGTCCTTGAATTTGAGAAATAGTGGGCCATGGGATTTTCAAAAAACGCCAATGACTTACTTTAATAAATTGGCCGATGGGTTTAGCACCGAATTAGGTACTCCATCTATCCCTACAGCAGCTTCTATGCGTAAAATGATGGCAAAAGAGGATGTTTGGCCTATTAGTGATACATGGTACTACCACGATTTGCATTTTGGACAAAAGCCATATTTAAGAACAATCGATTCACTTTATGGACCATCTGCTAGTTTAGAAGAGTTTACCAAAAAAGCACAAATGGTTAACTATGATAGCCATAGAAATATGTTTGAGGCTTGGAATAGTAAGTTATGGAACAACACTAGTGGTTTATTACTTTGGATGACTCATCCAGCTTGGCCAAGTATGATTTGGCAAGTTTATTCATGGGATTTTGAAACTTTTGGGTCTTACTTTGCATCTCAAAAGGCTTGTGAACCTGTTCACGTACAAATGAACTTAAATGATAGTCAGGTTGTAGTAGTGAATACATCTTTAAGAACTATGCAAAATGCGTTAGTCACTTTAGAGGTCTTTGATTTAAAAGGTAAATTAGTTTTTACACAAAACGCAAACTTAAATATATTGAGTAATCAATTAAGTAAAGCATTTAAAGCTAATTTACCAGCAGAATTACCTGATAATTACTT
Organism: Pelobium sp.; assembly: GCA_044361595.1. Taxonomy (GTDB): domain Bacteria; phylum Bacteroidota; class Bacteroidia; order Sphingobacteriales; family Sphingobacteriaceae; genus Pseudopedobacter. The sequence continues at coordinate 91,729 of JBIKIN010000004.1, read as the reverse complement.
AGTAAGATTAATTTTAAAGGATAAAAACGGTACAGTTATCTCTCATAACGATTATTGGAAAAACACAAAAAAGGTAGGTAATTTCTTAGCCTTTAACGATTTAGAAAGTACAAAGCTAGCTATTAAAGTAACTAGCAACAAAAAGGCAGAAAATTCAGAAACTTATTTTACCATCACCAATAAATCATCAGTTCCGGCAGTTGCTGTTAAGATAAATCTAAAAGATCAACTAACTAAAGAGATCATCTTACCAGCTTATTTCTCTGATGGTTATTTTAACCTATTACCTGGCGAAACTCGTAAAATTAAAGTGGAGTACCCAAATCAAAATAGAGAGGTAGAAATTGCTGTAGATGGCTATAACATCCAAAACACAAATAATATTAAAATTGCTTTAAATAAATAAGATGAAAGGATTTACAAAGAAAATATTAGCGCTTTATTGCTTCTTTTTAGGCTTTAATGCTTTAGCTCAAAACAATACAAAGCCAAGTAATGAAGAAATTTTAAGCATTATCAAAAAAAATAAACCCTTAAATGGCGCAGTTATACCTGCTGATATTAAGCATAAGATAGGCGCAACACATGTAGGTGGTAGATACTTCTTTACCAAAGAACCTTTTTTGATAGAGGGAGCAAAAAAATTAGATAGTTTAGGTTTTGGCGTTTGTAAGCTATGGTTTTCTAAGGACACTAAAGGTTACCAATACAACTCTAATTGGAATTTACCTCAGCAGCTTAGTTTGATAGAATTAGCACAGCATCCATATTACAAACAAGCATTTGAGCTACCATTCTCTACTTTTATTTTAAGTTTAAAGGGAGATGGCGTTAAAAATATGACTAATGCTAAAGACGAGGAGTTAAAAATTGAAGAACAAGAGTATTATGAACTGGCTAAGTTTTTTTTGAAAAAGTACAAAGACAGATCAGTAAGTTTTGTATTTCAGAATTGGGAAGGTGACTGGATTCTTAGAGGAGGTGTTGCAACCAAAGTGAAATGGGATAAAGAGAATTTACCTGCAAATCTTGATCAAAGAGTAAAGAGTTTGCAAAAAACTTTTAAAGCAAGACAGGACGGAGTAAACAGAGCCCGTTTAGAAGTAAAAAACACAAAATGCAAAGTTTATCATGCGATAGAAGTTAATAAAGTAATGGAAGCGATGGATGGTGTACCAGGTTTAGCTACACATGTATTGCCATTTGTGGAAACAGACCTAGTTTCTTGGTCTGCTTATGATGCAACCGGTCCAGATAATACTGGTATGAGATTATATAAAGGAATATCATTTTTAAAGGAACAAATGAAACCTACTGCTTATGTTAAGCAACCAACGGTATTTTTAGGAGAAATTGGTATCCCAGAATCTGAAACAAAAAAGAAACCCGAAGAATTTAAAAATTATTGGGACAATTATTTAGCGGTATGTTTAGCTCAAAACGTGAAGTATTTGGTGCAATGGGAGCTTTACTGTAATGAGAACGCAAAAGGTAAAAATATCAGACAACCTGATTTTACAAGAAACGAAGCAGATTTAAAAGGGCTTTGGTTGATTAGACCAAATGGAACGATGGGTTATGGAATGACTTATTTTGATCAAATTTTAAAAAATGCTGGCAAAAAATTGAATTAAGAATTCAATTCTAAATTAATGATTTTTTACTAATCTCTATATTTTCGAAAACAAATGGAAAGTACACCTCATATAGTAATGAGTGCGGATGTTGGTGGTTCTCATATTACTACAGCACTTGTAGATATTAGCCGGCAAAACCTTCTTCAAGAAACCTTAGTTAGAGAAAAGGTAAACCCACAAGGTACACCAGAAGAAATTATTGAAAACTGGAGTAGTTGTATTCTTAGAACCATTAAGGGTTACGAAAATCAAGTTCAGCATTTTGGTATTGCTATGCCAGGTCCGTTTGATTACGAAAAAGGCATATCAAAAATTAAAGGTGTAGCCAAGTTTGATTCTCTTTTTGGCTTGAATGTAAAAGAAATGTTAGCCCAAAGTTTGGGTGTAGCTCCTTCACAAATAAAAATGATGAACGATGCCGGTTGTTTTTTACAAGGCGAAGTTTATGCAGGTTCTGCAAAAGGATTTAACCACGTTATTGGACTAACTTTAGGTACAGGTTTAGGAACCGCCCGTTACCACGATGGTGTTGGCGATGATGCTAATTTATGGTGTATGCCATTTAATGATTCTATTGCCGAAGATTATATTTCTACCAGATGGTTTGTAAATAGATATCAAGAATTAAGTGGAGCAGCTATAAAAGACGTTAAAGCATTGGCTGAAATTTATAAAACTGATGAATTTGCAAAGTTGATATTTAAAGAATTTGGACAAAACCTAGCTTTATTTATCGAAGAGTTTATCAAAAAAGACAATCCAGAAGTGGTTATCATTGGTGGCAATATTGCAAACGCCTACCATTTATTTAAGAGCGAGATGACAAACCACTTTAAGCGAGCAGACATTAATCCAACTATTTGTCTTTCTAAATTAAACGAAGAAGCTGCTTTATTAGGCGCAGCTAATTTATGGGCTAATAAAATTTAACCGACTATTTTAAGATAGAACTGTCTAAGGGAATTTGCAAACCCACTTTATCTAATTAAAAATTTTAATACACACCTAAAGTTTTGCGTTAAGGATGCTTGGGCCTGGTACATTTATTGGTTTGCTTTTAAAAGCAAACCAATGAATTACGGCACCCCAAAGCAGCCTGGCTACAATGGTGTTGGGTAAAGAAAGGGGCTAAAATTGTAGCAACGCCATTACACTTTTAATTCCTGGGCTTTTGCGCTTAAGTTTTCTAGTACTAATTTTTGTAAACTTTGTTCTAAAGCGACTAAGTCTTTTTTAAAGGATGTGATATCTACATTGTTTATAAAATGATGATTTTCACATAGGCTTTTATAGTAATTAATGCCCAATACTAGCTGGCTAGAAAAATTATGGAGATACTTTTCTTTTTTCTGATCTCTTTGGTTTAAACTATTTTCAATATCGGTTTTTAAGTAGCTGATATATAGTTTAAGCTCGTTTATAAACAGGTGTGGCCTAGTAACATATTCTAAAAGATTTTGCTTTCCATAAATATGATCAACCATTTCTTTTAGACTATAATTGCCGTTAAAATAGGCCAAATTTGGTCCAGGGCAAATAGCCACAGCGCTATTTTCTTTGGGTTCTAAAATATTGTTTTTAAGATAGAACGAATTTACAAGCCCTTCGCAAAGACAAATTTTTGAGGTTACTTCTTGGTACTTTGTCTCGAAATCTTTTGTATTAAGATTTAGTTTTTTCAGCTCATCTATTTTAAGTTTTTGGTATTTATTAGATGCGGTGCAAATAGGCTGTTTGGTAAACTCGGTATTAGAAACTAAGTATTTTTTGGTACATGGATTACCCGGCTTGCCTGCTGCAATTCTTGCTAAACGTTGTTTTTCTGAGCTGCTTCCCCTAAAATTGTTAAACGGAATGCCAAGTGGCGAAGACGAACTGATATAAAAATCGGCTTCTGTTGCGTCTGAAAGTGATTTTAATGTATTACTATCTACCGCGGTAACTTCTGGCACCAATAAAAATGGGCTACCCCAGCCAGTACCGTCTAATTGATAATGATGGATTAAAAACTGATCTTCTGCTGCTGTACCTATACCGCCTTGTACTGTTATTTTTTGCTGAGGAATGTTTATAATCTCATATCCTTTTTGTGTTAATACATTTTGGTACATGGTATAAAGTTGATTGAGCATATCGGATCTGTTTTGCTTAAACTCTTCTAAAATTGGTCCTAGCAAATAACCTTCAGTGGCAAAAGCATGGCCGCCACAGTTTAAACCAGATTCTATTCTAAACTCCGAGATCCAAATGCCCTTTTTAGCTAAAAATTTTGCTTGTATAAATGCCGATCTAAAATCACTTACTTTTAAAATCACTTTTTTGTTGAATTCACCTTCGCTATTAGGTAAAAAGACATCAAAAGATTCTAAATAGCTATACAAACGAGGATTCATACCGGCAGAAAGCACAACGGAGGAGTTTAAATTACTTTTGGCAAAACCTCTTAATGCAGCAAGGGCATCGCTATATATTTCTGTTCTTAGCTCGCCGTTAGCATCTATATTCATCTTATCTACTTTTGCCATAATATTAACATCAATGGCACCTTTGGTTAAGCTATTTTTTAATTTCAGCTGTAATTCCTTTTTCTTTTGGTCATTATTTTCCAAAAGCATGTTTAGATAGTCTTGCTTTAAATAGCTGGTATTTGGCAATAAAGAAAAATATAGCTCTAGTTGATTATCCTCTCCAAAGTTTTGCGCTTTAAGTTGATCAAACTCAAAATCTACAATGGTTTGCATTAAATTTAGATATGCTGTAATCCTATTTGCCCGGGCATCTTCGTCTGTTTTAAGAATCGGAGAAAATGGTAGATTATATTTTTGGTGATAATATGCTCTAATACGTTCTATGGCAATATCATCTACTATTGATGCTGTTGAAGTGATACCTAGTGGGGCAACTTTGATAGGAGTATCTATTGAATATCCTAAACCTAAAACTGGAATATGAAAGGTATGGCTCATGCTTTTTTTTACAGCGAATTAAACAAAAAACTGAGTTTTAAAATATGATTTTAATCAGTTTTAAAGTGCGAGTTAATCACACAACATTTAGATTTTTACACTATCGTTCTGGTTTAATCTACAAGTTTGTAATTTATTAACAATTGCTTTTCTAACAAGAATTCTTTTAAATTTACACAATGGAACAAGTCGCTTTACTCAAAGCTATTGTAGAAAATGCAATTGATGGTATTATTACAATAGATAGCAATGGGTTAATAGAATCTATCAATCCATCTGGAAGTAATCTTTTTGGTTATCAGATTGAAGAGTTAAAAGGTAAGAATATTAAAATACTAATGCCCGAACCTGATAAAGCCAATCATGATCAATACTTAGAGCATTACAAAGCCACTAAAGAGGCTAAGATTATAGGAATAGGTAGAGAGGTAAAAGGTCTAAAAAAGAACGGCGATGTTTTTCCATTTAGATTAGCAGTAAGCGAAGTGCAGTATGAAGGAAGAGTTATTTATGCTGGCTTTATTCATGATTTAACTAAACAAAAAACTGCCGAAGAACAACTTTTAGTTTACACCAACAAATTAGAAAATTTAGTAGAAGACCGTACGGTAGAGTTGCAATCTTTAATAACTCAAATTAGGCAGGCCAAAGAAGAAGTAAGTTTATCATTAGAAAAAGAAATTGAGCTTAACCAAATGAAGAGTAGATTTGTTTCTATGGCTTCGCATGAGTTTAGAACCCCATTAAGTTCTATACAGTTATCTGCCTCTTTAATAGACAAATACGCTACCGAATATAATAATCCAAACATTGGTAAACACGTTAATAAAATTAAAAGTTCTATAGGTAATTTAACTACTATTTTAAACGATTTTTTATCTTTAGAAAGGTTGGAAACTGGAGTAATTACACCGCAATTAGCTCAACTAGATTTGGTAAAATTTGCCGAGGAAATTACAGAAGAAATGCAAATGGTTGCTAAGCAAAACCAAAATATTATTTACCAGCATACCGGCACACAACGAATGGTAAATATAGATGCAAATTTGCTCAAAAACTGTATCATTAACTTAATTGCTAATGCCATTAAATACTCGGGCGAGAATACATTTATAGAGTTTAATACAGAAATTACATCAAAACTTTTTTCTGTAACTATTAAAGACGATGGTATAGGAATACCAACTACTGAACAAAAAAATCTATTCCAAGCTTTTTTTAGGGCTCATAATACAGGGAACATACCTGGAACTGGTTTAGGGCTTAATATTGTTGATAGATACATTAAATTAATGGCCGGTAAAATAGAGTTTAGTAGTAAAGAAAATAAAGGAACTACATTTACATTGATTTTTGAAATATAATTATAATGAAAAGCACCATTTTAATAATTGAGGATAATACTGATATTAGAGAGAGTACAGCAGAAATTTTAATGCTAGCTAACTACGATGTAATTACCGCCCAAAATGGTAAAATTGGGGTAGAATTGGCCTATAAACATTTACCTAATTTAATTATTTGCGATATTATGATGCCCGAATTGGATGGTTACGGAGTGTTATATATGCTTAGTAAAAATGTAGATACTGCAATTATTCCTTTTATATTTTTAACGGCAAAAACCGAAAGATTAGATATGCGTAAAGGTATGGAGATGGGGGCAGACGATTACTTAACGAAGCCTTTTGACGATATTGAATTGCTTAACGCTATAGAAAGTAGGTTAAAAAAGCAACAGAACAAGGAGGCGTTTTTTAGCAAAGGTTTACAAAAATTAGAAACCTTAAACGAAACTGTTACCAATTTTGAAGCACTTAAAACACTACTAGAAACTAAGAAAATTAGAAGCCTTAAAAAAGGGCAGTTACTGTATTTTGACGGCGACAATTCACTAGGTATTTACTTAGTATTAAGTGGTAAAATTAAGGTAAGTAAAATTGCCGAGGATGGTAGGGAATTAGTTACTGCCATTAATGTTGCCGATGATTATTTTGGCATTTATGATGCCATCATTAACAAAAGCCATACAGAAAATGCCGAGGCTTTAGAAGACACTCAAGTTTGTTTACTTTATAAAGAACAACTAGATCAAATCTTAACTAAAAATAGTGGTTTGGCTATGCAGTTTATTCAATTATTATCAGAAAGCCTGCATCAAAAAGATCAACAATTAATGCAAATGGCGTATCACTCGGTACGTAAAAGATTAGCAGAGACTTTATTAAAAATAAGTGAAATAAACCAAAACGAAACATTTAAAATTTCTAGAAACGATTTAGCCGCAATGGCTGGCATGGCAACAGAAACTGTGAGTAGAACATTAAGTGATTTTAAAGAAGAAAAATTATTAGATAAAAAAGGCTCAGAAATTGCAATTTTAAATTTAGAGCGCCTAAAAAACATGAAAAATTGATAACAGTCACTTTTTAGATTGACCTCTCTCATTACCTTAAACATCATTTCTGAGTAATTTTGTTAGACATTGATGTAGGCATAAACCTGTCATCAGCTTAAAGCGAAATAAAATGAAGGTAGTTGTTTACAGTGTCAAAAGTTATGAAAAAGAATTTATTGCAAAAGCAAATCAAAAGAAGCATGATATTACGCTTATTGCCAATTCTTTAGACGTTGATACAGCAAACTTTGCCCAAGGTAAAGATGCTGTAATTGTGTTTACAAATGATGACGTATCTGCAAATGTAATTGCCAAATTAAAATCTTATGGTATCAAATATATTGCTACCCGCTCTACCGGCATAGATCATATAGACCGTGTTGCGGCTTCAGCAGCTGGACTTAAAATTGCAAACGTACCAAACTACTCGCCTCAAAGTATTGCAGAGCATGCCTTTACCTTAATAATGGCCCTAAATCGTAAAGTTAATATAGCCTATAATCAAACTAAAAATTTCGATTTTCGACTCAATAATTTACAGGGATTTTGTTTAAAAGATAAAACTGTAGGCTTAATAGGTTTTGGGAATATTGCTAAATCATTAGCTCAAATTTTAAATGGTTTTGGCTGCAAAATTTTAGCTTACGACCCCTACGTCAACAATTTTCCAAATTACGTTACTTCAGTTTCATTAGATAATTTACTTTGCAACTCAAAAATTATTTCTTTACATGCTCCGCTTACCAAAGAAACTCAATGTATCATTAATCAAAAGTCTATTGGTCTAATGCAAAACGGAGTGATGTTAATTAATACCTCTCGTGGTGCTATGGTAAATACGAAAGATGTTATTGAGGCCTTACAAAACGGAAAAATTGGCTACTACGGAGCCGATGTTTATGAGAATGAGTATAATCTTTTTTTCGAAGATCATCAATTAGATGTAAATAAAGACCTTGTTTTACAGCAGTTAATGAGTTTTTCTAATGTAATTATAACCCCACATCAAGCTTTTTTTACACAAGAAGCTTTACAAGAGATTGCCAACAAAACTATTCAAAATATAGACAATTGGCAAAAGGGAAAATGTGCCGGTAAAGCTTGCGCTTGTGCAAATTCATGCCAAAAAGAATTAGTAGCCGTAATGAACAGTCATTAACACCATGATGATGCAACAAACACAACTTATTCAAAAATATGCTGTACCTGTTCCAAGGTACACCAGTTATCCTACAGTTCCATTTTGGGATAATGCTAGTTTTAGTACTTCAAAATGGATGGATTCTGTTTTAGAAACATTTAATCATACTAACCAAGAAAGCGGAATTAGCCTATACGTCCATTTACCCTATTGCGAGAGTTTATGTACTTATTGCGGATGCAATACTCGTATTACCAAAAACCACGGGGTAGAAACACCATACATTAGCGCATTGATAAAAGAATGGCAGCTTTATAAAAATTTGTTTAAGCAAAAGCCAATCATTAAAGAAATACATTTGGGCGGGGGTACACCCACATTTTTTAGTGCGCAAAATCTTCAAAATCTAATAAATGGTATTTTGTTAGATTGCGATTTACACCCACAAGCCGAGTTTTCTTTTGAAGCCCACCCAGCAAATACAAGCCAAACACATTTAGAAACACTTTATAAATTAGGTTTTAAAAGAATAAGCCTAGGTATTCAAGATTTTGATATTCAAGTGCAACAAATTATTAATCGTTTTCAAACTGTAGCGCAAGTAGAAGAAATAACAGAGATGTCCAAAAAAATTGGTTACACCTCTATCAACTACGATTTAATTTACGGCCTACCGCTACAAACAGTAGGGGGGCTAAGCAATACGATCAATCAGGTAATTAAGTTAAATCCAGATCGCATTGCTTTTTATGGTTATGCCCATGTGCCTTGGGTTAAACCCGGACAAAGAATGTTTACCGATGCCGATTTACCAAACACTGAAGAGCGTAAAAATTTATATGAACTAGGTAGAGAAATGCTAGTTAATGCAGGTTATCAAGAAATAGGAATGGATCATTTTGCACTAAAAACTGATAGCCTATACCAAGCCAAAACCGATAAAAAATTGCATCGAAACTTTATGGGCTACACCCACCAATACACATCTTTAATGATTGGTTTGGGCGTTTCTTCCATTAGTGATACTTGGAATGCCTTTGCTCAAAATGTAAAAAAAGTAGAAGATTATTTAGAGCTAATTAACCTTAACGAGCTTCCTGTTTTTAAAGGACACATCTTAACCGATGATGATTTGTTAATGCGTAAACATATCCTAAACCTAATGTGTAAAAATCAAACCACTTGGGACAGGCTAGACCTTCTTAACCATAATTTCAAAAGAAGCTTGTATCGCTTACATTCATTAGAAATAGACGGATTAATTATCAAACACGAAAATGACTTAGAAGTTACCCCACTAGGCGAACGTTTTTTAAGAAATATTTGTGCCGCATTTGATGCAAGGCTTCATCATCAAGAACTAAACGAAAATGTATTTAGCATGGCTAATTGAGTGGTTTTTATGGGCATTTAAATCCCGATGAAAAATCCTAGCGTGATAACACAAATGTACATGTGAATTAAATTGTTTCTCTTAATAATCAACATAACATACTACTATTAAATTTATCTAAGATTTTAAATCTTTAAAAAACTCATTCTATAGTTGTTAACTTCTTTTCCATTGATGAAAAGAATGAAACTAAAAAATTTGAAAAGATGTGTCCACACGGTAGGATAAAAAATCGGGAGTTGGCGCTACTCGGAAGGAGTCCTTTGGACAACCATTAACGGAACTTTGCAAGTTTTAAATTAAACGTCAAAATAAAAGCTTTTCTATAGACCTTTACAATGCTAAGAAATAGCAAAAGCTTGTTTTATACTTAATGGCAAATTACTCCATCATTAACAACAGCCACACTTAAATAAGGAATATCTAAATTTAATCCTCTCAAAATAAACCAGAAGCCTAAGCAAATGGTTAACACGGGCAAAACTTTGTTAATCTGTAAACGTAGTTGTGGTTTTGCAAAATTAACACCTAACATGGCGGTTAACATTAAAGGAATTGTACCTAAGCCAAAGAAAAACATAAACAAGCCAGATTGCAAAACGCTATTGGTGTTAACGGCAGTTGCTAAGGCTAAATAAACAAAGCCACAGGGTAAAAATCCGTTTAAAATACCCACTATAAAATGTCCGGTTTTTAAAGAAATTGCTTTGCCTATTAATTGGTTGATGTGTTGTTGAAAGGGGTTTTCAAAGTTAATGTTGAAGTCAAAAAACGCAAATATTTTAGGTAAAGAAACAAATACAATAATTGCTCCGGTAATTATACTTATGGCTTGTTGTACACCAGCAATCCACAACTGCTTTCCTAATAAGCCAATTAGCAATCCTAATAAGGCATAAGAAAGTGTTCGGCCAAAATTATAACCCAGCTTTTGTGAAATCATTACCCATTTATTTTCGCCTTTACTATCAATGGCAAAGGCTAACGGGCCACACATCCCTACACAATGCAAACTGCCAAATAAACCAATTAAGAATGCCAGGTGTAAATGATTCATTATTGCACAAATAAGTTTTGTTCAAATAAATATTCCTTTTTGTTTGCGTACCAGTGTAATAAAAGTTTCCATTCCCCTTTAGTAATATCTGTTTTTGGTATTTTCACAAGCGGAGTGTAATAGTAGAAAATTTTATCTTTCTGACTGCTAGAAGGCCTCTTAAAAGTAACTTTAAGGCTATCTAATGCTATAAAGTTAATACTAATAGTGTCTAGCTGTTGTGTAATTTTTGGATTAGCCTCATCGGTAATTACTTGTTGTTTAAGCAAATAATCTTTATCATAATTTATTCCCTTTTCGTAGTAATCTTTGTCAAAACTATCTTCGGCAGCGTTTAGCATTTTAATCACTAAAATGGTAATAAAAAGCATAAATGCAGCTAAACCAACGACTAATCCTTTTCCCCAATTCATAATTTCTTTAATTTACTGGTCCTAAAAAATTTGTTTTTAACTCTTGTATAATTTTGCCGTTTTGTTTAACCATTAGCGTAATTTTTGTGTTGTTTTCACTAATATTTTTCTCTGGAATTAACACAAAAAAGGTTACACTTGCACTGCTTTCTCTATACATTTTATCTGTTCTTTGAATCCATTTTATCTGCATAGATTTATCTTTTGGCAAAATATCTATTTGTGTTTTTTTACTGGTTTTGTTAATAATTTCGGCAGTGTAAAGATTACTTACATATCCATTTGGTAGTTCTTGATAAAGGGTGCCTGCTGCTCTTAAAATAGTAACATCAACATCTTTTCTACTTAAAATAAAATAGGTAGAAACGCTTAACATCAATATAATGATGGCACTATAAGCTTTCATCCTAAAAGTGAACTTTTGACCTACACTATTCTTAATCATGTTCTCTGAGTAGTAACCAATTAGGTTTTTGGGTTTATGTACCTTTTCCATTACTTGGTTACAAGCATCAATGCAGGCAGTACAGTTAACACACTCTAATTGTGTGCCTTGCCTAATATCGATACCTGTTGGGCAAACGGCTACGCATAAATTACAATCTACACAGTCTCCAGTTTGAGTTTCTGAAGTCTCGGATTTTTTAATTCTTCCTCTAGGTTCGCCTCTTAAATAGTGGTAAGCCACAACTAAAGAATTACTATCTAATAAAACGCCTTGTAACCTACCATAAGGGCAAGCAACAATGCAAACCAATTCTCTAACATGGCTAAAAACCCAATAAAAAGCCCCTGTAAAAACCCAAATACTAATAAAGCCGATAAGGTGCTGTTGTATAGGTTCTGTGATGATTTTAATCAATTCATCTGATCCAATTATATATGCTAAAAAAGTATTGGCTATGAAAAAGGAAATGAGCACATATAGCCCATGTTTAATTGTTTTTTTGATAATTTTTTCTTGTGTCCATGGAGATTGATCTAATTTTTTGCGAGCCGCAGGTTCGCCTTCAATAAACACTTCAATTTTTCTAAAAACCATTTCCATAAAAATAGTTTGCGGACAAGCCCATCCGCAAAAAATCCTACCAAAGGCACTGGTAAATAAAATGATTCCTATTAGGCCAGTTAAAGAAATTAATACAAAAATAAAAAAGTCTTGAGGCCAAAAAACCTGCCCAAACAATATGAATTTGCGCTCTATAATATTAAAAAGAAGAAACTGATTATCGTTAACTTTAATATGAGGTGCTGAAAACAAAAACACTAATAAAATATAACTTAACGCATTTCTCCTTTTATACCAAAAATCTTTTCTAATTAATGGATAGAGCCATTTTCGCTTTCCCTTTTCATCAACTGTTTGATGATAATAGCCTACTTCTTCTACTGCCATTTTTTGTTTTTTTAAGTATTACGTATCAAGGTGTGAGTATTAGCTAATAAACTACTCCACTAATGAACTCTACTACCAATGAACTAAACACTAATCTTCTTTCACTCCTTGTGGCTCTTTTGGGTTAGGCGGGTTAGTTCCTTTCAGAGATTTTATATAATTAGACACATCAGAAATTTGCTTAGGGCTTAGTTGCTTCTCCCAGCTTATCATGCCTTTTTCTGGCACACCATATTTTATAACTTTAAACAAGTCGTTTATTTTAGCGCCGTGTATCCAATATTCGTCTGTTAAATTAGGGCCTACACCTCCCTGTCCGTTAGCATTATGGCATGCCACGCAATTTTGTGTAAAAACTGCTTTTCCCGATGCTAAAACTTCGGTGTTATTGTCTAATTTTACTGTAGACTCATCAACTAGATTTGCAGAGACTGCTAAATAAGCTTCTTTTTCTTTAGCTGCATTTGTCATCTCAATTGCGTATTCTTCTTCTTGTAAATTGCCAATTTTGAAAACATGGTAGTTTAATAAATAACAGAATCCAAAAACAACACTGGTATAAAAAATCCAATTAAACCAAGCAGGAATAGGGTTATCTAGTTCTTGTATCTCGTCATAATCATGCATGATTAAAATCTCTTTCTCTTGTTCTAGAGGTTTTAGAGATAGCAATTTTTGCCAAGTTGTTACTTTAGGTTTAGCAGGTTCTAAAACCAATTCGTAATTAGGGTCGTTGAGTGCAACATTTTTTTCTTCTTTAGGTAATAATAATGATGCTAGTGTCTTAAACGTGTTTAACAACACTAAACAAACAATCATAATTAATAATAAAGTCGCTATAATTGCGCCTAAAGCAATGATATTCATCAACTCGGTTTCTGTTGCACCAAAACTAAGGTTAGTGCTAAAAGCAGTCAATATTAAAGTAACTAGTAGCGTTTTGTTTCTAATGTTATTCATGTCTTAGCTAATTAGATTCTGTAGTTTCATTATCAATTGGAATGTTGCTCATGTAATCCAGGTAATTTTTTTTCATCTTAATTAAAGCTATAGTTGCGCCAATAAAGAATAAAAAGAATATTAATAATGAGATTAGCATGTATACTTCGTCTCCTTGTAGGGTGTTTATAAATTGCTTAAACATAATCTTGCTTATTTATTTTTAATATCTGTTCCTAACCTTTGTAGGTAGGCTATAATTGCAATAATTTCTTTATCACTATCTACTTTAATTTTGTCTGCTGCTAGATTTGCTGCTATTTCTTTAGCTTGTTTATCTAAATTTTGATTAGCTATTTGAGCAAAGTTTGTTGGATATGGCACACCTAATGCTTGCATCGCTAAAATTTTAGAGGCTGTAGTTGTTGTATCTAGTTTTTGTGTAATTAGCCAATCGTAATTAGGCATAATACTACCTGGCGACATACTACTAGGTTGCAACATGTGGTTATAATGCCATGCATTACTATATTTCCCACCCTCTCGGTGCAAATCTGGTCCAGTACGTTTGCTTCCCCACAAAAACGGATGATCATAAACAAACTCACCTGCTTTACTATAATCTCCGTATCGCTCTGTTTCTGATCGGAAAGGTCTGATGGTTTGTGAATGACAACCTACACAACCTTCTTTAATATATAAATCTCTACCATGTAACTCTAATGGTGTGTATGGTTTAACACTTGCTATGGTAGGTACATTAGAACTGATAAAGAATGTGGGTAACATCTCTATCAATCCACCTATCAATATAACAACTAAACTTAACACCAGCATCAACATAGGCTTACGCTCTATTTTGCGGTGCCAAAACTCTTTTTTAGCCTCGCTAGCTTCTAACTTTGGTAATGGAAGTGCTTCAGCAGCTTCATTTTGAACAAGTTTACCCGCTTTCGCTGTTTTTACCAGGTTGTAAGCCATCACAATAACTCCCACTAAGTATAAAGCGCCACCAATAGATCGCATAATATACATAGGTAATATTCTGATAACCGTTTCTAAGAAATTAGAATATTTTAACAATCCTTCTGGAGTAAATTCTTTCCACATTAAACCTTGTGTAAAGCCTGCCCAGTATAACGGAATGGCATAAAAAAGGATTCCTAAAGTGCCAATCCAAAAGTGAAAGGAAGCTAATTTTGTGGAGTATAACTGGGTTTTATAAATGCGAGGGATTAACCAATACATTACCCCAAAAGTTAAAAAGCCGTTCCAGCCTAGTGCACCTACGTGTACGTGTGCAACTATCCAATCGGTAAAATGGGCTATAGCATTTACGCCTTTAAGTGATAACAATGGTCCTTCAAAAGTGGCCATACCATAGGCCGTTAAAGCCACCACCATAAACTTTAGCGTTACATCGTCTCTTACTTTATCCCATGCGCCTCTTAAAGTAAGTAAACCGTTAATCATACCACCCCAGCTAGGAGCAATTAGCATAATAGAAAATGCTACTCCTAAAGATTGCGCCCAATTAGGTAAAGAAGTATATAGTAAGTGGTGTGGACCAGCCCAGATGTAGATAAAAATGAGAGCCCAAAAATGCAGAATGCTTAAACGATAAGAATATATTGGACGGTTTGCCATTTTAGGTAAGAAGTAATACATCATACCCAAATAAGGAGTAGTTAAGAAAAATGCTACCGCATTATGTCCGTACCACCATTGTACTAAAGCGTCTTGTACACCAGCGTATAGGTAATAGCTTTTAAATAATGAAATTGGAAGTTCAAAAGAATTTACAATATGTAAAACAGCAACAGTAACAAAAGTGGCTATATAAAACCAAATAGCAACATATAAATGCCTTTCTCTTCTTTTAATAATGGTACCAAACATGTTAATACCAAAAACAACCCAAATTAATGTAATGGCAATATCTATTGGCCACTCTAACTCTGCATATTCATGAGATGTTGTAAATCCTAAAGGCAATGTGATTACTGCCGAAACAATGATAAGCTGCCAACCCCAAAAATGGATTTTACTTAGCAAATCACTAAACATACGGGCTTTTACCAAGCGTTGTAACGAGTAATAAACACCCATAAATATAGCGTTACCTACAAAGGCAAATATTACTGCGTTTGTATGTAAAGGTCTAATTCTACCGTATGTGGTGTATTGGTTGCCTAAGTTCATGCTAGGACTGTAAAGTTGGGTAGCAATAAGTAACCCTACAGTCATCCCAATTATCCCCCAAACCAATGTGGCAATGGCAAAGTCTCGTACTATTTTATTATCGTAATAAAATTTTTCTGGCTGCGATATCATCATTTTTATATAACTTTTGAATTGATACAAAACTATTTTTAACCGCCTTACAATAGAATGACTTTTACTACGCTTAAATATGATTGATGTCACTTTTAGTTAATAACGAAATAACTATCATTGGTAAAATTTAGAATAATTTAGTCAACTAAAACAAAAAAAACATCATTTGAACGAGATAATGATATTGTTTTGAAACAACTTGTCAGCTTTAATATCATACTTAACATGATAATTTGTATCATTATCTCCTCTATAATTAACAAAACAAACAATTAAAAAAATGAGTAATTACCCTTACATAAGCGCAGAACAAGCAGTTAAATTAGTTAAAAGTGGCGATCGTGTTTTTTTACACGGGAGCGCAGCCACGCCAGTACATACCATTAAAGCTTTGCAAGACAGATACCAGGAGTTAAAAAATGTAGAGTTAGTTAGTATTACAACCTTAGGAGATATCAATTTTAACGATACTAAATTTAGAGATAGTTTTTATTTTAATTCATTATTTGTCTCGCAAAACTCAAGAGCTATAGTAAATAGTATTTATGGCGATTATGTACCTGTTTTTTTAAGTGAAATTCCTTTATTGTTTAATAATGGTTTTTTGCCTTTAGATATAGTTATCATTCAAGTATCGCCGCCCGATCAGCATGGGTTTTGCACTTTAGGAACATCAGTTGATGTAGTAAATGCAGCCTTAGAAAACACTAAAAAAGTAATTGCACAGGTAAACCCAAATATGCCTCGTACCCATGGAGATGGTTTTATACATGTTAATAGAATAGACGCTTTAATTTGGCATGAAAGCGAACTACCAGAGGTAGATTATGCTACAAAAACGAGTGATGCCATCAAAAAAATTGGCGAAAACGTAACTTCATTAATAGAAGACGGCTCCACCTTACAATTGGGGATTGGTAGTATACCAGATCAAGTTTTGAAAAATTTAACACACCATAAAAACTTAGGTTTACATACCGAAATGCTTTCTGATGGAGTGATACCTTTAATACAAAGCGGTGTTATTAATAATAGCAATAAGAAGTTAAACAGAGGTAAATCTGTTACTTCGTTTATGTTGGGCACTAAAAAATTATATGATTTTGTAAACGATAATCAATCTATTAGGGTAATGAATATTAACTATGTTAATGATACCAGCATCATTAGACAAAACCCTAAAGTGATAGCTATCAATAGTGCCATAGAAATTGATTTAACTGGGCAAGTTTGTGCCGATTCTATTGGTACTTATCAATTCTCTGGTATTGGTGGTCAGATGGATTTTATTAGGGGCGCATCACTTTCACCTGGGGGTAAACCTATTATTGCACTTCCTTCTACATCCAATAAGGGAATTTCTAGAATAACTCCATTTTTAAATGAAGGAGCAGGTGTAGTAACCACTAGAGGACACGTTCATTGGGTGGTAACAGAATTTGGAAAGGTTAATTTGTTTGGAAAAAGTTTAAAACAAAGAGGTAAAGCTTTAATAGAAATAGCCCATCCAGACCATAAAGAGAGTTTAGAAAGAGCTTTTTTTGATAGATTTAATAAGTCATAAATAAGAATCACATTTATAACTGGTTGCATTAAATATTTTCGTCCTCTGCAACAATTTCATCATCAAACAAAATTCTTACCGATGGAGTATATAGATCTTTGTTTTGTCCTGATTTTTGAGCCCAGAAAAACGCTAGCAAGAATAAAATAGCTAAAATTACACTGCAGGCTATTAAAAAGAAAATAATACTCATGGCTTTTTTAAATGATGTTTAATTGCGCTTAAATAAGAAGCAATACTAGTGAAAGAAATAATGGTTAATGTGCTAACAGGCATTAATATAGCTGCAATAAGTGGCGATAGTTTGCCTTGTATAGCAAAACTTATTCCCACCACATTATAAACTATAGCTATACAAAACGATATGTGTATAATTTTTACACATGCCTTAGCAAAGGCTATAAAGTTTGGTAAAAGAATAAGCGATTTGCCATCTAAAATAGCATCGCTACCGGGCGTAAAATTGTTAATATTGTCTGTTATGGCTATGCCTACATCGCTTTGTTTTAAAGCTCCAGCATCATTTAATCCATCACCCAGCATTAATACTTTTCTGTTTTGTTGTTGTTGATGAAGCACAAAATCTAATTTGTTTTGTGGTGTTTGATTAAAGAACAAATTATCTTTTTGATGAAATGTTTTTTGAAAAAGAGCGAGTTCTTGTTTTTGATCGCCAGATAATAAAAAGGTTTGATAGTTAGACTTTAACTGAAGCAAAACATCCTCAAAGCCAGGTCTAATTTTTTGTTCGAAAATAAAATAACCTAAATAAGTGTTGTTTATGCTAATGTGTACACTTGGGCAGTTGCTTTCGTAACCATTTTCTGCACCTATTACAAAATTTGAACTACCAATTAGTATCTCTTTGCTTTGAAAGGTGGCACTTAAACCATATCCGGTAATTTCTTTAAAATCTTCAATTTTAGGTTTCTCTGTTGATGCTAAATATTCGCATATTTTACGACTAAGTGGATGCGAAGATTGATTACATACCTGGTAAACCAGCGATTGATCTTCTAGACTTAATTCGCCAATAAAAGACATTTCGTTTTTATTGGTTAATGTTATGGTTCCTGTTTTATCAAAAACAAGGGTGTCAATTGCGGCTAAATGTTCAACAACAGCGGTATTTTTTAGGTAAAACTTATTTTTATCAAAAATACGTAATGCAGCACTCATGGTAAAAGGAGTGCTTAATGCTAAAGCACAGGGGCAGGCAATAATGAGTATGGCTGTAAATGCATTTAACCCGGTTTGCCAATTTTGCGGTAACCAATACAAGAATGTAATGGTGGCCAAAAGTAAAAGTACAATACTAAAATAATGACTCACTTTATCTACAAAAGTCTTGGTTCTGTTGACTGTGTTTTTATGAAATGTTGCATTGTTCCATAAGCCGGTTAAATAACTTTGAGAAACCGGCTTAACCACCTCTAGCTCTAACACACCAGATGTTTGCTTACCACCGGCATATATAATTTCGCCCCACACTTTTTTAATGGGCTGAGATTCGCCAGTTACAAAACTAAAATCTATTAAAGCATTTCCTTTCAATAAAATAGCATCTGCAGGTATTATTTCTTGGTTTTTCACCAAAATCCGATCTCCAATTTTTATTTTTTCTAAGGCTACAGGGGTAATGTTATTTTCTGCATCTATAACATCTACCGCAACAGGAAAAAACGATTTGTAATCACGTTCAAAAGACAAGTGATGATACGTTTTTTGCTGAACAAACCTGCCTATAAGTAAGAAAAATATTAATCCAGTAAGGCTATCGGCAAAACCTTCTCCTGTATTTAAGATATAATCAGAAAGGGTGCGTAACAACAATACAGCTATACCTAGGGCTAATGGAAAATCTATATTTAAGTTATTTTGTTTTAACGAGTAAAAAGCTCTTTTAAAGTAATCTAAACCCGAGTAAAAAACAGCTGGTAAAGAAAATAAGATACTTAGTAAGCTAAAAAACCGTCCGTAGCTTTCCTCTGCCACCGACAAGCCAAAATAAGCAGGAAAGCTTAATAACATCACATTACCAAAGCAAAAACCAGCTACTGCAATTTTAGTGACTAGATTGTCTTTGTGAGCGATGTCTTTTTGAACCACATCTTGTAAAGAAATTAAAGGTTCGTAACCAATTTGGTCTAATAGTTCTACAAGTTGCTTTAAACTACTTTGATGATGATTAAACTGAATGTATACTTGCTTTTTAAGAAAATCTACTCGGTTTTCTACTATTGCCGGATTAATGGTATTTAAATGCTCTAACAACCAAATACAAGAGCTGCAATGTATAGTAGGAATATAAAAAGTAACTATGGTTTTTTGATCATCGGTATAGCTAATCAGTTTTGATGCAATTTCTTCATTATCTAAGTAATTAAATTTTCCGGGCTCTTTATTTTGATTAGCGCCAGGAAACTGATTAAGTTTATAATAGGCATTTAGCCCTCCGTTAGAAAGTATAGTGTATACGTTTAAACAACCATTACAACAAAATTTTTTATCGTCTTTAATTAATTCTAAAGTGCAATCGTCGCCACAATGATAACATTGATATTGAGTTAATACCGCCATGATACAAATATCTATTCTGGCGTTCTAAAAATTAATGATTTGGATAAGCGTAAATAATGATGATTATCACTTTATAAACTTTGATAAGGTTCAATAAAGCAAGAAATGACAAAAAATGGAGTACATTTTATCCCCTGGTATCGTTACCAAAATAAATGCTTTGGTAACTATCGTATCTAGATGGTTCTATTTCGCCATTTTCTAATGCTTTTAAAACAGCACAACCGGGTTCGTTTACATGTACACAATTGTTAAACCTACAATCATGCATCAGTTTACGCATTTCTGGAAAAAAATGACCTAATTCCTCCTTTTCAATGTCTGTAATACCCAATTCTCTAATTCCGGGTGTATCTATCAGTTTGCCACCAAAAGGGAGTTCAAAAAGTTCAGCAAAGGTAGTGGTGTGTTTACCCATATCACTCCAATCAGAAATCTCGCCCACTCTTAATTCTTTACCTGGAATTAATCTATTTATTAAACTTGATTTACCTACACCAGAATGACCAGAAAACAACGAAATTTTATCTTTTATAACCGTTTCTAAATCTTCTATATTGGTGCCTTTTGCAGCTGATACCGCATAACAAGGATATCCAATTGCCTCGTACATTTCCATGTAATTGGCTAAAATCTCTTTACCTTCTTCACTAAATAAATCGAGCTTATTGAACACTAAAATAGCAGGCACACCATAAGCTTCCGCAGTAACTAAAAACCGGTCTATAAAACCAAGCGAAGTACGTGGCGAAGCCAAGGTTACAACTAAACAGGCTAAATCAAGATTTGAGGCTATAATTTGGACTTGTTTAGACAGGTTTATAGATTTTCTAATGATGTAATTCTTACGATCATGAATGTTAGAAATTACGGCAGTTTCTTGATCTGGCTCTATTTCAAAATCTACTCTATCACCCACTGCAACAGGGTTGGTGCTTACCAAACCCTTCATTCTTAACTTCCCTTTTATTCTACACTCGTACCTAGTTGCATCGTCGCCTAAGACGGTGTACCAGCTTCCGGTAGATTTAATAACTAGTCCTTGCATTGATGTGGTAAAGATAAATATTAAATGGGAAGGTAAAAGATGAAAGATTTAAGATTTGCAGTATAAGAAATAAAGAATTAAACTTTCTCTTTCTTAAAACTTTGTAAAAGTCCAATTAAAGGGCCAATCCCTAAAAACATAAGCACATATTGATAGCTGATCAAATCACTCAAATATTGTAAAAACTGAATGCTAACGATGGTTATGGCAAAGCCGATGCAATTTACTATGGTAAGCGATGTTCCTCTGTTTTGTGCCGAAGAATTTTGGGCTACTAAAGTCGAAAACAAGGGCGAATCAGCTACAACAACCATCGCCCAAAGGGCTAAAAAAATTAAAATATAAGTTTTATCTAATGTAAAAATCATCGGCGAAAGCAAGCAACAAACTCCAGATAATAACAAGGCGATAAAAGCTACTTTTTTAGGGGTGTATTTGAAAGATAATAGACCGCTAATAACGCATGCAATACTACCGGAAGCAATAATAGCAAAGCTTAACAAACTGATACTAGACGTTTCTACCTGCAAAATGTTCTTTAATATGATTGGTAAAAATGCCCAAAAGGCATATAATTCCCACATATGCCCAAAGTATCCAAAAGCAGCTACTCTAAAATTTGCGTTTTTAAAACCTACAAAAGCATGTTTTAAGTTGATATTTAAGCTGGGTTTTCTGTATGGACCATCTGGAACAAAAAAATAAATCGTCAAACCTCCAAAAACTGCCAATAAAGAGCTAAAATAAATTACAATTTGCCAAGCTAAGCCACTGCTTAAACTTTTAATGAGATGTGGTAAAGCTGTGCCTAAAACTAATGCGCCTACTAAAAAACCCAAAGCTTTTCCTAATCCTTTTTCGGTATAATCGGTGGCAATTTTCATCCCTACAGGATAAATGCCGGCTAAGAAAAAACCTGTAAAGAATCTTAGTAAAAGTACCGTATTCGCTGAAATACCGTCTAAGACAACTGCTAAATTAAAAAGCGAAGCAATAATGGCGCTCACAAAAAACACTTTGGATGGAGAGAACTTATCTGACAAGTTTAACAGGGCAAAACTTAAGGTGCCGGCTATAAATCCAAATTGTACAGCACTAGTTAAATTGGCAATAAAACTTTGGTTTTGATTTAAACTTAAAATTAAATTGGGAAGTACCGCATTACCAGCAAACCAAACCGATGTGCAGCAAAATTGCGCAATTACAATAAGGGCTATAATCTTTTTCAAGAAATTGCCTTGTAGGTGTTTTTAATTTGTTTTTGATGATGATTGGTGTGAATGACCATAAATCTAGACCAAGATAAGGCATCTAAAAATCCTAAACGTGGATGTTTCATTTTATAGTTTACATCTAAATTTTTGGAGTTATAATCATACTCCTCTACCTTTTTTATAAACTTAATTAATTGATTAGAAGCTTCTTCTTTGCTTAAGCTTTTAACAGCTGCCGCAACGGCCTCCGGCGCTTTGATTTTACCCGGAGGAAACTTACCGAAAAATAAAATTAACCGTACTTTCCAATGTGGTTTTCTGGTTTTAAGTTCGGCAGTTTTGCTTAGGCATTTTTCAAATGCGATGTGCGACATTTTATTAGCCCCAATAATGTGTGAGTAGATTTGCCCTAAACTCCATCCACCATCATCAGGTATTTTTTCAAAATCATCAGTACTCACATTTTTCAAAAACTGCAGGTAGAAATCTAACGATGATAACAAGTGTTTTTTGTTTTGGGCTAAACTCATAATATATGAACTAGTTCTTCTAAATGATTAATTTGATGTTTAATATCCTCTGGCGCATCAGCATTGTTTGGGTTAAAATAGATAGCATCCATACCAAAATTTAATGCGCCTCTTACATCTGCTTCTATACTATCGCCAATCATAATACTGTGATGAGTTTGTGCGCCTGCTGTATCTATCGCAAACTGAAAAATAGCCTTATCGGGCTTATTAACTCCAATCACTTCAGAAATAAATACATTTTTAAAATAGGGTGTTAATTTGGTGTTTTTAACTTTATACTCGGTAGATTCTTTAAATCCATTAGAAATTAAATGTAAATGATATTTACCATGCAAATAAGTTAAAGTTTCATGAGCATGTGGAAATAAATTGCTTTTGGTAGGACAAATATTTACATAATCATCTTCAAATTGATGTGGTAAAACATCGGGCGAAAGCCCTAAATCTAAAAATGTTTTTTTAAAGCGAGTTTCTCTTAGGGCATCTTTAGAAATTTTACCCAAGTGGTAATCAGCCCAAAGTTGATGATTGTTTGCGGTGTAGGTTTCTATAAAAATATCGCAAGATTTTAAACCTAAATCTTTTAAATTATAAGTTTGGTAAAGTTCACTCAAGGTTTCTTCAGCATTTTTATCAAAATCCCAAATGGTATGGTCTAAGTCAAAGAAAATATGTTCGTATTTTTTCAAAATTTTATAAGTTGGTAAGCTATTAAGACAAATTTTTGTGGCCAAAGTTTTATAGGCTCAACTCTGTGATCTCTGTGCTCTCTGTGGTTAAATTTACACCTTTTGCCCAAAAGCTAAGTCTCCTGCGTCTCCCAAGCCAGGTACAATATAGGCTTTGGTGGTCATTTCTTCGTCTACAGCGCCAATCCATAAATTAGCTTTAGGAACATTTGCTTTGATGTGTTCTATGCCTTCTACACTGGCAATTGCCGCAACAATATGCAAAGACTTTATTTTATAATTGGCTAATAATTCTTTACAACAAAGCACCATGCTTTTACCGGTAGCCAGCATGGGGTCTGATATAATAACGGTTTTACCGTCTAAATCTGGCGAAG
This sequence comes from Pelobium sp., assembly GCA_044361595.1. GTDB lineage: Bacteria > Bacteroidota > Bacteroidia > Sphingobacteriales > Sphingobacteriaceae > Pseudopedobacter. The sequence goes on along the minus strand of JBIKIN010000004.1, from coordinate 68,047 downwards.
AAATATATTCCATTTGAATCATAAAATCTCCCGATTTTTTTGTTTTTCGATAAGCTGCTATAAAGGCAGATTCTGACCGATCAAAGATGTTTAATAAACCTTGATGCAAAGGTAAACCTGCTCTTAATATGGTGGCTAATACAGGCATGTTTTTAATCATGTTTACATTAGCTAAACCCAGCGGAGTTTGCACTTCAAATTCTTCAAAGCTTAATTTTTTAGAAATTTCGTAGGCAAAAACTTCTCCCAAACGTTCCATATTTCTACGAAAACGCATACTATCTTGCTGAATATCAGCGTCTCTTAGCTCGGCCAAAAAGTGGTTTGCAATGCTATTGGTTTTGTTGAGTAAAAACATAGTATTAAGGTAGCGTTTTCATTCTTAAAAAAGCAATAAAATTATGCTAAATCTTTATTTGAGTTTTGCAATCCGCTCTTCCTTAAAGTAATTAAAGTCACCTCGGGCCAAATGCCCACCCTACCAGAAAAACCTATAAACCCAAAACCTCTATTAATGTATAAAAAGCGATTGTTTTCTTCTTTTAAGCCTGCCCAATGTTTGTATCTTAACTGTACCGGACTCCATTTAATGCCAAACATTTCGATTCCAAATTGCATTCCGTGGGTATGTCCGCTTAAAGTAAGGTTAATTTTTGATGGATGTTTTTTGACTTGTGCATCAAAATGAGAAGGATCATGCGAAAGCAACACCTTAAAATCTTGTGGTTTAGTTCCGCTTAATGCGGCATTTAAATCGCCACGTTCTCCAAAACCAATTCCCCAGTTTTCTACTCCCGCTAAAACTATTTTGTCATCTCCTTTTTTTAAATAAACATGTTCATCAAGCAATAGCTTAAATCCAATTTCTTGATGGTATTTTTTTAAATTCTCTAAGTTCTGTTGTTTTTCTGATGGGCTTTTCCATGCGATATAATCTCCATAATCATGATTTCCTAAAATAGAAAACTGACCAAACGGAGCTTTAATTTGGCGAAAAAGAGGAATCCAAGGTTTAATTTCCTCGGCTTTGTTGTTTACTAAATCACCAGTAAAAACAAATAAATCAGCGGCTTGCGATAAAACTAAATTTATTCCTTTTTGTACTGCTTTTACGTTGTTAAAACTACCGGCGTGAATATCAGATATTTGTACAATCTTAAAGCCATCAAAGTTTTGGGGCAAATCATCAAAGTATAGTGTTTGTTCAATTACTCGGTAAGCATATTTACCTCTTATTATGCCATCAATAAACATGATAACTACTGCAATAAATATCACAAAGGCAACTAGTGCAATATGATAAGAGGTAACCATTTGAATACTAAATGGAGAAAGTATGAGTTGAAGTAAAAGCCCCAAAACTTTGACTAATGCAAAAACCAATTGACCAGAGATTAGGGTTACAAATAAATGAGTGGAAATTTTAAAAAAGGTATCCATGCCTTTACTTGCCATTCTTAAAATGGCAATAAAGAGTAAAAGCACACTAGCAGTTACGGCGGTGATGTAAAATGTTTTAAACCAAATGTAAGGGAATAGCTGAACTAAGCCATTTAAGATAAACCAGTTTAGAAAAAACATAGTAAATATTAAAATGGAAAAAACTACTAATCTGGCTTTTGTATTCACGCGTCTTAATTAAATAATGGTGCGGAAAGTTAAGTTAATTCGCGGGGTTTTTATGCGTTTACTTTTAGGTAATTGATGTAACCAGTGATGCTGCGTTTGGTCTTTCATTATTAATAAACTACCGTCTTCTAGCATAATATCAACCAATGTGTTGTTTTGCTTATGTTTTAAAGAAAACTTTCTTGCTGTTCCAAAACTAACTGATGCGATAGCGCCGTTTGGCTTTAATTCTTTTTCGGCATCGGTATGCCAGCCCATTCCTTCCTCGCCATCATGATACAAATTAAGCAAGCAAGAGTTAAATGTCTCGTTGCTGATTCTTTCTACTATCGTTTTTATCTCTAAAAGTTCTGGAGTAAACAAAACCGCTTTTTTTGTTTTTTTAGCATAAGTATAATCTAGTTCTTTTTCTGCATACCAAGCTACTTTTCGTTTGGTAACAATCAGTTTTCCAAACATGATGATTTCATCTGGTTGCCATTGGATGTTATCCATTAATTTTTGGTAATAACTTGGAGATTGATGATTGAAAATCTGACCGTAATAATTTACAGTACCGTCAAAGGGTAAAATGTTCAGCGTATTATCGTTTTTTTGAGTAAACAAATCCATAATTAACAAAATAACAAAAGAAGTATAAATGTTTAGGCAAGGCCAATTTTTAAAATCATAATGCCTTAATTTGTAGTTTCACTATTTAATCAATGAAGAAGTACATTTCTAAATTTCATTACTTAACGCAAGATTTACCACAAATTAGTCATTTAGAGCAAACACAACAAGCTTGCAGTGCTGGCGCTAATTGGATTCAGTACCGTTGTTTAAGCAAAACTGATGAAGAAATGCTAAACGAGTTGCACCAAATAGCCGAGGTTTGTGATGACTGGGGAGCGACTTTAATAGTCACCAATCACGCTCACTTAGTTCATCAAGCGGACATTCAAGGAGTACATATTGAGGATATGGATGCTGATTTAAATTTAATAAGAGCTCAAATTGGCGAGAATAAAACTTTAGGGGCTTCGGCTACAAATATTGACCAAATTGTTAATCATATTAAAAACACTGCCGATTATGTGGGCTGTGGTCCATTTTCTGTTACGCTAACTAAACCAAGTAACAATGAACTTTGGGGCGTTAAGGGCTATGAAAATGCTGTAAATAAATTAAAAGAGTTAGGTTTAGATTTTCCTTTAGTTGCTGTGGGCGGAGTTAAATTAGAACATGTAGAAGTACTATTAGCAACGGGAGTTAATGCGCTAGCTGTTTGTAGTGCTATTAATGATACTAAAGATATAGCTAATGCTTATAAAGAGTTTCATCAATTGATATTTTAATCTATGATAAAATGTCTAGTCATCATATAGTTAAAGAGAAACAAGAACCTGCCCTGCTAATTATCAACTTAACTGGCTTTAATCAAGAATATTTAGGGCAACTTTTAGAGTGGTCGCCTACGGTGGTCGTGTCTGATGCGATTATTGACGAAGTGCTTTCTTTAGGAATAAAAGTTGATGCGGTTTTAGAAAATGAAGACAACAACTGGTCATTTGCGCAAGAGCATATTTTGCAAATAAATTATGCTCAGGATGCTTTAAATGAAGGTTTAAATTATTTTCTTAAAGAAGGTTACCCTGCTGTTAATGTAATTGATGATAAGTTTAGCTTTCCAAATTATTCATCTTTTGTATCTCAAATTGATTTAGTTATTTTTAATGGCGAACAAAAAATCTACCCTATTTATTCTGGATTTAGTAAGTGGCAAAAGGCAAATGAGGAGATTGCAATTTTGTATCCTCAAAATGTTAATGATATATCTTTTACTGGATTAGATTTTATTAAAGAAAGTCTTTTTAAAACTCAAAAAGACGGTTTTTATAGTTTTACTTTTACCGAACCTTTTATTTTTATTGCCGAATATATATGACCAATTTTAGAAAAGCCACCTCGCAAGATTTAGATATTATTCATCATTTGGCTCACCAAATTTGGTGGGATACTTACAAAGGAGTAATATCTGATGATCAAATTGAATTGATGTTGTCTAAAATATACGATTTAAAATCTTTAGAGGAGCAATTAAATTCTGGCCATACATTCATGATACTAAATTTTGAGGGTAAAGATGTGGGTTTTGCTGCGTACTCTATTTACGATATAGACAAAAACTATAAATTAGAAAAACTTTATTTAGGTAAAACTATTCAAGGAAAAGGTTTGGGTAATTTATTGATTAAAAAAGTAGAAGAAGAGGTTAAAAATTTAGGTGCATCTTATTTGTATTTAAACGTTAATAGAAACAATAAAGCTTTTAATTTTTATCAAAAAGTGGATTATGAAGTAGTGGAAGAGGTTGATATACCGTATTTCGGTTTTGTCTTAAACGATTATATCATGCGTAAAGCATTAAATTAATTTAAAAATCTTTAGCTACTATAGCGGCAATTTCGCTACCGCTTAGACTTCCAATAGCTACACCCATACCATTACATCTTGCAGCTACAAATAAATTAGGTTTAATTTTTTTTATGATTGGCTCTAGTTTTTGGCCAAATCCCATAATCCCACTCCACATATAGTCATAAACTATATTATTTTTAAAATCCATACAATTAGTCAATATGTCTTTTAAATAATCTATAATGATAGGGCTATTACTTAATTCGTAAGTTTCTTCGCCTGTAAAGTCTATATCTCTTCCTCCACCAATAAGTATTCGGTTACCAATATTTCTAAAATAGGTATAACCTTTATTGTAATGAAAGGTCCCTTTTAATTTTAAACCTTTTATTTCTTGAGTTACTAAAACCTGACCTCTTGCCGGCTTAATTTCTAATTCAGGAATGATTTGGCTGGCAAATGCATTGTTTGCCAATATTATTTTCTTTCCAAAAAAAATAGCTTTATTGGTTTCTACATGATAACCCTTTTCATGGGCTTCTAGATTTAAAACGCTACAAGAATTGTAAATACTCACCCCAAGCGCTAATACTTTTTGTGTTAATGCTTGCATCATTTTACCAGTATCTATTTGTCCTTCTTGTTTATTGTGAATTAAGCTACTGATGTTTTTTAAACCATAAGCTGTAATTTTATCATTATCTACTGTAAAAGTGTCAGTACTTGAAAAAACAGGTTTAAGTAATTTATTGAGGTAATAAACATGGTCTAAACAATGGATTTTTAAGGCCTTATCTTTACTAAAAAACACTTCATTGCCTCCTAATGCTAAGTAATCTATAGCCTTATCGCCTAAATTCTCTCTTAATAAAGCTAACCCTTCTACTCGTTTTGCTACAAGTTTTAAAACGGTCTCTTCTCCATAATCAGCTATCTCTTGTAATAACTCAGAAACACTCCCAAAACAAGCAAAACCCGCATTTTTTGTGCTTGAGCCACTGGGTAAGAGTCCTTGTTCTAAAATTGTAATTTTTAGTTTAGGCTGCATAATTTTTAGGGTCAAAGCAGCGTTTAAACCCACAATGCCAGCGCCAATAATGATTACATCATGATTGTTTAAAAAAGTTTGATGTTCCCAAAAGGAAAAATTGGTATTTTGCATGTTCATTGAATAATGGGTGTTTTTAAAAACTAAAGGAACACTTTTTGATGTTTATTAATTGATTTTAAATATAGAAAAAAATGGGTTTAATATTATTTGGTGTTATTGCACTATTAGGATTTTTAGTTCAATATCGATTTAAAAGTAAATTTAAAAAATATTCTGAGATAGCGATTTCATCTGGACTAAGTGGTGCAGAGATAGCCAAGAAAATGTTAACAGATCATGGTATTGATGATGTGGAAATTATTTCTGTTGATGGGCAATTAACCGACCATTATAATCCAGACAATAGAACCGTAAATTTATCGCCAGATGTTTATGCTGGCAGAAGCATTGCAGCAGCAGCGGTTGCAGCACATGAATGCGGACACGCCGTACAACACGCTAAAGCTTATGGATGGTTACAGTTTAGATCTGCAATGGTGCCTATGGTAGGCGTAGCTTCTAACCTAATACAATGGACATTAATGATAGGCTTTATGTTATTACTTTTTGGTGGTATTCCTTGGGTTTTAATGATTGGCGTAGGTGCTTTAGCCATAGTAACTTTCTTTAGTTTTGTTACCCTGCCAGTAGAGTTTGATGCCAGCAGAAGAGCATTGGCTTGGTTGCAAACCAATAAAGGGATTATGCAAACAAGTGTGGAAAACGACCAGGCAAAAGACGCCTTATGGTGGGCAGCAATGACTTATGTAGTTGCAGCACTTTCCTCTTTAGCCACTTTGGTTTATTATGCTTCTATGTTGATAGGGAGAAGAGATTAATTGTGATGAATTAATTTGTCATAGTTTCAAAAATGGCTCCTTATTGGGAGCCATTTTTGAAACTATATATTTAAGGTTTTTTCTTCTGTTCTAAGTCTCTAAGATATTGTGATGGTGTTTTACCAAATTCTTTTTTAAACGCCTTAGTAAAATAGGATTGTGTTTGTATGCCTATCCTATACATTACTTCTGTTAAAATTACATCTTCATGTGTCATAATTTCTACAGCTTTTCTTAACCTAATAGTTCTAATGAATTCTCCTGTAGATTGCCCCGAGATGGTTTTTACTTTATGATATAAGCGGGTTTTACTCATATTCATTTCCGAGCATAAAAAATCGGTATCCAAGTTAGGGTTTGGTAGTTGTGTGTGTATTACTACAATTAGTTTATCTATAAACTCTTTATCTTTTACAGAATGGGCTAATTCCCTTGCTTCACTATGTAAGTCTCTTAAGTAATGATCTTTTATTTTTTGTTTCTGTTCAAAAATATTTTTTAGCGTTACTTGCAGCAGATTCATGTTTACAGGTTTGGTAAAATAGTAATCTGCACCAGATTCTACCCCTTCAATTCTAGCTTCGGTACTACTTTTTGCTGTAAGCATTAAAAAAGGAATATGAGAAGTTTCTATGTCGTCTTTTAAGTATTTACAAAACTCTATCCCATCCATGCCGGGCATCATTACATCGCTAATAATTAAATCTGGAAAAACTTCATTGGCCTTCTTAATTCCACTTTTACCATCAACAGCTTCACTTATCATATAATCTGTATTTAAAGCATTTTTTAAAAAAGTACGCAGTTCATCATTATCATCAACAATTAAAACATGCTTAAGCTGATGATTGTCTATTTCTTTGTGTTCAATTTCAGATGTGGTCTTTTCTGTTTGATAATTAATGCTTTCTAAACGAGTGCCGCCTCCTTTTGCACTTACACCCCAGCATTCTTCATCAGTATAATCTTCTCTTAATGCTGGCAAGCCAATTACAATTTCGGTTCCTTTATGCTTGTCGCTTGACACCAAAATAACCCCTTTATGAAGTATGGTTAAGCTTTTCACAAATGCCAAACCCACGCCAGACCCCATGTGGGCTTCGGTAGTACGATAATAGCGTTCAAATAAATGAGAAATAGACTCTGACGATATACCAATACCATTATCTGTAACTTTAACAAATAGGTAATGCTTGGCATTATAACTACTTCTTATATCTAGCTTATTTACAAAACTCAGTTCTTTAAACTCGGCACCAGTACTCAGGCTCAATACAATTTTCCCTCCTTCTTGAGTGTATTTTAGCGAATTATTTACCAAATTAAGTAAGATAGCTTCAAGAATCTGTTTGTCAAACCACACATCTTCTAAAACAGATTCTTCTTCAATTACAAAAGTGATTTTTTTCTCACTTGCCATTTGTATAAAATCATCAACAATTTCATCTGCAAAATTAGAAATGTTACCAGCACTAACTTTTAGTTTTAAAGCACCCGTTTCTACTTTTCTAAAGTCCATTAATTCGTTAATTAAATTGAGTAAACGGTTTGCATTTCTATGTATGGTTTTATAATAATTGCTAAATCCGGATTGTAAATCTTCTTTAAATAATTTGTCAATTGGGCCTAAAATGAGTGATAATGGAGTTCTAAACTCATGAGAAATATTGGTGAAAAATTGTAATTGCATTAGGTGAATCTCTTCGCGTTTTTGCTCCTCTATGGCTTTAAGTTCAAGCTTACGCTTAAAATTTAAAATAAAATATATAACATAAATTATTATTGAAGCTATTAAAATTCTAAACCACCAAGTTTGCCAAAAGGGTGATGAAATATGGATATAAACAACTGTAGCTTTATTGTTCCAAACTCCATCGTTATTAGCTGATTTAACTTTAAATGTGTAGTCTCCGGGATCTAAATTGGTGTAAGAGGCTTTTGAATTATGCCCTACAAAATTCCATTCTTTGTCTAGGCCTTCTAATTGGTATGCATAAACATTATTTTCGGCAGCTATGTAATTAAGTGCCGCAAAATCAAAAGAAATAGAAGATTGTTGATAGTTAAGTTCTATGTTTTGTGTAAAGCTAATGTCTTTGCTTAAAGGAGAATCTTTCTGATTTGGAAGTACTTCTTTATTGAAAATATTAAAACCCGTAATATAAACTTGTGGACTGTATTTATTGGTTTTGATGTTTTCTGGATAGAAATAATTAAAGCCATTAACTCCTCCAAAAAACATTTCGCCACTTTTGGTTTTCAAGTAAGCATTGGCTTCAAACTCTAAACCTTGTAAACCATCGGCGGTATTGTATTTTTTGAATTCTAATGTTTGTGGATTAAGTTTGGTTAAGCCATTTGAAGTAGATATCCACAAATTACCAGCACTATCTTCTGTAATTCCTTTTATAAACTCTGTTGATAAACCTGCTCTGTTTGTGAATAATTTGAAACTATCGTCTTTTTTATGATAAAGATATAAACCAGCTTGTCCAATCCATAAACGGTTTTTGCTATCGGTAAAAATGATTCTTAAATCGGGTTTTTTAACTTCTTCATTAAAATAATGTTTAAAAACTCCGGTATTTAACTGGTATTTATTTAAGCCACCATCATCTGTGCCAATCCATAAATTTTGATTATTATCCTCTGCTATAGAGATGATATTATTACCATAAAGTTGGCTTTTTTTATCTTTACCCCATATTACTCTATTGAAATTTCCGGTAGCTTTATCAAAAAGGTTTAAGCCACCGTAGTAGGTGCAAACCCAAATGTTTTTCTTACTATCTGTAAAACATTTTTGTACATAATCTGAAGAGATAGGTTTTGAGCTTAAGCTTTTGCTATTATTATCTTTGAAATTTTTGGTGCTTTTGTCAAATACATTTAAACCACCCCCCCAAGTGCCAATGAGTAACTCATTACCACTATCCATAATATGCAAAACAGCATCGGAACTGATACTTTTATTGTTAAATGGATTATTACGGAAAACAGTAAAACTTTGATTTTTACGATCAAATAAATTAAGTCCACCACCGTCTGTACCAATCCAAATTGTCCCACTTTTATCTTCGCAAAAAGCTCTAACATCATTATAGCTTAAACTATTTTTATTGGGCTTTTGTCTAATTAATCCGAATTTCTCGGCATTTTTACTGTACACATTAATACCGCCACGGTGGGTGCCTATCCATAAATTTCCTTGTTTGTCTTCATATAATGCTGATATGGTGCGTTGTGATAAAGAAAAAGGATTGCCCGGTTCGTCTTGATAATGACTAAAGGTTTCATCCTTTGGGTTAAATAAATTTAAACCTCCATTTATGCCACCAACCCAAATCTGGTTATTTTTACTAATTAGAATTGCCCGTACTAAATCGCTTCCTAAACTACTTTTTTCAGTATCGTTATGAAGATATTGTTTTAAAATTTGATGATTTTCGTCATAAAAAACCAATCCTTTTTCTTCGGTTCCAATCCATAAGCCTGCTGTTTTATCTTTTGCGATAGTACGTATAGTGAACTTATTAAGTGAACTAAGAAATTGAAAAGTGCCGTTTTTTGTATGATAACGCCAAGCTCCTTTATTGGTAGCAATAATTAAATGTTGTTGGTGTTCTGTAATATAATTGATAATTGAAAAAGCAGCTTGTTTTTCGGCATCGGGATATTTTAGCGATTTAAACGTACGATTTTTGTCTAAATAATATAACCCACCGCCAGATGTTCCTACCCAAAGGGTTTTTAAATGATCTTCATAAATAGACGTAACGCCTAGATTTTGGATGCTGTTATGAGGCAGTAGGGTTGAATATTTGATAAATTTATTATGCTCAGCATCAAATTTGTTAAGTCCTTGTGATGTTCCGACCCATAAATTGTTCCTGCTATCTTGGTAAATACATCTAATATAATTATCGCTGATGCTAGTACTGTCTTCCTCTTTGTTTCTGTAAACTGTTATTTTATGTCCATCATATTTGTTTAAACCATCCCTTGTGCCAAACCATAAAAACCCACGATTATCTTGAAATATACATTCAACAGTACTGCTAGATAAGCCATCTTCATTACTGATGTGTTTAAATTTTAATTCTTGGGCATTTATGGTTTTATGAAAATTAAATAAACCCATACAAATAATAAAAATGCCAAGTATCAACTTGTAATTTTTGTAGCTAATTAAATATTTAAGATTTAACATATTGGTTATTAAGGCCGAACCTTAGAGATTTTTATCCTACAATTTAAAGCTATTAATTTATTTGAAAAAAAAGCATTAAAAGAAGACCTTAAATGGTTTTTGGATAAATAGCACAAAAGATAGAACAACTAGAATAAAATTTTATATGCTATTTAAACTTCTTTTGTTTGATAGAAAACCAATTATTTATTTAAACCTATTTTACATGATGTACAATTTTACTCTTTTGTTAAAGAAGATGAGGTGTGTTTTATCCCAATTCTCACCTCCTTCACTTTTTCTTAGTGGGCATTTGCTCAAAAGTCTTGAAATATCAACTTTAAAATCACTTTTATTAAATTCTTAATTATCATGAAAAAAAACATTCTCATAATTATTTTAATTGCATTTTGTCAATATTCAAATGCACAGAATCTTGTTCAAAACCCTTACTTTAATAGTGACGGGGCTAGTGGTGCAACTTCTTGGACAATAAGTAGTACTCCGGCAAATGCTACTTTTGTTGGAGCAGCAGGTAGCTGGGTTCCTGACGGTCAAACCTATTTGGCATTTTATAGTGGCGGCTCCTATAATGGTATTGTAACTCAAACAATTAATAGTGTGCCCAACGGTATTTACTCATTAACTAGTGAAACAATGGGCTCTAATGTACCTGGGCATGAAATGTTTGTAAATGGTTACGGTGGCACAGAAAAAACAGTCTTAGCGCCTGAAGTTGGAGCATGGACAAGCATTTCCATACCAAATATAATAGTTACCAATGGGCAAATTACAGTAGGATTTAGAACTGGATCAAGTCCTGGTAACACTTTCAGAAATTTTACCAAGGCAACGTTAACACTTACTGGCACTTTACCTGTTTCTTTAACTTCTTATAGTATATCCGTTAGAAACAATCTTCAGGTTCAATTAGATTGGAAAACTATTTCTGAACAAAACAACGATTATTTTACAATCTTGAAAAGTTTAGATGGAAAAGTATTTGAAAATATTGGACAAATAAAAGGTTTTGGTAGTTCAAACGTACTACGCAGCTATTCATTTATTGATAAAAAGCCAAATACAGGTGTTTCATATTATAAATTAATGCAATACGATTTTAATGGTAAAGAAACAGAATTAGGAGTTAAAATAGCATCTTTAAATCTTAACGATGAAAGCCTAACAATATATCCAAATCCTGCTTCTGATTATATCAAAATAAACACTGGCAGCAATAAATTTACTGGTAATGTGAGTGTTAAGCTTTATGATTTAAATGGCAAATTATTAATTGATAAAGTTTTTGATGCTGCTTTTAATGACATAAAACTACCTATAAGCAATGTTACTTCTGGAACTTACTTTGTTATTGTTAATAATAACAACTATACCGCAACAAGAAAAATTGCAGTTACTAATTAAAAGGCATTTATAGTAAAATGAAACGTCAGAATTAAATTAATTTCAGTTCGCATCAATTTATTTATTATAATAATCTATACATACTGACTATAAAGTAAATGAGATAGTGGATTTTCCATTATCTCATTTTCAATAAAAGATCAGGTAATTAGTGCGATTTTATAGAACATAGGTATATGAAATTTGAATACATAGGTTATATTAATTTACCAATAAAGTTACTTTTGATAACTACCTTTCTTTTAGCGGGATTTTTAAATTATGGTTGCAACCTAAGTAAAAATGGAGTAACAGAAGTTTTTAACCAAAATAAAAACTACAAAGACAGTCTTCCATTAATTCCAAAACAATTTTTAGAACTGGAAAATAATAGTAATGGCTTTTGTTTGGTAAGGGGAAAATCAAACCAAAAAGTAATTGCTTTAACATTTGATGATGGTCCTACAGATTTAACACTTCAAATTTTAGCTTTATTAGATAAATATGATGCAAAAGCAACGTTCTTCTGGCAAGGTAAAAACTTATCAAAACATGTTGATGTTGTAGATATGGTTAAAAAAAGTAAGCATTTGATAGCCAATCACAGTTGGGACCATCCCAATGGTTTCACTTTAGGAAGTGATTTTCTTTGGGAACATCAAATTGATAAAACATTTAAGGAATTAAGTTATTACGGTGTTCAATCTAACTATTACAGGCCTCCATTTGGAGCAATTACCCAATTTCAGATTGACTTTTTAAAAAATAAAGGCATTAAAACTGTGCTTTGGTCTGTTACAACAATGGATTGGGATCCCTCGCAAAACAGCGATCAAGATATTTTTGAAAAATTTAAAAGATATTTACATAAGGGAGCTATTGTTTTGATGCATGATTATGATTTTGGCAAACCTAATGATCAATTAAAAGCCATTGAAAAAATTTTGATTTATGGAAAATCAAAAAATTATGTTTTTACAACGTTAACTGATTTACAAGAATTTACACCTACAGATTGAAATACATACGCTTAGTAAAGCTAATTACTTCCATCACTAATGATAATTAAATATGGAGGAAAGGTTACAGCTTAAAGACCAGTTAATGGTATTGTAAAGATTAATCCGTTTCTTATACGGCTTAGGTTTTTATTTTATAATGAGCATATAACCAGGATTTTTATATGAAATAAAATTAGCCCATTATAGTGCCAGCTTGTTTATTTTAGTACAATAATTTGGAACCACTTCCTTTAATTTAAATTACGAAACAAGATAACCATTAAGCCGAGAACAGCTTTAGACACCCTTAAAACATCTTTTCGGATAAATAGAACAAAAGAAATAACAACCAGAATAAAATTTTAACCCTTATTTAAGCTTCTTTTGTTTAATCTAAACCAATTATTTATTTAACCCATTTTCATGATGTACAATTTTACTTATTTATTAAGGAAGAGGAGGTGTTTACTCGTCTTTCTATTTTTTATCTTTTTTTCCTTTTCGGCAGTTAGCCAAAGTTCCAAGAATATTACTGGGATTGTGAAAGGCAAATCAGACGGACAGTCTCTTCCAGGGGTAAGTATTAAGCTAAAAGGCACTTCCATTGGTGCCTTAACTGATTTGGATGGTGTATTTAACTTAAGTGTACCGCCTACAGGCGGAACATTAGTTGTTTCCTATTTAGGGTTTAAAAATTTAGAAGTTCCATTAGATACTAAAGATAACTATTTGATTTCTTTAGAAGTAAACACCTCTACCTTAGATGAAGTGATCGTTATAGGTTACGGAAGTACTTCTAGACAAAACATTACAACTTCTGTAGCTAAAATTGATCCCACTAAAGTACCACAAGCAGCAAACAGTAATGTTTTGCAATTATTAGCTGGTAGAGCATCAGGCTTACGGGTTACTCAGGCAAGTTCACAACCTGGGGGTGCTATTAATCTTTCTATCAGAGGAAGGGGCAGGCCGCTGTATGTGGTAGATGGAGTATTATATGCAGGTGATGGCTTAGAGCCTGGCAACGGAAGTATTGCTAATGAAACCAATAACGTAAACCGTAGCGGTTTAGCCGGATTAAACCCTGCTGATATTGAATCTATAGAAGTTTTAAAAGATGCAAGTGCTGCAATTTACGGCGTGAATGCTGCTAACGGGGTAGTATTGATTACTACTAAAAATGGAAAGGCAGGTAAACTTCAGGTAAGTTATAATGGTAATCATTCGGTATCACAAAACGTAAATGCTTTGAAACCACTTAATGCTACACAGTACCAAACATTGTTTAATAATTTTGCTAGTGATTATACAATTGGTACCAAACCAACATTATTTACAGATGCGCAAATTGCAGCTGCTGGCGAAGGAACAGATTGGCTTGGTGAGGTTCTACAATTGGGGCAGGTTGATAATCACGTTTTGACTGTAAATGGAGGAGGAGAAAAAGTTAAATATTATTTTTCTGGTGGTTATTACAACGAAAAAGGGACAGTAAAAGCGTCGGGTTTAAAGAAGTACACAGGTAGAGCCAACTTAAGTTTCGATTTAGCAAAATGGGTAACCTTAAGAACTAATTTTACTGGAGTTAGAAATAGTTTTTTAAATACATCTGCTGGCGGGCAAAATGGTGGTGCAGGTACTCAAGGTTTTGGTTTGTTGCAAGCAGCAATAGGCTACCCCGCTACTTTGCCATTTAGAAATCCAACTACGGGCAACTTATCTCAGTTTGGGTTAATTGCCAACCCAATTTCATTATTAGACATTTCCGATCAAACTTTTGGGAATTCTTTAGGAACAAATCTTTCGGCAGATTTTAAGATTATTCCAAATGTTTTAACCGGTCGCTTATTATATGGTAATACTTTTGAAACCGCAAAAAGAGAATTTTTTGTGCCTAGCACAGTGTATTACTACACTACTTTTCAAGCTCGCGGATCCATAAATTATAGCGATAGAAATAACGAAACAATGGAAGCAACTTTGACTTATAAAGATGCTTTCTTAGATCAAAAACTTACTGTTGATGTTGTTGCAGGTTTGGGACAGTACCAAAACCGTTTCTCTGCTTTTGGTTCTCAGGGTGCAAGTGCCGCTGGTGGGGCTGATGCAATTGGTATCACCAATTTATCTTTGAATAATCTAAACATGGGCATTACCTCCACTAAATTTGAAGATAAAACAAGATCTTATTTCATTACATCCAGTGTTTCATTCTTAGATAAATATTTAGCTACAGCTTCTTTAAGATATGATGGCTACAGTTTATTTTTTCCAGAAAGCAAATATGCAGCATTCCCTTCTGTATCATTAGGATGGAAAATTAATAAAGAGAGTTTCTTAGAGAATGTGAAAAGCATCCAATTATTAAAAATAAGAGGAAGTTACGGAACTACTGGAAGCACAATTGGTGCTGCAGCTTATGGAGGTTATGCTCCAGATGGTAACTTTTTGTTCTTTAATAACGGCGCTGCTTCTTATGTTACTATAGCTCGTTACGCAATAGATAATCCAAATCTTACTTGGCAAAAAACAATTAATAAAAATATAGGCCTCGACTTTGAATTGTTCAATTCAAGAATATCAGGTTCCGTAGATTTCTTTCAGGATGATATAACCAATCTATTACAATCAAATGGCGCAACTGCTCCGTTGTTTTATTTGTCAACACAGCCTATTAATGGTGGGCATCAAGTAAGAAGTGGTTATGATATTAATCTGAACACTAATAATATTCGAAGTAAGAAATTGTCTTGGAGTTCTGTATTTAATATATCGCACTATAACTTTAAATGGAAAGAACGTTTTCCTAACTATAATTTATTGGCTTTTGGTGGTGTTACTTATCAAGATATTGATGCGCCAGTTAATGAAATTTATTACTTTAAATCTTTAGGTATTTTACAACCGGGGCAAGTTATACCAGCCAGCCAGCCCAGAATTGGCGGAGCTAATTTGGCGGGAGCGCCAATTATAGCTGATATTAATGGTGATAATAAACTAACCGGAGCCGATGTTTTAAAAACCAATTTTGATCCTAAACTAATCTTAGGTTTTGGAAATAATTTCAAATACAAACAACTTAATTTAGGTATTATGCTTTATGGGCAACTAGGTGGTAATAGCTTTAACAATAGCTATAATTTTGCCGACCCTATAGCGCTTATTGCTGGAGTCCAAAACGTAACCACACAAGCCCTTGATATATATTCTACAGCAAATCCGATGGGAACACAACCAGGAGTAAATTATAATCAGGGTGCCACAGGCTTGCCTCATCAAACTGATATTAGGTTAGAGAAGACAGATTTTATAAGATGCAGAAACATCACTTTAGGCTATGATTTTAGCCCTCAATTGGTTAATAAAGTTGCTAAATCATTAAATCTTTTTATTGATTTACAAAATGCTTTTACAATTACAAATTTCACAGGCATAGATCCTGAAGCTTTTTATAGTCAATTTTCAAAAGGAGGGTTTACACCTTATCCAACAGTGAGAACAATTTCATTTGGTGTAAAAGCTGAATTTTAATTAAATAAAAATTTATAGAGATATGAAAAAGTTATTAATTATTTGCTCTGCAATAGGTATTATGCTATTTGCAAACGCTTGTAAAAAAGGTTTAGACCCTAAAATTTATGGAAATCTTTCTACCCAAAACTTCCCTAAAACTGAAAGTGACTTTACCAATTACGCCCTAGAGGTTTATAAACCATTTCAATCAAAATGGGGCTACTCAGATCCTTCTGGTTATCAAAATACGTGGTTTAGTCCCGAATATGGAGACATTATGTTGTTTGATTACCCGTCCGATCAAATTAACATATTTACAGGCTATGGCGGTTTCTTCACTGCGTTTAGTACGGCTGATTTTTCTTTTTACCTAAATAGTGGAACAAGTAATCATTTTGAAAAAACAAGGTTTATTACCAGAATTACTCAAATCATTGATGATATCAATAAATCGTCAATTTCAGATGCATCTAAAAACTTGTTAACTGCCGAAGCTAGGATGGCAAGAGGATGGAGCATGTATTTTTTATTACAAACATTTGGGCCAGTACCCGTAATAATTGATCCTAAATTTTTAGGAACAGATGCGGCTAGTGTTGCTGCACAAAATGACCTTACCAGACCTACAAGGGTAAATTTTGTGAAGTACATTGTAGATGATCTAACTTATGCTTCAAATAATTTGCCTCGGAATGCAAAAGATTACGGTCGGTTTAATAAAGGGCTTGCATTAACCATTTTGATGCGAACTTATATGAATGAAAAGGACTTTGTGAATGGAGAAAAAGTAGGGCGTGAGATTTTAACATTGGGTTATGCGTTAGTTAATGACTATGCTAGTATTTTTACTGAAGCAGGTGAGCGTAATAATGAAACCATTTGGGCTGTAGTTTGCGAGCAAAATCAGGATGGTTCTGAAAATAGAGCTAGTTTTAATCCTTGGGTTTTTTATAATTATCCTGGAGATTACCCAGGCAATAAGGTCAACGCTTCATTTGCTGGAGCTGATGCCCCATACTCGGTAACTTGGGATTTTTATAATTCTTTTGATGTAAATGATAAAAGAAGGATTCCATTATTACCAAGCTATACTAATAAATCTAATGTGCTTCGTAATAGAGCTAATAGATTAGCAGGTCCTGTTATTGCAAAATATCCTGATTTAGGTGGTAACATTAATTCTTTTCAGGGTAATGATATTCCGAAAGCCCGTTTAGGATCCGTTATGTTACTATTAGCTGAGGCTATTAACCAAAATAGCGGACCTACAGCAGAAGCTATTAATTTAGTAAATCAAGTACGGTTAAACCACGGTGGTGCGGCAATTGGCAATGTGCCATCTTCTGCAACAGCCAATAAGCCAGCATTTGATCAATGGATATTAATGGAACAGGGCTGGGATACCTATTTTGAAGGTCAGCGTAAAATAGATTTAATAAGGCATGGCGTGTACAATCAAGCTTTAACAGCGGCAGGGAAAATTCCAAGGGTTCAATTATTACCCATTCCTAACTATTTAATCACTGCGGGTAAAGGTAAGCTTGTTCAAAACACAGGTTATTAGCAATAATTATAAATCATAAATAATCATGAAAAAATTAAATAAAAATTTGCTATTCAGCTTTATAATCATGTTAGCTGGATTAGGAGCATGTAACAAAAATGATAACAATTCAGTAGTCTTCATTGGGATTCCTCCAGTATTAACTACAACAACGTCTAGTCTGATATTAAAGGAGGCAGACGCAACAAAAGATGCATTAACTTTAAATTGGACCAAGTACGATAGGGCCACCAATTATACTATACAGATAGATAAAAAGGGAAATAATTTTCAGAATCTTAAACAATATACCACGCAATCAGGAGCTACTTCAAATAAATTTACAGTTAAAGAAGTTAATGATATGGCTATTTCCTTGGGTTTAGCTGCAGATAAGGCTTCAGATTTCGAAGCTCGTATTAAAGCATCTTCGCCTAACATTACAGATATATATTCTAAATCTGTAATAATTACTGTAACGCCATATGTATCATTAGAAGTGATTTATCCAGCATTACTAGTAAAAGGAGGTACCACTTGGCCAGCGGCGCCTACTGTACGTACAAAAGGATTTTTGCTTGCCTCAGCCAAATCTGATTCTAAATACGAAGGATATTTAAACCTTCCTAATTCAAATGGTTACGGAGGAGATGCTTTTCAGCTGATTTCTACGTTAGACCAAAAAATATATGGTTGGGGTGGAACCAATAAAACCATGAGTATAGGTGGAGGTAATTTATACTTGACACCTGCACCGGCTTATCTGAAGGTAAATGCTGATGTAACTGCTTTAACTATAGATTTTACACCTTGTAAATTTTTTATCTCTGGTGATGATAATGGATGGAGTACATCTGCAACACCAATGACTTTTGATGCAACAACTAACACACTTATTGCAGATAACGTGAGCTTGACAGCAGGTAAGGTATTTGTTTTTACTTCTAACGGAGATTACAATATCAGTTACAAGGTTGATGCAGATGGAAAACTTATTTTTGCAGGACCTCCTACATGGTCAGGAAATAATATTCCAGTTAAAACAACAGGTGTTTACAAGGTTACATTAGATTTAAGCGGCGGAGCAGGAAATTATACTTATTCATTACAATTAAAATAATTATTCTTTCTATAAAACTTATAGTATAGACTTAATAAGAGCTAATAAATAATCAGGTTCCTTTTTAAAGAAGGTTCCTGATTAAGTTCCACCAATCTTAATAATACTTATAAGATTTGTAAATAGGGTATCACTTATTAAAACACTTAAATAATGCTAAAATCAATCATTACAATCTTTATTTTATGCTCGTTGGGCTGTAAAAAAGCGGATGTATCAGCAGCAAATAAATTTATAAAACCATCAGATGAAAATATTGAATATGTTGGAAGATGGGATAAGTCTAATTCAGAAAAATACCATAGTTATTGGGGAGGAGCTTATTTCAAAATTAAGTTTAATGGAAATCTGCTTGTTATCGACTTAGCTCAAACAGTTAACATTTACGTTAAGATTGATAATAATCCTGAGGTTTTATATGAAAAAGCTATTGGTTCTGTAAAAATTACTCCTGATTTATTGAGTGATGGAATACATGAAGTACAAGTAATTGCAAAATTTCAAGATGATGAAATTGAATTAACTGGCTTAGAAATGAATAGTGACGGTGAGTTGTTGCAAGCAGAAAAAAGTACTCAATGGGTTGAGTTTATAGGAGATTCTATTACGTCGGGCGATCAAACAAGTAAAGGAAATACCTCAGCATATGGATGGTTAGTTGGCGAATCTTTAGGAATAAAACACACTCAAATTTCTTATTGCGGAATTCCATTAGTTAACGGTAATTATTACAATTACGTAGGGGCGCCAAAAATTGGTATGGAGTCTGCCTATTTTAATCTAATGCAGCCCAATCATCAACCTAATGTTGATTGGAACTTTGGTCAAAAAATACCAAATCTAATTGTGATTAACATTGGGACAAATGATATATGGTTAAATGTAACCCCAAGTAATTTTAAATTACGATACACCCTTTTTATCCAAAAGATAAGACAAAAACTGCCTAAAGTAAATATCGTACTAATGATACCTTTTAGCGGAGCATATCAAAATGAAATAAGAGACATGATCAAGAATGATTTTTCGGCAGATCAGCAAATTAAAATTATTGAAACACAAGGTTGGTTAAAATCGGTTGATTTTGCAGATGGTGCTCATCCTAATGATAATGGTCATAAAATCATAGCAGATAAACTTTTTAGCACTATCAATTCGTATTTGTAAATCAAGTTTCAAAATTTTAAAATGAAGGCAATAGCTTTTAATGCTAGAAACTTGAATAATTAAAAAAGCTTTCTAATTAGATTTAATTATACTATCAGTTAAAAAACTCATGAAAAAAATTTTATTTACAGTTGTCTGTTTGTTAAGTTTTGGATTTGCAGCTTGCAAAAAGAAGGATAATCAAACGATTATTAAACAAGAAGACCCACCAATAATTGTTATTCCAGCTAGTTTTGCCAAAGGAGCTGATATAAGTTGGATAACAGAGCAAGAGGCTTCCAATATTAAGTTTTACAATAGCGCTGGTATACAGAAAGATATTTTTGCCATCTTAAAAGAACAGGGCATGAATACCATTCGTTTAAGAGTTTGGGTAAACCCAACTGATGGGTGGAACAACAAAGCTGATGTTTTGGCCAAAGCTTTAAGAGCAAAAGCCGCAGGTATGCGCATTATGATTGATTTTCATTATTCGGATAGTTGGGCAGATCCTGGCAAACAATTTACTCCTACAGCATGGGTAAATGATGATATCAATACCTTAAAAACAAAAGTTTACAACCATACGGTTGATGTTTTGAATACTTTAAAAACAAATAATATTATCCCAGAGTGGGTGCAGGTGGGTAACGAAACTAACGACGGAATGCTTTGGCCTTTAGGTAAAGCTTCTACCAATATGGCCAATTTTGCCGCTTTGGTACAAAGTGGATATACCGCTGTAAAATCTGTAGATAATACTATTAAAGTGATTGTTCATATTTCTAATGGTTATGATAATACTTTGTTTAGATGGATTTTTGATGGATTAAAGGCAAACAATACACAATATGATGTAATAGGAATGTCTTTATATCCATCGGCAAGTAATTGGCAAACTTACAATTCCCAAACACTAGAAAACATGGATGATATGGTGAGTAGATATAACAAAGAAGTGATGATGGTTGAAATAGGAATGCCAGCTAATATCCCTGCAACCTGCCAAAATTTTATTGCAGATTTAATCAATAAGGTTGCTTCTGTAAATAACAACAAAGGGTTGGGCGTATTATATTGGGAGCCACAGGCTTATAATGGATGGAAGAGTTATGGTTTGGGGGCGTTTGAAACCTCAGGAAAACCAACAATTGCTTTAGACGCCTTTAAATAATTTTTGATATATCTTTTTTATGTGCCGATATACCCGTATTTCATTTATCATTTTATTATCGCTTGTTTCCACTTTAGTTTTTAGCCAAAGTAGAAAATCTACCAATATAGATCAAGAATGGACCTTCCATCTAGGAAACGCTTCCGATCCTGCCAAAGATTTTAATTATGGCATTTCAAACCTGTTTTCTAAATCAGGTAAAGCCGAAGGGACGGCTATTGAGGCTAAGTTTAAAGATGATAATTGGCAAAAAATTAATCTACCTCATGATTGGGCTGTGAGCTTGCCATTTGTAAAATCTCCAAATTTTGATGTAATGGCTCATGGTTATAAACCTGTTGGAGGATTATTCCCCGAAACTAGTATTGGGTGGTACCGAAAACGTTTTAGCATTAATGCGGCTGATTCTGGGAAGCGTTATCAAATTCAATTTGATGGGATTTTTAGAGATGCGAACATCTGGATCAACGGCTTTTATCTAGGAAATAACAAAAGTGGTTATTTAGAGGCTAGTTATGATATTACAGATTATATAAACTATCAAAATCCTAATGTTATAGTAGTAAGGGTTGATGCCACACAATACGAAGGTTGGTTTTATGAAGGGGCAGGAATTTATCGCCATGTATGGCTTAATGAATATCAAAATACGCATTTGGTAAAAAATGGATTATTTGCTCATAGCGCCATAAATAAAACACAGGCTACTGTTACTGTAGAGGCTGAAATAGAAAATTTAAATTTAAATAGTAGTTCCTCAACCATTATTAGCTATTTAAAAGATAGAAACGGAAAACACTTAGGCCAAAGCAAGGCTCAAAGTATTACTTTAAAAACCAATGAAATTAAAAACACTGTTTCAGAAATAAAAATCGATAATCCAAGATTATGGTCTTTAGAAGATCCTTACCTCTACAGGATAGTTACTTTGGTAAAAGCTAACGGAAAAACCATCGATTCTATAGAAACCCGATTAGGAATTAGAACTATAAAGTTTGATGCAAATAAAGGCTTCTTTTTAAATGGTAAGCATGTAAAAATTTTAGGAACTAATAATCATCAAGATCATGCTGGAGTTGGAAGCGCTTTACCAGATTACTTGCAATATTATCGCATCAATCTTTTAAAACAAATGGGTTCTAATGCTTACAGGGCTAGTCATCATGCTCCCACACCAGAGCTCTTAGCCGCTTGTGATAGTTTAGGAATGTTGTTTTTAAACGAGCAACGTTTATTAAACAGCAGCCCAGAGTATTTAGATCAGTTTGCCCGATTAATTAGAAGAGATCGTAATCATCCCTCCATATTTTTATGGTCTATAGGTAATGAAGAGGGTTATGTTCAAACTAATTCAGTAGGTAAAAGGTTAACACAAACTTTATTGGCTAAACAAAAAGAATTAGACCCCACCAGAACTTGCATTTATGCTGCTGATTTAGCTAATGTTTATAAAGGAGTTAATGAGATTATCCCAATAAGAGGGTTTAATTATCGTGAGTTTGCAGTAGGTGATTATCATAAAGATCATCCAGAGCAACCCTTATTGGGTACAGAAATGGGCTCAACGGTAACCACTAGAGGTATTTATGAAAAAGACACAGTGAAAGCCTATGTACCAGACCAAGATATTACCGCACCATGGTGGGCTAGTAAAGCCGAAACTTGGTGGAAACTAGCTGCTGAAAATCCTTATTGGATGGGAGGTTTTATTTGGACAGGTTTTGATTACCGTGGCGAGCCAACGCCTTACGAATGGCCAAATATTAATTCGCATTTTGGCGTAATGGATGTATGTGGATTTCCAAAAAACATTTATTACTACTATCAATCTTGGTGGACAGATAAAGATGTATTACATATTTCTCCGCATTGGAATTGGACGGGTAAAGAAGGGAAACCAATTGAAGTTTGGGTAAACAGCAATGCAGATCATGTGGAGCTTTTTTTAAATGGAAAAAGTTTAGGGAAAAAAGATATGCCTAGAAACTCACATCTAAATTGGATGGTGAATTATGAACCAGGAGTCTTATCAGCGGTAGCCTACAAAAAAGGAAGAAAATTAGAAGCGAAGGTAGAAACTACAGGACAACCAGTAGAGGTAGTGGTAACGCCTTACAAAACCACCATGCTGGCCGATGGGGAAGATGTCGCAATAATCAATATTTCTGTAGTAGATAAAGATGGAAGGGAAGCGCCTACCGCAAATAACCTGATTAAATTTAAAGTTACTGGCGATGCTAAAATTATTGGTGTAGGCAATGGGGATCCAAGTTCTCATGAGCCTGATCAGTTTGCTGAAGGTGAAACACCACAACGACACTTATTTAATGGAAAAGCACAAGTGATTTTACAGGCTGGAACTTCTATTGATAAAATAAAGTTCGAAGCTACCTCCGAAGGTTTGTACGATGGCAATACCGATGTTTTCGCTATTTATGCTGGAACAGCCAAGCAGGTTGTGAAAAAAGTAAAAGCTGATGAGCAAATCAAACCTATTTCAAAAGCTTTAGGAGCTGATATTTCTTTTTTACCTGAATTGGAAGCTAAAAAAGTTAAATTTTCTGACAACGGGAAAGTAGGTGATGCTATAGAAATTCTAAAGCAACATGGTATAAATTATGTGCGACTTAGAATTTTTCATCATCCAAAAAATGATAAAGGATATTCGCCTAAAGAAGGTTTTTGCGATTTAAAGAACACCTTAGCTATGGCTAAAAGACTTAAGACTGTGGGAATGAAATTCTTGTTAGATTTTCATTATAGTGATTACTGGGCCGATCCCGGAAAACAGTTTAAACCTGCAGCTTGGGAAGGGTTAGATTTCCCCACCTTAACAGATTCATTAAGAAATTACACCACTTACGTGATATCAGAATTGCAAAAACAAGGTACCACACCAGACATGGTTCAGATAGGAAATGAGATTAACCACGGTATGGTATGGCCAGAAGGTGAGATTGGAAACCTAAATCAATTAGCTCAACTGATACAGGCTGGAATTGATGGTGTAAAAGCTATTAATCAGCAAATTCCAATTATGCTGCATGTGGCCTTAGGCGGGCAGCAAGATGAAGCTAATTTCTTTTATGATAGCATGATAGAACGAGGCGTTAATTTTGATGTCATCGGACTTTCTTATTACCCTAAATGGCATGGTACATTAAATGATTTAAGAGACAACATGATTAACATGTCTTATAAATACAAGCAAGATTTGATTCTTGTAGAATATTCTGCAAAGAAAAAAGAAGTTAATAATATTGTATTTAATCTGCCCAACGGAAAAGGGAAAGGCTCTTTTATTTGGGAACCTCTAAGCACTTGGGAAAAAGTATTTAATGAGAAAGGAGAATCCAATCAGTTAATAAACTTTTATGATGAAATTAATAAAACCTTCATTTCAAATGCTAAGTAATTTAAACACGGCATGAAAATGTTTTTTAAGGTAATCTTATATATCCTATTCCCCTTATTAATAGGCAACGTCGCTGTTGCTCAACAATCTTCAACTATTGATAGCATTCTTGCAGTTTTAAATAACCCACAAACAGATCAGGTTTTGGTTGTTGCCCACAGAGCTGATTGGCGAAACTTCCCCGAGAACTCTTTAGAAGCTATAGAAAGCGCCATAGATATGGGTGTAGATATGGTAGAAATTGATATTGCAAAAACAAGTGATGGACATTTGGTATTAATGCATGATCAGACCCTAGATAGAACCACAAACGGAAGCGGACTAGTATCAAATTATACTTTAGATTCTTTAAAGAAACTATATCTAAAAGATGGTTTAGGAGTTGTTACCAGATATAAAATACCTACTTTGGAAGAAGCAATGTTAGCTGCTAAAGGTAAAATATTGGTAAATTTGGATAAATGCTACGAGTATTTTGCACAAGCATCTAATATTCTAGAAAAAACCAACACACTGCAGCAAACTGTAATTAAAGCTAGCAAACCTTACGAGGTAGTAAAGGCTGAATTTGGGCAATATCTAGACAAGGTGATTTTTATGCCTATTGTTAATCTAAAAAGCAAAGACGCACATCAAATTATTGACAGTTATTTGCGAAATTATCGACCAATAGCCTTTGAACTTGTCTTTAATGATGATGCCTTGGCGGATGATAACCTGCTTAAAAAAATTACCAGTCATGGTTCAAAAATATGGATAAATAGCCTTTGGCCATCTTTAAACGGAGGACATGATGACGATACTGCATTAAATGACGTCGTACATTCTTACGGCTGGATAGTTAATAAAGATGCCAAACTTATTCAAACAGACCGCCCAGAATTTTTATTAAATTATTTAAAAAGTATCAACAAGCATAAATAATTAGTCTGAATTTTTGTGGACATATTAGCCTAATGCCTAAGGGAGTATGAACGTAAAGCGTATATAAACGCCCAAATTTTAATTATAAGAATCTTAACTTTTTAACCTATAAATATCACAAGTATTACGCCCTAAGCCATTATAATCTAAACCGTAGCCTACTACAAATTCATTTGCAATTTCAAAGCCTACCAAATCAATTTCATCAAAGTGATGTTTTAGTGCTTTAGGTTTTAACAATAGGGTGGCTACTTTAATAGATTTTGGTTCTTTTTTGTAAAGTTTTTCTAAAAGATATTGTAGGGTATTACCGGTATCAATGATATCCTCTACAATAATCACATCTCGTCCTTTGATATCTACCAAAAGGCCTACTTCCTCTGTTATTTTACCACTACTTTCTGTGCCTCCATGGTACGATGCAAGTTTAACAAAAGTAATTTCGCAACCTATTTTCACTTCTTTCATTAAATCGGCCATAAACATAAAGGAGCCATTTAAAACACCAATAAAAATGGGCACTTTATCTTCATAGTCCACATCAATCTGAATACCCATCAGTCTGATTCTTTTTTCAATCATACTTTGGTCTATAAAAAGCTCAAATGTTTTATCGTCTATGGTCATAAAATGAAAAGGTTAAATTATTCTTGTTCAAAAATTAAGGTACTTAGATGATCAGGCGCCATAATATCGTTAGCAATATCCATTAATTGTACTGATGTTACCTTGTTGATTTTTTCAAAAACTTCTTTTAGAGAATCTATTTTGTTATAGTCGAGCAAGCTTTTAGCCATAGAAATTAATACCCCTAGTCTGTTTTCTTCGCCCAAGGCAATCTGGCCAATTAAGCGTTGTTTAGCTTGTGCTAGTTGAATAGTCCCTAAAGGTATTTCTCTTACTTTTTTTAGCTCCTTATAAATTAATTTAGATGCTTTTTCTACCTTTTCTTTATCGGTACCAAAATAGATGGAAAATAATCCGGTGTCGCTTAAAGGGGTGTAGTTAGACTCTATAGTATAAGCTATGCCGTGTTTTTCTCTAATTTCTAAATTTAATCTAGAACTCATTCCTGTACCACCTAAAATATTGTTTAGTAGCAGTAATCCTGTTTTTTGTTCTTGATGAAAACTATAAGCCCTATTGCCTAATATACAATGAGTTTGGTTAATAGGCTTCTTTAGCGTTTTAAAAACAGCTGGGTTTACGGCTGGTTTTATCCTGTTTTTTTGATGATTATTTTCTGGTATTGAACCAAAATATCTTTCGGCTAGTTTCGCAACTTTAGTTAAAGAATAAGAGCCAGATATGGCTAAAACAATTTCGTGAGTATTGTAATTTTTAGCTATAAAATTTACCATATCACTTTTTTGGGTGTTTTTAACAGAATTTGTAGTTCCCAAAATATTTTCTCCCAAGCTATGGTTTGCAAAAATTAAGGCTTCAAAATCATCGTTTATGGCCTCTTCTGGCTGGTCTTCATAACTAGCTATTTCATCTAAAATAACTGCTTTTTCTTTCTCAATCTCGTTAATAGGAAGGGTAGAATTGAAAGCTATATCTTGTAAAAGCTCTACTGCTCTTTCTAGGTATTTTTTAAGAAAGGAAGCGTGTAAACAGGTATATTCTTTAGAGGTGTAAGCGTTTAAATCACCACCTACCACTTCTAATCGGTTTAAAATCTGATTGGTGTTTTTCGTAGATGTTTCTTTGAAAAGCAAATGCTCTATAAAATGAGCAAGTCCTTCTTTTCCTTTTTCCTCGTCTCTAGAGCCCGCATTAATTACCAAACAACAATGAGATACTGTTGATTTTGCTGGTTTAAGTAAAACTCTGATGCCGTTTTTGAGCGTGTATATTTGGTAATCCATGTATAGCAATAAATATAGTTATTAAGTTTACCGATTTTAGAATATTTAAAATTTAACTATTAATCATTTTAAAACATTCCATACAAAATCATTAGCCAAACTTTCTTCTTGTAATTTTTGATTATTTGTTTTTAGCAAAGTTAAGTCTTATTTTTTTTTGGTGTTCATAAAGCATGAAACATTAAAAAGCTTTTGTAAGACTTTGTTAACAACTCAAACAATTGTAATACAGGTTTTTAAAAATCAATGCCATAAAAAACTTGCAGTTATCAACAATTTATAGGTACTTTGAAATCCAATTAAATTTTTCTTTATATGTCATTAAAAGTTAACATCCCTCGTTTAGATTTAAACGATTATCTACACGGAACTCCTGAGCAAAAGCTTCAATTTTCTAATGATATTGGAAGTGCATTTAACGAAACTGGATTTGTTACTATCACTAATCACGGACTAGACAAAGAGTTAATCACTAAATTATACGAGCAGGTTCAAAACTTTTTTGGTTTGCCAGAAGAGGCTAAACTTAAGTACGAGAAGGTAGAACTTGCTGGGCAAAGAGGATACACTTCTAAAGGAAGAGAAAAAGCCAAAGATTCTAAAACTCCAGATTTGAAAGAATTTTGGCAAACCGGGCAGTATGTAGAAGATGGTGATGCCATTAAAGCCGAGTATCCTGATAACGTTTTAATAGAAGAATATCCAGAATTTAACACAGTAACCAAAGAAGTTTATCAAAAATTAGAAAAAGCCGGAAAGCAAATCTTAAACGCCATTTCTGTTTATTTGGGTTTACCAGAACATTATTTTGAAGATAAAGTACATAATGGAAACTCTATTTTAAGAGGAATACATTATTTCCCTATAGAAAACCCCGATGCTTTACCGCCAGATGCGGTAAGAGCCGGAGCACACGAAGATATTAACTTAATTACTTTATTAATTGGCGCAAGCGCCGATGGTTTAGAGGTTTTAACTCAACAAGGCGAGTGGTTTGCCATTACCGCACAAGGCGAAGATATTGTGGTTAACGTGGGCGATATGTTACAACGTTTAACCAATAATAAATTACGGTCTACCACACATAGAGTGGTTAACCCGCCAAGAGAAATGATGAAAAACAGCAGATATTCTGTTCCGTTTTTTCTTCACCCAAAATCTAATATGGATTTAACTTGTTTAGATTTATGTATCGATGCTGATCATCCAAAAGCGTATCAAGATATTACTGCTGGCGAGTATTTAGATGAACGTTTAAGAGAAATAGGATTAAAGATGTAAAAGAATTTCAATTCTGATGAAAATATGAATTGGAAAATAGGGAAGAAGGTGCTTTAGGGCACCTTTTTTTATGTACAAATTTGGCATTTTACTTTACAAAATTTGTGAGCTGTATTATTATACCCTTTTAACATGATCAGCTAACAAAACATCTCAACCCATTTTAATCTGATGTTCTAGTAAGAATAGATGAATATTTTCATAAATCTTTCTTACCCCATAACCACTACTTAAATACTCTCAAACAACTTTTCGTTTAAATGGTTCAGAGTAATGCTGCTTTTTGTCTACTCATTTTTCTCTCATTTCGTTTACTTTTAGTGTAAAATCATTTTAGAACAAGACAAAATCTGTTAAACTAAAAATCCGCGTACACAAAAGGCATAAAAAAAGTCGCTCTAACAAGCGACTTTAATCTCCGATGTATTGATTAACCGAATTATTGCAAACCGGCAATTTCTACCATTTCGTTTACATCTGCGGCATAATCTATCCCCTCGTAACCAAAACCAAAAAGATTTAAAAAATCAGATTTATAACCCGCTAAATCTCCTGTTGAAGGAAGGGTTTCAGTGTCAGCATTCAACCACAATTGCGCAACATCGTTTTGTACGTCATCTCTCATTTCCCAATCATCAACCCTAATTCTTCCTGCTTCATCTAAAGGTATTGCGCCATTAACATAAAGTCTATCGTTAAATAAACGCTGTATTTGCTCTATACAACCTTCGTGTATTCCTTTTGCTTTCATTATTTTGTATAAAAGAGAAATGTAAAGCGGAATAACAGGGATGGCAGAACTAGCTTGGGTAACCAATGCTTTATTAACAGAAACAAAAGCTTCGCCTTTTAGGCCCTTTAATTTTTCGGTAATTTTAAAAGCAGTCGCTTCTAAATGTTCCTTGGCTTTTCCAATAGTTCCTTTTCTGTATACAGCTTCGGTTACTTCTGGACCAATGTAAGAATAAGCAACAGTTTTAACTCCTTCAGCTAAAACATCAGCTTTGCTTAAAGCATCTAACCACATTTCCCAATCTTCGCCACCCATTACGGCTACCGTATTAGTAATATCTTCATCAGAACAAGGTTCTATGGTAACCGTAGAAACAACGCCAGTATGAAAATCTACGGTTTTATTGGTAAAAGAGTTACCAATAGGCTTTAATACCGAACGATGCGTTACCCCTGTTTCTGGGTGAACCCTAACAGGAGAAGCCAAACTGTAAATTATTAAATCTATTTTACCTAAATCGGTTTTAATTAAATTGATGGTTTTTTCTTTTACCTCATTAGAAAAAGCATCTCCGTTTATACTCTTCGCATATAAACCGGCCTCGTGTGCTTTGGCTTCAAAAGCTGCGCTGTTATACCATCCCGGAGAAGCGGTTTTACCTGCCTGTGGGGCTTTTTCAAAAAAAACACCTACTGTTGCTGCATTAGACCCAAAAGCGCTAGTAATTCTTGATGCTAATCCAAAGCCGGTTGAGGCGCCTATTACCAATACATTTTTGGGTCCTGCAATTGCTCCTTTAGACTTTACGTATTCTATTTGATTTACCACGCTTTGCTCACAACCTTTTGGATGAGCCGTTAAACAAATAAATCCTCTAATTCTGGGTTCGATAATCATATTTACTATTCTTTAATTACAATTAATTTCTAAAAAATATGAATCAATTTTTCTGACCACATTTTTAAAAAATTTGAAGGTAACAAAAATTAGCAAAATTATAAATTTAGCTACTACTGTGATTAAAATTAAAATAGCTTAATAGATAGCATCATAGCCTCTAGAAAGGAAATGAACTGTAAAACTAATTATTAGATAATTTTTAAATCGGCTTTAAGTGTTAACTAAAGTTTTATGAGCTATAAGCTCTTGGTAAACGCCGTCCCACAACTTAATTCTACATTTCAATGCGGTTACTACCGCGTCTTCTACTTGATCCCAATAATGAGGGTGATCGCCACATAATTGAGCTGTCATTTCTAACGCTAAATGGCTATGATGATCGCCGTCTACTTCAATATGTCGTTCTAAATAATACTTAAAAATAGAAATGTTATTAGGGAAGCTCTTAGAAATATCGTTAACCAAAGAGATAAACATATTAGGTATTAAATCTTCTCGGCCAAATGTAAAAACAGCCGATTGAAGAAAATCTTTATTTGTATCAATCAGTTTAAAGGTTTCTTTTACAAATTTTTGTGCCTCTAAAGGTGTTTGTGCGCTATCAAAAGCGGCTTGTAAGTTTTTATTAACTTTTAAATTATTTATGAAATTTGTTATTTCTGTGATATCCGCTCCACATTGTTGCATCGCATCTAAATAGATTTCGAAATGACTTTTTCTAACGCCATTCATATCAACATCGCTTTCTTCTCCTACAACAATTTCATTAATTAAAAAACGAGTATTTGCATTACCTACCGGGAACCAAGGGCTTGTTGTACAAGTTAAATTACTTTGGAGAGATTTTAATAAAGACATAAAATCCCAAACTGCGTAAACGTGATAACGCATAAATACTTTTAAATCATCTATCGTTTGTATGCTTTTATAAACTTGGTGATTAATAATTTGCTGCCTTAACGGTTCTATTTGCTTTTGTAACTTTTCTATATGAGATTGCATAATTTTAAATAGTTTATTGATATACCACTTTTTAACCATTTTGGTTTGCAAAGTTTTATTTAAAATATAAACTACCGCATTTGTCGCACAATTTTTGTTATTTCATTAAAAAAATAATTCTTTACAAAGTTTCGAAAACTTAAATAAGAATTTAAAGTTTGATTGATATGGTAAAAAGTAAGGTCTTAATTACAGGCGCTAGTGGTACAGTAGGCAAAAATTTAGTGCAACATTTATTAAACAATGGATATGTTGTAGCTTGCTTAAGCAGAACGGTAAATAAAGACGCTAAAATTGAAACTTTTAAATGGGATATTGAGCAAAAACAAATTGACCCAAACTGTATTAACGGCGTTGATATTATTGTGCATTTAGCTGGTGCCGGCATTGCAGATGGTAGATGGACAGAAGAGCGTAAACAAGAAATTATTGAAAGTAGAACAGCATCAATAAGGTTAATTTACGATTTGATAAAAACCAAACCCAATCAAGTTAAAAGAATAGTTTCAGCATCTGCGGCTGGCTATTATAGCGATAGAGGTGATGATTTGATGAAAGAAGAAGATTTACCCGCCGCCGATTTTTTAGGCGAGTGCTGTGTGCTTTGGGAAAACGCAGTTGATGAAGGTATTGAGCTAGGATTAAGCGTAGTAAAGTTTAGAACAGGAATAATTTTAGATAAAAATAGTGGTGCTTTAGAAAAATTAGCCGCTCCAATTAAATTAGGTTTTGGCGCAACGCTAGGTAACGGTAAGCAATGGATGCCTTGGATACATTTACAAGATGTTATAAATATGTATTTTAAAGGAATACACGACCTTTCTTTAAACGGAGCCTATAACATGAGCGCTCCAAACCCTGTAACCAATGCAGAACTAACAAAAGCGGTAGCTAAACAACTTAAAAAGCCTTTATGGTTACCCAATGTACCCGCATTTGTTTTAAATTTAGCCTTTGGCGAAATGGGAGCTGTAGTTTTGGGAAGCACAAAAATGAGTACCCGAAAAATAGAGCAAACTGGTTTCAAATTTTTATTTCCTACTATAGCGTCAGCTTTAAAAAATATTTATGCATAAAGAAGAGGTTGTTGTTTTTTGGTTTAGAAGAGATTTAAGATTAAATGATAATGCTGGCTTATACCAAGCCTTAAAAAGTGGTTATCAGGTTTTGCCTCTCTTTATTTTTGATAAAGACATTTTAGACAAATTAGAAGATAAAGACGACGCCAGAGTTACCTTTATTTACAATACTTTAGTAAATATTAAAACCGAATTAGAGCAACAAAACTCTTCTTTATTGGTAAAATATGGACAGCCAGAACAGGTCTGGAATCAGGTTTTAACAGATTATCATATCAAGGCTGTTTACACCAATCATGATTACGAGCCTTATGCCCAAAAACGAGACGAAGCACTAAACCAAACATTTTCTTCGCAAAACATTCCATTTTACACCTTCAAAGATCAATGCATCTTTGAAAAATCTGAAGTGGTAAAAGACGACGGAAGTCCTTATGTTGTTTTTACACCCTACAAACGGAAATGGTTAGATAAATTGCAAAACTCACCCATCCAAATTTACCATACCGAGGAATATTTTAGTCAGTTTGTAAGCATTAAACCTTTAGAAGTTCCTTCTTTAAACGATATGGGTTTTGAAGAAAGTACTTTAGCTATTCCTGATCAAACTTATAAACATGCTTTAAAAAATTATGCCGAGGCCAGGGATTTTCCTGCAAAAGATGCAACTTCTCGTATCAGTTTGCATTTGCGTTTTGGTACCATCAGTATCAGAGAATTGGTTAAAGAAGCTCAAAATCAAAAATCAGAAGTGTGGCTAAGTGAATTAATTTGGCGAGATTTTTACTTTTCTATTTTATACCATTTCCCACACTCGGCTACAAATTCTTTTAGAAAAGAATACGACCAAATTAAATGGAGAAACAACGAAAAAGAGTTTGAAGCTTGGTGTAATGGCAAAACAGGTTACCCTATTGTAGATGCCGGTATGCGAGAGCTTAACCAAACAGGTTTTATGCACAACCGTGTACGCATGATTGTAGCCAGCTTTTTAACCAAACATTTATTGATAGACTGGCGCTGGGGCGAACGTTATTTTGCTCGAAAATTATTAGATTTTGAACTATCTAGCAACGTAGGTGGCTGGCAATGGGCGGCAGGTTCTGGGGTGGATGCTGCG
Source organism: Pelobium sp. (assembly GCA_044361595.1). GTDB lineage: Bacteria > Bacteroidota > Bacteroidia > Sphingobacteriales > Sphingobacteriaceae > Pseudopedobacter. The sequence goes on along the minus strand of JBIKIN010000004.1, from coordinate 34,674 downwards.
CCATATTTCCGTATTTTTAACCCTTACGAACAAGTTAAAAAATTTGATAAAGATTTGAAATACATAAAAAAATGGGTTCCCGAGTTTTCCGATCCGTTTAAATATCCAAAACCTATTGTAGACCATAAACTAGCTAGAGAGCGTTGTTTGGAAACTTATAAAGAAGCTTTGAGTGGTTAAATATGTTTCTAAACAATATAAATCACAAACGACCCCCTCAACAGCAAAAGAAATATTTAAATACTACCAAGAAAAAAAATATCATTTTATAAACCAAAGATTAATTTAATGTCTTAATAAAACATTAAATTAACTTTTGTAGTTTGATTTTTTAATTAATTTTTAATGTAATATCATTACGGTGAATATTCATAACAGCTAGCTAAACAAATTAATTAAATCTTAACGTCTTAAATGAAAATCAAACAAATTACACTAGCGCTTTTAACTGGTGCGCTATTATTTAACGCCTGTAGAAAAGATGTTTCTACCCCCCCCCCAGCAGCAAACTTCTAAAGTATTGAAACGAGTTTTAAACAAAAAGGATGAAATTTTAAAATTACGTTTAGAACAATCTGCTAAGGTTGTGGCCGAGGTCTTAAAAGATAGGAGCATTGTAAATGAGCTTACTGGACAAATTACAAAAAAGCTTAAAATAACAGGAAATAAAGAATCATTAACATTTAGAGAGCTTTTTCAAGAATCAGACGGAAGAAAAACGCAAAGCATTGATGCACAAAATCCAAAAGTTTTCTCTATTGATGCTAACGTAGCAAATCATTTTAAAACAAAATACTTAACTGTTTTAAAAAATAAATCTTATGAACATGCTGAAAAGTATGAAATACTAGAAAAACCTTCGGATATAAGTACTAATGTTTATGACGATGGCTCTACATGTTTCGAGTGCATGAACCTACCTCCAACAGCTGAGATTTATTTTCCGTACTCTGAAAATTTCTTGACTAATAATTATGGTGTAGATCCAAATTTGAATTACACAATAACCTCACATGCTATTGACAATTCTGACGAAAATGAAGGCGTTGTTTGGAATAGCATTACTCAAACATGGGATTATGTTTTAGTTGATGATAATTATGCTTGGTTAAATCCTACTTATATTATTACTATTGATGATGGGCCAACTCAAGATGAGATTAATTCAAACACATTAAATGGTAACCCTTGTGAGTTTTTACCAGAGTTAAATGCATCTCCTACATTAACTCCAACAATTTTAAATACCTCGCCGGTATTTTGGGGAAGATTTAGATTAACAAGACAAGCAGAAGGTTTATTTGATGGTCCATCTGAAATAGTTTTATTAAGACCTCAAACTAATCCGACTTATGATGCAAATGGAGAAATCACCACTGCTGGTCTGGTATTAACAAGTCAAGTTAATTTACCAAAGATTAAAAGAAAAAAGGTTAAAGAAATGTATCGCAATTTAGAAATTTCGATACCTGTAGGGACTACATTTATTGGTAATTGGTTACCCGCTTTTCAAGATCTTCCGCTAGTAATATTTGAGTTTGACAAAGGAACAAATTTTTCAATTACAGTACCAAATATTACTATTAAAAAAGAGAATAATTCATACTCTGCCGGAGGTACCTTTTCCATGTTTATACCCTCTAGAAAGCATGCATACGTTGTAGAGCCTATTGATAGAACATTTTATTTTTCAAATAAAAATATTGCTAATCAAATAATACAACCAGGTTTAATAGATGGATGGAGAACATGGGGTTTAGAGTCAAGTTGTATAACTTTAGTACAAAATGTAACTAATTAGAAATGAAAAAGTTAATTTTTTATATTCTTTTTTTATTGTCTAACGCTTCTCAAGCCCAAATAAAATTTGGCATGAGAAGCGGCTTAGGCCTTTATTTTGACACTTTTCATTTAGACATACTAGCTCCAAAAGACAACACGCCTACTATTGAAGAAAAGGTAAGTCTTTTTGGAAATCCTACACCTAGAAACTCAGATACGGAGAGCGGAAGGATTAATACAGATGGTGGTTTTCAACAAGAAATATTTGCCAAATGGAGAGAGAAAAATGAACTTAGTTTATCTTTCACCTACATAAGACAACCAAGAGCTTATAATGATAGAGCTGAATTATTTTGGGGACAAAATGAAGACCACAGAGAAATTTATTATCAATTAGTTTATAGCCGTAAATATTGGGAAAAAAAGAAGTTTTCTTTTCAGGCGGGATTAGGTATAACTGTAAATAAATTTTATGTTTCTAGGGCAGAATATTCTGCGGGTGTAGATAACAATGGAAATGTATTTATTACAAATTTACGGTATGTTACCCTAGGTAAAGATCCTAATCAGTTTGAATGGGGTTTTCCGCTTAGAGCACAGTTCAACTACAATATTTCTAAAAATGCCTCCCTTGGGTTGCAATCTAATGTAATTTATTTATTTCAAATTGGTATAAACTATGTAACGTTAGCGCCAGTCCTACAATTATCATTTTAACTGAATTACATCTAAAACACAGCTTCAAAAAGGCAATAAATATGAAAAAACTATTTTTATTAATCATTGTGCTATTTTTAAGTAAGATATCACTTTCGCAAATTGAAGTTAGAGATTCTGTTTATATAAGAGTAGATAAGATAGAGTCAAACCAGATTACTTATCAGATCACAGACGGTAAAATTTTAGGTGTTAATATTTATATTAAAAATAAATATGAAAATCAAACTGGATATGTTACTGGTTATTTTGACTCTAATTTAACTTTAAAACAAAAACACAAATTAGACCCAAGTAAAGTAATAACTTATGATCAGTATGTGGAGTTAATAAATAAGGATATTCTAAATGTTTTCTATTATTATAAAGTTTTCTTTATCATTTCGGAAGCTAAGTATGATTACCTTACATTGCAAGTAAGGCAAATTATGCCTCCGGAATTTAGTCAGCAATAAAACTTATATTTTTATTTTAAAACTTACGTTTGGTAGACTAAATTAAATATATCGATAATAGGAGTGGTAGTATTGCTGGTTTTTCAAATTCTCATCAGCATAATTATATTGCTATGCAAATTGACCAAATTGCAAATGCAATTAAGGCTTACACACAGGCTAATTATCCCTCTATATACAATAATCCAAACGCTACTTTTGCTTCTTACAAAGCAATGGCATATGGTGGCTTAATTGGCACACAATGTTATTCCACTTATATTAGCAGCTTGCCAAATGGGCAAGACCGTTTTATTGAGGCATATAGAGAATTAATTAAAAAAGCCGGTGAGAATAAATGCCCTTAATATGAAAAAACTATTTCTGTTAATGATTGTGATGCTTTATATCCAGATATCAGCCCTAACTTTTTGAGCGGTATTAGTGGTTTTGACTTATATAATACGCTTTTTGTGACAGATAAAAATACTAGCCATAGTCAAATGGGAATAAATTTTGCTAATAAATTATCAGAGGCGTTAATAAGCTATAACCCTAGTTTACCAAAAGCGACTGCTGACCCAATGGCTGCTGCTGGTATATTTAAATTAAATCCTTCACAAGTTGTTCTAAATTTAAATGAAAGAGATGTTAGAAATAATAATCAATCGGGAAAAAAATGTAATTAGTATTTTAAGAAGTATAACTGTTATACTATTTTACATTTTATGTATAAAAACATCTATAGCTAAAGATAAAAATGGTATTAATTCTTACTATTTTCTTTTAGAAGAAACAACAAAACCTAATTACCATAAAGTAAACCTAAATGCTAAAGAATTGTATCAAAAAGATTTAAATGTAGAATTATTCAATTTCTTTTTAGATAGCAGCACTTTAATTGTTTTTTCAGTTTTACCAAGTATAGATGGTCTACTTTGGAACAAAGTGAACGCACAAGATTTATCTGAAAGAAAACTTTCTTTAGAAGATATATCGAATTCTTTTGCATTAAATACTAAGAATTATTTACATTCCAATAAGCTCATTGAAGCAAATTTTAAAAGGGATGATATAGCTTTTATAATAAAGAAAGGGAACAATTACTATCAAGCAAATTATTGTTTAATAGAATATTTTAAAGTTTTAACTCAACCCATGATATTTCCAAATTTAATGAGTTCTTACTACTTAAATATCAAATCACCTGCTTTTAAAATAGAAGCTTTTGAAGAACAAAGTTTTAAAATCAATAAAGAATATTCAATTAATGCACCATCACAAATTAATTTTAGCGTAGGCTCTAGGTTAAGAGTGTCATTAGAAAAACCATTAATGTTCTTTTCTATGTCTTTTACTTTTAAAAATTATACAGCGCATCAATTTTGGATATTTACTGATTGGAGATTTGTGGATAATTTGAATGTGCAAAGAGGTAGCGATAGGCTTGTGTATTTACCTAAAGTTGGAATTATTGGCGCATCTTATGATTATTGGTTTGCTCAATTTGTAAAAAGAGAATTGTTGTTGAAAAATTACTTTCAAGAGAAGGTGATGCTAACTGATAAGCTTTAGATTTAATATAGTCTTTATGATTTTTAGGTTCATTTACAGATAAGTAACTAATTAAAAATGAAAAAGTTAATTTTTTATATGCTTTTTTTATTGTCTAACGCTTCTCAAGCCCAAATAAAATTTGGTGCTAGAAGCGGCATAGGTATATTCTTTGATACATTTAATGCAAACTTGTTAGCAGCTAAAGATGATGGTACTTTATTGGGGCCAGTAAATAGTATTTTTGGAAATCCGTTACCAAGATCAATAGTGGCAGAAAACAATAAAATTTACACCGATTTTGGCGTAAAACAAGAAATATTTGCTCAATGGAATGAAAAAAATGAGATAAGTTTCTCGTTTGCCTACATTAGAGCACCTAGAAAGTATAACGATCTAGCAGAACTATTTTGGGGAGAAAACGAAGACCACAGAAATATTTATTATCAATTGGTTTACAGCAAAAAATATTGGGAGAGAAAGAAATTTTCTTTTCAGGCGGGTATTGGAATAGCTGTAAATAAATTTATTGTTTCACGGGCAGCCTATAGCACCGGGCAAGATGCAAACGGCAATATTTTTATTGCTAGTTTAGATTATTATACTATTGGCAATGATCCCAAACAATTTGATTGGGGTTTCCCATTAAAAGCTCAACTCAATTATAATATTTCTAAAAATGCAGCCATTGGTTTAAATAGTGATATTATTTACCTACTTCAACAAGGCATTACCCATATTTCTTTAGTTCCTACCGTTCAAATTAAATTTTAACATGAAAAATATTATTTACACATTCTTAATCTGTTTATTTGCTAACGTTACGGTATATGCACAATCTAAATTTACTTTTGGTTTAAAAGGTGGTGCGCAATATGCAGAGCCTAAACTTTTAGAATTAAGAGACCCATTTCCTTATTATAAATATTCAGGTGAAAATAGAAACAATGTTGCTGCTATGTATGGTAGTACCTTTGCCATATCTGCTGCTGTTTTAGGTTTTTATACACAATACTCGCTTGTAAAATCTAACAGAATTAGGGTAAACTTAGAAGTATTGTATAATCGTAAAGGTTATGGGCAACAAGATTTAACTCAAAACACTCGTCAATCTGTTATAACAATAAAGAAAAATTATTTAGATATCCCTTTAAGTTTTATGGTTAATCCGTTTAAAAATTCAGGCTTTTTTATAGAACCTGGTATTAATCAGGCTTTTTTATTGTCTAAAAAAACCCAATTTCCAGAAACTAACAGCTCAAGCTCAGAATTTGAGAAAAGACGAAGCAGAGCTTTGTTGCGAGAAACAAATTTAACGGGCTTTAGAGTAGGAGCAGGATGGGATTATAAACTGTTTAATTTGGCTGCTTATTACCAAACCGATAAACAATACGAGTACGTACAAGCTGCTATAAGGTATAAGTTAATTAAATAAGAATTATTAGGTCGAACTAATTCACCAATAACTTATACCCTCTACCGTGTACGTTTATAATTTCTACTTTAGGGTCTTCTTTTAAATATTTACGTAGCTTGCTTAAGAAAACATCCATACTTCGGCCGTTAAAGTAATTATCGTCATGCCAAATTTGTATTAATGCTTCTTCTCTGGTTAAAACATCGTTCATTTTTAGGCAAAGTAAACGAAGTAACTCAGCTTCTTTAGTACTCACTTTTTGCTGCTGATTTTGAAAAGATATCACCTGAGTTTGATAATCAAAATGATAATTCCCTATTTCAAATTTAGTGGGCTTTTGTTCGTTTTCTTCGGATTGATACGAAACTCGTTTTAGCAAAGCATTGATACGTAAAAGCAACTCTTCTATTCTAAAAGGTTTGGTTATATAATCATCTCCTCCTAAACTGTAGGCCTCGGTTTTGTCTTCAATCATCGTTTTTGCTGTGGCAAAAATGATTGGAATAGATGGATTTATTTTCCTGATATCTTTACCTAAAGAAAAACCATCCTTTTTAGGCATCATCACATCCAAAATACAAATATCAAACTGACCATTAGAAAATGCTTTAAGCCCTTCATCACCATCAGCGCAAAGCGTAACCTTAAACTTTCCTTTAAGGCTAAGGTAATCTTCTAACAACATACCCAAATTGGGATCATCTTCTACTAGTAAAATTCGTTTATTCATGTTTTCTTCTTCTTAAGGTATTTGGTAATTATTTAATGGCAATTCGTAATCAGTAATCAGTTCTTATATTATGGTAATTTGTAATCGGTATTCAGTAATCGGTGCTTATGTTATGGTAATTCGTTATCAGTAATCAGTCCTTATATTATGGTAATTTGTATTAAGTAATCGGTTATGTTATGGTAAATTGTAATCGGTAATCAGTCCTAATGTCATGGCAAATTGCAATCGGTAATTTGTAAATCATAATATTCTTAATGCAAATCAAAACCGATTACAGATTACAAATCTTAAACTCAATAAATCAAAACCGATCACAAACTCTTACACTACGCTATAGGAAACCTAATCTCAAACTCAGAGCCTTTATCTTTTTCGCTTTTAACAGTAATGGTTCCAATCATTTTCTTAACCATATCGTTCACATAACTTAAACCTAATCCAAAACCTTTAACATCGTGTAGGTTACCTGTAGGTATACGATAAAACTGATCAAATATTTTCTTTTGCTGGTCTTTGCCCATACCTATTCCGCCATCCTTAACTTTTATTACAACTTGCTTCCCTATTTGCTGGGTGGTAATGGTAATTTGTGGCTCGTTATTACTGTATTTAATAGCATTATCTACCAAGTTAAAAATAACATTAGATAAATGTAATTCATCAGCTATTACGCTTGATAAGTTATCGCCTAAATTTAAGGTAACACTGGCGTTTTTCTTTTGCAATTGTAGGCTCATACTATCAATAACGGTTGTAACAACGGTGTTTACATCTTGTGGCTTAAGGTCTAATTTTAGATTGTCCTTTTCTAATTTAGCAATGTTTAATACACGCTCTATATGATTACCCAAACGTATATTTTCATCGTAAATGATACCCGCTAATTTATTTACCCTCGCTACGTTATCGTTTATTTCTGGGTCTTTTAAAGCTTCGCTAGCAATCATGATGGTGGCAACAGGTGTTTTAAACTCGTGGGTCATGTTGTTAATGAAATCATTTTTCATTTCAGAAACCTTTTTCTGACGTAAAATAGAACTGATGGTATAAATAAAACTTGCGGCTAAAACCATTAATAAACCCGCAGATGAGAACAAAATTGTGCCCATGTTATTTAAGATCAATTTACTTTTTTGCGGAAATGTTACTGTTAAATAACCTGCGTCTCTAAACATATCTTTACTAAACAATACTGTTCTATAGGTATCTGCCGCCACAACAAAATTGTTTTTTTGAGATGCATTTGTGAATATAACAGAGTCTTCCTGTGCCGAGCTAATTTTGTAATTGTAGTTTAAATCTATCCCATTATTAGCTAGCTCTAAAGCCAATAAAGAGTCTATGGTTTGAGGTTGTACTCGTTTTTTTAACGGAATATTAACCTGCTGTATTTCTGATGCAATAGACTCTAACACAAGGTTCTTGCTTCCATTTTTCTCTAAAGAATCTAAATACTTATTTAATTTTAAAGCTTCTCTTTGGTTTTGTGCTTTTCTAGAAGCCAATAAAAGTTCTTTCTCCGATATCCCAGTTAAAAAATTAGGCTTGGCAATGGTTTTTAAAACAGTTCCTAAAACAGGGTCTTGTATCATGTACTTTCTAACAGAATCTATTACAGGTACACCGCGTTTTACAATCCTAATATGATTGGGAATTGCAGGTGTTTCTAATAAAGATTGCCTTTGTACTAACCTTACGTTTCCGTATTGATCTACTACCTCGTCAACATCAATTTTAACATTTACGCTAAAAGGTGCATTATCTGCAATTGCTGGTCCATTATAAACCAATTTATGAGGATATCTGCTTCTTAAAACACTATCTCTAATTCTAAAAACACTATCAGACTTAGCCTGATTTGCCTTCATCCTTTTTACAAAAGCGATAACTTGTCTTTCTCTTTCAAACTTTTTCTTTTCGGCTAATAAGTTTTTTATTTGCTGTTCGCTGATTTCTGATTGGTTTTTTCTAATCAGTTGTTCTTCTCTCTGTCTTATTTCGGTTTCGGCTTTTTTAGTTAAATAAGCCATCGCTTCCTTCTTTTCTAGTTTAATAGAAACATTTTTTAAGGCATCATTAACCGCTTGATCAAAAAGTTGAGATTTTAAACCATAAGATTCTTTAATAAAATAATATTGCATGGCCATAACCCCCAAAAGGGCAAAACTCATTAAGGCAACAATTAAAATAATACTCTTTCTCTTCATTCCATAACAAATATAACCCTAAAGGCACATGCTTGACGGTCTTTAACAATATTTAACAAATATTAAGCGCACATTTTTAGCTTATTATACATATTAGCGATAGATTCAAATACAGTCTCTCCTGAGAAATCTATGGAATTTTTTAACTGTATAAATTCTTTTGCTTTGATGCAAAAGAACAAATCAAGACTTGAATAAATCATGGCATATTGCTGCTTACATCTGCTAGGCCAGCTTATCAAATGGCTCTGCTAATTAACCCACTTAGCAAATGCACAAACAACCGTTCACCTACAAATCCGCCTTGTTTGTTGCGACTTGCACAAAAGGAATTTAAAGCAGAAACTTGGTAGCAACAAACGCAGCGGAGAGTTTTTTGGTTACTTTTTTGCGGAAAAAAAGTGACTAAACATTTAATCATTACAAATGTGGAATTAAATTTTAGGTGAAATTCGATTCTTTTTATGGTAATTTCTATTGCGTAATTTAGGTTAAATAAACTCACAGCTTAAGCATCGCTATAAAACAATAGCTTATATAAAAAGAAATTCCCTTTCTCAAAAAACAAAATAAATAATATCTTTGCCACATCTTAAGGGGGGTGCCTTGTTTGTGTTACCCAATAATTGTTATGCTAGCTTTCAATTATTGCACAAATACAAAAACGGGCTGAGATCATACCCATTAGGAAGGCTTAAGGCAAAAGGCTTAAGGCAAAAGGGTAAAACCTTGCGCCACTTACCTTTCAACCTCAAACCTTTCTATACACCTGATCCGGATAATGCCGGCGTAGGGAATAAGGTATAAGTTAAAAATTTACGAAGGTGGTCCCCTGCCGCCTGGCTGTTTAACTTAAAAATTTAAAACATTGAAAAAACTTTTGCTAAGTGCGCTCATCGCATGCTGTTGCCCTATTATGTTGTGGGCACAATTTACTTTACAAGGTAAGGTAACAAACAATAACAACGACGCCTTAGTGGGTGCCACACTCACTTTAAATCAAACCAATAACACACAAAGCGCTTTAAATGGTGCTTATCAGTTTACTAAAATCAAAGCTGGAACGTACCAATTGATAGTGACTTATTTGGGCTACCAAAGTAAAACTGTCGCAGTAACCATCGATGCCAATAAAACGTTGAATATTGTGCTCAATAAATCGGATTTTATGGCCGATGAGGTGATTGTAAACGCAACCAGAGCCTCAGAAAACTCGGCTACAACTTTTAAAAATTTAAGCAAAGCTGATATTGCCAAAAACAATTTTGGTCAAGATTTACCTTATTTGTTGGATCAAACGCCTGGTGTGGTTACTTTTTCTGATGCTGGAGCTGGCGTAGGCTATACCGGTTTAAGAATCAGAGGATCAGACGGTACCCGAGTAAACGTAACCATTAACGGCATTCCGTATAACGATACCGAAAGCCAAGGTACATTTTGGGTAAACCTTCCCGATTTTGCCTCATCAGTAGATAACATCCAAATACAAAGAGGTGTAGGAACATCAACCAATGGTGCAGGCGCTTTCGGCGGAAGCTTAAACATCCAAACTACTACTCTTAACGACTCGGCTTACCTAGAGTTAAATAATTCTGCAGGATCCTACAACACCCTGAAAAACACTTTTAACATAGGTACAGGCTTAATTAATGGTAAATTTAGTTTTGATGGTCGATTGTCTAGAATCGTTTCTGATGGTTATATCGATAGAGCATCCTCTAACTTAAAATCTTATTTCTTATCGGGCGCTTATTATGGGAAAAACAGTTTATTAAGGTTAAACGTATTCTCGGGTCGAGAAAAAACTTACCAAGCTTGGAACGGCATTCCCGAGTCGCTTTTAGCCACTAACCGAACTTTTAACGGCTTTACTTACGATGACCAAACCGATAATTATCAGCAAGACCATTATCAGTTGTTGTATGCCAAAACCTTATCAGATAAAGTATCATTTAACGGCGCTTTACATTATACCAAAGGAAGCGGTTATTACGAAGAGTTTAGAGACGACCAAACCCTAGCGAATTACGGAATTAGTGATGTTACCATTGGCGGGCAAACCATTTCCGAGAGTGATTTGATTAGACGCCGCTGGTTAGATAACGATTTTTATGGTTTAACTTACTCGTTAAGGTATCAACCCAATACCAATTTAGATTTTACCTTAGGCGGAGCTTATAACGAGTATGATGGAGACCATTTTGGCGAGGTTATTTGGGCTCAATATGCTTCTAACAGCAATATCAGACAGCGTTATTATTTTGATAATGGTTTTAAAACCGATTTTAACACCTTTTTAAAAGCAAATTATCAGCTCGATAAATTATCAGTTTTTGCCGATTTACAATACCGAAACATAGATTACGACTTCTTAGGTTTTGATAGAAACGGTAATAACGTGACCCAAAATGCCAAACTTAACTTCTTTAACCCCAAGGTAGGTTTTACCTATCAAGTAAATGCACAAAGTAATTTTTACGCTTCATTTGCAGTGGCCAATAAAGAACCCAACCGTAACGATTTTACCGAATCTTCTCCCGAAAGTCGTCCAAAGGCAGAGCGATTAAACAATATAGAACTTGGCTATCGTGTTAAAAAACAAAGATTTAATGCAGGCTTGAATCTATACAGCATGATGTATAAAAACCAATTGGTTTTAACCGGCCAAGTGAATGATGTAGGTGCTTACGTAAGGTCTAATGTTGCCGAAAGTTTTAGAAACGGTTTAGAAATTGATGCTACTTTTGCACTTTTACCTAAATTAAGTTGGGGAGCAACTGCCGCATTAAGTGCCAATAAAGTAAACAATTTTGAAGAGTTTATTGATGATTATGACAACGGTGGACAAATTAGAAACACTTATGATAGAACAGATTTAGCTTTTTCACCTAATTTTGTTGGCTCAAGTACTCTATCTTATAAACCTACTAACGCTTTTGAAGTTGCACTTTTAAGTAAATATGTAAGCAAGCAATATTTAGATAATACCTCGAACGATGCTCGTAAACTAGATGCCTTTTTTGTAAATAATTTAAGATTAGGTTACGATGTGAAACTAAAAGGAGTTAAATCACTAGGCTTAGGTTTATTGGTTAACAATGTATTTAACGAGCTTTACGAAAGCAATGGTTATACGTTTAGCTATATAGCCGGAGGTTTGATCACCGAAAACTTTTACTACCCACAAGCAGAAACAAATTTCTTGTTTTCTGTAAATATGAAGTTTTAACACGTTTTATAACCTCATTTAAACCGATTGAAAAGATGTTTTTAACATTTTTTCAATCGGTTTTTTTATGTTTAAGATTTTGAGTAGAATTCTTTGGGCTTTCCCCGATGGCTATAGCTCGGGGCAGGCGGGGCGGGCTTTCCGCTGTAGTCCCGATGAAAAATCGGGAGCTGCCGCTTCTCCGAAGGAGTCCTTTGGACAATCCCTAACGCTTATATGATGTTATAGCTTTTATGCTTTGTTGCCTTCCATTCACATATCTAAAACCATCTTTACCATAAAAACCGGCTTCTTCCAGCATGATACGAATGTCTTTATTCCATTCTTTAATGTTTACTGTAGTATTTAATTCGATAGCATAAACTGTGTTTTTGTACAAAGGGTAATCGCCAGCTACCGGCACACCTTCTTGAGCATCCCACATACCAATGGTAGGTCCAGCGCTATGGCCGTAAGTGCCTAGCGGATGCGTATAAATGGATGGGCGCAATCCTTCTGCTTTAGCTTCGCTTAATGATTTTAACAATATTTCGTTACCTGTTTTGCCTTCAATAAAATTTGAGGTTAAAATGTCCTGTACCCTATTTCCTTTTTTGAAAGCTTCAGAAAGAAATGAAGGCACTTTCGTTTCGCCATCTTTTAAAACATAGGCGTGTTGCTGGCAGTCTGTATTCAGTCCAATATAAGTAATACCAAAATCACAATGCAACAAGTCGCCGGGTAAAATAATTTCATCTGCTTTTGCTTTGCTAAAGGATTCAATATGGTTTTTTAGTGCCTCTTTATTCCGTTGTATATCTACCGTTGGATGAAACCAAGTTTCTAAACCCATATCGGTAACTTTTTGGCGCATCCACCAAACCACATCTTCCGTGGTGGTTTTTCCTGGCATAATTACTTTGCTAGAAAAAGCTTCGTCAATAATTTGGTGAGTTACTTTAACAAGGGTGTTATAAAGTGCCATTTCTTTTGGCGTTCGAGTTTCTATCCAAGCAATTGCCAATTTTTCTGCAGAAACCAATTTGCTTTCTAAATCATCAGGAAGTGCTTTGAGCAACTCGTCATAATCGGTTTTTACCAAACCATCTGTTATTCCAAAATGTTCTGATACATTAATACCAATTTTTTGGGGGTTTCTCTCTTTAATCAAAGCTACCAATGCCTGCCATTGATTGGGCTGTTTTTCTTGATCCCAAGCTGAACTAATGTTTTTACCTACATCATACCTAGCCACAGCCAGTTTTTCTATAATATTTTTTTCTTTATTGTGATAAAGAACTAAAATGGTTCTACGCCTTGCGTTTAGCCAGGTAGCAGGTAACATGGTTTTCATTATTGGGTCTTCGTTATACTCCCTAGCAATAACAAGCCACATATCAATAGCTGTTTTCTCCATTAATTGAGGGAGCAATATGTTAAAGCGTTCGGCTAAAATTTCATCTTTAATAGTTGCTCTTTCCCTTTCAGGAAGAATTTGTGAAAACGCTGTAGAAAAGTTAGTTATGAAAAGCAGTAAAAGTATTTTTCTCATGATCTAGTTTTGATATAAAGCTAAGTAAAGATTTATCTTTTTTTGATAAAAACGGAATTGTTGTTGATTTGCAAATAGGCGACAAAACCTGAATGAAGATACCGCTTGTGTTGCTACAATTTTCTGCTTTTGCTAAGTGTTGCCTTACAGAGCCGTTTAATAAGCAGGCCTAGCAGATGTAAGCAGCAGAAAGCCATGATTATTCCTTGCAAAAACTATTGATTAAGGCACAAACAAGGATGAATGCAGCCTTTGGGTAATGGCTTGTGGATTGGCGGCCTCATTCATCTGCTATCAGAATAATCGTGAGCTTTATGCAATTACAGATGCAAGCCTTGATTTATTCGTTTTTTTCTATTGTTTTTTATAGGAATTCATGTGTTCGCTTCGCTCGGGTTTTCGTTCTTTTGCATCAAGGCAAAAGGAAATATCATAATCTAAAAACGCAAATGTCTCTATAGAAAAACGCTACTTCAATCTACTGCTTAATCTTGAATTAACTGATTAAATTAATATCTTAGGTTTAAAATAGCTTTGAAAAACACATTTACTAAACTCTAACATTAATTTAAAATATCAAAACAGTTTTAATAGAAAAACAAGAATGAAAAAATTAATAGAAAGACCAAACATTTCAGAAAACATCAAAGCAACCGCAGCTTATGAACAAATAAATAAGCTTTTAACTGCTGTGGCTGCTAAAGATTTACCTTCTGATACCATTGAACAAATAAACCAAGAAATAGAAGAATTAAACTCTCTTGACAGCTTTGATAAAAATTTTGCAAAAACAATAAAGGCAAAAGAGAATAGCATCATCAAATTGCTAGAGAAAAAACATAAAATAGTACCAAAGAATTATTACAAAAAACTGTGGCTAGCCTTAGGCATGTCTACCTTTGGAATACCTATTGGCGTTGCATTTGGTATAGCCATTAAAAACATGGCCATGTTAGGTTTAGGCTTACCCATAGGTTTGGCGATTGGCGTTTTAGTAGGTTCTAATTTAGATCAAAAAGCAGCTAAAGACGGAAGACAACTAGATTTTGAAGCTAAATAATGGTTCTTTAATTGGTTCTAATATTTTTGGCAATTTTTAAGATGAATTTTTGATTAAAGTTAGAGTTTATAGTGCATATTAATTAGTTATGGACAAATAAGCTGATTCCTAACAAAAATTGAGCATAGTAGTTAAATTTAAAGAAAAATAAATGAATATATACCTTGCTCTTACAATCTTAATTTGCTTATCAGCAAGTTTTGCATATGTAAACCAACGATTTTTGAAATTACCATTTGTAATTGGACTATTTCTTTTATCAACTGTTTTATCAGTTCTTGTAATCAGTTCAAAATTGTGGTTAAACATTCCCCTACAGGAAATTAAAACATATATAGAATTTGCAAATATTGACAAAATTATACTCAACTATTTATTAGGGTTTTTACTTTTTGCAGGTGCTTTACATACTAATTGGAACCAGCTTAAACATCAAATAAAACCAATAGCAACTTTTGCATTAGGTGGCGTTTTGCTTTCAACAATCATTATTGGTGCTTTATTTTATGGACTAACGCAAATTTTCAACTTAGAGATCAGCTTTATCTATTGTCTAATTTTTGGAGCGTTAATATCTCCTACAGACCCAATCGCCGTTTTAGGAATTTTGGCAAAAGCTAATGTCCCTAAAAACACAGAATATACAATTGTTGGCGAGAGTTTATTTAATGATGGTGTTGGTGTAGTTGTTTTTATTGCACTATTAGACACATTAAGTACAGGTAAATTTAGCTTTTCACATTTTGGGCTTTTATTTATGCAAGAAGCAGTAGGTGGAATATTAATGGGGCTAGCATTGGGCTCCTTTCTATATTTACTTTTAAAATCAATTGATCATTATCAAACAGAAATTTTATTGACACTTGCTTTTGTAATGGCAGGATATACTTTTTGTAATTATTTGCATCTTTCAGGAGCTTTGTCAATGGTAGTTATGGGTTTAATGGTAGGCAATTATAAACAAGACCTTGCAATGAGCGACACTACACAAGAGTATGTTCATAAATTTTGGGAATTAATTGACGTTATTCTCAATGCAGTTTTATTCATCTTAATTGCTTTAGTTCTCATTGTAATCGACTTCAAGACAAAGTATATTTGGGTCGGACTTATTTCAGTTTTCATTGTGTTGCTCTCAAGAATAATAATTGTTTATCTACCACATTTAGTTTTCCCAAAACTCCTCAAACTAACAAACAAAGAAGTAAAAATAATTAGTTGGGGTGGTTTGCGAGGAGGACTTTCTTTAGCTTTGGTATTATCATTACCAAACAGTGAAATAAAAAATATACTTTTAATTGCCGTATATTTTTGTGTGCTGTTTAGCATAATCATACAAGGATTAACAATTGAAAAGCTTGCAAAAAGACCCTGAAAACACCTACCAAATATGGTATTGTCAAAAGTGGCATTTCTGTTTTCTACAGAATCGTTTAAAAGTGATTAAAGTTTGATTGACCTCATATACTTTTGAGGTAAAATCCTGTACTGCCTCAGTTGGCGAATAGTTAGCTCCCCACCAACAAAAAAAGCGTATGGCTATCACAAACCATACGCTTTCAAAAATTAATCAAAAAAATTTAGTCAAAAGTCATGGGTACTTCAATCACCAATATTTTAGTATCGCTATTGGCTTTAAAGCTTACTTTATCGGTTTCGTAAACACCTAAAGCGTCTCTATCGCCTAAAGTTTTACCAGCTACATCTACATTACCTTCTAATACAAAAGCATAAATACCATGATTAGGGTTCTTTAAAGTATAATCTAAACTGAAATTAGCGTCTAAATTAGCCATAGAGAAATATGCGTTTTGGTTAATCCAAATACTTTTTGCGTTCTCTTCTGGTGAAACAACAGTTAAAAACTGATTTGTTTTATCAGCCTCGTTAAAGCTTTTTTGCTCGTAACGAGGTTCAATATCTTTTTTCTTCGGGAAAACCCAAATCTGTAAAAATTTTACGGGTTCTGTTTTAGAATTATTGTACTCAGAGTGTTGTATTCCACTTCCTGCCGACATAATCTGCACATCGCCATGGTTAATCACCGCTTCTCTTCCTGTACTATCATTATGTTTTAATGCGCCAGACAATGGAATACTCACTATTTCCATGTTATCATGTCCATGTGTACCAAAACCCATTCCTTGTTCTACAAAGTCATCATTTAATACCCTTAGCAATCCAAAATTCATTTTATTTGGATCGTGGTAACTACTAAAACTAAAAGAATGATAGCTTTTTAACCATCCTCTACTTGCAAATCCTCGTTCTGCAGCAGCATGAAATACTGTTTTCATATTAACTCCTTTTTATAATTAAAATACGTGTTTAAACATACAAATTTTATTCCATTAATTTATATGTATTTTTGTAGCCTGATTTGAGTAAAAATATGGGTAAATGCGTAATTGTTTTAGGTGCTAGCGGACTAATTGGCAGTAAACTACTGACAGATCTTTTGTACAACGAGGAATTTACCTCGGTAAAAATATTTGTACGCAAAAAATTATACATGAATCACGAAAAATTGGAACAAATAGTGACAAATTTTGATAAACTTGAACAGATTAAAAATGAGATTATAGCCGATGAAGTTTTTTGTTGCTTAGGTTCTACCAAAAGTAAAACGCCAGATATAGAGACATATAGAAAAATAGATGTTATATATCCTTTGTTTTTTGCAACAGCGGCGTTAGCTAATGGCGCAAAGACTTATCACATTGTTACAGCAATGGGCGCTAACGCTAAATCGGGAAATTATTACAATAAATTAAAGGGTGAAGTAGAAGATGGTTTACGTAAATTATCCTATCCTAATTTAAACATCTATCGACCATCTTTTTTAACGGGAGATAGAACAGAAAACAGACCATTAGAGAATATCATGATTCCTATCATGAAGGTAATAGATCATATCCTCATTGGGAAATTAAAAAAATACAGAAGTATTGATGCAGGCATAGTCGCCAAAGGAATGATAAATCAATCAAATAAAAATAAAAAGGGCATCTTTGTGCTCGAATCAGATCAAATTAAAGAATTAGCGTGAGTATTGTATCAGCAGAGGCATTAGGTCATAATTTTAACGATTATTGGCTATTTAAAAATTTAACATTTGGCATACAACAAGGGCAACGAGTAGCTTTGGTTGGAATAAATGGAGCGGGAAAATCTACGCTTCTCAAGTTGCTATCAGAAAAAATTAAACCATCTGAAGGAAAGGTGGTAAAAGCAAAAGACATTAGGTTTGGCTATTTAGAACAAGACCCCAAATTTGATGGCGAACAAAGCATCAGCGATTTCATTTTTAGTTTAGATAATAAGCAACAACAAATCATCAGAGAGTATGAAGAGTTGTTAGAAAAAGACAATCCAGATATAGATGAAATTAACCGTTTAACAGAAGAGCTTAGCAATTTAGAGGCTTGGGAGTATGAACATGAAATTAAAACCATATTAGGTCGTTTAGATATTGTACACCTTGATCAAAAAATAAACACTTTATCTGGTGGACAAAAAAAGCGCCTAAGCTTAGCTAAATTATTAATTGACGAACCTGATGTATATGTGTTAGACGAACCAACGAACCATTTAGACATAGACACTATAGAATGGTTAGAAAGCTTTTTAACTACCGGCGGTAAAACTATTTTAATGGTTACCCACGATAGGTATTTCTTAGATAACGTTTGTAATGAAATTATAGAGTTAGAAAACGGCAAAGTTTATACCTACAAAGGGAAATATGCCTATTACTTAGAAAAAAAGGCCGAACAAGACGAAATAAACAGCACCGTTTTAGCTAAAAACAAAAACCTTCTTAAAAAAGAGCTAGAGTGGATGCGCAGAATGCCGCAAGCTAGAGGAACAAAATCTAAAGCTCGTATAGATGCTTTTTATGATTTGGAGGATAAAACAAAAGGTCAGTTTAACAAAGAATCGGTTAAATTAGATGTAAAGGTTAGCCGACAAGGAAACCAGATTTTAGAAATAGAACATATCTCTAAAACATTTAGAGACAAAAACATCATTAAAGATTTTTCTTATACCTTTAAAAAAGGTGATAAAATTGGATTAACTGGTAAAAACGGCACTGGAAAATCTACTTTCCTTAACATCATCACTAACGAATTAAAAGCAGATAGCGGAACTGTTAAAGTTGGCGAGACAACGGTATATGGCTATTACCATCAATCAGGTTTACATTTTGATGAAAGCGAGAGAGTAATTGACGTGGTTAAAAACATTGCCGAGTTTATCACCATGTCTGATGGAAAAACCATATCGGCTTCTCAGCTATTAACGCACTTCCTTTTCCCTCCAAAAAAGCAACATGGCTTTGTGAGTTTGCTAAGCGGTGGCGAGAAAAAACGTTTACACCTGATGAAGGTTTTAATTAAAAATCCTAATTTTTTAATTTTAGATGAGCCTACTAACGATTTAGATATAGACACCTTAAATGTGTTAGAAGAGTTTTTGGAGAATTATCCAGGTGTTTTAATATTAGTTTCTCACGATAGATACTTGGTTGATAAACTAACCGACCAGTTATTTGTATTAGAAGGAGCTGGTAAAATAAGAATCTACAATGGAAACTACTCTTCTTACCGATTAGAGCAAGAACAATTAAAAGCTGCAGAGAAAGAGAACAAAGCCGCTCCTGTTGTAGAGCAAAAGAAAGAAAAGCCTAAAAGCAAACTCAGTTATCAGGAACAAAAAGAACTTGATAATTTAGAGCTACAAATAAGCGTTTTAGAAAACGAAATTGCACAGCTTACGGAAAGTTTAAATGGAGACTCTTTAACTACAGACGATATTATTGAAATATCTAAACAAATTGAAGACAAGAACAAAAGCTTAGAAGAAGCAACTTTTAAGTGGATTAGCCTAAGCGAATAATATGAGTTTACAAAACATTATTGCATCTGTAGGCGTAGGAATACTATTAATAGCTTTTTTTCTAAATAGTTTTGGCTATATCTCAAACAAAAACAAGTGGTACGCTATTTTAAATGCAGTAGGCGGAATAATTAGTTGCTATGCATCGTGGCTTGCAGATTTTTATCCCTTTGTGGTTTTAAATATTATATGGTCGTTTACGGCTATTTTATCATTAATAAAAAAAGATGTTTCACGTGAAACCAATTAATGTGTTTTGCTAGAACATCAACAAAGTTTCACGTGAAACAAAAAGAATATGTTTAAAAAATACGATGTTATTGTAGTTGGCGCAGGCCATGCAGGATGTGAAGCTGCTGCAGCTGCTGCAAATATGGGCTCTACTGTGTTGCTCATTACCATGAATATGGGTGTAATAGCACAAATGAGCTGCAATCCGGCTATGGGTGGTGTAGCCAAAGGACAAATAGTAAGGGAAATAGATGCTATGGGTGGATATTCTGGTATTATATCAGACAAAACAACCATACAATTTAGAATGCTAAATAGATCTAAAGGTCCAGCCATGTGGTCGCCAAGAACACAAAACGATAGAATGCGATTTGCAGAAGAATGGCGATTAGCATTAGAGCAAACACCAAACATCGACTTTTGGCAAGACATGGTTTCTAGTTTAATTGTTAAAGATGGTAAAGTGTGTGGTATACAAACATCATTAGGAATAGAAATAGAGGCTAATGCAGTAGTATTAACCAACGGAACATTCTTAAATGGGGTAATACATATTGGCGAAAAACGTATGGGCGGCGGTAGAACAGGAGAGAAAGCTGCGACAGGAATCACAGAACAATTAGTAGAATTAGGTTTTGAATCAGGTAGGATGAAGACGGGAACACCTCCTCGTGTGGACGGAAGATCTCTAGATTATTCTAAAATGGAAGAACAATGGGGTGATGAAGATGGAGGTAAGTTTTCCTATACTGATACTGTTTTACCAAAAGAGCAAAGATGCTGTTGGATAACATACACTAATGCTGAGGTACATGAAACCTTAAAAGAAGGGTTCGAAAAATCACCAATGTTTACCGGAAGAATTAAAGGATTAGGCCCAAGATACTGTCCATCTATAGAAGATAAAATAAACAGATTTGCAGAAAGAGAAAGACATCAAATTTTTGTTGAGCCAGAAGGATGGGATACTGTAGAAATTTACGTTAATGGCTTTTCAACATCCTTACCAGAAGATATACAATTAAAAGCCTTGAGATTAATTCCAGGATTTGAAAACGCTAAAATGTTTAGACCAGGATATGCCATAGAATACGATTACTTCCCCCCTACCCAGTTAGATTTAAGCTTAGAAACTAAATTGATTGCAAATCTTTTCTTTGCCGGACAAATAAATGGAACAACAGGTTATGAAGAAGCCGCTGCACAAGGATTTATTGCCGGAATAAATGCGCATCAAAAAATTAATGGCAAGGAAGCATTAATATTGAAAAGAAGCGAATCATATATTGGCGTTTTAATTGATGACTTGGTTACCAAAGGTACGGAAGAACCTTACCGAATGTTTACCTCAAGAGCAGAACATCGTTTATTGCTAAGACAAGACAATGCCGATGAACGTCTTACTCCTATTGCACATCAATTGGGTTTAGTAAATGATGATAGATTAGAAAAGGTAAAAAGGAAAATAGAAAATGCCAATGCTATCGTAAATTATACAAAAACAGAATCAGTGAATAAGGATGATGTAAATGATCAGCTAGAAAAATTAGGTACATCAACATTAAATCAAAATGTAAAGCTTTATGCACTATTAGGCCGACCACAAATTGGTATAAACGATTTAAGACAAATGAACGCTGCTTTTGATAACTATTTAAACCAGTTTGATAGAGAAACCATAGAGCAAGCAGAAATTAAAGTAAAATACGATAGCTACTTTGAAAAAGAATTAGAGATTGTAGCCAAAATGAAAAAGATGGAGGATAAAGAAATTAATCCGGAGTTCAATTATCATCAACTAAATTCTCTATCCAAAGAAGCAAGAGAAAAGTTAATGAAGATAAAACCAAGAACATTAGGGCAAGCTTCAAGAATTTCAGGGGTTACACCGTCTGATGTTTCAGTTTTAATGGTACATATATCTAAGTAATTGATTTTCTGATATTTAAATTAAAAAAAATACCTCTTTAAAATAATGCGGAATTTCGAATTATTTTAGAATTAGAATAATAATGTATCAAAAAAACATAAAATTAAATGTTGGACTTAAAATTAGGCTTAAATAAAAAATGCAAAAAATAACACTAATTAAGTACCTCGTTTTAGTTATAGTAGGATTAATTTCTGCTTGTGCCAGTTTACAACAACCACAAGGCGGACCAAGAGATACAGACGCACCAAAAATATTAGAAGAACTTCCAAAAAATTTATCACGCAATTTTAGAGGAAATAAAATTGAAATTACATTTGATGAATTTTTTAAACTTTCTAACGAGTATACCGAAATAACAGTCTCACCTGAAACGGAAACATTACCCAACTTTAAGATTAAACAAAAAACATTAGAAATTAACTTTAAAGATTCGCTGGAAAAAAACACAACCTATTCTATAAACTTTGGGAAAGCTATACAAGATGTTAACGAATCAAACATCTTAAAAAACTATAGTTTTGTTTTCTCTACGGGACCAAAACTAGATTCTTTAACAATTAGCGGTAACGTGATAAATGCAATTGATAATAAACCTGTTTTGGACGCAACTGTTTTATTATATCCTATTAATAAAGACACCTTATTTGGAAAAAAGAAGCCATCTTTATATACAATAACGGATAGCTCAGGTAATTTTAAATTAAAAAACTTAAGGGAAGATAGCTATCAAATATATGCCATCAAAGAGTCTTCAGGGGATAGAATATACAACTCTTCAAATGAAGATATTGCATTTATTAAAAGCCCAATTGTTTTGAATAAAGACACCAGCAACATACAATTAAAATTATTTAAACAGGAACCAACAACATTTAAGGTAGTAGATAGAAAGATTGAGAATGATGGAAAAATAAGCGCCTATTTTAACCAAAAATTAGAAAAACCATCCATAACATTTGTTGGTCCGTTTATTCCAGAAAAACCTATCATTAACTTTAGTAATACAGGTGATACGCTAAGTTTATTTTTGAGAAAACATAATTTTGACTCACTAAAAGTTGTCATCAACAATAAAGATAAAATACTAGATACACTTACTTTAAGAAGAGGTATAAAAGACGAGTATAAAAGGATTATTCTATTCACAAACAACTTATCTGGTGGTAAAATAGTACCAGGCAAGAAATTACAAATTACTTTTAATCAACCAATTGAAACATTAAATGCTAATTTGATAAAGATTAAAGAAGATACCATACCTAAACAAGGCTTCACTATCAAAAAAGTAGAAAACTCTTATTTTACTTATCAGATAGAATACCCTTGGAAGGTTAAAAAAAGATACTCCTTGCAATTAAAAGAAGCAGCTATAAAAGATATATACGATACTGAAAATAAAGCATTAAAACTAGATTTTGAGTTAGATGAAATTGAGAATTATGGAAACTTAAGTTTAAATGTTGTAAAAGCAGATAGCAGTAAAAATTATGTTTTACAATTACTAACTGACAAAAATTTATTGTTTAAGGAATTTATTGTCACCAAAAACGAAATATTCAATATTGTTAACATCCCAATTAATAAGTATAAAATTAAAGTAATAGAGGATGCCAACAACAACGGAAAGTTTGACAGCGGTAATGTTTATCTTAAAATACAACCAGAAAAAACTTGGTTATGGGATAAAGAAATAATAACTAGAGCCAATTGGGATAGAGAGGAAAAAATAGAAATACCTAAAGAGTTTAAATAAATAACTGTGGCTCTACAATACAACCAGTGGACAAAACACTCAAACTTTAAGGATTAAACCAACCAGCATACATCACATAATTATGAGGCAATTTCTTTAGTAATTCGCGTTGCTCATCGGTAATAGGTTTTATTTTTTTAGCGGGCATACCTGCATACAAATAACCACTTTCACATACTGTATTTTCTAAAACAACTGCACCAGCAGCAATAATTACAAATTCTTGAACTTCTGCATGATCCATAACAATAGCTCCCATACCAATTAGAACGTGATTTTTTAAAGTACAACCATGTACTAAAGCGTTATGACCAATAGAAACATAAGAACCAATAGTTGTGGCAGCTTTTATATAAGTAGCATGAATAACAACCCCGTCTTGAATGTTAGTATAATCGCCAATGGTAATGCTATTAACATCGCCACGGATAACTGCATTAAACCAAACTGAGCATTGATTTCCTAAAATTACATCGCCAACAATAGTAGAATTTGGAGCAAGAAAACAATCATCACCCCAAGTTGGGTTCTTATCTTTAACAGGTAAAATGAGTGCCATATTATAAAACGGTATCGGTTAAAACTTCATGATGTTTAGGGTAATCAGTAGTGTAATGTAAGCCTCTGCTCTCCTTTCGTTCTGTAGCTGATTTAATAACAATATAGGAAACCTGTATCAAATTTCTAAGCTCACAAAGTTTAACAGATAATTTTGTTTTCTTATAAAAATCTTCAGTTTCTTCATATAGTAAACGTAAACGACGCATAGCTCTTTCCAATCTAAAATCAGAACGAACAATCCCTACATAATCACTCATCATTTTTTGCATTTCTCTAATATTGTGAGTTACCAAAATATCTTCATTAGATAATTGGGTATCCTTATCGTTCCAATCTGGAATACCATCAGGAATCACAAAATTATTTAAAGTGTCTTTTGCATCTAAATAAATACGATGAGCAAAAACCAATGCCTCTAATAAAGAGTTTGAAGCTAATCTATTAGCTCCATGAAGCCCTGTAGATGTAACCTC
This sequence comes from Pelobium sp., assembly GCA_044361595.1. Taxonomy (GTDB): domain Bacteria; phylum Bacteroidota; class Bacteroidia; order Sphingobacteriales; family Sphingobacteriaceae; genus Pseudopedobacter. The sequence continues at coordinate 10,160 of JBIKIN010000004.1, read as the reverse complement.
GCCACAAGCATACAAACCTTTAAGCGAGGATTTCCCGTTTTTATCAACTAACACTCCCCCACACATATAATGACAAGCAGGAGTAACAGGTATCATATCTTTGGTCATATCTATACCAATAGATAAACACTTTGCATAAATATTAGGGAAATGTGCCAAGATATCAGCTTTCTTACGATGGGTAATATCTAAATAAACAAAATCGTCACCTGATTTTTTCATTTCGGCATCTATTGCTCTGGCAACAATATCTCTAGGTGCAAGGGAACCACGCTCATCATACTCATACATAAACTCCACACCATTTCTTCTTTTTAAAACTCCACCAAAACCACGTACAGCTTCAGAAATTAAAAAAGAAGGATATTCACCAGGATTATACAAAGCAGTTGGATGAAATTGTATAAACTCCATATTTCTAACCTTTGCCTTAGCTCTGTAAGCCATTGCAATTCCATCACCAGTAGCAATAGTTGGATTAGTAGTGCTACTATAAATATGGCCAGCTCCACCAGCAGCTAACAAAGTAACTTTAGCTAAAAACTTATCAATATGGCCTGTGGTAGTGTCAAAAGCATAAGCACCATAACACTCAATATCATCAGATTTACGGGTAACTAATTCGCCTAAATGATGTTGAGTAATTAAATCAACAACAAAATAATGTGATAACAATTCAATGTTAGGATTTTCATGAATCTCTGCTAATAATGCTCTTTCAATTTCAAATCCAGTAATATCTTTATAATGCAAAACACGATGTTCGCTGTGACCACCTTCCTTAGCTAAATCATAAACACCTTTTTTATTTTTATCAAACTGGGTTCCATATTCTATAATTTCGGCTATACGGTCTGGACCTTCTTTAACAACAATCTCCACTATCTCCTTATCACATAAACCATCTCCAGCAATTAAAGTATCTTCTATGTGTTTATCAAATGAATCCTCTTCTTTATCCACAACTACAGCAACACCACCTTGTGCATACTTGGTATTAGATTCATCTTCATTAGATTTGGTAACTATCAGAACCTTACCATGTTTTGCCGCCTTAAGAGCAAAACTTAATCCAGCTATTCCTGAGCCTATCACCAAGAAATCAACATTTTTCATATTTCTTTATAAAATAATTAACCTAAAAACTAAACCTGTTAAAAAGTTAGATTTAGCTGTTAATATAATGTATGTAATTTATTAAAAGTTTTAATTAATGTTAATAAACCTGCTATAACTATAAAAAAATAAAAATTTACTAGCTACTTGTAATCTAACATTTTCAACTTTATTAACGTTTGCAAAAATATAACCATTAACAGTATAAAAATTAATTAATTTTCTTGCTTTTTAAAAATGCGCTGATAATCAATATTATAATATTAAATTAATGTTAACAAGTTGTTAGTTTAATTTGAAAGATTAATAATCAAGAGAATTTTAAAACTACTTATACACCAAACTAACACACTAATAAGTAATAGTTTTATTTTATATAAATTAAATTGTTTTTATTAGAGTAGTGGAAAACCTTAATTTTGAATTTCTACATTTGTTAAAGATTTACAACATGAACGCAGAAGAAGAAATAAACTTAAAAGGATTTGTAGACGAAGAAATAGACCCTTCTTTAGATCTTTTTAAAGAAATAGAAATATTAAAGAAAGCTAAAAACGCAGTAATTTTAGCACATTATTACCAAGATTCTGATATTCAAGATATTGCAGATTATATTGGTGATAGTTTAGGCTTATCACAAGAAGCTGCTAAAACAGATGCAGATGTAATTGTTTTTGCTGGAGTACACTTTATGGCCGAAACAGCAAAAATACTTTCACCCAATAAAAAGGTTTTATTGCCCGATGCTAAAGCAGGTTGTTCTTTATCTGATAGTTGTCCGCCACATTTATTCAAGAAATTTAAAGAAAAATATCCCGATCATTTAGTAATTACCTATGTAAACTGTACTGCCGAATTAAAAGCTTTAAGCGATATCGTATGTACCTCTAGTAATGCGGTTCAAATTGTAAATAGTTTACCAAAAGATCAGAAAATCATTTTCGGGCCTGATAAAAACTTAGGTGCTTATGTAATGAAGAAAACAGGCAGAGATATGGTTTTATGGAACGGAGCTTGTATGGTTCATGAAATTTTTGCTCGTGAAAAGATTACTAAACTAAAAGAGCGTCATCTTGGAGCTAAGTTTATAGCCCACCCAGAGTGTGAAGAAGTGATTTTAGAAATGGCAGATTATATTGGTTCCACTACAGGTTTGTTAAATTATACCATCAATAACGAAGCTACAGAATTTATTGTAGCTACCGAGTCAGGTATAATTCATCAAATGGCTAAATCTAATCCAAGTAAAACTTTTATTCCTGCACCACCAAATAATAGTTGTGCTTGTAACGATTGTCCGCACATGAAACGCAACACTTTAGAAAAGTTATACCTATGCTTAAAAAATGAATTACCAGAAGTTGACGTTCCACGTGAAATTATAGAAAGAGCTAGAAAACCAATTGAAAGAATGTTAGAGATTTCAGCTCAATTGGGTTTGTAAGAGAATAATGATTTAAGTTTTTAAAATGGTTGTGCATTATATTTTTTTTCTGCTGTCTTCCTAAGTGGAGACGATGTACAGTTACATACATTTAAAATTATTTATCAAAAAAATATCAAATGAAATTTAATTACCTCTACCTTATCATCGCAACAAGCGTTTTATTTTCTTGTGTATCTAAAGAAAAATTTAATACTCAAATTAAAGCAAAACACAGTTTAATTCAATTAAAGGAAGATTTAAATGTAATTAAAACAGCTTTAGAAGAAGGTCACCCTGGATTGTATTGGTATATATCAAAACAAAAATTAGATTTCAAATTCGATAGTATTAATAAGGTATTAACAGATGCTACTACTTCTCTTCAATTTTACCGTATGGTAGCACCAATAGTGTCGGAGGTAAAATGCGGACATACCCGTCTAGTTTATCCTGGCTTACGTTTAAATAAATTTCAAAAAGATAGCGTTAAAAAAGTAGGTACTGCACCACTTAATCAATTGTATTATTTTGTTGATAGTAATAAAATTTATGTTGAGTCTGTAAGTAATAAAGATTTAGTAAATCCTTTAAAAGCAACAGAAGTTTTAGCTATAGATAGTATTCCAGCTTCGGAAATAATAAAAAAAACAAAAAGTCTTTTTGGATCAGATGGTTATAATCAAACATTTTACAATCATGTTTTAACCAAATCTTTAGCTGCATATTATTATTTACAGTTTGGAAGAAAAGATTCTTCAATACTTCAATTAAAAAAAATAAATAAACCAGACAGCGCTTATAATTATGTAATTAAAATCTTAAAAATTGGAAAACCATCTGGGGAAGTAAAGAAGTTAACACCAGAAGAAATAAAGAAAATAGATTTAGAAAAAAGGCTTGCTAAAAAGCAAAAAAGAAAAGATAAATACAAAGGTTTTGATACCGATGGCTCTCCTATTTTAAGTTTGAAATATGATACTGTATTAAATAGTACGGCTATCATGAAGGTTAAAAGTTTTTCTGCCGATGGAGCGAACCATAAAAAATTTTTTAAAGAAAGTTTTGATCAATTAAAAGAAAAAGCTATACAAAATTTAATTTTAGATCTAAGAGATAATGGTGGTGGAAGTTTATCAGCTTGTAATAAATTATTTAGGTACTTATATAACCAGCCACACCAATATACAGGAAGAGCAGACATGGTAAATAGGTATTTCAATACCTCTAAATATATAAGCAATAAAGGACTAAATGGTTACAAAAGCCCTATTAGATTGTTGAGTATTAAAAAGGATAGTTCTGGCTTTTACACCAAACTATCAACTAGTAAAATTTTAAAACCTTTGGAAAATAGTTTTAATAATAACTTAATAGTTTTAATCAATGGATATTCATTCTCAGCAACATCATTATTATCCGCAAACCTGCAAAGTGTAAATAGAGGTTATTTTATTGGAGAAGAAACAGGTGGAGGTTATAACCAATGTACCGCAGGAAGCATTCCTTTTATAAATTTACCCAACACAGGTTTAAAATTAAGACTACCCTTAAAAGAAATTAAAATTACTCAACCCAAAACATTAATAGGCAGAGGGGTCTTCCCAAACTTAGAGGTAAAACCGACTATTGAAGATGTTGTAAAAGGTAGAGATGTTGTAATGAATAAGGCGATGGAGAAAATTAAATTTGATTAGTAAATTGGTATGAATCAGTGTTAATCAGATTTTAATATTAACACGATTAAAAAATCCAAATCATCCCTCAATCCAATAAATCCAAATTCAGACAATTTCCTAAACATTTTATTAAAAGTTAAAAAAAATAATTCTTAAAATAATTTTTTAAACAATAAAGTTTACATTTATATAATGGTTAAACTAAAATAATTTAAAAATGAGAATTAAACTTTACATCATTACATTTTTTTACTTGATATATCAAGCATCATTTGCCCAAACATGGCAAGCTTTAGGGCCTAATGATTTTGAACAAGTTAGTCATGTTTTAGTATTAAATGTTAATATCGTTTCTGACCCTAATGGTGTACCCTATGTTGTTTATCAGCACTCCAACGGTCAACCAACTGTAATGAAACTAAACGCAGGGGGAACTGGCTGGGAGGTGGTAGGGACTGAAAAATTCTCTGCAGGCAGAGCAGATTACGTTAGCCTAGCTTTTAACGGATTAGTTCCCTATGTTGTTTTCAAGGATGGCGCAAACAGCAATAAAGCAACCGTGATGAAACTGAATGCAGGCGGAACGGCTTGGGAAGTGGTAGCTACGGCAGGATTCTCTGCAGGATCAGCGGATTTCACTAGCATAGCTTTTAATGGGACTATACCCTATGTTGTTTACCAAGATGGCGGAAACAGCAATAAAGCAACCGTAATGAAACTGAACGGAGGCGGAACTGGCTGGGAAGTAGTAGGTACCTCAGGATTATCTGCAGGTACAGCAACTTACACCATTTTAGCTTTTAATTCTAGCACTCCCTATGTTGTTTACCAAGACGGCGGAAACAGTAATAAAGCAACCGTAATGAAACTGAACGGAGGCGGAACCGGCTGGGAAGTAGTAGGTACGGCAGGATTATCTGCAGGTACAGCAACTTACACCAACCTAGCTTTTAATGGGGCTGTACCTTATGTTGTTTACCAGGATGGCGGAAACAGCAATAAATCAACTGTGATGAAACTGAATGGAGGCGGAACTGGCTGGGAAGTGGTAGGTACCGCAGGATTCTCTGCAGGAACAGCAACTTTTACCAGTTTAGCTTTTAATGCTAGCACCCCTTATGTTGTTTACCAAGATGGCGGAAACAGCAATAAAGCAACCGTGATGAAACTGAATGCGGGCGGAATTGGCTGGGAAGTGGTAGGTGCTGCAGGATTCTCTGCAGGTCAAGCGGATTACACCAGCTTAGCTTTTAGCGGTATTACTCCTTATGTTGTTTATCACGATTGGGAAAACAACAGAAAGGCAACCGTGATGAAACTGAACGCAGGGGGAACTAGCTGGGAAAGAGTAGGTGCCGTAGGATTCTCTGCAAAATCAGCAACGTACACCAGTTTATCTTTTAACGGGATCACTCCTTATGTTGTTTATCGAGATGAAGCAAACAGCAATAAAGCAACCGTGATGAAACTGAATGGAGGTGGAACTAGCTGGGAAGTGGTAGGTACCGCAGGATTTTCTGCGGGTGGAGTAGAGTATACCAGCTTAGCTTTTAATGGCAGCACTCCTTATGTTGTTTATCGAGATGAAGCAAACAGTAATTATGCAACCGTGATGAAACTGAACGCGGGCGGAACTGCCTGGGAAGTGGTAGGTAACGCAGGACTGTCTGGAGCACCAGTAACTTACACCAGCATAGCTTTTAATGGTACTGTACCTTATGTTTTTTATCGACAAAACGATGGTGTTGCAATCGTGAGGAAACTAAATGCAGGCGGAACTTATTGGGATACTGTTGCTGGATTTGGATCTACGGATTACACTAGCATAGCTTCTAATGGGTCTGTACCTTATGTTGTTTTTAAGGATTACCAAGAGAAAGCAACCGTGATGAAACTGAACGCAGGGGGAACAGGCTTTGAAGTAGTAGGTACTGCAGGATTCTCTGCAGGAAAAGTGGATTTCCCTAGCATAGCTTTTAATGGAACTGTACCCTATGTTGTTTACGTGGATCTAGCAAACAGCAATAAAGCAACCGTAATGAAACTGAACGCAGGTGGAACTGGCTGGGAAGTAGTTGGTACCGCGGGATTCTCAGCAGAATCAGTAGTTTACACTAAATTAGCTTTTAATGGGAATATACCCTATGTTGTTTATCGGGACAACGGAAACAGCGGTGAAGCAACCGTAATGAAACTGAATGCAGGGGGAACTGGCTGGGAAGTGGTAGGTACCGCAGGTTTTTCTGCAGGCGGAGTAGTGTATACTTCAATCATTAATACAGGCAGCGAGTTAATTGTAGCCTACTCTTCAGGTAGGGCTTTTGCAAAAAGCTTTCCACTAACTACATTACCGGTAAAACTTACCAGTTATGAAGTGAGTGATAAAAACCAAAATCAAGTAAATTTAACTTGGCAAACTGCTTCAGAAACCAATAATGCTTTTTTCACCATCAGTAAAAGCCAAGACGGTAAAACTTTTGAGCCGCTTTTAACCATTAAATCTAAGGGAGACAATGGCGCAACTTACGAAACCATAGATTTTAGTCCTTTTGCAGGCACAAGCTATTATAAATTGATTCAAACAGATTTGGATGGTAAAACAGAAGAACTGGGCATTAGAACAGTAAAACGGGAAAGTTTAAAAGAAGAAAGTTTAGTGGTTTATCCAAATCCTATTGTTAATAGCGTAATCAATATCCAACAAACAGAATTAAATGGCTTACAAAGCATCAGTATTTATGATTTATCAGGAAAAGAAGTATTAAAAGACCAAGTGAATTTTAGCAATGGAGCGGCAGAGTATAAGATGAACACAAAAGTAGAGATGGGCATTTATATTTTAAAAATTGGAAACGCTAAACTGAGCACTAGAATATTGATACAATAATCCTTTTAGTTAATATATGAAAGCTCCGCAGATACTCATTTGCGGAGCTTTTTTTGTGAGTAAACTTCTATAAATAAATTTTCGCATTTTTGTAGTCCAAAAATAATTTCAAATGTTCGAGCAAACAGATAAAACAGATATAGCCTCTTTGGGCGAATTTGGTTTAATAAACCACCTTACACAACACATCAACATCAAAAATAAGAGCACCATTAAAGCGGCAGGCGATGATGCTGCCGTGTTAGATTTTAAAGACAAAAAAACTTTAATTTCTACCGATATGTTGTTAGAAGGTATCCATTTCGATTTAGCTTTTACACCACTTAAACATTTGGGATATAAAGCCATCCAAGTAAACCTGAGCGATATTTACGCCATGAATGGCATGGCATCTCATGTCACAGTTTCATTAGGTTTCTCTAGTAAATTTCCATTAGAAGCTATAGAAGAACTATACTCAGGTATGCTATTAGCTTGCGAAAAATTTAATGTGGATTTAATAGGTGGAGACACCACTTCATCCCGACAAGGATTGGTAATTTCTGTAACCAGCATTGGCTATGCCGATGAAAAAAATATTGTTTACCGTGATGGTGCCGAAGAAGGAGATTTAATTTGTGTTTCTGGAGATTTAGGCGGTGCTTACATGGGTTTACAATTGTTAGAAAGAGAAAAGCAAGTTTTCTTGGCTAACCCAAACATTCAGCCTGATTTAGAAGGTAAAGATTACATTGTAGAGCGACAGTTAAAACCCGAAGCCCGTTTAGATATTGTAGATTTATTAGCAAAAATGGAAATTAAACCTACAGCCATGATTGATGTTTCTGATGGTTTAGCTTCGGAGATTTTACACATCACCAAACAATCCAAAAAAGGATGTAAAATATACGAAGAGAAAATCCCTTTCGACCCGATGACGGTAGAACAAGCCCGAGAATTTGGTTTAGACCCAACTATTTGTGCTTTAAACGGCGGCGAAGATTATGAACTATTGTTTACCATCAAACAGTCCGATTATGATAAAATGAAACACGATGTAGACATTTCTATTATAGGGTACATTACCGAAGAAAGCGCCGGAAATTATCTAATTACTAAAGCCGGAAACGTACACGAGCTAAAAGCCCAAGGATGGAATGCATTTACCTCTACCAATAGTTAGGAAAATTTATAGGAGGATGTCTTAAAAAAGCAGGTCATTCTGAATTTATTTCAGAATCTTATCATATAAGTTTATTCTAATCTAGAATTACCTATATATGAGATGTTGAAACGAGTTCAACATGACAGTTTCTTCTTTTTGAGACATTTTTTTGATAAAATTATAGATTGTAAAGCCCTGTTTCTAAAAAACAAGGCTTTTATATTATTTATCTTCAGAGTCCGTCTCCGTACTTTCTTCTTTAGGTTCGTTTTTTAAATCAGAGAATTGCTTATTAGCATTACCATTTTTTTCTTTATAGCTGCCCTCTAGGTTTTTGTTATTTCTTTCTACCTCTTCTTTAGCCCTATCGCTCTGTTCTTGGGTACGGTCGTCTTTAAAATTTTGATCTGGACCAGATTCCCATTTTTTATCTTTAGCATCCATAATTTCTAAATTTTGTTTTTTTATTAAAGACAAAATCTTTGCCAATTATAGTTTACCACTAAATTTATAAATGGATAAAACTCCTAAAAACTATTTTAAAGTGATTTGGCGCTTAATGCTTTCTTCTAGAGATATAAAAGTTTCGGTACGTTGTATACCGCTTACGGCCTGTATCTTGTCGTTTAAAACATGGCGTAAATGGTTGGTATCTCTACATAAAATTTTTGCAAACATAGAGTAACCACCTGTGGTATAGTGTAGTTCTACAATCTCACTAATTTTTTTCAACTCTGCAACAGCATCATTATAAATAGAACCTTTCTCTAGATAAATCCCAAGGAAGGCACATATATCATAACCTACTTTTTGCGCATCTACCAATAAATTAGAGCCTTTGATGATACCCAAATCTTGCATTTTTTTCATGCGGACATGGATAGTTCCACCACTTACAATCAATTCTTTAGCTATTTCTGTATAAGCCGTTGTGGCGTCGGTCATTAAAATCGACAAAATATCTATATCTAAATTATCAATTTCTAAATTAGGTCGGGATTTATCAAGCATGTTTTTATTAATTATTAATATAAAACAAGTATAAATAAAAAATTTGTAAAAATTAAAATATTTTGTTGAAATATTTGCAACATATAGTGGATACGGTTACATTTGTTCTATACAAATAAATAATCGGGCAAGCCGATTTAAAAATTTGAAAAAATAAAATACACTGTAGGGTGGTGAAATTGGCAGACACACCTCCTTGTCTCGGTGGCGAAGATTTGGGAAATAACCGAAAGGTGAAATAACTGCTTCGTGTAGGTTCGACTCCTACCCCTACAGCCCTTTCGTTTAATTTAGGTTTATAATTGGTTAGTTTAAGCTCGATTCTCCCCGTTTCGAGCTTAACTGTTTTATAAGGTTTTTGGTTACGATGCCTAAACAATCATTCAAGCTATACTAAGAATAGTACTTTAAACAATAATTTGAGCTCTATTTTTAAAAAAAACATATTATTAAGTGTTATATTTTTAATTTAGATGATATATCAATTAACTATGTTAAACAATGGCGTTAAGCTGGAATGAAATCAAAGAAAGGGCTGTTCAATTTTCTAATGAATGGGCTGATACATCAAACGAAGAAGCAGAGGCAAAATCATTTATAGAGGCTTTTTTTAATGTCTTTGGGATTACACGTAAAAGAGTAGGAACATTTGAACATCGAGTTAAAAAACTAAATGATGCTGATGGCTATATTGATTTGCTTTGGAAAGGTACAATCTTAATAGAAATGAAATCTAAGGGTAAGAACTTAGATAAAGCATTTATACAAGCGAAGGATTATATACATGGCTTAAAAGAGCATGAACTCCCAAAATATATTTTAGTTTCTGACTTTGAGCATTTTAGGCTTTTTGATACAGAAGAAAATAAAACTTTAGAATTTAAGCTCAACGATTTAGTA
>JBIKIN010000024.1:0-56577 GCA_044361595.1 Pelobium sp. | reverse complement strand
AATGTAAGCTCTTGTTTTCTCATCTTTATCTATATTGATGATATTTTGGAGTGCTCTTCCTTTACTTGTTCTAGTACCTTCTGGTATTTCAAAAACTCTTAACCAATAACATTTACCTTTATCGGTAAAAAACAATAAGTAATTATGATTTGAGGCAATAAATATATGCTCAATAAAGTCTTCATCTCTAGAATTAGATCCTAAGCTTCCTTTACCTCCTCTACCTTGTGTTCTATATTCTGTTAAAGCAGTTCTTTTAATATAACCTTCTCTAGATATAGTGATAACAACATTTTCGTCTTCTATAAAGTCTTCGGTCATCATCTCTGCTGCAGAATGTACAATAGATGTTCTACGTTCATCGCCGTATTTATCTTTCATTTCCTGCAACTCATCTTTGATAATTTGCATTCTTAAACCTTCATCATTTAAAATAGAATTTAAATAATCTATAGTTTTCATTAACTCAGCAAATTCTTCTTTGATTTTATCACGCTCTAGTCCTGTTAAACGACGAAGCGTCATATCTAAAATTGCTCTTGCTTGGATATCTGATAATCCAAACTGTGCAATTAAACCTTCGCGAGCTTCTTCTGGAGTTTGAGAAGCTCTAATTAATTTAATTACTTCGTCTAAATGATCTAAAGCAATTAATAAACCTTCTAAAATATGGGCTCTCTTTTCTGCCTCTGCAAGTTCAAATTTTGTTCTTCTTACTATTACCTCATGACGGTGCTCAACAAAATGACGTATTAAATCTTTTAAATTTAACATCATTGGGCGACCTTTAACCAACGCAATATTATTTACGCTAAATGAAGTTTGTAAAGCTGTATGCTTATATAAATTATTGAGAACTATAGCGGCATTCGCATCACGTTTAATTTCATAAACCACTCGCATACCCTCTCTATCACTCTCATCTCTTATCTCAGAAATTCCTTCAATTTTTTTATCATTAACCAATTCAGCAGTACGCTCAATCATGAGTGCCTTGTTAACTTGGTAAGGTATTTCTGTAACTATAATTCGTTCTCTATCGTTTGGTAAAGTTTCAATTTCAGCAACGCCACGCATCATAATACGACCTCTACCAGTCTCAAATGCCTCTCTAACACCTTCATAACCATAAATAATACCCCCTGTTGGAAAATCTGGAGCTTTTACATGTTGCATTAACTCAGAAATTTCAATTTCATTATTATCAATATAAGCAACAATACCATCTATACATTCAGATAAATTGTGAGGAGCCATATTGGTAGCCATACCAACAGCAATACCCGAACCACCGTTAACTAAAAGATTAGGAAATTTAGAAGGTAAAACTGTAGGTTCTTGCAAAGAATCGTCAAAGTTTAAACGATAATCTATAGTATCTTTATTAATATCGGCAAGCATTTCTTCGGCCATTTTCTTAAAACGAGCCTCGGTGTAACGCATTGCTGCAGGAGAATCACCGTCTATAGAACCAAAGTTACCTTGCCCATCAACTAATGGATAACGTAAACTCCAAGGTTGTGCCATACGTACCATTGTATCATAAACAGAGCTATCACCATGTGGGTGATACTTTCCTAAAACCTCCCCTACAATACGGGCCGATTTTTTATAAGGTTTGTTACTTGCTAATCCTAAATCAAGCATTCCGTACAAAACCCTTCTGTGCACAGGTTTTAATCCATCTCTAACATCTGGTAATGCTCTGGAAACTATAACAGACATCGAATAATCGATGTAAGCCGATTTCATTTCCTCTTCAATATTAATTTTTATGATTTTGTCGTGTTGTGCTTCGTTCTGATCGTTTTCTTCAGCCATATTCTATTTAAATCAATACTTTGGTTATCGCTTAAAAAAAGCGTGTTGCGAAGTTAACAAATATTGACTAATAGAAACATCCTGTTGATAATTTTTTTATACTTAATAAATGATTTTTTAGGTTCATTTTATATCTTCGGGCAAGTAATGATTTTTGAATATAAAATAATAAATTTTAATATTAAAAATTAAAATTATTAACACTTATGAAACACTGTATTTCAGAAAAACTAAATTTTTCCACAAAATTAATTGCTTTAGTTTTAGCTTTAAATTTATTTTCTTCCTGTAAAAAAGAAGAAGACATAAAAAGTGATAGTTTACTAATACAGGGCTCTTGGATATTAAATGAAACTAAATATGCGTCTTTTATAAACGATACTTTAGTTAAACAAGATATTTACCAACCAATTTTACCAGAATCTATCACTTTTTCTGAAGGTGCTTATGTCAAAAGACTTGATAATAAAGTAATTCAAACAGGAAATTATTATTTGGTTGATAGAGTTTTGTCATTTAAAAGCTTAAACAATAATATTCTTGTTAAAGAATTTAGCACTTTAAATAGCACCTCTCTTGTCACATTTACAGAAGAAAATTATATAATGCCTAACGGAAAAAAAGAAAGATATTTAGTAGAATATTTCTATAGAAAGAACTAAATTATTTTGGCTTGTAATGATATACAATTTCATAATTTAAATGATTTAACTTAGAGTCTAGTTCGCCTATTTTTAAATTTTTCTTTTGAGGAGTAGACTCGCAGACGTAATAATCATCTCCTTTATATTCTATACCATTTTTCAAATTGCTTTTGTCAAATTTTACAGCCATAGTGATATGAGATGGGTATAATAAAGCTATCATTGGTAAATTATAAATTTCTTTTACCAAGTAAAAAAATAATGCTGCTCTGTCATCACAATCGCTATAATCGCTAAATAAAGTTTGCTCTGGCGATAATCTTTTTTCTTTACCAAAATTATCTATATCACTTTCATATTTAAAAGCATTTCTGGTAAATCGCATTAAATAATCAACACCTTGTTTTTGAGTTAATCCTTTTAAATTTTCTTTTAATGCGGGAATCAAAGAGCTGTAAGTTTCCCTACTTAAAGGAATATTGAAATACGATTCAAAATCTACAATTGGATAATTCTTAAATAAAGATTGTACATCTGTATTCATTTTAACATCAAACTGATAAGATTTCTCTTTGTAACTAAAGGCTATTGTTTTTTCTTTATAATCAGACGTTTTAAAATCTGGGATTTGAGTAACCTTATAACTAAATTGTTGATTATTATCAAAAGCTTTGAAACTTACTGGATAGATTAGATCTTTTTGATAATTAGCATACACATAATCATGTTTATTTAAGCAAACATAGTTTCGATTATTTAAAATAATAAACGGAATATCACTAATATCATCGTTACTGTAAACATAAAACAGTAATTGATTTGGACCAATAGCTAATTGTGTATCGTACCCAGATTTCCCTAAAAAGAACCATTTAAAAAGGGTATATCTTTCATAATTATCTTCTTTTGGGCTAATTTCTTGAACCGTTTTTCTTATCAATTGATAATAAAACCAATCATCTAAATGATGAGATTCTTTGTAAGCCAATAAATTATTTAAAATAGGCTGGTAATTCCCTTGATTTAAGTCTGTATAAAAATTATAAATTTTTGCTTCTGAAATTTCTCCTGAAAATGGAATTTGCAAATTTGAATCAACACTTAAATTGAATGTCTGATTAAAAAACTGAAAACTAACCAAATTTTGAGCAAAACTATTCTTAAACACTAATAATGAAAGCATTATTAAAAGTGTCAAACAAGAATATTTTAGCTTTAATCTCAAGTGATAACAATTTGGTTAAATTCAATTAACATAAAGTTAACATTAAATTAACGTAAAACGCAAATTTTAGTTTTATTATTTTTAAATAATTTAACTGTAATTAATTATCAAAATTTGATTAAATAATGCCATTTTAATATTTCTCTAATAAATGTTTATAATTTTTTAATTGCTGCCTAATTTTAAAATCTACTTTTATACTTTTGATAGATAATCAAATTTTATAACGTGAGCATTGTAGTAAAAGAATTAACTAAATTTTTTGATAAGCAAATAGCGGTAAACAACATCTCTTTTGAAGCCCATCCTGGTAGAATTTTAGGGTTTTTAGGCCCAAACGGAGCAGGTAAATCCACTACCATGAAAATGATTACTGGATTCTTGAGTCCTAATCATGGAGAAATATTTGTTGCAGGAATTAATACAAAACTTGAAAATATTAATGCAAAACAAAAAATTGGTTATTTACCAGAAAGTAATCCACTATACTATGATATGTACGTTAAAGAATATCTAAGTTTTATAGGAGAAATTTATGGTATTAAAAATCTTAGTAACCGCATAATTGAGGTTATTGAAGCAACAGGACTACAAAAAGAGCAACACAAACAAATAGGACAATTATCTAAAGGATATAAGCAAAGAGTAGGATTGGCGCAAGCCATAATTCATAATCCAGAGGTGTTAATTTTAGACGAACCTACATCGGGCTTGGACCCCAACCAATTAATAGAAATTAGAAACCTGATTAAAGAATTAGGTAAAACAAAAACTGTGATATTATCTACCCATATAATGCAAGAAGTGGAGGCTATTTGTGATGATGTGATTATTATTAATAAAGGTAAAATAGTAGCCAATAGCTCATTAAAGGAACTATTAGAATCTCATCAAGAAAAAACATTAGAACCTATTTTTGTTAAATTAACCAATTTATAAATTCTTTAAACTATTCAAATTATACATGTTTAGCATTTTTAAAAAAGAATTTCACGCCTATTTAAGTTCATTAGTAGCTTATTTTACCATAGGTATATTTCTTATTGTTTTAAGTTTATTTTTATGGGTTTTCCCCGATACCAGTATCTTAGATTATGGATATGCAGGTTTAGACAGCTTATTTAACACAGTACCTTATTTATTTATGTTTCTAATACCAGCTGTAACCATGCGCTCATTAGCCGAAGAGAAAAAGGAAGGCACTTTTGAACTTTTAGCTACAAAACCATTAACACATTGGGATATTGTATTAGGTAAATATCTGGCTTCATTAACTTTAGTTTTGTTTGCTCTTTTTCCTACCATAATTTACTATATATCTGTTTATCAATTAGGTGCAACAGTGGGCAACATAGATAGTGGTGCAGTAATTGGCTCTTATATTGGTTTATTTTTATTAGGAGCAGCATTTGTTGCTATCGGCATTTTTTCATCATCAGTAACTAAAAATCAAATTATAGCTTTTGCAATAGCTGTGTTTCTTTGTTTTTTAAGCTTTAGCGGATTTGATTCTGCTAGTCATATTATCTCTCTTCAAAGTATTGATAGCTTTTTAATTAATTTAGGTATTAATGAACATTACCAATCTATTAGTAGGGGTGTTTTAGATACCCGAGACTTGATTTATTTTATAAGTTTTATTGCTATTTTTCTGGTCATTACTAAAACAATTTTAGGAGGTAGAAAATGGTAAATTCATATAAAAAGAAAGATTTAACACAGCTTAGTCTTCTCATTCTGCTTGTAATTATCATCAATATTTTGGGCCAATTTTTATTTACCCGATTTGATTTTACAAAAGAAAAAAGATTTACCATTTCTGATACTAGTATTCAGATTTTACAAAATTTAAATACCAATATTAAGGTAACGGTTTACCTAGAAGGTTCTTTTCCTGCGGGTTTTAAGAGGTTAAAAAGTGCTACTAAAGATTTATTGATAGATTACAAAGCTTACGCAGGAAGCAATTTAACTTTTGAGTTTATTAACCCAATTGAAGGAAAAAATCAAGAAGAACAAGAAGAAGTTTATAACTCTTTAGTAAGTAAAGGTATAGAGCCAACTAACTTAAGTGTTAATACAGAAAATGGTTTATCGCAAAAGATGATTTTCCCTGCTGCTATAATTAGCGCAAATGGAAAAGAAATTCCTATCAAGTTATTACAAACAAGAATTGGATTAAGTCCAGAAGAAGTTTTAAATAATTCTATCCAAAATTTAGAGTATGCTTTTTCATCGGCAATAAAAAAAGTAAGTACAGGGGGTAAACCAAGAGTTGGATTTACCGAGGGAAATGGAGAATTAAGTGATTTACAGATTCAAGACGCAATGAAATCATTAAGTGATGGATACGAAGTGGGACGAATCAATTTAGAATCAATTACTTATGATGGTTTACAAAAGCTAAAAGTAATGGTAATTGCCAAACCTAGCTTTGCATTTTCTGAGTTAGAAAAATATAAAATTGACCAGTTTTTAATGCAAGGTGGTAAAGTAATTTGGGCATTAGACCAAGTAAATGCCGATTTAGACAGCATAAGAAAATCTACCTCTGGCGAACAATTGGCTTACCAAAATCAATTAAACCTAGACGATCAATTGTTTACTTACGGAGTTAGAATAAATTACGATTTGGTAGGCGATATGAATTGCGCTCAAATACCTGTAAGTGTTGGGCAGGTTGGTGGTCAGGCGCAAATTCAATTAGTCCCTTGGTTATTTAACCCAATTATAATTCCAGTAAGCACACATCCTTTAGTAAAGAATTTAGAAGGCATTAAAACAGAGTTTTTAAATACTATTGATACCATAGAAATTAAGAATGTAAAAAAGACAGTGCTATTAACTACCTCGCCGTTTAATAGAGAGTTAAATGCACCAACCATCATATCACTGAATATGATTGAAGACACTCCTGATCCTAAACTTTTCCAAAGTAATCCTAAGGCGGTTTCAGTCTTGTTAGAAGGTAATTTTAAGTCTAATTTTTTAAATAGGGCAATACCAGAAGGTGTTAATTTTAATCAAAATACGATTACAAAAAGCAAATTCACTAAAATGTTAGTATTTAGTGATGGTGATGTATTTAAAAACGGAATGGTAGAAAAAGATGGCTCTATTTTACCATTAGGATTTGATATGTATACTCAACAAACTTATGGTAATAAAACCTTTTTACTAAATGCATTAGATTATTTAACAGACGATTCTGGATTAATTGCACTTAGAGCAAAAGAAATTAAGCTTAGGCTCTTAAATAAAGGTAAATTAGTAGCAGAAAAAACACAATGGCAGCTTATTAATACCCTAGTTCCGTTAATAATGTTAATACTTTTCGGAATTTTTCAACATATTTACCGTAAGCGAAAGTATGCTGTTTAAATTTTATATTTTTGACTTTTAAAAAGAAACCCAAAACGAGCAAATGAGATTTATTGTTTCTACATCAACATTATTAAAACACCTTCAAGCTGTAAGCGGTGCATTAAGTAATAGTGCAGTTTTACCTATACTAGAAAATTTCTTATTCGAGATTAAAGATTCAAGTTTAACCATTTCTGCTACAGATTTACAAACCAGCATGACAACCAGCTTAGCCGTAGAGTCTAAAGAGGGTGGTAAAATTGCAGTTCCGTCTAAAATATTATTAGATACATTAAAAACACTGCCAGAGCAACCTATCGCTTTTTCTGTTGACGATAAAACATTTGCAATAGAAATAAGTGCTGGAGATGGTAAATATCGATTAAGCGGAGAAAATGGAGATGATTTTCCAAAAATCCCAGTTGTAGATAACGCGTCATCGGTTAACTTACCCGCATCTGTCTTAGGCGAAGCAATTAACAAAACACTATTTGCAGTAAGTAATGATGAGTTAAGGCCTGCAATGACAGGTGTTTTCTGTCAATTATCGCCTCAAAATGTGACTTTTGTTGCTACCGATGCTCATAAATTGGTTAGATACAGAAGAAATGATGCTAGAGCGGAATCCGCAACCTCATTTATTTTACCTAAAAAAGCTTTAAATCTTTTAAAATCATCTTTACCATCTGATGATATTAATGTATCTATTGAATATAATTCTACAAGTGCATTTTTTAAATTTGCAAACATTAATCTAATATGTAGATTAATTGATGAAAGATATCCTGACTATGAAGCTGTAATTCCACAAAACAATCCAAATAAACTAACTTTAGATAGAAGTTTGTTTTTAAATTGCTTAAAGCGTGTAGTGATTTTCGCAAATAAAACTACACACCAAGTACGTTTAAAAATTACTGGAAGCGAATTAAATATATCATCAGAAGATATTGATTTTGCCAACGAAGCACACGAACGTATTGGTTGCCAATTTGACGGTGAGGATATGGAAATTGGCTTTAACGCAAAGTTTTTAATTGAAATGTTAAATAACTTATCAGGCGAGGAAATTACAATAGAAATGAGCACTCCTAATAGAGCAGGAATTTTATTTCCAAGTATAAAAGACAGCGATGAAGATATTTTAATGCTTGTTATGCCTGTAATGTTAAATAATAACGCTTAATAAATTTAACTACTATTTTAAAAGCTTAGTAATATTACTAGGCTTTTTTTGTTTTAACATTATAAAACTCATAAAAAAGATATTAGCTAATAAATATCATTTACAACTATGCTTTTCATCAAAAATAAATTATCAATACTCATATTAGCAGTAACAACTATTATATATATAGGCTGTAAGCCATCGCCTATTCCAGTTTATACAGGCAATACCAATTTGAGAATTATAAATACATCGCCAGAAAGCACCAACATTAACTTTTTTATTAACGATACAATTAAGAATAGGCAAGCAATTACATACCGCGAAGTTTTAAATAATATTACAACTAGCGCTGGAGAAAAAAGAGTATATATTAAAAACAATAATGTTTTGATAGAAAAATCGAGACTAAATATCCTGTTTTTAAGTAAGTTTAACTATTCGGTTTTTTTGAGTGGTAAAATTTCTAAAGATTCTTTAAGCTATATAACTCTAGTTGATAGCTTAATATCACCAAATACGGGTAAAGCAAAAGTTAGAATTGTAAACACTATACCTAATATTGGCTCAATTGAAACAGTTTTTTCAACAAACCTACAAGATAGTACTGCCAAATTTTCAAATATAAATTATGGTTCGGCAACAAATTATTTAGAATTTAACCCAGGTAATTATTTATTAAAACTAAGAAAAAGCAATACCAGAGAAACTCTATCATCATTATCTAATATCCAAATTTTGGCTGGTAAAGTTTATACAATTTATGGTTCAGGTTTAATAAACGGAGGCCCCAATTATCCATTATCTGTAAACTTATTAATCGATAAATAATATCGTCATCAATTTTTATTTTACAGTCATTATTATTTATACTTTTGAGCAAAATTTAACAAGTGGAAATTATAACAAATCTATTAGACTTTATACTTCATATTGATACTCATTTGAGTGAAATCATTAAAGATTATCAGATATGGACTTATTTAATACTTTTCATCATTATTTTTGCCGAAACTGGCTTTGTAGTTACTCCTTTTTTACCAGGCGATTCGCTACTAATAGCTGCAGGCGCAATTATTGGTGTAGGAGATACAGGTTTAAATATTTACTTACTAGCAATCTTATTGTTAGTTGCAGGTGTGTTAGGTAATTTTGTAAATTATGAACTAGGTAGAGTATTAGGAGTAAGAGTTTTTAAACCCGGAAACAAAATACTCAAATTAGAATACTATTTAAAAACACAAGTGTTTTTTGAGAAGCATGGAGCAAAAGCAATTGTATTAGGTAGATTTTTACCCATTTTTAGAACTGTAGTTCCATTTGTTGCTGGTATTGGAAAACTTGACAGGAATAAATATAATTTCTACAATGTTGTAGGAGCTGTGGCTTGGATAGGTATATTTCTATTTGCAGGTTATTTTTTAGGTAATACGCCATTCTTTAAAAAGAACTTTTCAATGATTATGCTGGTAATTATCATAATTACCATTTTACCGCCAGTTTATGCAGTATTTAAAGCAAAATTGAGTAATAAATCAAAGACAAAGGAAGATTAAACGTCGTTTTTTTCTAATAACTTTAATAAAACGCCAAAATCTTTAGGATATTCCGCAGTAAAAGTTCTAGTTTCTTTTTCGCTAATTTTAAAAGTAACTTCTCTAGAGTGTAAAGCAAATCTTTTCATAATTGGTTGCTCTTCCTCGTTTTTACTTAATCTGTAATTACGTTTTATTTTAGAAAGGTAAGCAGGTAAACCTCCGTACATTTCGTCTCCTGTAATAGATGCTCTTTGTGTGGCTAGGTGTATTCTAATTTGATGCATTCTTCCAGTAACTGGTCTTGCTTCAATTAATGTATAATGTTTGAAAAACTTTAAAGACTTAAAAAATGTATCAGCCTTTTTCCCTTCTCCCCTGCTAATCATCACATTTCCTTTACCAGCATTTAAAATTGGTAAATCTACCAGTAAATCGTTAAAAGAATGGCTTCCATCAACAATTGCATGATAAACTTTTTTAACCTCGCGATGCTCAAATTGCATAGAAACAAATCGGTAAGTTTCTGGGTTTTTAGCAATAATCATGGCTCCGGAAGTCTCCTTATCTAAACGATGACATATTTGAGCATCTTCAAAATATTGCTTTGCTAGTCTAATTACATTAATCTCTCCACCTTCTCGCTCATCTAAAGAGCTCATAAATGGAGGTTTGTTAATAACTATTAGGTTTTTATCCTCGTAAATAATTAAATCTTGTAGTTTTGGAATTTTCATTAAGCGCAAATATAATTTAATAACCTGATGTGGTTAATAATTATCTAATACTATTTTGTGGCTATATGTATTATCTCCAATAGTTAATTTAGCAATAATAACCTGCATACCAAGTAAAGACGCATTATTTCTATTCCATTTTATCTCATGTAACCCTGCACTTTCTCGCTCATCAATTAAATTATCTAATTGTCTCCCTGTTAAATCGTATAACTTTAAACTTACCTGCGCTGCTTGTTTTACAAAATAGCTGAAAGTAGTTATGTCTTTAACCGGATTTGGGTAGTTGAAGAATAAATTTGAATTTTTCACAGATTCTCCATCTCTTAAAGAAGTGCTAACTCCGGTTGAATTTAAGTTTCTAGAAGTATATACATGATATTGTCCAGGCTGTAAATTAATATTGAAACTTGTGGAAGTTACGTTTATACTATCCTTAGTTAAATAATCAAACCATTTACCTGTATTGGGGAAATTTAAAGTTGTAGTTTGGCTAAATGTGTTAAAATTACCTACTACAACCACATTTAATGCGGGGTCTTGTAAGTAAATCGTTTTAATACTCCCGTTTAGATTGTAATTAAAATTTGTTCCTTCAAAAACTGGTTGCTCTACTTTAAGCTTATTTAATTTAGAATAAACAGTATATAAGTTTTTTCTATTTGCATTTTCCATGTAATTCCACAAAGGTGGTTTATTGCTTAATCTATCGTTAATGGTATTAGAGGGATAGTTTATGCTTAAATCGTAACCACGCTCGCCAAATTGCCAAATCATTTTTGGACCCGGAAGCGTTAAAAAGAAAGCTGCCGCCATTTCCATTCTTTTTAATGCTGTATTAATATCTTTTGTAGAATATGTTCCGTTCACTGCACCAAATTGTAAGGTTTTATACATTAATCGTTCTTCATCATGGCTTTCCATATAGGTTACTAAATTTGGATTATTCCATCCCCTATTGTTATAAACTCCTCCAGATAAATTTGAAGAAAACCCCATTGTTGCTTCGTTATACTCATGATTAAGGTTACCCCAAAACATTAAACCAAAATCTGATAACTCTTTCTCTTCGGTATTATCTGCGAAATGCTCTAAGATGGTAAAAAAAGAAGGATCTTGTTGTTTGATGGAGTTGTAATAATCTTTCCAAATTGCAACCCTACTTGCATCATAAGCGCTCCAAGCTCCAACATTATTCAAGTTATTCACTTGAGTAAAACCTTTTGATAAATCAAATCTAAATCCATCTACCTTAAATTCTGTTTGCCAATACTTCATCACATTTTTTGAATAAGACTTTGTAGCTGCAGATTCATGGTTAAAATCATAACCTACATTAAATGGATGGGTAGGCACCGGGTTAAACCAAGGACTGTTCGCCGCTGGTCTATTATTGGTAGCATCCCAATACATTTGCACCATTGGACTTTGACCAAATGCATGGTTTAATACCATATCTAAAATTACAGCTATTCCTCTTTTGTGACACTCATCTATAAAGCTCTTAAGCTTATTTGCTGTACCATAGTATTTATCTACAGCAAACATAAAGGAAGAATTATAACCCCAACTCTCGTTACCTTCAAATTCTTGAACAGGCATTAGCTCAATTGCGTTAACACCTAAATTTTGCAAATAGCCTAAAGTATCAATTAATGTTTGATAACTATGAGTAGCAACAAAATCACGTACCAAGAGCTCATAAATTACTAAATCTGTTTTTTTAGGCCGAGTAAAATTATTTACTTGCCAAGTATAATTGACAGGGTTTGGCTGAAAAACAGAAACGATTCCGTTAGTCTTGCCAGTAGGGTAATTTTTTAAGTTTGGATAAGTAGTGGCGTCGATAAATTGATCATTGTTAGGGTCTAAAACTTTTGTAGCATAAGGATCTGCCACTTTTAAACTTCCATCTATCAAATATTGATACGCATACTCTAAATTGGGGTCTAAGTTGTCAATTTGTATCCACCAGCGGTTTCCATCAGGCGTTTTTTTCATGAAACTTAAGTTACCACCTTGCCAATTATTAAAATCGCCAATTACATAAACATTATTTTTATTTGGTGCATACAAATTAAAAATGGCCGATGTACCATTATTAACAATGTTTACACCGTCTTTAACACCAGCAGGTAAATCTTGGACTACAACAGCCGAGTTAACTAGAAAGGTGAAAAATTCCTCTTTAGAAGTAGAACCATCGTTTGCAATAACCTTTACTTCTTGTAAACCTGATGTTGTGATATTTCCATTACCAGTTAAAGTGTTAGTAGCATTACTTGTAGCAAAGCTATTATTGTTTAAACTTAAAGTAATAATAGCATTTTTAGAGGTAATAGCAGTTACACTAATTTGATCTCCAATTTGTTTCGAAATCGTTTCCGTAACTGGATTAAATTTAGGTTGAAGTGCTGGGCTAGTAAATCTTAAAGCAAACTCGTTTGATTGGTAAATAGGTAAATAAATATCAGAAAAGTCACTATTCTTTCCCTCTTTAGAACCATCAGCATTTCTAAAAACTAAAGATATTTTTAATATCTTTTCGGTGCTTGGTACACCATAAAATGAACGAGGATTATTGATGGTAAGTTGATGCCTATTATTGCCTAAAGAACTCATTTTAACATCGTTAAAGGGAGTATTAAAAGAGCTATACTTAACATATTTCCAATCAGATGGGCCGGTACTTTTATCTGTAATTACACCTGTATGAATGTAAACATCGCAACCACAATCCTTTAAACCTGGGCTACCTTTTGAGGCATCGTAAATAATGGTAATATTATCAGTTTCGGTTGGGAAGTTAGGGGAAAAAGTAATTAATTGTCCATAACTACATATGGAGAAACCCAATAAGGCCGCTACAGTTAGAATGATTTTCATTGATTTATAATTGGATAATACAAATTAAGTGTTTTTGAATTTAAAATCCAATTTTACAATGATTTGATTTTGAAACAGATTGCAAAAAATAGCAATATTTTAAATTTAAGTAATTAAAACGTTAATTTTTTAATACTAAACATTTTTATCATTATATATTTGATTAGTTAAATATTAGAAATAAAACTTTATTTATTGCTTAAAACTTTATTAATTAGAGTATGATTTATAATAGTACATAATTGATATAATATTTTAAACAAAAAAAGAGGTGTTTATTAACAACTTCTTTGTATGTTTTTAAAACCTAAAAACTACTTAGTAAACGAAAGTTCTTTTTGGAAATTTTTAGCGTATTTACGCTTATCAAATTTGTACAATTTAGCAGCTCTATAAGAAACTCCTTTTTGTTTTTCGTCCAATTCTTTTAAAATATCATAGGCTAACATCTTTTTTCTAAAATTCCTTTTATCTAAGGTTTTATTCAAGATTACTTCATATAAATGTTGTAATTGAGTGAGTGTGAATTTCTCTGGAAGTAATTCAAATGCTATTGGTTGATAACTTATTTTGTTTTTAATTTTCTCAAAACTTTTTCTGAAAATCCTGCTATGATCAAAAGCTAGTTCTGGCATGTCCTTTATAGGCATCCAAACTGCTTTTCTGGCAAAATTAGTAGAAGGAATAGGTGTTACATCTTTATGTCCATTAAGTCTAATCATGGCATAATAAGCTACAGTTATTACTCTACCAAGAGGATGTCTACCCAAAGCGCCAAATGTATAAAACTGTTCCATAAAAATTCCCTTTAAACCTGTTGCTTCATATAATATTCTTTGAGCAGCAGATTCAATAGCCTCGTCGTTACCTACTAAGTTACCTGGTAAGGCAAACCAATCTTTAAATGGCTCTTCGTTTCTTTCTATTAACAAAATCTTTAATTCTCCTTCATCAAAACCGAAAATAACACAGTCTACAGAGAATACAGATTCAAATTTTAAAGGTAAATTTTCCAATCTATAAGCGTTTATTTATTGTTTAAATTTCTGCAAAAATGAAAAAAAAAATTGATAAAATTGCTTAGTGTAAAAAATACACCTTATATTCGTGACTCTTAACCGAATTTCCGATAAAAAAATGTCAAAAATAAATAAAATTGGAGTTTTTACCTCAGGAGGCGATGCACCAGGTATGAATGCTTGTATAAGAGCTGTTGTTCGCACTGGCTTATATTTAGGCTGTCAAGTTGCCGGGATTAAACAAGGCTATCAAGGCATGATAGACAATAATATTGAGGATATGAATCGTCATTCTGTAAGTAATATCATGCAATTAGGAGGTACAATTTTAAAAACTGCTCGTTGTTTAGAATTCAGAACTAACGAAGGCATGGAAAAAGCGTATCAGAATTTAAAGAATAATGGCATTGATGCTTTGGTAGCAATTGGTGGAGATGGAACTTTTACCGGTGCCGAGCGCTTTTCTGGCATTTATAATATTCCTGTTATTTGCATTCCTGGAACTATAGATAACGATTTATATGGCTCTGATTTTACCTTAGGATTTGATACTGCAACTAACACTGTAATAGGTGCGATAGATAAAATTAGAGACACCGCAGAATCACATGATCGCTTATTTTTTATAGAGGTTATGGGCCGTGATGCAGGTTGTATAGCTTTAAGAGCAGGCATTGCTAGTGGTGCGGAAGCTATTATGTTACCAGAAGTTGATACCGCTATTGAAGATTTAATAGATAATTTAGCTAAAGGAGCTGCCAATAAAAAATCATCGAGTATAGTAATTGTAGCAGAAGGAGATAAAAATGGTGGCGCTTTTAGTGTTGCAAAAAAGGTAAAAGAAACTTTTGATTTTTATGACACAAAAGTAACTATATTAGGGCATTTACAACGAGGCGGTAGTCCAAGTAGTTTCGATAGAATATTAGGAAGCAGAATGGGATATGCTGCGGTTAAAGCATTAATTGCAGGTAAAACAAGAAAAATGGTTGGATTAAGAGGTAATGAAATGGTATTTACAGATTTAAAGGAGGCCCTTACCGACCACGAATTTAAATTAGAAGATGATCTTTTAGAAATGGTTAACATATTATCATAAAAAATGATTGCAGTAATTTATAGTGGTTCTAAACATGCAACTTGGCGTTTGGCAAGTGAGAAAACTAAGGAAGTAGTAGAATTAAAAACTGCAGGTATAAATCCATTTTTTAATGATGAAAAATATATTGTTCAGTTGCTTAATAAAAATTCCAAGCTTATCAATTACGCTGAAAAAATAAAGAAAATCTATTTTTATGGTGCAGGTTCATCATCTAAAGAAAGAAAAGAGATCGTAAAAAGTGCCTTGGGTAGCTTTTTTAAATATAGCAAAGTTAATGTAGATCATGATGTGGCTGCAGCAGCTAAAGCAACTTGTGATGATAAGCCAGGAATAGTTTGTATTATTGGAAGCGGTAGTAACTGTGCCTTTTTTGATGGTAAAAATGTTGTTCAAAACAACAATGGATTAGGCTATGCAATTGCCGATGAAGGTAGTGCAAACTGGTTAGGAAAGACTTTATTAAAGGCTTTTATTAACGAATCTTTGCCATCAAACTTAAGTGTTGCTTTTGAGAAAAAATACGACTTAGACCGAAAAACCATTTTGGATAAGATATATAAACAAGCTCATTCAACAAATTTCTTAACATCTTTTAATGATTTTTTTATAGATAAAAGAGAAGATCCATACATTATTGAAATGATTAAATTAGGATTTAGTACCTTTATAGAAACCTATTTAATACCAATTGCTAAACAATATGGAGGTAAGCATCCTATTTATTTCGTAGGCTCTGTTGCTGCAAATTTTCAAGACCATTTAAGAGCAGTTGCAAAAGAAAATAAACTTATAATAAACACAGTAGTTAAAGACCCTATCTATAATTTATTAAATTATTACGTAAATAAAAATTAAACAAATGAAAATTGGAATTAATGGCTTTGGCCGAATCGGTAGATTAGCTTTTAGAGCTGCAATCAACAGAAAAGATATTGAAATAGTAGGAATAAACGATTTAGTGGAGCCTGATTATATGGCCTACATGTTAAAATATGACTCTACACACGGTATTTTTGACGGAACTGTAGAAGTTAAAGATGGTAATTTAGTGGTTAACGGAAAAACTATCCGTGTAACTGCAGAAAGAGACCCGGCAAACTTAAAATGGAATGAAATTGGTGCTGAATATATTATAGAATCTACAGGTTTATTTTTAACTCAAGAAAGCGCACAAAAACATATTGATGCTGGTGCTAAAAAAGTTGTAATGAGTGCTCCTGCAAAAGATGATACACCTACTTTTGTAATGGGCGTAAATCACAAAACATTAACTGCACAACATACAATTGTTTCTAACGCATCTTGTACAACTAATTGTTTAGCTCCTATAACCAAAGTTTTAATGGATAACTTTGGAATTATAGAAGGTTTAATGACTACAGTTCATGCAACTACTGCTACTCAAAAAACTGTTGATAGCCCGTCTTCGAAAGACTGGAGAGGCGGAAGAGGGGCTGCTCAAAATATTATTCCATCATCTACTGGTGCAGCAAAAGCAGTAGGATTAGTAATTCCCGCAATTAAAGGAAAGTTAACAGGAATGGCTTTTCGTGTTCCAACTCCAGATGTTTCTGTAGTTGATTTAACAGTACGTTTAGAAAAACCTGCTACTTACGCTCAAATTAAACAAGCTATGAAAGATGCATCTGAAGGCGAGCTAAAAGGCATATTAGGATACACAGAAGACGCAGTAGTTTCAACAGACTTCTTGGGTGATGCTCGTACTTCTATTTTTGATGCAGACGCTGGTATTGCATTGAATGATAACTTTGTTAAAGTTGTTGCTTGGTACGATAACGAATGGGGTTATTCTAATAAAATTATTGATTTATTACAACATATGGCAACTTTATAAGTTAAAGAATTCTTATTTGGATAAGTTTAAACTTATTTAATTGAATTTACAAAGCTCGAGATTTATATAATCTTGAGCTTTGTTGCTTTCTAATTAATTCGATTACAAAATATAAGTTTTTTAATGTTTATAAATCAGTAAAAAACGATTACTTAATGAAAAGTAATCGTTAAAAATAAAACTAAAAAAAATCTTTAATCAGTGTTAATTACCTGTGTGCGCAATAAATGCACCGTCCTGTAAAATAAGGTCTTTTGCTTTAAAAATATCTTCTAACCTGATGGTTCCAATTACATAATGATATTCTTTAGATGAATATTTTTCTTCAATTTCTACAAAAGCTAATTTTTCTATCAAATCGTCCTTGTTAAATCGTAGATAAACTTGAATAAGTTCATTGTTATTAAAATCAACTTTTTGCTCTACTTTGGCTTTTTTATATTCATACTTATAATCATATCGTAAAGCCGAAATATCAGAAAAAACCGCTGCACCAGTTGGGTGCCCTCCTGCTCCTTTTCCAAAAAAGAATTGCTGATCTGCAAAGGCAGCTTGAACACTTACTCCATTGTACTCATTCTCTACATTAAATAAGAAATCTTCTTTCTTAACCAATTTAGGTAACACATAAATACTTACTTCTTGGTCGTTTTGTTTTTTGGCAACCGGAACTAATTTTATTTTTTGTCCTTTCTCTCTAGCATATTGCAAATCAGAAAGTTGAAGGTTTTGAATTCCTATATTTAAAATTTCAATTGGGTTCACAAAAATCCCATACGCATGTGCCGCGGCTATAGCTACTTTATATTTTGCATCATAGCCACCTACATCTAAAGTTGGATCAGTTTCTGCAAAACCTAAATCTTGAGCCTCTTTTAAAGCATCGGCGTAAGCTCTATTTTCATTAAAAACTTTAGAAAGTATAAAATTTGAAGAACCATTAAAAATACCGCTTACGGCATATAAAAGTTCATTATCGTAGTATTCTTCTAGGTTTCTAATGATTGGAATACTACCGCAAACTGCGCCCTCATACAATAAAGATGTGCCATATTCTTTTTGAATTTGTACTAACTCTTCCAAATGCTCAGCTATCATTTTCTTATTAGCTGAAACTACGTTTTTACCATTTTTTAATGCGTAGGTAACAATATCATAGGCTGCATCTGCATCATTAATTAACTCTATTATAGTATTGATTTCTGGGTTATTTAAAATTTTCCATTTATCTGTTGTAAATAATTCTTGTGGTAAAGTTCTTTTTTTGGTAGCGTCTTTAATGGCTATTTTTTTGAACTCTAGATTTAGATTTCTGCTTACTGTAATGTCGTATAAACCTTGTCCTACTACACCAAAGCCAAATAAACCTATATTTAATTTCTTACTCATTTGTTGTATTGCCTAATTAATTATTGTTATTTATTATTTATGGCTTTAAAAGCCTGCTCAAAATCAGCTTTAATATCGTCTATATGTTCAATCCCTACAGAAACCCTTAACAAAGTAGGTGTTACTCCAGATTTAATTTGATCTTCATCACCTAATTGCTGGTGCGTTGTTGCAGCTGGCTGAATAATTAAAGTTTTTGCATCACCCACATTTGCTAAATGACTAGTTAATTTTAAGGCATCTACAAAAGATTTAGTTTGTTCTTTAGTGCCATCAATCTCGAAAGATAAAACTCCGCCAAAACCTTTTTTCAAATACTTTTGAGCTAGCAGATGATATGGTGAAGATGCTAAACCTGGATAATTTACGGCTTTAACTTGAGGATGGCTTTCTAACCATTGCGCCAATTTTAAAGCATTTTCTACATGACGCTCTACTCTTAAAGAAAGGGTCTCTAAACCTTGTAGCAATAAAAAAGAGTTGAAAGGAGATATTGCAGAACCAAAATCTCTTAATCCCTCTACCCTTGCTCTAATAATAAATTGAATGTTTCCAAAAGGACCGTTTATACCAAATACATTAGAGAAAACTAAGCCGTGGTAACCCTCAGAAGGTTCAGAAAATTGAGGATATTTTCCGTTACCCCAATTATAATTTCCACCATCTACAATTACTCCGCCTATGCTAGTGCCGTGTCCGCCAATCCATTTAGTTGCAGATTCTACCACAATATTAGCACCATGCTCTAAAGGACGAAATAAATATCCTCCAGCACCAAAGGTATTATCAACAATTAAAGGTAAATCGTGTTTTTTAGCTACTTCCGATAGCTTTTCAAAATCGGGAATGTTAAAAGCTGGGTTACCAATAGTTTCAATATAAATAGCTTTAGTTTTATTGTCAACTAAAGCATCATAACTTTCTGGCTCTTCAGAATCTACAAACTTTGCTGTAATTCCTAAACGTTTAAATTGAACTTTAAACTGATTAAAAGTACCACCGTAAATAAACCTACTGGTTATAAAATTATCTCCTGCCTCTAAAATGTTAGTCAATGCTAAAAATTGTGCTGCCTGACCAGATGCTACTGCTAAAGCTGCAACTCCACCTTCTAAAGCGGCAATTCGCTTTTCAAAAACATCTGTTGTAGGATTCATTATCCTAGTATATATGTTTCCAAACTCTTTTAGTGCGAAAAGATTTGCGCCATGCTCTGAGTTATTGAAAGCATAAGATGTAGTTTGATAAATCGGTACCGCTCTAGAACCTGTTGTAGGATCTATTTCTTGACCTGCATGTAATTGTAAAGTTTCGAATTTTAAATTTTGAGTTGACATTTTGTAAAATGTTAAATGTTGTAATTAATTGGATTGATTGTATTTTTTGAATTCTAAATCAGCCGATAAGCTAAAAGAAAATAGAAAAGAGAATTAGCGCATATAGCAGCACATACCACAACATAAGTTTAGTGGATACGATTTTTTTGCTTTTCCTTGATAAAAGGATGCTAAATTTTGGGTTAAATTTTTGTTTGTTATCATGTCTTTTAAAATTTATAGTTCCCATTATTGGGCTAGGAATTGGCACCTTCTTTTTATGGTAAGGGTTGCCAGTGGGTCTTAGAGCCTAATCTCTCGCCACTTCTTTATAAATCAAGACCTGCTTTAAGGAATTGATTTTGGTATCTCAACCAAATGATGTTGCGAATATAAGGTAGAATTTCATTATGTTCCAAATAAAATTTTGTTTTTTATAGAAATGTTAAAAAAAATATAATTGTAAAGTTCAAAATGCTAAATCAATTTCTTGATCTATTAACCATCCATATTCACCATTCTTCACTAATGTCATTATAAATTCGGCCACCAAAACAGGTTTTTGAGGGTTATTGTAAGTAATAATATAATATCCAATTGCTACAGCTTTATCATTATATATGTCTAAATTCTTAATCGTAAAACTTATAGATTTAAAATCATCCTCTACAAGTAAATTAAAATACTCAAGTGCTTTATCCTTTCCATTAATGATATTATCATCTTTTACTCCCTTAAAATAGTTTACTTGTGTATAAGAGTCTGTTATTAAATTAATCATTTCTGCAGGCTTTTTTTGAAATAATAATTCTGGAACCTGAGCTTTAATTAGATTATTAATAACCGATTTATCTCGATTCATTTGTGCTTGAACAAATAATGGCATAAAGCACAAGTAAAGTAGAATGTTTTTCATAATATTAAACTATCAATAAATATTTTTTTAATCGTAATTATAATTCGATTTAATTCCTACATTTAGAATTATAATTTAAATGTCATGAAAATCAAATTCAAATCCATAATCTTTACTTCAATTATTGTAGGTGCAATTTCTCTTGCAGCAACTTTACCTCAAAAACAAGAAGATGAACCTTATAAAGCCACTAACTTAAAAATACTACCCAAAGATATGACTTATCATCAAATTGATAGTGTGATGGATAATTTTAAAGCAGCTTTAGGTGTAAAGTGTGATTATTGCCATGTTAGGCGTAAGGATGATCCCAAAAAGTTTGATTACGCTAGCGATGAAAAAGAATATAAAAATGTGACTAGGGATATGATGAGAATGTCTGACCGATTAAACAAAAAATATTTTAAATCTCATGAAGGGAATGAAGCAATTGGCGCTATACAATGTATGACTTGCCACAGAGGACAAAAAAAGCCAGAGTTTCAATTAAGACCTCCAAGAACACCAAGGCAGTAAATAAGCTTATTTTACAAAATATTTAACGGCAAAATCTTCACAATTTAGCACTTCAATTTCCGAGAAATGGAAATCTTTTAAATTTTCTGTCACAATACAATTGCAGTTGTTTTCTACAGCTGTGTAGTATTCTAAACCATCCTCAAAATCTAGCACTTTTTTATTTTCTAAAGTTTTTAAAACGCCAGCTTTTACATTGTCTGCAATCTCAATATGCTCTATCAATAGACTAATTTTAGTCTTGGCAACTTTTGATGATGTTTTTTTCTCGGCAAAATAATAAGCAATAGCTAAACAAACTGGGGAAGTATATAAAGTATATTTAGGATGATCGGCCAAACTTAATATTCTGGCTGCGTATGAAAAAACAGGATATTCTTTATTTAAGACAGCAATTAACACATTTGCGTCTAAAAAAACTCTCATTTTTTAGATAAAAAGAATTCATCACTGTGTGATGTTTTTTTAGATTTTTTGGTTTGATAAATAGCATCACCCTCTGCAACCATACTCACCCAATCAGATATTGGAAAATCTTCTAAAGATTGATATGGCTTTTCTACCACTTTAGCTAACAAATGCTCTATCATCCTAGACAAGCTAATGTTGTTTCGTTCTGCGTATTTTTTTGCTTTATTGATGATATCTTCATCAAAAGACAAGGTAAGTTTAGTATCCATGTCAATTTGTTATTTTATTAGAATCAAAAATATTAAATATTTACGTGAAAAAAAAATATTTTATACGTAAATAATCAATTTCTAATTCCTAACCACCTAACAAACTAACCATCTAAAAACCTAATTATTTAATCTAACTTCAAAACAGCCATAAATGCAGATTGAGGAATTTCAACATTTCCAACCTGACGCATACGTTTTTTGCCCTTTTTCTGCTTTTCTAACAATTTACGTTTACGTGAAATATCACCACCATAACATTTTGCTGTAACATCTTTACGTAAAGCTCTAACGTTTTCACGGGCAATAATCTTAGCCCCAATAGACGCTTGAATAGCAATCTCAAACTGTTGTCTCGGAATTAATTCCCTAAGTTTTTCACAAATACGTTTACCAAAATCGTAAGAGTTACTTCTGTGAATTAAAGAAGATAGCGCATCAACATGTTCTCCGTTAAGCATAATATCTAATTTTACTAAATCAGATTGTTTAAAACCAATTTGATGGTAATCAAAAGATGCATAACCTTTAGAGATAGTCTTTAATTTATCGTAGAAATCAAATACAATTTCGCCCATCGGCATTTCAAAAACTAACTCTACCCTATCGGCAGTTAAATAATGTTGATTAACAATTATCCCTCTTTTTTGAATACAAAGAGACATTACTGGCCCAACAAATTCGGCTTTTGTTATGATATTTGCTTTGATGTAAGGTTCTTCTACAAATTCTAATTTTGAAGGATCTGGCAATTCTGAAGGGTTATTAACCGTTATTGGGTCGCCTTTAGACGTATGAGCAATATAAGACACGTTTGGTACTGTTGTAATTACAGTCATATCAAACTCGCGTTCTAAACGCTCTTGGATAATTTCCATATGTAGCATCCCTAAGAAACCACATCGGAAACCAAAACCTAATGCAGCAGAAGATTCAGGTTCAAAAACCAAAGAGGCATCGTTTAATTGCAATTTGTGCATTGCTTCTCTTAACTCTTCAAACTCATCGGTATCAACAGGATAAATACCCGCAAAAACCATTGGTTTTACTTCCTCAAAACCTTGAATACCGGCAACTTGTCTGTCTTTTAAAACGATGGTATCCCCTACTTTTACTTCTCTAGCTTCTTTAATTCCAGAAATAATATATCCCACATCACCAGTTTTAACCACATCTTTTGGAGATGGATTTAACTTTAAAATACCGACTTCATCGGCGATATATTCTTTCCCCGTAGCAACAAATTTTACCCTGTCGTTTTTCTTAATTTGTCCGTTAACTACTTTAAAATAGGCAATAATTCCTCTAAAAGAATTAAAAACTGAATCGAAAATTAGGGCTTGTAATGGTCCATCGGGATCGCCTACTGGAGCCGGAACTCTATTAATAACAGCAGTTAAAATATCTTGAATTCCTAAACCTGTTTTTCCCGAAGCAGGAATAATATCACTTCTCTCGCCACCTATTAAATCAACAATTTGATCCTTCACTTCCTCGGGCATAGCCCCAGGTAAATCCATTTTGTTTAAAACTGGAATAATGGTTAAATCCTGCTCTAGTGCTAAATATAAATTAGAAATAGTTTGTGCTTGTATCCCTTGCGAGGCATCTACAATCAATAAAGCACCCTCGCAAGCGGCAATAGAACGAGAAACTTCATAAGAGAAATCAACGTGTCCTGGCGTATCAATTAAGTTTAAAATATACTCTTGGCCTTCGTGAATGTAATTCATTTGTATGGCATGACTTTTAATAGTGATGCCTCGCTCCCGCTCCAAATCCATATTGTCAAGCAATTGTGCTTGAGATTCTCGCTGTGTTACAGTAGATGTAAATTCTAGTAATCGATCTGCCAGAGTACTCTTTCCGTGATCTATGTGTGCAATAATGCAAAAGTTACGTATGTGCTTCATTTGAACCGCAAAGATAATTTTTTAAGCCTAATTAAACGATGATTATTTTAGAACAAAAGTTTAATTACAAAGTTTACTAAGCATTTAATTTAGACAAATGAATTTCTGCCATCATACACCTGGCACTTCCACCTCCATTTTCTTCAATTGTAGGAATTGGTGAAGATAAAATTTGAGTGTGCTTATTTATTTGAGCAATTTGAGAATCGTTTAAGCTATCATGAGCACTTTTGCTCATGATTAAAAAACTTTGCCCTTTTTTGTTAAGTACCTGCAACATATTGCCAGCAAACTGATTCATTTGCGCCAAGGAAATCTCAATAATTTCTTTACCAGTTTCTTCAAATTGTTTAACAAGCAATTCTTTTTCTGTGAGGTCTTTTATTGTATCTAAACAAACAACCACAAATTGATCTCCTACACACATCATCACATTGGTATGATAAATTGCCATTCCGTTTTCATCCACAGCGTGAAAAGTAAATGATGTATAACCAGTTTCTTTACAAAAAATATCTAAAACTTTTCTTTGAGTTCTGATAGATAAACAAGCATAAGCTATTTTATGCTCACGGTCTAAAACCATACTACCAGTGCCTTCTAAATACTCGCCATTATTTTCTGTTGCCGATAAATCATTAATTTCTCTTACATCAAAAACTTCACTTAATCTGTCAATAATATCATCTCTACGCTCTAATCGTCTATTTTCTGCTTGCATAGGGTACAAAAAGACAGATCCTTCTTTATGGAAAGAAATCCAATTATTAGGAAAAATAGAGTCGGGTGTGTGAGGCTCTAAAGTGTCATCAATAACGGTTACATCAATATCATGAGCTCTTAAAATAGCTACAAAAGCATCAAACTCGGCTAAAGCTTTTTCTTGCACATTATTTTGTGGTGCATTTGTATTTTGAAAGGCATTACTTATTGCAGTTTGAAGATTTAAACCAAAAGCAACAGGTCTAATCATTAATAGATGAGGTGTTGTTTGCATTGTTTTATTATAAAAATTAAAAGATGGGGCTAGTTTTATTATTAAATGTGATCTCTAAAAATAGGCATACTCATACAATGAAAACCTCCTCTAGCTCTTGATAGCTCGGCAGATGGCATGGTAATAAAAGTATTAGTTAACGTTTCTGGATTTAACTCTCCGTTTTCAAATTTTTGAAGTAAATCTGTGACATGGATAACATTAAATCCTTTATTTTTAAATGCTTTGATGGTGTGATCGTTTCTATCGTAACCCAAAACAACACCTTCTTTAACTGCTAATAAATTGCAAGAGTCTGTCCATTGTTCTCTAGAATCATATGGAAATTCTTGGTTTCCAGAATAAATAAATTCTGTTTTATCATTTGATTTTAAATCATTTATACTAATATCATTCAATAAAGCTTCAACTGAATTGAATTTTATTGGATTCTTGATTTGTCCTTTTATAAACTGAGTAACCTCGGTCTTATCAATTGGTTCTTCATTTATTAAATGATCGATTGGCTCGTTACCACTTCCACGAGAATCTACCATACCTATAGACTCTAAAATTACCCACATATTTCTTTTAACCTGCGTAAAGACAGTGTCTAAATGCATAAAATCTCGTTTATGAGGTATTTTTACAACCGAAACTTTTTCTACTACATTTTTATCGAAAAGTATTTTTATGGTTTCGCTTATGGCTGTAGCCGATGTGCGCTCGCTAAAACCGATTAATAAGTGATTACTACTTACCACCATCACATCTCCGCCTTCTAATGTACTTTTTTGTTCGTTTTCTTCGCCTGGTCGTAAAAAATGTTGCAAAGAATCGGGTATTTCTATGATGTTTTCTTTGTATTTGGCAAAAAGTGGATGGTTAAAAAATATGTACCTAGCAATTAGAGTTTCCCTTGAACGAGCTTTTTTAGCTGGTTTATTTAGAAGAATATGATTGTTAATGGTAATACCAATATCTCTGGTAAATATTAAGTTTGGGATAGGTGCAAAAATCATTCGGTCTTTAGCAATAGACCCAGATATGATAATTTTCGCTAATTCTACCGGAGCTGTATTAATTAATTCGTTTTGAAGATGATAAGTACAGCCCTCTATAGCACAAACGGATGCAACAATTTTATGTTTGATATTTTCTTGAGTGAGAATATCTGACAATAATTGTTGTAACTCTACCACTTTTGTAGAGGCATGAAACTTAGCATTTGCTGGCTTATAAAAATCTCTAGATGTATCTGAATCTATATCTTTTAATTTACCTTTTATCTTTGTAGGATCTAAAAAATAAAGTAATAATTTTAAGTAGTAATCGTACTCATCCTTACGTATCGTGTCTAAATGTACAATATCTTCAAAAAGCCAATCTTGCGCTTTAGACGGCACAACCTTACCTAAACCACTATCAGGACTGTGTACTAAAAGTGTGCGAAGTGTCCCGATTTCTGAACTTACATTAACTTTAAAATCATCTACTAGGTACATATAGTTTTTTATAATTATTAGTTATTTGTTAATCTATAAAATAGGTTTTGCGTTAGGGATAGCAGCGGCAGCTTTTTTATTTGTCCTTCGACTCCGTATAGGGTGACAAATAAAAAACTATAGCGAATAGCCCGACCGCCTTAGCGGAAACGCCCAAATTATAAAATTGGTTAGACAAATCTATTAGAATTTAATTCAATTTTAAATTTACCTTATAAACTAAGTTTAATTAGTTTTGCACCATGAATTTTATTAACAATGCCATATCGCAAGCTTTTGCAAATTTATTTGAGGTAGAGGTTGCTCCTCAAACCATTAGTTTAGAGCAAACTAAGAAAGAATTTGACGGACATGTTACTTTTGTGGTTTTTCCTTACTTAAAGCAAACTAAAAAAGGTCCAGAGCAAAGTGCAAGCTTAATTGGCGAGTTTTTAAAACAAAATTGTGCTGAAATTTCAGAATTTAACGTAATAAAAGGATTCCTAAACCTTGTTTTGAGTGATGTGTATTGGTTAAACGTTTTTAATAACGAGCTAACGACAGCTGATTTTGGGGTACTACCATTTAAAAATAAAAAAGTGATGGTTGAATATTCATCACCAAACACCAATAAGCCTTTACATTTAGGACACGTAAGAAATAATTTATTGGGTTTTGCCGTTGCCGAAATTTTAAAAGCTGCAGGATATGATGTTATTAAAGCTAATTTAGTTAACGATAGAGGGATACATATTTGTAAATCGATGCTAGCGTGGCAAAAGTTTGGAAATAATGAAACACCAGAAAGTAGTGGCTTAAAAGGCGACCATTTGGTAGGTAAATATTATGTTATTTTTGATAAACACTACAAAAAAGAAATAGAGACATTAATTACCGAAGGCAAGACAGAAGACGAAGCAAAAAAGCAGGCTCCGCTGATTTTACAAGCGCAAGAAATGTTGCAAAAATGGGAAGCTGGCGATGCTGATGTAATTTCTCTGTGGGAAACCATGAATAGCTGGGTTTATGCTGGTTTTGAACAAACGTATAATGCTTTAGGTGTAAATTTTGATCAATTTTATTATGAGTCTAACACCTACTTATTAGGAAAAGATATTGTAGAGGAAGGATTAGAAAAAAATGTGTTTTTTAAAAAATCGGATGGTTCTGTTTGGATAGATTTAACGGCTGATGGATTAGACGAAAAACTAGTTAGAAGAGCTGATGGAACATCGGTTTACATTACCCAAGATTTAGGTACGGCACAATTAAAATATGATGATTTTAATATGCAACAATCTATTTATG
This sequence comes from Pelobium sp., assembly GCA_044361595.1. Taxonomy (GTDB): domain Bacteria; phylum Bacteroidota; class Bacteroidia; order Sphingobacteriales; family Sphingobacteriaceae; genus Pseudopedobacter. The sequence continues at coordinate 28,724 of JBIKIN010000024.1, read as the reverse complement.
TGGTAGGTAACGAACAAGATTATCACTTTAAGGTGTTGTTTTTGATATTAGAAAAATTAGGTAAAACTTGGGCTAACGGTTTATACCATTTATCTTACGGAATGGTTGATTTACCATCGGGCAAGATGAAATCTAGAGAAGGAACTGTGGTTGATGCTGATGATTTAATTGAAGAAATGAAGCAAACTGCCAAAGAAAAAACAGAAGCTTTAGGTAAGGTTGATAATTTTGAACCCGCTGAAAAGGAAAAGCTTTTTGAAATGATTGGTATGGGTGCTTTGAAGTACTTTTTATTAAAAGTTGAACCTAAAAAACGCTTATTGTTTGATCCTAATGAATCAATTGATTTCCAAGGAAATACAGGTCCTTTTATACAATATACCCACGCAAGAATAAAATCAGTTTTAAGTAAAGCAACGATTAAAGAAGGGTTTATAAACCCTTCCACTTTAAAAGAAAGTGAGTTAGAATTAATTCAGTTGATGAGTAAATATCCAGAAACGTTAGCAGCAGCCGCTCAAGCGCACAACCCTGCGGCTATTGCAAATTATGCTTATGATTTAGCTAAAGCTTACAATAAGTTTTACCAAACAGAAAGTATATTAAAAATAGATGATGAGGATTTAAAAGCATTTAGACTAAAATTATCAGAACTAACAGCTTCTACGCTAAAAAAAACGATGAATTTGCTAGGTATTATGATGCCAGAAAGAATGTAAATTGATTTATTAAACGATTAAACCTAATATTAAAAATACAATAGGATAATCTCTATTTGATAAATTAACTTTTATCAAATAGAGATTATCTACAACTCAAAACTGGGTATTTAAAACTCTATAATAATACCACCATAGGTTCTCTTAATTACATCTGCAGGCAAAAGCAAAGGGTTATGATTTAAATCTATAAATTTTAAATTTTTTAAACCTTTAAATTGCACAGGAACTTCCTTAAATTGGTTATCTCCCAAATAAATTTTTTCTAGTTGGTTTAATTTTCTAACATTATCTGGTAAAGAACCAAAACCATTATTTTCTAAATGTAAAATACGCAAACTTTTTAATCGGCTTAAAACCTCAATATCTTCTTTCAATTTTAGATTTTTGTCTTTATCTAAAAACAACTCTTCTAAATTGCTTAATGCATTAAAGTTTTTGGGTAGTAAAGAGATATCATTATCGCCTAAATCTAATACCTTTAAATTTTTTAAGGTAGTTACCTCAAATGGTACAACTTTTAAATTGGTATGCCTTAAACTTAGATACTGTAAATTTTTAAGTTTAGATAAATCGGCAAATGATTGACTAATGTTTTGATCGCTCAAATTTAAACGAGTTACTTGATCTGGATTTTTTAAAGCCTCTTCTAAACTGGTAAATTCTTTTACTTGAGCAATTAAATTACTACTTGCAAAAAACACTAAAATGATTGTAAAATATTGGAAAAAATATAATTGCTTTTTCATTTTTTTTTATTTTGATGGTTATAATTCGTATTCACTAAAAATAATAATTTAAGAACATACTTAAAAAATTATAATACATTTAATATAAAGCATAAATAATTTTAATGCTAAAAATTATTTCAAATAAATCAATGTTGATAACATTGGTTACTACCTAAGTATTTTTTTTTATTTTTGCCAAAACCAAATCGGCTGATGCAAAATTTAACTTTATTAGAAGGTAAAAAATTCCAAATTACATTAGAGCGCCTTTGTCATCAATTAATAGAAAACCATAACGATTTTTCTGACACCGTAATACTAGGTATTCAGCCAAGAGGTATTTATTTATCTAAAAGAATCGCTAAAGAATTAAATAATATTCTTCCTCAAAAAGATGTTAAAAACGGCATTTTAGATATCACCTTCTACAGAGATGATTTTAGACGTGGCGACTCTCCTCTTGTACCAAACAGTACCCAAATAGATTTTATTATAGAAGGTAAAAAAGTGATATTGGTTGACGACGTTTTATGGACAGGGCGTACCATAAGGGCAGCAATGGATGCCATGCTAGCCTTTGGCCGACCAGCAAAAGTAGAACTTTTGGTTTTGGTAGATAGACGATATAGCAGACAATTGCCAATTGAGCCAGATTATATAGGCATAAAGGTAGACGCCATTTCATCTCAAAAAGTGGTTGTAAGTTGGCAAGAAGCCGATCAAAATGATAAAGTAATTTTAGTTTCAGAGAATAAATAAGAAAATGTCAGAAACAGCGCAAAAACTAAGTAGCAAGCATTTATTAGGTATAAAAGATCTAACCAAAAAAGACATTGAACTTATTTTAGAAACCGCTACTACTTTTAAGGACGTCATTAATAGGCCAATTAAAAAGGTTCCATCGTTAAGAGATATTACTATTGCTAATATCTTTTTTGAAAACTCTACTAGAACTAAACTTTCTTTTGAGTTAGCTCAAAAAAGATTGTCGGCAGATGTTGTGAATTTCGCAGCATCAAGTTCATCGGTAAGTAAAGGCGAAACACTCATAGATACTGTAAATAACATCTTATCTATGAAGGTAGATATGGTTGTGATGCGTCATCCTTATGCTGGGGCTGGAGTATTTTTAAGTAAACATATCAACGCTCAAATAGTTAACGCTGGCGATGGTGCTCATGAACATCCAACTCAAGCTTTACTAGACGCATACTCCATTAAAGAAAAATTAGGTGGCATAGAAGGTAAAAAAGTAGTAATTGTAGGAGATGTTTTGCACTCTAGGGTTGCACTATCAAACATTTTATGTTTACAAAAATTAGGTGCCGAGGTTATGGTTTGCGGCCCTACTACTCTAATTCCCAAATACATAAGCAGTTTAGGGGTTAAAGTAGAGCATAATTTAATGAAAGCCTTAAATTGGTGCGATGTAGCTAACATGCTTAGAATTCAATTAGAGAGACAAGATATTAAATACTTCCCTTCTTTGAGAGAATACTCTATGATGTATGGCTTAAATAAAAATATTCTAGACTCTTTAGATAAAGAAATCATAGTGATGCACCCTGGACCAATTAACAGAGGTGTGGAAATTACAAGTGATGTTGCTGATAGCAAACAATCAATCATTTTAAATCAGGTAGAAAATGGAGTTGCTGTTAGAATGGCAGTGCTTTATTTATTGGCTAGCCAAAAAGCTTAAGTATTTACTAAATTCAATTAATGGTCATTATATGATAATGATTTAACTTGCGTTTTAATGCTTATTAACAGATGTTAATATAAAATGTTAATAAACACAAAAATCTTAGTGTAATTTAGATTATCCATAAAGCAAAACTATGCGTAAAATATTCATATTCATTTTATTTACACTTTTTACCTGCTCTAGCCTAATGGCACAGCTACCAGCTAATTTTAGTGTGAATGCAAAATATAAAAATGCGTTAGAACTATTTGAACAAGAAAAATTTGCATCGGCTTCTTCCATGTTTTTTGAAGTAGAGAAAGCAATCAACATTACTACCCCACAATACTCTATTAGTTTAGATGTTACCAATCTTAAAGTTAATGCCGAATTTTATAGAGCGGTTTGCGCTTTAGAGTTACAAAATGATGATGCTGTTCAACTTTTTAAATCATTCATTAAAAATCATCCAGAAAATCCTAAGTCAAAGCAATCTGCCTTTTACGTAGGTAAATATTACTTTGATACTAACCAATACGAAGAAGCTCTAAACTGGTTTACCAAAGTAAGCTCTATAGATTTAACTGGTAAAGAAGATACAGAATATAAATTTAAAACTGCTTATGCTTATTTACAAACCAAAGATTTAGCCAGCGCTAAACCATTATTTGGTTTAGTTAAAGATGTAAACTCAATCTATCAAGAACAAGCAATTTACTACTACGCTTACATAGCGTATTTAGACAAAGAGTACAAAATTGCTTTAACCAATTTTGAAAAACTTAAAGATTCAGAAAATTATAAAGCAAGTTATCCTTACTATATCTCTGCCATTTATTTTTTAGATAAAAGATATGAAGATGTAATTGCCTATGCAATTCCTGCAGTTAATAATAGCAAGCAGTTAAATGAGACTGAAATGCTTAGAATTATTGCTGCTTCGTATTTTGCTAAAGAAGATTATAAAAATGCACAATTTTATTATGAGCGTTTTATGAAAAACGATAATGGCAAAACTCAAAATAACCAAGACAGTTATCAAATTGGTTATACCTACTACAAATTAAAAAAATATAACGAAGCCATTGCTCAACTAGGTAAATTGATAAATGATAAATCTAACTACAGTCAAGCGGGCTTATACACTTTAGGTGACGCTTACCTTACCACAAAAGATAAGAGAGGTGCCAGAAGCGCTTTTCAGGAAAGTTCTAAAATGAACTTTGATAGGCAAATTGAAGAAGAAGCATTATTTAATTTCTCTAAGTTATCTTACGAATTAAAGTTTAATACCATCGCTTTAGACGCAACAAACGAGTATATCAAAAAATATCCTAGAAGCACTAAACTAAACGAGGCTAAAACGCTTTTAGCTAAAGTTTTATTAACAACTAAAAATTACAGAGATGCTCTTGATGTTTTAGACGGAATTGATAATAAATCTTCGGATGCCAAAGAAGCTTATCAAAAAGTAGCCTATTACAGAGGGTTAGAATTTTATAACGAACGAGCTTTTGAAAATGCAATTGGTTCATTTTTAAGATCTAATAACTACCCTATTGATGCCGAATATTTTGCATTATCCACCTATTGGTGTGCAGAATCTATGTATGCGGTAAGAAAATATGGAGAATCTGTCTCCTATTTTGAAAACTTTTTAGGGATGCAAGCATCAAAAAAAACAGATTTATATAATTACGCCAATTATGCTTTAGGCTATGCTGCTTTGGAGGGCGAGAGTTATGCAAAAGCAGCTACATTTTTCACGAAGTTTTTAAATGGTAATGAAAAAGATGCTAAAACCATTACAGATGCTACTTTACGTTTAGCCGATGCTTACTTTGGTAGCAAAAACTATGGAAGTGCATTAGTTAACTACAATAAAATTATAGAGCAGGGAACCAATAGCGAAGATTACGCATTGTTTCAAAGAGGAATTATACAAGGTTTACAAAACCAGCCCGAAGCAAAAATCGAAACATTACAATCACTATTATCTAAATTTCCTACCTCTAATTATTCTGATGATGCTGGATTTGAAATTCCTTACACCTATTTTTTAATTGGAGAAGGAGAAAAAGCAAAAACAGAACTGGTGAATTTTATTACTAAATATCCTCGGAGTTCTTATATACCTAGAGCTTTAGTAACGATTGGATTAGTAAACTACGATCAAAAAAATGATGATGTAGCCATAGAAACTTTTAAAAGAGTAATTGCCGAATATAAATCTACCGACGAGGCGCAGCAAGCATTAAAGTTAATTCAGAAAATATATACCGATGCAGGAAACGCAACAGAGTTTATAAACTATGCAAACAGTACAAGCATTGGAAATTACACTTCTTCTGAGCAAGATAACATCATGTTTCAGGCAGCATATACACAATTTATAAAAGAAAATTGGGATGCCACAATAGCATCGGTTAATGCTTATTTTGACAAATTCCCAAAAGCAATTAAAGATAAACAGGCGAAATTTATAAGAGCTGAGAGCTATAAAAACACATCAAAATTTGCACCAGCAATTATAGACTACGAGTATATATTAAACGATTGGACCAGTGAATTTACAGAGAAAGCCCTAATTAGCATTTCTAAAATTTATTTAGGTAATAAACAGTATAACGAAGCCATAGTTCATTTAAAAAAGCTTGAAATTGCATCAGAATATAAAGCAAACTACTCATTTGCTATTACAAATTTGATGGAGGCTTACGCAGGAATAAAAGTTCCTGATCAAACCCTTCAATACGTAGATTTAGTAAGAACTTATGAAAAATCTTCAGAAGAAGATAAAAACAAAGCGGGCTTATACGCAGGTAAAGCCTATTTGTTAAAAGGAGATACCACAACCGCAAAGAAGCAATTTGAACAAGTAGTTAAAGAAACCAAATCTATTATTGGTGCCGAGGCCATGTACAATTTAGCCGAGGTACAATTTCTTAAAAAGGATTATAAGACATCTCAAAAAACATGTTTTGATTTGATAAACAATTTTCCAAATTACGATTATTGGTTTGCTAAAACGTTTATACTACTAGCAGATAATTACACCCAATTAAAGGATAAAGTACAAGCAATTGCAACACTGAAAAGCGTAATTGACAACTATGAAGGGAAAGATGAAATTTTGGACTATGCAAAAGAAAAATTAAACAAACTAGATAACAATTAAAATGAAGACAAGAACAAAATTTAGCGTTGCTGTTTCATTAATATCTGGTTTTATGATATTAAGTGCTTCAACGTTTTCACAGGTTAAACCCCAAGAAACTCCGGTTGTAAAAGACACTACGAAAAGAAATGCTGTAACAGAAGAGGTAGAGGTAATTAGATCTTATAAACCTGTTTTGGCAGATGCAGTTAAAATTAGAAGAAGTCCAAATTTAAACGATGCGAGACCTTTTAATCCAAACCTTACCTACAAATTAATAGATAAAAGATTAGAACTAAACAGTGCAATCAGAGAATTAGAAGCTCAAAAATTAGTAATGGGTAAAAAGGAAGGATTACTAAACAACTACGCACAAATTGGTTTAGGTAATTTAGGGACTAACTTGGCTCAGGTGAATATTGCCACAGGCCAAGATGAAGCCCTACAGGCTGGGTTTAATTTTAACCATTTAGCCATGAGTGGTAAGCTAAATCAACAAAAAATAAGCACTCAAAATATTGGAGCTTATGGCAGAAACATTGGCGATGCAATCATTTTGGAGGGTAAACTAAAATACGATAGAACGAGTACTTATTTTTATGGAATAGATCCGCTTAATAGTTTCATAAATCTAAACCCAGAGAAGCAAAGATTTAACTTTATTGAAGCTGATGGTTTACTATTAAACAGAACTGATGCCGAAGATGAAACTAATTTTAATTACGCTGCAAAAGCAACAGTTTCTATTTTTAATAACGCTTTTAGCGCAAAAGAAAATAGTTTTTCTGTTTCTGGAGGCTTAGGAAAAGACATTAATGGTTTTCATTTAGGTGCAAACGGAGTATTAGACATTACAACAAGCAAGGATAGTGCTTACTCTTTTAATAACAACTTGTTTAAAGTTAATCCCTATATTCAGTTTAAAAAAGAGCGTTTTGCATTTACAGCAGGTATAAATTATGTAAACGAGTTTGGCGCAAACCAAAGGATAAACTTGTTTCCTGCAGCTAGTTTAAACCTGATGCTAATCAAAAATTACCTCACTATTTTTGCAGATTTAGGCGGAGATGTAGAGAAAGCAAGAATCAAAAACTTTAGCGATTTAAATCCCTACATCAATCAAGACTTAGATTTAAGAAATACCGTTACCAAATTTGACGCTGCAGGAGGTATTAAAGGAACATTTGCACCAAACATTGGCTTTAAAGCAATGGCTAGTTACCAAACATTCTCAAACCTATCTTATTTTGTAAATAATATAGACGAGAAGCAAAAATTTGATGTAGCTTATTTTACAGGTAATACCAATGTAATAGGTTTAGACGCCGAGCTAAACATCAGCTTTTCTGATGCTTTTCAACTAGATAGTAAATTACAAATTAAACAATACGATAATGAAGTAGAAGCTTTTGCATGGTTACGCCCAGGCTTTTTATTAAACTCTACCGCATCTTTTAAGTTGTTTGAAAAAGTTACCCTTTCTAGCGATTTGTTATTCCAAGGAGAAACCAAAGCTAAAATTTTTGAATATGGTGCATCTCCTGGTCCGGGCCCTGGTCCTAGCCCAATTATAGAAACTGTTGAAACAATAAAAGCTTTCGCTGATATTAGTGTAGGGGCAAAATATCAATATAGCAAGAAAATTGGAGGATTTTTTAGAGTAAACAATATATTAGCAAACGAATACAATAGATTTCCATATTACCCTAATTACGGTTTAAATATTTTAGGAGGATTGAGTTACGGTTTTTAGTTTTTTTTGAATAAGCCCATCTAAAAAATTACTTTTACGCATAAATGGATATATCACCATACTTATTAGAGTTATTAGCCGATAAAAATCAGGTTACGGTACCTGGTTTGGGAAAATTTTTTAAAAAAATAATTCCAGGTTATTATCATCAAGATAGTAAGAGTTATTTACCCCCTAGTGGAGCAATAGATTTTACTTCAGAATATATTCATGATGATAAATTGGTGCATTACATTAGTGCTAAGAACAATTTATCCTTAACATCTGCTTATGCCGTTTTAGACGAATACATCAGAGATATTAAAAATACTTTAAAAACCGACCAATTAGATATTCCTGGTATTGGAACTTTAAAAAGCGATGATGGTAAAATAACCATTAGCTCCACTCCTTCCCCAAACCTAAATATTGCATCATTTGGATTGCCCGTAATAGACACACAATCTGAACTATTATTAGGTTCCGATAACGAAAATTATAGCTTAGCACAACAGGCTTTAAATACAGCCATGCCCGATGAAGAAATGGTTGAAGAGAAAAGAAGTGTGGTGAGTTTAGTTTTAATGATTATAGCTGTTGTGATACTAGCCTCTTTAGTCGGGTTATATTTCGCAAAGCCCGATATTTTTAAAAATTTAGTCACTCAAGTTCAGCAAAGTTTTATTTCAAAACAATCTACAATAGAAAAGGAAGTAAAACCAGAGCCTACCAAAAAAACAGAAGCACTGGTAAAAGCAGATTCTATCTATAACAGCTCTACCGACGATGTAGAGGCTAGTCTTAGAGCTCAAGGATTTGATGATGTAGAAAAAACAAAAGACTCAACAGATGTAATTGTTAATACTAAACCAATACCTAAAGCAGGTAATTTCAGATATGAAATTATTATTGGTTTATATTATTTAAAAGAAGATGCCGATAAAAGAGCTGCACAATTAAAAAGTTATGGAATTGATGCCAGAGTATTAGATGATAAGGAAGGACCATTCGTAAAAATAACTGGTGCTACTTTATATGATAATAGTTCTGCAGAGAAAGAACTAAAGAGAATACAAAGAGAATTAAACCCTCAAGCTTTTATAAAAATTTATAAAATTTTAAAATAATTATATGTTAATGATGCAAGATTCTACTGCTTTACAACCAATAACGGATACTGTCACAAACGCAGTATCAGCCTTACAGGCCAGCCCTAGCCAAGAATTATCTTTATTTGAATTACTAACCAAAGGTGGATGGGTAATGATTCCATTAGCCTTATTAGCGCTATTAGGTTTGGTTATTTTCTTTGAGCGATATTTCACTATAAGAAAAGCAAATAAAAACGAATCTCAATTAACCATGCAAGTTCGTTCTAGCATAAAAACAGGAAATTTAGAATCGGCGATAGCGATATGTAAAAACAGCAATACACCTTTGGGTAGAATGTTACAAAAAGGTTTACTAAGAATTGGTCGCCCTATTAAAGATATTGAAGGTGCCATAGAGAACGTAGGTAAATTAGAAGTATCTAAATTAGAAAAGAACATAGGTATTTTAGGAATTATTGCTGGTATTGCGCCCATGCTTGGTTTCGTAGGTACCATTATTGGTGTAATTACCATTTTTCATGATGTTTCTGTTAAAGGAGTAATCGAAATTGGAACAATTTCTGGCGGTTTATACGTTAAGATGATTTCATCTGCAACCGGTTTAATTATTGGTATTATAGCCTACGTTTTATACAATATCTTAAACTTTATGGTTGATAAAGTAATTTTAAAAATGGAAACTGACTCGATAGAATTTATAGATTTATTGGAGGAACCAGGACGATGAATTTAAGAAAAAGAGCAAGACCACATGTAGAAGTACATACATCGGCATTAAACGATATTATGTTTTTCTTGCTGTTGTTTTTTTTATTAGCATCGGCAGTGGTAAACCCTAATGTGGTTAAACTATTTTTACCACGCTCAAGCTCTGGGCAGGCATCGCCACAAAAAACTATTAATGTATCTATCACTAAAGATTTACAATATTTTGTAGAAAAAGAACAAGTTCCGTTTAGTGCACTAGAGCAAAAAATTGCCGTTTATCAGCAAGCTAACCCCGATTTAACAGTTATTTTGTATGCCGATAACACCATTGCTATACAAAACGTGGTAAGCCTTACAGACATCGCTAATAAGCTTAAAATTAAATTAGTTTTAGCAACAGAACCCCAAAAATGATTAGCAGTTTAAAAAATAATCCTGATAATAATTACCCTAAAGCCATTGCAGTTTCTGTATTAATTTTAGCTGGATTATTATTGTTGAGTATTTTTTACATCGTAAGCAAAGCATCACCTCCAGAAGAAGTAGGAATTGGCGGTATCATTGTAAACTATGGTACTTCTGATGAAGGAATGGGTAACGATTACATGAGTGTTGAGGAACCATCGGTAGACCCCAATGCGAATGGTAAAGTACCTGATAAAATTACACCAGACAATCAGGTTACTCAAAATACAAATGCGGTAAACGCTGCAAATAATATCGTTACTGATGATAATTCTGATAACGTTAGTTTAAACAATAAGCCAAATACTTCTAATAACGCCCCTACTCAAAAAACTGAAGATAAACCTGCAACTCCAGTAATTAATCAAAATGCACTTTACAAGGGCAAAAAGAATAGTGGAACTGGCTTGGGCGATGGTACGGGAACTGTAGCTGGTAATCAAGGAAAGCCAGAAGGCGACCCCTTAAGCAATAACTACAATGGAACAGGATCTGGAAATGGAGGTGTAGCACTTGATTTGAAAAGCAGAAAATTTGTGAATTCTCCTAAAATTAGTGACGATGGACAAAAATCAGGTAAAATTGTAGTAGAAATTAGAGTAGATAAAAACGGAAATGTAATTAGCGCCAAAGCTGGAGCTAGAGGTACAACCTTAACCGACCCTTTACTTTGGGATAAATGCGAGGCTGCAGCCCTTGGTTCTAGATTTAACACCTTAGAGTCTGCGCCTGATACTCAAATTGGATCTATAGTTTTTAATTTTAAGGTGAAGTAGTATTTTTAGTAGTCAGTAGTCAAAATACTGAATTTAAATTTACTTACATCTTCTTTATTTTATATATTAATGATTGATTTACAAACAATTAATTCTAATTTATTAGCTCAGTTTAAAAATGAAGTGAATAATTTATCAGAAAAATTTCATCAATTAAAAGAAGCAGAAATTAGTTCCAATACTTTTAGTTTTTACACTTCGGTAGCATCAGTATTTAGTAGTAAAATTGAAGGAGAAAATATAGATCTTGATAGCTACATCAAACATAAAAGCTTAAACATTTTATTTAAACCAGACTACACTAAAAAAACCGACGATTTGTACAACGCTTATCAGTTTGCAAAGCTTAATCATCTAAACAAACAAAATTTAAATAATGCTCATCAATTATTAAGTAAAAATTTAATCAATAAAGTATATCAAGGTAAGTTTAGAAACGAAAACATGTTTATAACCACCAATGATGGTAAAATTGAATATGTAGCTGTTTTACCTCATTTGATATCCATTGAAATGGATAAATGGTTTTCAGATTTAACCTTATTATTAAAGACTAAATTAAGTTTTGAGGAGATTTTATATTACGCTTCCTATCTTCATTTAACGTTTGTTAAAATACACCCCTTTGTTGATGGTAATGGAAGAACAGCTAGACTAATAGAAAAGTGGTTTATTGCAGAGCATTTGGGAGATAAAGCATGGTTTTTACAAAGCGAAAAGAATTACTATTTAAATCATCAACTTTATTATCAAAATTTACGAAAACTAGGTTTTGATTATGCAGAACTTGATTATACAAAAGCATTACCATTTTTATTGATGCTTCCTGAAAGCCTTAATTTATAATTCGTTAAATAATATATGAATTATCAAGAAACTATAGATTTTTTATACAGCAAATTACCCATGTTTACCAGAATAGGTGAACAAGCATATAAGAAAGATTTAACCAATACCATTGCATTTTGTAATCATTTAAATCATCCCGAAAAGAAATTTAAAAGCATACATATTGCTGGCACCAACGGTAAAGGATCAACTTCGCACATGTTAGCTGCTGTTTTGCAGCAGGCTGGCTATAAAACAGGATTATATACTTCGCCACATTTAAAAGACTTTAGAGAGCGTATAAAGGTTAATGGTGAAATGATGAGTGAGGTTGATGTAACTAGCTTTGTTAATCAACACCAAGAATTTATAGAAAACCTCTCCCCTTCTTTTTTTGAAGTAACCGTAGCTATGGCTTTTGATTATTTTGCCAAACAGCAAGTAGATATTGCTATAATAGAAGTCGGTTTAGGCGGCAGATTAGATTCTACCAATATCATTTCTCCAGAATTAGCTATCATTACCAATATTGGCTGGGATCATATGAATTTACTGGGAAATACACTACCCGCAATAGCAGCAGAAAAAGCGGGTATTATCAAACCTAATATTCCGGTAATTATTGGCGAATATCAAGAAGAGGTCATTGGAGTTTTTGAGAAAAAAGCACAAGACTGTCATGCTACGCTTTTAATAGCAGAACAAGAATGGATAGTTTCTCAAAACAGTTTAAGCAATCATCAGCGAAAGCTAAAAATAACTTCTACCCAAAATAGCTACGATTTAAGTTTAGACTTAACCGGAAGCTATCAAATTAAGAATGTAAAAGCGGTTTTATCTGGTGTAAACCATTTAAACAAATTAGGTTTTAAAATAGAAGAAAACGATATTTTACAAGGCTTAGCTAATGTGAAAAAGTTAACCGGTTTAATGGGGCGCTGGCAAACTTTAGCTACAAATCCATTAATTATTTGCGATACTGGACATAATTTAGATGGTATTAAACTGGTTTTAGAAAATATCAATCAGGTAAATTATCAAAAATTACATTTAGTAATTGGAATGGTAAAAGACAAAGACATCTCAAAAATTTTATCGCTATTTCCAAAAAATGCGACCTATTATTTTTGTTCGCCCAAATTAGAAAGAGCTAAACCAGCCCCAGAATTACAATCAGAAGCCCAAACTTTTGGACTGATTGGAGAAGCTTACGAAAGTGTAGATTTGGCACTTTTGGCAGCCAAAAAAAATGCCGATAAAGAAGATTTTATCTTTATTGGCGGTAGTACTTTTGTGGTTGCCGAAGTTGTTTAATTTACCTTAAAACTAAACATCATTCAAAAATCAGTTAATTGTCCTTAATTTATTTTTTTGGTTACACTTCAAAAACCTATTTTAGTAAAAAAAGAAGCAATGAGTACAAAAAGAGAAAATTTTACCACCGGAGGCCCCTGGGAAGATATTATTGGCTATTGCCGAGCAGTTAAAATTGGTAATACCATAGAAATATCTGGCACAACGGCCACTAAAGATGAACAAGGAAACGACTTAACCACCACCTACGACCAAACCAAAGCCATTATAGAAAAATTGGCTTTAGTTTTAGAAAATGCTGGTGCATCTTTAGAACACGTGGTAAGAACTCGATTATTTTTAGCCGATATTACCCAATGGGAAGAAGCGGCTAAAGCACATGGTTTATTTTTTAAAGATATAAAACCTGCTAGTACCATGGTTGAGGTTTCTAAACTCATAGACCCTGCAATGCTGATTGAAATTGAGATGACTGCTGTAATTAATTAAAATTAGATTTAAAAGGAATGAAAGGTAACTTTTTAGGCCTTGGATAACTAATTAGGAAATTCTAACTAATCACCATAGATATAGCGAATTACTCCAAAGTCCAAATTTTGCTTTAAACAAAAAAAGCCGAGCATAACACTCGGCTTTCTAAAATATTCAGAAATAAAAACTTAAAGTTTACTATTTACGTCTATACAATTTAAATCTTCAAAAGCGGCAGCTAAACGTTTTACAAACTGCTCCTCTCCTTTTCTTAACCAAACACGTGGGTCGTAATATTTCTTGTTTGGAGAATCATCACCATCAGGGCTTCCAATTTGAGATTGTAAGTATCCTTCTTTTCCTTTGTAATAATTCAAAACACCTTCCCACATAGCCCATTGCATATCAGTATCGATATTCATTTTGATTGCTCCGTAAGAAATAGCCTCTCTAATTTCTTCTTGGGAAGAACCAGAACCACCATGGAAAACAAAATTAATTGGTTTTTCTGCGCTTAGGCTAAATTTTTCTTTCACATATTTTTGCGAGTTATCTAAAATTACAGGTTGTAATTTTACGTTACCCGGCTTATAAACACCATGTACGTTTCCAAAAGCTGCTGCTATGGTAAACTGATCACTAACTTTACTTAACTCTTCATAAGCATAAGAAACCTCTTCTGGCTGAGTATATAATTTAGACGAATCAACATCAGTATTATCCACACCATCTTCCTCTCCCCCAGTTACACCTAACTCAATTTCTAAAGTCATACCCATTTTGCTCATGCGCTCTAGGTAGCTTTTGCAAATTTCTATGTTTTCCTCAATTGGCTCTTCAGATAAATCTATCATATGAGAAGAAAACAAAGGTTTTCCATGCTGTGCAAAATATTTTTCACTAGCATCTAATAAGCCATCTATCCAAGGTAATAGTTTTTTAGCACAGTGGTCGGTATGTAAAATTACCGCAACTCCGTAATGTTCAGCTACTAAATGAACGTGTTGAGCTGCAGAAACTGCGCCTAATATACAAGCTTGTAATTTATCGTTTTGTAAGGATTTACCAGCGTAAAATTGCGCCCCTCCGTTACTTAACTGAATAATAACCGGCGAGTTAACCGCTTTTGCTGTTTCCATTACTGCATTGATAGAATTAGTACCTATAATGTTTACAGCAGGCATTGCAAATTGATGTGTCTTTGCAATCTCAAATAATTCTTGAACTTGTTTACCTGTGATAACTCCTTTAAAATCTTTTAAACTCATTTTATTAATTTTTTCTTGAGCCGAAGTTAAAAAAAATAATGTAAATAAAATTTATGACATTTAAATCAAGCACTTAACTTCAACTAAATTTAACATTCATTTACATTTCGGCAATTTTTTGTTTCTTTGCAAACACACTGTTATTTAAATATGGCTTGGTTTAAAAGAAAAACAGAAGGGATTTCTACTTCTACAGAAGATAAAAAGGAAGCACCTGATGGCGTATGGAACAAATGTCCTAATTGTAAAAAAGCTTTACACTATAAAGAACAAGTAGAGAATAAATACGTTTGTCAGTATTGTAACTACCATTTAAGGGTAGGTTCTAAAGAGTATTTTGAAGTGCTTTTTGATGATAATGCCTTCCAAGAGTTATTTGGTAATTTAACATCAGGCAATCCGCTAAACTTTACCGATTCTAAATCATATGACGATAGATTGGCAGAGTCTTATAAAAAAACTGGATTAAAAGACGCTATTAGAGCTGCTGTAGGTAAAATTGATGGCGAAGACTTAGTTGTAGCTTGTATGGATTTTGCCTTTATTGGTGGTTCTATGGGTTCTGTTGTAGGCGAAAAAATAGCAAGATCTATTGATTATTCCATTAAAAATAAAATTCCGTTTTTAATGATCTCTAAATCTGGAGGTGCAAGAATGATGGAAGCTGCTTTCTCATTAATGCAAATGGCTAAAACATCGGCTAAATTGGCATTATTGTCGCAAGCAAAAATACCTTATATATCATTACTTACCGACCCAACAACGGGCGGTGTTACAGCATCTTACGCTATGCTTGGAGATATCAATATTGCCGAACCTGGAGCTTTAATAGGCTTTGCAGGTCCTAGAGTAATTAAAGAAACCATAAAGAAAGATTTGCCTAAAGGTTTCCAAACATCAGAGTTTGTTTTGGAACATGGTTTTTTAGACTTTATTGTAGATAGGCGAGAAATGAAACAAAAATTAGCATCGTTTATTAAAATGATGAAAAACTAAAAAATTTATAAAAGCTTTCTATTAAGAAAGCTTTTTTAGCATTAGACATATTTAATTTTTAAATGTGTTTTAAATTAAATCATTACTTATTAAAATTTGGGATTTTATAGAAACTATTTAAAATTTAAACAGTTTCTGAATATAATATCCTTTATTTGCGTTAAAATTTATCTAAATGGCTAAAAATTTACTAATTGTAGAGTCACCGGCAAAAGCTAAAACAATTGAGGGTTACCTAGGCAAAGATTTTATGGTAAAATCTAGCTACGGTCATATCCGCGATTTAAAAAAAGACGATAGTGCCATAGAAGTTAACAATAACTTTAAACAGCATTATGAGATATCGGCTGATAAAAAGCAACTGGTAACAGAATTAAAGAAATTAGCCAAAGACGCAGAAATGGTTTGGTTAGCTTCCGACGAGGACCGTGAGGGAGAAGCTATTTCTTGGCACTTATTTGAATCGTTAGGTTTAAAAGAAGAAAATACCAAACGTATCGTTTTTCATGAGATCACAAAGCCTGCTATTTTAAAAGCCATAGAAAATCCTAGAAAAATAAACTACGATTTAGTAAATGCACAGCAAGCCCGTAGAGTTTTAGATAGATTAGTAGGTTTTGAATTATCTCCAGTTTTATGGAAAAAAGTAAAACCTTCTTTGTCGGCTGGCAGGGTACAATCTGTAGCGGTAAGACTAATTGTAGATAGAGAAAGAGAAGTAAACGCTTTTGAAAGCACATCTGCTTATCGAGTAGTAGCGGTTTTCTCTACAGCTAAAAAAGAAATTTTTAAAGCAGAATTATCTCAAAAATTTGATAAACAACAAGATGCGGAAGCATTTTTAAAAGACTGTCTAAAAGCAAGTTTTGAAGTAAATAGCTTAGATGTAAAACCACTAAAGCGTGGTCCAGCTGCGCCATTTACAACCTCTACTTTACAACAAGAGGCCAGTAGAAAGTTAGGTTTTTCGGTTACCAGAACCATGACTATTGCTCAAAAGCTTTACGAAACGGGTAAAATAACCTACATGCGTACCGATTCAGTGAACTTATCTGATACGGCTATTGCTGCTGCATCTGCCGAAATTAAATCGGCTTACGGCGATAAATATTTAGAAACTAGAAGATTTAAAACTAAATCTGCTGGCGCACAAGAGGCTCACGAAGCCATTAGACCTACACATTTCGAATGGCATACCTTAACAGATGGCGATGCTTCAGAAAAACGCTTGTATGAGTTAATTTGGAAAAGAGCCATTGCATCACAAATGAGTGAGGCGCAAATAGAAAAAACTACCGCTAAAATTAGTATAAGTACAAGAAAAGAAGAATTAACCGCAAACGGAGAGGTGATTAAGTTTGATGGTTTTCTAAAGGTTTATTTAGAGGATACTGATGATGATAAAGATACCGACGAAAATAACGACAACGCAATTTTACCTCCTTTGGCAAAAGGGCAATCTGTAAATCTGGAAGAGATGAATGCTGTAGAAAGATTTACAAGAGCAGCACCAAGATATTCTGAAGCTGCATTGGTAAAAAAGTTAGAAGAATTAGGTATTGGCCGTCCGTCTACCTATGCTCCTACCATCTCTACGGTACAAAATAGAGGTTATGTAGTAAAAGAAGAAAGAGAAGGAAAACAAAGAGCTTATCAGGTTTTAACCTTAAAAAAAGATCAAATAACTAAACAAACCAAAACCGAAATTACTGGAGCCGAGAAAGGAAAACTTTTCCCTACTGATATTGGAATGGTTGTGAACGATTTTTTAGTTGAACATTTTAAGGGAATTGTAGATTTTCATTTTACAGCTAACGTAGAAAAAGAGTTTGACGAGATAGCCAATGGTTTAAAAGATTGGACCAGTATGCTAAAGAACTTCTATACTCCTTTTCATTTAGAGGTTGAAGATACCTTACTAAATGCGGATAGGGCAAGTGGAGAACGTTTATTGGGAGTTGATCCAAAATCGGGTAAAAATGTTTATACCCGTGTAGGTAAATTTGGACCTATAGTACAAATTGGCGAAGCAGATGATGAAGAAAAACCCATCTATGCCAGCTTAATGAAGTCTCAATCCATAGAATCGGTGAGTTTAGAAGATGCCCTAGAGCTTTTTAAATTACCTTTTTCTTTAAACGACTATAAAAATCAAGAAGTATCTGTAGGTGTAGGAAGATTTGGCCCTTATGTTAAATGGGGCGAAACCTATATTTCTATTCCTAAAAACGAAGATGCATTAAGCATTACCGATAAAAGAGCACAACAAATTATTGAAGAAAAAATTACTGCCGATGCGCCTGTCGCTAGCTATAAAGGTGAACCGGTAACTAAAGGTAAAGGTAGATTTGGTCCATTTTTAAAATGGAAAGATTTATTTATTAATGTTCCAGCCCGTTATAATTTTGAAAACTTAAATCAAGCAGAGATAAACGAGTTAATTTCTGCTAAAGTTGAAAAAGAAGCAAACAGATTTATTCAGCAATGGGAAAAGGAAAAAATCTCTATCGAAAATGGTAGATGGGGGCCATTCATAAGGTTTGGAAAAGCCATGCTAAAACTGAGCAAAAACCCAAAAACTAACGATAAATTTACTCCCGAAGAATTAGCTATTGTAGATTTAGAAGAAGTTAAGAAAATGATAATTGCTCAAGTACCCGATGCTTTTGAACCTAAAGCGAAGAAAAAAGCACCTGCAAAAAAAGTCGCTGCAAAAAAGAAATAAATGAAAAAAGATCTTCCATCTAATATTGTTGAGGATATATTTATTGCAGTTGTTTTAGAATCCGAAACTCCTTCACAAAGATTATGGAGTGTGTATTTGATAAATATTAAAAACGAACGTTTAGAAACCATTTTAATCACTTCTAAAGGCTATGGACAAAAAGATGGTGTTGATGTAAAAACATCCGTTTTAAGACACATGATAGATCATTTAGAACCGAATAGCTTTGCCAAAGTAGAAATTATTGATGAAGCCGTATTTGGTTTAAACAACGAATATTGGTTAAGCTACTACATTGGAAAAGACATTTTCGATAAAAAGTTTATTTTCTTGCCAGAAAGCATTGTTGAGTCTAACATGATGAAAATTCCTCTTGTAAATAAGCCTGGTGTAATGATTGGGGTGTAGTTTAGAGTGAGGATTTAAGAAACCTAAATAAAGCAAATAACTAGCCTAAGTTTTCATATTACTATAATATCTAAATCAATTATGTTTTATGGCGCATCCCGCAAAAAAGCGGTTCAGGCTAAACGGGGTGCCGTAATTTATAAAGCCGTTTAAAGGCTTTATAAATGTACCCTTTTCCGACCACTGGCGGAAAGCCCTATTATCCCTTGCGCAGCTATCATCTTTATTTGTACATGCTCTTAAAATAATAATTAGCTATTTACTTTTCATGGTACAATCAACCTTTTAAAATTAAAATAAGTGCAACACAAAAAAAGCCACATCATTTCTGATAGGGCTTCAATTTAAAGAACAAATTTACTTAACCGCCTTTTCTTCAACAGTCACAACGGCTACTGCCGAAGCTACCAAACCTGTAGTGACTAAATAACTTGCTAAGCTTGTAAGAATAACGGGTAATACAACCGGACTAGCCAAAATTGCTGTTCCTGTAAGCTTCCCCAAATTCAGACCAATTAAATTAGAAAACTTATTTTTTTAAAAATCTAAAAACTATTGCTGATTTGAAACATAGGAAGGTACATAGCCACTAGAATTACACCTACAATTAACCCTAAAAAAATGATCAATAAAGGTTCAATCATCCCGCTAACAGTTTGTACTTTAAATTCTACTTCTTCATTATATTGTTCAGAGACTTTCTTCAATAGGTTTTCCATTTGGTTGACTTCTTCCCCTACTTTAATTAATTGAACCAATTTATTAGGGAATAAATCGAATTGTTTTAAACTTTCATGAAATGATTTTCCATTGATAATGTCCTGTTCTACTTTTTCCAAGGCTTTTTCAAATGGATAGAAAGAAATCATTTTTTTGACCATGGTGATTGATCTGAGTAAAGGAACAGAATTACCCACCAGAAGACTTAGGGAAGAGCAAAACCGAGCTAAGTAAATTTTATGAACCAAATCACCAAAAACGGGCATTTTCAGCAAAATTGATGAACGAATTTTTTTCACTTGTTCCTGCTTTCTAAAGTAGTAAATCAAAAAAAATACGGAGGCAAAAAAAAGCAAAAGCCAAAGCATATAATTTTTAAACAGATCAGATAGTTTCACTACCTGCTGCGTCAACCAAGGGAGCTGCCCACCAAATTGTTTAAAAACATCGGCGAACATAGGAACAACCACTTGTAACATAAAAAAAACTGCTCCAAAAGCTGTAGTCAAAACAATCAATGGATAGCTAAGGGATGAAATCAGTTTACGTTGATTTTTAATCTTCTTTCCATAAAACTTGGCTAGCTCTACCACAATTTCCTCCATTCTTCCCGTTTCCTCTCCTATTTTGATACAAGAGATTTCATATTCGTTAAACTGGCTGCTACTTTGCATAGCTTCGGATAAAGAAAGACCAGAAATAAGCTTTTCTTCCAACTCCTTGATTGTTGTCCCATATTTCTTATCCTTAATGGATGAATTGATAATCTCTAATGCATTTTTGACATCCACACCAGCCTGTATCAATGTGCCCATCTCATAATAGAATGCTTCTTTATATTTTTCTTTTAGCTGTTTTTGCCATGGAAATTGGATGTCTGTTTGAAGGATGTCTGTTAAATCTCTTTTGGGTGCGCTAACATCAAGATTCTTTTTTTTTCCATCTTGCTTAGAAAGTTGCTTTCTGAATTGGCTGATATCAATTTCCTGCATCGGAGTAGCTTTTAAATAGTGTAGCGGACGAATAGATTTTACTTCCAGAAAGGTAGCTTTTATTTCCTAAACTATCTGTAAGTGTCACAATTGCACTTTTGATTAGTTCCGGATGGTCTCGATTTTCTTCGTTTAAAAAAGTAAAATACATCGCATTATCCTTTAATAAGGTATCTACTACATCGTCTTTGATCCTTAAAAAAAACGGTTCATCTATGCGATAAATAATATTCTCCAAATTGTTCACACAAACTAGCGAAGAGTCTTCTGCTGCTTGCAAATACTCAGCTTTTTGAATATCCTTTCTGAAAACTGCTGCTGCCAGCAAATATTCATTTTGAGATTCGTTAGATTCGTTCATTTTGATTTCGTAAGAATTGACCATAAAAAAAACAGCATAAGCCATAGCCATCACCACGCTGATCAGCAGCATAGCCATTACTACTTCTAAAAGGGTAAACCCAGGGATTTTAGTCTTCAACTTTCTCATCCGATGGCATTAAAAAAATGAGTTCATCCAAAATAGCTCCTGAACCAGTTTCCCTTAATTTCAAAGTTATTTGTTTGATATCAGAATAACCTTCATAGGGTTCTTCTACCTGCTCAAACGCTAATCCATCAGGTAAAACTACTTCTGCTGCCTCTACGTCCTTTTTAAGGAAAATGGTAGCTTTTTGCTGCAAAAAAGCATGACCAGCCAGCTTTCTCTGACTAGGACCAGTTTTCCAAAGATTCGCTATAAGGGTACTTGCTAATAAAAACACCACTACAATAATCACGGATGCTACCGTAACCTCTACCAAAGTACTGCCCTTTAATTTTCTAAATATTAGTTGAGCCATTGTAAGATTTTCTTTTGACCACTTTGGTCTGTGATGCTACTTCCCAAAAAGGAAATGGGTCTTTTTTGGATATTTAACTTCAAATCTATAATGTAGTTTTCGTACAATAGCCCTTTCAATTTACAAATGATTCTTTTGGCATGTACAGCAGCTTCAAAAGCAGCTGGAATCTCATAATTAAAAGTACCATCAATATCAACCATTCCCTTTAAGCCTACATTTTTACCTATCTCCAATAAATATTTTAGATAGTTAGCATCATCTCCTCTAGCTAAAATCACTCCCTCAAAAACACTGTCATTTCCTATCTTTATTTTCGAATACTGATTTTTATCCGCTTTTTCTCGGTAAAGACAAATGGCAGAAGGATAATTTAATTGACATCCTGCCTCTAAAATCACTGAATCCCTGGCAAAAACTTGAACTTTGCTTTGATTTTTACTTAAAAACCGAACCACTGGTGCACAAATAATCACATTGTTTAAGCTTGCTGATGAGGCAACTTCAATAAGGGAGTCTGCCAAGAAAATCATTTTTCCCGAATAGGATTCGTTGATACGAATAACCTGGTCATGAATAACTTCTGCATTCAGAAAAAAAGACCTAAAAGCACTGTCTGGAGCTTTCTTAACCTGCTTATCCTTCCTATCTTCCAAATCATCAAACATTTTTTTGTATACAGCATCATCTATTTTTGGGATATCTTTATCGCTATTCAGTTGCTTCCCATAAATTAGTGGTTTGTCCTTTTGGTAGTACTTACCTTCTACATAAGCTGATCGGATTCCAGCCTTCGGTAAATAGGCATCCCCAGTAATTTTACTGTCACCAGAAATACTCAAGGGTCGGTCTTCATCTGCGATATACAAAACTTCTTCAGCCTTTTGCGGTACCCTTCCAATCAGGTAACTTTTAAAAATACTATCAACACCTTGGAATAGGATTAAGGAAATAGATTGATAAATGCCCCAATCCTCTTGTTTAAGCAGGATGGTATCCGAAGAGAAAACACCGCCAGTATAAATAGAATCATTTCCAGTAAAGTCTTTTGATAGACTCAATATCATGGCACTTTGCAAATTCTTTTGTAAACGCTCTTGTTTGGAAAAGCTTAGATAGCGTACATTTTTATAATAGCTTAACAATAATAAAGAACTACAGATAATGGTAATGACCAATGCAATTACAATGACCATTTGCAAAGCTGCACCATCTAACTTTTGAGACCTAATCTTTTTTAGGACGCTTTTTAAAGATGGCATTGATCTTTCTTTTAATAAACGGTTCTTTTAAAGGTATTGCTGTATCATTTCGGTATTTACCCACTAATTGCCATTTACCATCCTGATAGTTCTGCTCCAAGCCATGCTTTTCTCCATTACGGTAGTGTATTCTTTTGGCTGGTCTTCCCAAACTGTCGTAATGTGTTTGGTATCTATTAAGGCTACCCTTTTTGTAATGGCTGTATTGTTTCAAGACACCGTTTTCACTCCAGCTATACCAATCTGCCTTTTTAAGTCCGTTTTTATAAACCCCTTTTTTTGCCAATTGTCTGTTGCTAAAGCTCTCTGTATATAGCCCATCTAATAAACGATCTTTAAAATTTCCTTGGGTATGGTGCAAGCGCCCACCCGCAAACCATGAATAAGTTTTCTCATTATCGGTGGCAATGTGCTTACCAGCTGGCGCTAGGTATCCTTCAATAAAAAGCTCGCCTTCATTCACAGAAAAATGATGCAACACCTTCAAATCCTCCACCTTTTGTGCGAAGCAGTTAGAACAGATAATCATAAAAATAAGGCTTGTAATGGTGTTTCTCATTGGGTATGAAGATAGAATTTTTTGTTTTGGTCTTGAAATGATAATGCCAAGGAATCGCCCCAGTTTTTTTGTAGTTTAACGTCTAAGGCCGTCTCTCCCTCTGCCAGCATAAAAGGCTGATTATTGATATTCAAAATGGCATATTTTCCAGTTTTTTGGTTTCTTTTAGAAGAAAAACCCTGAAAAACAATTGAAGGCCACATGACTTGTGGTTTATAAACAGGTTGTACAGGTATATTTACGGTCTCAGTTGGCGCACTCTTTATTTCAGGTTCGCTGGGTATTCCTCTGAAGGGGTCATGGTCTATTTCCTCCATCAAAACAGGGTCTTCCGAATAGCTTTTCATGTACCATTTCTCTTCACCTTCCCCAGTTATTCCTTTATTTGAATTTTGTACAGTGAGTGCTTCATCCTGTACAGATACCACCACCTTCTGGATAATGATTGCCCATACCGCAATCACCGCAGCAATTAACAGGTAAGTGAGTGGTTTTTTCTTCATTTATTGTATTAAGAAAGATCTGTATTCGCTAAATGTACCGGTATTGCCCGCAATATCTCTTGCCCTCACCCGCCAAACAAAACGGTCGCCCACATTGCCATTACTAAAGGTGAATGTCCCCGTAGTTAATGTTTGCGGAAAACTAGTGATGAGCGTGGTAGAGTCTGCAGCATAAATAAATAACTCATACCTATTCGCATCGCTTATTGTTTGCCAAGTTAAATTTACAGGAAGGTTTACACTCGCACTTTTTGCAGGACTGTTTAATACCACTGTTGCCGGGGATTTAGTATCTATGTTAAACCTACGGGTAAGCGACCAAGCCGAACGGGCTGTATCATTTTGTGCCCTTACCCGCCACTGGTAATTTTGGTCTTTAGAAATGCTTAAAGTATAACTTTTCCCTACCAATTGTTGGTTCAATACCAATCTGGTAGTATCCGAGAAATTGTTGCTATCTACTTGTAAAGTATAACTTTTTGCCCCAAATAAAGCCGACCATGAGAAAGAAACTTGACCTTGGTTGCTTAACAAATCATTTCCCGGACTGTTTAAAATCACCCGTTGTTGAGCCAATGATGATGGAAATATTTCTAAACTTCTCACACTATAAGCCGTTTGGTACCCAGCATTCTCTGCCTTTACCCTCCATTGGTATTTACCCGGTGAAAGTGAATAAGTATAGGTGGTACTCCTTAAAATAGTATCTAAAACAATGGTTCGCAAAGAATCAAAAGAAGGCTGTGCAATTTGTAAATGGTAAGTTCTTGCGCCAAATACCTCTTGCCAAATAAAGTTTTGTGCATAAGTACTTGTTTGTAAACTATCTCCGGGAGCAAGCAAGGTGACTTGATCTGAATTGATGTTTTCTTCGAAAATTTCGCCACAAGCTGTAAATAGCAGCAAAAAAACACATAAACCGTAAACCAATTTCATAGGCTATAAAAATTCAACTATTTTAGATAATTAGCATAAATTTATTAATTTTTGTTGACAATGATATTTAAGCTTAAAATTTCTTGCTGCTCTTCATTAACAGCTATAGACGAAGAAGAAATGGCAAGTTGATTAAGGACTTGCGCCAAAGCCAATAATTCTTTATACGTTCCTGAAACCTTTAACACGTATTTACGGATGCCCTTTTCTCCAGAAAATTCCTTCTCCCCAATCTTTTCTTCCCTAAAGCTTTGCAAGGTAAGGCTCCTATTTCCCAAGGCACCCAAAACGGTAGTTTGTACATTTTGCAGAGGTTGCAATTTTGCCAGCAACTCCTCTAACTTTTGTAACTCTTTTAAACTGCCTTTTGGCGTTTGGTTAGCAACACCACTGGCTTGAAACGTCCGCAGTTCCTTTAGCTCTCCGTACAAAGCTAAAGTAGGTTTGATAGCTAAAAAATAAACCACCAAAAAAAAGAAAAAAACTAAACCATACAGAATAGGATTTGATAGCTGAGCAAGCTTTTTCATGATAGAAAATTTTTGATACTTTAAAAAGACAAATTTTGAAATAGCGATAAGATTTTTAAGAAATTATTTTTCTCAATGATTTATCCATTATTAAACACTCATTCATGCTGTAAAAGATTTAAGCCTTCGTTTCGCTTATGCCAAATCGGATAAGATATGATTTAGGAGTAAACTTATTCATATTTACAGTAAAAGCCAAGCTAATCTTAATTAATGAGGCTTCTGGTTTTGTTTCTTCTATTTTAAAGTTTAAGTCAACACATTTCTTTTAATCAAACCTTAAGACTTAAAACAGTGGAGGTCGATTTTTGTTTGTGATGTATTAAAGATTAAGTCATCCCTCCTTTTTTCCCAAAACACTTAAAATTAAAATATTTATTTACTTACTTAATTCTTTTTTCGCATATTTTAAAGTCTCCAAAAATCCATCTAAATCAAACCGAATATTTTCCGATTTATATAACTCAATTTCTGAACTTTCCCCCTCCTGGCTTATTTCAGCAATCAATATTTCATTATAC
Source organism: Pelobium sp. (assembly GCA_044361595.1). GTDB lineage: Bacteria > Bacteroidota > Bacteroidia > Sphingobacteriales > Sphingobacteriaceae > Pseudopedobacter. The sequence continues at coordinate 2,762 of JBIKIN010000024.1, read as the reverse complement.
CAAATTTCAGCAACAAGATTCTCCCTGTCAGGAACACTAGATATTTCTATTTTAAATTTGCTCATATTTTCCTCTATTCTAAAAATCCAATAAATTTCACACCATCCACGTTTGGCGCAAGTATGTAGCCTGAGCCTATGTAATGAATACTTGTGCCTTGTATCTTCATCAATTAACCATTGCATCTATTTTTATTATTTCAATTTTACCTTGCATATCTAAGTAATTTCTTGCACTACTATATAAATAATCCTCTGCCTTTTCAACTACACCCGCCTCTACGGGGTTGTTGTGAATGTAATCTAAACTATCATGTTGCTTTTTTAAACTATCTAACTCGATAGGCTGATTGTCTTGACGCCATAATTGGAAATTGGAATTATTGCTATTCTTGCTGCCTGCTCTCTTCATCATCCAAAGTAACCATTCTCGTCTACTTTCTCTTGTATGTTTTGTAATTGCTTCTCTTAACTGTACAGAGGTATGCCTTTTCATGTCCCTTATGATATTTTCTAGTTTTTCTCCATTTGTACCTATAATCATATGGATATGACTACTCATGATACACCATCCGTATAATTCCATTCCTTTATTTTTGATACAATATTCCCAACTATTTAACATTATTTTTTTGTATTCCTCTCTAATAAACAAGTCAATCCAATATACCACTGCAAAGCTTACAAAATATAACTTATTGCTATCGTGAAATTTATACTTCCTACTCATTAATTAATCTTTTCAAATACTTGTTACTTATAAATCAAGTATACAAAAAATAAGCATGTTTAAAAATAATGAATTAGCGAACTAATAAGGCACAAGAAGCCTTCGCCCCTTTACCCTTTCTTCATTCTTGCGCCAAACGGGGGCTTCGCTTTGATTCTTTTTTTGTGAAGATTTAAGTCATCCCACTACTTTTGCCCAAACCGCTAAGACTTAAACCAGTGGGGAAATTATTAAATGGCAAATCTTTATGAATCTATTATATATCAGTGAACTCGAACATGGTAAAACTTCCATCCCAAGTCTCGTCATCGTATGTAAATATTTCTATAAAATTTATTAAACCATTAGAAATATCAAGAGTAAACCCTAATCCATTTACTAGACTATTTAAAGATATAATTTTATTTACAGATAATAAACCATCTTCAATAGGCTTAACTCCTTTACCAAGATTTATATAGCTAAAGTTTACATACATACCGACTCCCGTATGTTCCCTGCTTTCAACCTTTAAGTATGGAATATGAAGTTCTATGATAGGATATTCACGAGCAATAACTATGAGAATTTCATTTTCTAGTCTATTTAAATCTTTCATAATTAAAGGCCCTTTCGGCTAACAGATGAGATTGTTACATTACCATTTGACACTCTTCCCCCAATTAGGCGAACATCCATTCCTCCAACTTTAATAATGTTTCCATTATTCCCCGTTGGTAGAATTCCATTATTACCAATATTAAGTTTATTATCTTTTAATGCCTTATTAGCAGCATTTTGAATTGCTTCTAAAGCTTTTTCTTGTGATCCAAATTTTTTAACAAGTGGATCTAAAGCATGCTCTGCTTTACCAAATATATGATGTAGTCGTTGGAGCTTTTTAATTTCAGATATTAAAGGGAGCATCCCTGCAATTCTCCAACCCCCAGACACTTCTTCGCCACTTCCATAGTCTTTACCTGAAAACAAAGTATAAGCGTCCATTCCTACACCTAAAGGTGAAACACCTACAACCATGCCAGATACTGCATCAGCTAATCCATCATCTTCACTAGATTTAGTATTAAATACAGAATAGCTCCCATCAGATTTCTTTCTTAACCCTTTACCAGGTGTATTTATGGCAACCGCCCCTTCAGGATTTTTCTTTTTCTTCTTTGGGTCATCACCGGCATCTTGTAAACTATTAATAAGAGCAGCAATTTCACCTTGATCCTTGGTACTCCAACCACCATTAGCTGTCTCAACCCACATCCCATTTGGGTCCAACTTGCCAACAGGATCGTTCATGGCATAATTATAGGGAGATAAACTCTGATATAATTCCGCCATCGGATCAATTACATTCCACCTACCTATCACCGGATCATAAAACCTTGCACCGTAATCCAATTGGTCTAATCCATTCTGTAATTCTTTCCCGTTGTAAAGGTACTTATTATCTGGTGAAATTCCAGACACTGCCTTACGTAATCCAAAGGCATAATAGTTATCCTGTTGTACTACCTCCAAACTTTGGCTGTTCGGGTTTCTCCAAAAGCTTACCCTTACATTACCCAAATGGTCGTTCAGGTTGTACTGGTAATTGTAGTTCCCACCTCCTGCAGCTAGTGCCCTGCCTTCCTCCGTTTGGATAAAGGCAATGCTGTTGTTCTCGTAATGTATCCCGCTCACATAATCATTTGTTCCGTCTAGGTTGCTTTGCTTCCTCAGCTTTTGTCCTGTGGCATCATATACATAACTAGAGCTTAACCCTGCATTTGTCTTTGTGGCTGTACTGGGCAGGTTGAGGTAGTTATAGGTGAGTGAGAGTCCTTCTGGTCCTGTTTTTACGTTTCCGTTATCATCATAGGTATATCCGCCATTGGTAAAGCCTGATATAGCTGTTAATTGGTTTCCATTATAGCCTGTATAGTTGTTGGTACCATAACCTTCCCGTACCATTTGAGTAATGTTACCCATCACATCATAACTGATTTGTTCGCCCAATCCTACTGCTGTGGAATTGGTCAATCTGTTCAGTTTATCGTAGG
>JBIKIN010000045.1:0-16960 GCA_044361595.1 Pelobium sp. | reverse complement strand
CTCTGCTCCGTACATTTTACCAGTATTTTTAACCGTTACAGCAATCTGAATGCTATCCCTTTCTTTTATTTTATCAGATGAAAATGTCAAATCACTCATGCTAAATTGGTTATTTAAAATCCCCTATATATCCCACTGTTTCCAAAAGGCATTTAAGTGTCCTAGGCGAAATACGTAAAAGGATGTATTATTTGATGCTTTTTTGAAATTTGATTTAAGGTTATACATATAATTAATAGTTTTTAAGTAGATATTAAATACATAAAATACTGTAAATCTATTATCTGTGTTATTTCTGTTATCTATCTTGTACTTTTTCTATATCTAATATTAAATCATTAATAAGTTAAGTTTGATTTTTACTGATTAATGTCAAATTATGCTAATCAAAGGTTCAAATATTGGTGAGTAACAAAACCTAATATGTTATGTTAAAATTAACAGAAAAAGGAATTTATAATAGCAAATTGAAATTAGTTATCTTCGCCTGCGAAATAACAATTCTTACTCATGAATATAGCCAAAGCAAAACATAAAGGATTTACCAAAGTGTTTTTAAAATAATTGAATTCCTCTAATTAATCAATCCTTGTATTTACAGGCTAATTCATTCCTGAGTTTATAAAATTTAACATTGAAATTTAACATTGAAATTTTACTTAAATGAAAATAAATGTAACTAAGAAAATTTTATTCTTCATGTTTTTTGTATCAAGCTTATCATCATTCGCACAAGATTTAGATGCAAATTTACAAATAAGACCGCGGTATGAATTTAGAAACGGCTTTAGGGGGCTAATGTTAGATAATGAATTGCCTGCTTCATTTATAGCTCAAAGATCTAGACTGAACTTAAATTTTAAACAAGAAAAATTAGCTGGAAAGCTTACTTTTCAAAATGTTAGAACCTGGGGAGATGTAAAGACAACAGCAACTAATGATAAAAACGGTGTCATGCTTTTTGAAGCTTGGGGACAGTATAATTTTAATAGTAACTGGAGTTCTCGATTAGGGCGTCAAGTAATTTCATATGATAACCAGAGAATTTTTGGAGAAATTGATTGGATACAACAAGGCCAGAGTCATGATGCACTATTGGTATCTTACAAAAAAGGTAAAACCCAATTAGATTTAGGTGCAGCTTTAAATGCTGATACAGAAGGTTTGTATCGAGATTTATATGTAACTAACTATAAAAGTATGCAGTATGCTTGGTATCATACCAATTTTACCAACTTACAAATGAGTTTGTTAGCATTAAACACAGGTTTTCAGTATAAACAAGCAGCTACAACTAATTTAAAAGTAGACTACCTTCAAACCTTTGGAACCTATTTAAAATACCAAAAAAACAAATTTGACGCTGATTTAAGTCTATATGCTCAAACTGGTAAAAGTAGACTAGTTACAGAAAATACTTCCGTAAGCGCATATAATTTTGCATTAAATTTAAATTATAAACTGACAGATGAATTAAAGGCAGGCGTAGGTTATGAGATATTGTCTGGTAAAGACCAAACAGATACAGAAAATAAAATAAAATCTTTTAATCCCATTTTTGGTACAAACCATGCATTTAACGGTTTAATGGATTATTTCTTTGTTGGAAATCACAAAAATACTGTTGGTTTGCAAGATGTTTATCTAAAATTGAATTATACAGCTAATCAATGGAAATTTGATTTAACTCCACATCTATTCAAAACTGCTGCCGATGTAGTTAACCCCATAAACTCTGTACAAACAATAGATAGTTATTTAGGTACAGAAATAGATTTAGTATCCACTTATCAGCTACATAAAAACATAGGAATTACAGCAGGATATTCTCAAATGTTTGGTTCAGAAACATTAGAAATATTAAAAGGAGGGAACAGAAAACTTAGTAATAATTGGGCTTTTGCTATGATAAATATCAATCCTACTATTTTTTCAAATAAAAAATAAATAATCAGTTTAAATAACAATATTTCTTCAACTCAAAGGTAAGAAGCTTTAAATTTGATTATGAATGGTTGATAATTTAAAAAATTATTGATCTGTTTTAAAAAATTGATTTTTATTAAAAACCTCATATCCTTATGATTTCTGTTCAACAAGCAATAACTATACTCAACAATGCTGTTCCCAATTCAAAAGAAGTCAAACTTCCTTTGTTAAATGCTTTGAGTTATGTTTTAGCAAATGATATTTTGTCTCCTATAGATATGCCTCCATTCAGGCAGTCTGCAATGGATGGATATGCTTTAAATTCACATGATAGTTTAAAGTTTCAATTAATCGGAGAAATAAAGGCTGGTGATTCGCATAAAATTGAATTAAAACCAGGTGAAGCTATAAAGATATTTACAGGTGCCGCAGTGCCCGATTCCGCAAATGCGGTTGTTCAAATTGAAAAAGCTACTTGCACCAAGAGCACACTACTTTTAAGTGAGAAAATTAGTTTAAGCGCTAACATCCGCCCTAAAGGCGAACAGATAAAAGAAAATGAAATTGCCCTTAAAAAAGGCACTATCTTAAATGCAGCTGCAATTGGATTTTTAGCAGGCTTAGGAATTACAACTGTTTCTGTATTTAGAAAACCTAACATCGGGATTCTTGTAACTGGTGATGAACTGGTTAAACCAGGAAATACATTGGAATATGGGAAAGTTTTTGAGAGTAATGCTATTATGTTACAAGCCGCTCTTTTAAATGCTGGTTTTGATGCTTTTACAACTTATGTAGTAAATGACGATTTTTTGAACACTACATACATTATCAAAAAATCACTCCAAGTAAATGATATCTTATTAATTTCAGGTGGAATTTCTGTTGGAGATTACGATTTTGTTAAAAGTGCTTTGGAAGAGTTACAGGTCGAAACTTTATTCCACAAAGTCAATCAAAAACCAGGAAAACCTTTGTTCGCTGGAAAATTAAATGATAAACTAGTTTTTGCGCTTCCTGGGAATCCAGCGGCCAGCCTAACTTGCTATTATATTTATGTGCAACCTATTTTAAATAAAATTATAGGCAAAACAGATCACCAAAATCAAAACATTCAAAAAACCATCACGCATCATTATTTAGTAAATAACACAAGAAGTCAGTTTTTAAAAGCTTACTACTCAGGTAATGAAGTGTCAATTTTACCTTATCAAGAATCATCTATGTTAAATTCTTTTGCCTTGGCTAATTGTCTAATTTACCTTCCAGAAGGAAACTATGAACTACAAAAGGGTTCAAAAATAAATGTATATCACATTTAATTATAGCTATATTTCGTTATACTTGCAAAAGTATAACGAAAACATTTGTGCTAAAGATTAAGAGTAAAATATGGCTAGAATCAAATGATGGCATTCTTTTAAGCGAAGGAAGGGTTCAACTCCTAAAAAAAATTGAGGAAATGGGCTCACTATCTAAAGCTTCTAAAGCTTTAAATATATCTTACCAAAAAGCTTGGCGGTTAATAGATGAGGCGAGTAAAAACGCTAATCAACCACTTTTAGAAACTAAAATAGGCGGTGCAAAAGGGGGCGGTACTTTGTTAACGTCTTACGGAAAATCGTTAATTACTATTTTTGATACCATAAATAAGGATTGTTGGGATTTCTTGGACGAACAATTAAAAAAACATGCTTTATGTTAGTTCTAGACCCTGTGAATTTCCCAATATTACTATTTCTATTGTTGCCAATTATCGCCTTTTTATACGCCAGTGTTGGACATGGCGGAGCTAGTGGTTATTTGGCTTTAATGAATCTGTTTTCATTGCCAATATCTTTTATAAAGCCAACAGCTTTAATTTTAAATATTTTAGTTTCTGGCGTTTCGTTTTACTTTTATTTTAGGGAGAAAAATTTTAAGTGGTCTTTGTTTTATTCTTTCGCCATTACCTCAATCCCTTTTTCATTTTTAGGTGGTTTCTTATCAATAGATGCAAAAGTTTACAAAATTATTTTAGGTACAATGCTACTTTTTGCTGTATTAAAATTATTGGGTTTTTTTGGAAAAGCAACCGCAGAACTGAAACCAATAAATATACCATTAGCCTTATTGATTGGTGCAATAATTGGTTTTTTATCAGGCCTAATTGGTATTGGTGGAGGGATTGTTTTGAGTCCTATTTTACTGTTATTAGGCTGGGCAACCATTAAACAAACAGCCGCTGTTTCTGCATTATTTATTTTTGTAAATTCTATTTCAGGAGTGTTTGGTTATTTATCTCAAGGTGCAGAAATACCTTCCGCATCTACACTATTAATAGGAATTGTATTTATTGGGGGTCTTTTTGGTGCTTATTATGGAAGTAAAAAATTCGATAATATGGCACTACGCAACATACTTGCTTTTGTATTAGTTATTGCAATTGTTAAACTCTACACCTTATAATGGGACCATTTTCAGCATATATATTGGCAGGGGGCAAAAGTTCTAGAATGGGTTCTGATAAAGGGATGTTAAGCTTAAATGAAACTGTTTTTATTCAACATATTATAAATGCTTTAAAAGGAGCTTCAATCAACACCATTACTATAGTTTCTAGCAACAAAAATTATGATTTTTTAGACTACAAAAGAATTGAAGACATTTATCCTAATAAAGGGCCATTAGGGGGTATTTACACAGCTTTAACACACACTAAAACAGTGCAAAATATTATTTTAAGTGTAGATATTCCTTTAATTAACGCCGATATAATTAGTTGGATGATTGCTAAAAATGATGAAGAGAAATCAGTTACGCAGGTAAAAGTTCTAGATAAATTAAATCCTTTAATAGCTATTTACAATAAGAATATATGCGCTGTTTTTGAAAATTACTTAGAAAAAAATCAGTTGAAGTTAAGAGCCGTAATTGAAGAAATTCCACATCAAACCTTAGAAGTTCCTCAAAAGTGGTGCGCTTTACTACAAAATATCAATACAAAAGAAGACTATCAAAATTTAGTAAGATGAACATCCCTATAAAATATTTTGGCTTAATAGCCGATATCACTTGCATTAACGAAGAGGTATTTTTTGTAGAAAAATCAGACTTCAATACCACAGAGTTGTTAGAAAAACTCTACAAAAAATACAAGTATTTAAAAGATATATCTTTTGTAATCGCAGTAAATAAGTCAATTATTGCTAATGAAGTTAAGCTTAATCCTAACGATACCATTGCTTTGTTACCACCCTTTGCTGGAGGATAAAAATGAGTCTTACAAAAAATAAAAGATATCGTAGACAAACTATGCTCTCAGAAATTGGAGCTATAGGTCAGCAAAAACTGTTAAATGCTAAGGTTTTAGTAATTGGTGCAGGTGGTTTAGGTTGTCCTGTTTTACAAGTTTTAGCCGCAGCGGGTGTAGGAACTTTAGGAATTGTTGATGGGGATATTGTTGAGGAAACCAATTTACATCGTCAGTTACTTTATACGATGAAAGATTGTGGAAAGAATAAAGTTGATATTGCGGCAAGTGCAATCAGTAAAATTAATCCAGAAGTTATCGTTCAAACATATACAAGTTTTATTAATGAAAGCAATATTGCGAGCATTACAAAAGACTTTGAAATTCTTGTAGACTGTACAGATACCATTTCTACTAGATATTTAATAAATGATATGAGTGTGTTTACAAATAAGGCAATGGTTTATGCTTCTATTTATAAATTTGAAGGGCAGATTGGTGTTTTTAATTACCTAAACGGACCAAGTTATCGTTGTTTATTTCCAGAAAAAGAAAGTAATAATGTGCCAAATTGTTCCAATACTGGGGTTTTAGGTGTTTTACCTAATACTTTAGGCATGTTACAAGCTACAGAAGTGATAAAAATTATTTTAGAACTTGGAACAGTTATTTCTGGAAAATTATTGGTTTATAATTGCCTAAACCTTTCTTTTAATGAGCTAAACTTTGAAAAAAATGAAGAACAAATTCAAATCGGTTTAGATAAGGCCAAGCGATTGGTAAATTTTAGAGAAGAAAATAAAGAAATAGGTAAGGATTTTTTTTTAGAGCTATGTAGCAAAGAAAATTACACCATTATAGATCTTAGAGAAGAGTATGAAACCCCAAAATTAAATTACAATTCGGTACTAAATGTGCCTTTCTCAAAAATTGAAGATTTTCAAAATAAATTATCAAAAAACCAACCCATCGTTCTCTTCTGCCAAAGTGGTATTCGTAGTAAAAAAGTATTACAGCTTTTTCTAGCAAAAGGCTTTAGCAATACTTATCACTTGCAAAACGGAATTCAATCCCTACACCTATAAAAATCACAAAAAATAAAATGGAAAAGTCAAATAAAATCAAAAAGTCATTTATCCAGGGTGCAATTGCGGCAGAATTTATTGGAAATTCAATTGCAAAACATCAAAGCAAAACAAGTATTGGCGCACATAATATTTTTCTTGGTCAGGTAAGAGCAGATGTTATTGAGGGTAAAGAAGTGGTTGCCATTGATTATTCGGCTTATGAGGACATGGCAGAGCAAAGTTTTCATGAAATTCGTGAAGCTGCTTTTACTAAATATGATTTAACATGTTTACACATTTACCACAGTTTAGGTATTGTAAAAGCTGGAGAGATTTGCTTGTTTGTATTTGTATCAGCCCCAAGAAGAAAAGTAGTTTACCAAGCATTAAATTATTTGGTAGAGGAAATTAAAGATAAGGTTGCCATTTTTGGTAAAGAGCTTTTTGAAGATGAAACTTATACTTGGAAAACAAACTCTTAATTTATGGTTGATATAACGCATAAAATTACATCAGAAAGAACTGCAACTGCGCAAGCCATTGTAAAAGTTAGTAGTTTACAAACAATTATTGCCGTTAGAAACAAAACAGTGCCAAAAGGCGATGTTTTAGAAGTGGCAAGAACTGCAGGTTTATTTGCAGTAAAAAACACCTCAAATGCAATTCCAGATTGTCATCCCTTACCTATTGAATTTACAGCAATTGCTTATGAAATTAAAGAAAGCGAAATTGTTATTGAAGTAACCGTAAAAACAATTTACAAAACAGGCGTAGAGGTTGAGGCGATGCATGGTGCAAGCATTGTGGCTTTAACTATGTACGATATGCTGAAACCTATTGATAAAAATGTGGAAATTTCTACTGTAAAGCTATTAAGAAAAAAAGGCGGAAAATCAGATTTTAATGATGCTCAAAGCTTAAACTTAAATGTTGCAGTAATTGTCTGTTCTGATAGCGTTTCAAAAGGGAAAAAGCAGGATGGCGCTGGAAAAATTATAAGTACTAAGTTACAAGCTTTAGGATTGAAAATTGCCAATTACATCATCATACCCGATGAAATTTCTGATATTCAAAAGACGGTAAATGATTTGTGCAATAGCAAAACCGATTTAATTGTTTTAACCGGTGGTACTGGCTTATCAAACAGAGACGTAACACCAGAAGCAATTATTCCGCTATTAAACCGTAGAATACCAGGTATTGAAGAGGCTATTCGTTCTTATGGCCAAAACAGAACTCCGTATGCTATGCTTTCTAGAAGTGTAGTAGGGTTTATAGAAAATACATTAGTTATTGCTTTACCAGGCTCTACAAACGGGGCAAGTGAATCAATAGATGCTATTTTCCCTTCAGTGCTACATCTTTTTAAAATACTTAATGGTTTTAATCATGGAAAATAAATGTTAAACATACAAGATTTACACGGCCGTGTTCACAATTATTTAAGAATTTCAATTACAGAAAATTGTAACCTCCGCTGTACTTATTGTATGCCTGCCGAAGGAATAAATTTAACTCCAAAAGCACATATTATGACGGCAACGGAAATTGAAACCATTGCTAAAACTTTTGTAGCTCTAGGTGTAAACAAAATTAGGTTAACTGGTGGCGAACCTTTGGTAAGAAAAGATGCTAAAGAAATAATTGAACGCTTAGGGAAATTAAACATCGATTTAAACATTACCACTAACGGATTATTGGTTCATGAATATATAGATACCTTTAAAAAAGCTGGAATAAAGAGTTTAAATATTAGTATTGATACTTTGCAAAAAGAGAAATACTTTGAAATTACTCGTCGTGATTTTTTTGACCAACTTTGGGCAAATATTCACTTACTTTTAACAAATAGCTTTGAAGTTAGATTAAATGTAGTGCTTATTAAAGGTTTTAACGATTCTGAGATTTTCGATTTCATCAATTTAACTAAGTTACTTAATGTTCAAATCAGATTTATTGAGTTTATGCCATTTAACGGAAACGAATGGGATAAATCAAAATTGGTTACCTACGCAGAAATTCTATCCATTGTAGAAGCAAATTTTAACGCCGACGCAATTCTTCGTATTTGCGATAAACCTAATGACACCGCAAAAAATCATCAAATAAAACTTTTCAAGGGTAGTTTTTCCGTAATTAGTTCGGTTTCAAATCCGTTTTGCAGTACCTGTAACAGAATACGGCTAACTGCAGATGGAAAATTAAAGAATTGCTTATTTTCTGACAGTGAAGATGCGCTACTGGTTGCTTTGCGAAAGGGAGAAAGTATCCTTCCTATCATACAAAAAAATATCCAATCCAAATTCTCTATCCGTGGTGGAATGGAAGATGATACTGAATTTCAAAACCCAATTCTCTTTTCTAAAAATAGAAGTATGATAAAAATTGGAGGATAAAACACAATAAAAAGTATGATATAAATCATATTTTATGATATTTTTATGAATTACTTTCGTCTTAGTTAATAATTGCATTTATGAGTAATTTATCTCAATCGCATAAAATTTTATTTATAAACACCTTAGCCTTTACTATAAGTTTTGCTTGTTGGACATTAAACGGGGTATTAGTTACTTTTTTAATTGAAAAGGGCATTTTTAACTGGACTGTCATACAAGCTGGGTGGTTAATGGGTATACCTATTTTATCTGGCGCAATAACTAGATTACCAATTGGGCTTTTAACAGATAAGTTCGGCGGTAAAAAAGTTTTTACTTGGCTATTATTTCTTTGTGCCATCCCCCTATTTTTAATGCCTTTAGCCAATTCTTTTTTGAGTTTTGCAATCTTAAGCTTATTGTTTGGGGTCATTGGTGCTAGTTTTGCCGTAGGCATTGGTTACACATCTGTTTGGTATCCAAAAGAATGGCAAGGCAGAGCGCTTGGAATTTTTGGTATGGGGAATGCGGGGGCGGCTTTAACTACTTTTATAGCGCCATCATTATTAAATTATTTTTCAGATAATAATCCTGAAAACGGCTGGAAAATGCTTCCAATAACTTACGGAATAGTACTTGTGTGCGTAGGCTTCTTATTCCTGCTTTTAGCAAAAGAAAAAATAGTTATAAGTGAGGCGAAAAACTTAAAATCGCTTCTAAAGCCATTAAAATCTGTTAGGGTTTGGCGCTTTGGAACCTATTATTTCTTGGTATTTGGTTGTTTTGTTGCGTACTCTCAATGGCTATTACCAAATTTCATGAATGTGTACCAAACTACTTTAATTATGGGAGGGATGTTTGCTACTATGTTTAGTTTACCCTCTGGAGTAATTAGAGCGTTTGGCGGTTATCTATCAGATAAGTTTGGAGCTAGAAAAGTGATGTATTGGGTTTTGGGTTCGTCAATGGTGATTAGCTTTTTGTTAATGTTTCCTAAAATGGAAGTGCTTACTGCTGGGCCAGGGGTAATGGCTGCAAATAATGGTTTTGTTACCGCAGCGGCAGCTAATAAAGTAATTATTGATAATAAGGAATATCCAATAGTGCCAAAATCAAATCAAAAAATAATTGAAAAACCAATATTTCCAGTAAAAACCTCATGGCAGGAAGTAATTGTACAAGAAAACCAACCAATTAAAAAGAAAGAACTTTTAGCTAAAGGAATAACTCACATTCAATTTGAAGCAAATATGTGGGTATATCTTGTATTAATTATTTTAATAGGTGTTGCTTGGGGTATTGGCAAAGCAGCTGTCTACAAACATATTCCAGAGTATTTTCCAAACGAAATTGGAGTTGTTGGAGGCATGGTAGGCTTAATTGGAGGCCTTGGTGGATTTATAGGCCCAATAGTTTTTGGTTATTTATTAAAATCCACAGGTTTTTGGACAAGTTCATGGTTTTTTGTTTTTGCCATTTCAGCATTCTGCTTGGTTTGGATGCATAAAACAATTGTAAAAGCCCTAAGAAAAAATAACCCTGATTTTACAACACAAATAGAACAAAATATTAAGCACTAAATTATGAAAACTTGGATAGATAAATGGGTACCAGAAGATGAAGAATTTTGGTTAAAAACAGGCAGAAAAATTGCTTGGAGAACACTAACAATTACGACAATTACATTAATATTATCATTTGCTACATGGTTTATGATGAGTGCTATTGTGGTTAAACTACCCGGACTTGGATTCAACTATACAAAGGATCAACTATTTTGGTTAGCCGCGGTGCCAGGTTTGGCAGCAGGTATTTTTCGCATAATTCACACTTTTTTATTACCCATATTTGGCACAAGGCATGTAATTACATTTTCTACCTTTCTAAAACTGATACCTGTGGTTGGTATCGGCTTTGCGGTTATGAATCCAAACACACCGTTTTGGGTTTTTTTAATTTTGGCTTTTACAACAGGTTTTGGTGGTGGCGATTTCTCGTCATATATGCCTAGTACCAACCTCTTTTTTCCTAAAAGGTTGAAAGGTGCCGCCTTAGGCATTCAAGCCGGTATCGGGAATTTTGGCGTTTCAGTTGTACAGTTCATTACCCCTATTTTATTAGGTGTTGCAACTTATGGTGCTGCTTCTGTATTTACAAGTATTGATACTAAACAAGCTGAAAACACTTTTGCAAATATTTCTATTGAGAAAAAGGCAGTCGTTTTTTCAACGTTAGATAAAACCAAACAAACATTAATTTTAGCGAATGTTAAAACTAAATTAATAGATTCTGTTTCTGCATCAATTAAATCAAACAATCCTGTACTTATATTGGCATCATTACCTGCCAAAAATCAAGCAAAAGCAATAAGTTCAATTAAGCCACAATTGGGAGCAGAAGTTATGGAGCTATTTGAAAAAAAATCTCCTTCTGTAAAGAAAAAGGAAATCTTTATTCAATCAGCTGTTTTTTGTTATTTCCCGTTACTTATTTTACTAGGCATTATTAGTTGGATTTATTTAAAAAGCGTCCCAGTTATTGCTTCTTTTAAAGAACAATTAGATATTTTTAGTAACAAACATACTTGGTATTGCACAATTACTTACATGATGACATTTGGAACATTTGCGGGTTTAGCAGCTGCATTTCCTTTAATGATAAAGTTCTTGTATGGAGATTTTCCCAATGCCCCAGATCCGTTAGTTTATGCCTTTTATGGGCCACTAATTGGTTCGGCAAGTAGGGTTTTATTTGGTTTTATTGCAGATAAAGTAGGAGGTGCAATTCTAACAACCTTAACTGGTATAGGTATATTAGTTGGCTGTGTGATTTTAGTAACACAAGGTTTAGTTTCGCCAACAAGTATGGATCAGTTTCCGATGTTTGTTGCTGTAATGTTAGCTATTTTCTTCTTCACGGGTATAGGTAATGCTGGTACATTTAGACAATTTCCTATTATTTTCTCTGAAAATCAGAGACAGGCAGCTGGAGTAATAGGCTGGACAGCTGCTATTGCGGCATTTGGTCCTTTTATTTTTGCAACCTTAATAGGTAAAAACATTACAATAGCCAACGGAGCAAATAGTTTCTTTATTGGTTTGTTCATCTTTAGTTTAATTGCCACCGCAATAAATTGGTGGTTTTACAATAGAAAAGGCTGCGAAAAACCTAGTTAGGTTGTTAATTTTATAAATTGAAATAACTTCGTATTAACATATTTTTTATTATTAAGTATCATTCTAAATAATATTAAGAGATAATTTTAATCGTCTTTACCACTATATTTAATAAATATAATTCCTACTGCAAAAGCATTATTTTTTAACTTGTTTTACACGTGAAAAAAAACAGAACATATAATACAAAAGCATTACTTATTGCTACAGCATTATCAATGGTAATGATATTTTTAGTTTTTCTTGGATCTAGAAATTTGCAGAACTTTGATGCTGCGTTAATCACTTATTTATTTGGAACGATCTTCGCATTTTTTGGAATTGTTTATCGATACTCGGTGTGGCTGCAGCGTCCGCCCACTTGGATTTACTTTAAAAGAGGAATAACTTACCTTTTTACAGGAAAAGTGTTTTCACATTTTTGGTTTGTTTCTAAAGAATCTATTGGAAATATTGCTTTTCAAAAATTTATTTATCCTAGAGGAAAATATCGTTGGGCAGCGCACTTTATGATTGCAGTTGGTTGTACGTCAGCCTTTTTGATTACCATTCCTTTAACTTTTGGTTGGATTCATTTTACTTTAGCAACAGGCGGTATAGATATTTACGAAGCTCACTTTTTTGGCTTCCATGTGATGTCATTTAAATTAGGCTCTATTAATGCTTTTCTAACATTCCATGCTTTAAATTGGTCTTCTTGGCTAGTAATTCTTGGTTCTCTTTATTATTTAAGAAGAAGATTAACCAACCCTGGCTTAATAGCTACACAAACTTTTGAAGGTGATTTACTTCCACTCATTTTATTGATTGCTATTTCTGTTACAGGTTTAGGCTTAACCTACTCTTATCAATTTATGAAAGGTTTTGCTTTCGATTTCTTAGCGGTTACTCATGCCGTAACAGTTATAATGTTTTTAATTTGGATTCCTTTTGGAAAATTCTTTCACATCATACAAAGACCTGCCCAAATTGGAGCGCACATTTATAAAAAAGAAGGAATGAAGCAAGGAATGGCAGTTTGTAAACATACAGGTAAAGAATTTGCAACTAACCTACACATCAACGATTTAAAAATAGTAACCAAAGAATTAGGATTTGATTTTTCTATGGAAGACGGAGGTTCTCATTTAGATTTAAGTCCAGAAGGTAAAAGATCACGTTTAGCCCAAGCTCACTTAAAAGTTAGGCAGGCAGACGGACACTTATTTGGATAATTATCATAAAAAACACAAAATATGGCAAGATTACCTGTTTCACCAGAAAGAATTATCGAACAATTTGGCCCTCACCTTAATTACGCACCAAAGGATGGGTTTGAAGGACGAGGTGAACCTGATAAGGTTGTAGAAACACATTGTTGTTTTTGCGGGATGCAATGCGGTATTAAGCTACTTGTAAAAAGCAATAAAGTTGTTGGCTTTGATCCATGGATGGAATTTCCTTTTAACGAAGGCCGTCTTTGCCCAAAAGGTGTACAGCGTTATTTACAAAATAACCATCCCGATAGGTTATTAAGCCCCATTAAACGAGTAGAAGGTAAAGGTTTTGAACCTACCACTTGGGACGAAGCTATGGATAAAACAGTTTCAGAAATTAAACGCATTCAAGAACAACACGGAAAAGATGCATTTTCTGTACTTTCTGGAGTATCCTTAACCAACGAAAAAAGTTATTTAATGGGTAAGTTTGCCCGTGTTGCACTGCAAACAAAAAATCTGGATTATAACGGACGTTTGTGCATGGTAAGCGCTGGCGCTGGCAATAAAAAGGCTTTTGGTTTAGATAGAGCTTCAAATACTTATGCCGATTTAGAATATGCAGAAGTTATCATCGTTGCCGGGGCAAATATTAGTGAAACTTTTCCTACGCTAACTCATTGGGTTTGGAAAGCTAGAGATAGAGGCGCAAAAATTATTGTGATTGATCCTCGCATTATTCCTTTAGCTAGAACTGCAGATGTGCATTTAGATGTCAAACCAGGAACAGATTCTGCTCTTTATGGTGCCATGTTGAAATATTTGGTCGATAATGATATGCTTGACCATGATTTTATAGATAATTATACCTCAGGTTTTGATTTAACACTAGATGCCGTAAAAGATTATACTTTAGAATGGGCCGAAAGTATTACGGGTATTAAAAAAGAAAAAATTAAAGCAGCCGCAGAACTTTGGGGTAAAGCAAAAACAAGTTATTTATTACATGCTAGAGGGATTGAACATCATTCTAAAGGAGTTGATAATGTTTTAGGTTGTATAAATTTAGTTTTAGCAACCGGCCGCATTGGGCGCCCTTATTGTGGCTATGGTACTATTACAGGCCAAGGAAACGGACAAGGGGGTAGAGAACACGGACATAAATGTGATCAATTACCAGGAAACAGAGATATAGAAAATCCTGAACACAGAAAATATATATCAGATGTATGGGGAATTAATGAAAAGGATTTACCCGGAAAAGGATTAACAGCTTATGAAATTATTGAAGCCATACACCGTGGAGAAATTAAAGGTTTGCTTTCAATTTGCTTTAACCCATTAGTTTCTTTACCAAATAGTAATTACGTTCGTGAAGCTTTAGAAAAATTAGAATTTTACGTTTGTATTGATTTCTTTTTAAATGAGACTGCAAGGCATGCTGATATTGTTTTAGCTGGTTCTTTACAGGAAGAAGAAGAAGGCACAACAACCTCTGCAGAGGGTAGAGTAATAAGAATCCGTCAGGCGGTTACCCCTCCCGGAGATGCAAGAACTGATACTTCAATTATTCTTGAAATAGCAGAACGTTTAGGTGTAAAAGATAAATTCACTTATGAGAATAGTGAAGCAATTTTTAATGAATTACGAATAGCTTCTAAAGGCGGTACCGCCGATTATAATGGAATTACTTATAAAAGAATAGAAGATAATATGGGGATGTTTTGGCCATGCCCAACAGAAGATCATCCGGGTACACCAAGACTTTGGGAAGATAAAAAGTTTAAAACCCCTGATGGTAAAGCGCACTTTAATCCAGCTCCTTATAAACTACCCGGAGAAGTTACTGATGAAAGTTTCCCAGTAACATTAACTACCGGGAGGGTTGTTTCGCAGTACTTAAGTGGTACACAAACACGTAGAATAGGCAAATTGGTTGATCAATACCCAGAACCTTTATTAGAAATACACCCAGAAATGGCTGCAAAATACGGCATTCAACAAAATGAACTTGTTAGGGTGAGTACAAGAAGAGGTGAAGGTATATTTCCTGCTAACATTGTAGAAACTATTAGAACCGATACAGTTTTTATTCCTTACCACTGGTCTGGCTTAAAATCAGCAAATTTGTTAACCCCGGGCACCTTAGATCCAATTTCAAAAATACCAGAATTTAAAGTTTGTGCATGTAAATTGGTGCCATTAGGCGAGCAAGCAAAACCAGCAAAAGAGACCAAAGCATATGCAAGTATTTAATCTATATAAACAGGATATATGAATTACACCAATTTTAACCGCAACGAAGAGTTTTTTGTAGATATGCAGCGTTGCATTGGTTGCAAAGCTTGTGAAATGGCATGTGCAGAATGTGAAACTAATGGGCAGGAGTCTATGATTCACGTAAATTATGTAGAAAGATCAGAAAGTATACAAACTACTGTACAAGTTTGTATGCACTGCGAAGACCCTGTTTGTGCTAATGTTTGCCCGGCAGATGCAATTTCTAAAGATGAATTTGGTATTGTACATACTGCAAATACCGAAAGATGTATTGGATGTTCTAATTGCGTAATTGCCTGTCCGTTTGGCGTACCAAAAAAAGTGGAAGAGTATGATTTGATGATGAAATGTAACATGTGCTATGACAGAACTAGTATTGGTAAAAAACCAATGTGTGCAACGGTTTGCCCTAGTGGTGCTCTATTTTACGGTACAAGAGAAGAAATACAAGAAATGAGACCTAATAGCTCACCAGTGAATACATTTGTATTTGGTAAAGAAGTAGTAAATACAAAAGTTAACATTATGATGCCTAAAGGCTCAACAGAATTAAAAATATACTAAATTATAGTACAATGTCTAAGGTAAATAACGAAAACGAAAATTGGAAAAAGGATTTCCCTATTCATAAGCAAGATGCTACACAGGTAAGTCGTCGTGATTTTGCTAAGTTTTTAACTTTAGTATCTGGAGGCCTAATGGTGGGGAGTGGTTTAGTGGCTGCAAAAGCTCACTTATTGCCTAAAGAAAAAGTTAAAGGCGAACATTTTATCTGTAAAAAAGGAGATGTGCCAGTAGGCGGCACATGGCCCTTTGTTATTGATGGAAGTACGATACCGTATATTCTTATCCATTTAGAAAGTGGCGAGTTTAGAGCTTATGAACAAAAATGCACCCATTTATCTTGTTCCGTATTTTACGCCCCTGGTACAGGCAAAATTGAATGTCCATGTCACCATGGTTTTTTTGATGCGTTAACGGGTGAGGTTTTGCAGGGTCCACCACCAAGAGCGCTGCCTAAATTGGAGGTTTTATTTAAAGAAGATAAAATTTTTGTTAAATCATTTGAAAAAAAGTTAAGTTGATTTTAAAACACGTTTATGAGTAATTTTAGAACAAGCCAAAATAAAGCTAACCCTAATAAGTTAAATACCATTTTATCTACTCTGATATTTATTTTGGTACTTAATGTTACTTTACAGATTTGGTTACTTTACACTGCGCTTAATAACGCTTTGGATGATAATACAGAGATTTTAATACCTGCATTTTTAGCATCTTTTGTTATTTTTTTAATTGGCTTTACTTGGTTGTATTATTTACCTAAAGTAAACTCAAGCTCATAACTTATTTCTCAAAATCTTATTTTATATTTCAATTTTTAATACGTTGATGCTTTATTTTATTTTGAAATTCGATAAGATTTATTACCCATAGATAGCATGTTTTTTTAATTCTCAGGATGTACTCTCCTAGGCTTTTAAAAAGTGTTTAAGCGCCTCTAATAGAGTGATTTAATAAAATTGAGAAATATTGGAAAACACCCTTCAAGATTAGGAATCGAACCATATCTAACATTTTTAGTGATAGCTACATCGTTGTAAGTAGATAGTACCTCTTTAGGAGCTAAATACTTTTTACCAGGTACCTCTTGAGCACTCAATTTAGAACACAAAGCTACTGTTAAGAAAAAGAGAGTACA
>JBIKIN010000065.1:0-5103 GCA_044361595.1 Pelobium sp. | reverse complement strand
CTATAAAAAGTGTCTTAAGTGATACAGGAAGCATATTTTTACATCTAGATTGGCACATTTCTCATTACGCTAAAATTTTAATGGACGAAGTTTTTGGAGAAGAAAACTTTGTAAACGAAATTATTTGGTGGTACCCAAGCGGTGCCGACCCATCCAAAAACTTTAACCGCAAACACGATAACATTTTCTGGTACACCAAAAATAAAGACAGTGATTATGTCTTCAATTTTAATGATGTAGCCATTCCTTACAACGATGCCCAATCAGCCCGATTTACAGAGTGGGACGAGGAAAAGCAAAACTGGTTTTATTGGAACAAAAATCCACGTGGCGAGCGTGTTAAAACTTTTAAAAAACAAGGCATTGGCGAGTACGATGTTTGGAATATTGGCATTGATGCCACAGGAAATAAAAACATTGGCTATGCAACTTCTAAACCCCCAAAACTGCTAGAAAGAATTATTAAAGCGGCAAGCAACAAAGACATGCTCATTGCCGATTTTTTTGGGGGTAGCGGCATTACCGCTAAAGTAGCGCATGATTTAGGTAGAAAATTTATCCACACCGATGTAGGTTTAAACAGCGTTCAAATTGTACGAGACAGGCTTAAAAATCAGCAAGCGCAATTTAAAGTTTTAGAAATACAAGACGGGTTAAGTTTGTTTAGAAACCCACAACAAACCATGGATAAATTAGCACAATTAATTCCTGGTTTGCAAAAAAGCACCAAAGGGTTAAGCAAATTTTGGTTTGGTAGTATCACCAACACTAAAGACGGAATGATACCCGTTTACGTTCCCAATTTAATTAATTCGCAAGAAAAAACTTTCCAAATAGCCTTACTTCATCAAATTATAAATCAAGAAATAGCTCAAGTAAAGGTTCCCATAAAAAAAGTAATTGTCTATTATATTGATATAGAAAACCAGCATGAAATAAACAAATACCTAACAAACAATAATTTTAGTGGCGTAGCAATAGAGTTAAGAGATCTTAAAAACCTGTTACACCATGTTGTTTTTGAAGATATAGTGGTAGAAAATGTTTTGGCTTTCGCCGAGGATTATATTGTGGAGATTAAAAGCTTTTTAAGCGATAGGTTAACACAAAAAATTGATGAGTTTAACCAAAAGAAAGCATTACAAAACAAAAACTTTAAACCGCTCCAAATCAGCGAAAGCTGTTTAGAACTGATAGAATATATTTCTTTAGACTGTGAAAACACCGAAGGAAGCTGGCATAGTAGTAGTGAAATAAAAATTGATAAAACAGGCTTTATTACTCAAAACGGCGAAAAAACCAAACAACTTTGGGACGGTAAAATAATAGCCAAGCAAAAGCCCTTAAGGTTAAAAATTAGAAATATTGCTGGCGACGAAACCATTAAAAATCTTGCTTAATGATAGAGGTGTTAAATGTTAAAGGCATAGAACTAGCATCTGTAAAAGATGAAATAGACTTTGCTTATCATACTGCCTATCAAAAAAGTATTAACAGAAATACGGCCAATACTTGGCAAAAAAACCGATCGGGATTTAGGAAATTTACAGATTTGTTTGCAGGCGATTTGGCAAAAAATTTAGTTAGAAATTGGCTAAAGCAACAACATATTACTGTAATAGATTACGATCAAATTAGAACAGATAATTTTAATAAACCCGATGAGTTTGATTTGAAGCATCATCAAATCATCATAGAAGTAAAATCATCCATAGAGAAACACAGCTCAGAAATAGAGAATTTATTAGAGAAAAGGCGTTTTATCATTTATCCCCAAAAAGAGTTTGCTGATATTATAGTTCAGGTATTTTATGTTTTTGAAAATGAGGAAGGTAAAAACTTTTTTTCTGATATGGAATTACTGGCAGACGATGATCTCAAAGAAAAACATCAAATCTACAAACGACAGGATTTTGTAAATGCGTTTATAAAACACGCCCCTAAAGCATTACTAATGGGGTTTGTAACCAAAGCAATGGCCCAAGAAAATAAAAAGGAAATTTTTAAATATGGCAATAACCAACTAGATGGCGATTTAGAAAGAGATTATATTAACTTTTTACTAAAAGATGGCTACCCTTTAGAGCAGTTACATCAGTTTTTAACAGAGTAGCACTTCGGTCTAATTTATATTACTTAAATTCAGTTCCTCAAATAATATAATTAATGAAAATAAAAATTACGCTGTTCATATTCTTTTTTTTAGGCTTTGCAGCAAAAGCACAACAACCTATTTTGTACACCATTTCGTTCGAAAATGCAGTCCATCACGAAGCTTATGTAACTGCGTTTTTTTCTAATCTAAATGCCGAACCATTACAGGTTAAAATGAGTAGGTCTTCGCCTGGTAGATATGCCACACATGAGTTTGGAAAAAACATTTACGATATCCACGCTTACGGTTCAGATGGTAAAGAAATTACAATTAATCAAATAGATGGCGATGTTTATGAAATTCCAAAACACCAAGGCAGTGTTAAAATAGCCTATACATTATTTGGTAACTGGGTTGATGGAACCTATGCCGGCATAGACAGCAAACATGCTCATTTAAATATACCAGCTTCTTTTTTATGGTCGCCAAAACATCAAAATCAAGCTGTAGCGGTTAAGTATATTTTACCCGCCAATTGGAAAATTGCAACACAGTTAAAAGAGGAAAATGGACTTTATACTGCGCCAAACTTGCAGTATTTTATGGATAGCCCGGTAGAAATATCTAATTATAATTTAAAAGCATGGGAAGTAGCCAATAAAGACGGTTTAAAACAGCAAATTAATGTAGTTTACCATGGTAAAACCGAGGAACAAACATTAAATACTTTTGAGAGTAACGTAAAACTTATTGTTAACGAGGCGCAAGGCATTTTTGGCGAATTACCAAAGTTTGATTTTGGTAAATATCAGTTTTTAATTGATGTTTTACCTACCAATGCAGGTGATGGTATGGAACACAGAAACTCAACGGTGATTACAAACAGAGGTGAGAGTTTAGAAAAATCTGCTGATCGTTTACTTGGAACAGTTGCTCACGAGTTTTTTCACGCTTGGAATGTAGAACGTATTAGACCTAAAACCATAGAGCCCTTTAATTTCGAAAAATCTAACATGAGCGATGGGCTTTGGTTTGCCGAAGGCTTTACCCAATATTATGGTAATTTAATTCTTACTAGAGCAAAAATTAAATCGGAATTAGAGTTTGTGAAAACACAAGGAGCGTATTTAAACTCAGTTTTAAACTCGCCAGGGGCAAATAAGTATTCACCAATTTTTATGAGCCAAAGAGCGGTTTTTGTTGATGCCGGTGTGGCTATAGATCAAAACAATAATAGTAATATTTACAGTTCGTACTACATTTATGGCGATGTAACCGCCTTGGCTTTAGATTTAACGCTTAGGGTTCAGTTTGGTAAATCTTTAGATGATTATATGAAATTGGTTTGGCAAAAGCATGGAAAAACAGAAAAGGCCTATCAAATTTCTGATTTACAATTAGCTTTGGAAGAGTTTACACAAAATCCAGAGTTTGCGAAGCAATTTTTCTCTAAGTATATTTTTGGATCAGAAAAAGCTGATTTTAAATCCTTGTTATCAAAAGCAGGATATGAATTGCAACGAGTGAATAATGGAAAATCGTGGATTGGCGATGAACGTTTGATACCTAAGGATGGTAAATTGATAATTTCATCTGCAGCAATAATTGGTAGTCCTATTTACTTGGCGGGTTTAGAAAGTGGCGATGCTATTTTAAAAATAAACGATAAAATAATGGATAGCAGCTCAGCGCTACAAGAAATATCAAACGCACCCTTAGGAAGTACATTTTCCATTACTTATGAAAGAAATGGCGAAGTATTAACCAGTAAAATCACAACCCTAAGCGATCCAAATTTACAAGTGGTGTCTTTTGAAGAAGTGGGTAAAACCATTGACACATCAATAATAGAATTTAGAAAAAGTTGGTTAAACAGTAAAGCAATAAATTAAAAACATGAATAAAATTAAAATTATAGCATTAGCTATTGGCTTGTTGGGCGCTCAATCTTGTGCCGCTCAGTCTAAAAAAGTACCTAAAATTTCTAGCGATGAAGTTTCTAGAGTTTTAAAAACACTATCATCTGATGATATGATGGGTAGAAGTGCATTAAAACCTGATGAGATTAAGAAATCGGCTGATTTTATTAGTCAGGAATTTAAAAAGGCAGGCCTATCCTACTTTAATGGTTTAGATAGCTATATGCAAAATTTTGAAACCACCCGCAGAGGTAAAAGTTACCCTATGTTTAATGTGGTAGGCGTTTTACCTGGAAAATCTTTAAAAGACGAGTTTGTTATTTTCTCGGCACATTATGATCATTTAGGTACCATTAAAAAAGTAGTGGACCAAGATTCTATAGCTAACGGTGCAGATGATGATGCCAGTGGAACCACGGCGGTAATTGAATTGGCAAAGTATTTTAGTAAAATAGGAAACAACGAACGAACTATCATTTTTGTAGCTTTTACTGCCGAAGAAATTGGCGGTTTTGGTTCGCAGCACTTTTCTAAGCAATTAAATCCAGATAAGGTTGTTGCGATGTTTAATATTGAAATGATTGGTAAAGAATCTAAATTTGGTAAAAATAACGCCTTTATAACGGGTTACGAGCGTTCTGATTTTGGTAAAATATTACAGAAAAATTTAGAAGGTACCGCTTTTAAATTCTATCCAGATCCATATCCTACACAAAATTTGTTCTATCGTTCTGACAATGCAACCTTAGCTCGATTAGGGGTGCCAGCTCATACCATTTCATCAGACCAAATAGATACCGATAAATTGTACCATTCGGTAGATGACGAATTTGAATCTATGGATATTGGGAACATTACCGAGATTATTAAAGCAATAGCGATAAGTTCAACATCAATTATTGCTGGTAAAGACACACCAACAAGAGTAACGGGGGTGAAGTAGTGCATATTTAAGTTTACGTTAAGGAAAGACCATAGGACTCCTTTGGGGCAGGTGCACTTTTTTATTATTCTGAGTAATGTCACTCCGAGCGGAGTCGAAGAGGAAGTCGAAGAAATAAGACAAAAAAAGATATATCCGCCTCGTCG
>JBIKIN010000044.1:0-17107 GCA_044361595.1 Pelobium sp. | reverse complement strand
TTTTTAATTTAAGAAACAATAATTAAATTTATCAAACAAGTTGATGAGTTGTCTTAGTATGCTTGTTTAGAAATTTTTAAAATAATGTCTTACGCCGAGCAATCTTCCAATACCTATTTAACAAAAACAGATTTGCTAGGTAACTATATCCATGTGTCCCCTCTTTTTACAGAAATTTTCAATTTACATCCCGAGGATATTTATGGCACAAATAGTTTAGAAACCATTTATTTTGAGGATCATTCGGTTTGCTTTGAAACCGTACAGAAATGTTTCATGAACCCAAAAACCTATCAGAAAGTTATTTTAAGAAAGCCTATTGGGACAGAAAGAATTGTATGGACTAAATGGGAGTTTTATTTAGATTTAGATAAAGATGGAAATCCGTCAGAAATATTATGTTACGGCCAAAACATTACCGATTTAATTGAGCTAAAACAATTAGTTGAGGATTATTCTGAAAGGTTTAAAGAAAAAGAAACTAAGTTTCAAACATTATTCGAAACCTCTAGCCTATTTATTGTATTGCACACTGCCAAAGGAGAAATTTTAGAGGCTAACCAAGTATTTTGCGACCATGTTGGTGTAAGCAAAGACTTAATTAACAATTATAATCTAATCAATTTTACAGAGGCTAAAAATCACAAAGAATTTAAAAGCTTTATTAACAAAAAAATTGTTGGAATTGGAGAGATTTCTTTAGAAACAGAAATCACTAGCAAAGAGGGTTTAATTACTCCCGTATCTATAAATCCAAGAACATTTCATAACGAAAAAGGCGAAATCTTTATTTGGACAATTGCGAAAGATATTACTGAAAGAAAAAAGCAAAAGCAACAACTAGAAAATCAGAAAGAACTACTAGAGCAGACCGCTGTTATTGCAAAACTTGGCGGCTGGGAGATTCACCTAAATCCTTTTAGAAGAGAGTGGACAAAAGAGGTTTATGTTATTCATGATTTAGATCCAGTAACTACTACCAATTTAGATAATGCTTTAGATTACTATCATCTAGATGATAAAGCTACTTTAGCCAAAGCTCAAAAACAATGCGCAGAAAAAGGGACACCCTATGATTTAGAACTTAGATTAATAACTGCAAAAAAAATCAATAAATGGGTTAGGGTTATAAGGTAAAGCTAACCTTATAAATGGTGTTGTAGAAAGTGTAAGAGGTACTGTTCAAGACATTACAGAAAAGAAAAACGTCGAAGAAACCATTCTTAAGCAACAATCTTTATTAAAAGAAATCTACTTCATGCAATCACATGTTATTAGACTTCCATTAGCAAACGTATTGGGATTAGTAGACCTACTAACTTTTACTATGCCACAATTCAGTGAAGATAATAAAGAAATTTTCGAAAAATTGAAATTAAGCGCTAACCAATTAGATGAAGTAATTAGACAAGTTGCAGAAAAGCAACCAAAACTCTAATTAAAAATATTATTTAATCTTTCTAATTATCTACCTTTTTTCTGGGTTTAGTTTCAATAAATAAATCTTGAGGCAAATCCATAATATCCATTTTTTTACCCTGTATTTGCTCCAATTTCTTTACATCAGCAAGCTCTAAATCGGTACAAAAAGTTAAAAACAACTGTTCATTTTCTGCTTTTCTTAAAACCCTTTGAGTATATAAAATGGTATCTTCTGGTAAATCGAAATGAATAACGCTAGCAAAATCCTTTAAATCTGTTTCTTGCATGCTTTCATTTGCCGCAACCAAAACTCTAAACTTTGGTGTTAATCTAAAATCCTCTAAAACATCAAAAGACTCATCGCTCAAATGTGTAGCTCTAAAAACAGCAACCTCATCTTCGAACTGCTTTTTTAACTGATTGTATATTGTTTCTTGACTAAAAGTGGTATTCACAATTACCAACACCTTATCAAAAACTTCCTTATCTTCTAATAACAGCAATACCAAATTTATTTTAGTGCTAAAATTAGGCACTTGATACAAAAGCTGGTCTATGGTATTTAATTGATCGTTTCCTAAATCTTCTACCTCAATAAAATTAGGCATCTCAAAAACCGTTTCTATCAATTTATCAATACGTTCGTGTAAAACAGAAGTGCATAATATAAACTGAGATTTTCTAATCCCTCTAGCAAGTTCTATTGTTGGTAAGGTAAGTCCCTTTTTCACAATTTCTTCGGCATCATCAATCACAAATAACTGAATTTTATTCAGGTTTAAGCCTAATTTTAGGTAAGCTGCTCTAGCTCTATCTGGTGTTGCAACTATAACATCAACGCCATCTGTTAATTCTAAAACTTGAGTATCTATACTTTTTCCTTCGGCAAATAGCCCTAAAATTCTCAAATCTCTATTTCTATTCAACGTATGAAAGCAATCTAAAACCTCCTCACCTGTTTCAATATCAGGAACTAAGTATAAAATACGAGGAGCAATTTCTTCAATAAACTTTATTTTATTAAGTGCTGCTAGCACACACGATGTCGTTTTCCCACTGCCATCAGGTCCTATTGCAATTAAATCTTGTCCACCATTTATTCTTGGGAATAATTTACTTTGCAATTCTGTTGGAGATAAAAAACCCGCCTGTTTAACCGCATTTAATAACTGCTTACTTAATTTAAGTTGCTCTAAAGTTCCTTTCATAATATGCCGCAAAAGTATTCATTTTATTTTACAGATTATTTTCGCGAACAAAACAGAATGAAAAATTAAATTTTAGGGCGTTTATACACGCTTTCCACTGTATCTTTTTGGCAGAAAAAGCCAAAAAGGATGCCGTTTCAATCGTTAACGCACCTCCAAAATGGAAACTAAACTCATACCTCATTAAAATCAAAAATTGATTAATCTTATATCTTTGTAACTTATGGCATTTAAATCTGTTCCAGTAACTATTTTAACGGGCTTCTTAGGTTCAGGAAAAACCAGTCTTTTAAATCATATTATTAAAGAAAATCCAAACACAAAATTTGCTATTATAGAAAACGAGTTTGGTGCAGTAAATATTGATAGCGATTTAGTGATAGCAACTGATGAAAACATATTCGAACTTTCTAATGGATGTATATGTTGTTCCCTAAACGGCGACTTATTTAAAGTTTTAAACAAATTAGTTACCGGCAAATATGATTATGACCACTTAATTATAGAAACAACCGGGATAGCTAACCCATCGGCAGTAGCGTCAATATTTTTGACAGACTATAATGTACAAACTGCATTTAAACTAGATGGCACCATCTGCTTGGTAGATACTCAAGAAGTATTAAATGTATTGGGCGTTGAAGTAGTGGCTAATCAGCAAATTGCCTTCGCAGATTATATCATATTAAATAAGTGTGAGGATTTAGAGGAAAGTAAGAAAACTCAAATAGTAGAAATTCTAAAAGGCATAAATCCCTTAGCAAAATTTAGCTTTAGTAATTATGCAAAAGTAGATACCAAAGAAATATTAGATGTTAAAGCTTATCATAAAGATCAAAAATCTTTTAAAATACTTTTTAACGATAAATTCTCTCCCATTTTAAATACAAAAGAA
Source organism: Pelobium sp. (assembly GCA_044361595.1). GTDB lineage: Bacteria > Bacteroidota > Bacteroidia > Sphingobacteriales > Sphingobacteriaceae > Pseudopedobacter. Next base: position 13,582 of record JBIKIN010000044.1, on the reverse strand, counting down.
CATACCCATCAAGAAATTGTCTCACAAAGCTTTATCATTAACGAATCATTTGATTTATTAAAACTAAGACATTACCTCACGGTGGCTTTAATGGTGCAGGGCGATTTTTTTTATAGAATTAAAGGCATTATTAATGTAGAAGGTTTGCAAAAAAAACTAATTGTACAATCTGTAAAGGGAGCTCCTGTCTTTACTGATGGCGAAGAATGGCATGAAAATGAAATACGCCAAACCAAAATGGTTTTTATTGGGAAAAAACTCAAAAGAGATATTTTAGAAAAGGGATTAAAACAATGCTTTTTTAAAATAAAAAAATTATAAGATTGTAAAATTTACAGAGCGAAAAAATTAATTTCACGCAGAATTTTAAAAATTTCACTAAGGTTTCACTTGTTTATCAGGCTAATTATTGTCATTTATTTAACAAATTCTAAAAATTTTTACGAAAACGTTTGCGTAAATAGAAAAATTATTCGCTAAGAAAGCGTGAAATATACACTAACCTTATTATGCACAATAAATACTAAATTGAATTAAAAAACCCTATTTTGAATAAATAATTGCAAAATATTAAGTCTTAGGATACTTGAAAGCAGATTTAAATTTTAACTAAAAGTTAAAATTTACAGCGCACTGTTAAAAATATTTGATAAATATTTTTTGAAATACTTCTATTTGTACTAAATTTACAAAAGTAAAAGTCCAATTTTACAGCAACCAATTATTAACAAATAAATAACATTCATGAAAAAGAATTACTCAAAAAAGCTAATCTTTCTCTTGTTTTTTGTAGTCATCAGTTTAACAACTTTTGCGCAAACAGGAAACATTAGTGGAAAGGTAGTAGATGAATCAAATCAGCCATTACCAGGCGCATCTGTTATGATTTCTGGAACTAAAATCGGAACACAAACAGATTTAAGCGGAAATTATCGTTTAACTGGAGTAAATTACGGAAACGTTTCGGTAATTGTTAAATTCATCGGCTACAACGATTTAACAAAAACAGTTATATTAAAATCTGTAACAGAAACTATTGATTTTAAATTAGTTCCAGCAGCTGGAAGTTTATCTGAAGTAGTTGTTATTGGTTATGGTACTACAACCAAAAAAGATTTAACAGGGTCTGTAGCTACCGTTTCTTCGAAAGATTTTACCAAAGGACAAATCACTTCTCCAGAACAATTAATTGCTGGTAAAGTTGCGGGTGTGCAAATTACGCAAGGTAGTGGAGAGCCAGGTAGCGGAAGTAACATCTTAATTAGAGGTGGTGCATCATTGTCAGCTACAAACTATCCATTAATAGTGGTAGATGGAGTTCCTTTAGACCAAGGTGGTATAGCGGGATCGCCAAACGCATTAGGCTTAATAAACCCCAATGATATTGAAACTTTTACCGTTTTAAAAGATGCATCGGCAACTGCAATATATGGTAATAGAGGCTCAAACGGTGTTATCATTATCACTACAAAAAAAGGTACAAGCGGTACACCACAAATTACTTTTGGCAGCAACTTCGCTTACGGAACAGTAGCTAACACCGCAGATGTATTGTCTCCAGCTCAGTTTAGAGATTTAGTAACTAACGCCCCTATTTCTACAACTGTAACACAAGATTTAAAAACAAAATTATTAACTCAATTAGGCACTGTAAACACCGATTGGCAAAAAGAAATTTACGAAAACGCAGTAACTTCTGACAATAATTTAAGCATTTCTGGTACTTATAAGTCACTTCCATTTAGATTATCATTAGGTTATCTTAATCAAGATGGTATTTTAAGAACCGGTAACTTAGAAAGAAATACTTTAGGCTTAAACCTTACCCCAAGCTTATTTAAAAATAGCCTAAAAGTAACTTTAAGTGTAAAAAGTAGCTTAAGTAAAAGTGTTTTTGCAGACGGCGCTGCTATAGGTACTGCTGCTACGTTTAACCCAACACAGCCAGTTTTATCTGGAAATAACAATTTTGGTGGATATTTTGAATATTTAAATCCGCAAGCCGGACCGACTCAAAATCCATTAGTAGGTTTAGCGCCACGTAACCCAGTTTCGTTCTTAGATTTAAGAAATAATACTTCGGACGTAAATAGAACTATTGGTAACATTACATTAGACTATGCATTACCATTCTTAAAAGAACTAAAAGCTAATGTTAATGTAGGTTATGATATTGCTAATGGTAAAGGAACTGTAATTATACCAGAGTCAGCTGGCTTTGCATTCAGAAGATTTGCTGTAAATAACATACAGAAAAGCGGTGTAAATAATCAGTACAAACAACAAAGAAGCAATTTTGTATCTGATTTTTTCTTAAACTATGCCAAAGATTTAAAATCTGTTAAAAGTAGAATTGATGTAACAGCGGGTACAGCTTACCAAGCTTTTGAAGCTAAAAATTACAGTTTTGCTGATTTTAGTTTTGATGGTACAAAAGCACCCAATTCTGACCCTAACTTTGCTTTAGATATCCCACAGAATAGACTATTCTCTCTCTATGGAAGAGTAATTTATACCTATAACGATAAATACACTTTAACGGCTACCGTTCGTTCTGATGCTTCATCTAGAATAAACCCTGATGATAGAGTAGGTATTTTTCCTTCTGCAGCAATAGCTTATCGTTTGACTGAAGAAAAATTCTTAAAATCTTCTAATGTAATCTCTGATTTAAAATTAAGATTAAGTTATGGTGAAACTGGTCAGCAAGATGGTATTGGTAACTATTCTTACTTACCAAATTACGCTTTAAGTACACCAACTGCTCAATATCAATTAGGTAACGAGTTTATATCTATGTACCGTCCAGCTGGTTTTAACCCTAATTTGAAATGGGAAACAACAGCTACAACTAACTTTGGTATTGATTACGGATTCATAAAAAATAGAATCTACGGAACTTTAGATTTTTACTACAAAAACACAACCGATTTATTAAATAATGTAACTCAGCCTGCTGGTTCAAACTTTATTAATGAATTTACTTACAATGTGGGTAGTATGACTAACAAAGGAGTAGAGTTTATGTTAAATGCAGTTGCTGTAGACAAAAAAGATTTTAAAGTAAACTTAGGGTTTAACATTACTTACAACCAAAATAGAATTACAAATTTAACGCTATTTAACGACCCTAATTATATTGGCAACAAAGTAGGTGGAATATCTGGAGGAACTGGTAATACTGTTCAAATAAATGCAGTAGGAACTGCTAGAAACACGTTTTTTGTTTACCAACAGGTTTACAACGAAGCAGGAAAGCCTCTAGACGGTGTTTTTGTGGATAGAAACTTAGACGGACAAATTACAGACCGGGATTTGTACAAATATAAAACACCAGATGGAAACGTATTCTTAGGCTTTAGCTCAAACATTACTTACAAAAAATGGAACGGAGGTTTTACAATGCGTTCTAATTTAAATAATTACGTTTATAATAATGTGGCATCTAGTACAGGTACTTTCAGGAACATTTTTAATCCATTAGAGTTTTTAAGTAATGGATCAACAGATATTTTAAATTCTGGATTTTCTGGTGCAGGTGATAAGTATTTCTTATCAGATTATTATGTTCAAAACGCTTCTTTCCTAAGAATGGATAACTTAAATGTAGGATACAACTTTGGTAAGGTTTTAAAAGGTAAGGCTAATTTAAATATTAGTGCTAACGTACAAAATGCGTTTGTAATAACTAATTATAACGGTATTGACCCAGAAATAAGTGGTGGTATTGATAATAATTTTTATCCACGCCCTAGAACATTTGCTTTGGGTTTAAACTTAGGATTTTAATAGAAAAATATAAGGAATATGAAAAATTTAATTATTAAAACAGGTGTAATTGTAGTGGCATTAACACTATCATTAAGTGCCTGTAAAGACGCTTTAAATTTACAGCCATTAAATGATGTAACATCTGAAGTAGTTTATAGCACTCCGCTTGGTTACAAACAAGCATTGGCAAAAGTTTATGGAAGTTTTGCACTAACCGGAAACGCTGGACCAACTGGTCAAGCAGATATAGTAGGTTTAGATGAAGGTGGTAATGCAGATTACCTAAGAACATTTTGGAAAGCACAAGAGTTAAGCACTGATGAGGCGGTTATAGCCTGGGGCGATGCTGGAATTCAAGATTTCCACAATATGAACTGGACTCCAGATAATCCTTTCTTAAGAGGTTTATATAACAGAAGCTTATATCAAATTACTCTAGTAAATGAATTTATGAGAGAGTCTACAGATGCTAAACTTTCTAGCAGAGGTATATCTGGAGTTGAAGCAGATAAAATTAGAGCATACAGATCAGAAGTACGCTTTTTAAGAGCTTATCAATATTGGTCTTTAATGGATTTATTTGGTAACCCTGCATTTGCAACTGAAGATAATCCAATTGGTGGCCCGCTACCAACTCAGATTGGCAAAACGGCTTTATTTAATTACATCGAATCAGAATTAAAAGCTATTGAAACCGTTTTACCGCAAGATAGAACAATTGCTTATTATGGCAGAGTAACTAAAGGGGCAGCTCAAGCGTTATTAGCAAGACTTTATTTGAATGCTAACGTGTATACTGGAACAGCAAAAAACAATGAGGCTGTAGAGTATTCTAAAAAAGTAATTGATGCTGGGTATACGCTAGAAAGTAACTACAGAAAAATATCACTAAACGATAATACTAACAGTCCAGAGTTTATCATGACGATAAATTACGATGGTCAGAAATCTCAAGTATTTGGTGGTACTACTTTTTTAACGCATGCTGCTATCGGTGGATCTATGCAAGCTGGTGATTATGGAGTAGATTTTGGATGGGGTGGATTAAGAACCACAAAAGCGTTAGTTAACTTATTCCCTAACGGGGCAAATTCTGCTGATAGAAGAGCTAACTTTTATACCAATGGCCAAAATTTAGAAATTGCAAGTTTAACAAACTTTACAGATGGATTTGCAGTACCTAAATTTCAAAATAGAACTAGTGCTGGCACACCAGGCGCTAATATCACTTTTGTTGATGCAGATTTTCCACTATTCAGATTACCTGAAATGTATTTAATTTATGCAGAGGCAACATTAAGAGGTGGATCAGGTAATGCAGGTACAGCATTAGGCTATATTAATGCCTTAAGAACACGAGCATATGGTAATTCTAATGGAACTGTTTCTTCATTAACTTTAGATTTAATTCTAGATGAAAGAGGAAGAGAATTATACTGGGAAGGACACCGAAGAACAGATTTAATTAGATATGGAAGATTTGTTACTGGGACGTACTTATGGCCTTGGAAAGGCGGTGTAAGAGATGGCAGAGCTGTAGAAGCATACAGAAATGTTTATCCAATACCTGCAACAGATATCACTGCAAATCCAGGTTTAATTCAAAATAACGGTTATTAATCATACTTAAATCAAAAACAATGAAAAGATTAATTTCAAACATGCTATTACTAAGTATAATCTCAATCTTAGTATTTAGCTGTAAAAAAGACGAAACAAAAGCAGTTGCAAACACATCAGCATCTGCCGGTGCTCAATTAACAGCCAGCCAAGCAACTTTAGTATTAACTAGGGCAAACCAAACTCAAACAGCAGTTACGTTTAACTTAACAAAGCCTAATTTAGGTGTGGAAGTTGCCCCTACTAATATTTTACAAATTGCTAAAAAAGGAACAAACTTTGTAGGCGCTAAAGAAACCACCATTGAAGCAAAAGGGACTTCTAAAACGTTTACGGTTTTAGATTTCAACGCCTTAATGCTTTCTATGGGTTTAGCAACAGGCGTACAAGCTGATGTTGATGTTAGAATTGCATCAAAATTATCAGATAACGTTGCTCCTATTTATTCTAATGTTGTTTCTCTAAAAGTAACTCCGTATGCATTAATTTCTTATTTGTATACAGTAGGTGACTTTCAAGGATGGAACATAAATAATGTCGATAGCTTAGTTTCTGCTACAAGTAATGGAATTTACACTGGTATTATAGATTTTAGAACTAGTAGCTCAAAAGCCTTTTTAATAGTTCCTGCAAAATCATTTAATAATAAATATGCTGATAATGGTGCAGGAAAAATTCAATACAATAATGGTGGTGATTTAATTGCTCCAGGAAACTTTCAATATAGAGTTACCGCAGACATCAATGCATTAACCATTAGTTATGTTAGAGATTCTTGGGGAGTAATTGGAGATGCAACTCCTACAGGATGGGGAAGCGACACCAAAATGAGCTACAATAACGGAACTAGAAAATGGTCAATTACTATAAATCTAGAGGCAGGTAAATTTATTAAATTTAGACAAAATGATGATTGGAATTTACCAAATTATGGTTCAAAAAACAATAATGGAACTTTAGACACTCAAAATGATAATAATATTCCAATTGCAACAACTGGAAGTTATAGAATAGAGGCCGATTTTGCTAATTTAACCTACTCTTTGGTTAAATTATAATCACAATTTTGTTTGGGTTGTTAGAGGTTGAGACGTTAGTTTCATCCTCTTTTTTTTGTTTTTAAATTAAGTATTATTACTTTAGTCCACTTTAAAAAATCAATAACCTCAACAAATTATTTTTAAATAATAAACAATGATTTTAATTGCAGATGGTGGCTCTACCAAAACAAGCTGGTGTTTAATAGAAGATAGCGGTAAAAAGATAATGTTTCATACAGAAGGCTATAATCCTTATTTCTCTGATACGGATTACATTATTGCTTCTATGAAAAAAAATATGCCATCAGATTTACCTATCGATAAAATTACTGAGGTAAATTACTATGGTGCTGGTGTACACAACGAAGAAAAAGCACTTGTAGTAAGTAAAGCTATGGAAGTAATCTTTACGAAAGCTAAAATTAAGGTAGATCATGATTTGATGGCTGCGGCCAGAGCATTACTTAAAAATAATAGAGGTTTTGCAGCTATTCTAGGTACAGGAACTAATACTTGTATTTATGACGGTGAAGATATTGAAATGAATATCGATTCTTTAGCCTACATTCTTGGAGATGAAGGTAGTGGTTGCGATATTGGTAAAAAACTATTGTCTGATTATGTAAGAGGATATATGCCTAAAAATGTTAGAGATTCTTTTTGGGAAACTTTTAAGTTAACTCCTGATGATATTTTAGAGGCGGTATACAAAAAACCATTACCAAATCGCTTTTGTGCAAGCTTTAGTAAATTTGTTTATGATATTACAGTAAACATAGAATATTCTAGAAACATTGTAAAAACTTCTTTTACTAATTTTTTCGAGAATTTAGTTTCTCACTACCCTAATTATAAAGACTACGAGTTTAACTGTATTGGTTCTGTAGCTTATAATTTCAGAAATGTATTAGAAGAAGTAGCTGCCGAATATGGAATGAAAATGGGTAAAATTATGAGAACCCCAATAGATGACCTCGTAATATTCCACCAAGAAAATAAAATGGATTAAAGCGAAAAAGCCTTTCAAAATTTGAGAGGCTTTTTCGTTTAATGGAGTAATTTAATTACTAGCAGCCGCACTATTATTTTCTGCAGGTTTAGTTACCGCAGTTTTTAATTCAAAAATTTGATTATCACTCAGAATGTACCAAACCCGATCAATATCTTCTCGTGATACCTTTCCTGAAAAACAGTAATATTGGATATGTTTATCGCCAGGTTGTGTGGTATAATTTACAGCAAAATCCCCGTCTAATGCTTTAGTAGTATAATTTCTAACTAATTTACCCGATTTCAATAAGATCATCACCTTATCATCCTTTGAATCAAAGGGTAATGCACCTTCCCTATTAAAAACACCTGCCTTAATTTTAGTATATGGAGCTACACCTTCTGCTTCAATATAAGACATTACACTGGGGTAAAATCCAAAGTCGTAATTAATGGTTTTTGATGGGTTTGCAATAACTGTATAAAAATACTGAGTTTGACTTTTAGCCGCAAAAGCTACCATTACTGCTAAAAAAAGGGTGGTAAATAACTTTTTCATTTTGCTTGTGTTTTTTGTTTAAGATTAATCAAACTTAACAAACCACACTTTTTTACAAGTACCCATTTTTACGTATTTACAGCTCAGTAAAAATGGGTAAAATAAAAAAGTCGGTTGCTTTATCAACAACCGACTTTTCTAATATTAAAAAATTATATTTTCTATTTACTCAGCAATTTAGCCATTGCTGCACCTATTTCTGCCGGAGATTCAACTACTGTAATTCCGCATTCTCTCATAATTTTCATTTTTGCAGCAGCAGTATCATCGGCACCACCTACAATTGCACCAGCATGACCCATTCTACGTCCCGGAGGCGCAGTTTGACCAGCAATAAAACCTACAACTGGTTTAGTACCGTTTTCCTTAATCCACATGGCAGCTTCAGCTTCCATGCTTCCACCAATTTCACCAATCATAATGATACCGTGAGTTTCAGGATCGTTCATTAACAACTCTACTGCTTCTTTAGTTGGTGTTCCAATAATTGGGTCACCACCAATACCAATTGCGGTGGTAATACCTAAACCAGCCTTTACTACTTGGTCTACCGCTTCGTAAGTTAAAGTACCAGACTTAGACACTACACCAACATTCCCTTTTTTGAAAATAAAACCTGGCATAATACCAATTTTAGCTTCATCGGCAGTGATAATTCCTGGACAGTTTGGACCAATTAAACGGCAATCTTTATCACTAATGTACTCTTTAACTAAAATCATATCCTTAGTAGGGATACCTTCAGTAATACAAACAATCACTTTAATACCTGCCTCAGCAGCTTCCATAATTGCATCAGCAGCAAATGCAGGTGGTACAAATATAATAGAAACATCTGCTCCAGTTTTGTCAACCGCATCTTTTACGGTGTTAAAAACCGGCTTATCTAAATGAGACTGACCGCCTTTACCTGGGGTAACGCCTCCAACAACATCTGTGCCATAGGCAATCATTTGAGTTGCGTGATAAGTACCTTCGTTTCCTGTAAAACCTTGGACTATTACTTTAGAATTTTTATTAACTAGTACACTCATTGTTAAATTTTTGGTAGGGCAAAGCTAAGAGAATGTACAAGAAACTCAAAGCTTAAAATTAAATTTTAATAATTTTAATTCACTTTATCGTCATATTGTGGGCTTATCGCATTTTGATATTTAAGTTCATCAAATTCATTTTCACTTTTCGCAACCACAACTGCAGCTATTCCGTTACCAATCATATTGGTAATTGCTCTAGCTTCACTCATAAATCTGTCTACACCAAGTAAAATAGCCATTCCCTCTACAGGGATAATTTTTAATGCTGTAAGTGTAGATGCAAGCACTATAAAACCACCTCCTGTTACCGCAGCAGCACCTTTTGATGTTAACATTAAAACACCAATAATGGTAATTTGTGTCCCCAAAGACATTTCTACACCAAAAACTTGAGCTAAAAATATTACTGCCATTGAAAGGTAAATAGAGGTCCCATCTAAATTAAATGAGTAACCCATAGGAATTACTAATCCTACTACCGACTTAGAGCAGCCAAATTGTTCCATTTTATTCATCATGCTAGGTAAAACGCTTTCAGACGATGAAGTGCCTAGTACAATTAAAATTTCTTGTCTAATAAACTTTAAATATTTCCATAAACTAAATTTATACAAACGGCAAACTAAGTTAAGAACCACGAAGATAAAAACAGCCATGGTCATATAAACTGCCAACATTAATTTACCTAGAGGTAAAAGAGCATCCAATCCATAGGTACCAATAGTAAAAGCAATTCCGCCAAAAGCACCCAATGGGGCAAGCATCATCACAAACTTCATCATGGCAAAAAGCACTTTATTGATCTTATCAAAAGTGGTAATCAGACTGTTTCCGGCATCTCCAATTTTTGTCAATCCAAATCCAAATAAAATGGCAAAAAACAAAATTTGCAAAATATCTCCCTTGGCAAAAGACTCTACAATATTGTGCGGAACAATATGTGAAATAAAAGATCCCCATTCTATTTGTGCGGCACCCGCTTCATATTGCTTCACTTTAGAAACATCGGTAACAGCCATATTTACACCAGCACCTGGTTTAAAAATATTGGCCACCACTAACCCAATAATAATGGCAAACGTGGTAATTACCTCAAAATAAAGCAAAGCCTTACCTCCTACTCGTCCAACTTTATGCATGTTATCCATGCTAGCAATACCTAAAACAATAGTAAAGAATATGATAGGTGCAATTAACATGGTAATCATGTTAATAAAAGTTTGACTTAATAATTTTGCCGAGCTAGCATAGTTTGGAAAATATAATCCAAATAGTAAACCTAAAACTATTGCAACTAAAACCTGAAAACTAAGATGTGTAATTACTTTTTTCATTAAAAATATATCCAGAGGAGGCAATATAAAAATATATTAGTTTTAAATAAATTATTAAAGATTTAAAGATAAACTGGAGGAACTGGTAATTTTTATAAAAAAAACACCTATTAATTTGTTAACATTGGTTTTCTATCCCATTCAAATCTATATATTTGGAAAACGAATAAATAAAAGCATATTTTGAAGAAACGTATTGCCATTTTTGCATCAGGGTCTGGGTCTAACGCCCAAAAAATAATGGAGCACTTTAAAAAGAGCAACGATGCAGAAGTAGCTCTAATTTTAACAAATAACCCTTATGCTTACGTTTTACAAAGGGCAGATAATTTCGAAATTCCATCTCATATTTTTGATAAAGAAGAATTTTACAATAGCCAAAAAATAATCTCATTATTACAAAACTTAAATATAGACCTTATTGTACTTGCTGGTTTTTTGTGGTTAGTACCAGAAAGCTTACTAAAAAAATATACTAATAAAATTATTAATATTCACCCTGCTTTACTTCCAAATTATGGAGGAAAAGGCATGTATGGCGATAGGGTTCATCAAGCAGTTTTAGAAGCTAAAGAACAAGAATCAGGTATTACCATCCATTTTGTAAACGAACATTTTGACGAAGGTGAAATTATCCACCAATCTAAATTTAAGATAGATAAAGGAGATGATTTAAAAATGTTAAAATTTAAAGTCCAGCAATTAGAACACTTACACTTCCCTAAGGTAATTGAAGGATTGATTAAAAAGATGAAAACTTAGTTTTTAATAAAAACAATCCAGTCCCAATCAGCAGGGTTACCAATTCCAACACTTGGGGTGTATAAAAACAGTTGCACTTTGCCGCTTTTATTGGACTTTAAATATTCCCTAACTTTTACCAAACCTTGTACTGAACTCCAAATCGGTAAGTAATCATAATCTTGATTAGCAGGATTAAAAACATTTACTAAACCTTTACTTGGAAAAATAAAATCTTTAGTTAAAACATTTTGAAACTTATCAGCAGATAAAATAGTATCCGGAAATTTTATATTTCCCTTACCCATCCAAATTATACTACCATCAAATAAAGTTTCATTTATTTCTTTGTATGTAAGTTTGATGTTTCCGAAATCTCCAGGAGCTTGATATTGGCTTTCAATTGTAAAATTAGAATCTAGTTTTGAAAAAGTAAGCTCCTTACCCCCCTCAAAAGTATGAGTTAGGTAATCAACTTTTAACATTAAAACCTTATTTTCTTTGTTTAACGAATTTTCTTGTTCTGTTTCTTGGCATGATGAAAAAGACAAAGCCAATAAAAAAAAGAGATAGCAAAAATTTTTCATTTCAATTAATTTAAGTAGTTCAAATATAGTTACGGTACAAAAATTAAAGTTGATACATTTCGCAAAAAAAATAATCAAAAAGGCAAATTCCATTTCAAATTTTTGATTTTCTAAATGACTCAAAAAACCTATCTTTGCGGCTTCAAACAAAAAAATTCTGATGAGCCATCCTGTAAAAATTAAAAATGCCTTAATATCTGTTTATTATAAAGACAATTTAGAACCAATTATTCATCAATTACATAAATTGGGAGTAAATATTTACTCTACAGGTGGTACAGAAAAATTCATAACCGATTTAGGTGTTGCCGTGATCCCGGTAGAAGATTTAACTTCATACCCTTCAATTTTAGGTGGCCGAGTAAAAACTTTACATCCAAAAGTTTTTGGTGGTATTTTAACCCGTAGAAATCACAAAGGTGATGAAGCTCAAATTGCAGAGTATGAAATACCTGAAATTGATTTAGTGATTGTTGATTTATATCCTTTCGAAGAAACCGTTAAATCTGGAGCTGCAGAACAAGATATTATAGAGAAAATTGATATTGGTGGTATTTCTCTAATAAGAGCAGCCGCAAAAAACCATCAAGATGTGGTAATTATTGCCTCTAAAGACGATTATAGCGCATTAAACACTTTATTAGAAACACAAAACGGCGAAACTACCTTAGCACAACGTAAAGCTTTTGCTCGTAACGCTTTCAATATTTCATCTCATTACGATACAGCCATATTTAACTGGTTTAACCAAGGCGATGATGCTTTAACCATTTTTAAACAAAGCGAGCAAAAAGCTGCTGTTTTACGCTACGGAGAAAATCCTCACCAAAAAGGTTATTTCTACGGCGATTTAGAAGCCATGTTTGATAAGTTAAACGGTAAAGAATTATCATACAATAATTTGGTAGATGTTGATGCTGCTGTTGCTTTAATTGACGAGTTTACAGAGCCTACTTTTGCTATCCTAAAACACACCAATGCTTGCGGAATTGCTAGTCGCCCTCAAATTTTAGATGCTTGGAACACCGCTTTAGCTTGCGACCCAGTATCAGCTTTTGGTGGCGTATTAATTTGCAATGCAGAAATAGACGAGGCAACAGCAACAGAAATTAACAAATTATTTTTTGAAGTTTTAATTGCTCCTTCTTACTCAGCGGAAGCGGAAAAAGTAATTACTTCAAAGAAAAATAGAATTATCTTGAGAAGAAAAGAGGTAGCGTTACCGGGTAAATTATTTAAAACATTATTAAACGGCGTAATTGAACAAGATAAAGACAATACGGTAGAAGGTCCAGAATTAATGACCTCAGTTACCCAAAAAGCGCCTAACGCTCAAGAATTAAACGATTTATATTTTGCCAATAAAGTGGTAAAACACACCAAATCTAACACCATCGTTTTTGCTAAAGACAATACTTTAATAGCAAGCGGCGTTGGACAAACATCAAGAGTAGACTCTTTAAGACAGGCTGTAATTAAAGCCGAGAGTTTTGGTTTTTCTTTAAAAGGAGCCGTAATGACTTCCGATGCGTTTTTCCCTTTCCCAGATTGCGTAGAACTTGCCGCCGAAGCGGGAATTACAGCAGTTTTACAACCGGGTGGTTCTATTAAAGACCAAGATTCTATAAACATGGCAAACGAAAAAGGAATTGCTATGGTAACAACTGGTGTACGCCACTTTAAACATTAAAATGGCTTTATCACTATAAATATTATTAGATTTATTGTAAGAAAGAACTTATTTTTACAAAACACACAAAAATTAACAATTCTAAATGGGTTTATTTAATTGGTTTACACAAGAAATTGCAATTGACTTAGGCACCGCAAACACTTTAATTATACATAATGATAAAGTTGTTGTAGATGAGCCATCAATTGTAGCTGTTGATAGAAAAACAGA
>JBIKIN010000043.1:0-17129 GCA_044361595.1 Pelobium sp. | reverse complement strand
GCCCTTCTAAGATAAGTATAGGAGCGGGTTTTATCTCTAATATTTTAGGTACAGCGTAAGCATTATTAAATGTGTACTCACGTTTGTAAACTGTATTATAATTTATTAAGTCTGCTATATCGTTTTCAAATTGATTAACTTCTATACATGAGGGTAAATCAAAGTTGTGTAACCTGTTTTGCTCTGCTGTCATTTCTCCCATTTGAATATAATAATCGTCTTGTGAAACTAAACAAACCTCTTCAGGAGTAAAATGATTAAGAAAACAATTCAAAAAAAAAGTTTTGCCAGAACCACTGCCACCAGCAACACCAATTACATAAGGTTTATTGATTGTCATTAGGAATACCGTATGTTATATTAACTAAAAATCTCTTATCTAATGCTCCAATAGCATCTGCCGATGCTTTTGTTAAAACAATGATTACATCTTTGGTGGTTGCGTTTTCAGTAAAACCTCCTACAACTTTTGCAAACACGCTTCTATTGGTCATGGGATTAGTTATTTTAATGATGGTACCTACTGGCGCCGTACTATGTAAAGCATAACTTTTTGAAGCATCTAAATTATTATCTTCTATCCAAATAGCAATTCCTTTATCATTCATTTCTGTAATGCCAAATCTGTTTTTTGGTATAGATATGCTTGATTGAGAGTCTGTTGAGTCTACGTATTTAATTTTTTCAGGAGCAGATACTTTAGCGTTTGTGTTTGTAACCTCTGGTTTTGGATTTGGTTTTACTTCTTCTTTTTTTTCTGCTTGAGTATCATTTGTCACCAGTAACTTTAACTCTTGGCCAATAGATAAACTATTGCTAGTTAACTTATTTAGCGCTTTTATTTCCTCTACTGCTACATTGTATTTAGAAGAAATTGCATATAAAGTTTCTCCGGTAATTACCTTATGGATAATCTCCTTTTGATTGGGTTTTGAGGGAGAAGAAAAGCTTTTAGGTGCGTTACTAAACACTTGTTGAGTAGGAATCTTAATAAGATCAGCAGGTTGCAAGGCCATGTTTTTATTAAAATCCATAATAATTTGCGGACTTACATTGTATCTTCTACCTAGAGAATAATAGGTTTCTTTAGGTTCTATTTTATGTAAAATAAGTTTTTTTCCATTTAAGTTTTCTACGCCAATAGAGTCTCTAAATAAGGCCGCCTTTGATTGAAAAGAAGAGAAAATAATGAAGAAAAAAATAATAGTTTTATAATTCATGAAATGATTAATTATTCATTTTAAAAATTTTGCAATTATACTAAATAACTCACAAATTCTGATTTGTTTTTAATATAAAGCAATTTGTTTTGCCACACAACAAACGGCTGAATGTGCTTTTTTTGTATAGCTGTATTTAAAATGTCCTCAAAAACAACAACATTGTTTTTTGATACTATTATATTTTGGTTTAACTCTTTACCACTTTTCTTGTAGTATGATTTAAATTCTAAGTCGTTAAAATTCAACAAATCAGTCTCTTCTAAAATGTCTTCATGTTGCAGGTTCTTAGCAATCAGAATTTTATTTCCTAATGGATGATGTGAATCTTTCTTTGACTTTAATAATTCACCGTTATTAAAGTCTATTAATAAAAATTTTTTAGGAAAAATTCTAGCATCATAAACTAAAACTCCCTCATCGGTATATTTATCTACTGCCCAAGTAAAGTTTTGCCAAGAAATGCTTTTGTTTTTAATATCAAAAGCGATTATCCCTTTTTTAATTGGTGAAAACTCTTGTTCGTAATTACTAAAGTAGAGCTTATTATTTTTTATGATATCTAAACTAAAATTCCATCCATCTGCTATTAAATAATTATTTAACAGAAGTTTATTAGTTTTAAAATCTAATAAGTAAATAAATAATTCCTTTTCTTTTGTTCTACATTCCCAAGCTACTTGATTTTGTTCATCATCAAAAACCATTTTCCAAATAATACCATTAGATTGGATAGAGTTTAAATGCTTTAATGTATATTTATTGCTATTAGACATATTTATTTCTCAAAATTATGAAAAGGATAACTACCATAGTCATTTTCTCTATTATTATTGCATTATTCAGTCAAACCAAAGCTCAAACTAAGGTTTACCAGCTAAACTTACAAGACGAAATAAATCCTACAGCCTGGCGAAGTACAAAAATGGCTTTTGAAGATGCTAAAGATCAAAGGGCTCAAGTTTTTATCATTAACATGAACACTTATGGCGGATTGCTAGATTACGCAGATTCTATAAGAACAAAAATTCTTAATGCAAATATCAAAACAATTGTTTTTATAGATAATAATGCAGCCTCTGCAGGCGCATTAATATCTATTGCATGCGATAAAATTTATATGAATAAAGGTGCTAATATTGGCGCTGCAAGTGTGGTAAATGGAGAAGGCAAAGTTTTACCAGAGAAGTACCAATCTTACATGCGTGGATTAATGCGTACCACCGCCGAGGCAAAGGGAAGAAATCCTAGAATTGCTGAAGCATTTGTTGACCCCGATGTAGAAATAGAAGGTATTAATGCTAAAGGCAAAGTATTAACATTAACAACACAAGAAGCTATCAAAAATGGTTATTGTGTTTCTCAAGCCTATTCTATTGATGAGGTATTAAAAATGGAGGGTTATACCAATGTGGAAATTATAAAATATAGCCCATCATTAACTGATGTAATAATTGGCTTTTTAACTAGTCCGGCAATAAGTAGTGTGCTTATATTATTTATTATTGGTGGTATTTATTTCGAAATCCAATCGCCAGGGATAGGTTTTGCGTTATTAGTTGCAGTTGTTGCTTCATTATTATTTTTTGCTCCGCTTTATTTAGAAGGATTAGCAGCAAACTGGGAAATTTTATTATTTGTAATCGGTATTGTTCTCTTAATTTTAGAAATCTTTCTGATACCCGGATTTGGTGTTTTTGGAATATTAGGTATTGTATGTATTGTTGTTGGTTTAGCTATGAGTTTAATTTTAAATGATTTTTTTGATTTGAGTGTAAGTGGAAGCGAGAAAATAACAACAGCTTTCTTAATGGTGTTAATTTCACTCATTGTCTCTGTTGGTGTGTCAATTTTCTTTGGTGGAAGTTTGTTAAAATCTAATGCTTTTAAGAAAATATCATTAAATGATGAACAAACCTCTAAATCTGGCTATCAAATACATAAGCCCGAAATATCATTAATAGGTAAAAATGGAAAATCAATTACCGATTTACGGCCTTCTGGTAAGGTTGAGATTGGTGGAGAACGATTTGAAGCACTTTCTATTGACGGTTTTATTGAAAATGGAACAGAAGTTGTAGTTACTAAAATAGAAAATTACAACCTATCTGTTAAAAGAGCCTGATTTTTTAATAGGTAGTCTCATTTTTAAATAAAAACAAATATTATGAATAAAATAGGTTTAAAAGACAAAGAAGTAGTAGAGGTGGTAGACCATTTAAATGTTTTATTGGCCAATTATCAAATTCATTATCAAAAATTAAGAGGCTGCCATTGGAATGTTAGAGGTAAGCAATTTTTTGAGCTTCATGTTAAGTTTGAAGAACTTTACAACAATGCACAGCTAACCATTGATGAACTTGCCGAAAGAATTTTGACTTTAGGTAAATCGCCTTTAAGTACTTATAAAGATTATATAGAAAACTCAACTATTAAAGAGATTAAGACAAAGGGATTAGCAGAAGAAAGAATGGTTGATGCTATTTTAGACGATTTAGATGCTTTAATTAAAATAGAACGTGAGGTGATAAATCATGCGAATAGTGGCGCTGTAAGTGATGATGGTACAGCCGATATGATTACCGGATTTATGAAGTTTAAAGAAAAAGCAACTTGGATGTTTAGAGCCTGGGCTAATAAATAATATAAAATAGGTATCAAAAAAAAATCCTAAACTTTTAAGTTTAGGATTTTTTTTGAAAGTAATTATTATTTAATTATTAAATATATTTTGTGCCAAATTTATGTTTAACATCAGCAACTACTTGTTTTACATGTTGCTCCATATCTCTAGGGCAAATCATAAGCGTGTTGTTAGACTCTACTACAATAAAGTCATGCAAGCCATTTAATATTACTAGCTTATCCTCAGGTGTATTAACCATACAGTTAGACGAGTTGTACATAATAACCTTTTCTGGATTAATAACAGCGTTACCTACATAATCTTTATTGGCTAGTTCGTAAACAGAAGACCAAGTACCCAAATCAGACCAGCCAAATTCAGATGGCATTACAAAAACATTTTCTGCTTTTTCCATAATACCATAATCTATTGAAATATTGATACATTTTTGAAAAGCCGATTGTATAAATTCTTTTTCATTTGGCGTATTATAGAAAGGTTTTCCATCTCTAAATATTTCGCTCATATCTGGTAAAAACTTTTCAAAAGCTTCTATTATAGCTCCTACACTCCAAATAAAAATGCCAGAATTCCATAAGAAATCACCGCTTGCTAAAAAACTTTGCGCAATTTCTAACGAGGGCTTTTCCGTAAATGTTTTAACCTTGTGCAAATTTGCAGAAATAGTATCTCCGTTGTATTGAATATAACCATATCCAGTATCAGGTCTAGATGGCTTAATACCTAATGTTATCAAACATTGATGCTTTTCGCTAGCTAATAAGGCATTATCTATGGTTTCTATAAAATTTTCTGTTTCTAAAATTAGATGGTCTGATGGTGCTACAACAATTTGAGCATTTTTATTGATCTGATTTATTTTATAACATCCATAAGCAATACATGGTGCTGTATTTCTCATGATTGGTTCACCAATTATTTGATTATCTTGAAGCTCTGGTAATTGCTCTTTTACTAAATCAAAATAACTTTCATTAGTTAAAATAAAAATATTCTCAACTGGCAATATTTTTTTAAATCTTTCAAAAGTATTTTGAATTAAGCTTTTACCAGTTCCTAAAACATCTAAAAATTGCTTAGGATAAGTAGAGCGGCTTACAGGCCAAAAACGGCTTCCAATACCGCCAGCCATGATTAAAGCATAATTGTTTTTATTCATAATTTGTAGTTTAAATAATCCCTTCTTTCAATAAGTCATGCAAATGTACAACTCCGCTGTATATATTATCTTTTAAAACTAATAATTGTGTAATATTATTTGCTTTCATCATAGACAATGCATCAACAGCCATTTCATTAAAGTCTATAGATTTTGGATTCAGTGTCATCACATCAACAACTTTTAAATGTTCAAAGCTGTCGTATTTCTCCATCATTCTTCTTAAATCACCATCTGTAATAATCCCTTTAATTTGATCTTTATCAGTAACAACAGCTATTCCTAATCTCTTTTTAGTGATTTCTAATATAGCTTCCTTAATGGTTGCATTAATATTAATTTCTGGTTTTTGGTTTTGAGTACTTAGAGCACCTACTCTTAAATATAGCTGTTTACCAAGCGCACCTCCAGGATGATATTTTGCAAAATCAGCCGAGGAAAATGACTTACTTTCTAATAAACAAATTGCTAAGGCGTCTCCTAATACCAATTGAGCAGTTGTACTTGTGGTAGGGGCCAAATTATGTGGGCATGCTTCTTTCGCTACTGTAGCATTTAAAATATAATCGGAATTTTTAGCTAAATAAGAATTGGTGTCTCCAACAATTGCTGCTATTTTATTATTTCCTTGCTTTAAAAATGGAATTAAAACTTTTATTTCGGCTGTATTTCCACTTTTAGATAGGCATAAAACTAAATCGTCTTTTTGTATAATTCCTAAATCTCCGTGTATTGCATCGGCAGCATGCATAAAAATAGCTG
Organism: Pelobium sp.; assembly: GCA_044361595.1. GTDB lineage: Bacteria > Bacteroidota > Bacteroidia > Sphingobacteriales > Sphingobacteriaceae > Pseudopedobacter. Next base: position 11,341 of record JBIKIN010000043.1, on the reverse strand, counting down.
GAGTACCTGTAGAGTTAAATGTAGCCACCAGCTTTTGCGCAATAATTGCACTTTTACCAACCCCTGTAATGATTACTCTCCCTTTAAGATTTATAATTTCTGAAACGAGATTTGAAAAATCTTCATTTAGTTGATTATTTAATTGATTTACAGCTTCTCCCTCTATTAAAATAGTTTGTTTTGCTATCGCAATAATTTCTTCCTTACTTTTCAAATGTTAAATCTTTTAAATTAATTACTGTTAATTCACAAATTTATGTTATTTTCAAAGTTAAATCAGCATGGGCTGTTTTTTTGATTAAAAAAATGCACATTAAAAATTCTTTATCAGACAATCTACAAAATTTCTTTGGCTATAATCAGTTTAAGGGAGATCAAGAGGCTATTATTAATAGTATATTATCTAAAAACGACACTTTTGTTATCATGCCTACCGGTGGTGGTAAATCTATATGTTATCAATTACCAGCGCTAATAAGCGAAGGTACGGCCTTAGTAATTTCTCCATTAATTGCCTTAATGAAGAATCAAGTAGATCAATTAAGAGGTTTTGGAGGGAAAGAAAGTATTGCACATTTCTTAAATTCATCACTTAATAAAACAGAAACTATAAAAGTTAAAGAAGATGTTTTAAGTGGCGAAACTAAATTATTATATGTTGCACCAGAGTCTTTAACAAAACAAGAAAATATAGATTTTCTTAAACAGCTTACCATTTCTTTTGTAGCTATAGATGAAGCGCATTGTATTTCTGAATGGGGACATGATTTTAGGCCCGAATACCGTAAAATAAGACAGGTAATCAACAACATAGGAGAAAACATCTCATTAATAGCCTTAACAGCAACAGCTACACCAAAGGTGCAGTACGACATACAGAAGAATTTGCAAATGACAAATGCTAATTTGTTTAAGTCTTCTTTTAACCGACCAAATCTTTATTATGATGTACGCCCAAAAAGAGATGTAATTAAAGAAATTGTAAAATATATTAAGAATCACCCGGGTAAATCTGGAATTGTATACTGCTTAAGTAGAAAAAAAGTAGAAGAGGTAAGTAATGCATTAGAAATAAATGGCATTAAATCTTTACCCTATCATGCAGGCTTAGAACCCAAAGTACGAGCAGATACACAAGACAAATTCTTGATGGAGGATGTTGATGTTATTGTAGCTACAATTGCTTTTGGTATGGGAATAGATAAGCCTGATGTAAGGTACGTTATACATCACGACATACCAAAAAGTATGGAGGGCTATTACCAAGAAACAGGCCGAGCAGGAAGAGATGGCGGTGAAGGTGTTTGTGTTGCCTTTTACTCAGAAAAGGATATTGACAAACTAGCTAAGTTTATGAAAGATAAACCAGTTTCTGAAAGAGAAATTGGTACTCAAATTTTAAAAGAAGTTATAGATTACGCAGAATCTGCTGTTTGTAGAAGAAAGCAAATTTTACACTACTTTGGCGAGAATTTTAACGAACAAGATTGTAATAATAAGTGTGATAATTGTAGAGCCCAAAAGCAATACTTTAGTGCCGAAGAACCTCTTCAAAAGTTGTTCAAAATGATTAAAGATTTGGGTCAAAAGTTTGATGATCATTATTTGATCAACGTACTATTAGGACAAGAAACAGCTCAAATTCAATCATACAAACACCATCAGAATAAATATTTTGGTAAAGGAAAAGAAGAGGGATTAAACCTTTGGAAATCTTTAATCAGACAAGCACTTTTAGATAATTTTTTAATTAAAGATGTAGATAATTTTGGCTTATTAACCTTATCTGAAAAAGGTGAGGATTTTATCAAAAATCCTTTTGGTTTAAAATTTACCCTAAATAGAGATACAGAGTTTGCTCAAACAGAAGACGATGATAGTCCGCAAGCAGGTTCAGGTGCTGTAGATACACAACTTCTGCAACTGCTGAAAGATTTACGTAAAAAAATTGCAAAACAAAAAAATCTTCCACCCTTTGTTATCTTTCAAGATCCATCATTAGAAGAGATGTGTACCCATTATCCTATTTCTACTGATGAATTAAAAAATATTTCGGGTGTAGGGAATGGTAAAGCTTTAAAGTTTGGGGCCCAATTTGTAGAGCTCATTAAAAACTATGTAGAAGAAAATGATATAGATCGTCCAATAGATTTTGTAGTAAAAACAACGGCTAATAAATCTGCTTTAAAGGTTTTTATTATTCAAAATATTGACCGACATATATCACTTGAAGATATTGCATCGTCTAAAGGTATTTCTTACGAGGAAATTTTGAAAGAAGTAGAGTCTATTGTTAGCTCTGGGACGAAATTAAATCTTAACTATTTTATCAATGAAGTGATTGATGAAGACCGACAAGAAGAGGTTTTTGATTATTTCCGTTCCGCCGATGTCGACTCGATTGATGTTGCCTTAAAAGAGTTAGGAACAGACGATTATAACAGAGAAGAAATTCAGTTGATGAGAATTAAATTTATGTCTGAGTTGGGGAATTAAATTTAAATCAGGGCGTTTTAACACGCTTTCCGCTAAATCTTTTTATCGTCAATCCTTCGACTCCGCTCAGGATGACAATAAAAAGGATATCGCTGCAATCGTTAACGCAAAACAAAACCAAAACTAGCGCAAGTCTTAGTGATGGGATTTAGCAAAAGCCGGAATTGTGCTTTATTCAAATAGCTGAACCAATATTATACTTTTGAAATATTAATCAATTAATAAAGTCTACAAGAACTTATGGAATTAAATAGTAAAAAGCTTGAAAGAACATCTAGAATTGTTTATTACTCCATATCAATAATTCTATGTTTGTTTTTAATTCTTTTATCAAATAAAATTATTGAGGATCTTGATACTGCAACTGTTAGGCCCGAGATAGAAAATTTTGAAAATAAGGTTGTGATGAATGACCTAAACAAAAAATTAGAAATCTTAAGAGTTGATGCAGAAAACATAGTTACTAAAAAAGAAACCATTGAAAGAACTATTGCAACAGCAAAAGAAAATTATAAAAATGAAAAGCAATCTTTTGATAATTGGGTTCAAACTAGGAAGACATTAGGTTCGCCAGACAAAGATCAAGAAGTAATAGAGCGAGCAAGAAAACTTGACGAATTTTATAAAATTGAACAAGATTGGCGTTTAAAACTTAATTCAAGACAAATTGAAATTGATAAAAACGATAAGCAACAGCTTGCTGTTCAAAGGTTAATTAGTATAGAGAATGAAAAAGCTGAGACAAAATATTTAGATGAATTAAAACAATACGATCTTAAAGTATTTTTAATTCGATTACTTTTTGTAGCTCCTGTTTTAGCATTAGGTATTTTCTTTTTTATACGCTACCGTCGTAATAAATTTTGGCCCCTTTATTTTGGTTTCACTCTCTTCTCTTTATACGCATTTTTCTTTGGTCTTGTACCTTATCTTCCAAGTTACGGAGGTTATGTTCGTTATGCTGTTGGAATAATTTTATCTACAGGTCTTGGATATTATTCAATAAAGACAATAAGACAATTTATTGAAACTAAAAAAGCCGAATTGCAGGTTTCTACACAAGTAAGAGCAAAAAATGTTCAAAAAGAAGTCGCAGAAAAAGCACTTGAGAATCATTTTTGTCCATCATGTGGTAAAGATTTTATTATAAAAAAATGGGAGTTTCCAACAAAAAACAATGAAAGTGATGCATATAAATTTGTGACTGACTTTTGCAGACATTGTGGTCTAGAGCTTTTTAAGAATTGTAATAAATGTGGAAATAAAAACTTCGCTCATCTTCCTTTTTGCTCTTCCTGTGGGACAAATTCTACAAATAACAAATGATAAAATCTACTAATGATTGACATTTGTTTTTTTTCAAAATCTATTAGTTCATAAAAATTAAATCTAAAAAGGAATAACCAAATACGTTAACTCAAAAAACCACCATGTTAAATATTCCAAAACTAAAACATACCAATACCAATAACTTCTTTTTAATGGCTGGGCCATGTGCTATAGAAGGAGAGGAGATTGCCTTAAGAATTGCCGAAAAGATTGTCACCATTACCGATAAACTGCAAATACCTTATATTTTTAAAGGATCTTTTAAAAAGGCAAATAGATCTAGATTAGATTCTTTTACCGGAATTGGAGATGAAAAAGCTTTAAAAATATTAGAAAAAATTGGTAGAGAATTTGACGTTCCTACCGTTACCGATATTCATGAAAGTAGCGATGCTGCCTTAGCTGCTGCTTATGTAGATGTTTTACAAATACCTGCATTTTTATGTCGCCAAACCGATTTATTAATTGCTGCCGCAAAAACTGGCAAAGTTGTTAATGTAAAAAAAGGTCAGTTTTTATCTGCTGGTTCTATGAAATATGCGGTAGATAAAATTACAGAAAGTGGTAATCCAAATGTTTTACTAACCGATAGGGGAAATACTTTTGGCTACCAAGATTTAATAGTAGATTTTAGAGGTATTCCAGAAATGAGAAGCTTTAATGTTCCAGTAATTATGGACGTTACCCATTCCTTACAACAACCCAATCAAGCATCAGGCGTAACAGGAGGGAAGCCCGCATTAATAGAAACCATAGCCAAAGCAGCCATTGCGGTAGGTGCCGATGGTTTATTTATAGAAACTCACCCCGATCCTAAAAATGCCAAATCAGATGGAGCAAATATGCTTCAAATTGATTTATTGGAAGATTTATTAGTTAAATTATTAAGAGTTAGAGCGGCGATTGTTTAAAATAAAAAACTAAGCCTTTAATTAGTGATTTTCTAATAACATTAAATTATAGCAGTAATGTAAGCTTTTAGCTTTGTGCTTTAAGCCTTTAGCTTTTATTTAACCTCATTAACTAAAGGTCTATTATTTTCAAAGTCACTGATGTTATTTAGCGTAATATTCGAAATTTCGGTTAAAGCCTCGTCTGTAAAAAATCCTTGGTGGGCGGTTATTAAAACATTTGGAAATGAAAGTAAACGCATAAAAACTTCGTCTTTGTTTATGGTTTCTGAAAGATCTCTAAAAAACATTTCAGCTTCTTGCTCATAAACATCAATACCTAAATAACTTAATTGCTCTTTTTTTAGGGCATCAATCACCGCTTTAGTGTCTATTAAAGCACCACGACCAGTATTAATCAACATAGATTTTGGTTTCATATTATTAAAAACCGTAGCATTCATTAAATGATTGGTTTGTTCGTTTAAAGGGCAATGAAGTGAAATAATATCTGATGTTGCAATTAAATCATTAAAGCTTTGATAGCTTACACCTAAAGCTTCTAATTCTTTCGATGGTTTTACGTCAAAAGCGATTACTTTACAGCCAAATCCTAGCATAATTTTACAAAAGGCGGCACCAATTAATCCAGTACCTACAACGCCTACCGTTTTTCCAAATAAATTAAAGCCAGTTAAATGTTCTAACGAAAAATTGTTTTCTCGTACTCGGTTATAGGCTTTATGTGTTTTGCGGTTAAGGGTTAATATTAATGCAACAGCGTGTTCTGCAACAGCTTGCGGAGAGTAGGCCGGAACACGAACTATTTTAATGTTATTTTCTAGTGCTGCTTTTACATCAACATTGTTAAACCCAGCACATCTTAGTGCAATTAATTTAACTCCGTTTTCAGCTAATTTAGCAATTACCGTTTTATTAATAGAATCGTTTACAAAAACACAAACTGTATCAAAACCTTTAGTTAAGTCTACTGTGTCTTTATTCAGTGCTGTCTCAAAATAAGTAAGCTCATGCTTACCATCAACATTAACAGCTTCAAAAAATGCGCTATCATATTTTTTAGTGCTAAATAGTGCTACTTTCATATTTTTCCTCTTATCTGAATTTAATTTATGGTAAGATAGGTAGTAAATTGGTAAAGATTGTGGTTTTAAATAGATTTATTTGAGTTTGGAGACTCTTCTTTATTTCTTAATTCGAACTCACGCTTTGTTTAAATCATATAGCTGGGGATTAGAGTTAAAATATTGTTAATTTAGTTTTAAACTAAAATAAACTATTTGATTAAAATTTAAGAGGTTGTGCTTGCTTTTGATTTAAATAATTGGCTATAAAAACATCGAAACTTGGCAGATCTTTATTTTCGTAAATATCTATAAACTGCTTAAACTGCATATATCCATAAGTATATGGGTTTTCCGTAGCCTTTTGGTAATTTTTTGTAAAGTACTCTTTAATATTTGTGTCTTGCGGTACGGGATTAGGTAATTTTGTCCAAATTACTTTAGCACTTTCATAACATTGCTTTAATTCTAAACTTCTTCCCATTTTTCTCCACCACAAAATTGCTATAATATTTGCAAGGTATTCGCTATCGTAAGAACCTAGCACATTTCCTTCTTTAACCTGTTGTAAAGCATGGCCTAACTCGTGAGGTAAATAAAAACCGTTAAAAAAATAGCCAAAAGCATTTTTACCTTTAGTTTCGTCTCCAGCTACCTCATAAAAAAATTGTTTTTGTTGAGGGATTACCTGTTGCCATAATGGAAGGTTAGCCGTTTTAATTTTTCCGTAACCATCAAAATAAATTAAATAGGGTGTAGTATTTAAAACCGTTTTGACATCAAAATTAATATCAGATTTTATTTTCTTAACATCAGCAATAAACTTATAGGTAATCATGTTTCCATCTTTTACTAAAGCAGTAGAATCTGTATAAAGTTTAAACCAATTACTTTGCGAATAACCAGAATTAAAACTTAAAGCTAAAGTTAACAAAATGATAATTTTTTTCATGCCATGTACTGATTTTGGACTATTTTAAATTATAATACTTTTTTAAACTAGGTATTAACAAATTTAAATAATTACTTCACTATTTATCTCTTTGATAAAAAAAATATTTAACTTTCAATTAAAATTATTAATAAGTAGCGTTTTGATTATATGTAATAAATAAATTTTTAAGATCATTTTTTATAAATAGTAGGAACTATTCAATTAAAAATGAAGTTAATTAAGGTTTTTGAAATCTGAAGATTCTTTTTAGTGGTTAATTCGTTGTCACGCTTCGCCTAAGACTATTGATGGTTGTGGAATTTTTTTAAATAAATTCACTAATCCATAAATAAAACCAGGTTAAAAATTTTACTTCTAATTATCTGTAACAGAATCGCTTTTGTAAGCATTGTGTATCAATAAAATTAAAAATCCAAATATTACTGCTGTTAAAATTAAAGCATTGTTAATTAAACCCTCCACAGAGAAAGATAGCTTTATTAAAATAGTGGAAATTATAAAGCCCGAGTTTCTTATGATTTTATGAAAACTATCTGAATAGAAAAATGAAAATAAGAGTAGAATTACATCTATAATGATTAATAAAATGAAAAAATCTTCAAAGAAGATATTATTGATTTTTTTAAACGAGTTAACATCATTCCATTGATTTTGGACTGATGGTACAATCCAGCTTATGAATGAATAAACCGCAAGAAGTATAACTGTCGGGATTAAAATAGTAGCTATTGTTTTTTTTAGTTTAATAAAACGTTGTATTTTAAAATCATTATCATGTGATTTTTTATTTATCTTGAAAGCTTGTTTTTCTATATTTTTATAAAATTGCTGAATTACGAAAAACAAAATTATTGCCGTAACTAGGTCATAAGTAATTTGTAAATCGCTTTCTAACTTAAACCAATTGGCAGATAATTCCATGTAGCCAATATCTTTAAAAATCCTTCTAATCACGATCAGCGTAATAATTTCATACTGTTTCCCAATATAACTTGATATAGATTTTGGCAAATAAAAAACCAGCAAAAAAACCTCGTAAACCAGAATAAAAGAGAAAGGTGTATAAATTGCCGAAATGGGATTTTTAGTAAGCTTAGAGTTTAAATGGATGACATCTTGATTTACCAAAAAAATTAATAATAGATGAAGTATAAAGCTAATGATAGCTATCCAAATAAAGACACGTTCTACACGTTCCCTAAATTCTTCAGATAAAATGTTTTCAAATACTTTTTTCAAGGAAATTGGTTTGGTCTTAACTGGCAATAAATCAGATATTAAACTTAAAACCTAAAGATTATGATATTGTTTTAATGCTTTTCATGAATACTATCAACTTTATTACATGGATTGTAAATCTATATAGCCATAAATAAATATTTTAGCAGCACTAAACTAAACAGATGAATAAATTTTACAAACTAGTTTTAGCTGCACAGCTCATTTGCTTTACTGCGGCCACCCAAACCAAAACTATCACCATTTCTGAACAGGCAGAAGTAAATCCAAAAGCTAATTATCAATTAGCGGCAAAATTTTCGCCTACAAAACTCCGTAAAATGGTTTATTCTACTAGCGTAGATCCACATTGGTTAAAATTGAGCCATCGTTTTTGGTATCAGTACGAAACACCTTCAGGGAAGCAATGGTACATTGTAGATCCTGCTTTGAAAAGTAAGAAAACTTTGTTTGATCCTGTAAAGTTAGCCGCAGAAATTACAACAATTGTTCAAGACCCTTTTGATGCACAACATTTACCAATTGAAGAATTAAAGTTTTCTAAAGACGAGAAAAGCATCACTTTTGAACTAAAAAGTACTGTAGATGAGCTTAAACCAGATAGAAAAGATAAGAAAGCTGCAGATTCATTACAAAAGAAAATTTTCTCTTTTAATTACGATTTAACCACTCAGAAACTTACCCAAATAGAGAATTATCAAAAACCAAAAGCTAAACCAAGATGGGGTTCTGTTGCTCCAGATTCTTCGGCCATTATTTTTTCTAGAAATTATAACTTGTATTGGATGGACAAAGAAAACTACAAGAAAGCTGTTAAAAACGAAGACGATAGCACTATTGTAGAAAACCAATTAACCAAAGATGGTGTAAAATATTATTCTTATGGTAGTGGAGATAGCGGATATGGTGAGGATAACGAGACTTACGAAAAGAACCAGAAAAAGCGAAGAAGTGCAAATGTGGTTTGGTCGCCCGATTCTAAATATTTCATTTTAAACCGAAGCGACGATAGAAAAGTAAAAGATTTATGGGTAATTAATAGTACTGGAAAAGGGCGTCCTACTTTAGAAACCTATAAATACCAAATGCCAGGAGAGAAAGAAGCCCCAATTGATGAGTTTTTATTATTTGATTTTGCCGCAAAAACATCTAAAAAGTTAAATGTAAATGCATTTAAAGATCAAACATTGAGTGTTTGGCGTAAAGAAAACCTCAATAAAGACCGAGATAATGAGTTTAGACCTTCTATTTGGTTAGGCGATAATAGTAGCTTTTATTTTGGGCGCACCAGTAGAGATTTAAAACGTGTAGACGTTTGTAGCTTTAATATCAAAACTAACGAAGTTAAACCTATCATTTTAGAACGTTTTAATACTTATGTAGAAATACAAAGACCTAGTTTGATTAATAACGGTAAAGAAATTATTCATTGGAGTGAGCGTGATGGCTGGGGTCATTTTTATTTGTTTAATGGTGATGGAACGCTTAAAAATCAAATTACAAAAGGAGCTTTTCATTGCGAGTCTGTTGTGAATGTTGATGAAAAGAAACGCGTATTGTATTTTACAGCCAATGGGAGAGAAGCCAATGAAGATCCATATTACATGCATTTATACAGCGTTAATTTTGATGGTAGCGGCTTAAAATTATTAAACAAAGGAGATTTTGATCACCAAATTAATATGGATGATGAGAGTCAATTCTTTATTGATAATTTTTCTAGGGTGAATACAGTGCCAAAATCTGTTGTTTTAGATCAATTAGGTAATAAAGTAATGGATTTAGAAGAAGCAGATTTGTCTTTATTAATGCAAACTGGTTATAAATTCCCTGAACCATTTAAAGTAAAGGCAGATGATGGCATAACTGATATTTATGGGGTAATGTATAAGCCATTTGATTTTGATCCAAATAAAAAATATCCAATTATAGAATATATTTATCCTGGACCTCAAACTGAGGCTGTAAATAAAGGTTTTAGTGCAAGAATGAACACAACCGACCGTTTAGCACAGTTTGGATATGTTGTAATTACTGTAGGAAATAGAGGAGGCCACCCGGCTCGTTCTAAATGGTATCATACTTATGGTTACGGTAATTTACGCGATTATGGTCTAGCTGATAAAAAAGCTGCGGCAGAACAATTAGCAGATCGTTTTAAATTTATAGATATCAATAAAGTTGGAATTACAGGTCATTCCGGCGGTGGATTTATGTCTACCGCGGCTATGCTTGTTTACCCAGATTTTTTTAAGGTTGCCGTTTCAGAATCAGGAAATCATGATAATAGTATTTATAACAGATGGTGGAGCGAAAAACACCATGGTGTTAAAGAGGTTATCACTACCAAAGGAGATACTACTTTTAAATACTCCATTGATAAAAACCCAGATATTGCTAAAAATTTAAAAGGACATTTAATGTTAATGACAGGCGATATTGATAATAATGTGCATCCTGCAGGTACAACTAGAGTTGCCGATGCTTTAATTAAAGCTAATAAAAGGTTTGATTATGTATTGGTACCAGGACAAAGACATTCTTTTGGTGATATGACCGAGTATATGTTTTGGCGTTTAGCCGATTATTTTAACAACCACTTGATGGGCGATTTTACAAGCGCATCTCAGGTTGATATTGTAGAGATAGAAAAGGAGATTCCTAAAAATAAATAAGAGAAATTATATTTAAAAAACGCTGATGGAATTAATAACCATCGGCGTTTTTTATTTTAAACTCATTTGCTTTTAACTCTTCTAAAGTTGCATAGAGCAATGCTTTTTCATGAGTGGCTTCTAAAATTACGGGTGGCGCAAAGCCATAATCAAAAGCTTGTTTCCATCTAGAGGCACATAAACACCATCTATCGCCAGCTTTTAATCCAGGGAAATTACTAGCGGGGTATGCAGTAATTAAATCGTTTCCCATTGCTAATGTAAACTGTAGAAAAGCATCAGTAACCACGGCCGCTACCACATGTTTACCGCTATCTTGTGGGCCTGTACAACAGAAACCATCTCTGTAAAATCCAGTTAAAGGGTTTTTACCTGCTATTTGTAGCGGCGTTCCTAAAACATTTTTATCTGTTAGGTGGGTTTCAATCATGTATTTGTGATATATTTATTTTAGGTGTTAACAATATATATGCTTAATTGTTAATTATCAAAAGGTAAGTTAACCAATTATCTACTACTCTAAAAAGAAAACAATAGAGCTCACCACTCTTGCTTTTTGAATGTAAGGTTCTTTAGGTTTATCATTAGCACCTGTATTTTCTTCTTCGTAAGAATAATTTCCAGCAATGGTAATTTGCCCTTGCGATGCTGTTTTAATTTTCCCTAATTGAG
>JBIKIN010000022.1:0-63388 GCA_044361595.1 Pelobium sp. | reverse complement strand
CTCCATGCTAGAGATTTACACAAAACTCAACCCATCAGTTTACGAACCGCCGTATACGAGACCCGTACGTACGGTGGTGTGAGAGGCGCACTCTGTCAGGTTGCTGGCAGAGCCGTCTACTCGATTACCAGCAGTTTCTTTTTAATCTTTTATTTTTGAATATTTTTCGATAAATTTTTTGTCCGTTTCGTCTGAGACTAAGTGTAAATCTCCAATTTCATTAGAGAATTTTGGATTGTAATAAATAGTACTCTCATTAGATATAATTTTTATTATTTCTCCATTTTTTCTGTCAACATTCACGGTGCAATAGATTTCCGCATAGTTATTTCTTATTTTATAAGGAAAGTATTCATTAAGTTTTAAATTTTCAAATTTTTTTAAATTACTTTTTATAATTTCAATACCGATTATTCCGAAAGCATGATTTTGTGAGGTTTTTATATATGTAATTCTTCCTTCGAATTCAACATCATTTTTAAGCATTTCCGATGAATATATTTGATGTTTTTTAGATACTTGATTTATAAAATATACTACGAAAGAGAATATTAAAATCAATATTATGAATCTGATGTATTTCATTTTGTTTTGTCAATTTTCCACAATTTTGGAATGAAATTGCTGGTAACTTGTATATATGTGCAATAAAACCCCCGTTATACGTCTGTTTTGGTCGGCTTGTGGGGGTTATTATGCCTTTTTGCTACTAATATATCAATTTTATAATTACAAGTAATTAGCTTTTAATGTTCTTGTAATTTTTACAGTTTTAGGGTAAAAATTGAAATGTTTTAGCTAATTATTTCGGTTTTTAAAATGAAAATAAATTATAAAATTTCCACGCTTTAGGTTTGCGCAAGGGGTATAAGGGCTTGGTACATTTGTTTGTTGCTTCTAAACGCAACAAAACAAATTACGGTACCCCGTTTAGCCCGACCCCAAATTTTTCTTTTGGGGATGCGCCCAAATAATCCCTTTTTTCAAAAGCTAATTCACATTAATTTCTCCTTTTCCTTTTATCCTGCTATTTATTTTACGACCTTGTTGCCTCTTAATAATTTTAATTTAATGACTAAAAATAAATCAGACTATTCGTTTTGGAGCCAATACAAGCAATTTGCCGGTAACGAGTTGATGCTGTACGCCATCATGATTATTGGCATTATTTTAGGCATTATTATTTTTAGTTAAACCAATTTTCAATTTAAAATACACTCATTAAATATACATGAAACTTAATTTAAAACGTCCTTTAGCATTTTTTGATTTAGAGGCAACGGGCATTAACGTATCGTCGGACAGGATTGTAGAAATATCTATTTTAAAAGCCATGCCCAATGGTACCGAGGAGGTTTTAACCCTAAAAATTAATCCTACTATTCCAATTCCATTAGAAACCTCGCTTATTCATGGTATTTACGATGAGGATATTAAAGATGCTAAAACGTTTAAAGAGGCAGCACCAGAAATTATTGAGTTTTTAGGCGATGCCGATTTAGCCGGTTATAACTCTAATAAGTTTGATATACCGATGCTAGTAGAGGAGTTTTTAAGAGCAGGAATTAATTTTGATATAGACCAAAGAAAGTTTGTTGATGTACAAAATATTTTTCATCAAATGGAGCAGCGCACTCTAAAAGCAGCTTATCAGTTTTATTGTGGGAAAGATATTATCAATGCACACTCGGCCGAGGCGGATATTAAAGCAACTTACGAAGTTTTACTTGCCCAAATAGAGCGTTACAAAGACGTAGCTTTTGAAGATAAAAAAGGTAATGTTTCTAAACCTGTTGTTAATGATGTAGATGCTTTACACAATTTCACTAATTTAAATAAACCGGTAGATTTTGCTGGTAGAATGGTTTACAATGATGATAATTTACCTGTTTTTAACTTTGGAAAGCATAAAGGCAAGACTGTTTACGAGGTTTTTGATGCCGAGCCTAGTTACTATGCTTGGATCATGAATGGCGATTTTCCGCTTTATACCAAAAATAGGTTAGAGAAATTTTGGAAGCAGCATAGAGACCAAAAGCAAGAACAAAAAAACAGTCAGAAAGTAGATGGCGCTGCAAAAGCACCTACAACCGAGCCTGCTAAACCTTTTGTAAAGACTGAAGCACCCGCAAAACCGGTGGCTGCAAAACCATTTAACAAAGCAGCACAACCTGCTGCAAAGCCTTATCAAAAGCCTTTTAAGCCTAAAGACAATAAACCTGCTGACGAGGATATGTTAAAACAACTAGCCGATAAATTTAAAAAACTTTAAAATGGAAGTTTTAGAAAATGCTTTTCTTAAGGTAAGCGTAAGTGCCAAAGGAGCCGAGTTAATTTCTATTGTTAATAAGGAGGATGGTACGGAACATATTTGGCAAGGTAACCCTGATTTTTGGGGATACCATGCGCCTCATTTATTCCCGATTGTAGGTGGTTTGCAAAATGATAGTTTTTTATTTAACGATAAAAGCTATGTGTTAAAACGCCATGGTTTTGCCAGAACCAGTACTTTTAGAAAAATTGAAGCTGCCCCACAGCAAGCTATTTTTAGATTAAGATTTGATGAAGAAACCCTGAAAGTTTACCCGTTTAAATTCGAGTTTCAGGTTATTTACCATTTAAAAGGTCGTCAATTAGACATTTTATATAAAGTAATTAATATGGATGCTGGCGATATTTATTTCTCGGTAGGGGCACACCCTGCTTTTAATGTTCCCATGCAAACCGGCGAAACTTTTGAAGATTATAGCTTAATTTTTGAAGGACAAAACGAGGCTTTGTTTACGCATCAATTATCTGATAGTGGGTTGTTTAATGGCAAAACAGTTGCTGTTCCTTTGCAAAATCAGCAGCTAGATTTAAATTATAATTTGTTTCAAAAAGATGCTTTGGTTTTTAAGCATATTGAGGCCAAAGCCGTAACATTAAAAAGTAGAAAAAGTAATAAATTTCTTAGGGTAGCTTACCCTCATTTTGAGCATTTAGGGATTTGGACTAAAGAAAACGCTCCGTTTTTATGTATAGAACCTTGGCTAGGCATTGCCGATAGCGAAGGCGAACCCAAAGATTTTAGCGTTAAGGAAGGAATACAAAAATTAAAACACGGCCATGTATTTGAAACCGTGTTTTCTGTAAGCTTATAATTTATTTTTATTTAACTGATGTGATGAGCTAAAGCATCTGAGTTTGCGTAAATTCTCTCTATTAAATCGGCGTTTTTGGTGAGTATCACTTTCCTTTTTAAACTCAACTTAGGGGTTAACTCGCCACCATCTATGGTAAACTCTTGAGGTAAAAGTGCAAACTTTTTAACTTTCTCCCAATTTCCGAAAGAAGCATTTAATCGATCTACCTCGCTCCAAATTTTATCACAAACAGCCTTATTTTTGATTAATTCATTATTGCTTGTTTCGGTTAAGTTGTTTTTAGCCGCCCAATCTTTTAATTTTTCAAAGTTAGGAACAATTAAAGCCGATGGGAACTTTCTGTTTTCGCCCACAATCATAATCTGTTCTATGTAAATAGATTCTTTGAATTTGTTTTCTAAAACTTGTGGAGCAACATATTTACCACCTGCGGTTTTAAAAACTTCTTTCTTTCTATCGGTAATAGCTAAAAACTTTCCTTTTAACACGCCAATATCACCGGTATGAAACCATCCATCGGTAATCGCTTCGTCAGTGGCATCTTGGCGTTTGTAATAACCTTTCATTACGCTTGGGCCTTTTACTAAAATCTCACCGTCTTCGGCAATTTTAACTTCTAAATTGGCTAAAACTCGGCCTACGGTTCCAAATTTAGTTTGCCCCGGAAATGGGCCGTTAACTGCAATAACTGGGGAAGTTTCGGTTAAACCATAACCTTCTAAAACCTTAATATCGGCACCCCAAAATACCCTAGCTAAACGCTCTTGTAAGGCTGCCCCACCAGAAACAATGGTTAAAATTTCGCCACCCAAAGCCTCACGCCATTTGGTGAAAATTAATTTACGGGCAATTTTTAGTTTAAACTCATAAAATGCACCATTTGCACCATCCATTTCGTATTGATGTGCTAATTTTAGCGCCCAAAAGAAAAGAGATTTTTTAATGCCTGTTAGCTCATGTCCTTTAGCTACAATTCTATCGTAAACCTTTTCTAATAGGCGAGGTACTGTAGTGAAACAATGTGGTTTAACTTCTTTGAGGTTATCTACAATGGTTTCCATGCTTTCTGCATAGTAAACAGATATTCCTAAGTAGAGGTACATGTAAAAAACCATTCGCTCAAAAATATGCGATAGCGGCAAAAAGCTTAAAGCCCTTTTTACACCGGTTGGATATAGTTCTGATGATAAAATTACATTACTTATTAAATTACCGTGGGTAAGCATTACACCTTTTGGTGTGCCGGTTGTACCCGATGTATAAATTAGTGTTAGTAAATCATCTGATGTGATTAATGCTTTATGAGGTTCTAAATCTATAGCAGCATTTTCTTGTCCAAGTTTATCTACTTCCGACCAATGCGGTAATCCTTCTACACGGTCAAAAGTATAAATTTTAAGGTCTATGCCCGATTCTACCCTAATAGCGTCTACTTTTTGGTACAGTTCTGCATTGGCCACAAAAATTATTTTAATCTCGGCATCGTTTAAAATGAAACGAATATCGTTTTGTGCAAGTGTAGGGTACATAGGTACCTGAGCAGCTCCAATTTGCATAATCCCGAAGTCACAAAAGTTCCATTCTGGTCTGTTTGGAGACATTACAGCTACTTTATCGTCTTTTTTTATGCCACTAGCTAATAAACCTCTGCTGACGTTGTTAGCTGTGTTTATAAAGTCTTCGGTGCTGTATTTTACCCAGTTTCCATTTACTTTAGAAGCTAGAATATCGCTAATTTGATACTTGTCTTTTGCGTAAACAAGCAAATCAAATACTCTGTTAATAGTACTCATGTTTCTAGTATTAAGAGTTTTATAATCGGTTAATTGGTTTGCTATCGGTTTTAGGATAAATAGCAATAAATCAAAAATAGAAAAAAAACTTAAATTTCATACCAAAATACAAAATGGTATAAAAACATGATAATTAAATTACAAGGGCTTATTTTCTGATTATAACTGGAATTAAAATATTGAAAATTTTCCAAAGATTTGTAGTTGTTTTTAGAAAGTTGGCATTTTAATTGAATAAACGTATTAAAATTAATTATTGATTATGAATAAGATGAAATTTGGTGCTTTAGCACTTATGATGATGCTAGGTTTAGGAACTATGGCTCAATCTAATTATAAGACTTCGGTAGGTGTAAGAGTAGGTGGATACGAGAACGGATTAGCTATTAAACATTTTACTAATTCTAGTACTGCTATAGAGGGTATTTTAGGATTAAGACCAGGTGTTTTTATATTAACTGGTTTATATGAGAAGCATGCTGTTGCATTTTCTGAGCCTTCTTTAAATTGGTATTATGGTGCTGGAGCGCATATTGGTGCTATTGATGCTGGTAGACGTTACAGATACTATGGTAATGATAGACTTTATGTTGATAAAGCGATTTTATTAGGTGCTGACGGTATTTTAGGTTTAGAATGGAAAATTCCTGAAATTCCTTTTGCGCTTTCTGCAGATATACATCCACGCTTAGAGTTTGCTAACGGCCCTTATTTAGGTTTCGAAACTGCTGCAACCATTAAGTTTACTTTCTAGAGAAGGAATAAAAATCAAAAAAAAAATCCTGTTAATTAATTTTAACAGGATTTTTTTGTTGGTTAAAGTTGGCTTATAAACTTAACCATTTCTTCAAAACAGCTTTTTGAGCTGCAGTAGCATTCTCTATTCTTTCTATTTGCATATTTTTACTTGTTGAAGGAATAAACGTTACTTTAATGGTTTTTAATAACCCGTCTCTGCTAATTAAAAATTCGGCTACTTTTTTCTGGTCAAGGTTGGTTAATGCTGATAAAACGTCGGTAACTCTTTGTCCATTTATAGCTAAAACCTCGTCTTTTACGTTTAAACCGGCTTCCCAAGCAGATGAACCTCTTGATACCGTTGCAATTTCTGCTTTATTAGTTCTAGAAAAAGTTGCACCTAAATAGACTTGGTTATTATTTCTGGTTTTGTCTAATAGCTTTAAACCCGCAAAATTTAAAAACGTGTTAAAATCTAAACTTACGGTACCATAAATATAGTCTCTGTAAAACTGATCTAAGTTTTGACCTGTAAATTTCTCGAAAACAGCTTTCATTTCTGCGTCGGTATAACCTCTTCCTTTGTTTTTATAAAATTCATTATAGGCATATTTCATGGCATCGTCTAAAGATTGTGTGCCGCTAGAATGATTTATAATGGCTAAATCTAGCAAACAAGCTATTAAAGAACCTTTGTTGTAATAAGAAATGGTGGCATTTCCGCTGTTTTCATCCGGACGATAGTATTTTATCCAAGCATCAAAACTAGCCATGCTAACCGATTGTATTTTGCTGCCTTTTGCATTATCTACGGCGTTTAAATCACCTAAAATAAGGTTTATGAATTCATCAGGAGAGAAAGCGCCTATTCTCTCTACAATTAAATTATCATAGTAAGCTGTAAAACCTTCGGCAATCCATAAGTTTGTAGTATAATTTTCTTCGTTATAATTGAAGGGACCTAAAGCAATTGGTCTTAATCTTTTAACATTCCATAAGTGAAAATATTCATGTGCCACTAATGATAAAAAGCTTCTATAGGTTCTTTCGTCGGAATAACCGTTTCTAGATGCACCCAAAACTGTAGAGTTTAAATGCTCTAAGCCTCCGCCTCCAGATTGGTAATTATGTACAATAAACACGTAATATTTATTAGGGTTCTCGCCAAAAATTGCAGTTTCTTTCTCAATTATTTTGGTCATGTCTGTCTTTAAGCGCTCTTTGTCGTAATTTCCACCGCCTACCATGGCTACCTCGTGTTTAACACCAGCAGCCGTAAATTCAAATATATCTTGGTTTCCTACTTCAATAGGCGAATCATATAACCAATCAAAATTCTGAGCCAAATACGTGAATTTCTCTCCTGCTACTTGAGGTAAACCAGTAGATACTTTAGTCCAATTTTTATGTGGGATTATAGTTACTAAACTTGGCTCATTTAATCTGCCATCCACATTCATGAAAATACCCGTAGAAGATAAAAATGCGTGATTTTCATCAACAAAACTGGTTCTTACAGATACTTCGAAGCAGTAAACACGGTAAGTAACTGTTATCTTATTTAATCCTTTGGTGTTTATTTTCCAAGTATTTTTACTGGTTTTTTCGCTAGCTATTTCTTTGTTGTTTCCTGTAGCAACAAAAGATTCTACATTTTTTTCAAACTCTCTAATGAGGTAAGATCCCGGAGTCCAAACGGGCATTTTAACAGAAATATTTTCTGATTTAATGTTAGAAATATCCATTTTAACATCTGCGTAATGCGCCTGAGGTTCAGAAAATGAAACTGTGAAACGGATATTTGCATTATTTTGAGCATTTGTAGAAAGCGTCATAGTAAATAGGGCAATAAAAATTAGAAATTTAAAATGTAATGGCTTCATCATTGGTTTTTTATTTTTTCAAATGTAAAATATCCAAAATAATAATTAAAAAATCTTTGTATGGGTAGTGTAATATAGTTGCTACTTAAACCAATTTATTAGAACATACTGATATTTTTGCGCTTTATTAAATCAGTATAGCTTAAATAAATGTTTAAACTTTTATTTAAGCTTTTTGAAATTCTTTTAACTCTTTTCATTTTATGAAGATTAAATACATTATATATCCCTTATTGTTTTTGATGTTGGCTTACCTAATTTTTAATAGAATAAAAAGCGGAAGTAAAGAAAAATCAGCGCCAAAAGGAGGAGGAGCTCCATCTGAAATTATGGTAGATGGTTTGATAGTTAAACAACAAGACTTTGATAACAAAGTTAGCCTTTCTGGTACTCTAGAACCCAATGAGCAAATTCAAATTAGAAGTGAGGTGTCTGGTTTGGTTAAGCAAATTTATTTTACCGAGGGTAGCAATGTATCTGCTGGTGATTTATTAGTTAAAATTGATGATAAGGAATTAGTTGCTCAACTTTCTCAAGCAAATACTAAAGAAAAGTTAGCTGCAGAAGTTGCTGCCAGAGCAGCAAAACTATTAAAAGTTGAAGCTATTAGTACCGAAGAGTATGATAATGTGATTGCTGAGTTAAAATCGTTAAAGGCTCAAACGCAATTAATTAGAGCTCAAATAGCAAGAACAGAAATTAGAGCACCTTTTAGTGGTAAAATTGGATTAAGATACATTTCTAATGGTGCTTATGTTAACCCTACAACAGATATTGCTAATCTTATCAGTATTAATCCATTAAAAATAACTTTTGCTGTTCCAGAAAAGTATGCACAAATGGTTGATATGGGTAGCGAAATACTGTTCACAGTAGCGGGTAATACAAAAATTTTTAAAGCAAAAGTTTATGCTAAAGAACCCGCAATTGATATTGCTACCAGAACTTTAGTTTTAAAAGCTAAGGCAGATAATGCTAATAATGAGTTAATTCCTGGCTCTTTTGCTAATATAGATTTAACGCTTTCTTCTATAAAAGGAGCAATATTAGTTCCTACGGATGCGGTAATTCCGGTTTTGAAGGGTAAGCAAGTTTATTTGGTAAAAAATGGCAAGGCAAAAGCAACAGCAATCAAATCAGAAATCAGAACAGACGAAAATATTTTAGTTAGTCAGGGTTTAAAAGTTGGTGATACCGTTATTATTTCGGGCATTATGGCTATTAAAGATGATGCCTTAGTAAAGGTTAAAATAAAAGGAAACTAGATAATGAATATTTCTACTTTAAGTATCAAAAGACCGGTTTTAGCCATAGTAATGAATTTAATTTTATTGCTATTTGGAGTAATTGGTTTTACATTTTTAGGCGTAAGAGAATATCCATCAATAGATCCCGCAGTAATTTCTGTTAGAACATCTTATCCTGGGGCAAATTCTGATATTATCGAATCTCAAATTACAGAACCTTTAGAAAAATACATCAACCAAATAGATGGCATAAGAAATATTTCTTCAAGCAGTAATCAAGGGTCTAGCTCTATATCTGTTGAGTTTAATTTGGGTAAAGATTTAGATGTTGCTGCAAGTGATGTTAGGGATAAAGTTTCGCAAGCTATTAGGGAGTTGCCAAAAGATATTGATGGTGTGCCCGTAGTTTCTAAGGCAGATGCAAATTCCGAGTCTATTATATCCATGACTATTCAAAGTGAAGAGAAAGATATTTTAGAATTGAGTGATTATGCAGAGAATGTAATAGCACAGCGATTACAAACTATTCCAGGTGTTGCCTCTGTTCAAATTTGGGGTCAGAAAACGTATGCAATGCGTATGTGGTTAAACCCCGAAAAACTTTCTTCTTATAAGATAACTCCTTTAGATGTTAGAAATGCTTTAGAAAAGCAAAATGTAGATTTACCATCGGGAAAAATATCAGGAGACAATACCGAGTTAACTGTTAAAACTAAAGGAAATTTAACTACAGTTGATGAGTTTAATGATTTAATCATTAAAAATGATGGCACAAATATTATCAGATTTAAAGATGTTGGTTATGCAAATTTAGGCCCCGAGAATGAAGAAACCGTACTAAGATCGAGCGGAAAACCCATGGTTGCAACAGCTATTGTACCGCAGCCAGGTGCTAATTATTTAGATATTGCAGAAAAGTTTTATCAAGAGTACGAATCGTTTAAAAAGGAATTACCTAAGGATATAAAATTAAATATTGCGTTAGATAATACATTATTTATCAAAAAATCTGTAATTGAAGTAGCTGAAACTTTAGGAATTGCATTGCTTTTAGTAATAATTATCATTTACCTGTTTTTTAGAGACTGGAGTATTGCATTTAGACCTTTAATAGATATTCCTGTTTCTTTAGTAGCTACATTTTTTATCATGTTTTTATTGGGCTTTTCGGTAAACGTTTTAACCCTATTGGCCATTGTATTAGCTACTGGTTTAGTGGTTGATGATGGTATTGTAGTTACAGAGAACATTTATAAAAAAGTAGAGGAAGGGATGTCTCCATTTGAGGCGGCTATTAAAGGTACGAACGAAATATTTGTTGCCGTAATCTCGATTTCTATCACCTTAGCGGCTGTTTTTTTACCAGTAATTTTCTTAGAAGGATTTGTTGGCCGTTTGTTTAGAGAGTTTGGTGTGGTAATAGGTGCAGCGGTATTAATTTCGGCATTTGTATCATTAACATTAACGCCAATGTTGAATGCTTACTTAATGAAGAACACTAAAAAGTCTAAGTTCTACAATCAAACCGAACCATTTTTTGAAAGTTTAAATACAAATTATCAAACTTCATTAGAAAGTTTTTTAAAACGTAGATGGCTTGCCTTTCCAATTGTTATAGTTTGTTTGGGTTTAATAGCTCTGTTTTGGAATTTACTACCAAAAGAAACAGCACCATTAGACGATAGAGGAAGTTTATACATGTCTATTACGGCCCCAGAAGGCTCTTCTTATCAATTCACAGATAACTATATATACAGTGTTGGTGACATGGTTCAAGATTCTATTGGTCAATATCTTGCGGCAGATTTGTCAGTAACGGCACCAGGTTTTTCAGGCTCGGGAGCGCCAAATACAGGCTTTTTTAGGGTAAAATTAAAAGACAATGAAGAAAGGGCGGTTTCTCAAATGGAAATTGCAAATCAGTTAACGTCAAATCTTAAAAAGTTAAATCAAGCAAAAGCCTTTGTTGTTCAACAACCTACAATTGCGGTAGGGCGATCTAGAGGTTTACCTGTTCAATACATCATTCAGAATCAAAATTTTGAAAACTTAAGGGAAAAGATTCCATTATTTATGGACGAAATTTCTAAAGACCCAACCTTTACCAACACCGATGTAAATTTAAAATTTAATAAGCCTGAGCTTAATGTAACTATAGATAGAAATAAAGCGCAAAACTTGGGTATTTCTGTAAGTGATGTAGCTCAAACCTTACAACTATCTTTAAGTGCACAAAGATTTGGATATTTTATTAGAGATGGCAAGCAATATCAAGTAATTGGACAGTTTGAAAGAGATAAGCGAAATGATCCTTACGATTTAAGTGCAATTTATGTGAGAAATAATGAAGGATTATTGATTCAGTTAGACAACTTAGTACAAACAACAGAGCAAAGTAGTCCGCCTCAATTATATCGTAACAATAGATTTGCTGCCGCAACGGTATCTGGTGGTTTAGCTCCTGGAAAAACTATTGGAGATGGTATAGAGGCAATGGAGCGGGCTAAAGAAAAAATATTAGATGATACTTTTACAACAGACTTGGCAGGCGAGTCTAGAGACTTTGTAGAAAGTAGTTCTAATACAGCTTTTGCCTTTGGTTTAGCACTTTTATTAGTCTATTTAATACTTGCAGCCCAATTTGAAAGTTTTATTGATCCTGTCATTATTATCATTACTGTACCTATGGCTGTTGCTGGCGCTTTCTTTTCTTTATGGCTTTTAGATCAGTCTTGGAATATCTTTAGTCAGATTGGAACCATCATGCTCATAGGTTTAGTAACTAAAAACGGTATTTTAATAGTTGAGTTTGCCAATCAATTAAAAGAACAAGGTATGCCTGTTGCACAAGCTATAAGAGAAGCATCTGTAGCAAGACTAAGACCTATTTTAATGACAAGTTTGGCTATAGCTTTAGGTGCGTTACCAATTGCAATGGCTTTAGGTGCTGCAGCGAAAAGTAGAATGAGTATGGGAACTGTTATTATTGGAGGGTCTCTGTTTTCTTTATTGTTAACCCTTTTTGTAATTCCATCAATTTACATTTATTGGTCTAAAGAGCACAAAGAAACAAGAGCAGAGATAGCAGAAAAGCACATTAAAGAAGAGAAAAATAAAGCTTAAAAAATGAAAAAAATTAAATTCTTAACTTTCTTTTTAGGTTTTGTAATTACACAGTTTACTGTTTTAGCACAACAAAATCTAAGTTTAAAAGAAGCTGTAAGTATAGCCTTAGAAAACAATTATTCTATTAAATTAAGCCAAAATAATGCAACCATAGCATCTAATAATAGCGATATTGGTGCAGCAGGATTTTTGCCTATAGTTACGGGTAATCTAGTTCAAAACAATAGGTTAGAGACCAGTTCTGTAGATTTAGCTTCTGGAGAGACCAGAACTGCAAATAATGCCGAAACTAGTAATTTAAATTATGGAATAGGCCTAAATTGGAGGATTTTTGATGGTTTCCAGATGTTCGCTAATTACGATAGACTTCAAGAATTAGAAAAATTAGGCGAAGTAAATGCTCAAATAACTGTTCAAACAACCATTGCCAATGTTTTAGAAGCGTATTTTAACGTTATTGCCATTAAAAAGCAATTAGAAGCATCAAGAACAGCTTTAGATGTTTCATTGGTACGTGTTAATAATGCTAAGAATAGATATTTTTTAGGTAAAGGTTCTAAATTAGAATATTTAGCGGCGCAAGTTGATTTAAATTCAGATACTACCGCATTATTAAGACAAGAAGATTTACTTGCTACACAAAAGATAAGGTTAAATCAGATTTTGGCTAGAGATTTAAACACTCAATTTGATGTTTTTGAAGATATTTTATTGAGTAGCATTCTAAATTATGATGATTTAAAGTTAAATGTACAACGCAACAACCCAAACCTTAAAGTAGCTAATACCAATAAGAAATTAGCTGATTTATTTGTAAAACAAGTAAAAGGAGCAAGGTATCCAGTGATTAATTTAACATCAGGTTATAACTTCGCCAATTCTATTGCTCCCCCTACAAGTTTTGCATTGAGATCAAATAATAGAGGTTTGAATTATGGTTTAACAGCTTCTATAAATATTTTTAATGGTTTTCAGCAAAAGAGAAACGAAACTAACGCTATTATACAAACTGAAAATGCAACTTTTGAATTAGAAAGTTTAAAACAAGATATCCTTGCTCAACTTTTATCAAATTATCAAAGCTATCAAACCAATTTAAAACTCATTAAGCTTGAAGAGTCTAATCTTAAATTGGCCAAAGAAAACTTAGAAATTAATTTAGAGAAATATAAAATTGGAAGTATTGTGCCTTTAGAATTAAGAGAGGCGCAAAGAAATTATATTGATGTAAACGCTAGGTATACCAATGCTTTGTTTCTTACAAAGTTATCTGAGGTTTTTATTAAGCAGTTATCTGGTGGGTTAAAGATTACTGATAATTAATGAGCTAAATGTTTTCTTTTTATATATTTGCTAAAATAATAAATAATAAATATGCCAGCAAATAAGTATCAGAAAGTGTTATTAATAGACGATAATTTTATTGATAATATGATTAACGAGAAAATACTTATCACCAATAATTTTGCAGAAGAAATAATTATCAAATTATCTACTCAGTCTGCAATAGATTATTTGCAAGATTTAGGAAATAAAGGACAATCTTTACCTGAGGTTATATTTTTAGATATCAGAATGCCTGTTAAATCTGGGTTTGATTTCCTCGTAGAATTTCAAGAAATTCAATCTTTTGAAAAAGATAAAGTTAAAATAGTGATGTTAACATCTTCTTTAGATCCTAATGATCATAAAAAAGTTATAGAATTTAATAATGTCACGGATTTTATTGGAAAGCCTTTAACAAGCGAATTATTAAAAGATATTTAAATGCTTCTCGTAGCCGATGGTGGTTCTTCAAAAACAGATTGGGTTCTACAAAATTTAGATAAATCTACCCAGAAGATTACTTCTGTAGGGTTTAATCCAGTATTTAACTCAGAGAAAGATATTATAAGATTTCTAAATCATATTAAGGATTTTGATGGATTAGAATCTAAAGTTACCGAGATTTACTTTTTTGGTGCCGGTTGTACCACTCCAGATAAGCGAGAAATTGTTTCTAATGCATTATCTCATAAATTTGTTAATGCCTTTATTAGTGTTGAGTCAGACTCTTTAGGGTCTGCTATAGCAACATGTAAAGATAAACCTGGCATTTCTTGTATTTTAGGTACCGAGTCAAATGTGTCATTTTATGATGGTAGCCAAAATTTTCCTAATAAGTTAGGTTTGGGTTATATTTTAGGCGAAGAAGGTTCTGGAACATACTTTGGCAAAATTTTAATAACAGATTTTCTATATCAAAAAACTCCAAAAGATATTGCTGAAGCTTTTTATGATACTTTTAAAATTAATAAGGAACTAGTTATTAAAAATCTGTATCAAAAATCGCATCCAAATTATTATTTAGCCTCATTTGCGCCTTTTATGAGTGTCCACTCTTCTCATCCTTATATTAAGGATTTAGTCAATAAAGGATTGCAAGAGTTCATCAATTCACATGTATTAACCTATCCAGATTTTCGATCTTACTACTGTCATTTTGTTGGTTCTATAGCCTATCATTTTCAAAATTCACTCAAAGAAATTTGTATCCACAATGAAGTTAATTGCGGTTTAATTTTAGAAAAGCATATAGACGAATTATTTGAATGGATAAGAAAACGAGAAGGTTTCTGATTTTTAGTAAACTAATTTAATTTTTCTTTGTTTCTTATAAATAAATTAAGCATTTTTATAATTGCCTTAATTCTATTACACAAGAAAGGTTAGGCCGCTAACAAAATTAAATTCAACTTATGTTCAAGAAAATTTTCTTTTTTTCTCTCTTAATTTCTGTCATTCAAACCTCTTTTTCACAAGAGAAGGTTGCTTACGTAACAGATGAGCAATATTTAAAGCTTAATACATTATCAAAGACTTTTGCTAATCGTTCTCAAGAAAACCGTAAAAAAGCTTTTGAATTGGCAGCAAAAAAGAATTGGGTTACATTTAGTGTTGACCAAGATGGTTCTATAATTTCTTTACAAGGAGTAGATGATTTAGGCTTCCCTATTTATTTAAAAACAGATAATAACAGTTTTGCTGCTGGGGCAACAAAAGCAAATAGTTTTTATACTGGTGGTTCATTAGGCTTGAATTTAAACGGGTCTAGTGATAATCTTATAGGTAAAGTAGGTATTTGGGACGGTGGCGGTATTCTAAGTTCGCACCAAGAATTTGTAACTGGGGCAAGAGTAGAACAAAAAGATACTCCGTCTGCTGGCAGTGAGCATGCTACACATGTTGCTGGCACAATGATGGCTTTAGGAGTAAATCCATTATCAAGGGGAATGGCTTGGGGATTAAAAAAGCTTTACGCTTGGGATTTTAATAATGATGATGCCGAAATGACCACAGCTTCCTCCCAAGGAATGCAAATATCCAATCATTCTTATGGATTTATTGCAGGTTGGAATTATAATCAATCTCCACCAGTAATCCCACCAGCAACTACACCTGTGCCTAGGTGGGAATGGTACGGAAACCCAGATAATAATGAAGATAATAAATTTGGCCTTTATAACAACAATTCAAAAAATTGGGATATTATTTGTTATAATGCTCCTTATTATTTACCCGTAAAATCTTCTGGAAATAATAGAAGTGTTAATGGGCCCAATGTAGGTGCGGAGTATTTTGGTTTCACATCTGCAACAAACTCAACTTTTGTTTCTAAAGGTGGGCGTCCATCAACTATTAGCAGTAATAATAGTTATGATATTATCTCCACCTCTGGTACAGCCAAAAATATTTTAACAGTTGGTGCAGTTACTGCTTTACCCTTCGGTGCAAATAGTTCTAGTGATATTAGAATTTCTACTTTTAGTAGTTGGGGTCCTACAGATGATGGTAGAATTAAACCAGATTTGGTTGCGCATGGTGTAGGTTTATTATCAACTTCTAATGGTAGCAACAGTGCTTACGCAACGCTTTCAGGTACATCTATGTCTTCTCCAAACGCTAGTGGTTCATTAGTTTTGCTGCAAGAATACTATTCTCAGCTAAATAATGGAAACTTCATGAGATCGGCTACATTAAAAGGATTAGCTATTCACACAACAGATGAGGCAGGTACAGCAGTAGGGCCTGATTACATTTTTGGATGGGGTTTGTTAAATGTTGAAAAAGCAGGTAATATAATTAAACAAAATAATGCTCAAAGTTTAATAACTGAACGTACTTTAGCTCAATCAGGCGAATACCAATTGCAAGTAATAACCTCAGGATTTGGCCCATTAAAAGTTACCATTTGTTGGACAGATCCCGAAGGAACAGTAGAGGCAGGAAGTCCCTTAAATAGTAGAATACCTAAGTTGGTTAATGATTTAGATTTAAGAATATCTAAAGGAAATGAAAATTTTTTACCTTGGAAATTAGATCCAGAGAATCCTGCAAATGCAGCTACACAAGGTGATAATATCGTAGATAATGTTGAACAAATACTAATTCCTAATTCAGTTCCAGGTGATGTTTATACCATAAAAATAAGTCATAAAGGAACCCTAACTAAAGGTCCACAAGCTTATAGTTTGATTGTATCAGGCATGGGAGGGAAAGTGTATTGCACATCTGCAGCTTCTTCTAATTCAGATTCTAGAATTGATGAAGTTAAGCTAAATACAATCAATAATATACTTCCTAATACATGTAGAACTTATTCTGATTTTAGAACATCAGCAACGGCTTTAGAAGCAGGAAAGACTACTCCAATTTCAATTAAAGCGGGTACTTGTGGTGTCGATAAGAGTAAAATAGTAAAAGTTTTTATTGACTGGAATAGTGACGGTGATTTTGACGATGCTGGAGAAACTGCATTAACATCTTCAGTTATCGCAACTACATCTACTTTTACGGGCAATATCAATGTTCCTAATACAGTTATCCCAGGAAACTCATCATTAATGAGGATTGTTTTAGTAGAAACATCAAACGCTGCTAATGTTACCTCATGCGGTACCTATTCTAACGGAGAAACGCAAGATTATACTGTCAATTTTACAAAGTCGAGTTCAGATGCAGGTGTTATAGCTTACAGTAATTTTCCTGAAAATATTTGCGATGGAACAGAAACACAGTTTACTGTAAGGATTAAGAACTTTGGAGGAACAACAATTTCAAACATCCCTGTTACTTTAACTTTAACCAGTAATAGTACAGTCATTAAAACAATTACCGAAACCTACACAGGATCTATTGATCCAAATTTTGAGGTAGATTTCAGGCTTAATGGGTTTTTCACTATACTTAAAAATAATAATTACACTATTGAAGCAAAAACTGCTTTAATAGCAGATGTTATTAATACAAATAATAGTTTTAATAAAAGTTTTGCTGCGGTAATACCAAGTCCTTTAGCAAATCTATCATCTGGCGAGTGTGATAATTCGCCATCATTTTTTCAATTAAACGCTACAGCAGACGGTTTGGTTTATTGGTATCCAAGCGCTAATGCAACTTTACCAATAGAAATAGGAAATAATCTTTTTACACAAACCGCTCCGATAGCCAGTAAATACTACGCTGGTTTAAACGATTTTAAAAGTGGTTTTGGGCCTATAAATAAAAGAGTATATGGTGGAGGAAATTACTCAGGGAATTTTGGGCCAAAACCTAATTTTACATTTAAAGCTCCAATGGTTTTAGATAGTGCACTTCTATATATTAGCCAGCCTGGTAAGTTAACTTTTACCGTAGAAACCACTAGTGGGCAAGTTATAAGTAGTAAGACAATAGATGTTCAGAGAACAAAAACTACTCCTGATGTTGTTAATGCTAATCTAATAGATGATGACCTTAATGATTTAGGTAAAATGTATAAAATAGGATTAGAATTTCCTGCTGCTGGAACATATAATGTGGGTATTGCTTATGCAGATGGTGCTACCATATTTAGAAGTAACGTTGGAGTTACTAATATTCCCATTACTTTAGGGAATAACATCATCACTTTAAATAGCGGAATTAGCGGAACAACCACTATAACAAATTCATATTATTATTTTTATAATATAAAATTCAAAGCTTTGGGCTGCTCTACCGGAGAAAGAGTTACAGTAAATGTTGGAAAACCTACGATTACACAAAATGGACCATCGCTAACGTCTAGCTTTGGCTTGGGTTACCAATGGTATTTAAACGGAACTAAAATAGATAATGCAGCAGGTAAATTAAAAAGTTATACTCCTACCCAATCTGGCTTGTACAAAGTAGAGATAGTTAGTCCTACTTCTTGTTTAACTTCCTCTACAGAGGTTAATTATGTACTGTCTGCAATAAAACCATCAGACGTATCTGAGATAGGCTTAAGCATGTATCCAGTTCCAGTAAAAGATGTACTTAATTTAGCATTTGATGTAAATAGCAGGTCAGATGTTAAAATATCTTTAACTAACATTTTGGGGCAAGAAGTTAAATCAGTTTCAAAAGAGAAGTTTAGTGGAAAATTTAACGAATCTATATCTTTATCAAATTTAAATGATGGCGTTTATGTAGTTACTATTAAGATTGGAAATAGTATATATACAGACAAATTTACAGTGGTAAAATAATATTCGTTTTAATAATTTTAGAATAGACCTTTTGTTTCATCATCAAAAGGTCTATTTAATTTAAGCGTTATTATGAAATCTTAAAAATAGTTTCTGATGTAAAAATCTCCTCAGCTTTTAGTATTGTTGAAGGGAATTTCCCTTGATTTGGAGAATCAGGATGGTGTTGGGTTTCTAAACAAAAACCAGCTCGCTGCTGGTAATATTTTCCATTTTTACCTTTATCTGTTCGCTCCAAATAGTTCCCTGTGTAAAATTGCATTCCAGGTTCTGTAGTGAAGACGTCTAATTTTAATCCAGTTTTATTTCCTAATACCGTTGCTGCATGTTTTATTTCAGAAGAGTTTTGTTGTTTAATAACAAAAGAGTGATCATATCCATTTCCAATTTTAATCTGTTCATGATTAGAAGTTAAACCATTTTTTATAACGCTAGATTTTCTGAAATCAAAGGGAGAATTCTCTACTGATTGGTAATCACCTAACGGAATACATTCATTATTGATTGGGATGTAATAATCAGCATTGATCATTATTTCATGATTTAAAATATCACCATCATCTTCTCCGTTTAAATTAAAATAAGAATGATTTGTAAGATTGATTACTGTATCTTTTGAGCTTTTAGCCCAATAATTTATCTTTAATTCGTCGCTATCTGTTAGTACAAAAGTTACTTTGCATTTTAAATCACCCGGAAAACCTTCTTCCATATCATCACTAATAGTATCTAAAGTAATTGTATTGACTGTGGCATCTAAAATTTCCCAAACTCTATTATGTAATGCTTGTTTACCGCTATGTAAGCTATTAGTTCCGTTATTTTGAGCTAAAACATATTGGGTATTATTTAAAGTAAACTTTCCATTTGCAATTCTATTCGCAAATCTTCCTACAGTTACACCCAAATATTTTTCGTTTTCGGTTAAATAGTCTTCCATTTTATCACAACCTAAAACAATATCAAATAACTTATTTTCTTTCTCAACAGTAAAATGCGTTATTCTTGCGCCATAATTGCAAATCCCAACTTGGGTGCCTTTTTGGTTTTTTAAGAAATGTAAACAAACTTTTTTGTCGTTTAATTGAGTGTCAAAGTCTTTTTTTATTTTTTCTATATTTAACATATCATAGTTTGTTAACCAAAATAATAATTTAGATTATTTCGTTTAAAATAAAGTTTTGTTTTAAAAATTACCACTTAAAGTAATGATAAAATTTCTTCCTAGCGCACTAATTTCTGATGCAAACACACGTTAGTTTTTATCTAACATATTTTCTATACCTAATTGTAAGTTTAAATTTTTATCTAAGTTAAATTGTGAGTTTATATTTAGCGTAACCCATTTAGGCATTCCTTCTGGAGTGGCATATTGTAAATTAACATCGCCAGACAAACTATATTAAAACAATTAATACTAACAAAAACAGTAATAATTTATTTATTAAAAAATATTGTGCGTAAATATAAATTTTAAGACTTAAAACTGATAATAATACCACAAAAACCTTCATTACAATAGACTTGAAAAATCTATCTATCAATAAAATTTACTTTCCATTTATTAATTTTTAAAGCCTCTTTATAGCTTTAATTATTATTGGCTATTTTTACAAAAAAATAAAGCAATAATGGCACAACAAGTCTTAATTTTAAATAAAACTCAGGTTCAGAATAAGATTAATAGAATAGCTCATCAAATTTTAGAAGATAATTTTGAAGAACAAGAAATAATTCTAGCTGGCGTAGTTGCTCGGGGCTATCGTTTAGCGTTAAGACTAGAAGCTGTTTTAAAAGAAATTTGCGATATTAAAATCACTTTGGTAGAAATTAACCTCAATAAAGAAAGCTCAAAATTAGAATCCTCTATTAATGTGCCTTTAGAAAGTTGCCAAAATAAGGTGATTATTTTAATAGACGATGTTTTAAATAGCGGCCGCACTTTGGCCTATGGTTTGGGCGTATTTTTAAATATTCCGTTAAAAAAGCTACGTTCTGTAGTATTGGTGAATAGAAGTCATAAAAATTTCCCGGTAGCAACAGATTTTGTAGGTTTAGAACTCTCTACCGTTTTAAACGAACATGTATCTGTTATTTTAGATGAAAATAACCAAGAAGATGCTGTTTATCTAGTTTAATTTTTTCATTTGGCTGCCATACGGGCTTTACAAGGCTACACTATCGTTTCGGTGCTGGGCACCTACAGCAAAAAAATGCTGTGGCCTTTACAATCCCTGGCACTGGCTTGTACTTTCTAATTTTTTTGTCTAAGTTTTTATAGCTACATTAATAATTTCTATTCATTAGTGGTATCAAGTTTGTTTTATAGCAATAGACAAACTTTAAGCATCATGAATAAAGTAGCAGCAATAATATTGATAGTTCTTGGAGCAGCAATGTTAATTTGGGTAGGATTTTCTTATACCAAAAAAGAAAAAGTAATAGATTTAGGAGCTTTAGAAGTATCCGTCGAGAAAGAAGAAACAGTAAACTGGCCACCATACGCCGGCGGAATTATTTTAGTTGCCGGAATTGTAGTTTTAGTCTTAGCTAAAAAGGGTTAAATAGTTTATTAAGAACATATCTCATCACAACTTTAATTTGCTATATGTCCATTTTTATTTAAATATCTAATAAATGTTGTTTCGTTGCTAGGTAAACACATGACATTCCTTGTTATAAAAGCAATATATCTGAGTTTTAAATTTAAGTTTATTAATCAAAATAAAATTTAATTAATTTCACAGCTGTAAAAAAGACAACAAGCATGAAATTATTGGAAGGAAAAACCGCTCTAATTACTGGAGCATCTAAAGGAATAGGTAGAAAAATTGCAGAAAAGTTTGCCGAGCATGGTGCAAATGTAGCTTTTACTTATCTTTCATCTGTAGAAAAGGGAAAAGCCTTAGAAGAGGAATTAAAAAGTTTTGGTACCCAGGTTAAAGGTTACCAATCTGATGCTTCTAAATTTGACCAAGCCGAGAAACTTATAAATGATATAGCAACCGATTTTGGAACATTAGATATTGTTGTAAACAATGCTGGAATAACCAAAGACGGCTTATTAATGCGTATGAGCGAAGAAAACTTCGATGATGTAATTGAAGTAAATCTAAAATCGGTTTTTAATACTACTAAAGCTGCCTCTAAAATCATGATGAAAAACCGTAAAGGTGTTTTTATCAATATGAGTTCTGTGGTAGGTGTTCAAGGTAATGCAGGGCAAGCAAATTATGCAGCTTCTAAAGCCGGGATTATAGGTTTTACAAAATCAGTTGCTAAAGAATTAGGCTCTCGAAATATTAGAAGTAACGTAGTTGCTCCGGGTTTTATCCGTACAGAAATGACAGAAGTTTTAGACCCAAAAGTGGTTGAAGGATGGGAAAAAGACATTCCTTTAAAAAGAGCTGGTGAAACTGAAGACATAGCCAATGTTTGTGTGTTTTTAGCATCAGATATGAGCGCTTATATTACTGGGCAGGTTATTAGTGTTTGTGGCGGAATGTTGTAGTTAAGTCATAGGATAAATATTCAGCATTAATCTTGTTAAAGATATGATAATCTAAAAAGCGAAGTAATTTCTTCGCTTTTTTTGTTAAGTGGCTTATAATGTGATCTTTGATAAAAATAGTTAATCAGATGAGAAATTTAAAATTAAAAGAATTAATTCTTCAATATACACCATATGTATTTTTTTCTAGCTTTTGCTTGTATTGGTTTTTTGATAATTTAATTGGTAATCAAACTATAAATTATCTATCGGTAGGATTTATTTTTCTCATGTTATTTCAAATCCTTAAGCAACAGAAAATACTTGGGTTCTCTCTAGGAATTTTCTTTATGATAGTAAGTATTATAATTGGCTTAGGGATTCTATCAGATCATAATGATACTTTAGAAATGCGTCAACACGTTAATAAATTTTTAAATATTGGATGTATTGTAAGTATTTCTTGTTTTTTAATGGCCTTGCAAATGACTATCGTAAATTATCGTAAATTAACCAAATCATCAGTAGGTAGTTAGGATTAAATCAATCTTTAATTTTTTGTTTCTGCTACATTTGTCTCCCGTATTGAAAGCTTTTACGAAAGCGAATTCATTTTATAAAATCAATTTTTAATTTCCTTTACACTGTATAAAATGCCATATTTACAAGAATAAATATGCCTTTACTATTCTCTTTATTATTTAACAATTTAAGTGCTTGGTGGCTTTTACCTTGTCTAGTTTTTGGCTTTGGTTTAGCATGGTTACTTTATCAAAAAAGTAATTTAGACCAAAAAAAATTAACGCTTTTATTATTTATCTTAAGAGGCGTTTTAATGAGTAGTTTGGCCTTCTTACTATTGGCACCTTTGCTTAAATATGTTCAAAATAGGTTAGAAAAACCTTTAATTATTATTGCTCAAGATGCTTCCTCATCTATTTTAATTGGCTCCACAAAAGGTTTTGATAGTTTAAAATATCATCAAGATATGAGGAACTTACAATCGGCTTTAGCCAATAATTACGATGTAGAAGTTCTAAATTTTGGTAACAACATCAATTCTGGCTTCAACTTTAAACAAACAGAAAAAGCAACCAATTATACTATCTTGTTTGATTATATAAAAAACCAATTTCCTGATAGAAATATTGGTAGCTTGATAATTGCATCTGACGGTATTTATAACCAAGGGGATAATCAGTTAGAAATCATAGAAAATTCTAAATTCCCTGTATATACCATCGCACTAGGTGATACTTTAGCAAAAAAGGATATTGTTGTTGAGCCAATTACTTATAATAATCTGGTTTATTTGGGCAACAATTACGAAATCGAAGTCCCAGTTTCTGCTTTTAAATCAAATAACAACAGTACTACATTAAATATAAAAACTAATGATGGTCAATCTAAGTTACAATCCATTAATTTCAATTCTGATAGCTATCGCAAAAGCTTTAAAATAGTACTTGAGGCCAAAACTAAAGGACTTCAGAAAATTTTACTTGAGGCAAAACCAATTCAAAATGAGCTTTCAGTAAAAAATAATAAGCAAATTATTTATGTTGAGGTAATTGATGGTAAAGAGAAAATATTGCTCCTGGCAAATGCTCCTCATCCAGATCTTAGTGCCATAAAACAAGCAATTACTACAAAGCAAAATTATGAAGTTAAGATAGCTTTCGCCGATGATTTACCCACAAATATGGCTGACTATGGATTAATTATTTTTCATAATCTTCCATCAGCTATTCATCCAATAACAAATTTTTCTGCTCAAGTTCAACAAAAATCTAAATGGTACATTATTGGTGAGCAAACAAATTTACCCATCTTAAACCAGCAACAAAATTTACTAAACGCAGGGAATGCCAGTGGTTCGCAAGCATACATAGCTAGTTTTAATCCTTTATTTACCTCGTTTACCTTATCAGAGGAAAGTAAGGACAGGCTTACTAATTTAGCGCCATTAACAGCTCCATTTGCTAATTATGCTTTAAAAACAGAAGCAAATAACTTATTTAATTTACAAATTGGTAACGTTAAAACTAAAGCACCATTATTTGCTTTTAGTAATAATAATGGAATAAAGTCAGCTGCATTAGTTGGTGAAGGAATTTGGAGATGGCGTTTAGAAGATTTTGAAAAGAACGAAAATCACGCCGCATTTGACGAGTTGATCACAAGTTCAATTCAATATTTGAGCGCTAAAGACGATAAACGAAAGTTTAGAGCTTATGCTGTAAAAAATAGATTTGCCGAATCTGAAAGTGTACAATTAAGAGCAGAGCTTTATGATGACACTTATAATTTAAATAACCAGCCGGACGTAAGCTTAGATGTTATTGGGAAATTAGGTAATAAATATAGTTTTTTAATGAGTAGGGTAGGGAATAGCTATCAGTTAAATGCTGGTTTTTTACCTGTCGATGAATATGCATTTGAGGCCAAGACTACTTTAGGTAAAATTAATTTTAAACAAACTGGACAGTTTTTAGTAGAAGAAATTAGTATCGAGTTGTTGCAAACAGCTGCTAATCACCAATTGCTATATAACATGGCGAAAATAAGTGGAGGGCAAATGGTTTATCCAGCCCAAATTAATTCTTTGAATGATATTTTAACTAAAAACGAAAAAATTAAAACAGTTAGCTACGAAGAAAAGAATTACGAAAGTTTAATCAATTTAAAATGGATATTCTTTTTATTAATTTCAATCTTAAGTTTAGAGTGGTTTTTAAGGAAAAGAAATGGGTCAATTTGAGTTAACGATATCAGAAATTATAAATATTGGGGGTACATTTTCATTTGCTGTATCAGGTGCTTTTGCAGCCATGCAAAAGAGATTTGACGTTTTTGGAGTTTTAATTATAGCCTTTGCTACTTCTGTAGGCGGTGGTACTTTACGAGATATTTTGTTAGGTGATACGCCTGTTTTTTGGCTTAAAAACGCAAATTACTCTTTACTCATTTTATTTACTGCTGTTCTAGCAATGGTTTTTTGGAAAAAGATTAAATCATTAAAAATAACACTCTTTTTATTTGATTCATTAGGATTGGGTTTCTTCACTATCATTGGTTTACAAAAAGGCTTATCTTATAATTTAAACCCTGGTATTTGCGTAGCATTAGGTACGGTAACAGGCTGCTTTGGTGGTATAATTAGAGACATTTTATTAAATAATATCCCACTAATTTTTAGAAAAGAAATTTATGCAACAGCTTGTATTATTGGTTGTCTAGTTTTTCTTTTATTAAGATACTTAGGAGTAGAGCCTGGTATTGTAAAAATTGCTTCGGTAAGTGTAGTTTTTATAATTAGAATTGTAGCGGTAAGATTCAATTTGATATTACCAAGAATTTACTAGCTTAATTATTCTTTACTAGTGTTATCTATTACTACGTAAATGTCTTCATTTTCACGTTTCATTAAATAACGTTCTCGAGCAAATTTTTCTAGAGAATTTAAATTTGTAGTTAACTCTTTAAGTTCAATATCAGCTTTTGCAATTTCTTTAATATAAAACTGTTTCTCTTCTTCTAACTTGTTCACCTCATTTCGGTAATCGTATTGAGCTGATAAATCGTTTCTATCAAAAAAAAGCATCCATACTAAAAAAGCCATACCCGAAATAAAAAACTTGTTTTTAAAAAGTTCAAAAAGCTTTTTCATGGATGTTATTAAATTAATTTAAATACTAAAGTAAAATTATCAAATAACCAAAAGTTAGTTAATTACTAACTTTTAAACAGAGTGGTAATTTGTACTAGTGATGACCTTGCACTTCGGCAGTTTGACGAGCACTAAAAAATGCTAACAAAAAGATTAAAGCTGTATAGCCCACCAACATCCAAACCCATGGAGAACTTAATAACTCTTCTGTTGTACGGTTGTTTAATTTAGCTCTAGACATCCAAACATCAGAATATTGTTGAGCTGCAAAAGCACCTAATTGAAATGTTAATAATACGGCTGTTACTAATATTGATTTTAAACCTGTAGCTTTTAAAGTATTCTTCATTGTTTTTAATTTTATTCTTCAAAAATAATAAGCTTTAACTATAAATTCATTTTAAATTTAAAATATTATCAAAAATTCTAAATCTAATTTAAATAGAGAGTTAAATGTCCTCTATTTTAAATGTTTGATTCAATTTCACGCCTTTTTCTGTCATTTGAACTGTACAACATTCATTAAAGGCGTCATGTTCCAAAACTAAAATATAATTATTTTCAGCAGCCTTTTTTAAAAAAGCAGCCTTTTCGTCTAAAGTTTTTATAGGAAACATATCATAAGACATGACATAAGGTAACGGAATATGGCCAATAGAGGGTAGCAAATCAGCCATGTAAACTAAAGTTTTACCTTTGTAGCTAATTTGAGGAAGCATCATAGCTTCCGTATGACCGTGTACAAACCTAATTTTTATGTTTTTTGTAAAGTTTATACCTTCTACATTGTCGATAAATTTTAATCTGCCACTCTCTTGTAGGGGTAAAATATTTTCTTTCAAAAAAGATGCTTTTTCTCTAGCGTTTGGATTTATAGCCCAGTCCCAGTGTTTTGCATTAGTCCAATATGTTGCGTTCTTAAAAGTAGGTTTTAGGGTTTCACTTTCGCGGATGACTCCGCCACCCACATGGTCAAAATGAAGATGTGTTAAGAAAACATCGGTAATATCATCAAATGTAAAACCTGCTTTTTGGATGGATGATGCTAAAGTATCATCACCATGTAAATAATAATGGCTGAAAAATTTTACATCTTGTTTATCCCCAATTCCTGTATCTACTAAAATTAAACGGTCTTCATCTTCAATTAATAAACAACGCATGGCCCAAGTACAGAGATTGTTCTCATCTGCTGGATTTGTTTTTTGCCAAATTACTTTGGGTACCACGCCAAACATGGCGCCTCCATCTAATTTAAAGAATCCGGTATCTATTGTGTGTATTTTCATTTTTTAAGTGATTAGGGAATAGTGAGTGGTTAATAGTAAATTGAAAGTGGCGAATAGTAAAAAGAGAATAGAAAGTTGTGAATATTGGATATTTTAATTATTTACTTTTCTAGTATTTAATACTAAACATCAATTATTCTTTATTGATCATTCCTGATAGCATTTTAAAGGTAGACACAACATGTGGTTCTAATTTTGAAATATCAGATTCTTGAATAAATCCTAATATAATAGATAGTTCAATTTGAGTGTTAATCTCTACAATAGACCCTCGACTCATTTCATAATATCTTTTTCTTTCTATTAATGATTTTCTAGATGATCCCTCTGTAATATTAGAGCAAACTGACACAGCCACTCGTTTCATTTGTTGACTTAGATTGTATTTTCTTCAGGTGGTAATAATTTGCAAATGTTATATATTTCTTTACAAAGCAGTTTGCTAGATTTAAATACTTCTAATTTTTTGTGAGATAGGTTTAACATAATGTGTAGTTTTTCTTGAAATTAAAACTACACATTATTAATTGTTTCTCACCATTCACTATTCACCATTCACTATTCACCATTCACTATTCACCATTCCCTACTTCCTACTCACCATTCCCTATTCACTATAAATGTATCACTTCGCCATAAGCATCGGCGGCAGCTTCCATAATGGCTTCGCTCATGGTTGGGTGTGGGTGAACGGCTTTAATCAATTCCATACCTGTAGTCTCTAATTTACGAGCAACAACTAACTCTGCAATCATTTCAGTAACATTATTACCAATTAAATGAGCTCCTAATAATTCGCCATATTTAGCATCAAAAATTAATTTCACAAAACCATCTTTTGCGCCAGATGCACTTGCTTTACCAGATGCTGAGAATGGAAATTTACCTACTTTAAGTTCGTATCCTGCCTCTTTTGCTTTTTTCTCTGTTAAACCTACAGACGCAATTTCAGGTGAACAATAAGTACAACCTGGTATGTTGCCATAGTTTAGTGGTTCTGGATGGTGACCAGCAATTTTTTCTACACAAATAATACCCTCTGCAGATGCAACGTGTGCCAAAGCTTGTCCACCAACAATGTCTCCGATAGCATAAACACCGGCTACGTTTGTTTGATAGTATTCGTTTGTTACAACTCTTCCTTTATCTACCTTTATTCCTAATTCCTCTAATCCAATTCCTTCTAAATTTGGCGTATAACCTACTGCAGATAAAACAACCTCAGCTTCTAAAACTTTTTCGCCAGTCTCGGTTTTTACTTTTACTTTGCATAAATCACCTGCGGTATCAATACTTTCTACAGAAGATTTAGTCATGATATCTATCCCAATTTTTTTGAAAGAACGGTTTAATTGCTTAGATACATCTTCGTCTTCTACCGGAACAATGTTATCCATAAATTCTACAATGGTAACTTTAGTACCCATTGTTGCATAAAAATAAGCAAACTCAACACCAATAGCACCAGAACCCATCACCACCATAGATTTTGGCTGATGAGGTAAAGTCATTGCTTCGCGGTAACCAATTACTTTTTTACCATCTTGCTTAATGTGAGGCAACTCGCGAGAACGGCCACCAGTAGCTAAAATAATATTTTTAGCCGTATATTCTTTTACTGATTGATCAACAGCTTTAACTTCAATTTTACCTACACCTTTTAATTTACCGTAACCCATAATCACATCAATTTTATTTTTTTTCATTAAAAATTGAATGCCTTTACTCATGCCATCAGCAACGTTACGACTTCGCTTTACCACCGCATTAAAATCTGCTTCGTATTGGCCTACTTTTATGCCGTAATCTGATGCATGGTTAATATATTCGAAAACTTGTGCACTTTTTAATAGTGCTTTTGTGGGTATACAACCCCAATTTAAACAAACACCACCTAAAGATTCTTTTTCTACAATGGCTGTTTTTAAACCTAACTGAGCGGCTCTTATTGCAGCAACATAACCTCCAGGACCACTACCAATAACTATTAAATCGTAATTCATATATCTAAATTGAGACAGTTTAAAATTAGGGCAAATCTAAATAATTAAAAAGGTTAAAAAAATAGTAACCTGCGCTTTAGTTTATTCAAAAACAATACTTAACCATTAGTTAAAAATATTTACTATTGAGCTTAAAGTTAATAATAATTTAACATTGAGGTGTTTTTAATTTTAATGATTCTCAGCACCTTTGCACTGTAAAAAACTCACACATGAAAAGAAAATTACAAACAAAATTATTAATGTTTATTGCAGTGATGACCCTAGGGGTATTCTCTGCAATAGGTCAAATTACAACCAGTAGTATGTCGGGTCAGGTAAAAGACACGAAAGGCGAATCATTGCCAGGTGCTACAGTAAAAGCAACTCACACTCCCTCAGGTTCTGTGTACGCAACTCAAACCAATGCAGAAGGTAGATTTAATCTTTTCAACATGAGAGCAGGTGGTCCCTACACTGTTGAAGTTTCTTTTTTGGGTTTAAACTCCAAAAAAGTTGATGGTTTAATTTTTAAATTAGGTGAAAACTTTGTTTATAATGTCGCTTTAGGTAATGCAACAACCGAATTAGGTGAAGTTGTAGTTACCGCTGGTGGTATTTTAAATTCTAGTAGAACAGGTGCTGTTACTAATATTGGGACAAGAGAAATTAATACTCTACCTTCTATTTCTCGTGGTATAAACGATATTACTAGAGTTACACCACAGGCACAAGGCAGTTCTATTGGTGGTGGTAATTACCGTCAAAACAACATTACAGTGGATGGTGCTAACTTCAATAACAGTTTTGGTATTGGAGATAACTTGCCAGGTGGACAAGCTACTCCTATTTCGTTAGACGCTTTAGGTGAAATTTCGGTTAACGTTGCTCCAGTAGACGTAAGACAATCTGGTTTTATTGGTGGTGCGGTAAATTTAACCACCCGTTCTGGTACTAACGAGTTTTCAGGTTCTGCATACACTTATTACAGAAACCAGGATAATGTTGGTACTCAAGTTAAAAATTACGACAGATTAGTTCCAAATCCAAATGATGTAAAAATCTACGGTGCTAGAATTGGTGGTCCAATTATCAAAAATAAATTATTCTTTTTTGGAAGTATAGAGTCTGATAAGCAAGCTCGTCCGGGTCAGAATGCTTTTGCACAAACGGCTACTCAGCCTTGGCCAGGTACTCCAAATGCGAGAAGACCAACAGCTGCTAGATTAACTGAAATTAGTGATTATTTAAGAAATACGTACGGTTATGAAACTGGTGCATTTGAAGGTTACGGTTTTGAAAGTGAGCGTTTAAATATAGTAGGAAAATTAGATTGGAATATTAACAAGAATAACAGATTTAATATTCGTTATTCTCAATTAGAAAGTAAAAACCCATCTTTTTTAAGTGGTTCTACTACTCCTTTGATTAATTCAAGTCCTCTTTTTGTTTATGGTCCAGCTGGAGGAAGTAGAATAG
Source organism: Pelobium sp. (assembly GCA_044361595.1). GTDB lineage: Bacteria > Bacteroidota > Bacteroidia > Sphingobacteriales > Sphingobacteriaceae > Pseudopedobacter. Next base: position 33,015 of record JBIKIN010000022.1, on the reverse strand, counting down.
GTAATACAGCTCTACATTTCCAAAATTCAAACTACTTTACAGACAATAATTTCTATTCGTTAGTTGCTGAATTAAACACTACTTTTTTAGGTAAATTTAATAATACTTTAAGAGGTTCTTACACTAATCAAAATGAACCTAGAACATCTGAGAGTTCTGAATTTCCTTTAGTTGATATTTTAGAAAACGGCGAGCCTTTTACCACTTTTGGTTATGAGCCATTTACTTTTGGGAATTTAAGAGACGTAGAGGCGATAAATGTTATTGATTATGTTCAAGCTACTTTTGGAAAACATAATTTATTAGGAGGTTTTGAATTTGAAACCAATAGTACTAAAAATGGTTTTCAACGTTTTGGAACTGGATATTATGTGTTTAATAGCTGGGATGATTTTAAAAATGGCGCTAATGCAAGATCTTTTGCTCAAACCTATTCTTTAACCCCAGGTTATGCTCAAGCATTCCCGTCATTTAAAGATTCTAAATTAGGGTTCTACATTCAAGACGATTTTAACGTTAACGAAAAATTAAATTTAAGTTTTGGATTAAGAGGAGATTTATATTCTTATAAACAAGATTTATTATCTCACCCTTTAATTACTCCGTTAACTTTTAATAATGGTGAAAAATTAGATACAGGTATTTTACCATCTTCTGCATTTTTATTTTCACCTAGAATTGGTTTTAACTATGATGTTAAAGGAGATAGAAGTTTACAGTTAAGAGGTAGTGCAGGTATTTACTCAGGAGGTATACCTAAAGTTTGGATTGTAGGTCAAGCTGGTGATTCAGGTCTATTACAATTCACAGACATAAGACAGCCAGCTGCAGGTCAAACAACCATACCTAATACTCCTTTTAATCCTGACCCAAGAGCGTATTTGCCAGCAGTTCAGCCTATTGCTGGTCAATCTATACCAAATTCATTAAGCTTTTTAGATAATAATTTAAAAGCTCCACAGTCTTTTAAAGGTAATTTTGCAATCGACAAGAAACTACCTGGTGGTATTGTTGCAACAATTGAAGGTATCTATTCTTATGATATCAATCAGGTATATTCTAGAAATGCTAACTTAAATGAAGCAAATGCAACTGCATTAAATTATACTTATCCAACAACAGCACCTGCAAGTGTAGCAGGCACTGTATATGGTGGAAACAGAACTATTTATCCAGCTGCTAACGCCGCAAAATTTATTAATAAATTACAAACTGTAAGTGGTAATGCTATTGTTACTCCTACCGCCACAGGTGCATTTAATACTTATGTAGGTGATAATATTAGCGGTGGTTACAATTATTCTTTAACTTTTCAATTGCAAAAGCAGTTTAGCAACAACTTCTCAGCTTCTGTAGCATATGTTAAGCAAGAAGGTAAAAATTATTTTGATGGTGGTGGTGATCAGTTTGCTGGAACTTGGACAGGTAATCCAACGGTTAATGGTTCAAATAATCCGGAGTTGGGTTACAATGGTTTCGTTCCAGATCGTGTAATCGCAACCCTATCGTACAGAAAAGAATTTTTAAAGCATTTAGGTACTTCAGTTACCATGTTTTATGAAGGTTCTAGTCAAGGAAGAGTATCTTATACTTATTCTTCTGATTTTAATCAAGATGGAGCTAATAATGATTTAATTTATGTTCCTAAAGACCGAAATGATATTACTTTTACTCCATTTACTGTAGGTTCAGGAGTCAATGCAATAACCTACACCGCAGCTGCACAAGCCGATATTTTCTTCAGATATTTAGAGCAAGACAATTACTTAAACTCTAGAAGAGGTAAATTTGCTGAGCGTAATGGTGGTTTATTACCTTGGGTTAATTCACTCGATTTTAACTTTATGCAAGATATCTTTACCAATATTGGTAAAAAGCGTAATACTTTACAGTTTAACTGGACAGTGAATAACTTTGGTAACTTCATAAACAAAAATTGGGGAGTACGCAAGCAATTGGTTAGGAGCCAAATTTTGGTACCTACCAATGGAAGCGCTAATCCTATAACTCCAGGAGGCACTAACCAGCCAACTTTCCGTTTACAATTTGATGGAGTTACACCAGTTACTCAATTGGTAAGAGATAACGTAGGATTTGGTTCTACTTACAGTATGCAATTTGGATTTAGGTATATCTTTAACTAATTCAAATTTATAAAATTCATTTAAGAGGCTGTCTCCAAAAAGACAGCCTCTTTTTTTGCCTTTTTTAAAATAAAAATGTATTCATAACCAAATATTAATCTTTTAGAATTAATTTAGGGCAATGCAATCTTTCGAGCTAGATAAAACCGATATCCAAAAAATCAAGCAAGCCTTAGAGGGTGAGGAGCAAGATCTTTTATTGTTGTTGGAAGATTATCATGCCTCAGAAATTGCTATACTTTTTGAATCTATACCCCTAGAAGCTCAAAAGAGAATCATCAACCTCTTGCCAACAGAATTAGCTTCTGATGTCATTTCTGAAATGAGTCATGAGGCTCACCCCGAAGAGCTTTTAATTGACTTAGAGCCAGAAAGAAGACAAGAAATTGTTGAAGAACTGGATTATGATGATGCCACAGACATTATCTCTCAAATGGATGAAGCCGACCAAAAAGAGATTTTGGGCGAAATGGATAAGGAGGATGCAGTTAACATCCGAAACTTAATGACTTTTGCCGAAGACACTGCCGGTGGTTTGATGAACACCGAGGTGATTAAGGTGATGTCTGAAATGTCTAAAAAGCAGGCCATAGATCAAATTATCATTCAAAGTGAAGAAATAGAAGAATTTTATACCATTTATGTAGTTGATGATGATGATGTTTTGCAAGGTATTGTTTCTTTAAAAGATATTATTAAAGCAAAAGCCAATGCGAAAGTAGCCGATTTAGTAAATACCGATTTTGTTTATGTTAAAGCAGATACTGACCAAGAAGAAGTAGCTGATTTAATTTCTCAGTATAACTTAACAAGTATTCCGGTTGTAGATATTAACATGAAGTTATTGGGCAGAGTAACTTTTGATGATGTTATTGATGTAATGGAGGAAGAGAATACCGAGGATATTTTAAAATTTTCTGGAGTTTCTGAAGACGAAGAATTGAGTGGAAATTGGATAGAAGCGGTAAAATCTAGATTGCCTTGGCTAATTTTAAATTTAGGAACTGCATTTTTAGCTTCTTCTGTAATTAGGTATTTTGAACCTACCGTAACCAAATTTTTAGTTTTAACTGGATATATGACAATTATTGCGGGTATGGGTGGAAACGCTGCAACCCAAGCTTTAGCTGTTACCATCAGAAGAATTACCTTAAGTGATTTAACCGATAACCAAGCGTATAAAACAGTTTTAAAGGAGCTAACAGTAGGTTTAATAAATGGTGCAGTTAGTGGTTTAATCGTTTTTATTTTTGCCTATTTTTATGATGATAATTTACGTTTAGGCTTGGTAATTTTTATAGCCATGTCGGGTAATTTATTAATTGCAGGAATTACAGGGGCAGGTATTCCTTTAATATTAAAAAGAGTGGGTATTGATCCTGCTGTAGCTTCGTCAATCATCATCACTACCTTTACTGATGTGTTTGGCTTTTTACTTTTATTAGGCTTAGCCTCTAAATTGCTATTATAATTACTGTATTAGGTTTTGAAATGAAAAGTTTTATCATTAAAGCAAAATGGCTTTTAACAAAATTTAGTTAATTTAGCATTATGGAATCATTAATAATACATCCAGAAAATAAAGAGCAATTGAGTGCTGTTAAGGCTTTTTTAAAAGCTTTAAAAATAAGTTTTGAAAAAAAAGAATTAGAAAGTTATAATCCTGAATTTGTAAAAATGGTTAAAAAGGCAGAAGATAATGCTGATTACAAAACCGTTGACCCAAATAATCTATGGGAAAGTTTACAATCCAAGTAGAAAAATTAGCACAAGATCACTTGAATAAACATATTAAATCAGGTGATAAAGCAAGTATAAAGAAGATTGAAAAAATTTTCGTAGAACTTTCACAAACGCCATACTCAGGAATTGGTAATCCTGAACCTTTAAAACACGAACTTACTGGATTTTGGTCAAGAAGAATAAATACAAAAGATAGAATTATTTATAAAGTGCAAGACGATATTGTAACAGTTTTTGTGATTTCTGCAATGTGTCATTATGATAAATAAATTTTGCGTTAATAATTGCCCAAAGGACTCCATTATAGAAGCGACATCCCCGCCTGAACGGACGGGCAGGCTTTTTTTGTCATTCTGAGCGGAGTCGAAGAATAAGACAAAAAAAGATATAGAGAAAAGCGTGTTAAAACGCCTAAATAACATTATAAAAATAAAACAATCAATAAGCTCTGCGGACTTCAGATTGCCGACTTTTTGACTTAAAATAACACAAACAATAAGAACTTCGGTCTTCGGTCTCCCGACTTCCGACTATAAAAATTAATATGCAAATTAGAAACAACTGGACCAGCGAAGAAATTTTAGCTATTTACAATAAGCCTTTTTTAGATTTAGTATACGAGGCGGCAAGTATCCATCGAGAAAATAAAGATTACTCGGAAGTGCAAATAAGTTCTTTAATTTCTATTAAAACAGGTGGTTGCCCCGAGGATTGTGCGTATTGTCCACAAGCGGCTAGATACCAAACCGATTTAGAAGTGCAAGCCATGATGAAGGTGGATGAAGTAATTGAAATTGCTCAAAAGGCAAAAGATGGCGGTGCATCTAGATTGTGTATGGGCGCTGCATGGCGTGAGGTACGTGATAACCGTGATTTTGATAAGGTAATAGATATGGTTAAAGCAGTAAACGATATGGATATGGAGGTTTGTTGTACTTTAGGAATGCTTAATGCAGACCAAGCACAACGCCTTGCTGATGCTGGTTTATATGCTTACAACCATAATATAGATACCTCTGAAGAAGATTATAAAAGAATCATCTCAACAAGAACCTTTGATGACCGTTTAAAAACCATTGAAAACGTTAGAAAAGCAAAGTTAACAGTTTGTAGCGGTGGAATTATAGGTTTAGGAGAAACCGTAAACGATAGGGTAGCTATGATTAAGGTTTTAGCTAATATGCCTCAACACCCAGAATCGGTGCCCGTAAATGCTTTGGTGCCAGTAAAAGGAACGCCTCTGGCAGACCAACCTCTTGTGGCTATTTGGGATATGGTTAGAATGATTGCAACCGTAAGAATTACCATGCCTAAAACTGCTGTTCGTTTATCTGCTGGTAGAAACGAAATGAGCACTCTAGAGCAAGCATTTTGTTTTATGGCTGGTGCAAACTCTATTTTTGCTGGAGATAAATTATTAACTACGCCAAATCCTGAGTTTAAAGACGATATGGCGATGTTTGAATTATTGGGTTTAACACCAAGAAAAGCTTTTAAAAACGGCAGAAAAGCAATTAAAGAAGAGGAAGCAGTTTCTTAACATGCTATTAAAAGGAGTTACAACAACTAAGGTTGGTTTAGAAGGGGTAAAATTTAATGCACAAATTGGTTTTTACCCGGAAGAGCGTTTGTTTAAAAATGATTTTGTTGTTGATGTTTTTGTGACTTTCCATTCATCAGAAATAGGTGATGAGATAAGTAAAACCATTAATTATGTAACGTTATATCAAATTTGCAAAGAGAACTTCAAACTCGAGAGTAAACTAATAGAAACAGTTGCTTATCAAATTTTAAATCAGATTAAAAACGAGTTTAAAGGTTTGGAGCAAATTAATATCAAAATAAAAAAAATGAATCCGCCGATTAAAGGGCAAGTTCAAAATTCTTTTGTGGAGTTAAATTACATTAGGTAAAATGCGTTTTACACCTATCAATCAAAAAATAATTGAAGAATTATCCGAAATATCTGGACATCATAATGTCTTTACCGATCAAGAATCTATTTTCAAATACAGCAAAGACGAAACCGAAGATTTAAGTTTTTTCCCCGATGTGGTGATAAAACCGAAAAATGTAACGGAGGTTTCGGTTATTTTGAAATATTGTAATGAGCATTTAATTCCGGTTACGCCACGTGGCGGTGGAACAGGATTAAGTGGAGGCGCATTGCCCGTTCATGGTGGCGTGGTATTGTCTCTAGAGCGTTTCAATAAAATAATAGAGATAGACGAGCGTAACTTACAAGCTACAGTAGAACCCGGAGTTATTACCGAAGAGTTTATGAATGCTGTAGCCGAGAAAGGGTTGCTTTATCCGGTAGATCCATCTAGCAAGGGGACTTGTTTTATTGGTGGTAATATGGCACACGGTAGTGGTGGGCCACGTGTAGTAAAATACGGTACAATTAGAGAATACGTTCTTAATTTTGAGGTTGTTTTGCCAAACGGAGATATCATTTGGACAGGAGCAAATACCTTAAAATATGCATCGGGTTATAACCTAACTCAATTAATGATAGGTTCTGAAGGTACCTTAGGTATCATCACCAAAATAGTTTTAAAATTAATTCCTCAGCCAAAGCATAATATTTTATTGTTAGCATCTTTCCCCTCTAATGAAGATGCGTGTGCGGCAGTTTCGGCAATTTTTAGATCCGGAATTACTCCTTCTGCGTTAGAATTTATGGAGCGCAAAGGAGTGGAATGGGTAGTAGAGTTTGATGGAATCAATTTTAATATAGATCCAAATGCGCAAGCTTATTTATTGATTGAGGTTGATGGGTCTAATCTAGATTTATTATTCTCTGATTGTGAGCAGATTAACGAAGTTTTAGAACAGCATCAATGTTTAGATGTTTTATTTGCAGATTCTAGTGCCCAAAAAGAAGAGCTATGGAAAATGCGTAGGACTATGGCAGTTTCTGTAAAATCTAATTCGGTGTATAAGGAAGAAGATACGGTTGTCCCCCGGGCCGAGCTTCCTAAATTGATACATGGTATTAAAGAAATTGGAGTAAAATACGGTTTTGATTCCATTTGTTACGGTCATGCTGGCGATGGGAATTTACATGTCAACATTATTAAGGGAAACATGAGCGACCATGATTGGACCCATAAATTGAAAGATGGTATTAAAGAAATTTTTGAGTTAACAGTTGCCTTAGGTGGAACAATATCTGGAGAACATGGTATTGGTTTGGTGCAAAAGGAGTATATGTCTATCAAATATTCAGAAATTCACCTCAATTTAATGCGAGGAATTAAGCAGGTTTTTGATCCTAACGGAATTTTAAATCCTGATAAGATATTTTAAATTTTGATGTTTAAAAGCTACCTATTTTTGATTTTTCTTTTAGTAAGCGGCTTGGTAAAAGCACAAATTCCATTAGCCGAGGTTAAAGTAAATCCTACTTACACGGCTTGGGAAGTTTTGGAAAAGGCAAAGAAAGTTTTGATTAAAGATTTTGATGCTAAAAGTTCTAGGAATTATAAATTGTTTTCACAAACTATAAAAGATAAAAAAGACACCTTACTATTATTTAATCAAGAAGTTAAATATAATATTTATAGATGTAATAGAAATTTTTGCCGGTTTATAAGACCAATTAATGCACAAATTAAGGATAGTTTGTTTTTTAACAGATTTGAAAACAGCTCTAAACCTCTACAATTTAGGTTTTTTTGGTTTAATTTACACGACTTTTTACCTACCGCATATAAAAGTTTTATATCTGATTCTATAAAGTATCAATTAAACTTAGAAAGGATTGAAAATAATTATAAAATTAGCTATTCAGAAAAGGATGAGGATGGGTATTGGATAGTTGATGCGAAAGACTTTAGTTTAAAAGAAATTTATCGACAAAGAATTAATCAGAAAGAGTATCGCAATCAAATAAATGATACTAAAGAGGCATTTCCAAATAAAGTAATTAAAGAAAATGTAATTTCTTCCAATTATAAATCTCAGATCATTTTTGCTAAAAACATCAAAAATAAAATTATAATACAATCTACTAGAAAGGAATATGGAGCATTAAATTATAATTTAAAAGTGTTTTTAGATAATCAATTTAAAGAGGAAATTACATTTGAGTACAGTACCATTTTTAAAATGGATTTAATCAAATAAAATCCATTAGATTTTTGGAATAAAGAGTTTATCCTTTTTAAACTTCCAAATACTTATATTTGATTTAACCAAAACCAGTTTTATAGCTATGAAAGTCTTGATTATCACTTTTTTGTTTTTACAAACTGTTTTTATTCCTTCGGAAATCATAACAAAAACAGGTAGGGCAACTTACTATGCTAATAAATTTGTAGGTAGGAAAACTACCAGTGGCGAAGTTTACAGGCATGAAAAATTTACAGCAGCACATAAAACTTTACCTTTTGGTACACAAGTAACCGTTACAAATTTAAGCAATCAAAAGTCTGTTGTGGTTACGGTTAACGATAGAGGGCCTTTTGGTAAAGGATTAATTATTGACTTATCTCAATCGGCAGCTAAAGAAATTGGTATTTACGGTAAAGGAACTGCTCTTTGTCAAATTTCTTACGAACTCAAATAAAACCTTTAGATGCATAAAAGCGTTTCTTAATTATGGAGTTGAATAAATTAACAGCAGAGGAAGAATACATTATATTACACAAAGGAACCGAAAGACCTTTTACCGGCGAATTTAATAATTTTAAAGAAGCCGGTACTTACGTTTGTCGTCAGTGTAATACGCCTTTGTATAGTTCCAATGATAAATTTGAATCTCATTGTGGATGGCCAAGTTTTGATGATGAAATAGCTGGAGCAGTTAAAAGAGTCCCGGATGCTGATGGTAGAAGGGTAGAGATTGTTTGTGCAAATTGCGAAGGCCACTTAGGTCATGTTTTTGAGGGCGAAAGATTAACAGCAAAAAATACTCGTCATTGTGTAAACTCTTTGAGTATGAAATTTATAGCTAAGTAATTTTTCTCTATTTTGTGAAATATCAGCTATACTATTTTAGCTTTTTTTTAATGTCTTGTAGATAGTTTTTTACTATGTGTGGATTTGTAGAGAGACCATCGGCTAAACGGGTTGTAAAAGAACTTCAGTTAAAAGTGACTAGCGATTTCGAAGGAATTAAGCGTTTAGCACCAACCATGCCTATGGCAGTTATAGATGATGTAAATAGCAGCGAAATTAAGTTATTTAATTGGGGTGTTGTTCCATCTTTTGCGGCCGATTTTAAGATGACCTACGCCACATTTAACGCAAAAATTGAGAATCTTTTTAATGGTACTATTTGGAAAAAGTTAATAGGCGTGAAGCATTGTGTATTAATTTGCGAACAATTTTATGAGTGGCAATATCAAGATCCGAAAAAGAAGAAGGGTCCCCAAATCTATGCGCTTAAATCAGCAAACGATGAATTAACTTTAATGGCAGGATTATGGGAACAATGGGTGAACAAAGATACGGGCGAAATAAAATATAGTTGTACCATGCTTACAAATCCAGCTAATAGTTTAATGTCTCAAATACATAATACCAAAGCAAGAATGCCTACTTTTTTAACTTTTGATAATTATAAATTATGGTTAGATAAAGGCATTTCTATTGAAAATAAATTAGAATTAATTAGGCCTGTGTCCGATGATTTTTTAATTGCTACTCCTATCAATCAGATAGAGTAAGTGACTAATTTTGTTTTGCTCTATTAAATTTAATCATTTCGCCATAACCCATTTTTAACTCCATGGCTTGTACGGTTTGAGATAATCTTTTAACTCTAGTAGATTCTGTTTTAGCTTCATTAATCCAATTAATAAAGTATTTCCTATGCGAAGGGGCTAATTTGTAGAAATTTTGAATTCCATTTTCTGTGTCTTCTAAACAAAATTCTAAATCTTCTGGAATTTCTAGTTTAAAATCTTTGTCTTCTTCTAAAACTAATTGTACAGAATCATTAATTCCCTTCTTAAGACATTTTATTAAAGGTTTATTTAAAACCAAGATATAATTTCCTTCTCCATAAGGAATTAGCGCTTTACCTGAAATAGCTTGCTGATCTAAAACACCTTTAACCCTAAAACTGACTTTCACATTGGGTTTTAATTGCTCGGAAATATCCATAGGGATAAGAATATATGTCCAATTGGTTTTTTCTCCTTTAGCGCCAAATTGTTCTATAATACCTTTAAACTTAATCATTTTTAAAGGTAAGAGTTATAAAACAAAATAAAATCGCTTAAACAATAAAGCGATTTTCATTTTAAAATCATTAAAGTTAAATTCTAAAATTTATAACTCACAGCCATTCCTTGGTGATTAAAACCCATTACAGGTTGAATAGATAAATTTTCGTTTCTAGCTTTATGCAACTCAGGTATTAAAATACCACAAGCCATTCCAACTCCATAACCTAGTAAATTATCAGTTAAAAAGTGTTTTCCTGCTCTTAATCTTTGGTACCCTACTACAGCTGGAACAACTGCTGCAACTGTCCATATATAAGGTTTCAATTTAGAGTCGGGATTAAAATCACTAAAAACTTTGGCGGCAAAAAAAGTTGCTGCGGCTGTTGACGCTGTATGGCCGGCAAAGAAAGAGCGTTGTTCATCACTATCTTGTCTTTTTGCTAATGGTAAACTAGTATTGTAAACTAATGGTCGGCTTCTTTGCACTAAACCTGCTGCTAACGTAAAAGATGCTGCTGCTGCCGACATGGTTTCTAAAAACATAACGGATACTTGCCCGTAATGATTTCTCTGTTTTCCGTCTATTAAACTTACAATTGGCGCAATTGCAAAAGCACCGTAAAATGGAATATAGCTGTCTTTATCTGCTTTTTCTCTAAAATCACCTGCAGCAAATCTATCTATAAAGAAAACATCGTCTTTAGACTTTAAAGCTATCTCGGATGGTGTTAATTCTGCTTTATTTTTAATTAATGTTAAGCCTAAATAACTCAAACCTAAGCCCGCTGCTAATATTGGAGCATCTTTTTTAAAACTGGTTTGATAGGGAGATTCTTTTTGAGCGAAGACTAGATTAGTGACCATTAATAAGGCCAGTAAAGTGATTGATTTGTATTTATTTACCATTTATTTTATTGATAAGAATTAAATTATTGTATTTGTTAATTAAAGAAAATAATAATTCAATAGCCTTGCCACAAAATCAAACAAATACTAGATAATTAAAAAATTGATAAAATGTATAACTAGATTTATCAAATCAAGTAGATAAAATCATGAACAACGAGATTAAAAGTTTATTAAATGCAGAAAATTTGCATATCAGAAAGCTTCAAGAAATTGTAGAAAAGTCTATTGCAGATGAAAACTTAATTATTAATAACTTATTAAATCCCCCAAAAGAAATACTAACACAGGGTCAAAAAATATCTGACAAAGTAGCAAGATTTGGTGGAAGCTGGGCTTTTATCATTTCCTTCTTTGTGGTTCTCCTAATTTGGATATTGTTTAATACGATTACTCCAATTAAAAATAATTTTGATCCTTACCCATTTATCTTAATGAATTTGATACTTTCTTGCATAGCCGCATTACAAGCTCCGATAATTATGATGAGTCAAAACAGATTAGAAGAAAAAGACCGTAAAAGAGGTGAAAACGATTATCTTATTAATTTGAAAGCTGAATTAGAAATAAAAGCACTTCATCAAAAAATAGATGTTTTTCAAAAAGAGCAATTGAAAACATTATTTGATAGCCAAAAAAAACAATTAGAAATTTTAAAACGCATTGAAGAAAAACAGAAATAGACGATAACTGGATGTTAAAAAAATATACCCTTGTACTTTTCTTAATAACTTTATCAATTCAGCTTAAGGCACAAGAAAAATTTGTTTTAAATGGAATTGTAAAGGCTCAAAATGGCGAACTTTTGCCTGGTGCTGCAGTTTATATAAGCGGTTTTAAAATAGCAACTTCAACTAACGCTGATGGTAAATTTTCGTTGAGTTTACCTTCTGGGAATTATGATTTACTCATTCAGATGATTGGTTTTAAATCTTATAATGGCTCTGTAGTTGTTAGCAATAAAAGCATCAATTTAGATTTTGTTTTAGAAGAAAATAATATTTCGTTAAACGAAGTAGTAGTAAGGCCTGACCCTGATAGAGAAAAGTACATCCAGTTTTTTATAGATTTTTTTATCGGTACTACACCAAATGCTTTAAAATGCAAAGTTTTAAATCCAGAGGTTCTAAATGTTTTTTATGATAAAGATAAAAGGATTTTAAATGTAGACTGCTCACAGTTTCTAGTCATAGAAAATAGAGCTTTAGGATATAAAATTAAGTATTTAATAAATGATTTTACTTACAACTATAAAACTGGGGTAGTTTTTTACGAAGGCTATCCCTATTACGAAGACTTAAAAGGGAGTAAAAACTTACAGGCTAAGTGGGCCAAAGCTAGAGAAATTACCTATTATGGTTCACCACAGCATTTTTTTAAATCGCTCTATGAAAACAGTGCTACTTTAAACGGCTTTAATATTTATAAGTTAAAACGAGTTGATCAAATAAATGAAAAAACTTTAACACCAAGTTTGCTTGATAAGAAACAACTTACTTTAAAAAAAGATAATGGCACTGATTCATTATTGGTTTTAAAATCTAATCAAATGATTAAAAAGCAAATTAGTTTATTAGATACTTCTTTGGTTATTACCGATACTTTAGTGCATACTTATAATAGCTTTATTAAGTATCTTAATTTTGAGGATTTATTGTTAATTGTCTATACAAAAGAAAAGCTAGATCCAAATATCACAAATAACTATCGGTCAAATATTTCTTTATTGCCTAAATTTAAATCGCATCAAATTTCTTTGATTAATATTTTAATTAGGCCAATTTACTTTTATCAAAATGGTACAGTTTATAATTCACGGTCTATGTTGTATGAAAATCATTGGGCTTGGGAAAAAGTTGCCGATAGTGTACCCTTGGATTATGTACCAATAAAGAAATAGAGTTTTGCGATTTAATTTTTCTAAAAAATTTAATCCTTTTAGGCTTTGGCTAAAAAGCTCATTACCGCATTAGGCTAGTCAATTTTTCATTTTTTTTTATAGGAATTCAAGAGTGCTTCGCAATTTTTCCGCAAAATTAACCCAAACCTGAGCGAAGCGAACACATGAAATCCATTGAAAATATAAACAAATTGAATAAACTCTCCGCTACCTGCCTACCGAACAGGCAGGCGTTTGCTGCTACAGAAGAAGTGCTTTATGTTCTGTATCCAAATCGCAACAAACAAGTCGGATTTATCGCTTAATTGTTGTTAGTGCTTTTGCTGGGTGTGAATATCGAGTTTTCTTAAATCAGAAAACAATCGCAGAGCAATTTTATAGGTCGGCCTAGCAGATGTAAGCCGCAGAAAGCCATAATTATTAATGCACTAACAAACATTTAGCGAAAGACCAAGGATGAATGCAGCCAAAGAAGGGCAAAGGCTTAAATAGTGGAGGCCTCATTCATTCGCAATCAGAATAATTGTGACTTTATCCAATTACAGATGCAAGCCTTGATCTTTTGTTTCTTTTGCATCAAGGCAAAAGAAAATCAAGACTATAAATAAAAATTTGATAAATATTAACGTTTTAAAGGTGCGTTAGCGATAGCATTGGCAGCTTTTTTTGCCTCTAATAAATTTCGCAAATGGCAAAAAAAACTATAACGCCCGCCTGAACGGAACGGGCAGGGATAGCGTGTTAAAACGCTCATATTAATACAAAAAAAAACAGATGGGAAACCTAGTATCAATCCAATGCTTTAAAACAGATTGCTTCGTTCCTCGCAATGACAAAAAAAGTACTCTCAGTTTTAGCCGGGCCTCTCGTAGAGGACCCTGCGATTAAAACCGAATATCTTCCTTTAAACTAGATTGCTTCGTTCCTCGCAAAGACAATAACCAACAAAAAAAGCCCGCTTTATTAAAAATAAGCGGGCTTTAATATATGATAGATTTTAAAGAGTACTATTTAGCTTCTTCGTCTTTAACTTCTTCAAACTCCACATCAGTAACAGTGTCTGCGTTATTGTTTGGAGCTTCGCTTTGTTGAGCACCTTCTGCACCACCTTCTTGCGTACCTTTGTACATATCTTCAGAAGCAGCAGCCCAAGCAGCATTTAATTTTTCTGATGCAGCATCAATATCAGCGAAGTTACGAGCAGCATAAGCATCCTTTAAAGATTTTAAACCTTCTTCAATAGCGCCTTTTTTGTCTGCTGGTATTTTATCACCGTATTCTTTTAATTGTTTCTCGGTAGAGAACACTAAAGCATCTGCAGCATTAATTTTATCTGCTTCTTCTTTTGCAGCCTTATCAGATTCTGCATTAGCTTCTGCCTCTTCTTTCATCTTCTTGATTTCCTCGTCAGATAAACCTGAAGAAGCTTCAATTCTGATTTTTTGCTCTTTACCTGTTGCTTTGTCTTTTGCACCTACGTGTAAAATACCGTTAGCATCAATATCAAAAGTTACTTCAATTTGAGGTACCCCTCTTGGTGCTGGTGGTAAACCATCTAAGTGGAAACGACCAATAGTGCGGTTATCTTTAGCCATTGGACGCTCGCCTTGTAAAATATGTATTTCTACAGATGGCTGACTGTCTGATGCAGTAGAGAAAGTTTCAGATTTTTTAGTTGGAATAGTTGTGTTAGACTCAATTAGCTTAGTCATTACACCGCCCATAGTTTCTATACCTAGAGAAAGTGGAGTTACATCTAATAATAATACATCTTTTACTTCTCCAGTTAATACACCACCTTGAATAGCAGCACCAATTGCAACAACCTCATCTGGGTTAACACCTTTAGAAGGCGCTTTACCAAAGAATTTCTCAACAGCTTCTTGTATAGCAGGAATACGAGTAGAACCACCCACTAAAATAATCTCATCAATATCAGAAGTGCTCATTCCAGCATTCTTTAAAGCAGATTTACATGGGTCAATAGTACGCTTAATTAAATCAGCCGCTAAAGACTCAAACTTAGCTTTAGATAATGAACGTACCAAATGTTTAGGTCCGCTAGCATCAGCAGTAATATATGGTAAATTAATTTCTGTAGAAGTAGAGCTAGATAATTCAATCTTAGCTTTTTCTGCAGCTTCTTTTAAACGTTGTAAAGCCATTGGGTCTTTAACCAAATCCATTCCGTTTTCGGTTTTGAATTCGTTAGCTAACCAATCAATAATTACTTGGTCAAAATCATCACCACCTAAATGGGTGTCGCCATCAGTAGATTTTACTTCAAAAACACCATCACCTAATTCTAAGATAGAAACGTCATGTGTACCACCACCGCAGTCAAACACAACAATTTTCATATCCTTATTGGTTTTATCTAAACCATAAGCCAAAGCAGCAGCAGTAGGCTCATTAATAATTCTTCTAACTTTTAAACCAGCAATTTCACCAGCTTCTTTAGTAGCTTGGCGTTGTGCATCGTTAAAGTAAGCAGGTACAGTAATAACTGCTTCTGTAACTTCAGTACCTAAAAAGTCTTCTGCAGTTTTCTTCATTTTTTGAAGAATCATAGCAGATATTTCTTGAGGCGTATATTTACGGTCGTCAATTTCAACACGTGGTGTGTTATTATCGCCTTTAACAACTTTGTAAGGTACACGTCCAACTTCTGTAGTAACTTCATTAAAACTGTTACCCATAAAACGCTTTACAGAATAAATGGTCTTAGTAGGATTGGTGATTGCCTGGCGTTTTGCAGGGTCACCAACTTTACGCTCACCACCTTCTACAAAAGCAACAATAGATGGCGTGGTACGCTTACCCTCGCTATTTGCTATAACAACAGGTTCATTACCTTCCATTACAGCAACACAAGAGTTTGTAGTTCCTAAATCGATACCGATAATTTTTGACATATTTCTTTATTTATTATTTACGAATGATATTCTTAATCATGTTTAGCAAGCCTTGTGCCAATAAATGTTTGACAGTTATTTAATCTTTATTGACAGTTATTTACTTGCTTTTTGGCTCAAAAAAAGAGAAACCTAATGACAGCATGACAGTTTTAACAACAATTTATATGTTATTTAAGTGCGTTTTAACACCTGCTTCTATACTTCGCTACGCTACGGTTTTTGTGCTCCTGAAAAGGGCCCACAAAGAACAGGTTTTTTTGAAATATAAAACCTTACGCCAGCCGGTTAACGCTGGTTTTACCTCATAACAAATTATTTGCGAATAAAAAAAGCCGTTACATTAACTATAATGGCTTTTCAACAGGGTGTTAATGACTAACTATTCTTTAAAGACTTCATGTCGATAACAAATCTATATCTTACATCACCTTTTAAAGTGCGCTCATAAGCTTCTTCAATTTGGTCTATATTTATCATTTCAATTTCCGAAACAATGTTGTGTTCTGCACAGTAATCAAGCATTTCTTGAGTTTCTTTAATACCACCTACTAAAGAACCAGCTAAAGATTTTCTACCAAAAATTAAGTTACCAGCATGTACAGGTATAGCTTCTGGCGGTACACCTAATAAAACCATGGTTCCGTTAGTATTCAATAAAGCTAAATACTCGCTATAATCATGCTTAGCAGATACCGTATTAATGATTAAATCAAAGGTGTTTGCCATTTTTTTCATGTTATCAGCATTGGTGGTTAACTCAAAATGATGCGCACCTAATAAATCAGCATCTTTAGCTTTCTCGGCCGATCTACTTAACATCGTTACTTCGGCACCCATAGATGTGGCTAATTTAACAGCCATGTGGCCTAAACCACCTAAACCTACAACGGCTACTTTATCTCCTTTTTTGACATTCCAGTGTTTTAAAGGCGAGTAGGTAGTAATACCAGCACATAAAAGTGGTGCAACAGCTGCTAGGTCTAATTTATCCGATACCTTCAAAACAAATTTTTCTGTTACAACAATATGGGTAGAATAACCTCCAGATGTTATTGATTTCTTATCCTGAGATTTAGAATTATAGGTTTGGGTATGTCCATTTAAGCAATATTGCTCCAAATCATCATTGCAATTATTGCAATGTCCACAAGAATCTACAAAACAACCTACACCTACAGTATCTCCAATTTTATGATGAGTTACTTTAGCACCAACTTGGGTTACTTTTCCAACAATCTCGTGGCCTGGTACAACTGGGTAAATGGTTCCTCCCCATTCATTTCTAGCTGTATGAATATCAGAGTGGCAAACGCCACAAAATAAAATTTCTATTTGTACATCTGTTTCACCTACTGCTCTTCTTTCTAAATTAAATGGGCTTAATGGCAAATCGGATTTTTGCGCAGCGTATGCTTTTACTAATGTCATATATAAATTGGTTTTATAAGAATTAAATATAACTCAGGCTCAAATTTTAGGCCAAGAATAAATGGTTAGCTTTTATCTTGTTCTTTAAAATAGCATATTCTACAGTTAAAATAATTTTTGGCGGTATAACTAAAACTACTTTTTGTTAAAAATGTCTTCAATCAATAAAATGTAAAATCATTTCTGTTAATCATAGAGATTTATCTATTTTTAGCCGATTTATAAATATTTAGAAAAGAAAACATTCTTTTAAGAAACAATGAAAGTTTTAAAATTTGGTGGAACATCTGTAGGAAGTCCAGAACGGATGAAGAAATTGTTGGATATCGTTAATCCAGCAGAGCGACAAATTGTAGTTTTATCAGCAGTTTCTGGTACTACAAATAATTTGGTAGAAATAGCACAAGCTTACTTGGCGTCTGATAAAGATAAGGCCAAACAGCTCATCACCAATTTAAAAGATAAGTACGAGATTTTTATTAAAGAACTATTTGCTAAAGATGAATATTTAAAGCAAGGTAAAGACGTAATTGATGCTCATTTCGATTTATTATTTTCGCTTTCTAACGATTTATTTACTTCCGTAGAAGAGAAAATTATTTTAGCACAAGGCGAGTTGTTATCAACAACTTTATATCACGTTTACTTAAAAGAAATTGCTGTGCCATCGGTATTGTTGCCTGCCTTAGATTTCATGAAAACAGACCAAGATAACGAACCTATAGTAGATTATATAACTGAGCATATTCAGCCTTTTTTAGATAAAAATCCTAACAATAATTTGTTTATTACGCAAGGATATATTTGCAGAAATTCGTTCGGAGAAATTGATAATTTAAGAAGAGGAGGGAGTGATTATACGGCATCTTTAATTGGCGCAGGAATCCGCTCAGAAGAAGTACAAATTTGGACAGACATTGATGGTATGCACAATAATGATCCAAGAATTGTAAAGGGAACTAAACCAATCGCTAATTTATCTTTTGATGAGGCTGCCGAGCTGGCCTATTTTGGTGCTAAAATTTTGCATCCACAATCAGTTTTTCCTGCTCAAAAATATAAAATACCAGTTAGGTTACTTAATACTATGGAGCCATCTGCATTTGGTACTTTAATATCGAGCGAAAGCGAAAAAGGAAAAATTAAATCTATTGCTGCTAAAGATGGTATTACTGCAATAAAAATTCAGAGTAGCAGAATGCTGTTAGCTTATGGGTTTTTAAGACGTGTTTTTGAAGTTTTTGAAAGATACAAAACGCCTATAGACATGATTACCACTTCTGAGGTTGCAGTTTCTGTAACTATAGATGACACCAAGTATTTAGGAGAAATAACAAAAGAACTATCAAGTTTTGGTGTGGTAGAGGTAGATGTTAACCAATCTATAGTATGTGTGGTAGGAGATTTATCAACCAATTCTCATGGCTTTGCGGCTCGTATTTTAGAGTCAATTAAACATATCCCTTTAAGAATGATTTCTTATGGAGGTAGTCAGCATAATCTTTCGTTTTTAATTAAAACAGAAGATAAAACAGAAACATTAAGAAGTTTACATAACCGTTTATTTGAGTAATAATAAAAATTAACATGTTTAATAAAGATTTAGTTGCCTCTTTTGAGCAACATGAAACACCATTTTATTATTACGATTTAGGTTTACTCAAAAAAACGTTAGCAGCCTGCAAACAAGCTTCAGATGCTTATCAGTTTCATGTGCATTATGCTTTAAAGGCTAATTTTAATACCCGTGTTTTAGATTTAATAAAAGCATATGGCTTTGGTGCCGATTGTGTTTCTGGTGGCGAAGTGAAAAAAGCCATAGAAACCGGTTTTGATAAAGATAAAGTTGTTTTTGCAGGTGTGGGAAAATCAGATGCTGAGATAAATTACGCTTTAGATCATAATATTTTTGCTTTCAACGTAGAGTCGGTTCAGGAGTTAGAAGTAATTAACGAGTTAGCCGCTGCCAAAGGGAAAGTTGCGCAAGTAGCTATCAGAATAAATCCAAATGTTGATGCGCATACGCATCATTACATAACCACCGGTTTAGACGAGAATAAATTCGGAATTAATGCTTGGGATTTACCTAAAGTTGCCGAAACTATACACGCTTGCGACAATATTCAATTTTTAGGAATTCATTTCCACGTAGGGTCGCAAATTACGGATATGAACGTTTTTAAAAGTTTGTGTGTTAAGGTAAACGAGATGCAAGCTTGGTTTGAGGAGCGAGGAATGCAAGTTAAAGTTTTAAACGTAGGTGGTGGTTTAGGTGTGGATTATCATAATCCCGATGAAAATTCCATTGTCGATTTTGAAAGTTACTTTAAAATATTTCACGATTTTTTAGATTTAAAACCTTATCAAGAAGTTCATTTTGAATTAGGCAGAGCTCTGGTTGCGCAATGTAGTAGCTTAATTTCTAAAGTTTTGTACATTAAGAATGGTATTAAAAAGAATTTTGTGGTATTAGATGCCGGAATGACAGAATTGATGCGTCCAGCTTTATATCAAGCTTATCATCAGATAGAAAATATCAGTAAAGCAGAAAGCATCGGTGATTCTCAAATCTCAAATCTAACTTCTCATATCTCTTACGATGTAGTTGGTCCAATTTGCGAATCTTCTGATTGTTTTGGTAAAGAAGTAAATATGCCCGAAACTAAGCGTGGCGATTTAATTGCTTTAAGAACTGCTGGCGCTTACGGCGAGGTGATGGCTTCGGCCTATAATTTAAGGCCTGCAATAAGGCATGTATTTTCTGAAGAATAGTTTTAAAAAGGGCAAGAATTTATTCTTGCTCTTTTTGATTATAACTTATTTTAGAATTTATAAAACACGGTAAAAGATTGGTTTTGTAAGCCTCCTGTATTATTGATATTTATGGTTGTACTTTTAGATTCGGATGTTGAATTATTAAAAGTATTTGTAGATTTTGATTTCCCGTAGCCAAAACTCAGGGAAAGCAAATTAGTACTAAGTCCAAAATGTTTAAACGGTATCCATAATAGACCGCCAGTAGCACCCAAACTATAACTTGTACCAGTTACTTCATCAAAATTAGTATTCTGATTATTGTCGTTTTTTCCTTTAAATCTATTAAAACCGATATTTGGAGCAGCTTCGGCATAAAAGTTTTTAAGTATTGGAAAAAGAATGCCATAATTTAAATTTAAATTAAATCCATTAGATTTTTGGTTGTTTGAACTTGATTCGAGATTACTGTTAAAAACTCCAAAGTTTACTCCTAACCTACGGTTAGTTCTAACGAAATGGCTGTAATTTAAACCAACTCCTGTGTTTTTTTGATTATTAAAGCTTGAGTTATCTTTAAACTCGTAATTACCTGAACTAAAGTTTAAGCCAATAAAATTATCTCCTTTTTCTTGCGCAAAGGAAATGGAAAACGCTAAAATAGCGATAGCAGATGTGATGATTTTTTTCATGTTTTTTGTGTTTTTTTTAATAAATATGTTGTTTTAAAGGATTACGCAAAGTGTCAATGGTATGAGACCACTATATAATGTATTTCACATTCTTTAACATTAGGTTATTTAGGTAGATAAGATAAATGTATTTAAGAACTCAATGATAAGCTTCTATTCTCCGTCAAAAAATTCAAATAGTTCGCCAAAGTAGCTGGTGTTCCAGCCGTCAACAAATTCATCATAAACATCATCTGGTATATTGGTATGTGAAAGTTCGATAGATGTCCCTTTTTTGTGTTCGTGAATTTTCATGGTCACAATAGATTCTTCCTCTTGTCCATCAAAAAACCATTGTTGAACTATCATTTTATTTTCTTCAAATGCTAAGTTTTTACCTACAATATCACCATCAAATAAAGAAAATTCAGAATTTGGAATGGTACTCATTTCTGCTTCAGCGCCGCTCCATAATTTAATACTTAATGGAATGGTTAAAGCCAAATAAACTTCTTCTGGTGGCGCAGGGATGGTGTAGTATTTTTTAAAATCTTTCATGTGTTACAAATATGCTTAACTGAAATTGATTTGAGAAAAAGTATTTTACTTAAGAATGATAGCTCATGAATTATTTATAGAATTAAGTAAGTTTTTTTTCTTTATTTCGTTTCTAGCTAAGTTTAAAACAAATCAAATTCTATAATTTATTTATATCAAAATGAAGAAATATTTTAGTGTTAGAGTCTCCGTATTAATTGTATTATTCGTATTTCCATTCTTTTTAAATGCTCAAACTAAATATAAACCAAATTGGCAAAATCTAGATTTTAAAAAAGATTCGGTGTTTGGTATTAGTACCGAAAGAGCTTACCAAGAGTTATTAAAAGATAAAAAATCTGTACCAGTTATTGTAGCTGTAATAGATAGTGGGGTAGACATCAATCATGAAGACTTAAAAGGTAAAATCCATAAAAACGGCAAAGAAGCTCCAAATGGCGCTGATGATGATAAAAACGGCTATGTTGATGATATTGATGGATGGAATTTTTTAGGTGGTAAAGACGGTAATGTAGAATTCGAGACTCTAGAACTGGTAAGATTAGTAAGAGCGTTGAAACCTAAATACGAAAAAATCTCTCTAGATAGTTTGAGTAAAGATGATGAAGCTAAGTATATTGAATATTTAAACATGAAATCATCATTAAATAAACAGTATAGCGAGGCGATGGATAATCTTAATGGTATTTATAGTTTTAAAACAGTTTTAGAGGGAATCATCAAAAAGATAGGTAAAGCTGAACCAGTTTTAGAAGATTTTGAGTCTTTTAACCCAATAGAACAAGGTGAGGGAGAAGTTAAAAAAATTATGATAGGCGTATTAAAAGATGGTATGTCTTTTAGTGATTTCAAGAAAAACGAAATTGATGAAGCTTTTAAATACTACGAAGAAAAAGTGAAGTATCAACTAAATCTAGAATACAATCCAAGAAGTATTGTTGGCGACAACGAGCTAGATGATAACCAAAGAGTTTACGGTAATAAAGATGTTATAGGTGCCGACGCCACACATGGAACACATGTGGCAGGTATAATTGCGGCTTTAAGAACCAATAAGTTAGGGATAAACGGAGTTGCAAATAACGTTTTAATTTTACCTGTTAGAGCTGTACCCAATGGAGATGAAAGAGATAAAGATGTTGCTAACGCGATAAGGTATGCCGCAGATAATGGTGCTAAAATTATTAATATGAGTTTTGGTAAGGGATATTCTCCAAACAAAAAGGTGGTAGATAATGCGGTTAAATATGCTATTTCTAAAGATGTTTTGTTAATCCATGCAGCCGGAAATGATAATCAAGATTTAGATAAAGAGGGTAATTTTCCAACCAAAACTTATGAAGATAGAAAGAGCGAAGCATCTGCATGGATAGAAGTTGGCGCATCTGGACCTTTAAACGACAGTACATTAAAAGCTAGCTTTTCTAATTATGGTAAAACCACAGTTGATGTTTTTGCCCCTGGTGTGCGAATCAATTCAACAACGCCATTATCTACCTACTCAGAACAAGACGGAACCAGTATGGCGGCCCCTGTAGTAAGTGGCTTAGCAGCTTTAATTAGAAGTTATTATCCAAATCTAACGGCTTTGCAGGTTAAAGAAATTATCCTTAAATCTGTTGTAAAAGTAAATACTATTGTAAATGTAACAGTTGATGGCGAGGATAAAAAAGTGCCTTTTACAGATTTATCCAAAACCGGAGGAATAGTAAATACTTTTAATGCACTTAAGTTAGCTCAAACTTATAGCAAAAGCGCTTCTTCGGTTAAATAATTTAAAAAGTCTTACTACATAACTGCAAAGGATTGCGTAAATTTTTATTGTTTAAATGACGTTTCTATCTAGTTTTTTAACCAATTTGTGAAGTCTAATTTTAAACCAATCAAATTATTTTTAAATGATTTCTGAGAATATATTTACGCTTAATAATAAGGTTATTGTTGTAACTGGAGGGACAGGAGTTCTGGGTCAATCTTTTGTAAAAGCTATTGCTCAGGCGGGAGGTATCCCCGTTATTTTAGGTAGAAACCAAGAAGTTGCAGAAGCAAGAGCATTAGAAATTACCAAAACAGGTAAAGAGGCTTTGGCCGTAGTAGCGGATGTTTTAAACCAAGATTCTTTAATTGCTGCGAAAGATATTATTTTAAAAAAATACGGAAAAATTGATGGCTTAGTAAATGCTGCTGGTGGAAACATGCCTGGCGCAGTGGTAGAGCCTTCTGCCTCTTTGTTTGACCTAGATATAGAGAGTCTTACCAAAGTCATGAATCTTAATTTATTTGGTACTGTTTTACCCACACAAATTTTTGGTAAAGAAATTGCCAATACTGGTACAGGAAGTATTGTAAATATATCCTCTATGGCATCTCAAACCGTAATTACCAAAGTTTTAGGTTATAGCATAGCCAAAAGCGCAATAGATGGTTATACCAAATGGTTTGCAGTAGAGCTGGCAAATAGATATGGCGATAAAATAAGAATGAATGCGATAGCTCCAGGTTTCTTTTTAACCGAGCAAAACAGAAATTTATTAACCAATCCTGATGGCACTTACAAAGAAAGAGGAAATTTAGTGATTAAGGGAACACCGTTTAATCGTTTTGGCTCTGCCGATGAATTAGAGGGCGCATTAGTTTGGCTACTAAGTGATGCCTCTAAATTTGTAACAGGAACTGTTGTCAATGTAGATGGCGGTTTTTCTGTTTTTTCTGGAGTTTAATTATTTGAAGTAGTTCGTTAGCCATTCATTAAATATTTCACTCCTTCAATCAATATAAACATGAGTACTTTTAAAATGACACCAACTATGCGTTGGTATGGGCCAAAAGATCCTGTTAAATTATCAGATTTATTACAAGCTGGTTGTACTGGCGTGGTTTCGGCTTTACATCATATTCCAAATGGCGAAGTTTGGAGTGTAGAAGAAATCCAAAAAAGACAGCAAATAATACAAGAGGCCGGTATGGTTTGGAATGTGGTAGAAAGCGTACCTGTTTCAGAAGCTATCAAAACCCGCAGTGGTAATTTTGAGCAGCACTTAGAAAACTATAAGCAAAATATTAGAAACTTGGCTCAATGCGGTATAAATATAGTAACCTATAATTTTATGCCTATTTTAGATTGGACGCGTACCGATTTAAGTTTTACTGTTGCTGATGGTTCTAAAGCTTTAAAATTTGAAAAAGCCGCTTTTGTAGCGTTTGACTTATTTATTTTAAAAAGAGTAGGGGCAGAGAAAGAATATAATCAGCAAGATATTGATAGGGCAAACAAGCGCTTTGATAGTATGTCTAACGAAGAGAAATCTACTTTAGAACGCAATATTATTGCAGGTTTACCCGGTAGCGAAGAAAGTTTTAGCGTTCAACAATTTCAAGAAGCTTTAAATCAATACAGTAATATTGATGCTAATAAATTGAGAGAAAATTTAGTTTTATTCTTAAAAGCAGTGATCCCAGTTGCAGATGAAGTTGGCGCAAAAATGGTGATCCATCCTGATGATCCTCCTTATCCAATTTTAGGTTTACCCCGAGTGGTGAGTACTGCTGCCGATATCGAATATTTAATTAAAGAAGTTCCTTCAACCAATAATGGATTGTGTTTTTGCACCGGTTCTTTTGGCGTAAGAGCAGATAATAATTTGCCAGAAATGGTTAAGGCTTTCGCCGATAGAATTAACTTTATACACCTTAGAAGCACTAAAAGAAATGAATTTGGTGATTTTTATGAAGATAACCACCTAGAGGGCGATGTAGATATGTTTTCGGTTGCGAAAGAGATTGTTAACGTGATGCAAAAACGTGGGCTAAGTATTCCAATGCGTCCAGATCACGGTCATCAAATGTTAGACGATTTAAACAAGGTAACCAATCCGGGTTATTCTGGTATTGGAAGGTTACGTGGACTTGCCGAATTAAGAGGTTTAGAGCTCGGAATTATTCGAAGTTTGTAATTCAGAATCAACATAAAATAGTTTAAATATGCTTTAAGCTATTTTATATTTCGAGTAATAATTAATCATTTATTAGGCGTTTTACTTTATTCATTTCTAAAAATCACCCAGCTATTTAATCTTAAAATGAGCGCAATAGTGTATTTGTAGATTTTTAAATTTTGATTACTTCTAAAATTACTTTTCAATTTAAATTTTTAATTCACATTAAATCAGCTAATTAAATTTAAATTCATTATTATTTTAAATGCTTGAATTACAGCATTTTTATTAAATAGTGTAAATATTACACTTTATTAATTTTATTTGTCTTTTAAAGTTTAACCTTTTAAATTGCAAAGTCGTTTACACATAAATGACAAACCAATATAAACTTTAAACAAATAATTAAAATTGATGAAAACAGAATCACTTTCTACGGCAGATTACATTGTATTTCTGACCTATTTCATTATCGTTGCGGGGTATGGCTTTTGGATTTATAACAAAAAGAAAAGCAAAGTCAGCGATTCTAAGGATTATTTCTTAGCAGAGGGTTCACTTACTTGGTGGGCTATTGGAGCTTCGTTAATTGCCTCTAATATTTCTGCAGAGCAATTTATAGGAATGAGTGGTTCTGGTTTTCAATTGGGTTTAGCCATTGCAACTTACGAGTGGATGGCCGCAATTACTTTAGTTATTGTTGCTGTATTCTTTATTCCGGTTTATTTAAAGAATAAGATATTTACAATGCCTCAGTTTTTGAGCCAGAGGTATAACGAAACGGTAGCTATGATCATGGCTGTTTTCTGGTTATTACTTTATGTAATTGTTAATTTAACTTCAATTTTATTCTTAGGTGCAATTGCTGTAAGTAGTATTTCTGGCATAAACTTTACTGTTTGTATGCTAGGGATGGCTATTTTTGCTATTATTATAACCTTAGGAGGGATGAAGGTTATCGGCTATACAGATGTTATACAAGTATTCTTCCTTATTTTAGGAGGTTTGGCCACAACCTATTTGGCCTTAAACTTAGTAGCTGACCATTATGGCGAAACTGGAGTGATAAAAGGTTTTACCCTCATGACCAGTCAAGCAAGCGATCACTTCCAAATGATTTTCCAAAAAGATAATCCAAATTACATAGAACTACCAGGTCTAACAGTTTTACTTGGTGGTATGTGGATTGTAAACTTAAATTATTGGGGATGTAACCAATACATTACACAAAGAGCTTTAGGTGCCGATTTAAAAACTGCCCGTGGAGGTATTTTATTTGCAGCATTTTTAAAACTGTTAATGCCAATTATTGTGGTATTACCAGGTATTGCGGCTTATCTATTGTATAAAGAAGAGGTATTCTCTGTAGAGATGATGGTTGAAGGAAAAGTACAAGCCGACAGAGCTTACCCAGTATTATTAAATTTATTGCCTAGTGGTTTAAAAGGTTTATCTTTTGCTGCCTTAACAGCTGCTGTTGTTGCCTCTTTAGCAGGTAAGGCAAATAGTATAGCAACTATTTTTACTTTAGATGTTTATAAAAAGGTATTTAATAAAGAAGCTTCTGAGAAAAATTTAGTATTAACTGGTAAAATTACCGTTGTTGTTGCGATGGTTTTGGCTGTGATTATTTCGCCTTTCTTAGGTATAGAAAAAGGTGGATTTAAATTTATACAAGAGTATACAGGTTTCGTATCTCCAGGTATTTTTGCCATGTTTATTTTAGGTTTCTTTTGGAAAAGAACTACATCTTCTGCAGCCTTATTTGCAACTATAGGTGGTTTTATACTTTCAGTGGTTCTAAAATTCTTACCAGAGTACATGGATTTATCGTTTCTATACTCAACGGGTTTTGCTGTACCAGTAAATGGAGTTTATGAAATTCCATTTTTAGATAGGATGGGCTTTGTATTTCTATTCTCTATCATAGGTATGTTTTTCATATCTAAATTGGAATACAAAGACTCACCTAACCCTAAAGGTTTAGAAGTAGATGCTAGCATGTTTAAACCTAATCCAGGCTTTACAGTTGGGGCGGTGTTAATCATTGGTATTTTAGTGGCACTTTACACAGTTTTTTGGTAAAATAATACCAAATTAATTTCAAAAAAAAACTCAGTATTGATTAATACTGAGTTTTTTTTTGAAATTATTAGTTTAAATAATCATAATAATCTTTTAGTAACTAGCTGAATTGATAAAATTTTTCTTTTTATTAGTTATCAAAATCAACAACGTTAATTTAGATGTATCTGTTAATTAAATTTTCTAAATATTCTTGTTGACCACTAATTGTTTTTGGTTCTCCGTTGCTTATTGCATACTCACGTAAATCTTCTAAACTTAAATTGCCTTTTTCAAAATCAGCACCTTTCCCGGTATCAAAAGAAGCATATCTATTCGTTCTTATTTTCTTGTAGTCAGATTTTTGAAGAATATTATCCGCAATAACTAAAGCCCTTGCAAACATATCCATTCCACCTACGTGAGCATAAAATAAATCAGCTGGGTCTGTAGAGTTTCTTCTGATTTTAGCATCAAAATTAATTCCACCATCAGTAATTCCACCAGCTTCCAAAATAATTAACATAGATTCCACCAATTCATTCAAGTTGTTTGGAAATTGATCAGTATCCCATCCGTTCTGGTAATCACCACGGTTTGCATCAATAGAACCTAATACCCCAGCATCTGCCGCAACTTGTAATTCGTGGGTAAAGGTATGTCCGGCTAAAGTAGCGTGATTTACTTCTAAGTTTAATTTAAAATCTCCTAATAAATCATACTGACTCAAGAACCCTAACACGGTAGCAGCATCGTAATCATATTGGTGTTTAGTAGGTTCGCAAGGCTTTGGTTCAATAAAGAAAGTCCCTTTAAAACCATTTCTTCTAGCATAATCTTTAGCGGTATGTAAAAATTGGGCTAAATGTTCTTGCTCACGTTTCATGTTTGTGTTTAACAAACTCATGTAACCCTCACGGCCACCCCAAAAAACATAATTTTCACCTTCTAAGGCAATTGTGGCGTCTAAAGCTGCTTTTACTTGAGCTGCTCCATGTGTTAAAACATGAAAATCTGGATTGGTTGAGGCCCCATTCATATATCTTTTATGAGAGAATAAATTGGCAGTTCCCCATAACAATTTTATACCTGTTTCTTTTTGCTTTTCTTTAGCATAATCTACTAAAGTTTGTAAACGCTTATCATTAACTTTAATGTCGTCGCCATAATCAACCACATCCACATCATGGAAACAGTAATAAGGTAAATTCATTTTGGTTAAAAACTCAAAAGCAGCATCCATTTTATCTTTTGCTCGTTCCACAGCATCTTGTTTGGCATCCCACGGAAATATATGGGTAGGTCCACCAAACGGATCGGCGCCGTTACCTACAAAAGAATGCCAGTAAGCTCCGGCAAATCTTAAATGATCTTTCATGGTTTTACCAGCTACAACTTTGTTAGCATCATACCATCTAAATGCAAGCGGATTATTACTTTCAGGACCTTCGTATTTAACCTGATTAATACCCTTAAAGTACTCTTTCTCTGTTGTCATCGTATTTGTTCTTTTATTGTTTTAAATATGTTTGGGCGTTTCCTGCCGCACTAAGGCTAGCAACAGGCTTTCCGCTATATCTTTTTTGTTTTTTTCCGGCTCAAGCCTAAGCACAAACAAAAAAGGATGCTGCTTCAATCCTTAACGCAATTATATTTTAAGCTAATTTTCTTTTAAATTCTTTAACTTTTTTTCTAGTAAACTATTCCAATTTTGATAGTATTCCTCCAAGTTAGAGCCATTAGGTTCAATTAATGCTAGAGGTTTTTTACTCGCAAAAGCTTCTGAAGAGTTTTGATAATAACCTATTCCAATACCTGCGCCAATTGCAGCGCCATAGCTACCATCATTATCATGAAGCTCTACCGGCACTCCAGTTATATTTACAAAGGTTTGAGTAAAAACAGGACTTAAGAAAAGATTAGCTTTTCCTGCTTTAATGATTGATGTAGTTAAACCGTTTTCTTTTAAAATATCAAAGCCATATCTAAATGCAAAGGCAATTCCTTCTTGTACAGCTCTAAAAATATGAGGCGAGGAGTGTAGATTTAAGTCTATTCCCTCAAGACTTGCGCCTATAATTTGATTGCTTAACATTCGCTCAGCACCGTTTCCAAAAGGTAAAACAGTTAATCCATTGCTGCCAGGTTTAATTTCTGCAGCCAAATTATTTATGGTTTGGTAATCAATATCAGTACCCAATAAATTCTTGGTCCAGCGGTTCATGCTACCTGTACCATTAATACAAAGCAAAACGCCTAAACGCTGCTTCTCTTTTGTATGGTTAACATGTGCAAACGTGTTTACTCTCGATTGTTGATCACATAATAATTCAT
Source organism: Pelobium sp. (assembly GCA_044361595.1). Taxonomy (GTDB): domain Bacteria; phylum Bacteroidota; class Bacteroidia; order Sphingobacteriales; family Sphingobacteriaceae; genus Pseudopedobacter. The sequence continues at coordinate 3,481 of JBIKIN010000022.1, read as the reverse complement.
CTGTTACGGCATATATTACCCCAGAAGTTCCGGCTGTTGCAGCCACTTCACCAGGCTCAGTTACATTTAATGATAATGCATTATTAGGTTGATCTCCAGCTTTATAGCTTACCGGGATTCCGGCTTTTAGTCCTAATTGTTCAGCAATTGAACTTGTAACTAGGCCATGTTCTGCAAAAACGGGTTTAATTTCAGGGATTAATGTGTTTTCAAACCCAAAATATTTCATAATTTTATTAGAAAGACTGTTTTCTTTGAAATCCCAAAAAACACCCTCAGATAATGCTGAATTACTAGTTGTAGATATGCCGGTTAGTTTTAATGCGATATAATCTCCAGGAAGCATAATTTTTGAGATTTTTGCATATGTTTCTGGCTCATACTTTTTTACCCAAGCTAATTTAGAAGCAGTAAAATTTCCTGGAGAATTTAATAAATGCGATAAACAAAAGTCTTTGCCTAAATCGGCGAAAGCCTGATTGCCAATTTCTACAGCCCTACTATCGCACCAAATAATGCTATTCCTCAAGTTTTGATTATTTTCATCTACCGCTACCAAGCCATGCATTTGGTAAGCTATACCAATAGCAGCAATATCTTGCGGATTATATTTCTTCTGAAGGTTACAAATTGTAATCGCCTTTTGTACATGCTCCCACCACATTTCCGGAGATTGCTCGGCCCAACCGTGTTTAATTGTTATAATTTCCGATTCTTGCTCTGGATAACTAGCGCTAGCTAAATTTTTGCCCGTAGCAGCATCAACAACAGAAACTTTTATTGATGAGGTTCCAATATCAATCCCTAATAATAGCATGTGTTTTTTTAAAAGGTTATAATTTTTGTTTGGTAATTATCCAAAAGTAAACAAAATATTAATTTAAGCAATCGATTGCTAAAAAAATATTTTATATTATTGTAAGTAATATGAAAAGCCCTAAAAGAACAACCATTTATGATATAGCCAAAAAGTTAAATTTAAACGCTTCGTCCGTATCTAGAGCTTTAAGTAACCAAAGCAATGTAAGTGAAGCTACCATGAGGTTAATCTTACAAACAGCTAAAGAGCTTAACTATAAGCCAAATAGTATGGCTTCAAATCTTCGTAAAGGAGAGAACAAAACCATAGGTGTTGTAGTACCACTCATTAATCAAAACTTTTTTTCTAATGTAATAGCTGGGATAGAAGAGGTGACCTATCAAAATGGATATAATTTAGTGATTTGTCAATCAAACGAATCTTATGAGCGTGAGGTAAAATGTATAGAAACTTTAATTAATCAGCATGTAAGTTGCATTATTATTTCAGTTACTGCCGATTTTCAAGATGATAATCATTTAAAAAACATTAAAAATCACCAAATACAACTTATACAGTTTGACCGTGTTGCCGATGATTTAGAAACTTTTAAAGTGGTAAATGATAATATGCAAAGTGCTAAAGATGCTGTTTTACATCTTATTGATCAGGGTTATCGAAGAATTGCTTTGTTAGAAGGGCCGCAAAATCTCAATATTTTTAGACAACGTAAACTAGGTTATTTATCTGCTTTAGAGATACATGACATGCCTATTATACCTGAGTTAATTATTCAAAACGCTTGGACAAAAGAATTAAGTATTGAAGCTACTAAAGCTTTGTTAGATTTACCTGAACCTCCGGATGCTATTTTTGCATCTACCTCTGACTTTGCTGCCTTGGGAGTTTTAGAAGTAGCGCATGAAAGGGGGATTAGTGTGCCTCAAGAATTGGGTATTTGTGGTTACTCAAACGAAGATTTCACTCAAATTACCAACCCTTCATTAACAACAATAGATCAGTTTAGTAATAAAATAGGTAAAACAATTGCCGATTTGTTTTTTGAAGAAATGAACGCAAAAGAAGTTAAGCTTGATTATAAGACTGAAATAATCAAACCTCAACTTATTATAAGAGGCTCAACTTTAAGAAACAAACTCTAATTTTCTTCTTTTATTAAGGCATAATTTTAAAATAATTGGGAATTAGAGGGTTAAAACCCTCTAATTCCCATTTCCAAACCTCTAAGTTCGGCCAAGCCTTTTAGTCTGCCAATTAAAGAATAACCAGGATAAGTTTTTCTAGAAAAATCATCTAAAATCATGTGACCATGGTCTGGTCGCATAGGGATGTTCACTATTCCTTTTCCTAGGTTTTTTCTTTTTTCTTGTTCAATGATGATACTTTTCATGATTTCAAACATATTATTTGAACCATTTAAATGTGGCGACTCATAAAAGCTACCATCTTTTACTCTATTTACATTGCGTAAATGAAGGAAATGAATTTTATTTCCTAAATTTTCAATTATTTGGGGTAAGTTATTTTCTGGATTTGCCCCCAAAGATCCAGAGCAAAAAGTAATTCCGTTACAATCAGAGTCTACAGCGTTTACAATAAAATTTAAATCATCTTCATTACAAACAATTCGGGGAAGACCTAAAATTGGAAATGGAGGATCATCTGGATGGATACACATTTTTATTTCTGCTTCTTCTGCAGTTTTAATAATTGCTTTCAAAAAATAAACAAGATTTTCTCTTAATTCTTTCTTTTGGATGTCTTTATATTTTTCTAAATGTGTATAAAATTCTGGAATTGTAAATACCTCATCAGTACCAGGTAAACCAGCCATAATGGTCTTATTTAGTGTTATTTTTTCATCATCTGATAGTTCGTCAAAATATTTTTTCGCTTTATTTTGAATATCTTCACTAAACTCTATTTGAGCATTTGGACGTTTTAGTATATATAAATCAAAAGCAGCTAAGGCAATTGCTTCAAAAAGCAATGCTTCTGATTTATCATTTAAAGCATAGTTTAGGTGTGTTCTTGTCCAATCTAAAACAGGCATGAAGTTATAACAAACCACTTTTATACCAGCTTTTGATAGGTTTTTAAGTGTAGTTTTGTATTGTTCTATATAAAAATCGCGTTCTTTTGAGCCCGTTTTTATACTTTCATGAATATTTACGCTTTCAACAACACTCCAAGTTAATCCGGCGTCCTCAATTGTTTTTTTTCTCTCTAAAATTTCTTTTTCAGTCCAAACATCACCACATGGTATATGGTGTAAGGCCGTTACAATTCCAGTAGCCCCAGTTTGAACAATTTCGCTTAATTTTACTTCATCCGATGGGCCAAACCATCTAAAAGTTTGTTCTAATTTTAATTGATTCATGATAAAAAAATAATGTGAATATTGATTAATCAATATTCACATTTTAATACTGTATTTATTTGTACAGTTTTGTTTTTAAATGTTTGTGAAAATAATTTTAAGAAAAAATAACTCGAACTAATATTTCGGCTTACATAATTTAAAAGATTAGGAATTATTTTCTTTTGATCACTTTTTTAACAGCATCAATAATATTGGTACTATCTAATCCGTATTTTTTCATTAAATCAGCCGGTTTACCACTTTCTCCAAAGCTATCGTCTACAGCTACAAACTCCATT
>JBIKIN010000042.1:0-17697 GCA_044361595.1 Pelobium sp. | reverse complement strand
TAATTTTTAACAGGTAAGTAAAATTAGATTTACACAATAATGAATTAAAAGATATTAACCTCAACACTAGAATTTAGCGTATTTAAAAATTGTTTTAAATACTTTTCAAAGCCTTCTTGTGTTTCAAATAAAGGATTAGAGAGTTCCCAGCAACCTAAAGCATAATATTCTATAGGTTCCTTTTTTTTATAGGTATTTACTTTTGCTAAATAAGTTTTCGATAGTTTTTCTCCTTCGGTAACCTTATTAATTGATACAAAGTTTTTATTAGGAATGATGATTGCCAGTCCAATGTTATATTCATTATTGTAGCTTTGTTTGTCATAAGTATAAAATGCTACCCAATTTTCGGTTTTATATTCATTTAGAACAGCATCTTTAGCAATAGTTGATAAACCAATAGCTAAATTTTCATTTGTTTTTAAAGACGTACATTTAATAAAATTTTGATAGGCATAATCACCTGCCCAAATAGTGGGTCTTTCTTCTATATTGTATGAATTACCTGCTACATTCAATTTCTTATGATTTATGAATAGTTGGCTATAGATAGGGCCTTCAGTAACAATTTCACAAGTTGTTTGATAGATGTTATAAGTTGTATCTTTCACTGTACTACCTATTCTAATAAAATTGTTATTTTTAGCTAACGCTATACCTCCAATACCTACAGAATTGCCAACAGGTAAAATATCTCTTCCCCATTTTTCTAAAACATGATAATTATCAATAGTTTCTCCTTTGGATGTTAAACCAACATTTTCTGGAGATATCTCTGGGCTTAGTTTGCCAAATAAATCCTTTGCATGTCTTCCGTCTAGGTAATGTCTAAATCCTACTTTATCATTCTCAAAAGTTGGCCCATCTGTTTGATAAGGCTGGAAGCCCAACAAATTAGGGAGCATGTTTTCTTTAAAAACACTTTTTGTAACAGGCTTAACTGGTGTTTGGGCAGTCTTTTTTTCACCAAACCTAATGCTTGTTTGTATAGGATAAAATGGTTTATTTTTTTGCCAAGTAATAGAATATTTATTTGCAGAATTAGCAGCTAAATTAACTTGAAAGTAGACTTCACTCCAGTTCGTATCACTATTTGTTTGCGATGGGATGATGTTTTCTAAGCTGTCTTTAATTACTGGATAAAAACCCTTCCTAATATATTTTTTTATATCCTTTCTATTAAGATTAATAGTTTTATTAAGTAAAGGGTAGTTTTCGTTATTTTTAATTTTAATGATTTGAGAAAATATTTCCTGACTAAAAAAAAGTGACCCACAAAGAATAAAAGTTTTTAATTTGTATATTTTTTTTTTAACTACCATATATTTTTTTAAACCAATTTTATAAGTTTGTTTTATCCTTTAGTAAATCGGAAGATTATTGTCAAAGTTGCGAATTAATAACTAAGGTATTTAAATTTGTTATTATCAAAATCATAAACAGCAATAAACGATAAGCAAAATAAAAAAAAGCTAGTGTCAGTAAAATAAAATTCTAAGTTTGAAAAGGAAAATCATATTATATCATAATGTTCAATTATTCTCTGCTGGAAAAATATTTTTTCCTTAAAAATACTATTTCAAGTCACATCTCTTTCCTTGCCGATTTTCTATAATTTTCAGGAGAAATATTCATTTGCTTTTTAAATATTCTTGAAAAATAATATTGATCACTGTAACCTAAATCAAGTCCAATTTCTTTAATTTTTTTTTCGTTAGTATATAATAACTGACAAGCCAACTGCATTTTAAGATGGATAAAATAGTTTAAAGGAGCAATTCCAGTACTTTTTCTAAAAAGACTGCTAAAGTGTGAGTTTGACAAATTTTGATGTTGTGCCATTTCTTCTACAGTAATCATTTTATTAATATTTTTTTTCATAAAATGAATGGTATCATTAATTATATTTTTATCTGTTTCCCTTTCGGTAGATAAATGTTTATCAGAAAAAATCAAACTTGAAATTAATTGGTACAAACACAAATTTGCATTACATAAATTCTCAAAACTATATCCCATCTCTAAAGAATTGTACATAATATTCCAAGTGTTTATAATGTTTTGATTAAAAGGAATTTCCTTGGCTCCATCATCAATTTTCAAATTCAATTGTTTGTTGAAATCATTAATATGGCCACCCGTAAAATGAACCCAATAAATTGTCCAAGGGTTTTGCTCATCCGCCCAATACCTCATGTAATTAGAATTTGCAGGCACAATAATATAACTGTTTGGGGTAACTTTAACTTTTTTATCTCCCAAAATAAAAAAACCTCTCCCTTCTAAACAATACATCAAAATATTGTCTTCACAACCTTTTTTGCGTTCTCTAAAATGTGCTATTGCTCTTGGAAAATATCCTATATGTGTAATCTGAATTTTAAATAGTTCCGGATAATTTCTTGTGGAATTTCTAACTATTTTTTGTGGAATTGTAATAAATTTCTCTCCATCAAATCCACTTTTTCTTTTATTAATGTTCACCATATTAAAGCGTTGTATTATCCATTTAATTGCAAATTAATTAAAAAATCAATTTAAAAACATCTTTTAACACTTAAAATTACCTACTATTCATTTTTATTATCCACAAACAAAATCGAATAGTCCATTGATATCATCGAATTTGTCATTTCATAAGCATTTTTAGCTCCTTAATTTTATGCTTATCCAATTATTAAAAATCATAAACTAAATAAGGTGTCCAATATTTTGTTCGCGATACCCGCTTTTGAACTCATAAATAATAAATGAACTTATTAAAACATAAAGTTATTTTTTTAACTGGCGGAACTGAAGGAATTGGTTTTGAATGCGCAAAGTTATATGCTAATAATGGCGCTTCACTTTGTATCATTTCTCATTCCGAAAACAGTATAATCCACGCAAAAGAAAAACTAAGTAGCAAAAACATTATTTACGCTAAAGCTGATGTTTCTAACACTCAGGAAATTCAGAATGCTATTAACGGCACAGTTAAGAAATTTGGTAAAATAGATGTAATCCATAATAACGCAGGTATTTCTAATCCATCAAAATCATTGCATGATACTACTGAAGATGAATGGCAAAGAATTTTTGATGTAAATGTGAAGGGAATATACAATACAACCAAAAGTGGTATAAATGAACTCATCAAAACTAGAGGCAACATACTAAATACAAGTAGTCTAGTTGGAGAGATTGGTCAAGAAATTCATGCTGCTTATGCCGCAACAAAAGGAGCTGTTAATGCCCTTACAAAATCAATGGCTTTAGATTTTGCTAAAAATAAAATCAGGGTAAATGCAGTAGCGCCTGCCGGTGTTTGGACACCCATGCTAAGAACTTGGAGTGAACAGCAGCCAGACTCAAAATCTATTGAAACTTATCTCAATAAAATACATCCGTTGGGTTATTGCCCTAATGGAGATGTGATTGCTGATGCTTGTTTATTCCTTATCTCAGAACAGGCAAGGTTTATAACTGGTTGTATTTTACCAGTTAGTGGTGGTGCAGAATTAGGTTACAGAAAATAAAAAATCATTCATAAATATATCATGATAAAGAGAATTGCTATACAAGACAAAAGATTTAAACTTGACGGAAACGCCGGAAGCGACGCTATTCACCGAGACCCTATTTATTCTTATGCCGTTACCGAACTAATTGATGATAGCGGAATTACTGGGATAGGCTTCGCGTTTACACTTGGCGAAGGAAACGACTTAGTATGTAAAGCCGCTAAATACTATGCTGAAAAATTAATTGGGAAAGACATTGAAGAAACGATGTCGAATTTTGGATTGTTATTTAATGAATTATCTAACGAACAACAATTTAGATGGCTTGGTCCGCATAAAGGTGTAGTGCATTTAGCTTTAGCCTCAGTTACCAATGCTTGTTATGATCTTTGGGCTAAAAAAAGACAATTACCCCTTTGGAAACTTCTAACAAACCTTTCGGCAGATCAAATTGTAAATACACTTGATTTATCCTATTTAGAAGATGAACTTACTAGGGCTCAAGCAATAGACATTATTAATGCTGCAAAGCCCAACAAGGAAAACAGACAAAAAATTAGTACACAAGGTTATCCTGGTTACGACACATCAATAGGCTGGTTCAATTACTCAGATGAAAAGGTAAGAGAAAATTGCCATAAAGCATTGGCTGAAGGTTTTACCGCTATGAAGCTTAAAGTTGGAGCTAAAGATGCCGAAAGAGACATTAGACGAGCAAATATTGTAAGAGAAGTGGCAGGAGATGATGCAAAAGTGATGTTAGATGCCAATCAACAATGGACTTTACCCCAAGCCATAGAAATTTGCGGTGAATTAAAAAAAATGAATCCATATTGGGTAGAAGAACCTACTCATCCTGATGATATTTTAGCCCACAAAACCCTTGCAGAAAAAATAGCCCCTGTAAAACTCGCTTTAGGCGAGCATGTTCCTAATCGGATTATTTTCAAAAACTATTTGCAAACAGGTTCAGCATCATTTATACAGGCAGATGCGGTTAGAGTTGGCGGCGTAAGTGAGTTTATTACCATTAGTTTATTGTGCAAAAAGTTTGGAGTACCAGTTGTTCCCCATGTTGGAGATATGGGACAGTTACACCAACATTTGGTGCTTTTTAACCATATTTCTTTAGGCCATGAAGCTTTGTTTTTAGAACACATTCCGCATTTACAAAAGCACTTTCTTCATTCTGCAAAAGTGCGAAACGGAGTTTACCAAACGCCAATGGAAATTGGAAGCAGTTGTGATTTTTTATAAACCTTTAACAACAAACAAATGATAGGAGCTTTAGATATCACCATAATTGTCCTTTATATAATTGCAATAGTTGGAATTGGGTTGTGGGCTGGTTTAAAAGGAAAAAAAGGCAACCAATCCGATTCTGCAGGAGAGTATTTTTTAGCCGGGAAGTCATTACGATGGCCAGTAATTGGTTTAGCATTATTTGCCACAAACATTTCTTGCGTTCACTTGGTAAGCTTGGCGCAAAGTGGTTTTGATACCGGCTTATTAAACGGAAATTTTGAATGGATGGCGGCTTTTGTTTTGATATTACTAGCCGTGGTTTTCGCCCCTTTTTATATTAAATCTGGAGTGAGCACATTGCCAGATTTTCTGGAAAAAAGATATGATAAATCAAGCAGAGATTGGTTAGCAATCATATCGGTAATTTCAGCAGTAATTGTACATATTGCTTTCTCTTTGCTGGCTGGGGGAATTGTGCTTCAAACGCTTTTTGGCGTTGATATGTACACGAGTGTCATTATCATATCAATACTAACTGCTATTTATACCATTTTAGGAGGATTGAGAGCGGTTGTAGTCACGGAATCTATCCAGACTGTTGTATTATTGGTTGGCGCTGTAATTATGAGTATAGCTGCATACCTTAAAATGGGCGGTTGGGAACCAATGGTAAATGTATTAAAAGAAACCAATCATCTAGAAAAATTATCAATGATGCGTCCTGCTGGCGATAAAAGCGGCATGCCTTGGTACGCTGTCTTTTTGGGTTATCCGATTATTGGTATTTGGTATTGGTGCGCCGATCAAACCATTGTACAGCGTGTTTTAGGGGCTAAAGACGAGAACCACGCCAGATTAGGTCCTCTTTTTTGTGGTTTCATCAAAATTTTACCAGTGTTCATTTTTGTAATGCCCGGACTTTTTGCGTTTACCTTAGCGGAGAGCGGAAAACTTGATTTAAGTTCTATTACATTTTTAGTGAATGGAGCAGAAAGGGTAGATAGTAAAGGAATTTACACTTTAATGATTACTCAATTAGTACCTAGTGGATTAATAGGGATTTTAGTTGCGGCTTTGCTCTCTGGTTTAATGAGTCAGATTTCTGGTGCTTTAAATTCTATTTCTACTTTAACCAGTTATGATATTTACCTAAGATACAAACCAGAAACATCACCAAAAAAATTGGTAAAAGTAGGTAAAATAGCAGCGGTCGTTTCAGTGGTTGTTTCACTTTGCTTATTGCCTTTGTTAAATAGCTATGAAAGTATTTTTAACGGATTAAATGATATCATCGCACACATTGCACCACCAATAACCTGTGTGTTTTTATTAGGTATATTTTGGAAAAAAGCTTCCGCAACGTCAGCTAAACTAACTTTATGGATAGGTTCTGCAATGGGAGTTATTGTTTTTGCAATCAATAAATTAATCCCAGAATCCTTTATCGGACACATCCCTTTTATGATGATGGCTTTCTATCTTTTTTGCTTTTGTCTGTTCATTCAAATTTCAACTTCATATATATATCCTGTTCAACATACAGAAGTCAGCGAAAAATTATATTGGGAAAATCCATTAGAAGCAGTTGCAGCTAAGGGATGGCCAGGTTTAGGAAACTACAAATTGTTATCAATTATCCTTTTAGTTATAATGGGTGTTTTATTCTACACTTTCATGTAGTCTCGATCCATTATTTTTCACTTTACTAGCCAAAGCTCAAGATTTAATTTATTATACTTTACAAAAATTATTCACTATTGAAGCTCAATTGCGACTATTATCTTACTGGTTCTGCATTATACATAAGGTAGTCCATTCCGCAAAAATCCCAAGATCAAAAGTCTTGGGATTTTTTGTTTTATAAGGTTTTGTGTGTGGTAGTTCAAGCGGTTAGATTGTCCCGATTGTTCCATCGGGAAGGTCGCTGGTTCGAGTCCTACCGAAGAAAAATCGGGACTGGCAGTCCATTCCACAAGAAAAAGCTGTTCCCAAAATCTAATTTTGAGAAAGCTTCATACATTAAACAGGAGTAAGTATACCTTATCGGGATTAATTTTAATAATTTAGTTTGAATTATACCCTATCGGGGTTATTTAGGTTAATAACGTTGCGTCAAATTAATGAATCTCCAATTTTATCATAAATTAAAAAACAATCAGTTGCAGAAAAAAGGTGAGCATTTTGCGTCGATTGAGTTATTAACATTACAAAGACTTGGTTTAAAAACGAATAAGACATAGTTTCGAGACCTGCCGAAGAAGAAAAGGTACGGGAAGGTCATTCAGCAGAAAACGTTGAATTTAATTAAGCACTGCTATTTAAAAGCAAATTTCTTAACTTGATAATGAGACTTTTTGAAAATTCGCTATATTGCTTTATCATTTAAAACCTATAAGCAATATCTATTTTGGCCACAAACAAACATGCAATCATCAGATATCAAACCTTAGATAAGTGTTTCAGAAATCCTGGAAGGAAATACTTTATCGAAGATTTAATTGCCGAATGCAATAAGGCGATATATGATTTTACAGGTAATCCTGACGGCATAAAACGACGACAAATTTATGATGATATTGCATTCATGGAAAGCGAACAGGGTTGGGCTGTTCCACTGAAAAGATATAAAGATGGAAGAAAAGTTTATATCAAATATGAAGATTTAAGCTTTTCAATCAATAATAGTCCTCTAAATAATGCAGAAGAGGAAAAGTTAAAAGAAGCTTTACTTACACTTTCCCGGTTAAAAGGAATGCCTCAATTTAATTGGATAGAAGAAATTACGACTAGAATCAACGCTGGTTTAGATTTAGCCAATCAAAACTCAAAAGTTATCGAGTTCGATCAAAATCAATATTTAAAAGGGATTGAGTTTATCAATCCTATTTATACAGCAATAATTAACCAAAAAACTATTGCTATTAAATACCAAAGTTTCAAACAAGAAACGCCTCAAACAATCATATTTCACCCTTATTTTTTAAAACAATATAATAATAGGTGGTTTTTGTTTGGTTTAAATGATCATTACAAAATGATATCAAACTTAGCTTTAGATAGAATTGTAAATGTAGCATCATACCAAATAGATTTTATACCCAATAAACTGGTTAACTTTGAAGACTTTTTTGAAGATATGATTGGTGTAACAAGCCCAAAAGATGTCGTAGCGGAAAAAGTAATTTTAAAAATAAACGCCAGTATTTGGCCTTACATTAAAACTAAACCTTTACATGGATCGCAAAAGGTAAAAGAAGTAACTATTGATTTTACCATGATAGAATTAAATTTAATCATTAATTATGAATTGGTATCGCTGCTGTTTTCTTATGCCGATAATATCACTGTAATACAGCCCAAAGAGTTAGTAGACCAAATCAAAACAAAAGCTAATAACTTAATTAATAACTATTTATAAACTGTGCGGTTGTGCCGCACAGTGAGCTATTAAAATTGTATCATCAAAATAAAAGAGATGATGAAAAGAGAACACTTAAGCAATTTTAACCTAGCTGGCTTTACCTATTACGATGGTCCGTTTTGTTTTAAAAAATTAAAAATTGGTAAAAAACTAAAGTTAGTTTTAGAACCCAACAATCCCTACGATAGCAATGCAGTAGCCATTTATTACAAAGAGCATAAATTAGGTTTTATCCCAAAAACAGAAAACAAGTTTCCGTCTAAATTATTAAGAGCCGGATTAAATTGTTTAGAAGCTGTGGTACAAAGAAAAGATGCTGCTGAGCATCCCGAAAATCAAATTCAAATTGTGCTTTATTTGGTAAACAAAAATTTAGAGCCTCAAATTTCAGAAACTAGCGAGTAATACTTAAGCCAATTAACCTCGAAACATCAAACAGGTTAATTGGCATTGCAGATAAAGAACTTTCGGCACTATTGGCTCGCGATTTATTGGTGCCAATTGTTCATAACACAACTTACGAAAGCTTGCGAGAGGTAAGTCCTTTGCTTGGTTCAAGAAGTGGTTTAAGCACTATTGATGATTCAATGGAAGAGGTTGCAGCTAAATTAGCAGAATTAGTTGCGCCAGAAAATGTGCTATGTTAAACAAATAACTTATTTTTAAACCAAAACAAATACTTATACATGATAACCGGAGAATTAAAATCGCAGATAGATAAAGTTTGGGAAGCCTTTTGGACGGGCGGTTTAAGCAACCCCATCAGCGTAATAGAGCAAATGACTTACCTGCTTTTTATCCGCAGGTTGGATGAGTTGCAAACCCAAAAAGAGCAAAAAGCCAATTTGTTAAAGCAAGTTATAGAAGAACCATTGTATAGCGCAGGCGAAGAACATTTACGCTGGAGTAGGTTTAAAAATATGGACCCGGAGGTAATGCATAAACTCTTTACCCAGCAAGATGGCGTTTTTGATTTCTTAAAAAACATTGGTTCTAAAAGTGCGGCTTTCTCTAAGTTTATGAAAGGCGCTACCTTCATGATTCCTACTCCAAGATTGTTAGCCCAAGTGGTAGAAATGCTTTCTAACATAGATATGGCCGACCGTGATACCAAAGGCGATGTATATGAATATTTATTGAGCAAAATTGCCTCGGCAGGGCAAAACGGACAATTCCGTACACCACGCCACATTATCCGTATGATGGTGGATATGGTGCAACCTACCGTAGAAGATACCATTTGCGACCCAAGTTCTGGCACTTGCGGCTTTTTAACCGTTGCCGGCGAATATATAAGAGAGCACTACGAAAAAGAATTATACCAAGCCGAGGTACAAAAGCATTTCCAAAACGAAATGTTTTTGGGGATGGAGTTTGACCCTACCATGATACGTATTGGTGCCATGAACCTGATTTTACATGGTATAGAAAACCCGCAACTGCAAGATGTAGATGCCTTAAGCGAAGCCAATACCAGTTTTACCAATAAAGCCTCTGTAATTTTAGCTAACCCACCTTTTAAAGGCAGTTTAGATAGGGAAGCGGTTGATGGTAAAATTTTAGCCGTGGTGGATAGTAAAAAAACGGAACTCCTGTTTCTCGCCCTCATTTTAAAAGGACTAAAATTGGGTGGCCGGGCAGCCGTAATTGTGCCCGATGGCGTATTGTTTGGCAGCAGCAAAGCCCATTTACAAATACGTAAAGAACTGGTAGATAACCAAAAATTACAAGCCGTAATTTCTATGCCTAGCGGAGTTTTTAAACCCTATGCCGGGGTAAGTACAGCCGTTTTGTTGTTTACCAAAACCAATAGTGGCGGTACTGATGATGTTTGGTTTTACGATATGCAAGCCGATGGTTTAAGTTTAGATGATAAACGAAACCCTATTGCCGAAAACGATGTGCCAGATATTGTAGAACGCTTTAAAAACCTTGACCAAGAAAGCCAGCGTAAACGGACCGACAAAAGCTTTTTTGTACCCCAGCAAGAAATTATAGATAATAAGTACGACCTCAGCATTAACCGCTACAAAGAAGTGGTTTATGAAGAAAAAACTTACGAAAAACCTGCTGTAATAATTGAACAAATTGAAGCTTTAGATGCCGAAAGAAAAGTATTGATGGAGAAATTGAAAGGGTTATTGTTATGAGTTGGGAGAAAGACGATTTTTTAACATTAGTTAAGGACATAACAGGTGGGAATAGAAAATTTCAAGGCTCTGAATATCTAGAAAAAGGTAATTTTCCAATTATAGACCAAGGAGATGAATTTATTGCTGGTTACACAAATGAAAATAGCATTGTTAACCGTGATAAGGACGTAGTAATTTTTGGTGATCATACCAAAACATTAAAATTTGTAAACTTTGATTTTTGCTTAGGAGCGGATGGGGTTAAGGTTTTACAGCCCTGTAATTCCTTAGATTCTAAATTTTTGTACTACTTTTTAAAGACTATTAAATTACCTGATGTTGGATATAGTAGGCATTATAAATTTCTTAAAGACCTCCAAATCCCACTCCCTCCATTAACCGTACAAAAGCGAATTGCAGAAATTTTAGATTCGGCCGATGCCTTAAAACGCAAAGACCAAGAACTCCTCAAAAAATACGATGAACTTGCACAAGCTATTTTTATAGATATGTTTGGCGACCCTGTTAAAAATGAGAAAGGTTGGGAGGTGAGAACCTTAAAATCATGCACTACTAAAATAGGCAGTGGTGCTACTCCAACTGGCGGAAAAACTGCTTATAAGAAAGAAGGAATTGCTTTAATTCGCAGCATGAATGTTTATGATTTTTCATTTAAATGGAAAGATTTGGCATTTATAGACGATAAACAAGCTAATAAATTGAATAATGTAGAAGTTCATAGTAAAGATGTTTTATTTAATATTACAGGAGCTTCGGTTTGTAGATGCTCAATTGTACCAGAAGAAATTTTACCAGCTAGAGTCAATCAACACGTTGCTATTTTAAGAACAAATTCTCAAATCTTAAATCCTGTTTTCCTCAATCATCTTTTGGTATCAGAAAGAGTGAAAAATAAATTGCTCGGGGTTGGTGCAGGTGGGGGAGCCGTAATGGAAGCTATTACCAAAGATCAACTAGAGAATTTCAATATAATAGTACCTCCAATTGAAGTTCAAAATCAGTTTGAAACTATAATAAATATACTTTTTGGTAAAAAATCAATTCAGATACAATCTAATAATTATTCAGAAAACCTATTCAATTCCCTTATCCAAAAAGCATTTAAAGGAGAATTGGTTTCGTGAAAAAAGACTAAAACACGCCGTCATATCGAGGAACTTACCACCTCTTCATGTCGAGGAACGAGACAACTCACAAACAGGTAGCCATGCGATGTGGCAAACCTGTAAACTAATAAACCAAGCCAGTGAGATGTTTCCCTTCGGTCGACATGACGAAAGGGTTAAAACACCTCGTCATGTCGAGGAACGAGACATCTCACAAACAGGTAGCCATGCGATATGGCAAACCTGTAAACTAATAAACTAAGCTAGTGAGATGTCTCCCTACGGTCGACATGACGAAAGGGTTAAAAAGCATTTAAAGGAGAGTTATTATAGTGAAAACAGGAGAAGAAATTTTTGAGTATTATCAAAAGTATAGAGATTTTTCAGGAAGTGCAATAGATAGTTATTCACAAGATTTAATGACTTTTATGTTTCATGCAGGTGTGCATGGTAAAGCAGAAGTTTTTTTTAAACTATTAGAAAAAGCAGAACAAGAGAACAGACAAATAAGCTACCAAGAACGCGACCCAAATATATTGTGGGATGATTACCCAATAGAGGGTTTGATTTTAGTGGAAAAGGATTTTTAAACGATGATGTGTTGCGTTAAAGATTGTCCAATGGACTCCTTCGGAGAAACGGCATCCTTTTTTTGTCATTGCGAGCCGCTTTTTTCTAGTGGCGTGGCAATCTCGTGATAGATAAAGTAAAATTTAGTCTAAAAAGAACAGATTGCTTCGTAATCTCGCAATGACATGCTGAGTGGCTCTGCATTTTGTTATTCTGAGCGGAGTCGAAGAATAAAACAAAAAAACTAAAGTGGATAGCTTGTTAAAACGCCCAAATTATTTTTTATATTCGGTTTTAAATTTGTTTAACCTATAAAAACATAAAATAGCATGAGTGCAATAGACCCTAGCTACAAACAATGGATTTTTGATCTCAAAGAGAAAGTACGTTCGGCACAATTAAAAGCTGCGGTAGCGGTAAATACCCAGCTTATTCTACTTTATTGGGATTTGGGTAAAACCATTAGCGAAAAGCAAACCGCTTGGGGTACGGGATTTTTGCAACAGCTATCTAAAGATTTAAGTACCGAGTTTCCGGATATGAAAGGGTTTTCTTTACGTAACTTAAAGTATTGTCGTAATTTTTTTGAATTTTATAATTCTGCAAAAGGGCAACAGCCTGTTGCCCTTTTGCAAAATGTTGATGTAACAAATAGTCAACAGCTTGTTGACGATTTTAAAAATGATGATCAAGTAAAAAATCCTCAGCCAGAGGATGAAATAATTTCACAAGATACAATTCTGCAACAGGCTGTTGCCAAAATACCATGGGGGCATAACATTCTCATTTTTAGTAAGTCGTCTACATTAGAAGAAGCGTTATTTTATGCAAACCAATGTTTACAAAATGGATGGAGCCGTAATGTATTAGCACTTCAATTAAAAAGTAATCTGTTTCAACGTTCAGGCAACGCCATTAGTAATTTCAGTCGCACTTTAGTAGCTCCCCAGTCAGATTTAGCTCAAGAAACTTTAAAAGACCCTTATGCTTTTGATTTTATTAGCATGGCGCAGCCTTACAGAGAAAGAGATATAGAAAACCAGTTGGTAAAACACATTACCAAATTTTTATTAGAATTAGGTAAAGGCTTTGCGTTTATAGGGCAACAATATCACTTAGAAATTGCAGATCAGGATTATTACCTTGATTTATTATTTTATCATACCAAGTTAAAATGTTATGTGGTTATAGAACTTAAAAACACTCGCTTTATACCAGAGTATGCCGGTAAACTAAATTTTTACCTATCTGCTGTAGATAGTTTAGTAAAAGATGAAAGCGATAAACCTACCATTGGCATGATACTTTGTCGAGAAAAGAATAATATAGAAGCAGAGTTCTCTTTACGAGATTTAAATAAACCTATAGGAATTAGCGAGTTTAATTTAACAGAAATAGTACCCGAAGAATTAAAAAGCAGTTTACCTACTATAGAGGAGATAGAAAAGGAATTTAATGATGAATAGTAATTTCTCTTTTATTCCAGAACAATGGGCTGCATTTGCAGAAGCACCTACAGAAGCAGAGGGTAATATTTACCATGCGCCTTCTTATGCGGCTATGCTATGCCGTAAAAATTTAGAAGAATGGGTGAGGTGGTTATATCAGCATGATGAAGAGCTAGAATTGCCTTACGATACCACGCTTAGCTCTTTAATGCATGCACATGCTTTTAAAAATTTAGTAGCGCCCATACAGTTTCATCAAATTAACCTTATTCGTAAGCTGGGGAATAATGCGGTACACACGAATACCAAAATTAAACCCGAGGAAGCTTTACATGCTTTGCATCTCATGCATGGTTTTATTACTTGGGTGGTTTCGGCTTATAACGAAGAGAAATTAACCATACCTGCTTTTGATGAAAGCTTCATTACTAAAGAAAAAGGAAAAGACAAGAGTAAAGATGAACTACAAGAACTAGAAAGAGCTTATCATCAGCAACAAAGCGAACTCGAAAAGCTACAAAGCGAATTAGCAAAGTTTAAAAGCATTAAAGCGCAAAATATTGCTTTTGTGCCGCCACCTATAAACCCTAACGAGGCACTAACCCGTAAAATGTATGTAGATACTTTACTAAGGGAAGCAGGCTGGAAAGTTGATGCCGAGAATGTTCAGGAATATCCTTTGAAAGCTTGTATGCCACAAGCAGCGGGCAATTTAGGCGATGGCTTTGTAGATTATGTATTATGGGGAGATGACGGTAAACCTTTGGCTGTTGTAGAAGCTAAGAAAACAAAGCGAGATCCAAGGGTTGGTCAACATCAGGCTAAATTATATGCCGATGGTTTACAGAAAGAATTTGGACAGCGTCCGGTTATTTTTTACAGCAATGGGTATCAAACTTGGCTATGGGATGATTTGAATTACGCCCCTCGTGAGGTTTATGGTTTTTATACCAAAGACGAATTGCAAGCTTTAGTGCAACGAAGAGTTTTTAAAAAACCTTTGGATAAAGAGACGATCAATAACACCATAACGGATAGGTATTATCAGCATGAAGCGATCAGAAAAGTTTCAGAAGCTTTAGAAAGTAATCATCGCGAAGCTTTATTGGTAATGGCTACCGGAACTGGAAAAACAAGAGTTTCGGCTAGTTTGGTTGACTTTTTAAGTAAAGCCAATTGGATTAAAAGGGTATTGTTTTTAGCAGATAGAAACGCTTTGATACACCAAGCAAAAGTTAATTTTAATGATTACTTGCCCAATTTACCTGCTGTAGATTTAACCAAAGAAAAGGAAGACGAAAGTAGCAGAATTGTGTTTTCTACCTACCAAACCATCATCAATATGATTGATGGAGAAACCGATGGAGATAATCGGTTTTATAGTGTAGGTCATTTTGATTTAATCATTTTTGATGAGATACACCGCTCGGTTTATAACCGCTACAAACATATTTTTAAGTATTTTGATGGTATAAGAATTGGTTTAACGGCAACGCCAAAATCCGAAACGGATAAAGATACCTATGGGCTTTTTAATTTGGAGCCTGGTAATCCTACTTATGCTTATGAATTACAACAAGCCGTAAATGATCAGTTTTTAGTGCCTCCAAAAGGAATTGGAGTTCCCATCAAATTTCAACGGAAAGGCATAAAATATGCTGAATTAAACGAAGCGGATAAATTGGCTTATGAGGAACAATTTACCGACCCTATTACAGGAGAATACCCTGATGAGATAGATTCAAAAGCTTTAAACAATTGGTTGTTTAATACCGATACTGTAGATAAAGTAATTGCTCATTTAATGGAGTTTGGTATTAAGGTAGAAGGTGGTGATAAGCTGGCTAAAACTATGATTTTTGCTCGCTCTCATAAACATGCCAAATTTATTGAGCAACGTTTTAATATTCAATACCCTGCTTATAAAGGTGATTTTTTAAAAGTAATTGATTATCAAGAAGAGTATAAATACGATTTACTGAATAAGTTTAAGGATAAACAGAAAATGCCTCAAATTGCCGTATCAGTTGATATGTTAGATACTGGTATTGATGTTCCTGAAGTTTGTAATCTGGTGTTCTTTAAGCCGGTTAGAAGCAGTTCTAAGTTTTGGCAAATGATAGGCCGCGGAACACGACTTTGTATAGATTTATTTGGGGTAGATGATCATAAAAAAGAATTTATCATTTTTGATTTTTGTGAAAATTTCGAGTTTTTTAACGCTAATCCAAAAGGGATAGAAACTGGAAATGGTAAATCTATAAGTCAACGTTTGTTCGAACTTCGTTTGCGTTTAGCCATTTTATTGCTTGCGCAAGAACAGGAAGATTTAAAAGAATACGGTCAATCTTTAATCAATCATTTAGTAGCGCAAACACAGGCTTTAGATACCAAAACATTTATGGTACGCCAGCATTGGGAGGTGGTAGAAAAATATCAAGACAAAAATCAATGGAATGCACTATCCGATTTAAATGTTAAAGAAATAATAGACCATATCTCAGTTCTAGTAACAGAAACAGATCAAGACGAAGGTGCTAAGCGTTTCGATTTGCTGATGTTTGATTTGCAATTGAATGTATTAATGGGCTTAAAGAAACAAGCTTCATTGATACAAAAAGTGGTTTCTCTAGCCGCTTTGTTGAGCAAAAAGGCATCAATTCCTTCTGTAGCAAATAAAATGGAAACCATCAAAGAAATTCAATCGAAAATCTTCTGGGAAGCCGCCACTATTCCCAATGTAGAACGGGTTAGATTAGAATTAAGAGATTTGATGAAATTTTTGGAACCTACAGAAGCTCCTATTTACTTTACTTCATTTGAAGATGAATTTGATGGGAAGGTACAAGAGCATCAAGTCATCTATAATTTTAATGATTTAGGTGCTTATCGCCAAAAGGTAGAGTTTTATTTGAAAGAAAAAAGTAATCATATCAT
Organism: Pelobium sp.; assembly: GCA_044361595.1. Classification (GTDB taxonomy): domain Bacteria; phylum Bacteroidota; class Bacteroidia; order Sphingobacteriales; family Sphingobacteriaceae; genus Pseudopedobacter. The sequence goes on along the minus strand of JBIKIN010000042.1, from coordinate 1,314 downwards.
CATACATAAACTCCGAAACAATGTTAGGATAACAGTAAAAGAATTAGAGGAATTAGAAAGAATGCTTTTTGAACAGGGTGCAATGGGGACTAAAGAGGAATTTACCAAAGCTTATGGCGAACAACCATTAGGCAAATTTATCCGTGGTATTTTGGGATTAGATGTAAATGCTGCCAAACTAGCATTTAGTGAAATTTTAGGTCAGCAAACTTTAAATTCTCAGCAAATTCGCTTCATGGATACATTGATCAACTTCTTCTCGGTGAAAGGAATTATTGAAGCAGATATGCTATTTAATCCTCCTTTTACAGATATCAATACCAGTGGAATTACAGGAGTATTTGATATGCATACTGCCGGAAAGATTATCTCAATGATAGATAGAATTAATTTGAGTGCGGAGGTGGGGTAGCGGAATTATAATGCTGAGTTAAAACATTTGACCATCTCAATCCCCATAATCTCTCTTCTTAATGATTAAAATCATTTTTTGTTCGGTTACAACACTTTAACTTGAACAAATAAAATCATAACCATTATGAGATCAAATATGGGTATAGCCGATAGGCTGATTAGAACATTAATAGCTTTAACTATTGGAATTCTTTACATCATGGGAATCATTTCTGGAACACTTGCTATCATTGCAATCGTATTTTCAATCATTTTTATATTTCCCAGTATGATTAGTTTTTGTCCGCTTTACAAGCTATTTAATTTTTCGTCTAAATAGGTAGCTTCATTGTGTTAATACCAAAAAAAGCCAAACTAATTTTCATCAGTTTGGCTTTATCTATTCAAAAGAGGAGTAATCTTTATTTCTGAGGGAGTTCTATAATAAAAGTTGCACCTTGGTTAGGTTTAGACTCAATTTTTAAACTTCCTTTTAGGCTTTCAATTAAATGTTTTACTAAAGCTAAGCCAAAACCATATCCGTTTTCGCCGCTGGTGCCGTGGGTAGATTTTGCTGTACCGCTTAAAATGGCATCAATACCGTCTTGGTTTAAACCCACGCCAGAGTCGGTAACTTTAATTAGTAATTTACTACTATCTTTTTCTGATGGTATAAAATCTAAATCTACCGTAATACTGCCATTAGCAGGCGTAAATTTCATGGCGTTTGATACTAAATTACCTACAATTTGTAATAATTTATTTTTAGAAAATGGCGCTTTATCTACCTTGGTATTCGTATTTATGGTAAAGTTAATTTGCTTATTAACCGCTTGTGGTAAATACAGAGATAATAATTTTTCTTTAAGCAGGTTAAGGTTAAATTGGTCGCTACCTAATTTTTGTTCTTGATCTACACTT
>JBIKIN010000021.1:0-64104 GCA_044361595.1 Pelobium sp. | reverse complement strand
ATTGCCAAACCCCTATGGTTACCAAGTTCAATTATCTTTTTGCTAATCCAAGGTCGGTGTTTAGAAGTGTAAGTTAGCTTTTCATTATGATTATGTTCAGACAAACGTCTGTCAGGATTATCAGAGTAACCCACGTAATATTTATCTGAAGTAAAGGAGTATAAAATGTATAGGTAGAACATAAAAAACCTTTAAAAAAAGAAAACCTTACCGGTCGTAGTAAGGTTTTTCTTGTTTTTAGCTCCCAAGCCTGGGCTCGAACCAGGGACCCTCTGATTAACAGTCAGATGCTCTAACCAGCTGAGCTACTTAGGAATTTAGAAGAGATTTTGACGTCTCCTTTTCTGGTTACAAATGCTTTTTTCAAAGCTTTTGTCCCTTTCGGGAGTGCAATATTCGGGAATTAAAATTAATTATGCAATATTTGTAAAGAAAAAAATAAAAAAAAATTTATGAGCTTAGTTGTTATAGGCACAGTTGCCTTTGATGCCATTGAAACACCTTTTGGAAAAACAGATAAAATAGTGGGCGGAGCGGCCACTTACGCAAGTTTAGCAGCTTCTTACTTTTATAATAAAACAAAAATTGTAGCTGTAGTAGGAGACGATTTTCATCAAGAAGATATTGAAGATTTTGGTAAACACGGTATTGACGTAGAAGGCTTGCAAATTAAAAAAGGCGAAAAGTCATTCTTTTGGTCTGGTAAATATCATAACGATATGAACAGCAGAGATACTTTAGTTACCGAACTAAATGTATTAGCAGATTTTGATCCTATTATTCCAGAATCTTATCAAGATTGTGAATATTTGATGTTAGGCAACCTTACACCACAAATCCAGCAAACGGTAATTAATAGGCTAAAAAATCGTCCAAAGTTAATTGTAATGGACACCATGAATTTTTGGATGGACATTGCCATGGATGATTTATTAGCTACTATAAAGATGGTTGATGTATTAACCATTAACGATGAGGAAGCTCGTCAGCTTTCTGGAGAGTATTCTCTAGTAAAAGCAGCTAATAAAATTTTAACCATGGGGCCTAAATATTTAATTATTAAAAAAGGAGAGCATGGAGCATTATTGTTTCACGAGGATAAAATCTTTTCGGCACCAGCTTTACCGCTAGCAGAAGTTTTTGATCCAACTGGCGCTGGCGATACTTTTGCAGGGGGCTTTATTGGTTATTTGGCTAAAGTTGGCACAATCAATTTTAATAATATGAAAAATGCTATCATATACGGGTCGGCCTTAGCATCATTTTGTGTAGAGAAATTTGGAACAGAAAAATTAAGAAATTTAAAGGCAAGCGAAGTTTCTGATCGTATTCAGCAATTTGTAAGCTTAAGCAGTTTTGAAATCAAAAACTAATTTTAATCAAAAACAATTAGAACACTTAACTGTCAATATTTTGTAAGAATAGTAGTTTGAAATTAATATATGTTTAAACATCTAAATTTATTTTTACATTTGCGACACTAAAATTAAAAATTATGAAAAAATTAACATTAGCATTAGCAGCGATTACTATTTTGTTTTTCGCATTTAAACCCGCAGCTACAGTTTATAAAGTAGATACAGCTGCATCTAAAATTGTTTGGGTAGGTAAAAAAGTAACCGGACAACACACAGGTGAAATTAAATTAGCATCAGGTACTTTAAGTGCAGATGGTAAAAAATTAGTTGCAGGTAATTTCTCAATAGATATGACCACCATGACATGTACTGATTTAGATGCTACAAACGGAGGTAAATTATTGGGACATTTAAATTCTGATGATTTTTTCTCTACTGCAAAAAACAAAAATGCTCAATTTAAAATTACTAATGTTAGTGCGGAAACTGCTGGAAGCGTAAATATTACTGGCGATTTAACAATCAAAGGAATTACAAATAAAATCACATTCCCAGCAAGCGTACAACAAAAAGGAGGAGTTATTGTAGCCGTTGCTAAAGGTGTTAAAGTAGATAGAACAAAATTTGATATCAAATATGGCTCTAAAAGCTTTTTTGCAAGTATTGGAGACAAAGCTATCAGCGATGATTTTGAATTAGATATCAATTTAGTAGCTAAAAAATAAACTAATAAGAATATTACATTTATAAAAGCACTTAGGTACATATCTAAGTGCTTTTTTTTAATGTTTATCTTTCTAAATTCAACAAAATTTAATTTAAATTTTGTTAATTAGCAGTAATTAAACCAAATGCTGAGTTTCATCTTTAACATAGTTAATATATAATTGCTTATGACTACCCAAATCAAAAAAACATGTATCATAGACGATGATGATGTCTATATATATGCAATTAAGCGATTAATGAGTCTTCAAAATCTATGCGATGACGTTATTGTATTTAAAAACGGGAGAGAGGCAGTAGACTATTTCATAAACAATCAACAAGATCCATCTTTACTTCCTGATATCATTTTGATTGATGTAAATATGCCAGTTTTAGATGGCTGGGGTTTCATTGATGAATATATGTCTAATGATTTTCAAAAACTAAAAGAAGCAGATTTATACATGATAAGTTCATCTATAGACCCACGCGATGTGAAAAAGGCTGAAGCATTGCCAATCATCAAAAAGTATATTTTCAAGCCAATTACTTTAGATGAGCTTAATGCACTTTTTGGTAAAAATAGAGCAATTATTTAAACTAAATAATACACTTTAAGAATTCTGTTTAATTCTAATTTATATCGCTATTCTTCATTAATATTTATTTCCTATAGTTTTCCTGGCTTGATTCAATTAAAGTTTTTACCACAAAACCTACTCATTTTTAGCCTTTAAATTTCCATTTCTGGCGAGTCGTTCGTTTTAATATTGTCGTTTTATACACGCTCTATTCTTCTTAGGAGGGACTTCTGAATATTTGGAAGCATACACATTAATTAGTTAACACCAAGAATAAGCATCGTGAAAAATGAAGTTAAATTATAATCGAATAATATGACAAGCATTTAACTCAATAAAAGAATAATGGACAATCAAACTTTTAAATTAGCATTACGTTAAATAGTTGTACAATACAAGCAAATGAGAGGTTACGGATTTTCTAAATATGTCCCAAAACAATTGCCTAATGGTGGTTTTGATGAATTATTGAAGCTTTTTTTAGAGTTGCTAAATTATACAGCTGGAGATGCTAACGAGGCTTTAGCTTGGATGAACGAGTTAGATAAGCAACATAACATCACCAAAGATGATTATGGAATGGGTGATTTTATAGAAGATCTGAAAAATAAAGGGTATTTAAATGAAGACGACCCCAAAGGTGGATTTAACATTACAGCCAAAACAGAACAAAGCATCCGTCAGTCGGCTTTAGAAGAAATTTTTGGTAAGCTAAAAAAATCTGGAAAAGGGAATCACACTACACCAAAAAGTGGCACCGGAGAAGAGAAGAATGCTGACAGGAGAGAATATCAATTTGGAGATAGCTCTGACCAGATTGACATGACAGCGTCTATACAAAACGCCCAAATTAATCATGGTATTGGTGATTTTATGATGACCGAGCGTGACTTGGAAGTAGAAGAGCGAGATTTTAAAACATTAACTTCTACAGTGTTGATGATTGATATTTCCCACTCGATGATTTTATATGGTGAGGATAGAATTACACCAGCCAAAAAAGTAGCCATGGCTTTGGCCGAATTAATCAAGACTAAATATCCAAAAGATACCCTAGATATTGTTGTTTTTGGTAATGATGCTTGGCCGATTACCGTTAAAGATTTACCTTATTTGCAAGTAGGTCCGTATCATACCAATACCTATGCGGGTTTAGAGTTGGCTACAGATATTCTTCGAAGAAGAAAAACGCATAACAAGCAAATTTTTATGATTACGGATGGTAAACCCACTTGTTTAAAGGAAGGTTTAAAATATTATAAAAATAGTGTGGGACTAGATAAAAAGGTTATCAATAAAACCTTAACCATGGCCGCACAGTGTAAAAAATTAAATATCCCAATTACCACTTTTATGATCGCCCGCGACCCATATTTACAACAGTTTGTAAGAAAATTTACCGAGGTTAACGGCGGAAGAGCATTTTACAGCTCGCTAAAAGGATTGGGCGAATACATATTTGAAGATTATATTAAAAATAGAAAAAAAACGGTGAGATAGATTTGAGTAGTGAGATATGAGACTTATTGAACGGATCTCTTAGCAAACTAAGCACCTTACAAACGAACAAACTACATGATAAAGACACTAGGAGAATTAAAAAAATCGGGATATAAAAGTCGTTCTATTAAAGAAGAATTGAGAGAAAACCTGATTACAAGATTAAAAGATAAAGATTTAGGTTTTGAAGGTATTATAGGTTTTGAAGATACCGTTATGCCCGATTTACAAACTGCAATTTTAAGTAGACACAACATTTTATTATTAGGTTTACGTGGACAGGCAAAAACTAGAATTGCCCGTTTGATGGTAAATTTATTAGACGAATATGTGCCTTATATTGAAGGTTCTGAATTATACGATGATCCATTAAATCCAATAAGTTGGGCAGGTAAACATGCTATCGAATTACATGGCGATGAAACACCTATTGCTTGGTGGCATCGTAACGATAGATATACGGAAAAGTTAGCTACCCCCGATGTGACCGTTGCCGATTTAATTGGCGATGTTGACCCGATTAAAGCAGCTACGCAAAAATTAAATTACTCAGATGAGCGAGTAATTCATTTTGGATTAATCCCAAGAGCACATCGAAGTATTTTTGTGATTAATGAATTACCCGATTTGCAAGCTCGTATTCAAGTAGCGCTGTTTAATATTTTGCAAGAGCGTGATATCCAAATTCGAGGATTTAAGTTGCGTTTGCCTTTAGATGTTCAGTTTGTCTTTACTGCAAACCCAGAGGATTATACCAATCGTGGTTCTATTGTTACTCCTTTAAAAGACAGAATTGAAAGTCAGATTTTAACACATTATCCAAAATCTGTTGCTATCTCTAGAAAAATTACACAACAGGAAGCCGCTATTACACCCGAACAAAAAGTGGTTGAAGCTGATGGCTTGGTGAAAGATTTGGTAGAGCAAATTGCTTTTGAAGCTCGTAATTCGGAGTATATTGACAAGAAATCGGGAGTTTCTGCCCGATTAACCATTTCTGCTTACGAGAATTTAATTTCTCATGCTGAGCGTAGAATGCTGATTAATGGCGATAAATCTACTTTTGTTCGTATTTCAGATTTCTTGGGCGTGATTCCAGCCATCACAGGAAAAATCGAATTGGTTTACGAAGGTGAGCTAGAAGGTCCGGCTAAGGTGGCAAATATTCTAATTGGTAAGGCCATCAAAACTTTATTGCAAACTTACTTTCCAGATCCAGAAAAGATGAAGAAAGCTAAAAAGGATAATCCTTATGCAGAAACGATTAACTGGTTTGGAAATGGTAATTCGGTGAATTTATTGGATGATATTTCGGATGTGGAATATCAAAAAGTATTAGAATCTATTCCTGGTTTAAAAGAAACGGTGAAATTGTTTCATAAAGACATTAGCGCAAATCAACAATTGTTATATATGGAATTTGTGTTACATGGTTTAGCCGAATTCTCTTTGGTAAGCAAAGGATTTTTAGAAAAAGGATTCGAGTTTAAAGACATGTTTAATAGCTTATTCAGTTCGGAGTTTGCCGATGATGACAACGAAGATGGCTTTGATGACAGGTATTAATCTGTCAGAATAAGGATTATTAATGCAAGATAAAAGGCTGAAATTATTTAATTTCGGCCTTTTAATTTAACAAAACATAATTGTACAACAATGGGAAGAATTATTCCACTCATCATAGTCACCATATTATTATTCTTAATAGATTTTTACAGTTTTAAAGCTATTAATAGCGTATTTAAAAACTGGACAGATAAACAAAGAAAGCTTTTTAAAAATATTTATTGGGGATACGCCATAGCTTTAGTAATAGGCGTTTTTGCAAGCATATTTTTTGGACTTAATATAAGTGTTAGAGCGGTTATTTTAGTGGCTTTTTTTATCACTTTTGTAACCAAATTATGTTTCGTTATTATTCTTTTTATAGATGATATCAGAAGGTTTTTTGTGTGGATATTTAGGAAATCAAAACCTAAAAAAGAAGTAAGGGAATCAGAAAATCCAATTTCACGATCAGAATTTTTAGTAAAAGCCGGTTTAGGAGTTGCTGCAATTCCCTTGGTTTCATTAACCAATGGAATTATTTCTGGAGCTTATGATTATAGAGTAAGAAACCAAGTAGTGTATTTTCCAAATTTGCCAAAAGCTTTTGATGGAATTAAGTTAGCGCAAATATCCGATGTTCATTCAGGAAGCTTTTACAACAAAAAAGCAGTTTTAGGTGGTGTAGAAATGTTAATGGCTCAAAAGCCAGATTTTGTGTTTTTTACTGGCGATTTGGTGAATAACAAAGCATCAGAAATGCGAGATTACCAAGATATTTTTGCAAAGATAAAGGCTCCGCTTGGCGTTTATTCTACCTTAGGTAATCATGATTATGGCAATTACGAAAAGTGGCCAAATGAAGCTGCAAAAATTAAAAATCTAGAGGATTTAAAGAAAACGCATGCTTTAATGGGCTGGGATTTATTGATGAATGAGCATCGTAGGTTAAAAGTGGATGGAGAAGAAATAGGAGTTTTAGGAATTGAAAACTGGGGCGCTGGTCGTTTTCCAAAATTTGGTAAAATGGATGAGGCCATCAAAAATACCGATGATTTGCCTGTTAAATTGTTGTTATCTCACGATCCATCGCATTGGCGAGCCGAAGTTTTAGAAAAATATCCTCAAATAGACATGAGCTTTGCTGGCCATACACATGGTGCACAATTTGGAATAGAATCCGAATATTTAAAGTGGAGTCCCGTACAATATATTTACGAAGAATGGGATGGTTTATATCAAGAAGGTCATCAACAATTGTATGTTAACGTAGGTTACGGCTTTTTGGGTTACCCAGGTAGGGTAGGTATCTTACCAGAAATCACCATATTTGAGTTGAAGAAGGGATAAATAAAGTTTTATCTTGCTTCAAGCCTTCTGCATTTTGCTTTAAGCATTTTAAGATGTTAAAAACATTTCAAAAGTCTTTAGATTTCTTATTGTTTAGCAATATTTTTATTGCTTTTGGCACAGTAGCACAAGCTTTAGTCACCTATCGTTTATTGGGTTTTTCGCCATCCTACATCGTATTGGCCTTTCTGTTTTTCTCTACTTTGCTTACTTATAATTTTAGCATCCTCATTCAAAGGCCCAAACAGCATCAGGCTTCAAAATATAGAAGAGTAAGATGGATTTTTAGTAATTACTGGTTGAATGTAAGTTTTACTTTTTTCGCAGCGCTTTTAGTTTTTGTATTGTTTTTCTTTTTGGGATTTAAATCTCAGATTTTGGTTTCTTTTTTAGGAATCATATCTATAGGTTATGCCTTGCCCATATTTTCTGCAAACGGTAAAAAGTTTGGATTAAGAAGTATTCCCGGTTTAAAACTGTTTTTGATTGCTTTAGTATGGGTGTTAAGTTCAGTTTGGTTACCCATATTAGAATTAGAACTTAACGCAAAATTAGTACTAGCAAATTCGGATATTTTTATTCTGATTTTAAAAAGATTTTTATTTGTAATGGCAATAGCCATCCCTTTTGATATTCGAGATATTTTTCAAGATAAGGGCTATAATTTACAAACCATCGCCACTGTGTTTGGCGAAAGAAAAGCGTTTTTAGCTTGTCAGTTGATGCTAATAAGCTATTTAGTTCTCTTGTTTTTATTTAGAGACAATGGTTTTAATAACGATTTTTTTGCCTTAGCTACTACCATTTTATTGTCTGGCTGGTTAATATTTAAATCTAAATGGGAAAAGAACGAATATTACTATTTCCTATATCTTGATGGTATTTTAATATTGCAGTACATCATGCTATTGATTTTTAAATTTGTCTTTTAATTTTAAGCTTTCCCCCGAAGAAAAATCGGGGTCGGGCTTTACACTATATTTTTTGTCTTACCCTTCGACTTCGCTCAGGATGACAAAAAAGCTGCCGTTTCTCCGAAGGAGTCCTTTGGACAATCCCTAACGCAAAACTTATTATGTTTAATAAATAAAGAAATATGAAATGATGTTTTGTGAGTATACAGATTATGGAAGTATCTTCTAATAAATATTCCTACCTAGCAAAAGCACAAACACAAACAAATATTAACCGATAATTCCGCCTTGTTTGTTGCGATTTGGATGAAGAACATCTAGCACTTGCTTTGTAGCAACAAACGCAGCGGAGAGTTTTTTGGTTACTTTTTTGCGAAAAAATTGCGAAGCACTCTTGAAAGCCTAATTAAAAGAATAAACAAAAATGAAAAAAAGTGACTAGCCTTTCGCGGCAATGAGCGAGTTTTAACGAAGTTAAAACAATTGAAATGGTCTGTGAAGACACAGACCATGGATGAGAAAATGGATAACTCTTTTAATCTAAATCAAAAAAACTATCATTTAAATCATCAATCTCTCTTCTATCCTTTTTAGTAGGTCGGCCGGCACCTCTATCTCTTTGTAATAAAGGCGAGTGAAACATAGATTTATATTTTAAAGTTTCTTCTGGTGGCGTTAAATCGGCGTAAGCCAAAACAGCCTTTTTAGATTCTACACGGGTGTGCAGTAAGTCTAAAACTTGTATGGTTTTCTTTTCAACGGCTTTAGAAACCTGGTAAATTTCTCCTATTTTAACTTCGTAACTAGGCTTAATATTGGTGCCATCTTTTTTTACTCTCCCAGCTTTGCAAGCATCGGTTGCTAAAGAGCGAGTTTTAAATAGTCGGATAGACCATAAATATTTGTCAATTCGTAATTTTTCTGCCATAGAAGTTCAAAAATAACCCAAAATTTACGGGTTAAGCAAAAAAACCTTTAATTTGCGCAAAAAAAATTATGACCATGATTGCCGAATTTAAGAAAGCCGTTGAAGAGGCTTGGAGTGATAGAAACCTATTAAACTTTAAAGAATATAAAGATATTATTGAACGTATTATACAACGTTTAGATGCTGGAGAGATTCGTGTTGCCGAAAAAATTGGTAATAACTGGGTGGTTAACGACTGGATAAAAAAGGCAGTGATTATGTATTTCCCAATTAGGGAGATGGAAGAGATAAAAGTTGGTCCGTTTGTTTTTCATGACAAGATGAAATTAAAAACTGATTACAAAGAAACTGGTGTTCGTGTAGTGCCTCATGGTATTGCAAGATATGGCGCTTTTTTAGCCAAAGGCGTTATCATGATGCCTTCTTACGTTAATATTGGTGCTTATGTAGATTCTGGTACTATGGTAGATACTTGGGCTACTGTGGGTTCTTGTGCGCAAATTGGAAAAGATGTGCATTTAAGTGGTGGTGTAGGAATTGGCGGTGTTTTAGAGCCGGTACAAGCTGCTCCAGTAATTATAGAAGACGGTTGTTTTATTGGCTCTAGAGCAATTGTTGTAGAAGGTGTGCGTTTAGAGAAAGAAGTTGTTTTAGGCGCTAATGTGGTTTTAACAGCATCAACTAAAATAATTGATGTAACTGGTCCAGAGCCTGTAGAATATAAAATGGTTGTTCCAGAACGTTCGGTGGTAATTCCGGGTTCTTACACCAAGAAATTCCCAGCCGGAGAATATCAAGTTCCATGTGCGTTAATCATCGGAAAACGTAAAGAATCTACAGATAAGAAAACTTCGTTAAACGAAGCTTTGAGAGAGCATAATGTAGCTGTTTAATAATTTTAAGGAGTGAATTAAAAGATAGTCATTAGTGAATAGTCTCTGGTCAATAGTCAATAGACCATGGACTATCCACAATGGATTTTCGAGTAAAAAAAGTGCATGAACATCAACACGTTATACCAATATTATTTAGAGAACCCAAATATCTGTACAGATACAAGGAAAATCACTCAAGGATGTTTGTTTTTTGCTTTAAAAGGAGAAAATTTTAATGCCAATACTTTTGCTCAAAAAGCGATTGAATTAGGTGCGGCCTATGCGGTAATTGATGATGTAAATTATCAATTAAACGAACGATTTTTATTGGTTGATGATACCTTAAAAGCTTTACAAGATTTAGCTATTCATCATCGTAAGCAGTTAAAAATCCCAGTTATTGGTTTAACAGGTTCTAACGGAAAAACAACTACTAAAGAATTGATAAATAGTGTTTTATCTCAAAAATTTAAAACTTTAGCTACCAAAGGAAATTTAAATAATCATATTGGTGTTCCGCTTACTATTCTGGAAATTAATCATGAAGCCGAGATTGCCATTATAGAAATGGGGGCAAATCATCAAAGAGAAATAGCGCAGCTTTGCGAATTTAGCAGACCAGATTTTGGCCTAATTACCAATATTGGAAAAGCGCATTTAGAGGGTTTTGGTGGTGTAGAAGGTATTAAAATTGGTAAAGGAGAGTTGTATGATTTCTTAAAAGATCATAACGGGACTGTATTTATTAATAATGATAGCGAAGCTTTAACCCAAATGGCTTCAGCTAAAAATTTGCAAAACACCATTTTTTATGGTAAAGGGTCTGATAACTTTTTAAGCGGAGAGCTGGTAAAAAACGACCCGTTTTTAGAGGTAGAGTGGAGCTATCAAGGCGAAACTTATCATGTTCAATCTCAGTTAACTGGTACTTATAATTTCGAGAATATTTTGGCTACTATTGCCATTGGCTTACAATTTAACTTAACTCCAAAGCAAATTAACAATGGAATAAACACGTATTCGCCGCAAAATAATAGATCGCAAATATTAAAAACCAAATCTAACACCATCATTTGCGATTATTACAATGCAAACCCAAGCAGCATGTCTGTTGCTATTGATAATATTTCACAGCTTAAAGCTGACCAAAAAGTATTGATTTTAGCCGATATGTTTGAACTTGGTGAAGATGCTTTTGTGGAGCATGAAATGATTGTTAAGAAGGCTTTGTTAAACCATACTTTTAGTCGGGTTATTTTTGTGGGTGAGTATTTTAAAGCCCATCAAGCACATCAAGGAGCTTTGTTTTTTGCTAAAACAGAGGAACTAGCTAGTTACCTTCAAGAGCATAAAATTAAAGACAGTTTAGTATTGGTTAAAGGCTCTAGAGGGATGAAGTTAGAAAGTGTGATTGAGTTTTTGTAAGTTTTTTTGTCATTGCGAGACACCTTTTCCGGTGTCGTGGCAATCTTTCCATAAAGAAAAATATCGTCATAATTTAACAGATTGCCGCAGCCCCCAAATGCTCAAGGCTTCTGCATCTGGCTTCGCAATGACTGCTTATATAATCTAACAGATTGCCGCAGACCCTAAATGCTTGAGGCTTTTGCTGCTGGCTTCGCAAAGACTTTGTTTACTCCTCCAAAAATTTCCCATCAATATCTTTGGTGTTCTTAGCACCCAATTTCTTCAAAGTCTCTACTCTAGAAACCAAATTACCATTGCCTAACGTTAGTTTTTTCATGGCTTCACTATACGCTTCCTGCGATTTATTAATTTGTTTACCTACAACATCTAAATCGGTAATAAAACCCACAAACTTATCGTAAAGTTGTCCGGCTTTGGTGGCAATATCAATTGCGTTTTTGGTTTGTTGCTCTTGTTTCCAAATAGAAGCTACCGTTTTTAAAGTAGCCAAAAGGGTAGAAGGCGTAACCAATACCACTCTTTTATTCCATGCAAACTCAAATAAATCTTTATCAAACTGTATAGCCAAAGCAAACGACGACTCTATGGGCATAAACAACAGTACAAACTCTGGCGAGTTAATTTGATATAAATCGTGGTAGTTTTTACCGCTTAAGCCACTAATGTGTGCTTTAACAGATGCTAAATGTTGTTTGGTAAAGGCTAATCTATCTTCTTCTGTTTCTGCATTCACCAATTTCTCATAAGCTATTAAAGAAACTTTTGCATCAATAACTAAATGTTTTTCTTCGGGTAAATAAATAATAACATCGGGTTGTAAACGGCTTCCGCTTTCATCAGTAAAGCTACTTTGTTTACTATAATTTGTCCCTTCAATTAAACCCGAGCCTTCCATCAGTTTATCCAAAACCATCTCGCCCCAATTGCCTTGTTTTTTGTTATCGCCTTTTAAGGCTTTACTTAATTGGTGCGCTTCATCACTAATTTGCTTGTTCAGTTCCATCAGTTTAGAAATCTCGCCTTTAAGCACATTTCGCTCGTCAGATTCTGATTTATAAACTTTCTCTACCTTATCCTCAAAAGCTTTGATGTTTTCTTTGAGTGGATTTAACAGAATATCTAAATTACTACGATTGGTTTCGGTAAACTCGGCTGTTTTTTGTTTCAGTATTTGAGAGGCTACAAGCTCAAAATCTTTGGCAAAACGTTCTTGTGCTTGAGCTACAAAAATTTCCTGCTCTTTTAATCTAATTATTTGCGCTTTGTAGGCTTCCTCTAATTTGGCAACTTGCTGTTTTTCTAAGGTAATCTGGCTTAATAATTCCCGGTTTTCTTTTTCTGCTTTTTCTAAAGCAACTAAGTTTTTATTTTCTTGGGCTATTTTGTCTTCTTGTAAATCTCTAATTTTTTGTTCTTGAACAGCAATTTGAGTATTTAACTGTTGCAATAAATCATCGTTTAATTGTTTTTTATTTGGTTTTAAGATTACAATCAGAATAACAATTAATAAGAGTGCAATTAAGCCTGCAATAAGGTATAAGGAAATCATGAAGTAAAATTATCCTTTTTTTAAACAACATCTTCATCAAATAAGCTATTTTAGACTTTTACTAAAAACTCATGATTAATTACAACCCTAAAGAGTGGTTTACTTTTATTTTTAGAATTCACCGGTCAGATACTGTTAGAAAACTTTTTCCATTGATGATAGCAGTAAGTATTTACGCTGGAGCGATAGCTTACTTGGAGTTAGAATATTGGAAATTAGCAGAAACAAGTCACGTAAAGAATATCAGCTTAATGCATGGTATTTTAGGTTTTGTAATCTCGTTACTATTGGTATTTAGAACAAATTCGGCTTATGACAGATGGTGGGAAGGCCGTAAACTTTGGGGTGCGTTAACCAATGTATCTCGAAATTTTGCAATTAAATTGAGCGCCTTTTTTAAAAATCAAGCCGATAGAGATTTTTTTAATGTGATGATAGCAAACTATGCTGTTGCGTTAAAAAATCACCTCAGAGAGCATGAAAATAATTTTGAAATAGACCCTGTTTTAGATTTACATTTAGAAAAACATGGTCCAAATCAAGTTGCTAAAGCTATGTTTGATAGAATTAACGAGTTACACCATCAGCAAGTCATCAATACAGAGCAGCTCATTATTTTAAATCAAGATTTTACGGCTTTCACCGATATTTGCGGGGCTTGCGAGAGAATAAAAAACACACCCATACCCTTTTCTTATGGCGTATTTATCAAAAAATTTATATTCTTTTTTGTGATGACTTTACCATTTGGCTGGGTGTTTAGCTTGGGTTACTTCATTATACCCGTAGTAGTTTTGATTTTGTATGCTTTTGCCAGCCTAGAATTAATTGCCGAAGAAATTGAAAATCCCTTTGGTACAGATGCTAACGATTTACCTATCGATGCCATTTGCGTAAACATTAAAAAACATGTGAACGAGATTTTTAATTGATAATTTTGCAGGTAAAGGAAAATCTAAAATCAGATAATTATATTTAATCATGATTAAATCATTAAAAATTACCATAGAAGGCAGAGTTCAAGGTGTGTTTTTTAGAGCAAGCACTAAAGCAGTTGCCGATCAATTGGGTGTGAAAGGGATTATCAAAAATCAAAAAGATGGTACTGTTTATGTAGAAGCCGAAGCTGAAGAACTATTCATGAATGAGTTTATAGATTGGTGCAAATATGGTCCTGATGATGCCCGAGTAGATGATGTTATTATTGAAGATACAGAATTGAAAAACTATCGTAATTTTGAAATCTTAAAAAAGTAAGATTGAGTACACTTAAAAAATTTGCGGGGCAAACAGCTGTTTATGGCGTTAGTACCATTGCATCGCGTATTTTAAATTTCTTTTTAACCCCAATTTACACTAAAGTTTATCTAGAAGCTGTTTACGGTATTTTTACCGAGATGTACAGCTACGCATCCATTTTAAATGCGGTGCTTTCCTTTGGTATGGAAACTACTTTTTTTAGATACATCAATAAAAAAGAAGGCCAAAAAGACATCATTTACAACAATACCTTTATAGTAGTTGCTTTTTTAAGTCTGCTGTTTTTAATCTCTACCTTACTTTTTATAGATCCCATTGCGGTTTGGGTACACGATGGAAAATCTACTCCATTGGCAGACTATAAAACTTACATCAAATATTTCATTGTTATTTTGGTGATTGATGCTTTAAGCGTAGTGCCATTTGCCAAACTTAGAGCAGAAGGTAAACCGGGTAGATATTCGCTCTTAAAACTGATTAATATCCTCACTTTTATAGGCTTAAACTTGGTTTTTATTTTTGTTATTCCATACATCATTAAAAATAATTTGGCTTTCGCCGATGCTTTTAAATCATGGTACCGCTATCATTGGATAGGATATGTTTTCATTTCAAATCTGATTGCAAGTTTCTTGACTTTAATTTTATTAAGTCCCGAGTTGTTAAAACTAAAACTCAAAATTGATCAAAAGTTATTGATAGAAATGTTTAGCTACAGCTGGCCAGTTTTAGTAGCCAATCTATCTTTCATCGTTAACGAAAATATCGATAAGATTTTTTTAAGCCATTTATTGCCTGCCGATATTGCCGCAGCACAAGTCGGTATTTATGGTGCTTGTTGTAAAATTGCCGTTTTCCTAAGCATATTTATTATGGCTTTTAGATTAGGTGCCGAGCCTTTCTTTTTTAGTCATGCAAAAGCTGAAAATGCGACTAAAACCTATGCCACCATCATGAATTATTTTGTGATTGCTATCAGTTTAATTTTTGTGGGGATTGTAGCCAATATAGAATTGTTAAAGCATTTTATTAGCCGTAAAGAATATTGGGTAGGTTTAGATGTGGTGCCTGTTTTATTGTTTGGCTATGTAAGTTTGGGCATTTACATGAATCTTTCCATCTGGTACAAACTATCAGACCAAACTCGTTTTGGGCTTTATATTTCTGGCGTAGGAGCTATTATCACCATCATTTTAAATGTTATTTTTATTCCGATATATGGTTTTATGGCATCAGCTTGGATATCGCTTATTGCTTACACCGTCATGATGGTTTTATCTTATTTATTAGGGCAAAAAAACTATCCAATCCCTTATCATATCAAACAAAATTTAGGTTATTTAGGCGTTTCCGCAGTGCTGGTTTGGTTCTCTTTCGTGTTTTTTAAAAGAGATTTAATAGTAGGTAACATCATTTTTATCCTTTTTGGTCTGATAATTTTATATCTTGAACGAGCAACCATCAAAAAAATAATTTCAAATTAATGAATATCAATATCATCAATCTTTCTAAGCATCCATTGCCATCTTACGAGACTTCGGCATCGGCAGGTATGGATTTAAGAGCTAATCTAGACGAGCATATGGTTTTAAAACCAATGGAGCGTAAATTAATTCCTACGGGTTTGTCTATAGAATTACCTGTAGGTTTTGAGGCACAAATACGTCCACGCAGTGGTTTAGCTTTTAAGTTTGGAGTTAGTATTGTAAACTCGCCGGGCACTATTGATGCGGATTACCGAGGTGAGATTAAAGTACTTTTAATCAATCTTTCGCAAGAAGATTTTTATGTTAATGATGGAGATAGAATTGCACAAATGGTTATTGCCAAACACGAAAAAGCCGTTTGGATTTTAACCGAGCAACTTTCTGAAACCGAAAGAGGTGCGGGTGGTTATGGGCATACAGGAGTAAAATAGTATGAGACTTAAATTTGCTTTTCTTTTTATAAATATTTGCTGTTTAGCTTTATTTTCTTTTGCCCAAAAAGCAAAAAAGGAGAAGCAAGATTTGGTTATTGTAACGGGTAGAGTTTTAACGCCCGATGATAGCGCACAAGTAACGCAACTTTTTTACTCGGGTTTAAGAGAAAAGATAGTACAAAACCCAAGTTTGGCTATCGATTATTTTAAGCAAATTTTATCAATTAGTCCCGATAATCATAACGCTTTATACGAGCTAGGTCAAATTTATTTTAAAAAAGGCGAATTAAATACGGCT
The DNA here is from genome assembly GCA_044361595.1 of Pelobium sp. Lineage (GTDB taxonomy): Bacteria > Bacteroidota > Bacteroidia > Sphingobacteriales > Sphingobacteriaceae > Pseudopedobacter. The sequence continues at coordinate 47,889 of JBIKIN010000021.1, read as the reverse complement.
AAAAAGTATGCGCAGCAAGCTGTTACCGTTTTTACTCAAAACGAATGGTATTGGCTTTTAAATGCTAATATTTACCAGCAACAGCAAGATTTTGAACTTTTGGCTTATGCCTTAGAAGAGTTAATAAAACTAAATCCAGAAAACTTGGATTATGTTTTTGATAAAGCTAACGCCTATTTTATGATGGGTAAAGCAGATGAGGCTTTGGTTATTTATAACGGTTTAGAAAAGAAAATTGGACTAAGCGACCAAGTTTTACAAGGCCGCCAGAGGATTTATCTAAAAAACGGCAATATCGCAAAAGCGGCGCAAGATTTGGATCAGTTAATTTTAAATAACCCCACCAATGTGAGGTATTATTTGTTTTTAGGCGATTTATATTTTGCTAATAAAATGGGAAAGGAAGCTTTAGCAGTTTATCAGAAGGCTAAGGATTTAGATCCAGATAATCCTTTTACTAGAATGGCTATTGCCCAAATTTTAGAAGCACAAGGGAACGAAGCCGAGGCCTTTAAAGAAATACAGCTTGCTTTTAAACAACCCTCACTTAATATAGATCAAAAAGTAAAAGTTGTTTTGAAGTATTTTGATGCTTTTCCAAATCAAGAGGCCATAGACAAAGCTTTAATATTATCAAAAATAATAACTGAGGCGCATCCACAAGATCCTAAAGCATTTTCTCTTTATGGAGATATTTTATTTCAGAATAAAAAATTTCCAGAGGCAGAAAAAGCGTATCAAGAAGCGTTAAAGTCTAATAAAAATATTTTTGCCATTTGGGAGCAATTGCTAAGAATACAGTTAACAGCTAATGATATTAAAGCAGTAATTAAAACTGGCGAAGAAGCTTTAAGTTATTTTCCAAATCAGTATACCTTATATTTTTATACAGCAGTGGCTTATTTACAAAATAAGAATTACCAGCAAGCCATTAGCTATTTTAATACGGCTTTAAGTTTCGAAATCGATAGTAAAGACATTCAGGCTCAAATTTATGGTGGTTTGGGCGATGCTTATCAGGAGCAAAAAAAATATAAAGAATCTGCTAACGCTTTTGATCTGGCATTAGCTATTAATCCAAATGATACTTATGTGTTAAATAATTATGCTTATTATTTATCGTTAAGGAATGAAGAATTGTTAAAAGCCGAGAAAATGTCGGCTTTGGCTAATAAATTAGAACCTAATAATGCTGCATTTGAAGATACTTATGCCTTTATATTTTTTAAAATAGAGAAGTATTTTGAGGCTAAAGTATGGATATTTAAAGCTATTGAACATAATCCCAATAGCCCAACACAATACGAACATTTAGGCGATATTTATTTTAAATTAGGTGATGTAAACTCGGCATTAGAGAATTGGAAAAAAGCTTTAAGCTTAGATGGAAGTAAGGCTATTTTGAAGAAAAAAATTGATGAGAAGAAATATATCGAATAATATACTTTTACTTTTAGTGGCTATATTTTTGGTTGCTTGTTCTTCGCAAAAAAAGATAGTAAAACCTGTCAAAGAAGATGTAGCGGTTAAATCTCAAAAGCAAGCGGTTACCATTAATCAATTATCACAAGGTCAAGTAGTTTACAATACTTTTACCACCAAAGCTATTTCTAAATTAGCCATAAACGGTAAAGACTATGATGCTACGCTAAACATTAGGATAAAAAGCAAGGAGTTGATTTGGGTTTCTGTAATTGCATTCCCTGGTATTGAGGCTGCAAGAGCTTTAATAACTCCAGATAGCATAAAAGTTATAGACCGTTTAAACGATAATTACATTAATAAACCATTTAGTTATGTTAATGATTATACCAACAACGATATAGATTTTGCAACTTTAGAAGCCATGCTTGTAGGGAATTTAATTCCTTTGGTTCTTAAAAATAGCGATAAAATTATTTCAAACTACGATGCCTACCTATTGAAAGATAAAACTCCTAATATGTTTTATCAGATAGATTTAAATAAAGATTTTAAAACCCAAGCGCTGTTATTTTTAGCTTTAGATAATACCAAAAAATTAAACGCTAGTATTTCTAGCTTCGAAAAAATAGAGAATTATTGGTTGCCTGTTAGTATTCACATTAATTCTAGCGCTGTAAACAATCAAATTGATGTTAAAATGGAATACAGTAAAACACAATTGAATACGCATTTAGATTTTCCGTTTAATGTACCTAAAAGATTTTCTGTGAATGACTAAAATAAATACCTTTGCAAAAATGAAGTATTTCAAATCTATCATCATATTATTTCTGGTTTTTTTTGGTATGCAACTTTTTGCTCAAACTCGTTCCGAGTTAGAAAAGCGAAAAGCGCAGCTCAATAAAGATATAGAGATGACTAATCAAATCTTAAATCGGACCTCATCCGATAAGAAAGTCACCTTGAAGCAGCTTAACATTCTAAGAGCACAAATTAGGCTAAAGCAAGAAAAAATTAATACCATAAATTCAGAAATTAGATTAATTGACGGACAAATCAACGAGAATGCAAACCAAGTCCGTTCGTTGCAATCGCAGTTAGTGCAATTGAAAGCAGATTACGCCGCTATGATTAGGTTTGCGCAAAAAAATCAAGGATCGTATTCTAAAATGATGTATGTATTTGCAGCCAGAGACTTTAATCAAGCCTATAAGCGATTAAAATATTTACAACAAATTGGAGATTATAGAAGAAAACAAGCCAAATATATTGGAGATACGCAAGATAGTATCAAACAAAAAATTGCGCAGCTCAATAGAAATAAACAAGAGAAAGATCATCTAAAAACAGATCAAGAGAAAGAGAAAAACACCTTAGGCACAGCACAAAGTAAACAAGCTAAAGTGGTTTCTAGCCTAACATCGCAAGAGAAAAAATTAAAACAAGATTTAGCTAAAAAGCAAAGAGATGCTCAAAATTTAGAAAGAGCCATTAGACAGGCCATTGCTAAAGAAATAGAAATAGCCAGAAAAAAGGCAGAAGATGAAGCTAGAGCTGCGGCTGCAAAAGCAAAATCGGAAGGTAAAGAAGCGCCAGTAGCAAAGAAAGGGTCAATTTTAAATACTACGCCTGAGGCAGCTAAACTATCGGCAGATTTTGTGAGTAACAGAGGCAAATTGCCTTGGCCTGTGGCTAATGGTATAGTTACCGAATATTTTGGAAAATCTACTATTGGAAACGGGGTGATTAAAGAATCACAAGGATGGACACTAAGAACAAATCCAGGAAGTCCAATTAGAGCAATTTTTGAAGGCACTGTTCAAAGAATTATAGACATTCCCGGGGCAACAGCAATCATGGTTAAGCATGGCGAATTTTTTACCATTTACAAAAACATAGGCACAGTTAACGTAAGTGTTGGACAAAAAGTGAGTACTAAACAAACATTAGGAACGGCAGATGAGCAAGCAGAGATTGAAATTCAGATTTGGAAAAGTTTTGATTTACAAGATCCTAAATATTGGCTAGCCCCAAACTAAAATAACATTTAGATTATTTTAAGAAGGGTTAAAAATTGTATATTTGATCTCTTTTAAATGAGCATAATGATTTTTAATACACTGCTATTTTTAAATTTAGGCGCACAAGAAGTTGTGTTAATTTTATTTGCCGTACTTTTACTGTTCGGCGGAGAGAAATTACCTGAATTGGCTCGTGGATTAGGTAAAGGAATTAGAGAATTTAAAGATGCCTCTGATGGAGTTAAAAGAGAAATTCATAGAAATATTAATGAATTAACCGCTCAAGAAGAATTAAAACGCGACGAAGAAATAGCTAAAGCGAGAGAAAAAAATCTCGAAGAGCATTACAAAAGTGAAGATTTAGACGAATCTTTTGAAGATAAAAATAAGGTTGAAGAACCAGCAACAGAAAATAATTTAAACAATCAAAATCAATAAAAAATGGGTTTAGGTGCTCCAGAAATAATTTTAATCGTATTAGCTTTATTGCTTTTATTTGGCGGAAAAAAGATTCCAGAATTAATGAGAGGTATGGGTAAAGGTGTGAAGGAATTTAAAGATGCGCAAAACGGTGTAGATAAAGATAATTACGAGAAGTCAGAAAAAACTGACGAAAAACGTTAAAAGCATAAAAAAAACCTAATTTATTTGGGTTTTATTAACCTTGAATGAACGAAATTACTATTTTCGGGAATTCAAGGTTTTCTTTTATAAAAAAAATAAAGAGTTGATACAATCATACACCCAATTTTCTGAAGTTCAGCAACATTTAAAATCTGGTAAAGTTACTGTTGCTAATCTAATAGAGTACTATACCGATAGAATTGAAAAGTATAGCCACCTAAATGCTTTTTTAGAAGTTTTTAAGGATGAGGCTTTAGAAAGAGCAAAAGTTATTCAAGAAAAGATAAATAACGGAACTGCTGGGAAATTAGCCGGAATGATTATAGGCCTGAAGGATAATATTTCCTATAAAGGTCATCAAATGACTGCTTCGTCAAAAATTTTAGATGGGTATCAAGCCGTATATTCAGCAACTGTGGTAGAACGTATTTTAGCCGAAGATGCTATCATCATTGGGCGCTTAAATTGCGATGAATTTGCCATGGGTGCATCTAACGAAACCAGTTATTTTGGTCCTGTAAAAAACTTCGCTAATGAGGCTAAAGTTTCTGGCGGCTCTAGTGGTGGTTCTGCTGTTGCTGTGCAAGCCGATTTATGTTTTGCCTCATTAGCTTCAGATACAGGAGGTTCTATTCGTCAGCCGGCTGCATTTTGCGGTGTGGTGGGTTTAAAACCTACTTACGCTAGGGTATCTAGGTACGGAGTTGTAGCTTACGCCTCTTCATTTGACCAAGTAGGGCCAATTGCTAAGACGGTTGAAGATGCCGCATTAATCTTAGAAGTGATAGCAGGAAATGATGAGCATGACTCCACTTCTTCTCCAACTGTTGTAGCGCCTTACGCTCAACTATTATCAGATCATGCTCCAAAGAAAATTGCCTATATTAAAGAAACTTTAGACTCTGATGGTTTAGACCCAGAAATTAAAGAGAATGTATTACATCAAATTGCTCAATTGAAAGCAAAAGGACATACCGTAGAGCCAGTTTCTTTCGAGTATTTAGATTATGTAGTAGCCACTTATTATATTTTAACCACGGCAGAAGCTTCCTCAAACTTAGCTCGATACGATGGAGTGCATTATGGCTACCGCAGTCCAAATGCAACCGATTTAATGAGTACTTATAAAAAATCACGCTCAGAAGGTTTTGGAGAAGAGGTGAAACGCCGTATTATGCTAGGCACTTTTGTTTTAAGTGCTGGTTATTACGATGCTTACTATGCCAAAGCACAAAAAGCCCGTCGGTTAATTAAGGAAAAGATGGATGAGATTTTGTCTCAATACGATTTCATCATCACCCCAACAACACCTACTCCGGCATTCAATATTGGCGAACAAATAACCGACCCTGTGGTGATGTATTTGGCCGATATTTTTACTGTGGGAGCATCTTTAGCTGGTTTGCCTGCTATCTCAATTCCATCGGGAACTAATAGTGAAAATTTGCCTTTGGGTATTCAGATTATTGGGAATAGATTTAAAGAAGAAAACTTATTAGCATTTGCGCATAACTTTTAAGTTTTACTTTATTTAAAATTTTAATCTTTGCGTTGTTAATGAAAAAGAACTTCTGCACTTTATTTATTTTTTTGCTTTATACAGCTTCTACCTTTGCGTTTCAGGCTAGACAAAACCAGCAATTAAAATTATATCCCGCTAAGGATAGTGTTCTATCAATTTCTCCCGAAGTAGATTCTACCTTTAGTAATCCCGTACCATCTATCTATCAATTACGTTTAGACTCTCTGGTTACCCAAGTTAAATTAGATTATAATCCATTTGTACAAAACTATATCGATTTGTTTTTACAAAAACGTAGTGGCGAGGTAAGTGGTTTATTAGCCCAACTTCAATATTATCTGCCCGTTTTCGAAAAAGCTTTAAAGGCTTATCAAATTCCCCCAGAATTTAAGTATTTAGCCATTGTAGAGTCTGCCTTAAATCCATTAGCTGTTTCCAAATCTGGAGCTGCGGGTTTATGGCAATTTATGCCAATTACGGGTAAAGGATATGGCTTACAAAACAATGCTTATGTAGACGAACGCTTAGACCCCATAGCTTCTAGCTATGCAGCAGCAGCTTATTTAAGAGATGCTTATAAAGAATTAGGCGATTGGCAATTGGCGCTTACCGCTTATAATTGCGGTACCGGAGCAGTAAAAAAAGCCATAGAAAATGCGGGTGGAAGTAGAGATTTTTGGCTGATTAAGAATCATTTATCAGCGCAAGCACAAAATTATTTACCCTTTTTTATTGCCGTAAACTATGTGATGAATTATTATCCATTGCATAGCGAAATAAAATTGAAGCCCTTAACAGTAACGGCTGTGGATAGTATTTACGCAAAAAAGTATATCACGCTCAATCAAATACAACAACACCTAGGTTTAAATGATGGTTTACTGCAAAGTTTAAACCCTGTTTATAAAATGGGTATCGTAAATGGAACTTTTGAAGCCCCTAGAAGAATTGTTATTCCGAAAGTACCTATTCAAGATTTTGATAATTTATATACCATTTTAGAAGAAACCCCCGAGGATACCAGTTTGTTAGCCATTATAAAATCTAATGATTTAAAAGTTGCTCCATTAAACGGAAATTCAATTACTCATACGGTACAAAAGGGAGAAAATTTAACTCAAATTGCCAATAAGTATGGTGTAAATGTAGATGATATTGGATTATGGAACAACCTCAGCAATTATAGTTTAGAAATTGGGCAGTTTTTAACCATTTACAAAGCGGTTAAATCTCCAATTGTTGCAACATCTAAAAAGTACTTGATTTATAAAGTAAAAGCCGGCGATACGCTTTCTAGCATTGTGCAAAATCATCAATCTACTACTTTAGAAGCTATTAAAGAATTAAACGGACTTGTAAATGATGATTTAATAATTGGAAAAACTTTAAAAATTTACGCTGAGTAGTTGTATTTTAATTGCAGGGTTAAACCGTTATCCAAGACCTCTTAGTAGTTTAAAACTTGCGGGGGGGGGGATTTAATTTAGAATTTTTCAATAACTCATTTTCTAATTTTAGTTTAATATTTTCTTCTAAAAGGTTTTGTATAATTTGGATTTTATTGGTGATGTCTTGGCTCATCAATTGCAATTGTTCTTGTAAATTTTTGTTTTCTATCTCATTAACTGCATTTGGGGAAAAAGCGGAAACGGGAATTTTTAGAAAATTGGCAATGTTTACCAAATCTATTTCTTTTAAGGCTCTGGTTCCGTTTTCTAATTTAGAATAATTGCTTTGGCTTAAATTTAAAAAAAGCGCAATTTCAGTTTGTTTAATCCCTTTTTCTTCTCTAATTTTTTTGATGATGGCGCAAGTTTTCACAGATGGTTTGTTTTTTGGTAAAACTCAAATATAATAGTCTGTACCATATACTGATAGTTTAAAATCGAATTTTTTTATTCGATAATCGAATAAAATATTCGATTATCGAATATGATTAACGAGAATTACTATTTAATTTTAGTTTTCGAACATAAGCTACTAAACCCTATGAAAAACTTATACTATGAAAACTTACAAATTAGATAACGCAACGGCATCTGCCATTCAATTTTCAGATTATTTTGGCTTTGAAAAGAATGCTAATTTTCAAGAGCAAATACAGCAACATCCATTTTATCCTAGCTTATTCAGTATTAGCGAAGTATTAGAAAACGAAGCTGGTATTAAAAACTTTGCCGTAAAAATTAAAACCGAACAATTAAACGAAGTTAATTTGCCTTGTTTAGCACATCTTAAAACTAAAGGTGGCGAGTACGCATTAATTACTGCTATAAAGGATAATAGCGTAAGCTATAATTTGGACGGAAAGAATAAAAAATTATCTTTTAGCGATTTTGAAAAAATTTGGACAGGTGTAGTTTTAGTTAGCGAAAGCCAAAAGCGAGACTTGAAACAGAAAATTGATTTTGCCCATATTTCAACTTATTTATTGCCTTTGTGTGCTTTTTTACTTTTAGTCATTACATTTTCTAAGACCGTAAACTTAAGTTTCTTTAATCCTTTAGCTTACAGCGGGCAGTTTATTTGTTTATTGGCAGGTTTGATTATTAGCGTTTTACTGTTGATACAAAGTTTAGGGCGTAGCAATAGTTTAATACAACAATTGTGTGGTGGCGAAGCTAAACATAATTGTAACCATATTTTAAGCAGCAAAGCCGCACAAATTACACCTTGGTTTTCCTTATCAGATTTAGGTTTTTTGTATTTCTCTGGTTCTTTCCTCATCTTGCTGTTAAGCGCAAATTCATTGGCAACAAATGCCATTATTTATTTAAACTTAATGGCATTGCCATTTACCTTTTGGTCGGTTTACTACCAATGGCAGATAGCAAAAACATGGTGTAGGTTATGTTTAATGATACAAGGTTTATTTTGGCTACAAGCTATGTTTAGTATTTGGGCAATAACCCAAAGCAATATACCAATTGCTATACCAAATATAAACGATGTATTGATGCTAGCTACTGCTTACTTATTCCCTAAAGTATTATGGTTAAGCACCAAAGAATTGTTTAAAAACAACATCAAAAATCCACAGCTTAAACGCGAGTTAAATAGACTGAAATATAATGTAGATGCTTTTAAAAATTTATTACACAGTCAAAACCAGTACATAGGAACTTTACCAAAAAAAACCATTGTTTTAGGCAACCCAAATGCTGCACTACAAATTACCATGGTTTCTAACCCGTTTTGTAACCCTTGTGCACAAGCGCATCAATTTTTGGAGGAATGGATAGCCAAAGGCATAGATTTTAGATTAAACATTGTTTATACTTTTAGTATGGACGATAACGACCAACAAAAACAATTTTTTAAACAACTACTGGCCCTACAAAAAACCGATGAAAAACAAGTAGAAAGCGCTTTGCATGATTGGTACAGCCTAGACTACCAAAAGCTAGAAAATTGGAAAATAAAATACCCAGCAAACAGTACCATTGATGATAAAATAGAATTGTTAGAACAAGTAAACTGGTGTAAACTTAACGAGATAAAAGGTACACCCACATTTTTTATAAATAGCTATAAACTACCAGAAAACTACCGATTGAAGGATTTGAAATATGTGTTGATGAATTTGGAATAAGTATCAAGATTTTAGTATCAAGTAGCAAGATTTAAGTATCAAGTAGCAAGACAAAAAACTAAAGATTAATTTGAATTAGCTTTTAAGGAGTAGTGAATAAATAGATATAAAATAGTATGTTAAGTAAATCCAACTTGCAGGTCATCCTGAACTTGATTCAGGATCTTACAAGAAGATAATCTTAGCTTTATTAAAAAGAGCTAATGACTTTGAATAAGGAATTGCTTTTAAACAAAAGATGGAAATGAATAAAAAATATTTTACCTAATGCAAAGCAGAACAAACAAAATGGTTTCACTAAATAAAAACGCCTTCTTTTAACTACTAAAATAGGAAAGGCCGCTCAAGGAGCAGCCAAACCTGGTTTTACCAACCTCTCGGTCAATAAACAAAAATAAAAAGTCCTTATGCTCTTGAAAAACTAGGGACTAATTAAACAACAAATTTATAAATAATAACATGAAACTTTTATGAGCCGCTATTTAAATAACAAAAGCTCATATCTGCTTCATATCAATTAAAAAACAATTTAAAAATTATGGAAAATTTTGTAAGATTAAATAAAAATGAAATGAAAATGATTATGGGTGGGGTTGATGATACAATTGATGGCTGCCCTGCAAGCACATGTAGTTCAGATACTGATTGTACAGAAAGTGCATTTCCAAAATGCCATTTAGTAACATGTCTAGCTACACAAGAGCCAATGAATTTCTGTGGTATTGTTAAGTCATAATAACTTCCAAATACAAGGCTTATTTATTTAAGCTTTGTATTTTAACTATATTTTAATTATGAATAAATCTCTATTTATATTTTTTTTAATCACGTCTACTTTTTTTGATGTAAGCGGCCAAGAAAAAATAAGCAAGCAAAACAATTCATTTAAACTACCAATTAACTATAAGATTGACGGCTTAGCAGCCGAGTGGAATAATACATTTGCAAACGATAATAAATCTGTTGGAATTAAGTATACAATTGCAAATGATGAAGAAAAGCTATATCTCATTTTAAAGGCAGAAGATATTCAGGTTATAAATAAAATAGTTTCACAAGGAATATGTTTTAATATAAAAAATGGCAATAAGAATGTGAGTGTTTTTTACCCAGTATATGAAGATGGAAAACGACCACTTTTTTTATCAATAAAACAAAGAAAAAATGGAGATGACGAACAAGAAAAATTAATCAACGATTCGCTAAAAAAATCTTTCAATTCTAAATTAATAGAAAGTTTACAAAAAATAGGTGTAAAAGGAGTTCCAGAAATAAGAGACTCCTTAATTTCCATATATAATCAAGATGGGATAAGAGCAAATGGAAAATTTGATCACCAAATCAATTATACCTTAGAAATAGTAATCCCGCTTAATTTGTTAAATGATACTAAAAAGTTTGATTATATGATCCAATTAAATGGAGTACCAGGAAAAGTAGAGATTTTAGAGGCGGCTGGAGGTAATAGAATTGTTTATATTAGAAATGGTGTGATGTATGGTATAGGAATGGCCACACCAGAAAACTATGCTTTAGCTTATCCATCTAATTTATCAGGGACTTATATTTTAGCTAAATGATTAAAGAACTAAAAATTTTATTTTTAACACCTTTTATTTTTATCTGTCTTTTTAGTCTAAATTTAAAAGCTCAAAAACTACCTCCAATTCAAGAAAATGGAATATTTTTACCTAAAAATTTTAAAGTTGATGGTACAAATAAAGAGTGGAAAAATGAATTTGTGGCCTTTAATAAATCTTTGGGGGTTTACTACACCATAGCAAATGACTTTGAGCGTCTCTATCTAATTATTAAGGCTGAAGATGCTCAGATAATTTATAAAATTATTAGCCAAGGATTAAGTTTTATTGTTAAAGATAACTTACAAAGTGTCAACGTTTCTTATCCAGCTTACGAATACGAAAAAAGACCACTTTTCTTATCTTTAAAACAAAGAAGCAATGGAATTAATACTCAAGAAAAATTAGTTAACGATTCGCTAAAAAACACTTTTAATTATAAATTAACAGAAAACTTACAAAAAATAGCAGTTACAGGTGTAACAACTTTGAAAGATTCTTTGATATCTATTTATAATCAGGAAGGAATAAGAGCTAATGGAAGATTTGATGATCAGGTCAATTATACCTTAGAGTTATCAATCCCTCTTAAACTAATAGGTAATGATAAAAAACTTAATTATTCGATACAATTAAACGGAGTACCTGGCAAAGTGAGTATTCTTCAATCTTCTAAAGGAGATAGAATTGTTTATAAAAGAAATGGGGAGGATTGGATGCTCGGCCTAGTTTCACCAGAAAATTACGCTTTAGCCTTTCCTTCTAGCCTATCGGGAACTTATACTTTAGTGAAATGATGAAATCTTATACCAAATTTTTGTGTATTTTGATTTGGTGTATTTTTTTGCCTTACCTATTACTTGCGCAAACTAATAAAGAGCCGCTTCTTAAGAGAAACATTTTTGGCATAGTACTAGACTCCATTAACGAAAGTGTAATTGGTGCGTCGGTTACATTATTTTCTGTTAAAGACACATTTAAAACTAGAACCGATAACGAGGGTATTTTTAGTTTTAATAATGTTAAATCATCAGTTTTTACCATAAAAGTAGAAGCATTAGGTTTTGTACCCAAAATATTTAACGCAAAATATAGTGACACCCAGTCTGAAATTACATTAAGACCAATAATACTAAACACTAGTTATCAAGTTTTAGAAACTGTTATTGTAAACGGAACACCTACCATCATTTATAAACTTGATACTATAGAATACCGAGCAAGTGATTATGTATTGAGGGCAGGTGACAAAATTGAAGAATTGCTTAAAAAAATGGAAGGGGTAGACGTAGATAAAGATGGAACAGTAATTATTAATGGAAAAAAAGTAGAAAAATCTAAACTAAACGGTAGAGAAATTAACGGAGGTGATGTGGCAACAACCGTACAAAACTTACCCGCAGAAATTGTAGATAAAATCCAGTTTATAGATGAATATGGGGTTTTAGCAAATAAGACTGGCCATAAAGATGGTTCATCTCAAAAAACTTTAAATATCACTACCAAAACAGAAAAATCTGTAGGTAATATTTTAGGGGGTAATCTAGCGGCAGGCACCCAAAATCAAGCAGAAGGAGGTGTTAATTACACTAGGATAAACAAGAATGAGACTTTAGCTGCAAATTTGAAAAGTTATAATACAATAGCGGGTATAATAGGTACTAGTTATAAAAACGGACAATTAGGAAGTGCTAAATTTGAATTACCAAATGACTTATTAAGTGGCGGTAGTAATTTAAATGTATTACCCAGATTAAGCCTTAATACAAAATTAAGTTCCAAAGTAAATTTAAATCTTTCCTATTCATTAAATGCTACAGCAAGGGAAAACTTTTTAGATGCCAATGGGCAAGAAATCAGTAATCTAGGGATAATAAATAGCACTTCTAATAGAAATAACGATTTAAAACAAACAGAACACATCGGTTATTTTATAATAGAATACGATATAGATAGTTTAAATTTTCTAACTATAAATCCACAAATAAACATCAGTCAAAATAATACCAATAGTTTAAATAATAAACAATTTCAGGGTTTAATTAACCAAAATCAAAATTTTGATAATAATATTAAAAACAATGCTTTTAACTTTAAATCTACTATAGTTTATCAGCATTTATGGCGAAAAAATAAGAGAAAAAATTTAGCAGCAGAATTATTTGTTAACTATAACGGATTTGATAATAATTTAAATCAAAATTTGGGTATTACCTACTTAAACAACAATTTAGTTATAGGCGATTCCACTAACCGATTAAGACTAATAGATGATTATCGACTTGAAAATTACAGAGGTAAATTTTCTTACACGCAACCAATTACCAAGTTTAGTAATTTAGTAATTAGTCAAACTGCAAACTTTAAAATTTTCTCCAATACTAAAAACACTTTTAATAGCATTAATAACGATAATTTGATAAAAATAGATACGCTAAGTAATTCACTTGACTATCTTTTTAAACAAACTATAAGTACAGCGTCATATAGTTATAAAAATTACAACAAAAAGCTAAGTGGCATTTTAGGCGTAAATGTTTTTTATACTAGTCTTTCAAATAATTCAAGGCAACAAATTAATTTTACAAAACCAGAGTTTAATTTTTTCCCTTATTTAAACCTTAATTTATCATTATCTAATACCCAGCAAGCATCACTTTATTTCAGCGGAATTATAATTGAGCCTAGTTTGCAACAAATACAGCCTGTAGCAGATATAACTATACCGCAGAACAAAACTTTGGGGAACCCTAATTTATCTTTTGCTAAAACTTATTTATCTAGCTTTTCCTACTCAAACTACTTAATGTACAGTAAAATTAATCTGTCATTTAATCTAAACTCTGTAATAAACAGAAATACAATTGGCACTAACATTATTCAGGTTCAAGATAAATTTGGAAGTTTAAGTAATCAAATTATTTATACGAATGTGAGAAGTAATTCAAACCAAGGTTTAAACTACAATATTTCGAAACAATTAAATAATAGGAAATATAGTATTGAATTAAAGGGAAAGATTAATCAAAGTAATTTTACTCAGTTGAGTAACGGATTAGAAAATAAATCTAACAATTGGAATTTTAACGAAAGTTTGAATATTAGAATAAGTGTAAATGACAGATTGGAAATTAACCCAAACATCAGTCTGGAAAATAGCTCTACTACTTTTTCTCTATTAAATACTAACAAAGTTAAACAGGAAATATTATCGCTAAATGTTAATAGTGTTTATTATTTCAAAACAAAGCAATCAATAGCTACTTCAATAAGCCAAGCCTTTATAAACGGTATTGCAAATAATAGAAATAATACTCCATTGATTGTAAATACGATGTTTAGACAAAAATTTAAAAATGATAATGGCGAATTTTCATTTAGCGTGTACGATGCTTTCAAGCAAAATAACTTTATTGTTAGAAGCATTAGTCCAGAGGGTTTTAATGAAGTATTAACCAACACTAATAGTAGGTATTTCATGCTTGGCTTTACATTTAACCTCCAAAAGTGGACAAGTGCCAAGGCTAAAAATGGAGAACAAGTTAAAAGAAAAGGAGATGGTAGTTTTTTAAATTAATTATGAAACTTTACCGCCAACAAAACCAAATGGACTGTGGCCCAACCAGCTTACGCATGGTGGCTGCGCATTACAAACGTAATTTTAGTTTGCAGCGTTTGCGCAATTTGTCTGGTTTTTCTAAAGAAGGTGTTTCTTTATTGGGTATTGCAGAGGCTGCCGAGCAAATTGGTTTTAGGGCAACAGGAGTAAAAATAAATTTAAGCCAGTTAAAAGAAGCTGTTTTACCGGTAATATTACATTGGGGGCAAAACCATTTTGTAGTTTGTTACAAAGTAAAAAATAAGCAATACCACATTGCAGACCCTGCAAAGGGAATTATAAAATATAACGAGAAAGAATTTTTAGAACATTGGTATAGCTATAAAAATAATGGTTCTAGCTATGGCATTGCTTTATTGTTAGAGCCTACAACTGCCTTTTACCAAGAAGAGGGAGATACAGAAAAACGTAAAGGCTTTGCCGAGTTTTACAGGTATTTATTTAGGCATAAAAAGCTTTTGGTACAATTAGCTTTTGGCTTTGCCATTGGCAGTTTATTGCAGTTGATATTGCCCTTTTTAACCCAAGCCATTGTAGATGTCGGCATCAATACCAATGATTTAAGTTTCATCTATATCATCCTCATTGCTCAGTTTGTATTGTTAGTAAGCCGCATGAGTGTAGATTTTATACGCTCTTGGATATTGCTACATATCAGTACTCGGCTAAATATTTCTGTCTTGTCAGATTTCTTGATTAAACTAATGCGTTTGCCCATCAGCTATTTTGATACCAAAATGACTGGTGATATTATGCAACGTATGAGCGACCAAAAAAGGATAGAAAGCTTTTTAACTGGGCAATCGCTACAAATCGTTTTCAGCCTTTTTAACCTCGTGATGTTTTCTTTCATTTTGGCTTTTTACAACTTCAATATTTTCATTGTTTTTGTGGTGGCCAGTGTGCTTTATGGTCTATGGGTGGTTGCCTTCCTCAATCGGCGTAAGCAATTAGATTATAAGCGTTTTGCCATTGCCTCCCAAAATCAAAGTGAGGTAATTCAATTGGTAAACGGGATGCAAGAAATTAAACTGAGTGGTAGCGAGCAACAGAAACGCTGGAGCTGGGAACGCATACAGGCAAAATTGTTTAAGTATAGTATCAAAAGTCTTTCGTTAGGTCAAACACAGCAAGCAGGGGCTATGTTTATTAACGAGGGAAAAAACTTCATCATCATATTTTTGGTGGCGCAAGCAGTCATAAATGGTCAGCTTACCTTAGGAGCTATGATAGCCATTCAATACATTATAGGGCAGTTAAGTAGTCCGGTAGAGCAATTATTAGGCTTTATACAGGCTTATCAAGATGCTAGCATCAGCATGGATAGGCTAAATGAAATACACGAGTTAACAGACGAAGAACCTCAGGACAAAATTTTTGTACAAGAACTCCCAGAAGATCATAGCATCAATATTCAAAATTTAAGTTTCAAATACCCTGGTGCTGGTAACGAATCGGTTTTAAAAAATATTAACCTAACTTTTCCTGCTGGCAAAACCACAGCCATTGTAGGCATGAGCGGGAGCGGAAAAACGACTTTGCTTAAGTTATTATTGGGTTTTTACGAGCCAGAAAAAGGCGACATTAAAATTGGAAATACAGATTTATTTAACATCCGCCCAAAATTTTGGCGTATGCAATGTGGCGTGGTGATGCAAGACGGTTTTATTTTTTCTGATACCATTGCCAATAACATTGCCGTGGGTGATGATTATCCAGACCCTGCTAAATTAAACGAAGCGGTTAAAATGGCAAACATCAGTGATTTTATACAATCCCTGCCTTTGGGTTTACACACCAAAATTGGTGCAGAGGGGAACGGAATTAGTCAGGGACAAAAACAAAGGTTATTAATAGCCCGAGCTATTTATAAAAACCCTACCTATCTGTTTTTTGATGAAGCCACCAATGCTTTAGATGCCAATAACGAAAGCCAGATTGTAGAAAATATGAATGCTTTTACCAAAGGTAAAACAGTGATTGTGGTAGCCCATCGTTTAAGCACCGTACGGAATGCTCATCAAATTGTGGTATTGCATGAAGGGGAAATAGCCGAATTTGGTACGCATGAGGAGCTCACAACTTTAAAGGGAAAATATTATGATTTAGTGAAGAACCAGTTGGAGTTGGGGGCTTAGTTGGGTGGTTGGTTAGTTGGTTTGTTGGGTGGTTGGTTTGTTGGGTGGTTGGTTTGTTGGGTGGTTGGTTCAATAGTCATTGGTTGACTAGGCTTGTTTTAATGATTAATACATTGGTAGATTAGGCTTGTAGAATGAAACAAACTATAAGTAAAAAAAATGAAATATAAATTGAAAAATATCAATAACATATTAGCTAGGTTTTTCGCTTTCAGCCTTACGCTTTCAGCTTTTAGCCTTTTTAATATTAACAAAATGGTTTCACTAAATAAAAACGTCTTCTTTATATAACGCTAAATAAGGAAAGGCCTCCGTAGCGGAAGCCTAGCCTTGGTTTTACCAACCTCTCGGTCAATAAACAATAATAAAAAGTCCTTATGCTCTTGAAAAACTGAGGACTAATTAATTCACAAACTTAATAAATAATACAATGAAAAATTTCGAAAGATTAAATAAGCATGAAATGAAAATGGTTTTAGGTGGTACAGAAGCAGTAGGTGAAATCGGAGGTGAAGGTGGTGGTGGATCTTGTTCTATAATAATTTTGAATTGTTCAAATGGGACAATAACATGCCCTAGTGAATCTACGGATTGTGCAGTTAACAAAGAAGAAGAATGGGTAATTTGTGATGGAGTAAGAATTTATTGTCAATAACAAAATATTTATAATAATGCAAAACAGAATAAACAAAATGGTTTTACTAAATATTAACGCCTTCCTTTACTAGCATAAATAGGAAGGGCCGCCCAAGGGGCAGCCAAACCTGGTTTTACCAACCTTGCGGTAGCAAACAATTAACAAGTCCTAAAGCTGTAAGAAAACTGCGGACTTAATTAAACAACAAATTTATAAATAATAATACAATGAAAAATTTTGAAAGATTAAATAAGAATGAAATGAAAATGGTTTTAGGTGGCATTACTCCAGAAATTGCTGGTGATGGGGGTTCTTGCTCAGTAAGTCTAAAATGTTCAGATTCTGTTAATATATCTTGTTCTGGTGAACCAGGAACTTGTGTGGTTAGTTCTGGTGATGGATACGTAAGCTGTGATGGAGCAAAAACTTATTGTAATTAATCATATAAGCAATAACAATTCTGGTCTAATTGACCAGAATTGTTATAATTTTTTAAATCTAAATAATTCAAGATGAAATTGTTAATTAAGAAGTCTATAAGGATAACTATTCTTTTTATTGTTGTTTCTAATATTGTAATGGCTCAAAAACAGCAAGAAATTAGATTAACTAAGTCGGTTTCAAATCAGCCTTTTATTAATAGTTCGGTAGCAACTAGTTTAATAAATGATATTACTAATTTTAAAATCCCTAATAGTTTAAATAATTACATCATTAAAAAGTTTGTAATAAAAAACAGAGAAAGTGCTGATAAATTTGAATTTTTAAACGGAGCAAAGAGAGATTTTGTTTCTATTTTGGTAAATCTAGAAATTGATAGTAGCAAAACAATAATTGTAGACACTAACAATGATTTTGATTTTACAAATGACAAAAAGATAAATTATCCTAAAGAAAATATTAATTCTCTCGAATTTTCTACTATTCAATTCATTTACCTAGATGAGGTAATAAATTTGAACTTTCAAACCTCTCCTTATCCAAAAAGCATTAAATATTCAAATAATAATGAGCAGTCACATTATTTAATCATAAAATCTTACGAGAGTTATTCAGGTCTTATTAAAATTGAAAATAATTATCATCAGATTTTCATTAAAAATGGACTTCCATCTCCATATTATCATTTAAAAAATTTAGATATTGCTTTAAATGATACAATTGGAAATTATACCTATCATAATCCTAACGAAGTTTTAGAAATTGGAGATAATAAAATAGTAGTAGATAGCATCTCTATTACTGGCCATAAATTATTTTTTAAATTATATGACAAGGATATAGCGTTTAAGCAATATGGTTTCTCAAATAAATTCTATCTAAAACCTTTAGAATTAATAGATTTTAACAATAAGTCGATTACTATACCTACAAACAAAAAATATACATTGATAGATTTTTGGGGAACTTGGTGCGCCCCATGTTTAGAACTTACCCCAAAATTAGTAGCTCTTCATAATAAATATCAAAGTGTTTTAGATATTATAAGTATAGCGAGTAATAGTAAGATAAAAGATGTTGAAAATTATACCAAAAAGAATAAAATCAACTGGACTCAAATAGTAGAGGATGATAAAAATAAAGGGATTTTTGGTAGTAAAATGTTTGCTGTTAATACTTATCCAACCTTTATTTTAATTGATCAGAATGGGAAAATAATATTAAGAGGAACTGGTGAAAAAGCCCTTGAAGAAGCTGAAAGAATTATAGCTAATTAATTCATTTATTTAAAAGATTATAAAATGCCATACATAGAACAACCAACCCTACACAGCGAAGAAGTGGAAGAAATTATTACCGATACACCTCCTTGGTTGCTGCGCTGGGGTTTAACGGTGTTTTTTGGGGTGCTAGTAAGCATGGTGATATGTTCGGCGTTTATTAAAATGCCCGATAAGATTAATGGTAAATTGAGGATTGAAAGTACAAACCGTCCAGAAGAGATCATTCCTCACAACTCGGGTAAGTTAACGGCCTTATTTGTTAAAGAAAACAGTTTGGTAGATAGCGGAGCACTTTTAGGATACATAGAAAGTAATGCTAAACCTCAGCAAGTTTTAGCTATTAAGGCAACCATTAATAATATTCAGTTTTTAGCCAGCAATAACGAGTTAGAAAAAGTAGCCAATATCAATGCTTACGCTCCTGAACATTTGGGCGAACTTCAAAATTCATTTTTAATTTTTTCACAATCTTTTACCGAGTTCAAATCTTTTTTGAGTAGCGGTTTTTACAGCCAAAAAATATTATCTATTAAACAAGAAATTAACGATTTACAATTGCAAAAAATACGGCTAATTAATCAAAAAGGAATTTATGAGCAAGATTACGTTATTGCAGAAAAAGAATTTGAGGCCAATAAGAAGTTATTAGCTGGTAAAGTGATTTCGCCAATGGAATTTAAAAGGGAAGAAAGTAAATTCATTAATAAAAAAATTCCTTTAGAAAACATACAATCGTCTATTTTAGGTAACGGTAGTACACAAAATTTAAAGCAACAAGAGTTAAAAGATATAGCAAACCAGATTATGGTACAAAAATCTAACTTTTTAGCTAAAGTGAACCAGTTTAAAAGCGAAATAGATAATTGGGAAATGGCACATTTGTTAAAAGCGCCTCAAAAAGGAAAAGTTGTTTTTAATCAGTTTGTAAAACAAGGTAGCTTTATTGAAGCCAATAAAACACTTTTCTTTATAGAAAGTAACCAAAACCAAACATTTGAAGGAGAAATGCAAATTGGGCAATATGCTTTGGGTAAAGTAAAAGAAGGGCAAGACGTTATTATTAGGCTAAACGCTTTTCCGTATCAAGAGTATGGCGTAATTAAAGGAAAAATAAGTTACCTTTCTAACCAAACCATAGCCGATAGTATTTACGTTGCTAAAGTAAAATTTGAAAACGAAGGAAAAACAAATTATAACAAACAGCTCCATCTCAAAAATGGCTTTTTAGCTGAAGCCGAAATTGTAACCCAAAAACGAAGCCTTTTAAACAAACTATTTAGCAGTATTGTTTCTTTGTTTAAAAACGAATAAATTGTTATGCTCTAACTGGTAAGCTTTTGTTCTAAAACCGAAAAAATTAGATCTTTTTCTATTACATTAAACCATACCAAATCCTCATTTTTTAAACCAAGTAAGTTGTCTAATCTAAATTGGATTAATAAGCTACTGCCATGCTTCTTACTTGTTGTGCAGCACCGTTTTGTAACCTTGCATAATAAATACCAGATAATAATCCCGAGTTTTGAAATTTAACGGTATAATCTCCAGCTGGTTTTACTTCATCAATCACAGTCGCAATCAAACTACCTTGAACATCAAAAATTTGAATTAAAACATGCCCTCCAGCAGATTTATAATTGATGTAGGTGTGATCTGTAAAAGGATTAGGATAATTAGATATTAAATTTGTACCAGCATCTTTATTTAATGTCGTAATTGTACCACTAGCACAAGTAAAAGCTGGTTTTATAATAGGCAACGATTGATAATTCTTAAGCATAATATTTTGCAAAGAACTACCAGGTACGCAAAACCAGTTTTCTAAAATGGTAGAATATACCGATCTAAAATCGTATTGCATTGGGACGTTATCAGCAGTGTTTACTAATGAATTGATGATAGGGTTAGTCCCTAAAACCCCAGCTTGTACGCTTTCCCCGAAAACAAAAAGCGGTGCAGCAGCGCCATGATCTGTACCTGCGCTAGAGTTAGATTTAATTCTTCTACCAAATTCAGAAAAAGTCATTCCTACTACTCTTTTAGAAGCTCCTAAAAACTTTAAATCGTCCATAAATGCTTTTATGGCATCACTAACTTTTGCTAATAAAACAGCATGACTTCCTGTTTCTGTTGCTCCAGCTATGGCTTGTTGTGCATGTGTATCAAAACCTCCAATGTTTACCATGTACATTCTTGTCTTAAGTCCGCCGGCAATCAATCTAGAGACAATTTTTAACTGGTCTGCCAATGAATTACTAGTTGGGTATGCTTTTTGATTGGTAACTTTTGCTGCCGCAGATTTGATGACATCGGCATATTGTTGCGTTTGCTGTGCAACTTGCCTGATATAGGTTAATTCTTTGCCCGCTTTAGAATTTGGCGCAGGGTCTACAATTCCGTTTAATAAATTATAAAAATTGGTAGGATTGGTAATGGCCATACCCATATTTACAGACGGACCTTGGAAAGCCGGAGAAATAAATGAACCTATTTGCAAAGCCAAAGGATCTGGCATTACTGTGTTTGGATAGCCAGCAGGATAATTAGAATATTCTTCGCCTAAATATCTGCCAATCCAGCCAGAATTTAATTGCTTATCAGAATCTGATGCGCTTAACCAAATATCAGTTGCTCTAAAATGACTAAAGTTTGGTTGTGGATAACCAACAGATTGTATGACTTGTAACTGACCTTCGCTATACAAAGATTTTAATCCTGTTAACGAAGGGTGTAATCCTGTTGTATAATTATCTAATGTTAATATTTTTTGTTTCGGAATTAGAATGTTCGACCTCGCATTAGCCAAATTATCATACTGATCTAAAGGGATAACCGTATTTAAACCATCATTGCCACCGTTTAATTGTATAATAACAAAAACATGATCTGTTTCTACCTGAGCAGAAGTTAAAGCGGAAAGTAATGTTGAGGCACCAAATGCTTTTACCGAAAAACCATTGATTAAGGAAGGCAATACTACTCCAGCTGGAATGGCTTTAGTTAAAAAATCTCTTCTTTTCATATCAATTGAAATTCAGGAAGGTTCATGATATATTTTAACATGCTCAATAACCTTGAGGTAACAATATTTTTCTTTGCATTATCTGTTGGGCTTGCTTTATAATCTAAATAGGCATTGGTCCAATAATAATCTTCTGTTTGGTTACTTAACAAAATACTTTTAAGTTGCCTTTTTAAATTAGCCGAAGTTTGCATGGTATATAAATGTTCTAAAACTTCAGAAATTAAAATATTGGGATCTTCTGGCTTAGAGAAATTAGAAACGTAGGCTAATGGATCAATTACTATTTTTTTTCCATTACGGGTGTATCCGCTGCCAATCATTACATCACTAAATAAATTGCGTTTGGGCAAAGTATCAGAATTAATCCAAATTTCATAAAATTGTGGCTCTTGATAATAAGCTGGCCATCCTGCTACATTTGGTGGATCGCCTAAATCTAATTGAAGACTTGCCCCCTGACTTTTAATATATTGCCACATTAAATATTGAGTGCTTGTATCTGATTGATCTGGAAAAACAATATTAAATTCTCTAGAAATACCAATGGTTACATCTAATGGCGTTTTTATATAACAAGCTTTATTTACATCTTTAAAGAAATAATCACTTCCTAAAAGTTCTAAAAGAACAGGCTTAATTTCGAAATTTGAACTTTTAAAAGTTGCCGCTAACGGAACTATGATATCTTGTTCTATTTGAGGGGTTATTTCGTAGTAAACAAAAAATCTAAATAATTTTCTACAAATAAAAAGCGACACTTCATCTTGTAGAAAAATCATATTTATCATTTCATCTAACTCTTTTGCACCATCAACTCCAGTTTTTCCGGCGATGATTGCATTGTTGTAAAAAGCAGAGAATTGTTTATTGGTGGTATCGTGTCTTGTGGTATCAAAAGTTGATTCTATTTTAACACCATCAATCCTGTAACCTGTTAAAACCTTTGCGGCTGCTTTTACATCAGATTCTGTGTATTTAGAATTTGGCCCTTTTCCAATAGTGAAAAGCTCTTGTAGTTCTCTACCGTAGTTTTCATCAGGTGCTGTTTTTGTATTTAAATATCCGTTTAGATATTTTAACATAGCAGGATCTAAAGTAATTTCTTTTACAAGTTTTTTAAAATTACCAAGCGCATTTTTTTGAAGTAAAGCAACATATTTATACATGTAACGAGCATCTGCTACTTCAGCAGACTCTACAGCAAAATGGTTATGCCAAAAAAGAACCATTTTTTCTTGAATGCTGGTTTGTTGATTCAGCAATAAACCTGTCCACCATCCTCTTAATGAAGCTAATCGTTTTGAATTTACTGTTCCATCGCCATAAGCTGCATTTACCCACGTTTGGTTTGCAGGTACAACAGGGTCGGTATATGTAGCATCATTATAATTATTAATTGGAGGTGCAGGAAGAGGGGAATCTAGGAGTAAAATATCAAGAACTTCTGATAAAGATTTACCATTAAGCTTTTTAATATCCTTTAAATGAGCGCCAAACATGCTTCTTTTAAGCAGATGAGTTAATTGCAAACGATCAAATGTTCCGATATATTTAGCTAAAGGCATATTATTGGTTGGTTTCTTAATTATTAAATTTATAATTAAAAACGAATTTTTTAAAATTTTAATAAAAATTAAAAGACAGCAGATTCAACCCACTATGTAATTTTAAAACTCAAACTAGTGTAAAAAGTATGTTTAGGCTTAACATACATTAATTTTTTATGGTTTTGATTGATTTTATGCTTGAAATTATTGATAATTTACTTATCAAATAAATGAAGTGTTCGTTTTTTTGGGGATAAATTGTAGACAGTATTTACTTAGCTAAATTAGAGTTTGAAAACGAAGGGAAAACAAATTGGTTTAAACAGGTGCAACTTTACAATGGGTTTTTAGTTGAAGCAGAAATTATAACCCGTAAGCGAAGTTTACTGAGCAAACTATTTTGCAGTGTGGTTTCTTTGTTTAATAAAAAATAGATTGTTAATGTCTAAATGGTAAACTTCCCTTTTAAAAAAGAAAAAACAGCCTCTTTTTCTGATGGTTTAAACCAAACTAACTCCTCATTTTTTCTAAACCAAGTCAGTTGTCTTTTGGCAAAGTTACGGGTGTTTTGTTTCACTTTATCTACAGCATGGTCTAATGTCCACTCGCTGTTTAGGTAGTTGAAAATCTCGGTGTAGCCTACTGTTTTTAATGAGTTTAGGTGTTGAAACTCTTGTAAAGATTTTACTTCTTCCAATAAACCTTCTTGCATCATTAAATCTACTCGCTGGTTAATGCGGTTGTATAGTTGTTCGCGTTCCAGGTCTAAACCAATAATGATGGAATTGAAAGAGCGTTTCTTGCTTTCTGTTTTTCTAAAAGATGAAAATGGTTTTCCGCTACTGATGCAAACTTCTAAAGCCCTGATGATGCGTTGCGGATTTTGGATGTCCACTTCTTCATAATAAATAGGGTCTAACTCTTTTAGTTGCTTTTGAAGGTGTTCAATTCCGTTACTTTCTAATTGTTGATTAAGCTGATTTCTTAATTTTTCATCGGCTTTGGGCAGTTCATCAAAACCGTATAAAACCGCATTAATGTACAATCCGGAGCCACCTACCATCACCAATACATCGTGTTTTTGGAATAGTTCTTCTATTTTTTGAATGGCTTGTTTTTCAAAATCACCCACGTTAAAAGTATCATGAATGGAATGTGAATTTACAAAATGATGTGGTGCAGCTGCTAATTCTTGGGTATTGGGTTTGGCAGTACCAATGCTCATTTCTTGGTAAAACTGACGAGAATCGGCTGAAATGATTTCTGTTTGATAATGCCGAGCAACCTCAATAGCCAGTGCAGTTTTGCCTATAGCCGTAGGACCTGCTATGGTAATTAAAGTTTTTTGATTGTTGCTCAAATTTAGTTTTTGTAATGCGTTAAATAAAGAAGCAGTTACCAACCTATTAAATAAGGGCTTGTGTGCGTTAGGGGCAACGCCATTATTTTATTAAGATTTTGACTTTATTGGAGGTAATTTTGCTGATTGAAGCATATCATTAGCTTTATTTAATTTAGACTGAAATAAAACTTTGTTACGATATTTATTTAAACTATGATCTATAGCTACAATCGGAACTTTTAATTTATTAATGTTATCAATTGTTTTCATATTGCAATTTAGTTATTTTTTCTGAGTTAGAAACCCTTCATAATCTACACCTAAAGTAAAATTTTCAAATGTTCCGTTAAGTAGTCCGTAAATATAAAAATCATCAATTAATTCGTTATAATATTTAGAAATGCCAATACGGTATAATCTTGTTCTTACATTTGTACTTCCTGATATATAAACAAATACATCTGGATGATGGTCAAAAAACACATATATTGCAGAAACTACAGTTGACAAAACTTTTTCTGCATCTCCGTTATCTGAAACAACTAAGTCGTCTATTTCGTCATTATTTTTATCTCCAAAAGCTAGATTAAAAACCTGAGCATTATTTGTTTCTTGAAATTCAATTAGCTTTTTGATAAATCCTTTAGGTCCTTCACTAACAAATTCAAATCTTATAAATTTTGCCTCTGCTTTTAATGGATATTTTGGGATATTCATCTAATTCAATCAGAATATAAACCTTAATCTCTTTCTACATCCTCTTCGTCAAAACCTTCATCGTCAGAAAATTCATCTGCAAAATCGTCTTCTTCCTCTTCTTCGGCACTTTCAGTGTCGGTATTTAAACCTTCTAATTCGTCTTCATCGGCTATTTCTACTTCATCGTCTTCAATAAAATCTTCTTCATCGCCAGTAATTTCATCGGCCGAGCCTAAAATAGGAACTACAATTTTTGGGGCCTCACCTACAGATTTAAATAACGATGGTAATTCTAAGGCTGGGTTATTATCTAAAATTTTAATCAACTCTACATGGAATTCGTAAGGTTTATCAAAGTTGTAGATGTAATAAAACTTTTGGTGTGGGTCGTCTATAAACTTAAAAAGTTTAGAGTTTTCCATTAAAGCTACGCCGTTATCTATCTTACGCTGATTGGGTAAGTAAGCCAGCTCTTCGTTTTTTATCCAATAATCATTACTTACGTAAAACGATGATGATTTTTCAGGATCGTAACCTACGTTGCCAATAAAAAATTGGTGTAAATCTTTAAATGTTTGGTTTGATTTGATATCAATCTCACGGATTACCTCGTCATAATCCTCAAAACTTATCCTAAATCTATATATTGCCATGCTGTAAAAATACTTTTTTGATTCTTAATTTATTGAATTTACTAATGATAAATTTTGCTGCTCGCCTAATTTGATCATCAATTTAATTGCTTCCTGTCTATCGTTTTTAATTTCGCCCTCTAAAATAGCTTCTCTAATCTGATTTTTGATGATGCCTACTTCTTTACCTGCGCTTAAATTAAAGGCTTCCATAATATCTTGGCCAGTAATTGGGGGTTGCCAATTTCTAATTTGGTCTCGCTCTTCCACATCTTTCAATTTTTGCTGTACCAATTCAAAATTAGAGCGGTATTTTTTCTTTTTATACTCGTTTTTGGTAGTTACATCGGCATGGCAAAGCTGCATTAAAGCTTCAATATCTTCGCCAGCTTCAAACAATAAACGCCTCACTGCCGAATCGGAAACCACATCTTGTGCCAAAACTATAGGACGCAAATGTAATAGCACTAATTTTTGCACCAGTTTCATTTTTTCGTTAAGCGGAAGCTTTAACTGAGCGAAAATTTTAGGCACCATACGGGCACCTTTATCCTCGTGGCCGTGGAATGTCCAGCCGTGTTTTTTCTCAAACCTTTTGGTAGCAGGTTTGGCAATATCATGTAAAATGGCAGCCCAGCGAACCCATAAATCATCGGTAGCGTGGCAAATGTTATCTAAAACTTCTAGCGTGTGGTAAAAGTTATCTTTATGTCCTTTGCCATCAATAATATCAACACCGTGTAAATCGCACATTTGCGGAAAAATCTCTTTCAGTAAGCCAGTATCAAATAAATATTTAAAACCTATGGATGGAACAGGTGATAAAATAATTTTATTCAGTTCATCAGTTATACGTTCTTTAGAAACAATGGCAATGCGTTTTTTATTCTTTTTGATGGCTTCTAAAGCATCTGTTGAGATTTTGAAATCTAACTGCGTAGCAAACCTAATGGCTCGCATCATTCGCAAGGGATCATCAGAAAAAGTTTCCTCGGGATTTAACGGAGTAATGATTATTTTCTCTTCTAGGTGTTGGATACCTTTAAAAGGATCAAGCAATTCGCCAAAAGTATTTTGATTTAAGCTAATTGCCATGGCATTGATGGTAAAGTCCCTGCGTTTTTGATCGTCTTCCAAACTACCATCTTCTACAATGGGTTTACGGGAATCAATCCGGTAAGATTCTTTTCTTGCACCTACAAACTCCACTTCTAAATCTTGGAAACGCAACATGGCCGTTCCAAAACTTTTAAAAACGTTAATTTGAACATTAATTTCGGTGGCAACAGCAGTGGCAAAATCGGGGCCGTTGCCTAGCACCACAATATCTACATCTTTAGAGGGTCTGTTTAAGAAAATATCTCGTACAAAACCGCCAATTACATAAGCATCTACATTTAATTGAGTAGCTACTTTTGCAATGATTTTAAAAACAGGATGTTTAAGGTGTTGCTGCAAAATTTGATTTTGATTGATGTTGCAAATATAACAATATAGCCCGTGGTTTAAACTTTAGGCTATATTGTGATTTATGATTTTGATAGTATCATTTGATGCTATCAAATTAAAAAAATTACTTCCTAATAAACTCAAACTGTCCGCCGGCACCTAGTTTTATAATGGTTGATGATTGTTTTTGCTCGTTACTATCTTGCTCTAAATCAATCACTAAATCAACTCCATTAATAATTTGTTCAGAAATTTCAGTAAAATTTTGAGGAGTATTTTCTCCACTAATATTAGCAGAGGTAGAAACAATGGGTTTACGAAAACGCAGTACAAGCTGCTGACAAAAATCGTGTTTTGGAATACGGATGCCAATACTTCCATCTTCGCCAATTAAATTTTTAGCTAAATTTTTAGCTCCATCATAAATAATAGTCAATGGTTTTTCGGTGTACTCAATTAAATCGTAAGCCACATCGGGTATCTCCGAAACATAGCTTTGTAACTTGTTGTCGGTATCTAACAAAATAATTAAGCTCTTGCTATCATCTCGTTTTTTGAGTTCAAAAATTTTGGCTACAGCGGCTTCATTAGTGGCATCGCAGCCTAAACCCCAAACGGTATCGGTAGGGTAAAGGATTATTCCGCCAGCTTTTAGTACTTCTAAAGCTTTGTTGATTTCGTCTTTAAGCATCTGCGAAGTTAAATTTTGTTAATTTATTTAAGTGAGTTCAATTCTATTAAAAATATCCTTTACTTTTATTCATGCAAATCTATTTTATTTATGAAATTTATTATACCATTATTATTTTTTCTTGTTTCTAGTTTTTGTTTTGGGCAAAATTCAGGAACAATTTATTATAAAAAGACAATAAATGACGGAGAATCTCCTATCCATGATGTCAACTACAAAATTGTTTTTAGTAATCAGAAATCATTAGAATTATCTATAAAAAAGACTGGATTAAAAAGTGATGACCAATTTGTCAAAGAGTCTGATAATGTATTTAAAAAGCAAATGGTAGTATCTAATACGGGCAACCAAATTCCATTTTTATTCAAAAATTATGAAACAAACCAATTACTTTATACTGATAACATTTCTATAAGATATTACTATTTAACAGATACTTTAGAAAATTTTAAGTGGAGTATTACGAAAGAAAAAGAGAAAATTCTTAATTATAATTGTACTAAAGCGATAACAACCTTTAGAGGACGAAGTTACCTAGCTTGGTTTACGGAGGAAATTCCCATAAGGTTTGGTCCGTGGAAATTTGGAGGTTTACCAGGTTTAATTATAAAATTGGAAGATGAAGAGAAAAAGTACGTTTACGAACTCACTGGTTTAGATTTAACTCCGCTATCTGTTGATAACGAGGCTAAAATACCAGAACAATATTTGACCCAAACACCGCAACCATACAATGTTTTTAGAGAAATACTAGCAAATAAGATTAGTGATTTACAGAAGCAATCTAATGTAGTTACGATTAATGGTAATTCGACTTCTAGAAGTTCTCATAAACTGCCTCAAAAAATGGAAAAGTATTGATGAAGACCTATATTTTAATATTTTTTTTGTTCACTAGATTATGCTTTGCCCAAACCTTACCCATTAAAATAATAGCACAAGACCAAAGGAATAATTTAATATCTAACGCAACGATTCAATTTAAAAATATTGATTTTGAAGTTTTAAAATTTGGTTTTACTAATAAAAGCGGGCAGTTTAACACAACACTTAACAAGAATTTAGGTAAGGTATTGATTAGAACTAGCTCTATCGGTTTTAAACCAGATACCACATATTTAGATTTAGCAATCTACAATAGTGAAGTTATAAATATTGTCTTAACTGATGATGTTAAGCAATTGCAAGAAATTTATGTAAAACCTAAATTTAACATAGGGCAAGACAACGATACCACCACTTATAAGGTCAGTGATTTTACAACTTCTGATAATAGAAACTTAGAAGATGTAATTAAAAAAATGCCTGGCATGCAGGTAAGTGATGATGGTACTATTTCTTTTAAAGGCAAAAAGATTAGTAAAATATTATTAGATGGCGATGATGTTACTGGAGATAAATACAAATTACTGTCAAAGAATATTACGCCTCAGCAAGTCACAGATATACAAGCTATAGAACACTATATAGAAGATGCTTTATTAAAAGGAATTATAAATAGTGATGATGTTGTGCTTAACCTAAAAGTTAAAAACCCAAAAGCCTTAATAGGGAGTTTGGATTTAGCTTACGGCACCAATAATAGGAAGGATTTAAGTGCTAATTTGATCTCTTATTTAAAAAAAACAAAGTCTTTTATTTATGGTAACACAAATAATTTAGGGAGGTTAAAAAGTCAAGACTTTAGTTTTGATTTAGACCGTGAGAAGTTACCTGCTGCTAATCCATTGTTTAGTAAAGACATTTTTTTAATTAGTCCTTTTAGTACTAATAATTTAGCTCTAAATAATTCTGATGCAGCAAGTTTAAACTTCGTAAATACAGTAAATAAGAAGTTAAAAATAAAGGGGAACATCAATTATTTTAACGAAAAACAGAATGCTATTTCTAACTTAAATGTACAGTATTTTGAGCCTAATAACATCGTTACGCAAGATATTAACAATGAAAATAAACTAGCTAAAAACTTAGAGGCGGAAGTTAATTTAGATTACTTAATCAATAGCAAGTCTAGAATTTTATCCTCAGTAAAGTTTCACAATCAACCACAAAATTATCAATCTAAAAGTTTATCAATTTTTAATAATGTAAGTCAGGATAGTGTTTTTCAGCAGTTTAATACAGCATACAAATATTTATTTTCTGATATAAAATATACACTCAAATTATCAAATAATAGTGCATTATTGGTTTCTAGTAAATATTTAAATCAGGATATAGATTTGGGGTATTTGCCTACCTCTGGTATTTATGTTGCTAACCCAATTTTTAATGGTTCTAATCAGCTAAAGCAAGATGTAAACCAAAATTATAGTATCTATAATTTTAACATCAATGGCTTAAAAAGAAAAGGAGCAAGTTTTTTTAATGTTAACTCAGGGTTTAACAGCGTGAATACAGGCTTAAATACAAACTTATTTTATTTAAATAACCAAAGTTTTGAGCGTTTAGGGAATAGTTTTGAAAATAATGAGACTTACATTAATAACAAATTTTATTTTAATGGAAGTTATATTTTAGCTAAAGAGCATTATAAATTAAAGTTAGAAGCTAATAACAGTTACCAGCAGTTTAAAACAGCACAAAATGATACAACTTTTTTTGTTTTTGAGCCAAAACTTACTTTTAACTATAAAATTAACCAAACCAATAGTTTAAATTTTAGCTATAACTATAAAAACACCCCTATAGATGCTTTTAATTATTACCAAAATAATGTGTTAAACAGTTTTAGAAGTTTATTTAATGGGATAAATCAATTTTACAACTTTGGAGCTAGTAATTTTAGTATAAATTATAGTTATAACGATTTTACTGATAAATACCTGTCTTTCAATATTCAGAGCAATTATATTTTCAGTAAACAAGGATTTATTTACGAAAACTTTTTCGAAAACAATTTTTATATAACTAGACAATTGTTTTTTGATGGATTTAAAAATTATGGCTTAAACTTTAACGTTAAAAAGTTTGTTCCAAGCGTTTCAACTTCTTTTAGTGCTAATTATGGATTAAACAGTAGAGATTATTTTAATAAAGTCGGCAGTCAGATAAATGAATATACTGGCACAAGTCAAACCTTAAGTTTAAAAGGAGATACCGGGTTTGATTTTCCTTTAAATTTTAATTTGGGCTTTCAATATTTTAAAAACGCAACAAATGAAAATAAACAAACCATTGCTTTTAATAATTCTTTCAAATATTCATTAATAACTAGAATAAAACTTAGTGAGATTATCCTACCATTGATAAATTTTGAATGGGCAAGGGTTAATCAACAAGATTATAGGATGCTAAATGCAGATATTCAAATTAACCCCAAAAAAGGAAAATTTAAATATAGTGTAGAAGGTAAAAACTTACTCAATTTAAAATCCTTTGATAATTTCTTTATCGATAATGCACAATCGGCAAGGTTTTCTAACCAGATATTAGGAAGATATATTGCGGCTAGAGTACAATTCTCTATCAACTAAGACTACAAACTCTGATAAACCTCCATCAAATCATTTGCTATTTTCTCGTCTCTAAAATTTAAAGCGTATTCTTTTCCTTGGCTAATCATTTTTTCCAGCAGGCTTTCATCATTCCAAACTTTCAAAATAGCTTCGCTTAGCGCTGATGCATTTTCTGGAGAAACGTAAATGGAATTTGGTCCGCCAGCTTCTTCCAAGCAAGAACCTGTAGCAGCAATTACTGGGACGCCACAATTCAATGCTTCTAAAATTGGTATTCCGAAACCTTCAAATTTAGAAGGATACACAAATATTTTTGCTAATTGATAGATGGTAGGTAAATGAGCAAAAGCTACGTTTTCTAACAGCTGAACACGGTTTTGTAATTTATTGTCTTCAATAAATTGTCGCAATTCGTTTGCATATTGGGTTGCTTTCCCTACTAAAACCAATTTAAAATGTGATGGTAATAGAGTTAAAGCTTTTAAAATCAATAATTGATTTTTACGCTCTTCAAGCGTTCCCACACAAAGTAAAAATTCTGACGGTAGTTGATATAATTTGCTTACCTCATTTTTAACATCAGCGTAAGCGGGCAGATAAAAAACCTCGTCGCAACCTTGGTAAACTACGGTTATTTTATCAGGATTGGTGCCAAAATATTGGACAATATCTCGTTTAGTTTGTTCGCTGATGGCGATAATACGGTCTGCGTTTTTACAAGCTGCTCTAAACTTGTAATCGTAAATTTTACGGTCAATGTATTTGAAAAACTGTGGGTAACGGATGTAAATTAAATCGTGAATGGTCACCACGCTTTTAATCCCTTTTTGCTTTAATCCCGAAGGTATTTCGTGGCTTAAACCGTGGTAAATTTCTATTTCATCTTTTATTAAATCAGAAACAACACCTTTGCTTCGCCAATAAGATTTTAACCATTTAATGGGCGCCGTTTTAACCACTACATTTTGAAATTGAAATAAAAACGAGGTTCTAGGATTGTCAATAGCCTTTGGAGCGTATAAAAAATATTGGTTTTGTGCTTGGTTTTGGGCTAAGGTTTTAAGCACAAAACGAGAATAGTTGCCTAAACCTGTAAAGTTTTGAAAAGCTCGTTTTGCGTCAAATCCAATTCTCATTTATATTTTCTTATTTAAGGTTTTGCGTTAGGGATTGAAGTGAATACCGGCCTTGTGGCTAATGCCTTGTAGGAGTATAAACAAAAAGCCCGACCCCGATTTTTATTCGGGGAAACGCCCTAATTCTGTAAAATTACATTTACAAATTTAGTTTTTAAGCAATTATATCTTAAAAATTAAGTGGATGCTGATTTTAAATGCTTTTAATTTTTAGTTTAGTAGTATGAAAAAATTACTACTTGGTTTTATTGCGCTAAGTGCTATGGCGCAAATGGCTACTGCTCAGCAAAAACTTAAATCGCCATCAGAATTTTTAGGTTACGAATTAGGTTCAAAATTTACGTTACACTATAAAGTAGTGCAGTATTTTGAATATTTGGCGGCAAACTCTAAAAATGTGAAGCTTCAATATTATGGCAAAACTAACGAAGGCAGAGAGCTTTTAATGGCTTTTGTAGCAAATGATGAAAATATTAACCGATTAGAAAGTATTAGAGAAAGTAATTTAGCCAATGCTGGTTTAAAGCCATCTAATTTAGCTATGGTAAACCAGCCTACTTTAGTTTGGCTGAGTTATAATGTACACGGAAACGAATCGGTAAGTACCGAAGCATCTATGCAAACCATTTTTGATTTGTTAGATCCATTGAACCAGAAAACTAAGGAGTGGTTAAAGAATACAGTTGTGGTGGTAGACCCTTGTATTAACCCCGATGGTAGAGATCGTTATGTGAATTTTTATAACCCAATAGCCAATATTATTCCAAATCCAAAACCTTATGCCAGAGAACATATTGAGCCTTGGCCAGGTGGTAGGGCAAACCATTATTTATTCGATTTAAACCGCGATTGGGCTTGGCA
Source organism: Pelobium sp. (assembly GCA_044361595.1). Lineage (GTDB taxonomy): Bacteria > Bacteroidota > Bacteroidia > Sphingobacteriales > Sphingobacteriaceae > Pseudopedobacter. Next base: position 14,167 of record JBIKIN010000021.1, on the reverse strand, counting down.
AACGCAAGTAGAAACGCAACAACGTTTAAAAGTTTATAACAGCTGGTTGCCACAGGTACATGTAGATTTTCATGAGCAGGGCGTAAACAATCCTTATTATTTTGCCCCTGCTGCCGAGCCTTATCATAATGCCATTACACCTTGGCAAAGAGAGTTTCAAGTAGTGATTGGCAAAAACAATGCAAAATATTTTGACCAAAAAGGCTGGTTATATTTTACCAAAGAGGTTTTTGATTTATTGTATCCTTCTTATGGCGATACTTATCCGCTTTATAATGGAGCTATAGGCATGACTTACGAACAAGGTGGTAGTGGTGCCGCAGGTTTAGCCATTAAAAATGCCATTGGCGATACCTTAACTTTAAAAGATAGAATTGCACATCATTATACCACAGGTTTATCTACTGTAGAAACTACCTCTAAATATGCCGCTAAAACTTTAGACGAGTTTAAAAAGTTTTATTCAGACTCTAAAAGCAATCCTTCTAGCGAGTATAAAACCTATGTAATTAAGTCTCAGAATAAGGCTAATGCCGATAAACTAGCTAAATTATTAAAAAATAACGGTATAGAATTAGGCTATGGCGTTGCTAGAAGCAGCGCTGGCTTTAATTATTTTAATGGTAAAACCGAGTCTTTCAACATAGAAAAGACAGATATCATTGTAAACGCTTACCAGCCAAAATCTGTTTTGGCTAAAGTATTATTAGAACCACGCACTTTTGTTCCCGATTCTAATACCTACGATATTACAGCTTGGGCTTTACCTTATGCTTACGGTTTACAAGCTTATGCGCTTAAAGAAAGCATCAAACCAGCCTTTGAAAATGCACCACCGCCAGCACCTGTAGAAACTCAAAATGTAACCAATACTTATGCTTGGGTGGCCAAGTGGGAATCTTTAAATGATGTTAAATTTTTAACGGCTTTGCTAGATCAAAACATAAAAGTAAGATACAGTGAAGTTCCGTTTGAGGCAGGAGGTAAAAAATTTGGAGCAGGTTCTTTAATCATAGCTAAAACCAGTAACGAGGTTTTTGGTAATCAACTAGAAACTCTAGTAACAAAAATAGCTACCGAAACAGGCGAGGAACTAACCAAATTAGCTAGTGGATTTGTAGATAAAGGTGCCGATTTTGGGTCTGGAAGTATTAAATACATTAAAAAACCAAGTATTGCTGTATTGGCCGGAGACGAAGTAAGTTCTTTAGGATTTGGCGAAGTTTGGCACTTTTTTGAGCAGCAAATCAAGTATCAGGTAACGGTAATTAAAACAGCAGATTTAAACCGGGTAGCTTGGGAAGAGATTGATGTTTTAATTGCGCCAGATGGTTATTACCAAAATTTAGATAGTGAGAAAATACAGAATTGGATACGCAGCGGCGGAAAATTGATTGCTATTGATGGTGCTGTAGGCAGATTAGCCAATAAAAAAGGTTTTGGTTTAAAAACAAAAGAAGAACCAAAAGCTGATGCTAAAAATAATACCTATGCTAACCTAAGAACTTATGGCGATAGAGAAAGAAGCGGGATAGTAAACAGCATTCCGGGCGCTATATATAAAATGAGTTTAGACAACACGCATCCATTGGCTTTTGGATATCCTAATTTTTATTACAGCTTAAAGCTTGATGCGCAAACGTACAGTTTCTTAGAAGATGGCTGGAATGTAGGCTATATTAAAAAGGATAACTATGTAACCGGTTTTGCTGGTGTTAATACCAAAAAGAAAATACAAGATGGTACTTTGTTTGGTGTAGAAGACATGGGCCGAGGTACTGTTGTTTACTTAGCCGATAATCCTTTATTCCGTAGTTTTTGGGAAAACGGAAAATTACTGTTTAGCAATGCTGTGTTTTTAGTAGGACAGTAGTTTTAACTGATATACTTTCGATAAAATTAAAGCAGGGTCTCTTGGTATAGGACCCTGCCTTTTTTTAGTTATAATAGTTCTCTATAAAAGCTATAAAACTTTCATCGCTCATTTTGTTAGAAGTACTTTCGTTTGCAACTACACTTTTATACTGAGCAGTTTCTGATAAGTATTTAATAAATTGAGCTTGTATTTGGCCAGTTCCGGTGATATGAATCTCATCAACATTTTGCATTTTGTTAGTGATTTCTTTAAAAAACTTATGGATTAAACTGATTTCTTGATTGTTTGATGCGTTTTCGTTAGAGTTGTTATTTGCACCGGCATTTTCTACATGCCCGATAACTATAAAACCTCCATGATCAACATTTTCTTTACCTACTATAGTAGCGTGGTGAGAATCCATCCAAACACCAAATTGTTTTTTATTCTTTTGAGACATCATTTTTTAATTTTTTAATTAATATTTATTACCACTACTATATCAACATTAGAGCCAGCAATTTTGGCACTCGCAGTTTAATCAAGCCATTAGATTTTAGTACAACAAAGAAACTATAATTGTAAAATTGGAATATTTGAAAAGTGTTTTAATTGTGTTTTTAAAGCATTTTATACTTTTAGGTTTAAGTTCATGTTTGTAATTTGTCTAGTGATTTAGGGCAGTTAGAACATTATGTCCTGTGTTTTATGTATTACCTATTTTTTCTCAAACCATAAATTTCGAATTCTATTCATTGTAATATTGAATCCTATAAAAGCTCCATTTATGTTTCGTTGGTATTTTGAAATTGCCATTCCTGACCAATTTAAAACGTCTTTTTTTAGTATTTGAATTTCAAATTCACCAAAGCGACTATGATAACCAAATAACTTTCCATCCTTTAAACTTATTTTATAATAAGTTTCTAATTCATTACTATAAAAATTCCCTGTATAGGCTTTTAATTCTTCGATAGTAGGCGTTTTGTCCTCATATTTTTCTAATGTTGTGCTAGAATTATCAGATGAAATTAAGCTTAGTTTATTGGTGTTTGTTTCAAACTTTAGCACTAATTTTTCATTTATTCCTCCAATTTGAAATTCGTTTAAAGCAATAGGAATTAAAGGTGATTTTTTATTATTACTTCTTAGGTACCATAAAGTATCATTTTGCATATAAATTTTACGAGAATAATTATCACTATCGTTCCAATATATTCCTTCATATTTTTTTAAACTATTAGCTCCGAGTTTAATTGGATTTATTACTACTGTATTTGCTACGTCTGTTTCTGATTTGTTTTGTAAAAAAAGCTGACTTATTTGATCTGCAATTTTAAATATTTGATTGGATCTATAATTTGAAAGTATAACAATTTCTAAATCGTCATTTGGATATGCATACATTATAGATTGGAAGCCAGCAATAGCGCCAGTATGCTGCACTCTATGATTTCCGTAAAAATCTTCTACAAAAACTCCAAAAGCATAATTGTTTTTTCTTCCAGAATTTAAAATATCTAAAGTTGTAAGCGTTGCAAAAGCTTTTTGCCATTCTTTAGGTGTTTGATTAAAATTTTTGGACCATTTTAAAATATCGCTACAAGTAGAATAAACATTAGATGCGCCATACGTTAAATCAAAGTCTTCTACACTTATAAAAACAGCAGGCTCCATTTCAGTATACGATGATGCTGTTTTGGTAATTATTTTAGAATAATCTTCTTCAATAAAAGTAGAATTCATTTGAAGCGGTTGAAATATTTTTTCTTTTATCCAACTTTTAAAATCTTGTTTTGTAATGTTTTCGATAATTTTTGCAAGTAAGATATATCCTGAATTGGTGTACATAAATTCAGAATTAGTTTCAAAATTTAAATAAGTTTGTTTGGCTAAATATCTGTAAGCATCCTCATTTGTAATGGCATCACCATCTCTCCATCCTGCAAGTCCAAATAATTCAGGCGAACTTCTTAAACCACTAGTATGATGTAGTAAATGACGAATGGTAATTGGTTTACTAAAATTGTGCATTTCTGGTAAGTATTTTTTAATATCATCATCAAATAAAAGTTTACCGTCTAGTTGTAATAGAACAATTCCCATTGCTGTAAATTGTTTTGATAAGGAACCAATACCAAATACCGTTTCTTCATCATTGGGTATGTTGTAAGGAATATTGGCTAAACCATAAGCTTCTGAAAAAATAATTTTATTTTGATGTGATACCATAACTACACCACCAGGATTGGTGCTTTTTTTCCATACTGAAAATAGCCCTTCAATATCGTTTTTAATGCTTTGACTTTTAGCTAAGAAAGAAATAAGGAACACCAAAAAAAATACAATAATTTGTTTCATTTTAATTGTTTTAAATTAATAATGAAACCAATGTCGAGGTAAGTATTTTGCTATAAAATTAGATTATGCAAACTCCGTTTTTTTATCTGCAAAATGAAAGGCTATATTATCAATTTATTGTTTATGAATTGATTTGTGAAAAGAAATGATTTCTATAAGTTTCGGAAATGGGAATGATATGAGTTAAAATTTTAATTCTACTTCGTTCAATTGTTTCAATTTTACTGATGGAAACCATAAATGATTTATGAACCCTACAGATTAATTTAGCAGGTAGAAGCAGTTCTAATTCAGCAAAGTTTTGAAGCGTCATAATTCTTTTATCTATTGTATGAATTCTTCTATAATCTCTCATTCCTTCAATAAATAAAATCTCATCAATATTGATTTTTTCTAATCGGTTTTCTGTTTTTACGAAAATAAAATTAGAATCTAATTCATTAGATTGAACAGTTTTATTACTTTGAATCTTATTAACTGCTTGTAAAAAACGTTCGAATGAAAATGGTTTTAATAAATAATCAGAAATATCAAGTTCATAACCCTTTAAAGCATATTCAGAATAGGCGGTAGTTATGATTACCTTACAATCTAATTTTGAACTTTCAAGCAATTCTATACCTGATAGTTCATCCATATTGATGTCTAAAAAAAGTATATCGACCTTATTGGTGTTTAAAAAAGCTAATCCATCAAGTGAATTATCAAAAGTTTCTAGCAGATTTAAAAAAGGTGTTTTCAGCACAAATCCTTTTGTTTTTTCTAACGCCAAAGGCTCGTCTTCAATAATAATGCAAGAAAGTTTAAACATAGTATAAAACTAGTTTAATTTTATAAGTATCATTTTGATTTGTTATTGTTAAATCATGTTTTTTTGGATATAAAAGTTCAATTCTTTTTGTAATTAAATCATTCCCTAAGCCATTACTTTCTAATGAGGCTTTGCCATTTGCGGTGTACTTGTTTTCACATTCAAAAAAAATATTTTTATTTTCAACTAATAAAGAAATTGTTATGGCATTTTCTGTTTTTTTATTGCTAACATGTTTGAATGCGTTTTCAATAAACGGAATTAAAAGCATCGATGGTATGGTTTGATTTGAAGTTTCTCCATTTACCTTAAAAGTCACAAAATGCTTATTCGAAGTTCTTATTTTTTGTAAGGCAATATATTTTTCTATATATTCAATTTCCTTGGATAAAGCTATTTTTTCTGTTTTGGTTTCAAACAACATGAATCTGAGGATGTCTGATAGCTTATTCAAATATTCGGAAGCAAGTTCAGGAGATTGAAGAATCAATACATCAATGTTATTGATTGTATTGAATAAAAAATGAGGATCCAATTGCGATTTTATTAAAGCTAATTCAATTTGATGGTTTCTAAAATTCAGTTCTTCCTTTAATTTTATTTCATCATACCATGTAATGAATCCTTTAATTGTAATACTCATAATACCAGAAGCAAAACCAATAAGTCCTATTGAGGCAGTTTCTGAAAAATAACTGATGTAACCTCCTTTAAACATCATATTTGTTCCAAATAGTAAGGATATTACCAAGCTTGCAATCAAAGCAGCACTAACACATATAAGGATACCAAAGAAAAAGGAAAGTCCTATTTTTCGTTTTTGAATGTACTTTGGAAATAGGAAAAAATAAGATATGTAAAACACACTGAAAGAGGGAAATATAACAAAAGGAATTCCTAATTTAATAATATACCCAAAACTTAGACCCGAAGAAAACCCTTGAGTTAAAGCTGCAGTTATGATCAACAGTAATAAAAAATAAGAAACCCAAAATCCTATATGAATAATTAAAATAACTGACTTTTTCATGATGAGTAAATGGAATAATTAATGACCTCAAAAGTCTCAGTTTATTTCTTTGTAGCAAAATTAAACTGCAAACTAAGTTATTTAATCTGCAAAATCGGAGAATTAACCTTTACAACCTGATTGTGGAGCGTATCCGTTCCGCTGTCAAATCTTACTCCTGTAATTGCTACACAGTATTTATCAATAATAGTCTGATTTAATTTGGGCTAGAACATTGAGTGAATTAATGATTGAGTTTTGAATGAAGGATTGAGTAAAATACAATCCCTCACAACTAAAAATTAAACCCAACATTTAAAGAAAACAACTTACTCTCGTTAGAAATACCATAACCTACAGATAGCATGAGTTTATTATACATATTAAACCATATTCCTGGACCGTAGCTGCTATGCCAAATATTAGATTCGGACACCGAGTTTTGTACCCTCCCAATATCGTAAAAGGTGTAAAAGCCAAAGTCGCCGGTTAAGAAATAGTTTCTAAATGTAGACACCGGAAACCTTAACTCGGTATTGGCATAATAAGCAGATTTACCACTAAAACGCTGATTTCTAAAACCTCTTAAATTTGTGTTATTACCAATAGCATTTGCTTGGAAAAACTTGTAACTACCAATATTGGTTTGTGCGCCTAATTTAAGTGCAAATGTTACCGGTATAGATACGTTTGGTGTTGCATAAAAACTAAAAGTACTGTTTAAGTTTAAAAAGCGGTTTTTATCGCCGTTAATTTCACTATAATAAATAGCCGAGTTTAAAAACCTAATTCCTGTTTTTGGATTAATTTGGTTATCTACTACGTTGACATTAAAATAACCTCTGGCAGATAAAAACTGGCTAGTTTTGCTGTAATTTAAATTAGCTCCATCTAAAAAATTAGGCTCAGAGTAGTTTAAGATTTTATAAAAATTATAACCCGGCCCTACACCAAAATTAATATGCTTGTTTACCTCTCTGTTTACATAAAAAGCAGCACTATAAGTTTGTGATTTTATACGGTAAAAATTAGGGTCGTTATTGATGTTGGCTGTGTTATTACCAATGCCATAAAAGTTGAATAAATAAGCCGGAGCGGAATAATCTGCTTCAATCTTTAAATCGTACTTATGAGCAAAAAGCGAGTAAACTCTAGCTCGGTATTTACCAAAAAAACCTGGAGTTACTACAGATTTTAAGAGTGATAATCTTTGCTCAAAACTATAAGGGTCTTTTCTAAAGCCATATCTTTTATCAGAATAAACAAGGCCAAGCAATAAACCATCTTTTCCATTCCTAAAATCTATATTGGGTAGCGTAGACTTTACATCGTATTTGTAATTGTCTTTTAAATATTGATTAACCCAAGTGCCATTAGATTTTTCTATCGATGTTAGCCAGCCTCTAACAAAGGTGTTATTTGGGGTATCAAAAATTTTAATTTTCCCGTTTTTGGCACTATCGGCTAAAAAGTCTTTTCCATCGCCACCAACAACGGTTAATCTTATAGGTAAGTCTGATTCTCCTTTAACTACCAAGCTATCTTTTCCATCTAGCAGATAAAAATTAATGTCTCTGGTTAATTTATTGTCAAAAGTACGTTTGTAAACCACTTTTTCTATATCGCCTTCTTTTTTGGTTTTGTAAATGGTAACTAGCGTACTATCTTTTTGCCTAATAATTTCGGCATATTCGTATTTATCGCTTCCGCTGATAGTTACGCTTTTGGCTAAAACTTCGTAATATTTTAGAGCAATGGTATCTAACTGATTTCTTCTTGATTTTAGTTTATCGATAATCTCCTGTCCCGATAAAGCGAAAGCTTCTTTAGGCATTCTCCTTACCGATTTTTCTATTACCGCATCTGTTAATTGTGTTTTCATTTTATTGGCAATTGCTAGCCAATCTGCCAACGATAGTTCGTTAATTAAATTACGGTCTAAATTTCTGGCAGCTATAGATAATTCTTCTGGATTTTCTACTGTAGAACCAAAATTCTGAATATCTGGTATAGCTATAGTTGCTAATTTTGGAAAAACCCCATCAAATTTTGTAAATACTTGGTCGCGGTCTCGTGGTATAGGTTTATACAATTCACCTTTACTTTTCTTCTCAAACTCGGCCCAACGCCATTGGTCTGCATGGCGGTCCCAATCGCCAATTAAAATATCAAATAATCTGGCAGTTAAAAAGCTTTTTTGGTCTACGCTGTTGTCGTTATCTTCTTGCAATTTTTCGTACATGGTTTCTGTACTTACTGCATTTTTGGTATATCCAAATTCTTTAAAAGCCGATAAATCCTCGTCTGGTCTAACCTCAATAATTCCGATTCTTCCACCCACTTCTTGTATATACGGACCTAATAGATTAGAATAAGGCATGTATACCAATTTTGGATTGGTATGGAAAACACCAATTGCTGATGCCATATCTGGAATTGCTAATGCCCCAAATGGGTGTGCAGATGATATTTGATCTTGTACAAAGTCATCAGCAAAGGTAGCTTTAAAACCATCGGGCAGTAATGCCCCAGGATCTTTATCTACAGTTCTAAATTGGTACTGAATTTTATTTTTCCCTTCCAGTCTTAATGATATTGTTTGGTTACCACCGCCTAGTTGCAAAGGCGTTAAACCGCCTGCAAAAGATGTTAAATCTAAATATGGAATAGTTACCGGAGTTGCCCAAACTGTACGGTAATGCTCGCCAAAAAGTAGTCTTTTAGTGCCAGATGCTTCATATCTTTCGCCTACGGCTATGTATTTTGTAGAGTCAGAATAGTTTATTTTATCCTCTGCTAACATTGTTTTTTTGTTTGCAGGTAAAGAATATAGAGGCGCTCTAAATACCAAATTACCTGTTTCTCCGTCTTTCTCTGGCGCCCAAAACTCTACCCAACATTGCCCATTATTGTAGTAATTTAGTTTAGCAAAACCTTTGGTTCCATAACCAAACAGTGCGCCATTACCTTTAAATAAGGCACTCTTTTTACTTCCAGCACCGCTAATAATATGGTTAAGTTTTTTGTATTTGGTTAGTTGCAAAGCATGCTCATGCCCAGTTGCCATCACGATGTTATCGTATTTATCAAACACGGCTAATAGCCTGTTTTTTAACGATTGATATTTTTTATTAGACACATCCTGTGGAGACAAACCGTACTGACGTAATAATGGATAAATTGAGCCAATAATAGGTAGCGGTATGTAAAGATTATCTTTTACTAAAGTTAGCGGGAAGAAATAGTCTCTAAGTGTAAAATAACCTCCGTGTTTTCCGTTAGTAAATAGTGGATGATGCTCTGTAAATACAATGTTTTTACCTTTATTCCTCAACAAAATATCGTTTACTTGTGCAATAACTTGATCTTCTGTTAGGGCAGTGCAGCCTTGCTCGTACCTGTTAGATCTGGTATTATTTGTTAGCCACCACTCGCTGTCTATTGCTATAATAACCAAATTGCCATTCATTTGAACTTCTACAGGCCCTGCGCAACCATTAGAAGGTAAAAAAACATTGGTACTATCTAAATAATTTTCTACAAATTTTTCTTGTCTTTTTAGGGTTTCTAAGCCTCCATAACGGCTTTTATTCCAATCGTGATTGCCTGGAATAAAGATTTTTTTGCCAGCAAAATTTTTCACAATGTTCATTTGCTCAAGCAAGTATTTTTCTTTTAAAGCTCTATCGGGAGCATCTGGTTTTGGCATACCGTAATCATAAATATTATCGCCTAAGAAAATAATAGCGTCTTTTTCTGAAGATTTATGGTTTGTAGAAGAATCTGTATTTAATTCTTTTTTTGTGGGTTCTATATGGTAAAGTTGTTTTTCTAATAATTTTAATGTTGGCTCTTGTTTATTCAAATCAGGTTTACCAACATCGCCAACTAAAAAAACGGTATATTCTAATTTTAAACTATCGGGGTTAGACTTTTTCCAATCTTGCTGAGACTTTGCGTAAAAAGGTTTGTAGGTAGTGCAGGAGAATAAAAATAAGGCTATTATGCTTAAAGAAATGGTTTGGTAAAATTTTATTCTCATTATTTTTCAGTTACTTTTATAATATTTCCCGGATTTTTTTTCCCTTCATTAGATATGTACAGCATTCCTTTGCTATCAAAAGCAATACCCTCTGGCTGAGAAAAGAACGAGCCATTTAGTGGAATAATTTTTTTTATACCACCAGCTCCATCAATTACCAATATTATTTTATTGATAGACGATAGCACATATAGCTCTTTAGTTATTGGATGGAAGGCGATGGAAGATGTTTTAAATACTTCGTTTAGATTTTTGTTTCCAATTGCTTTTAAGAATTTTTTTGAAGCTTCTTCAACTTTGTTTCCAGCAAAAAAATCTTCGATGGCTTGTAAATTAATCTTATAAACAGGTTTTGGATCTAATAATTTTGTTTTTAAATCAAATTTATAGATATTTTTATTTTCCATATCGTCTTTATCTTTACCTAAGTTTATTTCTTTTACAGATAGTAATAAAGATTGAGAGCTAGCATCATAACATATTCCTTCAATATCGTTTTTGCCTTTTAGCTTAGTTTCATACATGTTAACCAAAAGTTTTGGAGCATTAAAATCGGCTATTTCGTAAATGTTTCCATTGCTTTCTACAATATATAAAGTATTGCCATTTCTGGTAATGTCTTCATAATCGCTGTCTTTAGCAAAGGTTTCTTTGCGAATAATTTTTTTCTCAATGATGTTGTAAAAATAGAGTGTACCCGTTTCGTCTTCTATTGCGGCAATAGTACTATCGTTTATAAAGTTTATACCAGAAATTTCTTTTAATTCATTAGGCATTTCAAAAACTTCGTAGTCTTTGGTCTCTTTATAGATAACTCTACTTTCATCTGTTTTTACAGATCTATTGCAAGACGCGAATGCGATAACCACGAAATAAAGTAACATCCTATACATTTTTGGATTTAAATTTGATATGTATGGTCTACTAATCAAAAGCTATACCATTAGTTTTAGGTTAATTTTTTTTCTTAACACCAAAATATCAAAGTATGAGTTATAACTTTTCTGAGGAACATATTCAAGAATTTGTTTTCGATTTATTTAAAGAAAAACTACCTAAGCATTGCGTTTATCATAATTTTAACCATACCGAGTTAACGGTAAATGCTGTTAAAGAAATTTCTAAAGAATATGATTTAGATGAAGTAGACAAAGAAAACTTAATAATTGCAGCTTGGTTTCATGACACTGGGTATATTGTTTCGAGCCAAGACCACGAGAAAGAAAGCGTAGAGATAGCTAGAGCATATTTTAAAAAGGATATTAATAAAGGTAGGTTTGATAAAATATCTAAACTGATTTTAAGTACCGTTTATTTAGCAGAAAAGGAAAATATATTAGAAGAAATCTTACACGATGCTGATTTTTCTAACATTGGTAAGAAAAATTTTACCCATAGGGCCGAGCTTCTTAAATGTGAATGGGAAATAATCAATAAAAAAGCTTTTACTGATTTAGAGTGGGCAGAACTACAATATAACTTTATTACTCAAAAAACATTTAAAACAGAAGTTGCTGAAAAAAAATACGGCAAAAGAAGAGAACGTAATATTATCGATCAAAGAGTTGCAGTAGATATAGCCAAAACCGACCAGTTTAAAGTACACTTAAAGACAGAATCTGCAAAAGCGAAGACTAATAAAGAGGGTAGGGGAATTGAAACCTTGTACCGTTCGGTATATAATTATCACATGGAGTTAAGTTCTATGGCCGATCAAAAGGCAAACATTATGATTAGTATTAATACCATTGTGGTATCGGTAATTATCACACTTTTTGGTTCTGGTTTTACCTTTGGCGATTCTGAAGGATTACGCCATGTAAGGTTTGTATTCCCCATGTTATTATTAGTTGTGAGTAGCTTAATATCTGTAACTTTTGCAGTTCTATCTGCAAGGCCAAATGTAACCTCTAAAGAGAAATACGAAATAGAAAGAAAAGAAAGTAGCGTTTTGTTTTTTGGTAATTTTGCGCAACTAAAAATTAAAGAATTTGTAGATCATATTAGAGCGCTTAAAGAAAAGAAAGACGAACTTTATGATAGCATGACGGTAGATATTTACAATTTAGGAGGTGTATTGGTTAAGAAGTACAAATTACTGAAATGGTCCTATAATATATTTATGGCTGGCCTGCTGTTGTGTGTGATAGGTTTTATAGGAATTACTATTTATTCTTATTAATAATACTAACAAGAACTTTACTTTTTTATTTCGTTGATATTACAATCTGGAAGTGGAATAAATGAGTAATAGGTAGTGCCAAAATGGTCGTACTTATCTTTGCCATTTTTTAACTTTTCCCAATTAAACCAGTTTTTAACAATTTTTTTGGTTTTAATTTTATCAATGTAACTGTTGGTTAGTAAAATATAACATGGGATATCAATGCTGTTTTTTAATAGTTTATGAACTAGAATTACGTCTTCGCCCAATAACTTAATTTTACCATTTATTTTTGAAAATGTTGTTTTACCATGGTGTATTACAATCTTTAACCCTAGCTGATTTTTAGATAAATACTTTTGATAGTTTTCTGGTTCAGATTGCTCGTAAGAATCTATTACGTTATTAAAAACTTGAAAAAGCAGCTTACACTGTTTAGCAACTTTGCTAATAGCAGGTAAACGGCCTGTTCTATAAAAGAAAACAGCATCACCTTCAATTTCGGCCACATTCATTTCTAAAATATTGCTAGCCACCAATTTATTAAGAATGTTAGAAATAACCCTGTGTGCAAAATCAGAGTCGGCGGTTGTCATAAACTTTGTAAATCCTGTTAAATCCGGAATGCAAAAAAAGACTGAATGCTTAATATTGTTGACCATTTATTGTTTTAAGAATGTAATACGTTATTAACTCTTATGTATAAAATTAATGCCAAAAATTATTTTTTTTAAACTGTAAAGAAAATTACTGTTGTCTTAAATGAAAGTATAGGGCGATTAAAAAACGCTCAATTAATGCTGGTTTTGCGCAAACTTTACTTTTGATTGGTCTTAATTTGGGGAAGCTTACATATTTTCAGCCAGTACTAAATTAATTAAAAAAGCAGAAAACTTACTTAAACACATGTGGGCCATTTTTGTGCAAATTTGCGGTTACAGGGCGTTTTTCTTTTTCTTAGTGCAGTTTAATTGAAAGCTCTAATTGCCCACCAAAACCAAGTTTAACGATTTTTTGAAGTGTCGAAATACGAGCTTCTTTTATATTGTTTTCAATTTTTGAAATATAAGATTTGGTCGTTCCTACTTTTTCTGCAAGTTGTTCCTGAGTCATTCCCATTTCAAGTCGAGTGTCATGAATTAAGGCCCCGATTTTGAAATTTTCATAGCCCGCTTCAAGTTCGTCACGTTCGGTATTGCCACGTTTTCCGTAGTTTTTTTCTTTAAACTCTTCAAGAGTCATAATACTATTTTTCGCTTTCATATTCTGCTTTTATTTTAAGTGCCTGTTCGATTTCCTTCTTTGGGGTCTTTTGCGTTTTCTTTTGAAAACCATGAGCCAAAACAATTAGTTTACCCTTGTCGAAGAAACAAAACACCCTAAAGATGTCGTTGCCAGTTTGGACTCTGATTTCATAAAGTCCTTCTGTATTTTCCAGATGTTTAAGATAAGTTTCGGGAACTCTTTGCAAATCTTCAATCAATTCGAAAGTCCAAACAATTTTAGCTTTTACCTTTTTGGATTGCTTTTCAAAAAAGTCCTGAAAGTAATTCTTGTAAAAGATGATCTTCCTATGTTTCTGATTTTGTTCCACAAAACAAAGATATAAAAGTTTACCTAAAGTGAAACAATTCGATATGAGTTCTTTTCAATTGCGTTCGGCTAATATGGCATATAACGTTTTGCAAGTTTGTACAGAAATGGCGTTAATGCAAAACCATTTTCAGCCCGCACTAACTTAAATAAAAGAGCAGAAAACATACTTAAACCACCGTCAGCCATTTTTGAACAAATTTGCGGTGTGCGCCTTGAATGGTAAATATAGTTTTTTAAATGTAAAAATTAAAGAATCCCAGAGGGTGCAAGTCCCTTATTCGCTGGGTCAACGCCTGGAAGAATTAGCAAGTCGCAAGCTGGTTTGAAGT
>JBIKIN010000064.1:0-5434 GCA_044361595.1 Pelobium sp. | reverse complement strand
TTGTAAGGAATGGCTACATCATTAAAATTGAAGACATAATCACTGTCTTTATTTTTGGTGTACCAGAAAATGTTATCGTGTTTGCGGTTAAAGTTTTTAGATGGATCGGCACCGCTTGGGTACCACCAAATAATTTCGTTTACAAAGTTTTCTTCGCCAAAAACTTCGTCCATTAAAATTTTAGCGTAGTGAGAAATGTGCCAATCTAGATGTAAAAATATGCTTCCTGTATCACTTAAGACACTTTTTATAGCCATCAAATTCTCAAAAAGCCAATTTAAATACTCTTCTTTTTGCCAAATATCACCATACATTTTTTCTTCAAAAGCTTTCAAATCTTGGTTGTTCAGCTCGGTTTCTGCAGTTTGTATAGCTTCGGAAATTTTTGGGTTGGGGCGTAAAAACACCTTTTTGGCGTAATCAGCTCCACTAGCAAAAGGAGGGTCTATGTAAACTAAATCTACTTTTATGTTTTGCTCCTTTAAGTACGCACATGCAGAAATACACTCGCCTCTAATGATTAAATTTTCTGGGTTTTCGCCTACCGTTTCTTGCTCTAACAACTCGTAATAAGGCATTCCCCTTTGTATATGCTCAAAAACCTGATTGTTGTCTCTATAACTTAAAAACCGCCTATTTCTAACAAAATTGTTTAAGATAGCTTGGCCTTCTATGGTTTCTGGAAAATAAGGAATGTACTTTACTGGCATATTAAACGCTCTTGCTTGTGTTAAAAATCATCCTGATTTGTTGCTTTACCTTGTCCGAATGAATAACCGGGTTAAAATACCTATTTCCGTTTTCTAAAAGGGTACTATTTTCAAAAATTTGACGGATTTGTTCTTCAAATTTTAAAAAAGAATCGAAAGGCGTAAGCGCAAAACCTTCGCAATGGATTTGATATAGCCAGGGGTAGAATTGGGCTACTTCTTTTTCTTTCGCTTGCGCTGATGATTTTAAGGACGGCAAATGAGCATTTATCTTTTCTAAAGCGATAGCAATTTCGGTATCCGTTTTTTGAGGACTTGAATTGATTATTAATTCATCAATATTAAACACATCATCCTGTACGGCTATTTCTACAGGTTTTACTTCCTTTTTTACAAGGCTGTTTAATTCTTTGATACTGGTGTTTTGCTCTTGCTTTAACTGTTTGTTTAAGGTATTTGCATTTTCTTGGTTAAGCCAAATTACTGCCGACTCTTGTTCATTTTCATCAACTTGTCGCAAGCACCTACAAGCCGTTTGCAGCACCATATTTTGCGGACTATCTCCTTTTTGAGATAAAATTACTCCGGTTAAACTTGGACAATCCCATCCTTCTTTACCAACCTGCACCAATAAAATATACCTCTTTTTAGATTGTGGCTGGTTTAAAAACAAGAATTCGGTTTCTTGTTCTGGCTTTAAAGGATAGGCGGCATTCCCCTTATGATACTTTAATACCTCTGTTGGATTTATACCCAAATCATTTACCAAAAAAGGATAGATCTCTTCCTCTAAAGTTTTAATGTTTCCGCAATAAATGGCCAGTTTAGCTATAGAACCATTTTGATACGTTTTATTTAAATATAATCGATTAAAATCTTGAACACCTTCTGCTATAATACTTAACCTTTCTGTTTGTTCAGCAACTTTTACAGATGGTTTTTTTAAAAATTCTTTAATTGCGTTTACCAACGGGTAATGATAAACTGTATTAGCAATTTGGTTGAATTTAACTGCGCCATTTGTAAACTTAATAACTGATGGATTAGGTAAATAAGGTGTCCCAGAAAAACCCATAACGGTACATAAACTTCCTTTAATCTTCCAATAATTGATAGCCTGTCTCAGTTTAATTTCATCGGCTGTGGCATGATGAACTTCGTCTATTAAAATATTGAGCTGTGGTAATTTAGCAATTACTTTTTTTAAGTCGTTAGCTTTGTCTTCTTCCTTATCTGTTGAATCAAAATCTTCTAAAATTACCTTTTCTGCGTTTACTAAAAATACATTTCCAAATGCATTAGGTAAACAAAGATTCACTTTTTGTGCGTTAGGGTTTCTTGTTTTATTGCTTTTTTTAGCCGTTTTCTGTTCGTTTAAAATTTCAAATTTAATTACAGACTGAAGTTGATAAGCAACATTTTGAGGAAATAACCAAATGGGATTAAAGTTTAAAATAGTTTTTAAACTTGGTGAAATAGAAGATTTTAATCCCGATGGAATGAGTACCAAAAAGTTATGTGCAAAAGCCGTGTTTTGAGGTTCGTTAGTTGCAAAGTATAAATCTAAATATATAAAAGCAGCCATTAAAAATGTTTTACCAGCACCCATGGGTAGGCTAAACAGATAATCGGGGTAAGAAATACCATAAAATAATTCTTTGATTACTTTTTCTGCATCTACACTTGAAGGTTCTTTTGCTATTTGTTGAGCTAAAACAGGACTTAAAACTTGGTTATTTATTTTTTGAATAGCAAGTTGATATAAAGCTTTGGTAGATAAATGATCTGTTAAATAATTTTGTGTTTTAGCCGATAAGCCTTCTGCCCAATTGCTATCTATTTCTATAAAAAAACCTTCGGTAATTAACTGCCAAAGCGGTTTGTTTTCTCCCGCAATTTTTAAAAACAAATAGGTTTCTATAGCTTCAATTTGCGTGTTTCTAAAATATCCGGTTTCATTAATATGAATCAATAAAGTATTCACAGTACAATCTGGAGATTGTATCCACGTGTTTTTTTTATTGGATATGATTTGATGAAGCATTTTGAATCTGAGGAATTGTGGCTAAGATAATCGTTGTTTGATTTATCGCAAAATTAGTGCAGTATTAAATATTTGTAAATGGATTTTTAGCCACGAATACACAGATGCTTGATTTTTTTAAGCTCTTTTTTCTTTACAAACTTTGCGTGAACCTTTGCAGACTTTGAGTGGAAATAGTCAGAAAGCAGAGACATTTGAAAAATATCTGCGGACATCTGCGTAATCTGCGGGAGATAAAAAAATTGCGAAGCAATCATGTGATTTTTTTAAACACAGAGAAAACCGAGGGCACTGAGCTGGAAGCAGAACAAATTGAAATGATATTTCCTGCAACAAATAGATTGCTTCGCAATCAAAAAAGTATAAAAATAATCTCCCGCAGATTTCGGGGATTTCCGCAGAGTCAAAATGGATATTAAGCTTAATATTTTTCACGCAAAGAAAAAATAAGAAGCGCAAAGAGCGCAAAGCCTTTATAATGGATCTTCTAATCGTTTAAATTTTATGCATAATTTTTTCTTTGCGAGCTTTGCGTGAACCTTTGCAGACTTTGGGTGGAAATAGTCAGAAAGCAGAGCCATTTGAAAAGTATCTGCGGACATCTGCGTAATCTGCGGGAGATAAAAAGATTGCAAAGCAATCATATGCTTACTTTAAACGCAAAAGAAATAGAGGTAATGCACAATGAGCACAGAGATGTAGCTATCTATGATTGCTGCTTTGAGAACACTGAGCTAAACGAGATATTTTTTAAACCACAGAGGACTCGGAGGGCACTGTGCTGGAAGTAAAAAATTGCAAAGGGTAATTCAATTGTGGTGTAAGCACAAAAATCCATTGCTCGTCAGCAACAGATTCTTCACCAAATTGCGGAATAAACTTAGTTATTCCCTGATTTTGGTTCTACAGGTGGCGGTGGAGGTGGGATGCTATTCGTCTTATTTAAAACGGTTACAGATTCTCCAGAGAAAGTTTTACCTGTTATACTCGTACTTCTAAAGTTGTCCACTTTAGGAGCGGTTGAATTTATTGTTTTACTCACTCTCGTTAAGTTTTCCACTTTGGTGCCTGTAATGGTGCTAGACTTTGTCGCTTTAACCGGTTTTGCAGGTGGCGGTGGAGGAGGTATACTTTTAATTTCAACTCCTTTTGCCTTCTTAGTGGGCTCTTGAGGTGATTTCGATGACTTATAGCCCTTCACTACAATTTCAGTTACTTCCTTAGCCGACTCTTGACTTGGTGATGTTGACTTATAGCCCTTTACTACAACTTCATCTACTTTCTTAGCCGACTCTTGAGTTGGTGATGTTGACTTATAGCCCTTTACTACAACTTCATTTACTTTCTTAGTTGTTTCTACCGTTTGAGGATATATACTTTTAATTTCATTTCCTTTCTTAGCTGTTTCTCCTGTTTGAGGATATATACTTTTAATTTCATTCCCGTTTACTTTCTTAGTTGTTTCTATTGGCGGTGGTGGCGGTGGCGGAGTATCTTTCAACCTAATTTCAAGCACTTCCTTAACAGGCGTTTTAGGTGGCGGCGGTGGAGGAATATTTTTAATTTCACTTCCTTTTACTTTTGTTGGTGCAGCTGGTGGTGTTGGTGGCGGTGGTGGCGTTTTTTTCTCTTTAATGGTGTCTTGTTGTACCGGCATTAAATCTACTAAGCTGTAAGATTTAGCGAAACTTAAAGACGATAGCACCAGCATGGCTGGTAGCAAAAGGAACAGGCCCAAGTATTTTAACCTAGCTATTCCCGGCGATTTTTTCTGTTGCAATTTCATAATTCTTGTTTTTAATAATGATTGATTAAACATATTATTGCCCAAGTGTTGGGGCGCAATTTGGTGGGTGTGAGCAATTAAGTAAAGTGCATAATCTGCCACGCTGGGCTCTGCTTTAGCAGCCTCTTCATCGGCAATAAATTCATGCAAAGATTTTAAATCCTTTTTCAGGAGGATGAACAATGGGTTAAACCAGTTGATAATATGGAGACACTCCATCAAAAGGATATCTAGCGAATGCCATTGCCTGATGTGTACTCGCTCGTGGTTCAAAATGATTTGTATATCTTTCAGCTCAGCGTTTACAAAAAGACGATTCATGAACGAAAAAGCATGGTTCAGTTTGGGAATAGCTACTAGAGATAATCCGTTCATTTCGGTTTTTTCTCCTCGTTTAGCCAGCTTAAATATTTGGAATAAACGCATCATCAAGCGTAACAACATTACAGAAGCCACCAATATGTAAAACAACATTAGGTTTTCTTCTAAGGGGTTTTCTATCACAGTAGTTGTGCTAGCAACCACCACATATTGCAAATCTTGAACGGTATATAAACTGCCAATTTTTACCAAAGGCAATAAGAAAGATAGCAGGGTACAGCCCAATAGATAAGCCCTATTAAAATTGTAAAAAGTCTCCTTTTGTAAAAACAGTTTGTAAAAAAGGTGGAAGACTATGAGGTATGCATTGGCCTCTAGAAAGTAGCTGAGTAGTTTCATTCTTTTTTATCTCTTAGTTGTTCGGCCATTTTTGTTAATTCCTCTATCTCACTGGCATCTAGTTTTTTCTCGTTTACCAAAAAAGAAACCAAGTGCTCGTAAGAGTTGCCAAAGTAGGTATCCATTACTTTGTCAAAAGCAAAGTGCTTGTAATCTTGCTCTTGCACTATCGGA
>JBIKIN010000041.1:0-18462 GCA_044361595.1 Pelobium sp. | reverse complement strand
GCGTTTTATTAGGTATGGATGCTTATAAAAATATTTACCAGTTTGATGAGTTTGAATATATCTATTACAACCACCCTGATTTATACCGTTCACTTACTAATGTAGGTAGAACAATAAGAAATACAGGATTACCCACTAATTTTTCAATAGCTGGTAATTTTTCTTATGAAATTAATATAAACAATAAACTAACTATTTTACCCCACATAACTCCCAAAATTAACATTGTGTCTTTAAACAGAGATACGTCTGCAAATGGTTTAACCGCAGGATCTCCATATGCGCCAGATTTTGCATTTCAATACAAATTTTATAATTATCACTGGTTTACGCCTTCGTTTATTTTTGGTACAAGGCTAAGGTATAAGATTAGTAAAAAGCATTTATTTCAATTTGGGGTAGGCGGAGAATTTGTAACCAAATACCTTAATCGCGGATATGTTAGGGTAAACTATTTAGGTAAAGATAACAGAGAACAAGTAGGATTTAGAGGGAATAATTTTCAAATGATTATAGGTTTATTGCGTTATAAATAAATTTATCCTGCATACTTGTTGCAATATTATTTGCATAATTTTAACAATTAAATCTTTTGTATATTTAACTTAACTAACCATTTACTATTGCGTTAACGATGGAATTGGCATCCTTTTTTTGCTCCTATTAATATTGCAAGTGCAAAAAAGATACAGTGTACAGCGTGTTACCTCGCCTGCGGGAGGCAGGAAACGCCAAAAATTATTTAAGACAAACTAGAAATTACTCCATCAAAAAGCCCTACATTTTCTCAAATGCAGGGATTAAAATTTTAAAATAACACTTTAAACTAAGAACATCCCATTGATGTACCGCAGTTTAAACATTTGTAACAAGTTCCTGAGCGGATAGTGGTATGTCCACAGCTGCTACAAGCTGGTGCATCTGATTGTGCGCCCATTGATAAATCAAATGATTGTGATTTTACAGCTGTAGTTGCAAATTCTTTAGAAGGTGCTGGTGAATATACATTGGTAACATCTGGGTTAACGTCTGTATCTTCCATTTGCGGATTGCTGGTAACTACTTTTTGCTCGGTAATTACGTGTACTAAATCAGAACGGTCTAAGTAATCGTAACCTAACATTCTAAAGATATAATCTATAATAGATGTTGCTGATTTGATGTTTGCATGTCCTACTACCATTCCAGCTGGTTCGAAACGAGTGAAAGTGAATTTCTCTACGTATTCTTCTAGAGGTACACCATATTGTAAACCTACTGATACTGCAATAGCAAAACAGTTCATTAACGAACGGAAGGTTGCTCCTTCTTTGTGCATATCTACAAAGATTTCTCCTAAAGTTCCATCTTCGTACTCGCCTGTTCTCACAAACACGGTTTGTCCGTCTATACTTGCTTTTTGAGTGAATCCTCTACGTTTAGCTGGCATTACTTTCTTTTGTACTACTCTAGAAAGCTGTCTCATGAAGCTAGTGTCTTCTGAACGTTGTAGGATAGCGTTTGCTGCTTCTAATACTTGCTCTGGCGTTAAATCGCTTAACTTTAAGTTTGCTGCTTCGCCTAAAACTTCTTCTACACTGTCTAATTTATCTTCTTTAGTATCAGATTTTGTAGATAGAGGTTGAGATAGTTTACAACCATCACGATAAAGTGCATTGGCTTTTAAACCTAAGCTCCATGATAACTCGTAACTTTCTTTAATTTCTTCAACTTTAGCCTCATTAGGTAAGTTAATGGTTTTAGAAATTGCTCCAGAAAGGAATGGTTGTGCTGCCGACATCATTTTGATGTGACCATGAGCATGGATATATCGTACTCCTTTTGCTCCGTTTTTGTTTGCACAATCAAATATTGGGTAATGCTCTTCTTTTAAGAAAGGTGCACCTTCAATAGTCATGGTACCGCAAATAAATTCATTTGCTTCTGCAATTTGCTGGCGGCTAAAACCTAATGATTTTAACACATTAAAGTCTTGTGCATTGTATTGATCGGCTTTAAAGCCTAATCTTTGTAAACAATCTTCGCCTAATGTCCAAACGTTAAAAGCAAACCCAATTTCGAAAGCAGAAACAATTGCTTTGTCTAATTTTTCTAAATCAGCCTCGGTAAAACCTTTAGCTCTTAAGCTATCTGGGTTAATATGTGGTGCATTTTTGATAGTTGCAGAACCTTTTGCATAATTTACAATGGTTTCAATTTCTTCCTCATTGTACTTTAAATTTCTTAAAGCCGCTGGTACCGCTTGGTTAATGATTTTGAAGTAACCACCACCTGATAATTTTTTGAATTTAACTAATGCAAAATCTGGCTCTATACCTGTAGTGTCACAATCCATTACTAAACCAATTGTTCCCGTTGGAGCAATTACAGTAGTTTGTGCATTACGATAGCCATACTTTTCTCCCATTTCTACTGCTTTATCCCAAGCATTACATGCTGCAGATAATAAATAATCTGGACAAGATTTTTGATCAATTCCTGGAGGCGCAATCTCTAAACCTTCGTAAGCATCTGTTGCATTGTAAGCAGCATAACGGTGGTTACGCATTACACGTAGCATGTTGTCTTTATTATCTTGGTAACGACTAAAAGTACCTAACTCTCTGGCCATTTCTGCTGATGTTGAATAAGCAGTACCTGTCATGATTGCTGTAATAGCGCCACCAATTGATCTAGCTTTTTCACTATCATATGGGATACCTGCAACCATTAACATAGAACCTAAATTTGCGTAACCTAAACCTAACGTTCTGTAATCGTAAGATAATTGCGCTACTTCTTTAGATGGGAATTGAGCCATTAAAACAGATATTTCTAAAACTGTTGTCCATAAACGGCAAGTATGCTCAAAACCTTTAACATCAAAAATTAATGTTTTTAAATCGAAGAAGTGACGTAAGTTAATGGATGCTAAATTACAAGCAGTGTTATCTAAGAACATGTACTCGCTACAAGGGTTAGAAGCATTAATTCTTCCACCTGCAGGGCAAGTATGCCATTCGTTTATAGTTGTATCGTATTGTACTCCAGGATCGGCACAAGCCCAAGCAGCAAATGCGATATCATCCCAAAGTTTGTTAGCATCAATAGTTTTCATTCTGCGGCCATCAGAACGAGCTGTTAAATCCCAGCCTTTACCTTCTTCTAAAGCTTTAAAGAAGGTGTTTGGTATACGAACCGAGTTATTTGAATTTTGACCAGAAACGGTACGGTAAGCTTCTCCTTCGTAGTCAGAAGCATAACCTGCTGCAATTAAAGCGGCGACTTTTTTCTCTTCTTCTACTTTCCAGTTTACAAAAGTTTCAATCTCTGGGTGGTCTAAATCTAAACAAACCATTTTGGCTGCTCTACGGGTTGTTCCGCCTGATTTGATAGCGCCAGCAGCTCTATCGCCTATCTTTAAGAAAGACATTAAACCTGATGAATAACCACCACCAGAAAGTTTTTCGTTCTCGCCTCTTATTTTAGAGAAATTTGTTCCTACACCAGAGCCATATTTGAAGATACGAGCCTCACGAACCCATAAATCCATAATACCACCTTCGTTAACTAAATCATCAGATACTGATAATATAAAGCAAGCATGGGGTTGCGGACGCTCATAAGCTGAGGTAGATTTTTCTAATTTTTCTGTTTTAGGATCTACAAAATAATGCCCTTGTGGACCTCCGGTGATTCCGTAAGAGCTATGTAAACCTGTATTGAACCACTGTGGTGAGTTTGGAGCAGCTAATTGCCCTACAATGGTGTAAACTAACTCATCATAAAATACTTGAGCATCTTTAGTAGTTGCAAAATAACCATAGCGCTCGCCCCAAGTTCTCCAACAATTAGCCATCCGATGTGCTACTTGTTTAATACTTTTTTCTGAACCTGTTGTACCATCCTCTAGTGGAACACCTGCTTTTCTAAAGTACTTTTGGGCTAAAATATCAGTGGCTACTTGAGACCAAGTATTAGGAACTTCTACATCGTTCATTTCAAACACTGCATCGCCCGAAGGATTTCTTATGACTGAAGATCTTTTATCATAAGTAAAAAGGTCGTAAACGCTTTTTCCATCTTTACTAAAATAGCGCTCAAATTTGATTCCTTTTGCAGCTTTGTTTGTAGAAACTTTTCCCATGCTAATTAAATTTTAAAGTTGACTAATTATGGTTAAAAAAACTGTGAGGGTTTTTTACCAAATTTATACTACTACAAGACACAAATGAAGTTATGTTTTCCACAGAAATATTTTGATTGTTGACTCAAATTAAATTGAAGCTCACATAAGACTGGTTTTCAACTTATTGCGAGTGTGGAAAACTAAAATTTGAATTTTTTTTATTAAAAATTTGAATTTTTGAAAGATGGATTGACGACTTCCATTTTTATGATTTAGATCATGTTTTTTGAAGAAGAAGTATTTTATTAAATAACTAATTTAGTCATTAATTTATTTCTTTAATACTTCTTCTATTGGTAAGCCAATATTTCCGTTAGGTTCTTGAATGTGCAAAAGCGCAGCTAAAGTAGGTGCAATATCAGCCATGGTAGTTAATCTGTTGGTGCTACCTTGCTTAATCCCCCAGCCCATAAATACCAATGGAATATGGGTATCGTAAGGATTCCAAGTGCCATGTGTAGTACCGGTTTTACTAGAACCTTGAAAAATGCCTGGATTTAACAAAATTTGAATAGCGCCACTTCTTTGTCTATTATATCCATTAATAATTTTAGACTTTATTGCATCAGGAACAGAAGCAATACTTGCTTTATCCATGTCTATTGCATAGGCTACACCGTCTTGTTTATTTAAGAAATTGATGGCGGCATCCTTAATCTGATTTATTTCAATATTTAACTGCTCAATTAAAGCATAATTAAAATTAACTTGATAGTTATTAAAACTTAAAACTAGTTTTTCCTGCTTAAATTGTACGCTTAATTTTTCATTTAACCCTTTTAAAATTGAACTTCCATTCCAAAGGTCGGCAGGAATTTTTTGGTCCTTTAAAAACTGTGGGTTGTGTGCAGCGCCATGGTCAGCAGATAAAAAAACAGTATACTGACCTTTACCTATAGTTTGATCTAAAGTATTAAAAAAACTTTCTAAATCTTTATCTAACCTTAAGTAAGTATCTTCGGTTTCTATGGCATTAATACCAAATTGATGGCCAATATAATCTGTAGAAGAAAGGCTAACTGCTAAAAAATCAGTTTCTTTACCTTGACCCAATTGCTCGTTTTTAATTGCTGCTTTTGCAAAATCTAACGTTAGTGTATTGCCATAAGGTGTAATTCTTAAAGTATTAAAGTTCCCATTTAACATTTTAGATGTTAAATGAGGAAAAGTAGGCTTCTCTTCACCTTTTAGTTTACCTTCATAAGGTGTTTCGTCTACAGTACTTTGGGTATATGTATTTATTGGATACAAGGTGTTCCAGTCTTGTCTAATGTACTTTTCAGCAAGTTTTAATTGGTTAAAATCTCGAACCCAATTTGGCAACTGTTGCATGTAATAGGTACTCGTAACCCAACTTCCTTCGCTATCATCATACCAATATGCTGCGTTTGCAGTGTGGCCAGCAGGCAAAATACCCCCTCTGTCTTTTAATGCAATACCAATAACTTTAGACCTAAAGTTTGTAGCTAATTTTAATTCATCTGTTATAGTGGTTGATAATAAATTGCGTGGAGACATTTGCCCAGCAGCTCCATTAACGCCAACTCCTTGTACCGTATTATCTTCCGTACAATATAAGCTTTTACCAGTTGCTTGAATAATAAACTCGTTACCTGCAATACCATGAATTGATGGAACAGACCCTGTGTAAATACTAGTGTGACCTGCAGCTGTTACTGTAGGAACATAAGGTATTTGGGTGTTTTCGCAGGTAAAACCTTCTTTTAACATTCGGTTAAATCCACCTGCACCATATCTATTTGCATATCTATATAAGTAATCCCATCTCATTTGATCAACAACAATACCTACCACTAATTTAGGCCTTAATGGTAATCTAGTTAATTGATTTTTAACCAAATCATCCTTAGGTTTTTGAGCAAATATTAATAAAGGATAAACAAGTATTAAATAGGTTAATAGCTTTAAAAATTTCATTTTAGGAATTATTTGTTGATACAAAATTAATATTTAATCTATTAACCAAACAGTTTAGCGGAAAAGTTATATTAAGTAAATTCTAATTTAACATTGTCAATTTATAAATAGAGCTTTTATGAGTTTTCATCAAGCTCTTTATCAATTCTTTGCTTCAGAAGAATTTTCTTTTTATTAGATACTAAATTATTCTTTGTACCATGCAAATCATCAATTACAATAATTTTATGCTCTTTATCTTTTGAACTTTTATAAATATATACTTCTTCTATGTCTTGTAAAGCAATATCATACGGGCCTTTATCACTCATTAACTTTACAAAAACTGGTAAACATTCCAATAAAATAAACAGGAAAGAAATAAATGTGACCGCTAAATAGGTATCTAAATCTCGGGTACCATCTGGGTTGAAAGATAGCTGACCCAATGCATAATTTCTATCTGCAAAACCAGCCACATTTGCTAAACTGTCTAATTGCCTTTCGTTAAAAAGTTTGGTGCTGTTTAGCCCCTCTAATTCTTTTCTAGAAGTAATAATTTGATCTAGCTGAGATAAATCTCCCCTAACTTGGTTTAATCGCTCTACTTTTTGGTTAACAACAGTTTCTTTTTGCTTAGCGTAAGTTCCGTATCCAGTAACCCCACTGGTTTGATTAGTTTTATCGCCAAAAACCTCCTGATTTAAGATGTATCTAGATTTATTGATATCCTTTTCTAAAGAATCTTTTTCATCCTTCAATTCTACATATTTAGCTAATTCTAAGCTGTATTTATTATTAAAGGCTTTATTTAAAGTGTCAATTTTAGAACGTTGTCCATTTAAGTAGCTTGATTTTAATTTTTGTCTAATTTCTTTATCAAATATTTTAAGCTCTAATGGTCGGGATATGATAATACCAATCATAATAGCTAACAAAATTCTAGGCATGGCTTGCCATATTTGTTTATTGCTACTCCCAGTTTTCTTAATACTTGCAACAATATATCTATCCATATTAAAAATGGCCAAGCCCCAAATTATTCCAAATACTAAGGCAAATAGAACCGCTAACGTACTCCCAGAAAACACAAAATACATAGCATAACCACCAGAAAGCGTAGCAAATAAAGCTGTAAAAAATATGGTAGCACCAATTCCAACATACTTATTATGTTCGGTAGGGTTCCTCTCTAAAGTTTCTATATGTGCCCCTGAGCAAAACCAAAAAAATTGGGTAATCTTTTTCATGCATTTTTTATAAGACTCAAAGAACGACTTTTTTGATCATTTTATTTTGAATCGTTAAGATAAATAGCGGATTTGAAATATTCCTAAATACCTAGTTTTAGTTATACTCCCTCCTAATTCAATAATTACCTTTAGGCTTTACAAAAAATATTAAAACATTAATGATAAATTGCTATTGCTAGCAATTGTTTGTGTTACGGTTGCAGCATAATGCTGCAACCGTTTTTTTATGAAATAAAAAAACCGAAACGTTGCATGTTTAGGTCTTAAATACAACACGATATACTCAACTATTTTAGATTATTCAGAAATGCTCCTGTGTGAAATTCAAGGAATTTTGCCGCACCCATCAATACACCCGTAGCATATTTTTGTTCATCAACTGGAATAACTTTAGTTGTGGTAGAGGATCTATTTTCTTTATTAAAATATGATCCGTAAAGAGATTGTTTAGCCACCATATCTAAACCTCCCTTCGCAAAACTCTGTAACTTTTGATCTTCAATAACGCCATCAATACTCAATGGCATACCAAGTGTGCCGGAGTACGAAGTGGTAGTGCCTGCACCCATTTTTCCATGTGCAAAATTTACTGTGCTTATAGCAGGTATTACATTATTTGCTCCTTTAAATTTAATCTTTGCATCACTTGCCATCTGTATAGATTCATATCCAGAAATTCTCAAATCAGTTTTCACTTTAATATTTGCACCAGCACCTTTCCAAGCATTTTGATCTTGCACAAATAAAACATAAATATCAACTTCAGAAACAATTGCATCGTTAAGCTCTTTAGAAATTTTAGCATATAACATTTGTGGGTTGCCTAAAAATCCTCCAGATTTTTCTTTTCCCAATTTTGAAACCCCTTTAACATAATATTCAAAACCTGTAGGTGAAGAGGTTAAAGTTCCTGGAACTTGTGCTAAATTAATTGAACCCCCGGTCATTTTAACATAATCTGCATAAGTGTCAATTTTTGCAGCTTCACTAATAGATACTACTTCTAAACCAGCAGCTTTTAGTTGAGAAATATACTTTTGATACAATTGATCAGTAATTTCTTGAACAGTTTTATTGGTTATCCCCTCTAAACCTACCGAAAGAGAGGCAGACGCATCACCCTTAACACCTCCACCTAATTGATATCCACCTTGTTTAAAACTTTCCTTTTCGTTATAAACTTGATAATTTACTGTAAAGTTAGTAATGTAAATCCTTTTAGCATCCTTGGCTTTTTTTACACCATAAGATTGGTCTTTGGGTTTAAATTCACCAATTGTTTGTGCTTGAGTTAATGATGCAAAAGTCATAGCTATTGCAATCATAAAAAAATTTGTCCTTTTCATTTCAATATTTTATTTACGGTTAATATTAATGTGAAATTAAACAATAGATAACCCGTTAGTATACCCACTTTTACCGATTTTTGTTAGAAAATAGATTTGCACAAAGAATTTATACTCTTTAACGTGATGTTATTATATATTTTTAACTTTGGTAAAAATCATTAAACAAATGAAAGAAATTACAGTGTTAGAATTAAAGCAGTGGCTGGATGAGGGTAAAGATTTTCAATTAATAGATGTTCGCGAGGCATTTGAATATGAAATGAGTAACTTAAATGGTCTTAATATTCCACTTGCAGGAGTAACTATTGAGGTCGATAAGATTGTTAAAAACAAACCCGTAGTAATGCAATGTAGAAGCGGGGCAAGAAGCGCTGCAGCTTTAAATCAATTAGAACAAAACTTAGGTTATACAAATTTATATAATTTAAAAGGCGGCATATTAGCTTGGGCTGCAGAAATAGACCCAAGCATACAAGTATATTAATTATGATTAAACATATCATATTTAGTACCATTTTAAATGTTTTACTTATTGCAAGTATTTTAATTTGTTTTTATGGCTATAAAGCGGGAAATAATTTTATTCCTTTAGTTTGTTTAGCTGCCTTTGGTCTTACACTTTATTACAAAATTAAACATACCAAAACTGTGAGGCAGGCAATGAAAGAAATTGCGCAAAATAAAATCAGTAAAAAAAACAAAAGTTAGAAATTAATCTAATCTTTAAAATTAAACATAATGATATTAATTGTATTAGGAGTAATTGCATTATTAATTGGCTTTGTCCTTTCAAAACAACCCAATCAACAAGTAGAAAAAACAGGAAAAATATTTTTTCTTGTGGGTCCAATATTATTAATAATTGGGGTTTCAACTTCATGTTTTAAAACGATAGAACCAGGACAGGTTGGCGTTAAATCATTATTTGGAAAGGTAGATAATACTGTGCTATATAGCGGTTTAAACTTTATTAATCCATTAGTAAAAGTTACAGAGTTTGATGTCAGAACTCAAACATATACAATGTCTGCCGTTCATGAGGAGGGCAATCAAAAAGGAGATGATGCTATTCGAATTTTAACTGCAGATGGATTAGAAGTGGTTATAGATTTATCTGTGCTTTTTAATGTTAAGAGCAGCGAAGCGCCTAAAATTCTTCAAGAAATTGGCACCGATTATTTAGATAAAATTGTTCGTCCAATAGCTAGAACAGCAATAAGAGACAATGCTGTTTCTTATGATGCGGTTTCTCTATATTCTACAAAAAGAGAAGAGTTTCAAAACAAAATATTTAAGACAATACAATCTTCATTTTCAAAAGAAGGATTACAGTTACAACAGCTATTAATAAGAAATGTAGCTTTACCAGCATCGGTTAAAACAACAATAGAATCAAAAATTAATGCAGAACAAGATGCTCAAAAAATGACTTTTGTTCTGCAAAAAGAAAAACAAGAAGCAGAACGTAAAAGAGTAGAAGCTCAAGGTATTGCCGATTATCAAAAAATACTTTCTACAGGTTTATCAGATAAGCAATTACAATATGAAAGTATAAAAGCACAACAGGCAATTGCTACTTCGCCAAACACAAAAGTGATTATCATGGGTAATTCAAAAAATCCAATAATAATTGGTGGAAATTAGAATACTCAAAAACTTTTAATTAAACAGTCAAACTGAAAATTTGGCTGTTTTTTGTTATAAGAGCTTAGAAAATTTAATATTATCTATTAACCCGTGTTTTAATTCATGAATCCATACGAAAACAAAAAACGCTGGAAATATTTACTACTCACATTCGCAATTATAATTGCCGCTTCATCTCTATGGTACACCAACTTTTTAGTAGAAGGAATTTCAAAATCTGAACGCACAAAAGCAGAAATATGGAGTGAAACGCTCAAAAAAATGTTTGAAACCGATAATGATGAAATGATGGACTATTTATTTACAGTTAACGATAGTCTTGTAGTTCCTGCAATCGTAACAGACGAAAAAGACTCTATAGTAACTTATACTGCTTTAAACAAATCTAAAACCAACTATAAAATAGAAACAGACAAAAAATACGACCCAGAATATTTTAACAGGCAACTTAAAATAATGAAATCTCAACACGAACCAATAAAGATTCAAATGGCGGGACAAAAAAAATATGTTTATTATAAAGACAGTGACCTTTTAAATCAACTTCGCGTATTTCCATATATCCAATTAACGGTTATTGCTTTGTTTCTGCTCATTGCCTATACCACATTTAATTCATCAAGAAGAGTTGAACAAAACCAAGTTTGGGTAGGTTTAGCCAAAGAAACAGCACATCAGTTAGGAACTCCCATTTCTGCCCTTATGGCATGGATAGAATTATTTAAAGATAAATTTAATGCAGAGGAAGATCCTTTAGTATTACAAATGGAAAACGATGTTAAAAGATTAGAAATAGTTGCTGATAGATTTTCAAAAATTGGCTCTATGCCTGTACTTACAAGTCATTTAGTATACTATACAATAAACGATTTTATAGACTATTTTAAGGTAAGAGTAAGCAATCAAATAACCTTTGAAATCACCGGAGACATGCAGCAAGAAGCATTATTAAACATTCCATTATTTGACTGGGTAATTGAAAATATTTTAAAGAATGCAGTTAATGCTATTTCAGGAACTGGTAAAATTTCTGTAAATATCACAGAAAACTTAGTGAAAGAACAAATATTTGTAGATATTACAGACACTGGCAAAGGAATCCCTAAATCAAAATTTGATGCCATATTTCAACCTGGATTTACAACTCGCAAAAGAGGTTGGGGGCTAGGATTATCATTAACAAAAAGAATAATAGAAAATTATCACCAAGGTCAAGTTTTCGTAAAAGAATCAGAGATTGGAAAAGGAACAACATTTAGAATTATATTAAAAAGCAGCTTAAAATATGTACCAACCACTAAGTAACGAATACGCTCCATTTTATCAAGGCTATATAGATTTAGCAATTGCCGGAAATCAACCCATTTTAAAAAGATTAAAAAATCAATTAAATAGTATTGATGATTTTTTGGCTGATATACCAGAAGAAAAGCATGATTATGCGTATGCAGATGGAAAATGGACAGTAAAGGAACTGATATCCCATTTAATCGATACAGAAAGAGTAATGACTTATAGAGCAATGCGAATAGCTCGTAACGACCTTACGGATTTACCAGGGTATGACCAAGATGCAATTGTGGCAAACACTCCAATAAGTAAATATACTTACGGTGATTTAGTAGACGAACTTGTAATGTTACGTCAAGCTAATCTTTTCTTTTTCAAATCATTATCAGAAGAAGATATGAAGAAAAAAGGAACTGCTAATGGGAATACAGTATCAGTAGGTGCTTTATTATTCATCATCTTTGGTCATATAGAATATCATTTTAATGTAATGAAAAACCTATACTTAAAGAAATGATTTGGTTTATTCAACCCAATTTAGACGAACTCAACAATCGTCCGAAAAATCACATAGGCGCACTGTTAGATATCAAATTTACAGAAATTGGAGATAATTATCTAAAAGGAACTATGCCAGTAGACGATAGAACGCGTCAGCCTTATGGTATTTTACATGGGGGCGCTTCAGTTGTTCTAGCAGAAACTCTAGGCAGCGTGGCTAGTAACATGGTCCTTGATACTAATTTTAAAATGGGTGTAGGCTTAGAAGTTAATGCGAATCATTTAAGACCGGTAAAATCTGGTTTAGTAACCGGAATATGTACTCCAATTCACATAGGCGGCAAAACACATGTTTGGGACATCAAACTCTATAACGATAAAGGAAAAATCACCTGCATTAGCAGATTAACTATATCAATAGTCCCAGTCATAAAATTATAAATAATGGCGTACCCCCAATAAAAAATCGGGGGCTGGCTATTTCAGGGTTCCGTAATTTATTAGGCCGTTTAAAAGGCATTAATAAATGCACCAAGCCTTTCACATCCCTATCGCAAAACACCTTTCGAGCTAAAGAAAATACTATTTATCAGACATTGCAAATACCTTTTGCATTACCTCTGTAGTTCTAAAAGCTTTATTTTCTCGTATTTTTAACTCTTCTTTTGCAATTTCCTTAAATAAACCTTCAATTGCTTTTTCAGTAATGTAAACTTTTAAATCAGGATTAAATTTGGTAACCAAGGGTACTCTATTGTATCTATCAACCACAGCACCATAATATTTGGTAGCGCCAACTTTTTCAATACTCTTTTCAATAATTGGCAAAAATACATTTGCTAATGAATCAGTAGTAATCTTCTTAAAATAAGCAGTAGCAGCATCTTTGGAACCCATTAATATACCTGTAGCATCTTTAACAGTCATATTTTTTACTGCACCAACAAAAATAGGTTTAGCAGTTTTAGTAGCATCTTCAGCAGCTCTATTAAAGCTTAAAATAGCATCATCGCATAATTGGTTTAAACCCAATTTCCTTAGAGTAGCCTCCGCCTTTTGAGCTTCAGGAGGAAATAGAATCTTAACCGCTTGATTACCAAAAAAACCATTATTACTTGATAATAAATCGGCACTTTTACTAGCCCCAATCTCTAAAGCCTGTTTCAAAGCTGTAGCAATCTCAGATTTATTAGCTCCTAAAGTACTCCCAGAAGTAACAGTACTCTTAGCCTTATCAACCAGTTTGCCAAATTGTGCATAAACACAAGTACATGTTACTAACAACAAAACAAAAAAAGTAATTATTAACCTATATAACATATTAAAATTCTAAATATTAGTTCAATCAACTTAATAACGCAATTTAATGATAATAATTTTAAGGTGAAAAAGATAGATGCAGAAGATTTTCTACCCAATAATTACGCAATTAGAAAGGGCACACAAAAAGAGGAAAAACCATCCAAACAAAAAAACCCTAAATGGTTCACCAACGAAAAAACCCCTTAAGAAACAAATCATAAGGGGTTTAATAAAATTTGGCACCGACCTACTCTCCCACATTTTACTGCAGTACCATCGGCTCTGGCGGGCTTAACTTCTCTGTTCGGAATGGGAAGAGGTGGACACCGCCGATATAGGCACCTAAATATTTTTAATGTTGAAAATATTAATATTTAGTTTCTAATATCTAGTCTTTCGACTAATTACTATAAAACATAATACATATACGTCAACAATGACATATTATTGAAAGAAGATATTGTTTGAGAAGATAACAAATTCAGTTTACCTGAAAGTATCGGACAATTAGTACTACTCGACTTTGCTGTTACCAGCTTTACATCTGTAGCCTATCAACGTAGTAGTCTTCTACGATCCTCAATGGAAATCTCATCTTGTGGCTAGTTTCGCACTTAGATGCTTTCAGCGCTTATCTATTCCCGACATAGCTACTCTGCAATGCCCCTGGCGGAACAACAGATTCACTAGAGGTCAGTCCAACCCGGTCCTCTCGTACTAAGGTCAGCCCCACTCAAATTTCCAACGCCCACAACAGATAGGGACCGAACTGTCTCGCGACGTTCTGAACCCAGCTCGCGTGCCACTTTAATCGGCGAACAGCCGAACCCTTGGGACCTTCTCCAGCCCCAGGATGTGACGAGCCGACATCGAGGTGCCAAACCTCCCCGTCGATATGAGCTCTTGGGGGAGATCAGCCTGTTATCCCCAGAGTACCTTTTATCCTTTGAGCGATGGCCCTTCCATGCAGAACCACCGGATCACTATATCCGTCTTTCGACCCTGCTCGGCTTGTAGGCCTCACAGTCAAGCATGCTTATGCTATTGCACTCCTCATACGGTTACCAAGCGTATTGAGCATACCTTTGAAAGCCTCCGTTACACTTTTGGAGGCGACCACCCCAGTCAAACTACCCATCAAACAATGTCTCCCGCTTTGCGGGATTAGACACCGAATACAGAAAGGGTGGTATTTCAACGTTGACTCCACAACGCCTAGCGACGCCGCTTCACAGTCTCCCACCTATCCTACACATCCTGTACCCAATGTCAATGTTAAATTGTAGTGAAGGTTCATGGGGTCTTTCCGTCCCGTTGCGGGTACCCGGCGTCTTCACCGGGACCACAATTTCACCGAGCTCATGGCCGAGACAGCGCCCAGATCGTTACACCATTCGTGCAGGTCGGAACTTACCCGACAAGGAATTTCGCTACCTTAGGACCGTTATAGTTACGGCCGCCGTTTACTGGGGCTTCGATTCAATGCTTCGCCTTACGACTAACATCCCCTCTTAACCTTCCAGCACCGGGCAGGTGTCAGGCCTTATACCTCATCTTTCGATTTTGCAAAGCCATGTGTTTTTGTTAAACAGTCGCCTGGGCCTTTTCACTGCGGCCAATGTTGCCATTGGCGCCCCTTCTCCCGAAGTTACAGGGCCATTTTGCCGAGTTCCTTAGCCATGATTCACTCGAGCACCTTAGGATTCTCTCCTCGACTACCTGTGTCGGTTTACGGTACGGGTTTTTATAACCTGAAGCTTAGAGGGTTTTCTTGGAAGTCTGATTACCTGCACTATCCACGCCCCCGAAGGTTTGCGGTACTATCAGCTTTCAGCTAGGTCAGCGGATTTGCCTACTGTCCTAATACCTACGGCCTTTAACGAACTATTCCGTCAGTTCGCGGCAGTGTCACTACTCCGTCACCTCATCGCAGTTATAAAAAGTACTGGAATATTAACCAGTTGTCCATCGGATTACGCCCTTCGGCTGCTCCTTAGGCCCCGACTAACCCTGATCCGATTAGCGTTGATCAGGAAACCTTAGTCTTTCGGTGGGCGGGTTTCTCTCCCGCCTTATCGTTACTTATGCCTACATTTGCTTTTCTAGTCGCTCCACCACCGCTAACGCGTATAGCTTCACTGCTACTAGAATGCTCCCCTACCACTTATACGTAGTATAAATCCAAAGCTTCGGTATACTATTTTATGCCCGTTTATTATCCATGCCCGATCGCTCGACTAGTGAGCTGTTACGCACTCTTTAAATGAATGGCTGCTTCCAAGCCAACATCCTAGCTGTCTATGCAATCAGACCTCGTTAGTTCAACTTAATAGTAATTTTGGGACCTTAGCTGTTGGTCTGGGTTCTTTCCCTCTCGGCCCGTGACCTTAGCACCCCGGGCCTCACTGCAGCGTATATTTAATCAGCATTCGGAGTTTGTCTGGATTTGGTAGGATTTGACTCCCCCGCACCCAATCAGTAGCTCTACCTCTGTTAAACTTTACCGCCACGCTGTTCCTAAAAACATTTCGGGGAGTACGAGCTATTTCCCAGTTTGATTAGCCTTTCACCCCTACCCACAGATCATCCGGAAACTTTTCAACGTTTATCGGTTCGGTCCTCCAGTACCTGTTACGGCACCTTCAACCTGTCCATGGGTAGATCACAAGGTTTCGCGTCTACCCCCTCTGACTTTACGCCCTATTCAGACTCGCTTTCGCTTCGGCTCCGTGTCTCAAACACTTAACCTTGCCAGAGAGGAGTAACTCGTAGGCTCATTATGCAAAAGGCACGCCGTCACAGAACAAGTCTGCTCCGACCGCTTGTAAGCACACGGTTTCAGGTTCTATTTCACTCCCCTGTTCGGGGTTCTTTTCACCTTTCCCTCACGGTACTAGTTCACTATCGGTCTCTCAGGAGTATTTAGCCTTACCAGATGGTGCTGGCAAATTCCCACAGGGCGTCTCCGACCCCGCGGTACTCAGGATACTACTAGTTTATTATTGCTTACGTTTACGCAGCTATCATGCTCTATAGCCAGGCTTCCCAACCTGTTCAACTTCACTTTAATATTCATATTGTAGTCCTATAACCCCCATATTGCCGTAACAATATAGGTTTGGGCTTCTTCCATTTCGCTCGCCACTACTCTGGAAATCACTGTTGTTTTCTTCTCCTCTGCTTACTTAGATGTTTCAGTTCGGCAGGTTTGCGCTATTGCAACTAACCTTCAGTTAGTTAGGTTTCCCCATTCGGAAATCTGCGGATCAATTCGTATGTGCCAATCCCCGCAGCTTATCGCAGCTTATCGCGTCCTTCATCGCCTCTGAGAGCCTAGGCATTCCCCGTGTGCTCTTATTTACTTTCTCTTTTGTAGATTTTATTCTACTGTAGATTGCTCTACCTGTTGTTTTTGTTATCTTCTCTTTCAATAACTTCTTCCAATATGTCAAAGAACTCTTTGGTTATCAATTAACCCGGAACGATTTCCAGATGATATACCAAGTGTGGAGAATAACGGATTCGAACCGTTGACCCCCTGCGTGC
Organism: Pelobium sp.; assembly: GCA_044361595.1. Taxonomy (GTDB): domain Bacteria; phylum Bacteroidota; class Bacteroidia; order Sphingobacteriales; family Sphingobacteriaceae; genus Pseudopedobacter. The sequence goes on along the minus strand of JBIKIN010000041.1, from coordinate 1,489 downwards.
AAGGCAGGTGCTCTAGCCAGCTGAGCTAATCCCCCTTTAAAGATGATCTTGTAGTCCCGAGCAGATTTGAACTGCTGACCCCTACATTATCAGTGTAGTGCTCTAACCAACTGAGCTACGGGACTATGTTAGCCTTCCCTACCTCAGTGGTCTTTACCACCGATGCTCATCTCTTCAGGTTTCTTTTATAAAAAAATATTCATGTAACGTAAATAACTCGGTTATTCATTCTCTAGAAAGGAGGTATTCCAGCCGCACCTTCCGGTACGGCTACCTTGTTACGACTTAGCCCCAGTTATCGGTTTTACCCTAGGCCGCTCCTTACGGTTACGGACTTTAGGCACCCCCAACTTCCATGGCTTGACGGGCGGTGTGTACAAGGCCCGGGAACGTATTCACCGCGTCATTGCTGATACGCGATTACTAGCGAATCCAACTTCACGGGGTCGAGTTGCAGACCCCGATCCGAACTGTGAACGGCTTTTTGAGATTTGCTCCCTGTTACCAGGTGGCTGCCCTCTGTACCGTCCATTGTAGCACGTGTGTAGCCCCGGACGTAAGGGCCATGATGACTTGACGTCGTCCCCTCCTTCCTCTCTGTTTGCACAGGCAGTCTGTTTAGAGTCCCCATCTTTACATGCTGGCAACTAAACATAGGGGTTGCGCTCGTTGCGGGACTTAACCCAACACCTCACGGCACGAGCTGACGACAGCCATGCAGCACCTAGTTTCCTGTCCCGAAGGACGAATATATCTCTATATTCTTCAGTAACTTTCAAGCCCGGGTAAGGTTCCTCGCGTATCATCGAATTAAACCACATGCTCCTCCGCTTGTGCGGGCCCCCGTCAATTCCTTTGAGTTTCACCCTTGCGGGCGTACTCCCCAGGTGGATAACTTAACGCTTTCGCTTGGACGCTTACTGTATATCGCAAACATCGAGTTATCATCGTTTAGGGCGTGGACTACCAGGGTATCTAATCCTGTTTGATCCCCACGCTTTCGAGCCTCAGCGTCAATCATAGCTTAGTGAGCTGCCTTCGCAATTGGTGTTCTGTGACATATCTATGCATTTCACCGCTACTTGTCACATTCCGCCCACCTCAACTACATTCAAGCTCATCAGTATCAAAGGCAAGCTTACAGTTGAGCTGCAAGTTTTCACCTCTGACTTAATGAGCCGCCTACGCTCCCTTTAAACCCAATAAATCCGGATAACGCTTGGATCCTCCGTATTACCGCGGCTGCTGGCACGGAGTTAGCCGATCCTTATTCTTACGGTACATTCAGCTTAATTCACGAATTAAGGTTTATTCCCGTATAAAAGCAGTTTACAACCCATAGGGCAGTCTTCCTGCACGCGGCATGGCTGGTTCAGAGTTGCCTCCATTGACCAATATTCCTTACTGCTGCCTCCCGTAGGAGTCTGGTCCGTGTCTCAGTACCAGTGTGGGGGGTCATCCTCTCAGATCCCCTAGACATCGTAGTCTT
>JBIKIN010000040.1:0-18487 GCA_044361595.1 Pelobium sp. | reverse complement strand
TGTTTTCTGAACTTTGCTTTTTTTAATACTTAACGATTTACCAAGCCATTTAGCCGCAATTTCTAATAACTGACTTTCTTCAAAAGGTTTTGATAGGTAATCGTTCATACCGGCATCTAAACATTTATCATTATCGCCTTTAATGGCAAAGGCTGTTAAAGCAATAATGGGTATATTTTTATCAATATCTCGTCTTATTGTTCTTGATGCTTCTAAACCATCCATAACAGGCATTTGAATATCCATTAAAACCAAATCAAATTTAGATTGCCTAACTTTTTCTAATGCATCTAATCCATTTACAGCTTCTGTAATCTTGGCTTTATAATTGGTTAACACTGTGGATGCTAGTAACCTATTTATCTCGTTATCATCGGTAACTAAAATATGCTTACCAGCTAGTAGTTTAGCATCTACTTCTATATTTTCCTTAATTGGTAAATTGGCAAATGTCCCTTTTTCTAGTTTAATAACAAATGAGACAGAACTTCCCAGATTTTTGATACTATTTACAGTCATCTCGCCACCCATTAAGGTGATTAATTCCTTACAGATGCTCATACCTAGTCCTGTACCACCATAGTTTCTTGTAATAGACGAGTCTTCTTGAGAAAATTTATCAAACAGCTTTTCTAAAAAATCCTCATCCATACCTATTCCGGAATCGGTAACACTTACTTGTAAAATTTGTTCATTATCAATACTGGCCAAAACTTTAAAAATTAGGTCTATTGATCCTTTTTGAGTAAACTTAATAGCATTACTTACTAAATTTAAAATTACTTGCGATATACGATGGGGATCTCCCAATAAGATATCAGATAAGCTTGTATCGTAAAAAGAATTGGTAAAACTTAAACCCTTTTCTTCTGCCCGGTGCTGCATCACTTGCATCACATGCTCCATTACTTTTTTAGGTTCAAATCCAATTTTTTCTATGGTTAATTTTCCCGATTCTATTTTGCTTAAATCTAAAATATCATTAATAATGACCAATAAACTTTCTGCCGAGGAATGAATGGTATTTAAGAAAAATTGTTGCTGATTATTTAAATTAGTTTTATTTAACTGATTGGCCATACCTAGAATAGCACTCATAGGCGTTCTAATCTCGTGGCTCATGTTTGCCAAAAAGTTTTCTTTGGCAATGGTAGATGCTTGGGCAAAATCTCTGGCTCTTATTAAATCTTCTTCTAATTTTTTCTGCTCGGTAATATCTAAATGTATACCTACAGAACCTACCAACTCGCCTGTATCATTATACCTAGGAGCACCACTAATTAGCCACCATTTTTGCTCTTTTTTCTTATTCTTAACTGGTAATTCATAGGCGTCAGAAACTCCAGTTTTTCTTTGTTTATTTTTATCAAAAATGAAATTCTGATGTTCTTTATCTAATAATAAATCGGCTGCAGACTGCCCCATTAACTCGTCGAATGCATAGCCACTCATATCTAAAAAACTCTGATTAGCATATTGAATAACATCATCATTATCAACTTCTATTAATCCTAGATTCATATTTGATAAGATACTTCTGTATTTCTCTTCTCTAATCTTAAGAGTTTGTTCTGATGTTTTTCTTTCGGTTATATCAGAATGGGTACCAATAATTCTTTGTGGTTTTCCATCATCGTTATAACTCACCACCATACCCCTATCTAAAATCCAGATATAATTGCCATTTTTATGTTTGATTCTATACTCTCTTTGGTGATTTTTAATAATTCCTTTTTCGTAGTCTTGATCTGTTTGAGCAATAATTTGTAAATCGTTGGGATGTATTCTATTTTTCCATTCAAATGATTCGTTTTTAAAATCACTATCATCATAACCCAGCATATCTTTGTAGCGTTTTGAGAAAAACACCTCATTGGTTTGAAAATTGTATTCCCATACACCATCTCCCGCCCCTTCTAAAGCAAATTGCCATAATTCTCTACTAGCTCTTAAATCTTCTTCATTCTTCTTTCTGTCAGAAATATCTCTTATAAAAGAACAAAAAAACTTTGTATCACCTTGTTTAACTGGTATTATTGATAGTTCTATGGGAAATTCTTTGCCATATTTATTAACAGCCTTTAGCTCTAATAGCTTATTAAGTGCTGGACCATGACCAGTTTTATTATATGCTTTCATTCCATTATCATGACCATCTTTATGGTAATTAGGAATAATATTATCGGTTAAAGTTTTACCTAAAACCTCAGACTCTGTCCAACCAAAAATTTTCTCGGCTTTTGGATTCCAGAAGGTAATAAATCCATTTTCATCTATGGTAATAATAGCATCTAGGGCCGAGTTCATGATTAATCGATTCTTCAATTCGCTCTGCTCAATAGCTTCTTGCGATCTTTTTCTTTCAGTAATATCGGTATAACTCCATAAATGGCCTTTGTATATTTCGTCTATAAAAATGGGAATATACTCTCGTTTTAAAATCCTATCATCAGCCATGATAACATTTTTAGAATCAAAGTCTCTAGTATATAATATTTGTTCTATATCTACTACAAATTGCTCGGGCTCTTTGAATAAAATTTTAGATTGTTGTGCGCTATCGCTACAATCTGCACCTATCAAATGGTCTGGCGCAACTGGTATTTGAAATAAATCGCAAAATAATTGATTAGTAAATACTATTTTTCTGTTTTCATCTTCTAATAAAATACCACTTTGCGAGTTACCTACTAAAGATGTAAATACTTTTTGCGCACTTTTTCTTTGTAAAATTTGTTGATTTAAAAAATCTACAATTACTAATAAATCATCTTCAATAAGTTGAGATTTTAACTCGTCAAATTCACCAATTGATTCCTTCAATTTGGTGATAGATTTCATTTTTAACTCCGCTTCTCTAGCAAATTCTTGGTTAATGGCAATGTATTCATTTTCACTAATGGCATATGCTCTTTCAACCAATTCCTTATCTCTTTCTAAAGCCTCATAAGAAGATTGTACTGCATTTAAAAAATCTTTAACAGCAGCGTTTTCCGCAATTTCTTTTGGTAAAAATTTATTAATTTGCCTATGAAGTAGTTTATGGTAATTCATAAAAAGAAGTGATTGTCATGGTTTGATTATGTAATTGACACTTACCGTCTAATTGAGTAGGAGATATTTCTCCGTAAGAATAAAAACCCGTCATTGGGGTAACATTATTAAATGTTTGAGCAACTGCCTCTACTTCTTCTTCTGTTCTTTGACCAAGAATTAATTTTCTGCCTACACAACTTATTAATAAGGCAAAATCGGGATTAATTTCTTGATTAATACACAACTCCGCAGCATTTGCAGATGCGTCTATTAACTTATCAAAGTTGGCTTTCATAAACCGTACTTGTGCTCCTTCTGGTATATCGCCTGCAAACGTCATGGATTTTTCTTCCTCATTAATAGAAAGTATAGTTCTAACTATCGGCTCTTTCGAACCAGGAATAGTAATAGCCAATGGAAATAAAAGAGCTGATGCTGGAAGATTAGCAACATCAGGACCTAAATAAGTTTTATATAAATCTAAAGCACTCATGTTGTTTATTTGATAAAGAACATTAGAAATAGACTTGGTTACCGTTTTTTGTAAACCAAACATATCCCAGCCACCCTGCGATCCATGCTTTACCATTAACTTTTCTCCATAAAAGCCAATTGCCAACACATTGCCAGGTGCAGGAATATCGTTTAAACCTACCAAAGTAGAATCAAAATTTGGACCATCGCCAGCTAATCCTCCAGTTACTAAAATATCTCCAGCTGCATAATTTAAACCTTTAGATAGCTCGCTTCCGTTTACTAAACTACCATCAGATAAAACCATGATGTATTTTAAGTTTTGTTTACTTAATTGATTAACTAGTGAAACCGCAGCATCAAAACTGTTGGAATAATTTTTAATGTTTATTTGTGCGGTTGCAATTTGAGAATGTTTAAAATTTAAAGCAACAGCGATTAATGAATCATCTAAAACAGTTTCCTGATAAATCTCTCCTGCGGTGGAACAAAAAGTAATTTGAGCATTTTTAAACTGATTGATTAATTGTTTACATGCTGCTTGGTTAGCTAAAGCTTTTTTTCCTCCAAAACATAAAACTAAGTTAATTTCTTGAGGAGTAAATTCATAATTAGAAACTGATGTTTCCCATTTGTTAACATTATATTTTAAGAGCGTTGCTTTCATTAATTGTTTTTTTTTTAATATCTAAATTAATGCCACAATTTTAATTAATTGATTACCATTTATTTAACTCTAGTAAGCGCTATATTTCAATCCAAATTTTAGATTTAAATTCCAAATTTTGGAATAATTATATGGTTAGCTCGCCATCTTTAATCATTTTATAGATTGTACTCTTACCAATGTCTAACAATGCTGCCGTTGTCACAACATCATTATTGTTCTTTTTAAGATGATATTTAATGATATCTACCGTATATGCTCTTAAAGATTTAGACTCCATCATGAAAGTATCATCTTGTTTTACACTTCTAAAAGAAATATCACTTGCTTTAATTTCATTATTCTCGCACATAACAGCTGCTAAATCTGTAATGGCTTTAAGCTCTCTTACATTACCCGGATACGAATAATTAAGTAGTGCATTTTTAGCATCTTTACTAATGCTTATTGAACTTAATCTATTTTGTTTAACAAACTCATCTACAAAAAACTTTGCTAAAACTAAAATATCGTTTCCTCTGAAACGTAATGGAGGAAGTTCTATTGGTAATCCAATAATTCTATAATATAAATCTTCTCTAAAATTGCCGTTTTTAACTTCCGTATTTAAATCTTTATGGGTGGCAATAATTAACCTTGCATCAAACTTAACAACATCATTACCTCCTACCCTTGTAATTTCTCTTTCTTGTAATACACGTAAAATCTTACTTTGCAAATTAAGATCTAGCTCTGCAATTTCATCTAAGAAAATAGTGCCTCCATTTGCTTCTTCAAATTTGCCAATTTTACGTGTTATTGCCCCTGTAAATGCCCCTTTTTCGTAACCAAACAGTTCACTTTCAATTAATTCTTTAGGTATTGCAGCCATATTAACTGCAACAAAATTTTTCTTTTTTCTATCGCTATTATAATGAATGGCTTTAGCAACAACTTCTTTACCAGTTCCAGTTTCGCCTGCTATAGATACATTTATGTTGGTATTTAGAGCTTTCTCCATCAGGGTAAATACCTTTTTCATGGCTTCGCTTTGTCCAATAATGGTTTTATCAAACGAAAACTTTTGAGCAAGCTCTTCCTTTAAATGTTCTACTTCTTTCTTTAAACTTTGGTTTTCTTTAATTCTAATAATACTGTTCCACAACAAATCTTTGGTTGCATCATCCTTAACTAAATAATCAGCTACGCCCAGTTTAAATAAATTTACTGCTACATTAATATCTTGTTGTGCGCTAATAATAACAACTGATGTATTTGGAAGCACTGCTCTAATCTTTTGATAAAGCTTATCTCCTTTGTAATCTGGTAAATTAAAATCTAACGAAATTAAATCGGGCTTAAGATATAGATGATTTAAACACTCTTCTCCGGTTAAAAATCTCATTACATTATAATCTGGGTTTAACCCTAAATGATATTCTAAAATCTGACCATACCAAGGATCATCTTCTACAATAAATATACTAAATGCCTTTTCCATAATGATGTTTTACGAATAGAAATATTTTAAGTTTTACATTATTACAAAATAGAGAAAATTTCCATATTTTGGAATAACATCAAACTATAATAATCATAAATACCTCATTTTCAATTAAATAAATTATTGGCATTGGGTTTGGTAATAGGTTAAAAATTAAAAATAGAATATGAAAAAGTACGCAATTATAGTTCCTTGTTACAATGAAGAAAAGAGATTCCCTTTTCAAGATTTTTTAAAGTTTGCTAAAAACAATGATGATGTAGTTATTTGTTTAGTAAACGATGGCAGTAAAGACAAAACATTAGCCGTTTTAAAAGGGATACAATCTTTATCTACTAACAACATAGTGGTTTTAGATTTAGAGAAAAACGGAGGCAAAGCAGAAGCCGTACGAAGAGGAATGCTTTACATGCATCAAAAATTTAATGCCATATCTTTATTGGGATTTTTAGATGCAGATTTAGCAACAAAACCAGAAGAATGGTTATCAATGGCTAAATATAAAGAACAATACCCACAATTTGCCGCTATTGTAGGGAGTCGTATTCAAAGACTTGGAGCAAGTATCAATAGAGACGATAACAGATCTTTATTAAGCAGTGTTGTTAAGAAGTTTATTCACGTAATTTTAAAAACAAAGTTTCAAGACACACAGTGTGGTGCTAAAATATTCCATAGAAGCTTAGTTCCATCTTTGTTTAATCAGGCTTTTTTAACCCCTTGGTTATTTGATGTTGAAATATTTTTGAGATTACAAAAAAAGTTTGGTAACTCTACCCTACAAAAGGGCGTATTAGAATTTCCACTAATGCATTGGACAGAAGTTGGTGATTCTAGATTAAAACTTAAAGATTCTATTAAAATACCTATGCAATTATTAAAATTATACTATCAATATCATATTGTTGCAAACAAGGCGGTTAAACCTAGTAACTTTAAACCAAGCCTTTCTTCAATATAACATCCTTTTTATTTAACTTGTAAATAAAAAATAATATGTGGAGCGACTTTTTAGGTAAAAAATTATTGATGGTGGCTATGTGTTTGGTATTGCTTACACATGGCGTAATCATCTATTTTACTTTACCTAAAACTTATGATGCTTATGTACATATGTTTTTTGCAGATCATTATCAAAGGTTTTGGTTTGAACCTTGGGAATACAGATGGTACACTGGTTTTTTAACCATAAGCTATCCTCCATTAGTGCATCAAATGGTAGCCCTCTTAGCCAAAGTATTTCCGTTAAAAGTTGCCTTTTGTATTTATGCAATATTTATTTATGAGATATTAGTAATTGGTGTATATAGATTTACAAAAATATTCTTTGATAAATCTATTGCCGGAGTAGCCGCCATATTAGCTGTTGTTATCTCGTCTATGGTAGAAACCTTACATGTTTATGGCCAGCTACCTACTTTAAATGGCATTTCCTTCCTACTAAATGCACTACCCTTTTTATACCAATATTTTTTAAAGGGCAAAAAGCTTTATTTATTAATGGCCTTATCTTTTTTAGCTGTAACAGTAAGCTCGCATCATGTAACGGCAATATTTGGAATGGTATTTTTTATCGCTCCCACAATTTTTATGGCTATAGTAGATGGTTTAACGCCAGAAAAAAGAGAACAATCTATTTTTAAATTTATAGTAACTTTTATTATCGAAGCGTTTAAGAAGTATAAGTCTATTATTCTTTTTGGCATTTTAATGATTGTGCTAATGGTAGGTTTAATTTTTCCATATTGGTATTGGAGTAAAACCGATCCAATTACTCAGGTTTCTATTCCGCATGGTTCTAGAGATAATTTCTTTAAAAATTTCTCATCAGGATTAATTTTTTACATCGTTCCATTAACATTAATTTTTGCGCTTATAACGGCTATTAGTTATGCCATTACCAAAAAGAAACGCTTTATTGCTTGGGCAGTTTCATTTTTTCTATGTCTATTATTAGGGAGTGGAGGTACAACACCAATACCAAAAATGATTTTAGGCGCAAATGCTTTTAACATTTTAACATTAGACAGATTTGGTTTTTGGGCATCTATTATTGCCATTCCATTTATTGCAAAATTTATTTATTCCTTTTTAGGAGGTCCAGTTAAAGATTTTTGGATTAAAAAATTTGGTAGTTCTTTCCACTTCATCTTATCTGGCCTTTCTGGTTTTTCTTACTTACTTTTCATTTTATTTATTTTTCATTTAGCTAGTTTTAGGCCATTACAACCAAAAGAAATTGAGATAGAACCCATGCTTAATTTCCTTAACAGAGATAACCATATGCGCTGGCGTTATCTCACTCTTGGTTTTGGAGACCAAATGGCTTGGCTAAGCTCAAATTCATTAGCAGCAACAGTAGATGGTAATTACCACTCGGCAAGGAGATTACCAGAATTAACAACCAGACCAGTAGAAAGATTAGAAAACGCCAAATTTTCTGGCACACAAGGCTTAGCTTCTCTAAACGATTTTTTAACCGATGCAGAAAAATATAACCTTAAATATGTTTTTAGCAACGATAGGTATTACGATCCGCTACTTTATTTTACTGGTTGGAATAGAACAATTAGACTAGAGAACGGGATAATGGTTTGGGAAAAGGGTAATATTTCTACCATTAAACCTGTTAAGCCTAAAGAAATTTCCTCTATTTTAACCAAGCTTTGGGGTATATTACCTGTAAGTAGCTTAGTATTTTCTATCATTCTAACTTTAATATACTTGAGATGGTATAAAGAAAACGAAAACTTAGAAAACATTAACGGAGAAGAATATCAGTACCCAAAATATGTAATTTACTCTTCTTCATTTTTACCAATCGTATTTTTCACCACATTTATAAGCTTTCAGGTTTATGAGTTGCTTCTAGTTAAACAACAAGATAGTCCAAAAAACACTATTTTAAACTTTTATAATAATCTAGATTTTCAAAGGTTCGATAAAGCATTCAAATTTTATAATCCCAGCCCAACTTATACTTTAGATCAGTATTTATTAGAAAAATCTGTTAATGATGGCGGTTTGTTACCCTCTTATGCAAAATTAGACAGCATAGATTTAAAAGAGAATTATTTAACAAATGAAAAGGTTCAAATAAATGTTTATACAAGATGGCGAACTTCTTTAGGTTTTAGAGAAAAAAACGAAATTTTTGATTTAGTTAAAAATGAGGATAACCTATGGTATATTATTCCAAAAACATTTAATCCAGAAATCCCAGAAGAGCAAATGCGAAGCTACACTTACACCTTATTTAAAAAGACAGGTAAAAGAGTGATAAGCAGCTTTCCTACCGTAAAAAACGATAAAGTAAAAAAGCCTTTTGCTTTATTTAAACAAGCCAATTTTATTACGTACAAGCAAATTAATTTTATAGCAGGAGAAATTTTAAATGCCGATGATATCCCAATTAACATTGCCCTTAAAGCAGTGGTAACTTTCAGCAATAATACCCAAAAAGAATACTTTCCAAAAACCGTAATACAATACAATTTGGCACCTAAGTCATCAACCTATTTTCAAATAGATTTAAATACTATTAAATCAAAAATAAAATCTGTTGAATTGTTTTTAGAAACCGATGTAAGTGAAAGAGGATATATTAGAGCTGGTGCAACAAGTTTAAAAATAAAAAATTTAGGTGATGATAGTTTAATGGTAAAAACTAATATCTACAATCAAATTACAGCCGATATTAATATTCCAGGATTATTAATTGCAGAAAAAGATAAAGACGGTAGAATTTGGCAAAGTCAGTTGCAGCTATCCACAACCGCAATTAGAAGTGGTTTAAACGGCAATATAAATTTTAAGTTAAAAAAGATTCAGCGACTGGCGCAAATAAATAAAAATATTCCTTTAAATGTTTATATCAATGGTAGTAAGCGTCAAATTAGCGCTTTAGAAATAGATCCATTAGCTAACCAAAATCAAGGAATAAGTGTAATATCTCATAGTTTTATCTCACAAGAAATCTATTTACAATGAGAAAATTAATTACTATCATCATTTTAGCAATAACAGCTATTTCTTGTGATAAAAAAATAGAAAAGCCTATTTGGTTAAACCAAACATCAGTAATAAGCTATAACGATATTGCTTTTAGATTTAAAACTAATGAACAAGATTTGCAAGCCATATTAATTACCAGCATACAACCCATCAATTTAAAGGCAGATTATCAAAATGGGGTTCTTAAGGTTTATCCCATAAATAAAGGTGGAATTATTGAAGGTAAGGCTCAAATTTTTTTGAGAAATAAAAAAAATAGTTTTTTTTACGATGTTGAGATAAAAAATGATACCCAAGTAGTTTTTAGAAAGGAATATAGATCGCCAAAGACACTTAACCCAGATTCTAGCTTATTACAACAAAGCATTGTTTATGATGTAGATGAATTTAGAAATTTAAGTACAAATAATAAAGAATCACTTTTTTTTGAAGATAATTTTAAGGTGAGCAGTAAAGCTGGGACTTATCAAACAGAAGAAAATAACCCTTTAAATGCATATTACGTACAAGCAGGTTCTTGCGTTAATATAAACATATTACATAAAAAGATTATGGATAAAAATATAATTCAAGTATTTACAGGTCCATTATTGGATAATTTCAATAATTTAATTGCTGATGGTACTTTGGTTACTTTTTATTATCAAAACGATTATACTTCTACCATTACAGCAACAACCTTAAGCGGCTATGCTCAAGTAGAAATTCCATTCTCTAAAGGTTTAACAATTTATGCTCAAATTAATCAATTAAAATCTAACCTTTTAAAAATTAAATAATGAGATATTTATTATTAGGATTATTTTTTTTGGTTTCGCTTTTCTTGTTTTTACAAAGCAGATTAATGGTTAAAACTGAAGAAAAACCTGTTTTCTTGATAGAAGACCTTATTAGTGAAAATCATCAAACTAAAATAAGCGTAAAAATAGCTTCGGTATACAAACCAAGCGAATATCAAATTGAAATTCTTCAAAAAGATTATGCAAGTATATGGGCTCATTTAAATCATTTATATCAAACAAATGATGTAGAAGCAGGAAAAGAATATTATACCGAAGATTGGTTTAAACAAATATGTAGTCATTATCAAAATAAAATTGATACACAAATTGATAGGAAAGACCTTAATCATTTTTTAGAAATCCAAAATTGGTCTTCAGACGGACTTATATGCACTGCAATAGATAAAAACGTAAACTTTGTATATAACTACCCTAATCATCAAATAAAAAAAACTAAAGCAGATATAGCTATTATACTTCATTTTCAAGGAGATACTTGGCGAATAGATGCGCTTAAAATATTAAAAGAAACAACAATAAACTAAAAATATGAATTTAGCATTTATATCTCCTTATCCTCCAAGTCAGGTAACATTAAATGAGTATGGATACCATTTAATTAGAAGTTTTATTGGTAAACAAGGCGTAGATAAAATTTTTGTACTAACAAATCATTTAGAAGATGATAGTACTTATAGTAAATATGCCATAGAAGGGATTGAAATTATCCCTTGCTGGAAATTTAACAGTTTAACCGCAGCTTTAGACATTAGAAAAGAATTAAAAAGGCTTAAGCCAGATGCTGTAGTTATTAATTTACAGTTTATGACCTTTGGCGAAGGTAAAATACCAGCTGCATTGGGGTTATTAACTCCTTGGGTTTGTAAAAGAATGGGTATTCCGTCTGTGGTTATCTTGCATAATATTACAGAAACGGTAAAATTAGACACTATAGGAATGGCAGATAGCCAATGGAAAAAGAATTTATTCTTAGAAATTGGAAAAAGATTAACTCAGTTTATTTTAAAAGCAGATTTAGTGGGGGTTACCATTTCACAATATGTAGATATTCTTAAAGAAAAATATAAAGCAAAAAATGTGATTTTGCTTCCGCATGGTAATTTTGAATTACCAGAAAGAAACTATTTACCAGACCCTCTTCCCCATATCAATTTAATGGCATTTGGCAAATTTGGCACCTACAAAAAAGTAGAAGTGATGTTAGATGCTCATTTAATTTTAGAAAAAAAATATCCTAATCTAAAGTTTATTTCTACTATTGCTGGTACAGATAATCCAAATGTTAAAGGATATTTAGATAACGTAAAAACTAATTATCAGCATATTAAAAATTTAGTTTTTACTGGTTATGTACCTGAAGAGAAAGTAGAAGAGATTTTTCAAGAAAGTACCTTTGCCATATTTCCATATACAACCACTACAGGTAGTTCTGGTATTTTGCATCAAGCTGGAAGTTATGCTAGAGCATGTATTTTACCTAAAATTGATGACTTAGAAAGAGTAGTTGAAGAAGAAGGTTATGGTGGCGCTTATTTTGAGACAGATAATGCTCAAAGTTTGGCCGATGCTGTTTCTTATTTAATTGATAATCCAGATGAAAGAAAAGCCATAGAAGATCAAAATTATGCAGCAGCAAAAGGTTTACCTATGGGCGAACTTGCTGAGTGGTATTTATCTCATATAGAAGCTTTAATTAAAGCAAATAAATAGGTTAATGAAAAAGTTAATTCAATGGATTTTAGATTTACTTTATCCAATATTTAAGAAGTTTTTACCCTATCAAGTGTATGCTTACTTGGGTGTGGGAGCTATTAATACTGTGCTTAATATTGTGATTTTTGTTTTATGCTATCAATTTTTAATACCTAATCCAGGGGTATCTGTCAACAATTTCCTGATAGCCTCTTATACGATAAGTCTTTTGATTGCATTTATAATTACAGTGCCAACTGGATTTTGGTTAGCAAAATACTTTGCATTTAATCAAAATCAAGAAAAACAGGAGAAAAGTACCAAACAACTATTTAAGTACTTTTTAGTGGTTCTACAAGGATTAGGTAGCGATTATTTAATATTAAAAGCACTAATAGTATTTTTAAATTTTCAACCGTCTGTGGCCAAGGTAATATCAACTGTAGTGGTGTTGACTTTTAATTATGTTTTACAAAAGTATTTCACATTTAAAGTAAACAAAACAATTGCTTAATCTCTAAACCATCCTTTTCTAGCGAAATACCAAATTTGGGCAATTACAATAGTAATCATCACAGCCCAAACGTAAATGTAGCCGTTAGGGGTGTATAGCTCGGGCATATTATTTACTAAAACTTCGCCAGTTTTAGGGTTTTCTCTAGAAAAATTCATACCGTAAACACCAACAATAAATGTTAATGGAATAAAAACAGCTGAGATAACGGTTAAAGTTTTCATTACCACATTCATTTTATTACTCATTAAAGAGAGGTATAAATCTAATAAGCTTGTTGATGTTTCTCGCATACTTTCAATTAAATCTATAATTTGAATACTATGGTCGTAAGCATCTCTTAAAAATAGTTTTACATCTATATTTATTAATTCGTTATTGGTTCTTAACAATTCGTTTAGCTTATCCCGCTCTGGCCATGCTGCCCTACGCATACCCATAATTAATTTTTTTACCCCTTGTATTCTAAACATTAATTGTTTAATTGGTTTCTGATATAGGTGGTCTTCTATAATCTCTAATTGATCGCCTAAACGGTTTGCAATAGTAAAATAATGATCAATTACAGTATCCATCAATGCATAAAGCATATATGAAGGACCTAAGTTTCTGATATTTCCATTAACATTTTTCCTTAATCTGTTTCTTATAGGATCTAAAACATCATCATAATCTTCTTGAAAACTGATTAATGTATTTTTAAATAGTAAAAATGAAAGTTGCTCATTTTTTAACTGTAAGCCTTTATCTAACTCAAGCATACGGCTTACTACATAAAGGTAATTGGTATGTTCTTCTATTTTTGGTCTCTGATGGGTATGTACAATATCCTCTAAAACTAATGTATTTACTTGATACTCTTTTTGAATAAAATCTAATACAGATTGTGTACCAAGTCCTTTAATATCAATCCAATAGGAATAATCTGGATACCTTTTAGTAAATTCTACAGCTTTCTTGATATCATTCGTTTCAAGCTCTTCTAAATTTGAGTTATCATAAGCATATACAAAAATCTTACTTGGTATTGCGCTTTCGTTTATAAAAAAAGTGCCAGGAATAGCCCCAGGACTTTCTGTTCTTTTAGGCTGTATAATATTTACTTTAGTAAAGCTTAGCTTAGGTAAAGGAATTTTTATTTTAGAGATGTGATCTTTAATTTCCATAAAGCAATGTTTTAAAAATGTTTAGTGGATTGCGGCCCTACACTAAAAATTAAATCTATAACACTTAAGTTATTATGATACTGGTTTCTTTCTTGAAATACCTGGTAATATGGTTTGTTTTGATAGTCAGTACTCTTTTTTAAATTTAAAGTATTCCTTAAGTCAGCCCTATCTGTATACTCTTTAAAGTACTCGCTTACATAGCTATAGCTTACATTTATTTTTAAAATCTTGAGTATCGCATTTAAAATTTGCTCGTTATAATCAAATAAAAATTGATACTTCTGGTGATAAAAAGGTCTAAAAACATCTTCATAAAACTCAAAATAAGAAGAGCTTCTATAGCTTGTTTCTAAAGATAACCAATGAATTCTCTGCCAATCGTCATCATTGCTAATTTTAATATCTCTGTAAACCGTATGATTATTACTTCCCTTTTTAACTGGCACAGTTAATGCCAATATCCCATTAGGCCCGCTTATTAATGTTCTATTTCTGAACGTTTGTTTAGGATAATGTTCCTTATCCTCTATTAAAAGATTTTCTTTATAAAATAATAGATTTTTAAAGTATTCTATGTTTGGTAAGTAAAACAAGGGCAGCACAGCACCATTTTCCATTTCAAAATATTTATGTTTGCAAAATAAAACGTTTCAACTAAATTAATGATAAAAAGAGCTCTTTTCTCGATAAGTATATTTTTTTTACGACTGCTCTCCTATTTACCATTATCAGTGCTTTATTTAGTTTCTGATTTTTTATTCATAATACTCTATCATCTAGTCAAATACCGCCGAAAAGTAGTTTTTGACAATTTAAAAAATTCTTTTCCAGATAAGTCAGAAAAAGAATTAAGAATGATAGAAAAGGAATTTTACAGCTATTTAGCCGATTTAATTATCGAAACTGTCAAACTAGTAACAGCCTCTGAACATGATATTTTAAAACGATTTACCATTACCAATTTAGATTTAATTAGAAAGTTTGAGGAACAAAACCAAAGTTATTTAATGGCTGCCTCTCATTACGGAAACTGGGAATGGAATACTTTAATCTCTCCCCTAGCCTTTAAATCACAAACATTAATCATCTATAAAGAGCTAACAAATAAAAGCTTTGATACTTTTTTAAAAAATGTAAGGGAAAAAAGTGGCGTAAAGATGATTACCATGAGATCTTCTTTTAGGGCAATTATTAAACATAAAAACGAATTAATTAATACTGTTTTTGCAGCCGACCAAACTCCTGCTCATTTAGAAGCCCAAATTCTGATTGATTTTTTACATCAAAAAACATTAGTATTTTATGGATTAGAAAAAACAGCTAAAGCCACCAATTATCCGGTTATTTTTTGTGATTTAAAGCGAGTTAAACGAGGTTATTACGCTGCAGATTTTAAACTGATAACAGAAAATCCGGCTCTTGAATCTGAAAACGCCATTACAAAAAAATACTTCTCCTTATTGGAGGATAGAATTAATGACGAGCCTTCGTATTGGTTATGGTCTCACAAACGATGGAAAAATTCTCCTAAAAAAAATGATGCATAACCCAAAGGTTGCCATAGTAATTTTAAATTGGAATGGAGAAAATTTTCTAGCCCAATTTTTACCTTCAGTTTTTAATAGTGTTTACCCTAACTTAGAAATTATTGTAGGAGATAACGACTCTACCGATAACTCTTGCAATTACCTTAAAGAAAACTTTCCACAGGTTAAAATTATTAGAAATGAAAAAAATTATGGCTTTGCCGAAGGTTATAATAAAGTTTTATCTCAGGTAGATGCTGATTATTTTATCCTTTTAAACTCTGATGTAGAGGTAACACCTAATTGGATAGCGCCTATTATAGAATTAATGGAAAGCAATGAACAAATTGCCATTGCACAGCCTAAAATAAAATCATTTGCTAGAAAAAATTACTTTGAGTACGCTGGTGCTGCCGGTTGTTTTATAGATAGATTAGGCTACCCTTTTTGTAGAGGCCGTATATTTGACACAGTAGAAGAGGATTTTGGGCAATACAACAATACTAAAGAAATTTTTTGGGCAGCAGGCTGTGCATTATTTATTAAATCTAAAGTTTGGAAAAGAGTAAACGGCTTAGATGAGAACTTTTTTGCACATATGGAAGAAATTGACCTTTGCTGGAGAGTAAAGAACTTAGGCTATAAAGTGATGTACTGTAGTGATTCTACCATTTATCATGTAGGTGGTGGAACATTAAATGCCGAAAGTCCTTTTAAAACATATCTTAACTTTAGAAATAACCTATATTTAATTAAGAAAAATATAAAACCAGAGAAAGCTAATTGGCTTATCTTCTTTAGATTTTGGCTAGACTTTTTAGCAATTATTAAATTTTGCTTAGACGGTAAATTTAAAAATGCCTGGGCAATTTCTAAAGCCCATCAACATGTAATAAAAGCTTTCTTAAGCGGCAAAATTATTTATAATACAGATGTTATAGACCAACCTAACTTAACTGGAATGTATTCGAAAAGTATTGTTTGGCAATATTTTGGTTTAAAAAAGAAGGAGTTTAATCAGCTTTAATTTACTTTCCCAAAAAAACTCTGTTAAAATTTTCTAAATAACAAAAAGGCTTCTGTTTTAAATAACAGAAGCCTCTAACAATAAAATATTAGAAAATTTACATTTGATCTAAAGCCTTCTTAATCTCGGCAGCTTTATCCATCTTGTTTAACTTAATATAAACTTCTCTTAAAGTACTTAACACGTTTAAATCTTTTGGATTTAACTCTTTAGCTTTTTCTAATAAAGGCATTGCAGCAGCTAATTCTACATCAAATTTCTTTTTTAAATCATTATATTTTGCATCCGAAGCTTTAGTAGCCGGTAATTTATTTGCTGCATTAATGTATTCATTACCTCTATTGATATGAATAACAGCTAAATTATAAATTGCGTCAGCATAATCTGGGTCAATTTCAATGGCTTTTTTATATGCTTCCTCTGCTGCTTTGAAATCTTTATTTGCAGATTGAGCAACACCCAAAACAAATCTTAGCGTTTTATTTTTTTGATCTTTAGCTATAGCATTTTCTATTTTTGCAATTTGTTTGTTTGCCTCTCCTCTATTTAAATAAATATTTAATTCATCATAAATTAAAGTCATGTAGTCAGGATGCTTTAATCTTCCTTGTTCTATTACTTTTAAAGCGTTTGTAGTATCCTTTTTTGTTAAGTGAATACTAGCTAACTCATGATAGATATCCTTATTAGAAGGATTTAATTCTAAGGTTTTACCATAGTACTTAATAGCTTCGTCATACATAGCTGCACTATTTGCAGCAATAGCCGTGTACATGCTAAATAATGAATCTTGAGGTCTAACGTCAGATATAAATTTAAATGAGCTGTAAGCTACTTTATAATCCTTTTTGTTAAAAGCAGCAACACCTTTATTTTGCATCATTATTGCTAAATTATTCTCAGTACTTTCATTGTATTTCACATTCTCATTTTTAGTATCTAAGGCTTTTGCCTTAACCAAAGATTCTTGAGCTGTCTTAAAAGAATTTTCAGCATTATTTAAGTTTACAGTATCTGTAACAGCCATAGCAGAGTATATTAATGCTCTATATGCCCAAAGTTCTGAATTGTCTTTTGTTTTTTCGTTAGTTATCGCTTTATCTGCTGCATCTTTGGCTAATTTCAAAGTCTCCATTTTTTTCTTTAATGGAGATTTAGTGGATAGCTCTATTTCATAAAGTGCATAGTTTTGCTTTGCAATATTAATTTCACTTTTTTGAGCAAATGCAACAAAAAAGTAAGCGCTCATTAATAAACTTAAAATACTCTTTTTCATTCTTTTAAAATTGTTTTATTTAATCTTCAGTTTCATTATCATTTTGTTCATCGGTATCTTCATCAATATCCTCTTCTTCTGTATCTTCAATAACTTCATCAGTTGCTTCTAATACCTCCCCATCAGTTACAATGACGCTTTCGTCTATTTCTTCGTCCTCATCATGCTCAACTTTAGTAACAGAAGCTATTGCGTCGTTTCCTTTTAAGGTAATTAACCTTACGCCTTGTGTAGCTCTACCCATAACTCTTAGG
The DNA here is from genome assembly GCA_044361595.1 of Pelobium sp. Taxonomy (GTDB): domain Bacteria; phylum Bacteroidota; class Bacteroidia; order Sphingobacteriales; family Sphingobacteriaceae; genus Pseudopedobacter. Next base: position 552 of record JBIKIN010000040.1, on the reverse strand, counting down.
CTGCTCATGGCTATTCTAATAACAATTCCAGATTTATTGATAATCATTAAATCATCTTTATCTGTAACGTCTTTAATAGAAACTAAATTGCCTGTTTTTTCAGTTACGTTAATAGTTTTAACTCCTTTACCACCTCTGTTAGTTACACGATAATCATCAACATCAGTACGTTTACCGTATCCATTTTCTGAAACTACCAAAATAGTACTTTCATTAGAATCTACACTTATCATACCAACAACCTCATCTTTTGCATTTGCTAAAGTAATACCTCTTACTCCAGTAGCGGTTCTACCCATTGGTCTAACTTTAGCTTCATTAAATCTGATTGCTCTACCAGAACGTAAAGCCATTACAATTTCTGATGTTCCTGATGTTAAGTTTGCTTCTAATAACTCGTCTCCTTCGTTAATATTAATGGCATTAATTCCGTTTGAACGCGGGCGACTGTATGCTTGTAAAGTTGTTTTCTTTATGGTACCTTTTTTAGTACACATAATGATAAAATTGTTCTCTAAATAATCTTGATCTTTTAAATTAACTACTTTAATG
>JBIKIN010000063.1:0-5635 GCA_044361595.1 Pelobium sp. | reverse complement strand
ATACAGAGATAATAATTTTTCTTTAAGCAGGTTGAGGTTGAATTGGTCGCTACCTAATTTTTGTTCTTGATCTACACTTAATATTTCATCGGCTAATTCTAACAAAGAGTTTCCGCTTTTTTGTATTAGGTTAATAAATTGTAAAACCTCATCTATTTTATTGTCGTCACCTTGCTCGCTAATAATTTGTGCTAGTCCAATAATGCCACCTAAAGGCCCTCTAATATCATGAGCTACTTTTTTATGAGTTTGTGTAACTTCATGTAATCTTCCTTTAAGCCCTTCAATAATTTTTAATGCAGTTAATCTGCTCACTATTTCGTTAGAAATAATTTTAAGAAGTTCAATTTTTTCTGGGCTAATGGTTTTCTCATACGTATCTAAAACGCATAAGGCACCAATATTAAAACCGTCGTTGGTTTTAAGTGGGAGGCCTAAATAATAGCGTAAATTAGGTGCGCCTGTTACATAATCTCTTTCTTTAAAGCGCTCGTCGATACTTAAATCTTTTACTTCAAATATATTATCTTCTGCAATAACGTACTGGCAAACAGACTCTTCGCGTGGCATTTGCTCAATATCTAAACCATGCGATGAGATGGTCCACTGCGTAAATGAATCTATTAAGTTAATTAATGATATTTCTGTCCCTGCAACCTTGGCGGCTAGCTTAGTCAAATCTTTGAAGTTATCTTCAAGATTATCATAATCTAAATCAAATTCCGACAAACTCATCAGTCTGTCCATCTCATTTTCTGGAATTGGTACTTTTATCATTTTAATAGCTGTTTAACTGAGTAAATTTTTATTACGAGGATGTATTACGTTGATAACCTTATTGGGGTTTCCCAATTTTAAAGTTAGTTATAATTAATAAAATTTTAAGTTTATACTTACACTTCTAACAGTCAAAAAGGTGTTTGTAAATAGCACATGCAAATCTGTTAGGTTTTCATTATTGTTAAAATGCTAAGGGATGATGTAAACTCTTACTTAGCTGTAATTATCAAAACAAATTTTATTAAGGGTATTGACTATTATTTGCTCATACAGCCTTTCATCCTTTAAAATGGGTTAAAAATTGGTTGTCATACTCTTACATTGGTTTGTATAACCCCTCATTTTGAATAATTCTGCATAGTTATTTCTAAATTCATAAACGTAGTTTTATCTTTCATAAACTATAACCAAAATGACCAAATTTTATTATCGAATGCTTTATGTGTTAGGGGTATTGTTATGCTTAAAGGCATCAACAATTAACGCACAAACCAAAGTTTTAAGTGAAGAAGAATTATTGCTTAAAGAAAAAGACATGCAATGGTTTGGCGATGCAAAATTTGGCATGTTTATACATTGGGGTTTATATGCTATTGTTGGTAAAGGGGAGTGGGTGATGTTTAACCAACGAATTGATGTAGATGAATATGCGAAATTAGCAAGCCAGTTTGATGCTCAAAAATTTGACGCAGATCAATGGGCTACAATTGCTGAAGAAGCAGGAATGAAATACATGGTATTGGTAGCTAAGCACCATGATGGTTTTGCATTATGGGATAGCAAGGCGAGCACCAATAACTTTAATAGCATCAATAGCGCAGCAAAAAAAGATTTTGTAGCAGAATATGTAACCGCAGCCAAAAAGAAAAATCTTAAAGTAGGCTTATATTATTCTCCATTAGACTGGCGTTTTCCTGGGTTTTTCTTCCCCGATTTATATAAAAAGAGTGCGGAAGAAATGAAAGCTCAAACTTATGGGCAAGTGAAAGAGCTGTTAAGCAATTACGGACAAATTGATTTGCTTTGGTATGATGGGGGCGAGGATAATTGGCTAGGACATGGCGGAATAGAGTTTGGCGGTTCATCCCCTAGTTGGCATGTTAGACCAAAAGATAAACCTTATAAAGGAGCCTTTTCTTGGGAGCCTTTAAAATTAAATAGCATTGTAAGAGAATTACAGCCCAAAATAGTAATTAACCCTAGAAACGGTTGGAAAGGGGATTTTGATACCCGTGAACAAGTAGATGGCGGAATGCAAACAGATAGAGCTTGGGAGCGCTGTTACACCATTTCTAAAGGTGGTTGGGGCTGGAAACCAAATGCAGTAGTGTGGCCTTTAGACTCTTTAGTTAAAAAACTAGCCAAAGTAGTGTGTATGGGCGGAAATCTATTATTAAATGTAGGACCAAATGCAGCTGGCGAAATAGAACCAGAACAAGTTACTCGTTTAAAAGAAATGGGCGCTTGGTTAAAAATAAATGGGGAAAGTATTTATGGAACCCGTGGAGGAGCTATTGCTTATGACGAGAATTGGGGCGGCGCTACTTATAAAGGCAATTACGTTTATTTACACATTATGAAGTGGCCTAAAACTGGGAACTTAGAAGTTCCATATCAAGGTCAAAAAATAGTTAAATCAAGTTATTTAGCTACTGGCGAGAAAGCTAAAGTTTCGCAACAGCTTGATAAAATTATAATTAGTAAGCCAGCACAACTTCCAAATGGTATAGATACCGTTATTAAACTTCAATTGAAATGATGAGAAATCTAGTTTATAGTTTATGCTTTTTTTTAGCAGTTAGTACAAGTACAAATGCTCAAAATATAAAAGCTGCCAGTATTTTTGGCGATAACATGGTTTTACAGCAAGGCATAAATGCACCTGTTTGGGGTACTGCACAACCAAATCAGGAACTTAGTTTAACTTTTGCAGGGAACAATCTAAAAACCAAAGCAGATGCAGACGGGAAATGGATGATGAAACTCCCAAAACTTAAAGCTGGCGGACCATTAAAAATGGTTATCAAATCTGCTGAGGATTCGCTTGTATTTAAATATGTACTAGTGGGCGAAGTATGGTTAGCATCAGGGCAATCTAATATGCAAATGAAGATGTCAGAAATTAATAATGCGCAACAAGAAATAAGCGAGGCAAAGTTTAATAAAATTAGGTTTTTTAATGTAGGGCTAAATATTAGCCATAAACCATTAGAACAGGTTAAAGGAAGCTGGAAACTTTGCACACCAGAAAATGCTAAACAGTTTTCGGCAGCGGCTTATTTTTTTGCTAGAGATCTACATTTAGACCAAAATGTGCCAGTTGGCATTATTTCTTCATCATGGGGTGCAACGCCTTCAGAAGCATGGACATCAAGCGAAAGCTTAATCAATCATCCAGATTTTAAGGATTCGGTAAAACGATACCAAAAACTAGAAGAAAACTGGGAATTGCTTTACAGCGATTTTTTGAAAACCAACGAAGCTAGAAAATTAGATAATACCATTAAGGCTGCGGTTATGCCTGCTCAAAAGAATTATCCAACGTCTTTATATAACGCTATGATTGCCCCCATGGTGCCCTACGGAATTAAGGGTGTGATTTGGTACCAAGGAGAAAATAATGCCATTAGAGCGCTGCAATACCGAAGTTTATTTCCGCTATTAATTAACGATTGGAGGACTAAATGGAGCAGTGATAAGTTACCTTTCTTATTTGTACAGCTAGCAAATTATAAAGCAAGAAATGAAGAACCTGTTTCCGCAGATCCTTGGGCATTATTAAGAGAAGCACAATCTATGACTCTGAAATTGCCATATACTGGTATGGCGGTGGCTATTGATATTGGCGATGCTACAAATATTCATCCGAAAAACAAACAAGAGGTAGGGAAAAGGCTCTACTTGGCAGCTAGTCATGTAGCTTACAATAAGTCATTGGTTTACTCGGGACCTATGTACGATAAGATGATGATTAATAAAGACAAAGCCGAGATAAGTTTTAAAAGTGTAGGCAAAGGTTTAACTAGTAATGATAAACCACTTACTGCATTTGAAATTGCCGGTGCAGATAAAAAGTTTTATTGGGCTGAGGCCGAAATTGTTGGCGATAAAATAGTTTTGAGCAATAAAAATGTAGCAAAACCTGTAGCAGTAAGGTATGCTTGGTCTATTAATCCGGCAGCTAGCTTATTCAATAAAGAAGGTTTGCCGGCTTCTCCGTTTAGAACAGATGATTGGTAAAAGAATAAAATCTAAATCCTAAATAGTTTTACTACAAGCGCCAAAACTAAAGGGTACAACTTGTCTTTTTAGAAAGAGCCATTTTATAAATAGAATGGCTCTTTAAGAATAAAAAGATATAAAGCTTATCTTGATTTAAAGGTTCATCTTAAAAAAATCAGCTTCCACTTTTTATCGTTAAGCTGTTAAGCAAAGCCGATATGGACTGAAAATCCATCAAATGCGATGAAGGTTACAGCTATCAATTTTATCTGTTTTAAATTTTACGATTTTTGTTGGCTTTTATAGAGGGAGTTGGTCTGTTCTGAAGGGCAAAGCTGGCAAACCTGCAGAATTAAAGAGATTTACCTCCTGATTGTTTTTAAAGCAATACCTTACCGCGGTAACTTTTGAAAGATTGGTACATGAAACTGAAACCTTACCTTCTTTTAAAACCGCATCGGCTGTGTAAAAGTTAATCCCATCTTCGCTCAATTCAAAACCATTTATGGTTTTCCCCTTAATCTTTAACTCGGTTCCAATATTGTTATAAGAAATTACAGCTTGATTTGATATATAATCTATTTTGGCAACATCAGGCCCATTAACTATTGCTATATTTTTTCTGTAAACTTGTTTTAAAGCCAATAGTGACAAGCGATAACCAACATCTTGTTTATTACGATAATGTATGTTTGTAACATCACCTACATCACCGGTTCTGGCCATAAACACATTAGGTTTAGATAATACTTTTATTTGGTCCTCTACTAAATAACCTAAAGAGTTCTCTTTTCCCCAGAAATATTGCTTTGCCCTTCCCATATAGTTAAACGGCGCTATTTGTACATATAAAAATGGTAAATTTTTTTCATTAAAAGCTGTTCTCCAGCCGTTAATTAGCTGATCCATTTTTTGGGAATATCGTCTAGGATCATTTACATTATTTTCTCCTTGACACCAAATCACTCCTTTAATTTTATAATTTTTTAAAGGATGTATCATTCCATTAAACAATACTGAAGGGTAATTTTCATTAACCTTTACACTTTCATTAGTGATGTTTGCAAGCTTGTCTTTTTCGCTTTCAAAAACATCCAAATCTTTAGCACTCATCCATGATTCTATATAAGTGCCACCCCAGCTTGAGTTGATAATCCCGATGGGCACATTTAGGTTTTTTTGTAAATCTAGGGCATAAAAATAGGCTAAAGCCGAAAGTCTTTTGGCGTTCTCGGGCTTTGTAATTAACCATTCGCCTTTTTGAGTATCACTCTCTTTACGAGCGACGGTACCTTTAACTACATACTGTCTAATTAATGGATGGTTTGCATTTTTAACTTCTTCTTTAAAGTTTATTGGACCGTTATATCCTTTTGAATTACTATCTAAAGGAAACTGCATGTTAGACTGGCCAGATGCTAGCCAAACTTCTCCTAAGTAAATATCTTTAATATCAACTTGGTTATTGTCTCCCTTTACAAACATCTGGTAAGGTCCGCCGTAGGTAGGTGTATTTATTTCAACTACCCAATTACCTTTGTTATCTGATTTGGTTTTCACCATTTTTTTTAAAAAAGAAAGTCTTAGCTCTACATTTTCATCAGAAGATGCCTTACCCCAAATTTTAATTTTT
>JBIKIN010000062.1:0-5650 GCA_044361595.1 Pelobium sp. | reverse complement strand
TGAATATATTTTAATAGTAACAAAAGGGAGACTTAAAAAGGCAGTTAAAGTAATTGTAAATTAAATTTAACTTTTAAATAAACCTCCGAAGTTTTTTAAACTTCGGAGGTTATATATGTTAATTAAACCAAGCCATCACCTCATACTTAGTAGGGATAGCAATTTTTAGTTTTATTTTTTTTACAAACTTCTAACTATGAAACTCTTAAAAAACATTGACCTGTTTGGGCATAGCCCGCCCTGCTATCAACTTTTTTCAATTAATTATTTTATTTACAATTAATCATTTTTTACATGAAACACATTTTATTAATCATTCTATTTATTACATCCTTCACTTTAACTTCTTCTGCACAATTAGATAAAGGAACTTGGCTAACTGGTGGGAGTGCTAGTTTTTATTCTTTCAACCAAGAGTTTAACACTCAGTTATTAGAACGGAGCGGAAAATTTACTGAAGTAAACCTAAGTGCTTCTGGAGGGTATTTTATAATAGATAAACTTTCGTTAGGTGCAAAGTCTAGCTTTAGATATTATAAAGGTACATTAAGCGGTCTTAATGGTGAAATTACAAGCCCTTTCATTATTTTACTAGGACCAAATGTGAGGTATTATTTTCTAAAACACGATAAACCTTTTAATTTTTTAACAGAATTCAATTATCAATTTGGAATATATCAAGACATAACATCTGATACCAATGGAAAACCAAATAACAATAAAGGAAAAGGAAATAGCTTATCGGCATTAGCTGGTACTGAAGTTTTTTTTAATGAAACAGCAGGACTAGAATTATTATTTGGCTACAAAAAAAATTATTTAGAAGAGAGGTATGCTGATGGTAATTTTACTATTGACAAACGAAGTGGTCTTTATTTGACTATTGGCTTTAATTTACACTTAAAAAATTATTAAAAATTATGAAAAGAATTTATTTTATATTATTTGGCTTCTTCGTAACCCAATATTGTTTTAGTCAAACAATAAGTCCAGCTACAACAACTGAGTTTTGCCCAAATGTAGAGACCACATTTAATATTTCTGTTCCTGGCACTTACGACAATATTAGTGTCTCTGGCGGTTGTTTTATAACTACTTCACCTTATAGTATAACTACTAGCGGAGGAAATACTACCTTTTCCTTTAAAGGTAAGTTTATAGATTCTAACCAAACTCAAACTTTCACCGTTACATCTATTATTAATGGCTCTGCTTCAAATTTTCCATTTCGTTTTACTAAAATCAAATCTTTATTTAATGCAACAAGTGCAAGCACAATCAGTTTAAATACAGTTAGTTTAGTAGCACAACGCTGCCAAATTCAAAATTTTAATATCAGTTTTACTAATGTTAAATATGGTAATGAAAATGTTAGCCCAAGTATAAGTTATGGAAACATCACTAATTATGAGTACCAATTACCTACTGGCTGGTCTATTGGTAGTACAACTTCTACTGGTAGTAATTGGATTGCAGGAGGGAATAATGTTACTATACCTTTAAATTTACCTACGTGGCAATATACAGCTATTAGCTCTAATTTTGATTTAGAACAACTTAGAAATAGAGGAATACAAGTAGAAATATTAGACGAACTTTATCTGCCACCAAATTATGGCTTAGAAGAAGTAAATGCTCAAGTTAATGACAATAAAAAAGTTGAAAGTAATTCCACTTATAAAGACCCTAATTTTATAAATTATTTAGTAGATGAGGCAGAAAGACTAAGCGGAAATGGTTTATCTAGTAGTATAACTTCTGGTAATATTTCTGTTAATTCTTCAAATTCTAGTTTTAACCCCCAAGGTAAAATCCAAGTATTTGACACTAGGTTGCAACGCTTAATACCATTGGCAGGTGTAAAAGTTAGAGCTAGAAGATGGTTTACTATTAGAGAAAATAAAACTAATGCAAACGGAGATTATTACTGCGCTACTAGTTTTAATAGACCGGTGAACTATGCAATATTTTACGAAGGTGATAGTTTCGATATAAGAAGCGGAACTTATGGACAAGCTTGGAATAACGGTCCTAAACAAACTGGTAGATGGGATTTAAATATTAACGATGGAGTCCAAAGATTTTATGCACACGTTTTTAGAGGTGCATATAGATATCATCACCAAAATATAGGTGGTTTAAAAAGGCCTAATTATATAGGTCGTATAAAGTATACTGCTTATGATAAGAATAAAGATGGAGTTACAGGAGATCAATCGGGGTTTGGTTATGCCGACGGAACAGGGATTTTGCCAGACATTAGAATTTGGAGATCTGTAAATGGACAAGAACAAATTTCTGATGAAATTTTTTCTACCACAATACATGAGACTGCTCATCTTTCTCATACAGAATTAATGAATTGGGATTTGATACAGTTTCAACAAGTAAGTATAAAAATTGCAGAAAGCTGGGCTGTTGCAGTACAATGGCAAATTACGTCTATGGAATACAAAGAACTGGGTATATCTAATTATGGTGACCCTGATTTTACAGCAACTGAAATAAGGAGATTAAGAAATGCGTATCAATATTGGGCACCAACAATTCAAAATGGTGCAAATTATACATCAATATTTATTGATTTGGTGGATGATTATAACCAAGCTACAATTCGTGGTTTTTTTGTAAATGATAATATAACAGGTTATACTTTAGCTGGTATAGAAAGTGATTTTTTAAAACATAGTTATGGATTTAGTAGTTTGAGAGAGGAGTTAAAAGATCATAGACCCATTGGAATTACAAACCAGCATATTGATGTATTTATGGATAATTTCAATTATTAGGTATGAAAAGTCTAAATATTCTTTTAATAGTTACTTTATTGCTAATATCTTGTAAAGATAAAGCTGGTTTTACAAGTACAAAATCTTATTTTAATAATTTATCAAATAAAAATTTAAGTCTCATTTTTGTTAATCAGCCATCAGCAATTGCCGCAATTGAAACAAAAGTTGATAGAGGTGAAAAAAAATTAGTTGCAAATGAAACCTTTGATGGCGGTAAAGATATGAATGCTAGTCAGCCATTACTACTCTTAGGGTTTAAAGATTCTGTTGTTGTTAAGTTTGAAGATGGAAAAAAGAATGTTTATTATAATAGAGATACAAATGGTTCAAATACCTCAGCAATTAAATATGATGATGCTAGGAATTTTTTAAACCCACAAAAATGGATCAAAACAATTATTTCTGAGAATAACAATACTATAAGTATTGAATTTAATTTTTCTTTTAATCAAGAAGATTATTTAAGAGCTAAATAGAATAAATAAACTTACGAAGTTTTAAAAACTTCGTAAGTTTAAAAGGTTTTTATTTAAACCATTCCATTACCTCATCCTTTGTAGGGATAGCAATTTCTAGTTTTATTTTTTTTACAAACTTCTAACTATGAAACTCTTAAAAAACATTGACCTGTTTGGGCATAGCCCGCCCTGCTATCAACTTTTTTCAATTAATTATTTTATTTACAATTAATCATTTTTTACATGAAACACATTTTATTAATCATTCTATTTATTACATCCTTCACTTTAACTTCTTCTGCACAATTAGATAAAGGAACTTGGCTAACTGGTGGGAGTGCTAGTTTTTATTCTTTCAACCAAGAGTTTAACACTCAGTTATTAGAACGGAGCGGAAAATTTACTGAAGTAAACCTAAGTGCTTCTGGAGGGTATTTTATAATAGATAAACTTTCGTTAGGTGCAAAGTCTAGCTTTAGATATTATAAAGGTACATTAAGCGGTCTTAATGGTGAAATTACAAGCCCTTTCATTATTTTACTAGGACCAAATGTGAGGTATTATTTTCTAAAACACGATAAACCTTTTAATTTTTTAACAGAATTCAATTATCAATTTGGAATATATCAAGACATAACATCTGATACCAATGGAAAACCAAATAACAATAAAGGAAAAGGAAATAGCTTATCGGCATTAGCTGGTACTGAAGTTTTTTTTAATGAAACAGCAGGACTAGAATTATTATTTGGCTACAAAAAAAATTATTTAGAAGAGAGGTATGCTGATGGTAATTTTACTATTGACAAACGAAGTGGTCTTTATTTGACTATTGGCTTTAATTTACACTTAAAAAATTATTAAAAATTATGAAAAGAATTTATTTTATATTATTTGGCTTCTTCGTAACCCAATATTGTTTTAGTCAAACAATAAGTCCAGCTACAACAACTGAGTTTTGCCCAAATGTAGAGACCACATTTAATATTTCTGTTCCTGGCACTTACGACAATATTAGTGTCTCTGGCGGTTGTTTTATAACTACTTCACCTTATAGTATAACTACTAGCGGAGGAAATACTACCTTTTCCTTTAAAGGTAAGTTTATAGATTCTAACCAAACTCAAACTTTCACCGTTACATCTATTATTAATGGCTCTGCTTCAAATTTTCCATTTCGTTTTACTAAAATCAAATCTTTATTTAATGCAACAAGTGCAAGCACAATCAGTTTAAATACAGTTAGTTTAGTAGCACAACGCTGCCAAATTCAAAATTTTAATATCAGTTTTACTAATGTTAAATATGGTAATGAAAATGTTAGCCCAAGTATAAGTTATGGAAACATCACTAATTATGAGTACCAATTACCTACTGGCTGGTCTATTGGTAGTACAACTTCTACTGGTAGTAATTGGATTGCAGGAGGGAATAATGTCACTGTAACTTCAGATTTAGGAACTGGAGATGGTTTGTTTGTGAAAATAAGACCAGTTAATACTGCATGTGGCACAGGTCTTTCGCCTGGGCCTACTAAATTAATTGCAATTTCTAGACCAGCACCTACTTTGGAAATTCCAGAAACCCAAACAGATATTTGTAGTGGAAGTGTTAATTATACGCTTACCGGTTTACCGGCCGGAGCCACAACTGTTTGGTCTATAACTAATAATAATAGTGTTGCTAGTATTAGTAATGCTACAAATAATTCTGTTACAGTAAATAAAATAAGTGCAAATAGAGGTGTTGAAATTTTGACAGCTACCATTGTACCTACACTTATACCGAAACTAAAATTTTAAATTTTGGTGCGCCAGTTTCTTCTTTTGAAATACAAAATTATTTACCATTAGAAGTTGATTGCTATCAAACTCAATCTTTTTATATTTTTAAACCTGCTTTAATTTTAGGGAATTACACAGAATCTTATCAATGGAGTTATAGAGTAAATGGAACAACTAGCGAAACAATAGTGCCAGGATCATCAGAAGATGGGGTTTTTATATTTGATTTTCCTGGAACTTACGATATTTTAGTGAGGTCTGTAAATAGTTGTGGTTTAGGTGAACCATCCACAATAACCATTACTGTTGTTGATTTCTGTTATGGTTTTAGATTGTCTGTTTTTCCAAACCCAGCCAAGGAAGAAATTAATGTATTAATTGATCAAGAGTCGGAGGAGGTTCAGCATCTGTCAAAAACAGAAAAAACAACCTATCAATTAGTTGATATTAAAAACTCTAACATTGTAAAAACTTGGATTTTAGATAATATAAGCTCACAACAAAAGTTAGATATTAAGGATGTTAAACCTAATGAATATATTTTAATAGTAACAAAAGGGAGACTTAAAAAGGCAGTTAAAGTAATTGTAAATTAAATTTAACTTTTAAATAAACT
>JBIKIN010000003.1:0-196169 GCA_044361595.1 Pelobium sp. | reverse complement strand
GGTTTATTACTTCAAATTAAGCTCAAATAATAGATTTTAACTTGTTCAGTTCAATTACAATTTACACAACTATTATTTTATTATTTCAATTTTTCTGAGGCTTTAATTTCCTTGTAATAATTCTGAAGAATATAAAATGCTTTTTTCTTATTGCCTAGGTTATCATATAATCCTTTTCTATTCCAACCTTCTTGGTAATAAGGGTTATTACGTTTTGGAGATCTAAAATCGTTTAATACCCAAGGAGAAATACCTACAAAATTATCGGGCATTCTTTTTAACATTTCTATTTGTTCTTTATAAAACCATTCCTGATACTCTTCACTAAAACGGGTTAACATATCGGCGTTAAAACCTCCCTTTGCTCCAGCACCTGTTTCGCTGATAAATAATGGTTTATTATAAATTGTTTTCCAGCTTGTTTTTTTGCATTGGTCTGGTAAACCACCGTACCAGCCTAAATATTCGTTAAAAGCTACTAAATCTACATATTCGCCAAGAGGATCGTCCACTACATTGGTATCATTTAGGGCAGAATAGTTAACTTCTAATGCTGCTGAAATCATGCGACTTTGATCTAATGCTCTTGCCTCGCTAATTAAACTGCGCATAAATTCAGTACGTATTGGGCTTATTGGTGTCTCGTTACCTACACTCCAAATGATTATACTTGCTCTGTTTCTATCTCTATCAATCATCTCATGTAGCTGTTGTTTAGCTTTTTGTAATACTTCTTTATTGCCAAAGTTTATTGTCCAGTACACTGGGATTTCTGACCAAACCATTAGTCCTAAAGAATCTGCTAATCTGGTTATAGTTTCATCGTGAGGATAGTGAGCTAAACGAACCATGTTACAACCTAGTTCTTTAGCCTGACCTAAAAGCTGCTTTGCATCTTCGCTACTATAAGCTCTTCTTATCTCGTTAGGGATTTCTCCGTGTAAACATATTCCACGCATAAAAATAGATTTTCCGTTTAGTAGAACCTCTTTACCACTCGCCTCAATGGTTCTAAATCCTAATTGTTCCTCAATTACGGTTCCTTCTAAGTTTAATTTAACCTTATAAAGTTTTGGATTTTCTGGAGACCATAGATTTAATTTAGGTATTGTTAATGTAAAAAAAGTACTATCGTCCGTTAGTTTAATTGGAATATTGACTTTAAGTTCAGGAATTTCTAAATTAACTAGTTTACTTGCAGTAGTTCCATTGGTTCTAATCCAGCCATTAATGGTATATTTTTTTTGGCTTTTGCTGTAAACTTTCGGCTTTTGTAATTGAAGCGAAAAATCTCTAATGAAAGTTTCAGGTAGCTCAACTAATCTTACTTCTCTGGTAATACCACCATAATTCCACCAATCTGTGTTTAATGTAGGTACCTCGTTAGCACCTCTTTTATTATCAACCTTTACAACTAAAAAATTGTCTTTATCTTTTAAATAAGCTAATGGGATTTCAAAATTAAAAGGCGTAAAACCACCTAGGTGGCTACCTAATTTTTTTCCATTTAAATAAACATCTGCTTTGTAATTAACCGCTCCAAAGTAAATAAAGTATTTCTTATTAGATTTTATATTGTAATCAAAAGATTTTTTGTACCACAAAGTTCCCTCATAAAATAAAAATTCTGGTTTTTGATGATTCCAATCTCCAGGAACATTTAAAACATATTTATCGTTGTAACCATGCTCTTTTCTTTCTGTTCTATTTTTTTGAATGGCAGAATTCCAGAAAGCTTCTGGGTCGTTTTGTTCTCTTTCTACAAAACGATAATTGTAAAAACCTGTTTCGTAAGGGTCTGCAATATATTGCCATTCACCATTTAAACTTAATCCATCTCTACTATGGATATTGGTTAATAATGGTGTTTGTGCTGTAGCGGTAATAGCATTAATGGCTAAAAGAATAAAAACTTTAACTGTGTTTATTAAACGATTCATAATTAATAATTTGTAACTAACTAATATTTAGCAAGACTGAAATGACTGTGAATACATATCCCTGATTTGAAGTGACAGATAACAGTTATCATATTAAAGCTTAAATTTATTATAAACTATTTGTGAAGGGATGTACTCGCTTATAATTGCTCTATTTACACCAGTTATTTGACAAGTTTGTCACCCCTAGCAAGCTAATTTTAAACCTTTTTCATTATTGATAGATTTTATTATAGGTTTTAAATTGCAACTTTTTTATTAACTATTTAGCTTATGTATACTTAAATTTTATTATTATCTAATAATCCTGATGATGGCATATCAATAAGGGTTTACTTTGCGTCTTATTATAGTTTATCTAAATAAAATGAAAATAAATAATTGGTGAAAATAAAATAACGACCAAAACGAACACAAGCAATACAAATTAATAGGTTTTTAATTAATAGATTTAAATAATACTTTAAAACGTATTGATTATTGATATGAAATATTTGTTTACGCTGATTACAACTTTATTTTTAGGCTCCTGCTCTTCTGTTAACAATTCAATTGTACAAAATAAGATGGAAATCTACATTTTAATGGGGCAATCTAATATGGCAGGCCGAGGTCTGTTAACAACTGAGAATATGAGTTTGGCAAATAGCAAAGTAAAAGTGTTAAGTGAAAATTTACTTTGGGTAGAGGCGCATCATCCTTTACATTTTGATAAGCCATCAGTATGTGGAGTAGGGCCAGGATTATCATTTGGTATGGTAATGGCTAATAGTAGTCCTAAAATCGACATAGGTTTAGTACCTACAGCAGTTGGAGGAACACCAATTGATCACTGGGTTCCTGGGGTTAAAGATAAAGCAACGGGAAAATATCCGTATGATGACGCTGAAAAAAGAATTAAGGAAGCGATGAAATATGGAGAAATTAGGGGAATAATATGGCATCAAGGAGAGAGCGATAGTGAAGCAGAAAAACTAGCTCTCTATTTACCTAAATTAAAAAAACTTATTGAAAGGGTAAGAGAACTAGTAGGAAATGAAAAATTACCTTTTATTTCAGGCGAGCTTGGTCAATTTAATGATAAGTTTAAAAATTTTAATGCAGATATCCACAAAATAACAGAGCAAGTCCCTTTTACCGCTGTTGTTAGCTCTAAAGATTTAACAGATAAGGGAGATAATCTTCATTTTGATAGTGAATCTGCTCAAATACTTGGTGAAAGGTATGCCGAAAGCATGATCAAACTTCAAAAGAAAAAACGATAATTATAGTTTATTAGAAAAAGTATTAAAAAATGGTTTGCAAAAGATTGGTTTTGAAAGCTCCAAAATCACATCACTATTTGCATAACTTACCTTAAAACCGAAACAAAAAAGCCTTCAAATCGATTGATTTGAAGGCTTTTACATTTTACTGGCGGAGAGAGAGGGATTCGAACCCTCGGTACCGTTTCCAGTACGACAGTTTAGCAAACTGTTCCTTTCGGCCTCTCAGGCATCTCTCCGTTCTTGTTTTTGCCGTATAAAAAGGCTTTATCTTCCTAACGGGAGTGCAAATATAGCAATCCGCTTATATCTACAAAAAGAAATTTTAATTCTGTTCTAAATAATCTACTCTAACATGGTAAATTCCCATCAGCATGGTCTTAAATATGAGTTTAATTGTCTCTATTTCTTTCAAGGTAATGTTACTATCATTTAACTGATCTTGCGCTAATTTATAATCAATAATACGTTCTACTAATGCGTTAATATTCTCGGCATCAGGCTCTTTTAAACTTCTTGATGCTGCCTCAACAGAATCGGCAAGCATTAATACAGCAGTCTCTTTGGTGAACGGAATAGGGCCTGGATAACGGAAAGTATTCTCATCAACAATTTTTTCAGGAAAATTTTTTAAAAACGATTGATAAAAATAATCTACCCTAGTATTACCATGATGCGTACGGATAAAATCTACAATTACTTCTGGTAAATTATTTCTTCTAGCTATCTCTATTCCATTTAAAACATGTTTAATTATAATTTGGGCGCTTTCCTCGTAAGGTAACTTATCATGCGGATTTACTCCTTTAATTTGGTTTTCTATAAAAAATTGAGGGTTTTCTATTTTGCCAATATCATGGTAAAGCGCACCTGCTCTTACTAATAAGGCGTTTCCTCCAATTTTAAATATTGCCGACTCGGCCAAATTTGCCACTTGTAAAGAGTGCTGAAAAGTTCCAGGAGCCTTAAAAGCTAATTCTCTTAATATGGGGTTATTGGTATTGGTTAATTCTATTAAAGTAATATCTGATGTGATACCAAAAAGCTTTTCGAAAAGATAAATTAAGGGATATGCTAAAAGTGAAAGCAAAACACTAAACACAAATGGTAAAAATTTTATCCATTCTATAGCTCCTACAGTACCTTCTTTAATTAAAGATATACCTAAATAGGCAACAAAATAATTGAGTAAAATTAATAATGCAGAAAGTAGGAATTGTTCTCTACGAACCAAGTTTTTAATACTATATATAGCAACCATACCAGCCGAAATTTGGATAAAAGCAAACTCGAAGCTATTTGGAAGGAAAAAGCTAGCTAATAAAACTACAAGTAGGTGTATGTTCATTGCTAATCGCGTATCAAATAAAATTCTGATAATGATAGGTACAATGCAATAAGGGATGTAGTATAAACTTGGTAAATTAAATTTTATGCTTAATGATAAAAACACCAGCATACCAGTAAAAACAATTAAGATTAGTGAAATCTGTCTGTTATCTGTGAAAATATCTTTTCTAAATAGATATAGGAAGGTCATCAACAAATAAATCACCAAAGAAACCAGCATAAACTGACCAATAAAAGTTAATTTTCTTTCATTTGGAGCACTAGCATCTGCTTCATAGGTTTGCCTTAATGATTCTAGTTTTTGATAAATCTCTTCTGTTACCGTACTTTCTTTGGCTACAATCAGTTCTCCTTTTTGTACCATACCACGTGTAGAAGAAATACTTTCTAGCGCTTGTTGTTCTATTTTTTCGGTTAATCTTTCATTATAAATTACGTTTGGTGTAATACGATCTTTTAATAAGGAAATCAGGATATCTGTTGCACTGTTTTTACTTTCTAAAACTTGGTTTGTTACTTCTAGTGCAGCTTGCGATTGACTATTTAAAATTCCAGTACTAATCTGATTTTCAAAACCATTTCTCACCATAGAGATAATGTATTTGTCGCCATCTCTTTGGTATTTTTTATTTAGGCCAATAATCCCTTTTTGATAAATGTCTTTTAAAATATTTAACCCTATGTTAAATGTTAGTTGTTTTGTTTCGTCATCTTTAAAGCCTGCATTTTTCCATTTTGCTTCAAACTCTGTTTGATACTGTGCCGCCTGATCTTGAAAAATCTGCTCATCAAACTCGTAAATTGGTAATGCTGCCTTTAGAACATTTTCCTTATCTTCTTTAATTTGCTCTGGAGTTTTTTTGATGGGATAATTGTATGGAGATATTAAATCATCATGCAACCAAACGTTTCCTTTTTCAAACTCGTACTTAAATTTAGCTTGTTTTGGTAAAGAATAAGTGATAATGATGACACTTAAAGCCATCAAAATATATTTAACTGCCGAGGTGTATTTGCGGTAAATTATTTTGTGAGAATTTCTATTAATATCAGCCACAAGAATTTAATTTGTTCAAATTTAAAATAATTTATCTAATGATTTGTTTTTGATGGTTTTGTAGATGATATGTTTGTTGTCTTAACTCTTTCGATTCCTTTTATTATTGCTTCTACGGCGTTTTTCTATTTCTCTATTCTTTTTTTCTAATGCTTTTCTTTCTTTGTTTGGTAGTTTAACCACAAATCCTGTTACTTGATCGTTTAAGCCAGGAATTTCATCTGCATTTCCCATATCCTGCATTTTTGAGCCAAACTTTATACTTAACCCTAAATAAATTGATGAACGAGGCATGGTTTTGCCAATGTTTGCATTTTGGGTAATGTAGCCCTTTACAAAATAGTAGGTAGGGAAAATCTGCTCGGTACCCAAATAAAACTCAGCATTGGGCGATTTGATCATTACCTGAGAACCCAAATTTAATTTAGAAACAAAATCATAAATTGGATTAATACTTAGGTTAAAATTGCCTTTATTAAAAGTGTTTATTAGTGCAATTTGTCCGTTTGGGTTAAATAAACTTTTATTAAGTACGGCTATAGGTTTGTAAAACCCAAATTTTTGCGAAGCGGCAAGATTTATTTTTCCATCAATTAATGATTTAAAATTATTTTTAGTTTCATTAACGTTTAATATTTCTTCAAACTCGGAAAATAACTGGGAAACAGCACCAGGTCGGCTAGCATTAAAAACAGTAACTTGGTCATCAAACTGATAATTAGAAGAATTATTACCCCAATTGATAAACCCTAAATCGGTCATGTTTGCACTTAAGTATAATCCATTTTTAGTGGTGTAGGAAGAGCCAGCACTTAAGGCAATACCAAAGTTTTTAAGGTTTGGGATGAAGCGTTTCAGATTAACAGAATCTATTCCAAATGACGATTGATAGCTTCCGGCTATTGCCAAATTGTAAGAATCGTTATTGTTAATGGCAATTTGAGATTGATTGATGTTTAGCCTATTGTAACTTGTACCATTAAGGATAGAAAACTTGCCTCCAAAGGCCCATTTTTCGTCATAATTTTCTCTATAATTTAACCCTAATTGCCAATAAGATTGGTTAACAAAAGAATTATTAAAAATGCCACTGTAGCTACTGTTATTATTAAAATTGGTGTAGCTATCTAATAAAGAAAAGGTTCCGTTTTTAATATTGGCAGTTCCTTCATCATTTAATTTTAATGAAAAACCTAACTCTCTATTGTAATTTGTGGTTTTAAAAATTTTGTAAGTAAAAAGGTAAAAGCTAGTATTTAAATTAAGGGAATTATTATTTAAATAATTGCTAATCCCAAAATTGCTATTGGTATAAGATTTAGTAAAAATTATGCTTTTAAAAGCAGTTTGAGCATCGCCTTTGAAATTAAAGTTACTATGCAATAATGGAAAAAGATTAATGGCGTATTTTCTACTATAATCTTTTACAAAAGTTTGTTGTACTGGGTTTTCAAAACCATCATACAAAGTACCACTATGAAAAAGTGAAACTGTTTGCCCAACCAATGTATCCCTACAAAGTAAACAAAGTAAGAGACAAACAATTTTTTTCATATTAAATGTTTATTAAAATTACCATCAATACTAATTTGGTGTGTTTATCAAACTATCAATGTTTGGTAATAAGCTTTCTTCTTCTGGCATTTTATTCATGTACAAATTAGTAAAGTATTTGTCATTATCTGCACTAAATTGTATGGCAAATCCATAAATATCTGTCCATTTAAACTCGTCGCTTTTAAAAGCTTTATAGGCGTTTTTGCTTAAAAAAGATTTTATTACTGCTTTAGAATTACTGTTATGGATAAAATAGAAAATATTGCCTTGGTTAGATAAATATTGTTGAAAATTTAAGTTTTTATCTGTTCTGCTTAACAAATTTTGTTTACTATAATTATTTAAATAGCTACTCAATGCAGAAGTATTATTAGCTATAATTAAGTGATTCTCTATAAAAGCGTAATAGGGTCTTTTAAAGTTTTTTAACGCATCTCCAAAATAAGTTTGCATCAGGTAAGAATCATCAAAGTGCCTAATATCATCAGAAACAGCAGAACTTATTGTAGACAGTAAAAAAGAAAGCCTATTGGTGTTAGAAGATTTTATAATTCCTATTTCATCGCCGGAGGCTAACTGAAAAGAACCAAACTCTTTTCCTATGACAGTTACTAATTCTTTATCTAAATTAATAGCATGTTTTTGGGTAATATAGTTTAATTGTTTTTCTAACTTTTTCCATTCCTTCTGTTGATTATGAAGGCTTCTGAGTTCTGTATTAAATTTTTTATAATCAGAAACATAATAAAAAGCATAATTAGAAACATCAAAAGGAATAACGTCTAATAAGGTGCTTTTGCCAGCCTTTTGCGATAAGAATAAATTGAAATAAGTTTTTGAATTTTTGTCAGGTAACGTAATACCACTAAACATAAACGCATTGTTTTGATAGTTGATGTTTAATGTTGCTGTTGCTTTAATGTTTTTTAAATAAAAAGTTTCTTGAGGATTTTTTCGGTTAGAAAAATGATTTAAAAAATCGGGAACTTTACTAAAGTTTATATAAAGATTGGCTAAAGATTTTTTTGAACGAGGGCTATTGCTATTCAGATTTAAATCTTTATTAAGGGTCTTATTCGCAATTAAATTAACCGACTTCGTAATTAAATCTTTATCAAAACTACCGGCTATTACATCGTTATTGAAAAAGAACCAAAATTTACTTTTGTTATTAAATTCTATTTGATGCACAGTTGTTTGGTTTAATGTGCTATTGCTTATTTTATATTTAGAAGCTAAAATTTCTAATAAACTATTGGTATCGTTATTTTCTTTTGCTAGGGTGGTTAATATCAAGAAATCGCTTTTGTTTGTTTGCGTAGTATGAATAGAAAAGAAAATTTTACTTTCTTTAAGAGCAGGGCCAGCATTTAAATCATCAATAAAAATTTCTTTTAATCCTTTAAGGTGTTCAAAGTGAGTTTTGCCAATTATTTCGCTAAATAGCTTAAAATCTTTAAAAATTTGATAAACCGATTCTTCACTTTTGTATTCGTAGATTAATGATGCGTCTTCTGGTATCATCAAAAAAACTTTTTCATTAGATTGAGTAACTGAATTTAAATTTTTAAAATACAGCCACGTAGTTGCAATTATTGCTGTAAATAATAAACTTATAATGATGATAATTTTTCTCATATCGGAATAAACAATTGTTACAAAAATAGATTTTTGAACCGAACGCTCGAAATTGAACACATCTTTATTAAATTAGCAAATCATTATATAATAAAATGAACAAAAGAATAATAATAATAGCGGCTTTTTTTGGTGTTTTGGCAGTGATTTTTGGTGCTTTTGGTGCTCACACTTTAAAAAAGATTATTGACGAAAAGCAGTTAGATGTTTGGCAAACCGCAGTACAATATCATTTTTATCACACGTTTGCTTTATTATTCTTAGCAACTTTTAGTCGTTTTAGAAATAGAATCATCAATTTTTCATCATGGTGTTTCGTTGCAGGTATGCTGTTTTTTAGTGGTTCTTTATATTTAATATCACTACAAGATGTACTTCATATTAATACAAAAATTTTAGGACCTATAACACCAATAGGTGGTCTATTTTTTATTTTAGGATGGTTAAGTCTATTAATAGCTGCCCTAAGAGACAAATAGCATGATAGATTTTGAACCTAATGAAAGTTTTTTACAAACCCAGTTTGTAGAGGTTATTTTACCCTTAGCCATACCCAATACTTTTACTTACCGTGTACCTAAAGATAAGGATTTAGACATCGCTATTGGAAAGCGTGTAGTAGTGCAATTTGGAAAAAGTAAAATCTACACTGCAATTATACAATCTATATCTAAACTAGCACCTACACAGTATGAAGCAAAATACCTTTTAGATGTTGTTGATGATGAGCCTATTGTCACCGCAAATCAGCTAAAATTGTGGCAATGGATTGCCGATTATTACCTATGTACTTTAGGCGAGGTGATGGCTGCAGCATTACCATCGGCGTTAAAATTAGCTAGCGAAACCAAGGTTGTTTTAAATCATCAGTTTGATTATGATAGAAATTTACTCTCCGATAAAGAGTTTTTAATTCTTGATGCTTTAGAATTAAGAAACGAATTAACTATTAACGAAATCATAAAAATTTTAAATCAAAAGGCTGTATTTCCAATTTTAAGAGGTTTAATTGATAAAAAAGTAATCTTTATTTTAGAAGATATTGTAGACAAATTTGTTCCTAAAAAAGTAATCACTATTACCTTAAACCAATTTTATGATGATAAAGAAAATCTTAAACTGTTATTTGAACAACTAGAAAAAGCTCCCAAACAAGTTGATGCTTTATTAGCTTTTTTAAAGTTAAAAAAATCATCTTTAGAGGTAAAAAAGACTGATTTACTAGAGACCGCTGGCGTAAGTTCTTCGATAGTAAAATCTTTGGTTGATAAAGATATCTTTATTCAGCAGCAAAAGGTTATCAGTAGATTTTCCACTAACGATGACAGTATCATTTCTGATTTTATTTTAAACGAAGAGCAGCAATTAGCTTATAAAGACATCAATCACCTTTTTTTAGAAAAATCTGTTGTTTTATTACATGGGGTAACATCTTCCGGTAAAACTCAAATTTATATTAGGTTAATAGAAGAATACTTAAAAAGTAATGTTCAGGTGCTTTATCTTTTACCAGAAATTGCACTTACTGGCCAAATGATAGACCGTTTACAAATTTACTTTGGTAATCAAATTATTGTTTACCATAGCAAGTTTAATGATAATGAGCGAGCCGAGATTTGGCAAAAAGTATTAAACGGAGATGTTAAAATTGTTTTGGGAGCCAGATCATCTATTTTTTTGCCATTTAAAAATTTAGGATTAATTATTGTTGATGAGGAACATGAAGCATCTTTCAAACAATTTGAACCTTCCCCAAGGTACCATGCTAGAGATGCCGCTATTGTTTTAGCTAACATGAGCAAAGCTAAGGTATTGCTTGGCTCGGCTACACCGTCTTTAGAAACCTATTTTAACGCTTTAAATGGCAAGTATGGTTTGGTTAAGTTAAACTATAGGTTTGGAGGTGTAAAATTGCCACAGATAGAGATAGTAAGTATATCGGAAGAACGCAATAGAAAATTAATTAAAGATGATTTTACTAGCGTTTTGATAGAAAATATTAATCAAACTTTAGCTAAAAAAGAACAAGTTATTCTTTTTCAAAATAGGAGAGGTTATGTGCCAGTTTTAATTTGTAAAACTTGTGGCAACACACCAAAGTGTATCAACTGCGATGTAAGCTTAACCTATCATAAAACATCTAACAAATTACATTGCCATTATTGTGGTTATAAAGAAGATAATATTACAGATTGCCCCGCTTGTGGCTCAAAACATATCACCTACAAAGGATTAGGGACAGAGAAAATTGAAGACGATTTAAAGATTATTTTACCCGATGTTAAAATTGCTAGGTTAGATTATGATACTACTAGAAATAAAAATGCCCATCAAATTATTTTAAACGATTTTGAAGATCGTAAAATTGATGTTTTGGTAGGCACACAAATGGTGGCAAAAGGCCTTGATTTTGATAATATCACTTTAATTGGAATAATAAATGCCGATAGCATTATTCAATTTCCTGATTTTAGGGCCTATGAGCGTAGTTTTCAAATGCTATCTCAAGTTGCTGGTAGGGCAGGGCGCCGGGCAAAGCAAGGAATGGTAATTATTCAAACTTACGATACCAAGCATAGGGTTATACAACAAGTTGTTGCTAATGATTATGAAGGAATGTATCGTGAGGAGATGATTGAGCGTAAGCAATTTAAATATCCACCGTATTATAAATTAATACAAATTAACCTTAAACATAAAGATTTAGGTAAGTTATTGGTGATGTCTGATAATTTTGCAAAAACGCTAAAATTACAGCTGGGTGATATGGTTTTAGGGCCACATTCGCCATTAATTGGTAGGGTTAGAAACTTTTACATACAAACTATTACCATAAAAATAAATTGGGAAAGTCAGTCTGTAAATAAAATTAAAAACTACCTCAAAGAACAGTTAAGTACTTTTGAAGCCGATAAATTAAATAAAGGGGTTTTTTCTGTAGTTGATGTAGACCCTTATTAATCTTGCCCAAAATTAAATTGCAAACTTAGTAGCCCTAAAGGTTTAGAAGTAAACTGCAACCTATCAAACTTGTTTTGAGAAATAACAAAGTTTACATTACTAGATTTAGTTTCTTTGTCGTAGGTATAAATGTAATCAACACCAGCTTCTGCACTTAAAGTAATTCTTGGTATAATGTTGTATTTTACTCCAATAAAACCATAAGCTAATGCACCGTTTTTTTCTATTGCTGCATTGTATAAGAAAGCATTATTGTTAATGTCGTGAGATTTTCCATCAAATCTAGCTCTTTTATAGCCCAAATCAATTCCGTAAAAAGGCTGTATTTTACTATAAATCAAACTTCTTTCAAAGCCTATTTTAATATCAAAGCTTTTATATACTCCAACCACCGATTCACAAGTAGCACACTCATTTACAAAACTATAATCGTTAGTTTTACTATTAGAAAGCTGAAATCTATAACTAATTTGGTTATCATTAATTTTTAGCATTAAACCATCAAAAGATGTATTATTATAAGGAATATTTTCTCTTACCTCGTTTAATAATTTAGGAAACTCTTCCACAGATAATAGCTTTAAGCCTATTGCGTAATTAAAATCGTTTTGAGATTGAGCAAAACTTTTTATGCTAACGATAAAAAGTAGAAGAACAAACAGTTTTTTCATATTCTCAAAAGTATTAATTTATTTTCCTCTTCCTTGCAAAATTGTAATAATTGTATAAAACATAATTTTAAAGTCTAATGCTAGTGAACGGTTTTCTATGTAGATAATATCAAATGTTAAACGTTTTATCATTTGATTAATATTTTCTGCATAACCATATTTAACCTGCCCCCATGATGTTATCCCGGGAAGTACCTTTTGTAAATTATAATAATGTGGTGCTTGCTTTATAATTTGGTCTATGAAGTATTGGCGCTCGGGCCTTGGCCCCACAATAGACATATCTCCTTTTAAAACATTAATAAATTGCGGTAATTCATCAAGTCTCAATTTTCTCAAAAATAAGCCTACAGAAGTGATTCTTTGATCATTAGCACTAGATAATAATGGTTTATCAGTTTCGGCATGATTAAACATGGTTCTAAACTTGTAAATATTAAAAGGCTTACCCTTTAAGCCTATTCGCTCTTGCGAATAAATAATTGGACCATCTGAGTTTATTTTGATAATTATAGAGATAATCAAAAGAATAGGGCTTAAGATTATTAAAACCAATACACTTATTAAAATATCCATTACTTTTTTAATCAGCTTTTGCCAAAGAGGCATCATATCTTCATGTAGCGTAATTAATGGTATAGAGAATAAGTAGTTCACTTTTACAAAGCCAGATACAATATCATACATATCTGGGATGATATTGATGATAACTTCTGTTTGTTCCAAACTATCTAAAATTGATTTTAACGCATGATGTTGTGAGGTTTCTATGGCGATTATAACTTCCTCAATTTCTTGACTGATGATGATTATTTTTAAATCATTCAAACTACCTAAGCAAGGGATAGATAATTGATTAATCTTAGCTATTTTTTCGCTAGTTTTTATGTATCCTAAAATATTGAAACCTACAGATTTTTTAATTTCACTTATTTCTTTTGCTAATTGAAATGCCTTGTTATTATCTCCAATAATCAACGTTTTATAACCAATAATTTTGTTTTGAAGTAATCTTTTTACAAAAGTTAAAAACAATAACCTTGTACCATAAAGAATAAACAAATGTGCTACCAAAATTCTAAAAATAACAGATAAGCTTATAGATAATAATGCCTCTTTAAAATATAATTGAGCTAAAAAAATATATATAATAACTATAAATATAGACTGATTGATGGTGTTGATTAATTCTTTAAATCTTGATTTTCTAAATGGTTTTTGGAAGGTACCAAATACTAAATAAAGCAACATTAACCCGCTAACAAAGAAAACTTGTAATAATTTAAAGTCTATTAAGTTGCTGTTTAAATTTAGATAAAATGATGAAAAAATAGTAGCCGCAATTAAATTGCTGATTATAAAAAGAATAGCTATTTTTTTGTTCATGCGGTAAATGCCGAGCGTATTTTTATTGAAATAAAAATTATTCACAAAGCTAATAAATAAGCTAATATTTCAATTTAGATTATATTTTTGCTAAAGTATGGCATATAAATTTGTAGATAATTATAGAGAACAAGGTGCAAGGAAAAAATTAGTTGCCGAATTAGAAAAAACAAAAGGAATTAATGATAAAAATGTACTTGCAGCCATTGGAAAAGTAAAAAGACATTATTTTTTTGATGAAACTTTTTGGGCACAAGCTTATTTAGATAAAGCATTTCCAATAGGCGAGGGGCAAACCATATCTAACCCATACACCGTTGCCTACCAAAGCGAGTTACTAAACATACAAAAAGGTGATAAAGTATTAGAAATTGGCACTGGTTGTGGCTATCAAACATGTGTGTTGTTAGAACTTGGCGCAAAGGTTTTTACTATAGAAAGACAAGAAAAACTTTTTGAAAGAACAACAAAAGTATTGCCTCATATAGGTTACAAAGCAGAGTTTTTTTTAGGAGATGGCTCAAAAGGCATTGCAGAACACGCTCCTTATGATAAAATTATTGTCACCGCAGGTGCTCCTTTGGTACCTCAAGTATTATTACGGCAATTGAAAATTGGAGGCATTTTAGTAATCCCGGTAGGGAATGAAAAAGAACAAAAAATGGTTACTGTAATAAGAGTAAGCGAAAACGAATTTGATAAAATTGTTTTGGATACATTTAGGTTTGTGCCGCTTTTGGGCGACCAAGCTTGGTAATATTTAGTTCACTGGTAAAATTAGCTCATTAATCATTAGGGTATTAGTTTTATGCTTTTTATTTTGACTACTGACTACTGACTACTGACTACTGACTACTGACTACTGACTACTGACTACTGACTACTGACTACTGACTACTGACTACTGACTACTGACCACCGACTAATAACTACCGACTACCTCTTCATCGCAGCGTCCATTTCTCGTTTTACATCACGCTCTTTTAACGAATCTCGTTTATCAAACGCTTTTTTACCTTGCGCTAAAGCGATTTCCATTTTCGCAAAACCTCTATCGTTTATAAATATTTTTAGAGGAACAATGGTAAGCCCTTTATCTTCGCCTTTGATTAGTAATTTTTTGATTTCTTTTTTGGTAAGCAATAACTTACGATCTCTTTTTGCTTCGTGGTTATAAAAAGAACCATGCGAATATTCCGAAATGTGTAAGTTTCTCACATAAAGTTCGCTATTAATAAAAGTGCAAAAAGCATCACTAATATTCGCTTTACCCTCTCTTATAGATTTAATTTCGGTACCTAACAGTTTAATACCTGCCGCAAAGGTCTCGAGTAGGTGATACTCAAAACTTGCTTTTTTGTTGCGTATGTTAATATCGTTGTTCGTCATTTTTTAATTGGTGTAAAGGTAAAAATTTATAAATGTATCTCTCTATTAATATTTCGAAACACTTTTAGGTGCTTAGTAATTAAAAATTTAGCTTTATATAATTATATTTTTAGACTTGTCTAAAAATATAATTTGATATATCTTTGTTTTGATTTTTAAATCGATTAAAAATATGTTTAAAGGAAAGTTTATTGGCTTTATTATTTATTTAATTTTTTTCTCAAGTTTAGCTTTTTCTCAAAACTATAGCGTTAGCGGTCGGGTTGTTGATGCACAAAACGAACCATTACCTTTTGCTTTAGTAATTGTGAAAAACGCTCAATCTTCTACTTTAACAGATAGTTTAGGTTATTTTAAAATAGATAATTTGAAATCAGGGAATTATCAAATTATGGCTTCTTTATTAGGTTATCAAACTCAGGAAAAGTTAATTTCCATTTCCACTGTTTCGCAGGATTTAACTTTTAAGCTTACCAAAAATATGGCAACTCATTTAAACGATATTGTGGTAACCGGAACCAGAACTCCTAAAAGAAAAACAAACTCAGCAGTAATTGTAAATGTAATTGATAGTAAATTATTAGAGCAACTTGTTGCCACAAGCCTGTCTGATGGTTTAAAATTTCAACCGGGTTTAAGAGTGGAGACCGATTGCCAAACTTGTAATTATACACAATTAAGAATGAATGGTTTGCAAGGTGGTTATTCTCAAATTTTAGTCAATAGTCGCCCAATTTTTAGCCCATTAACTGGTTTATACGGACTAGAACAACTGCCTGCTAACATGATTGATAGAATTGAAATTGTAAAAGGTGGTGTATCTGCCCTTTATGGTTCTAGCGCTATTGGTGGCACCGTAAACGTAATTACAAAAGTACCATCTGCTAATAGTTTCGATATCACAAAAACCTATCAAAGTATAAAAGGACAAACAACAGATCAAGTACTTTCGGGCAATGTATCTTTGATTAATGATGCCAAAAATGCCGGTTTAAGCTTGTTTGTAAATCATAGAAATAGAGGTTTTTATGATGTTAATAGTGATAACTTTTCGGAGTTACCTCAGCTTAGAAATAATAGTTTTGGAGCTAATTTTTTCTTAAAGCCCACAAAAAATCAAAATTTAGAACTAATCGTCAATCAAATTTACGAGTACCGTTTGGGAGGCGAAATGGTAAACAAACCAGCTTATTTAACGCAACAAGCAGAAGAAAGAAACCATCATGTTTTTATGGGAAGCCTAAGCTATTCTTATAACTTTAACCGAGATAAAAACTCAATAAATGTTTATTATGGTGGTCAAAACACCGATAGAACACATTATACAGGTATTTCACCTGATGACCCTGCGGAGTTACAACAATTTTTAAGTAACCCACCTTACGGAATATCAGATGTTTTTACACACCAAGGCGGTCTACAGTTTAATAATAAATTCAATAAGTTTTTAGGAGGAAAAGCCGTACTAACACTAGGTGCAGAATATGTTTATGACGATGTTTTTGATGAAATTGCTTCTTATCAATACAAAATTGACCAAACCACTAAAAATTTAGGTTTTTTTGCCCAAAACGATTGGGATGTTAACGATCAAATCAATGTTTTAGCAGGCTTCAGACTCGATCATCATAACTTGGTCAATCAGCCAATTTTAAGTCCTCGCTTATCGTTTTTGTATAAATTTAAGCAAAACACACAGTTTAGATTAGGGTGGGGAACAGGCTTTAGAGCGCCTCAAGCTTTTGATACCGATTTACATATTGCTTTTGCTGTCGGTGGAGTTTCTAGAATATCATTAGCCCAAAACTTAAGAGAAGAACGCTCTAATAGCTTCACTAGTTCTATCAATTATGATAAAGCTTCTCCTTATTTGATCTATGGGTTTACCCTCGAAAGTTTTTTTACTCGATTAAATGATGTGTTTTTTCAATATCCTTTAGGAAGCGATAATTTTGGACAAATTTTTCAAAAGCGTAATGGAGATGCTGCTGTTGTAAAAGGATTTTCATTAGAGGCCAGAGCAAATTTTGATTATACTTTTCAGTTTGATGCTGGATTTACTGTACAATCGAGTAAATTTAATACTGCCGTTTTTAATATTGATGGTTTAGCGCCTGAACGTAGATTTTTGCGTACACCAAACACTTACGGATATGCAACCTTTAGTTATACGCCCACCAAAAATTGGAATTTGAGTAGCAATATTGTTTATACCGGTCCCATGCTTTTAACTCATTTTGCAGGAGATAATACTGGACAAAATGTAGATGAATATTTCCTTACCAAATCTTTTACCGATTTAGGTTTTAGAATTGGACATACCTTTAATTTTAATAAAGTTAAAACTGGACTAGAAGTTTTTTCGGGCTTTAAAAATGTTTTTGATGCCTACCAGCAAAATTTTGATTTAGGTAAAAACAGGGATAGCAATTTTGTTTACGGGCCAAGTATTCCACGTACTTTTGTTTTTGGTGTGAAGTTGAAATCGATTTAGAGTTTGCTAAACCGTGATAATGGGCAGTTAATATACTCTAGTTCTCCATCGTGTTGTCGGTTTTAAACTTATCGTTTCAATAAAAGCATTATAGTATTCCGAGTTTCTACCTGTCTCTGTTTGTGTTTTTTTAAAGATTAGGCGGTTATCAATTTTTTTGTAAAAATCACGAAAAATACCTTTGAGTTCTGATGAATATCCATCTCTATAACCATGCTCTATTTCCAAATATTTTCTTGTTATGAAAAGTAATAGGTCGGATAACTGAATCATTGTGTTTTTTTTAGAGTCTACAGGATAACTGAACTCCACAATCCATTTTACTCTTTTGTTTTGTGGTCCAGAAAATCTTCTATAATGCGTTACCGCTTCTATCTCGTCTATGAAAGAATCTTTTTCATCAATAATTACTAAAGCTCTCGCACTTTGCGCTAATTTCTCTTTAGTGTATTTTTCATACGATGTAATCAAATAGTCATAAGCCACTAAATATGGTGTCTTTAAATCGAAATAAGTTTTATCTCTTACTCTTGAAATATCATAATTATCAAGACTTACTTTATCAATAGCAAAATAATAATAATGATGTTTTCTATTCGCAATTAAATCAAGTAAGTCATTAATTAGTTGATTTCGTCTTTCCCTTGTATTATTTAGAAAATGTCCTGCCCCATTTGGTGAAAATAAATCTTGCGTATGAAACTCGAAGTTTGCTGGAATTTGTCCACCAAAATAACTGGAAATAATAGTTTGATAGTCAACATGAGTTTTATTCCAACCTTCGTCTCGCAGAATTATTCCTCCTGAAACAAAAATTGGTTGTTCAGCTTGCCTTAAGTCTCGTCCGTTACAACCTGTTTCGTCAATATAATAAAAGTGCATAGTCTATTCTGTTTAATTGCCGATAACTCTTATTTAAATGTATTTCATTACCAAAACATCAATACCAATCTTAACTCAAATCACCCCAAAAGCCTAATTCACAATTAAAACAGGGATGTTAATTTTATGCCTTACGGTATCTACGGTTGTGCCAAATAGTAAATCTTTAATTCCTTTGTGGCCATGTGCGCCCATCACTAAAAAGTCTATTTCTTCATCGTTCACAATTTTGCTAATGGCATTTGCAGGGTTTCCAAAGCCAATTTTATACGATACTTTATAGCCTTGGTTTTCTAAATCTTGTTTGTATTTCAGTAAGTTTTCTTCATCTAAAATGGTCTCATTATCCATCACATTTTTACCATGATACCTTGCTCCGGCAGTTTCTACAACGTGAATAAATACATACGTTGCATTTTTACCTCCCTGCATTAAAGCGTTTCTAATTACTTTTTCATCATGGTCAGAAAAATCGGTAGTAATACCAATATGCTGATAGCTAAATTTTGTTAAACTACTTAATGATAAAGCTTTACCATGCGGTAATAGGTTAACTACTTTGGTCACTTTGTTTAAAAACGGATGAATAAATATATATACCAATAAGCCAAAACAAGCCACAACAACTGGAATTATTAAGCCATAAATTAATAATTTACTTACACCAGCGTTTATCCAGCCGGTAAGCTCATCAATTACTAAGCTAATGTTTAGGTAAATGATAATTACAGCACTTACCCAAGCTAAAACTTTTACCCAAGTTTTTATGGCAAAACCTTGCATCAATTTTTTGTCGGAGTTAAAGTGTATGAGTGGAATAATGGCAAAGCCTAATTGTAAACTTAAAACCACCTGACTTAACACCAATAGGCTTCCTAAACTTTCCTCGCCAAAAAATAGAATGGTGCAAAAAGCAGGGGCAATAGCTATTAATCGGGTTATTAATCGGCGTAGCCAAGGCTGAATACGTAAATTCAAATGGCCTTCCATAATAATTTGTCCGGCTAAAGTTCCGGTAATGGTAGAACTTTGCCCAGCAGCAATTAAAGCAATGGCAAAAAGGGAAGGGGCAGCTTTACCAAATAAGTTTTCTAGGAGTTTATAGGCATCTTGTATTTCGGCAACTTCGTAAAAACCATTGGTATAAAAAGCTGCAGCAGCTAATATTAAAATGGCAGCATTTACAAAAAAGGCGAGGTTTAAGGCAATGGCGGTATCAATAAAATTAAATTTGATAGCCTCTTTCATCCCTTTTATCGATCTATCAAACTTTCTGGTTTGCACCAAAGATGAGTGTAAGTATAAATTATGAGGCATTACTGTTGCTCCAATAATCCCGATAGCGATATATAAAGCACTTCCGCTTAAAGCCGATGGTTTAAAACCTTGCAAAACATCCGTGTAAACGGGAGTTACAATAAACATTTCGACTAAAAAGGCTAATCCAATAATAAAAACTAAAGAAACAATAAAGGTCTCTACAGTTCGCATTCCTCGTTTTAAAAGTAATAGTAATAATAGAGTATCAAAAACGGTAATACTGACGCCCCAAATTAGGGGTAAACCAAATAGCAAGTTTAAACCGATGGCCATACCTATAATTTCGGCCAAATCGCAGGCAGCAATGGCAATTTCGGCTAAAATGTATAGCGGAATATTTGCCCATTTTGGATAAGCATTTTTTGAGGCCTGCGCTAAATCTAAGCCTCTTACAATTCCTAATCTCGCACTTAAAGATTGTAATAGCAATGCGATGAGGTTACTCATCAGTAAAACCCAAATCAGTTTATATCCAAACTGAGAACCACCGGCTAGGTCTGTTGCCCAATTTCCAGGGTCCATATAGCCCACACTTACCAAATAAGCCGGACCTAAAAAAGCAAAAATTCTTTTCCAACCTTTTCTTTTATTGGTGTTAACCGAAGAGTTTACTTCGCTTAAAGAACTATAGCTTTCGGTATTTTTCATCCTATTAATAAATTCTGTGAAACTTCTCTACTTATTGATTTTTCTTGGTCGTTAATTTTTAATATTACAGACCCATCAAAACTAATTTTTTCTAATAGTGTAATTTTTTGACCAATAGTGAGGTTCATTTTTTCTAGATATTGTAAAAACTCCTTCGAGTGCGCTTTTATCCCACTAATTTTACCGCTATCGCCAATATTTAATTTAGAAAGAACTATAAATGCTTCTGTTTTGATATTTCCATCGCTGTCAGGTATTGGATCGCCATGAGGGTCGTATTTTGGGAAGCCTAAAAACTCATCAAGTTTGTTAATTAGCTTTTCAGAATTTATATGTTCTAACTCCTCTGCAAGTTCATGTACTTCGTCCCATTTAAAAGCTAATTTATCCACCATAAAAACTTCCCATAAACGGTGTTTTCTAATAATAGTTAATGCTTTCTGTTTTCCTTTTTGCGTAAGGCTAACGCCCTGATATTTTTCGTAGTTAATTAAATCTTTATCGGCTAATTTTTTAAGCATATCTGTAACTGAAGCTGCTTTGGTTTGTAAAGAATCTGATAACGCATTGGTGCTTACCAAACCGTCTAATTTCTCTTGATTGTGGTAAATTGCCTTCAAATAATTTTCTTCTGTAAACGAAATATTCATGGTAAAAATTTAATTTTGTAAATCTAATAATAAATTTAGATTAGTCTAAAAATTTAAATCTAAGAAATAATCAAAAATAAATTGAGTATTTTGTAAAATATAATTTGGTTTATAAGTAATAAATTTAAATTTGTAGTATAAAACCCAATTATGGAATTAGATAAAATAGATTTTAATATTTTAAAAATTTTACAAGAAAACGGTAGAATTACCAATTTACAATTGTCGCAACACATTGGTTTATCTCCGGCACCTACTTTAGAAAGAGTTAGAAAGTTAGAGCACTCTGGCTATATTAAAAGTTACCATGCTTTGGTAGATGAGGAGAAATTGGGTTTAGGAATAAAAACATTTATCCAAGTATCATTAGATTTCCATCAACAAGATACTATTCAGATTTTTTTGAAAGAGATTGGAGAAATTAAAGAAATTACGGAATGCCATCATGTTACTGGGCAATGTGATTTTTTATTGAAAGCTTATGTAAAAGATATTAAAACTTATGAGCAATTAATTATGCAAAAAATAAGTAGAATAAGCGTGGTAAAAACATTTCATACCATGATGATTATGAGCACCAGTAAAAAAGAGCCAATCATTCCATTAGAATATTAATTTTTTTTTGATTTTTCTATTCAATGAAGAACGTAACACTTAAAGAAATAGCAGATATTTTAGGAGTATCTGTTTCTACAGTTTCTAGGGCTTTAACAGATAGTTATGAAATTAATGTAGAAACAAAAAAAAGGGTAAAACAGCTTGCTAAAGATTTAAATTATCATCCAAATCCTTTTGCTGCTTCTTTAAGAAAACATGTAAGCAAAACCATTGCACTAATTATTCCCGAAATATCGAACAACTTTTTTACCCGAGTTATTAAAGGAGTCGAGGCTGTGTGCCAGGAAAACGATTATTATGTTTTGATTTACCAAACCGATGAAGATTATCAAAAAGAGCTAAGAATTATTAACCACTTAATTGGAGGCAGGGTAGATGGTGTTTTAATTTCAGTTTGCTCAGAAACTGAAGATGTTGCTCATTTAAACGAAATTTTAGCCAGGGATATTAAATTAGTGATGTTTGATCGGGTTTTGGAAGAAATTGAAACCACCAAAATTACCAGTAACGATTATGAAAGTGCTTTGGAAGGGACCAAGTTATTACTAAGTAAAGGGTCTAGAAAAATATTGTTTTTAAAGGCTGGTTCGCATTTAACAACCATGCAAAAGCGAGAAAACGCTTATGTAGATGCTTTAAAATCATACGGTTTAACTCCCGATTTAAGTTTAATAAAAACCTTTTCGCCATCGCAAGAATTAGATTTGAATGAGCTTAAAACTTTTATTTTAGATAAAAAACCAGATGCAATTTTTTGTACGGTCGAAAAACTAGCTATCGCCTGTTACGATATTTGTAAAGAATTAGCGCTTAACATTCCAAAAGACATTAAAATTATCACTTTTTCTAGTTTAGAAGTCGCCCGACATTTAAACCCATCGTTAACTACCATTGCACAACCAGCTTTTGAGATTGGTAAAACTGCAGCAAGCTTACTGATTAAAGAAATCGAAAGTAAAACAGAACAACAGCTCCACCAAATCACCTTAAATTGTACTTTAAATAAGCGAGATTCGACAAATAAGGTTTAAATTTTATAGTCCATAGTCCATAGTCCATAGTCCATAGTCCATTGACCATTGTCCATTCACCTTTCACAACCAATTCTTCTTTTTAAAATAGAAAAGCGTTCCTAATGATGATGCTGCCATTAAAAACAGTGCTAAAAAATAACCGTATTTCCATTGTAGTTCTGGCATTAAGCTAAAATTCATACCGTAAATACTAGCAATTAGGGTAGGAGGCATAAAAGCTACGGTTGCAACCGTAAAAATTTTAATAATACGGTTTTGATCAATATTAATTAAACCCATAAAAGTATCTTGCAAATACTCAAGCCTTTCAAACGCAAATTTATTGTGTTCCAAAAGCGAGCTAATATCTTTAATCATTATTCTTAAAACACCCATAAATTCTTGAGGGAATACCGAAGATTTTATTAAAGATGAAAGTAACCTTTGCTTATCAATAATATTCTCTCGCAGCAACATATTATCACTTTGTAAAGACGATATTTTTAAAAGGTCGTCTTCATCTACTTTCTCATTTGTCGATTTTAAACTTTTATTCAGCTCAGCAATGTCTTTAGCAATATTCTCAATTAAATCTGCATCTTGGTCTATACAGGTTTCTAACAGCGTAGATAAAATTTGATAGCCATTTACATACAAAGTAGGGTTAGCTTTTATTTTTTTGACTGTTTCGCCAAAAGTTTTAATATCATCATCTCGGTAGGTAAATAAAATGGCTTTTTCCAAAATAATAGATACAGGATTGTAATCAAAACCGTTTTCTCTGATTGATAAAAAGTTAGAATTAATAATAATTTCGTTATCCATTTCACTAAAACGAGATGAACTTTCAATCTCTAAAGATTCTTCTTCAGAAGAGTACTTAATGTCAAAATAAGTTTCTATGGTAACCTTTTCTTCTACCGTAGGATTTTGTAAATCTACCCAAACCAAGCTTTCAATGGGTATTTCACGAATCATTTCCACATCGGTTTCTTTGGCAAGCCTGGTATTTCTTTTATAATAGATTCTTAACATACGGCATTAAATTATCAAATGATTATCTATTTGTATCTTTGCAAAAATATCATTTTAACATTGGAAAAGTCATTAGCCTTCGGCGAAAAGAATTATAATTATTACAGTGCCTATTTAAAAAATAAATATCAGGTAAAAAGGGTTTACAAAGTTATTGTCGATGGTGGCTTTACTTGCCCAAACCGAGATGGCTCGAAAGGATACGGTGGTTGCACTTATTGCAATGTAGATTCTTTTACACCCACTTCTCGCAACATGGCCACCATGAAAGAACAGATAGAATTTGGCATGGAGCGAGCATGGAAACATTACAAGGCCGAGAAGTTTATCATTTACTTTCAACCCAATACCAATACCTATGCACCAGCTCACTACCTAAAAATGATGTATGACGAAGCCTTAAGTGTAGATATGACTCATGTCGTAGGTTTATCAGTAGGTACACGTCCCGATTGTATTGATGCCGAAAAAATTGCTTTGTTAGAAAGTTATACCGATAGGGTAGATGTAGATTTAGAAATGGGTATGGAGTCTATTTACAACCAAACCTTAGCTCAAATTAACCGAGGCTGCTCTCATGACGAATTTGTAGATGTGATGGGCTTGCTCACCAAATCTAAACTAGACATTTGCGTACATACCATATTTGGTTTACCTGGCGAAACACATGACATGATGTTGGCTTACGCCGATGAAATTAACCGTTTCCCGCAAATCAGCTTTGTTAAATTTCACCATTTGCATATTGTAGAAGGCTCTATTATGGGGGCTAAATACAAAAAAGACCCTTTCAAACTATTCACTTTACAAGAGTACGCCGATTTCCTTTGTGAACTATTACCTCGTCTTCGTCCAGATGTAGTTATTCAACGTTTATTTGGAATATCAGATTTAGACATGTTGATTGCTCCTAAATGGGGGTTAAAGAAATCAGAAATTCAAACTTTTATTGATAACGAAATAGAACGTAAAGGTGTGGTGCAGGGGAGTTTGTTTGGTTCATTGGTTCTGTAGTTTATTAGTTCATTAGGTATTAGTTACTGTAATTAGTCAATAGTTCATTAGTAGACTCTCGTTAGTTTAATTAGCAATTGGTTCAATAATCTTGTCTTTATAATTGATTTCAATTCCAATTTTATATTTTCTTATAGTATGAATTAACTTTTTAGTAATTTATAATAGTTAAGAATCAACTCTTAAAACATCAGAATTTTCCTTCCCAATCAATATCAAAATCAGTAAAAACACGTAGCTGTAACTCAAATTTTATCATCTCTTTTGTTTTAATAAACAAATAGTCAAGCTTAAATAAATTGATTTAATTTTTGTTATTGAACCATAAAACAAATGATCATGAAAAAAATCTCACTCATTCTATTGACACTATTTTGTATCAACTTGGTATCGGCGCAAGAAAAAGAAGAAAAGGATAAGAAAAAGTTCAAGCTTAAAATGCCAGAGTTAAGAATTGGCGAAAAACTTGGAAATTTAGCTGGTAATTTAATGACTTCTACCACCAAAGAATTAGATGTAGCCATTGCAAAATTTAATATTATTTCTGGAGTTTATCCGCCAGAAATTAAAACCTCCGAATCTAAATACTACCCTAACGGAACTATAGAAGGTGATTATATGTTATCAGTATCCTTTTTCAAAAGTGAAGGGTTAGGCTTGTATAAAATTGATGGCACTGTAACTTGCGAGGGTAAGGAAATGGAGTATGTAGGTTTAGGCTCTTATCTTGCTGCCTTTCCTAATGCTTTTACTACACCTAAATCTATAAAAGTTAAAACTACATCTGGCGATGAAGCTACTTTTTCTTTAAAACCAATTAACAAAGTAGAAATTATTGCCGTTAATGGTGATAGATCTTTACCAATTATAGATTTAGCAGAAGACATTAAATTAACCTATAAAAACCCAGTAGGTTCTGCTGGTACTAGAATTAGAGTTTCCCTAATAACTGATGTTGCTGGAGCAAGAGCACTCAATCATTTTGCAAGTTTTGATGCAGGTAAAGATGGAGAAGTAACTGTAACTATTCCAAAAGAGTCGTTAAGTAATCCAGAAATTGTGGGAAGTGTTAAAGGCGTTGGAAATTATAACAAAGGCGAAAACTTTTTGATTATTGAGCGTGAATTTAAGACCGAAAGAGATAAACTAGATGCCTCGCAAAACATGGGGAGTTTAAAAAGTGCCGAAATTACTGCTACATCTTATGCTAGTATGCCAGTAATTATTAAAGGTAAGCAAGAAGAAAGCGTTTATGCATCTATTAAAATAAGCGATAAAAGTTTAACAAATAATGTGGGTTATACTTTTTATAAACCAAATGCTAATTATGGTATTCCATTTTCTAAAGGCTCTAAATTTGGTCTAACTTCTTTTACCATGCAAGGAAACACGTTTAAACAGGATGTTTCTAGTTCGGAAAAAACTGGATACGATTATAGTGCAAGATATGGATACGTTCAAACTAGAACAATTACCACCACCACAACAACTTATCAATTCCCTCAATTAACCAATGCACAATGGCAAACCGTAATGGATAGGGTTTACAATGGCTTGGTTAAGTTTATGAAAACCGAGTATAACATAGATTTTGTACCTGTTGAAAAAATAACTAGTAATACAAATTATGCATCCCTTTATCCGGCCGCAGCTAATAATACAGCAAGTATCGTAAATACAAGCTACAAAGGCACACAACGTACCGATCCAAAGTCAATTGGAGAAATTGTGGGTAGCATAAGCGAAAACTATACAACAGATAATATTGTGGGAAATTTAATGAAAGAAGCAGATGTTGATGGATTGGTTAATATGCACCTTAGTTTTCAAGTAGCGGGAAACAGTGAGGGTAAAGTAATTTTAATTCCGTCTTTATCTATAAAAATTACGGGCAGAGATGAAAGTAATAACAGCAAACAGGGAACTTATGCTAGTGGGTATATTGTAAACACATCTGGTAAAGCTTTTAATGGCGACTTGGTTAAAACTAACCCAAATGCCTTGGCCCAAGCTTGCTCAACAGATGA
The DNA here is from genome assembly GCA_044361595.1 of Pelobium sp. Classification (GTDB taxonomy): domain Bacteria; phylum Bacteroidota; class Bacteroidia; order Sphingobacteriales; family Sphingobacteriaceae; genus Pseudopedobacter. The sequence continues at coordinate 169,254 of JBIKIN010000003.1, read as the reverse complement.
AATCATCAGCGGTTTAATAGAAGGGATTAAAAATTTGAGGCAAAAAGAAGTTGCCTTAGGTTATGATAAAATATGGAATATAGGGCAATAGCTTCTTAGTTGAATAGTTTTTTTTAGTGGTAGGTCGATAGTTCATTAGTCATTGGTTCATTAGCAATATAGAATCGACTAATGAACTTTTTATTTGAAGATACTAATGAACTATTTCAACTAATTACACCAATTAACCAATTCAATTATCCAACTATCTAACAAACCAACCACCTAAAAAACTAATATTTTCCAAACATTTCCTCAACAGCTTTAACGCGATAATTGAATATATCTTGAGTTTGTTTTGCAATAACTAAAGCGTTAGCAATTTGGCCTAAAAAACCAAAAGGAACAGCGTATGTTAATTTATCAGTCATTAGAACACCACCTTCAATAGTTTTGAAATGATGTTCGTGATGCCACAATGCAAAAGGTCCAAAACGCTGGTCGTCTATAAAGTATTCACCTTCCTTCACATAGGTGATTTCTGTCATCCAGTCCATCTTAATACCTAACAATGGGGATACTTTGTAAGATATCAGCATACCTTCATACATTTTAGTACCTGGGGCATAGTCAGATGTAATCACAAAGCTCATACTCTTGGGTGTAATTTTAGCCAAATTTAATGGCGAAGAGAAAAAATCCCAAGCTTCTTGTAAGCTTATTGGTACTTTTTGCTCAAAATTTAGGGTGTACGTTCTCATTATCAATAGTAACGATTTTATTAACTAAATGTTTAATAAAAAATATTTGCTTCAAATTATAATTTGCGTATTAAAAATAAGGTTATTTGTTAAAAAATCAATAATAACATGATATATATTATATTTTTTTCAATTAAAATGTAAAATATTGATTTTTTTATTGATTATTGTTGAATAAATACAAACAATTATGAATAAATTATCATTAAAAAGAGTTTTGCCATTTATTATACTCATAATAGTGGCAATTTCTACCTTTTTTGTAGTAGAAAAACCAAATTTTGCAGATGAAACTAGGTATAATCAGGCAGATATCTCCTGGATTATTGTTGCAACTGCTTTAGTTTTTATAATGACACCTGGTTTAGCCTTTTTTTATGGCGGTATGGTGCATCGTAAAAATGTTTTATCAACCATGATTAAAAGCGTAGTGGCCGCAGGTGTAGTTGGTGTTTTATGGATTGTTGTTGGATATAGCCTATGTTTTGGAGAATCTATAAATGGTTTTATTGGTAATCCTTTTACACATTTGTTTTTTAAAGATGTTGCATCATCAGAGCCATGGTCTTTAGCGCCAACAATACCTAAAACATTATTTGCATTTTTTCAATTGATGTTTGCTGTAATTACTCCTGGCTTAGTGGTAGGTGCAGTTGCAGAGCGTATTAGATTTACTTCTTATATTTTATTTACTGCCTTATTTAGCATTTTTGTGTATGCTCCTTTGGCACATTGGACTTGGCATCCCGAAGGATTTTTATTTAAAATGGGTGCATTAGATTTTGCAGGTGGTACAGTTGTTCATATTTCTGCTGGCTGCGCAGCATTAGCTGGTGCCTTAGTATTAAAAAGAAGAAAAGTGCATTTAGAAAACAAAGAAATTCCGCCAGCTAACATTCCTTATGTTTTAATAGGAACTGGCTTACTTTGGTTTGGTTGGTTTGGTTTTAATGCGGGTTCTGCATTAGCTGCAAATAGTTTAGCTGTAACTGCCTTTGCAACAACAAATACCGCTGCCGCCGCCGCAGGTTTAGCTTGGATGTTTTTTGATGTGGCCAGAAATAGAAAACCATCTGTTTTGGGTTTTTGCATTGGAGCGGTTGTGGGTTTGGTCGCTATTACGCCAGCAGCTGGTTTTGTTAGTATTTCACAAAGTATTTTTATTGGTGTTTTTGCGGCCATTGTTTCAAATATTGCCGTTCATATTAAATCAAAATCTAGATTAGATGACACCTTAGATGTTTTTCCTTGCCATGGCGTTGGCGGTATGGTGGGCGTACTAATGACAGGAATATTCGCATCAAAAATGATTAATCCAGCAGGTAATGATGGACTTTTATTCGGTAATTTTGAATTTTTCTTTACCCAAGTAAAAGCGTTAATAATTAGCGCTACCTTCAGTTTTGTAGTTTCGTTTCTGATTTTTAAACTCATTAATTTTATTGAACCTATAAGAGTAAGCGTGGAAGATGAAGAGCTAGGTTTAGATCAATCTCAGCACTCAGAGAAATACTCACAAGGTACATTGCTAAGCCCTAAAGAATTTATACAATAGACATTATTGAAAATGATATTGAAAAAGCCTTTTAGATATCTAAAAGGCTTTTTCATTGTACCATTTTATTTGCGCAATAAGAACTGGCAAAGGCCTCGGGTTTGGCTTTAAATGCAAAACCCATACTCAAAATATAACCCATGGCATCATTTAAAGCCGCATTAGACTTAAACTGTGGGTTTGTATTTATATCTGCATGAACTTCTAAATCAACATGATATAAATCTAATAAGTTACAAACCGAGTAAGCGCATTCAATAGACTTTTGCACTTCAGCAAGCATACGTTCTTTAATACTCATTTTTTGCGTGGTACGTTCTTGGTTGATGAACATAAAACCACCCTTTTGCTCTCGTAAAAAAACAATTACCGTTGCAAAATCTGTTATTTTTCCTTTTACTTGAGAATCGGTACCAATACAAACTTTTAATTTGTTGCCAAGATTGGTTTCCTTTTCGATAGTTTGTTCAATTTCGGTTAAGATTGAAGATTTAAGCGTCTCTCCACTAAATTTTTTCCAGGTCATAATTTTAGTTTTAGATATGATGACCATTTTGCGGTCTATAAAAATAAGTGATTGTATTCCATATTTTCAATAACTGTATATTATTTAATTGTTAACATTATGCTTGTTGTCAACAAGTTAGCTTTTAAGCTTAGTTTACTTTTGTAATTACTTTGTGGTTGTTTATTGTTGATTAAAATATTTTATTAGCTTTAATTTAAAACCAAACCCAAATTAGATTATTACAATAAATAAGCAAGCTTGCAAGGGCGTTAGGGATAGCAGTGAAAAGCTCGCTTCCGCTTTTTTTGCGGAGCGGACTTGCAACGAATAGCCCGGACCCGACCTAAGAAGGGTAACGCTATAATAATTAAAATGATATGAATTTAGAATTTAATAAGAATGAGGATGTAAATAAACAAGAGGTTTTTAGGCTTAAACAAAAGCTTAAAAAAGTTTGTTTGGGTGGCGGAGAAAAAGCTGCGGCAAAGCAAAAAGAAAAGGGCAAATTATTGGCAAGGGAGCGTATTGCCTATTTGTTAGATGATGATCAGCCTCAGCTGGAGATTGGAGCTTTCGCAGCTGAAGGGATGTACGAGGATGTTGGTGGTTGCCCAAGTGCAGGGGTGGTGGTGATGATGGGTTATATAGGCGGTAAACAATGTTTGGTGGTTGCCAATGATGCTACTGTAAAAGCTGGTGCATGGTTTCCGATGACTGCCAAAAAGAATTTGAGAGCGCAAGAAATTGCTATGGAAAATAATTTACCAATTGTTTACTTGGTAGATTCGGCAGGGGTGTTTTTACCTATGCAAGACGAGATTTTTCCAGATAAGGAACATTTTGGACGTATTTTTAGAAATAATGCCATCATGAGTTCGCAAGGGATTATTCAGATTGCGGCTATTATGGGTTCTTGTGTAGCTGGCGGTGCTTATTTACCTATAATGAGTGATGAGGCGATGATTGTTGATGGTACAGGCTCGGTATTTTTGGCGGGGTCTTATTTGGTTAAATCGGCCATTGGCGAAAGTGTAGATAACGAAACTTTAGGTGGTGCAACAACGCATTGTGAAATTTCTGGAGTCACCGATTATAAATTTGAGAATGACAACGCTTGTTTAGATGCTATTAAAAACATCTTTTCTAAGATTGGTGCGCCTCAAAATGCTGGTTTTAATAGAGTTAAAGCTGTTAAGCCTAAAAATAAGCTAGAAGATGTTTACGGTATTTTACCAGATACCAGAGACAAACCTTATGATATGCACCAGCTTTTAGATTGTTTAATAGACGAGGGGAGTTTTGATGAATATAAGGCTGGTTATGGACAAAGTATTGTGTGTGGCTTGGCGAGGGTAGAAGGATGGGCTGTAGGGATAGTTGCCAATCAGCGAAAGATTATTAAATCTAAAAAAGGCGAAATGCAATTTGGTGGAGTTATTTATTCTGATTCGGCAGATAAAGCTACCCGTTTTATCATGAATTGTAATCAGAAGAAAATTCCATTGGTATTTTTACAAGATGTTACCGGTTTTATGGTAGGTTCACGATCTGAACATGGAGGGATTATTAAAGATGGTGCTAAAATGGTGAATGCAGTCTCTAACTCGGTTGTGCCTAAATTTACCATTGTATTGGGAAACTCATATGGTGCGGGTAACTATGCCATGTGCGGTAAAGCTTATGATCCTAGGTTAATTTTTGCTTGGCCAAGCGCTAAAATTGCGGTAATGAGTGGAGCATCTGCCGGAAAAACCTTGTGGCAAATACAATCTGCAAGTATGAAAAAAGCTGGTGAAGAAATTACTAAAGAAGAAGAGGAAAAACAGATTAAAATCATTACTGATCAATATAACGAGCAAACTACACCTTATTACGCTGCATCTAGGTTATGGGTAGATGGAGTAATAGATCCGATTGAAACCCGTAAAGCTATTGCTATGGGTATTGAAGCTGCAAATCAAGCCCCAATTACTAAGAAATTTAACGTGGGGATTATTCAGACTTAGTGGGTGTTTTTGAAGATGTCAGGAAACAATTAGATTTTTTAGTTATGATTATTGTTATTAAAAGGTTTTCAAGAATACTTCGAAATTTTTCATTTACTTTTATTTTTTTTTTAAATGCATTTAAGAGTGCTTAGCAATTTTTTAGTTTTGTTTATTGTTTTAATTGGGCCTTCAAGAATGCTTCGCAGTTTTTTCGTAAAAAGTAACTAAACCTGCTCATTGCCGCAGAGGGCTAGTCACTTTTTTTCAGTTTTGTTTATTGTTTTAATTAGGCCTTCAAGAGTGCTTCGCAGTTTTTCCGCAAAAAAGTAACCAAAACCCGAGCTTTGCGAACACATGAGTGCCTTTAAAAATAAAAACACCGAATAAACTCTCCGCTACCCGCCTTTCCGTCGGGCGGGCGTTTGTTGCTGCCAAATTTCTACTTTAAATTTTTTTGTGCTTTTGCTGGGTGGGTTACCTTTCAGAGCCGTTCAATAGGACGGCCTAGCAGATGTAAGCAGCAGAAAGCCATGATTATTCCTTGCAAAAACAATTGATTAAAGCACTGCCAAGGATGAATGTAGCCTTTGGGTAAAGGCTTGTGAAATGGCGGCCTCATTCATCTGCCGTTAGAATAATCGTGTGCTTTATGCAATTACAGATGCAAGCCTTGATCTTTTCGTTCTTTTGCATCAAGGCAAAAGAACAGAATAGTAATTATATAGTAGCTTAATTAAGTACTTATAGAAATCTGTTTTGGCTTTTGCCAAAACTCGCTCATTGCCGCGAATGGCTAGTCACTTTTTTTTCGCAAAAAAGTAACCAAAACCCGAGCCTTGCGAATACATGAAAGCCTTTGAAAACATAAACAAATTGAATAAACTCTCCGCTGCGTTTGTTGCTACAAAGCAAGTGCTAGATGTTCTTCATCCAAATCGCAACAAACGAGGCGGAATGGCCGGTTAAGGGTTGTTTGTACTTTTGTTGAATAGGCTACCTTGCAGAGTTATAAAAAGAGTCAACCGAGCTGATTTAGCTACCAAGTTTCTACTTTAAATTCTTTTAGTGATAATCGCAACAAACAAGGCGGAATGGTCGCTTAACGGTTGTTTGTGCTTTTTACTGGGTTGACTACCTTGCAGAGCCGTTTAAAAGGGAGGAGTATAATTTCAAAAAAAAATCCCCTAAATTTAAATTTAGAGGATTTTTTAGCTTTTACCCTTTGGTAAAATGTTTCAATTGAATAATTTCTTGATCAGTAAGGTAACGCCATCTTCCACGTGTTAAATCTTTCTTGGTAAGATTAGCATAAATTACGCGGTCTAATTTCACAACTTCATATCCTAAACTTTCAAAAATTCTTCTCACAATTCGGTTTTTACCGCTATGTATTTGAATACCTATCTCGTTTTTTGCGCCACCGGTAACATAACGTAAATCGTCTGGTTTAATAAAACCATCTTCTAGTTCTAATCCAAAAGCTATTTTGTTAAAGTCGCCTTGAGTTAAATTTCTACTTAACTCTACATTATAAATTTTACTGATGCTGTTTTTTGGATGCGAAAGCTTGTCGGCTAAATCACCATCATTAGTGAGCAATAATAAACCTGTAGTGTTACGGTCTAACCTTCCTACCGGGTAAATACGTTCTTTGCTGGCTTTATCAACCAATTCCATTACCGTTTTACGCTCTTGCGGATCATCAGTAGTAGTGATATAATCTTTAGGCTTGTTTAATAAAACGTAAATCATTTTTTCACGCTTCAAAAGTTCGCCATTGTATCTCACTAAATCTTTAGCAGGATTTATTTTGGTACCAAGTTCAGAAACTGCCTCTCCGTTTACAGTTACTACTCCTGCAATAATTAATTCATCGGCTTTTCTTCTAGAACAAATACCTGCATTAGAAATAAATCTATTTAAACGGATGAAGTCTCCGTCCTTTTTAAATTCTTGTGGTTTATTTGGTTTTGCTCTTAGTTTTACTTGACTATCGTCAAAAGGTTTTCTTTCTCTATCAAAAGAATTTCTTTCTGGTCTTTTACCAAAAGATTTGTCGTCTGTGTTTTCTTCTCTTGGCTTAAAACTTTTATCGCTACTTACAAAAGGCTTACGATTTTCTTGGTCGTCACCACGTTTTTTAAATGATGGCTTTCTATCGCCATAAGCTTTTCTATCTTCAAAAGAATTTCTGTCTTCTCTTTTAGCAAACGGTTTACGTTCTGCACCAAATTCAGATTTTCCTTGATATGGTTTCTTGTCTCCGTAAGAGCTTTCACTACGCGTTCCATAAGGTTTTCTATCGCTTGAAGAATTTTCGTTACGTGAGCCGTAAGACTTTTTCTCGCCAAAAGATGAACCTTCGCTACGTGTGCCGTAAGGTTTTCTATCGCTTGAAGAACTTTCGTTACGTGAGCCGTAGGACTTTTTCTCGCCAAAAGAAGAGCCTTCGCTACGTGTGCCGTAAGGTTTTCTATCGCTTGAAGAACCTTCGTTACGTGAGCCGTAAGATTTTTTCTCGCCAAAAGAAGAACCTTCGTTACGAGTGCCATAAGGTTTCTTATCTCTGTAATTGCTATCATTACCAGTTGGTCTGCTACCATAAGGAGCTTTCCTCTCAGATGAGTTTTCTTTTTTATCACCGTAAGGTTTTCTATCGCCACTAAAGCTAGAGTCTTCCTTTTTTGTAAAATTTGATGATTTGTATGATTTTTTATCGGAGTTTGATCTGGAAGAAGAATCAGATCTATCAGACTTTTTAAAGTCTTTTCCGGATTTGTCGTCGCGACTGTTCCTATTGTTATTGAATGGCATCTTTTTTGTTTAATAATCCTTCATTAAGGATTGCAAATGTACAAAAAACTTTGAAAAATTTCACTTTATCAACATTTAAAATAACATCGCTTTAAGGCTATAAAACCATATAATTTGAATCTATAAATTAGCGTAAAATTGTAACTATTTGAAAATGTGATAAATAAAACTTACCTTTGCCAAGCTTTTTTTATTCGGATAACGATATAAAGAAATTATGAAAAAGAAATTATTAATAACAGGTAGCTTTATGTTAACAATTTGTGTGCTCACAAAAATGTTCGGATATGGTTATTTTATTGACAAAAATGAGCCTACAGAAGTCACTTTAAATAATGCTAAACAATCTTTAGAAAACGATTATTATTTAGATTTAAACTTCGCAAATGAAGTCATACCAATAGAAAGTAAGAAGGTTGAGTTCAAAATGAGAAAGGCATTAAAAGCACATTCTTACAATCATCTTCAAACGTTAAAATTGCATCAAAGGGCAGAAGTGTGGTTTCCAATTATAGAGCCAATTTTAAAGCAATACGGTATTCCGGAAGATTTTAAATATGTACCATTGATAGAGAGCGGTATGAAACACGGCCAATACTCGCCAAAAGGTGCTGCAGGTTTGTGGCAGTTTATGCCGCAAACAGGTAGAGAATATGGCTTAACGGTAAACAGTAAGGTTGACGAACGTATGAATGTGAGGTTATCTACCATTGCTGCTGCAAAGTATATTAAAGATTTGCACAAGCAGTTTAACAGTTGGACATTAGCCGCTGCCGCATACAATGGTGGCGAGGGCAGAATGTGGAGACAAATTAAAGCACAGCAACAAGACAATTATTTTAAATTGAAATTGAATTACGAAACAGGAGTATATGTTTATAGTTTAATTTCTATGAAAGAAGTGATAGAACACCCAGAAAAACATGGATATAAAATCCAAAATGCTCGTAAATTATTAGCATTGAACAATTAATTGAAGAGATAAAAAAAGCAAAAGATAGGAAAGGTTAGCTCATTGGGTTAACCTTTTTTTTTGTGGGGTGATTTTTGTGTTGAATGGTAACGTTTTGCAGCTACCCGAATGACGGGACTTCTACCACAAAACTTGATTTGAAAAACTAATGTTTCATTAACCACAAAACTGTCTTTGGATTACGAAATCCTGCCTTTTGGTTAGGTGCTGTGTGCGCCTTCGTTGTTCTTTCATTCTGCTGGCAAATAAAGTTTTATTGTACCATTTTTAAACAACACCTCGTCCAAATGCCCCATTATTTTTCTGTTGGTCGTAATTAAATGCATATGTAAAAAAGTGTCGTGATGAGTAAAAATTGCTTTATGTTCTGTCGAGAAAAAACCAATTATTTCTGATTGCTGGTTTTTTAGTTCGTAGTTTCTTTGTCCTTTATGTGCTTCGTCTGGCGAACTTACTTTTGAACCCTTTGGCAAATTCACAATATGAATTGTCGCTTTCTCAACTGTCCCGGAAAGTTTAAACAGATAAGGTCTCGGGGAAGATTTAGTTATGTTGTCAAGATATTGTTCAAGTTGTTGAATTGTCTGAACGCTCTCTGGTAAAATCTGATCAGTCCATTTTGAAATGTTTGCGTAACTAAAAAATGGGGCTTTAATTTCATAGGTCTCCTCAACTACCATTGTCGAGTCGGAAACTACGGTTGATTTATAAGATTTACCGTCTATAATTAAGATTTCTCCTGACAAATATTCAACTGGTCCAAATCCGTACAAATTTCTCTTGTTAGCAATAGTGTCAAGGTTTATAGTTCCATAAAGTTGACCTTTCCACATTACATTTTTCATCTGTCCAACGATTTTTACTTCGTTCGTTGTCTGTTGGGCTTTGGAAGAACAACTTGCAAAAAGCAAAATTTTTAGGCATAGAAGTGTTGTTTTAAAATTCATTTTTAACATTTATTGTCTGTTTGTTCGGTGTCGCCCTACAAAGAGGCATAACTTATAAATATGCCTAATATACAGAAAAAAGTAACATTTTATTTCATCAAATTCAGCTTAAAACCACACCAAACAGCCTTTATTCGTATTCATCCGTTTATATACGGATATAAATGTTTAACACCCGATTAATTTCCTGGCTTGTTTTCACCTTTGTATCGTCGGTTAGCTATTGTGGTTAACTGTTCGTTAATCAAGTATTTACAATTTAATTTTTAAGATCATGAACAATTTAAGAAACAGTGTACGTTTAATCGGGTTTTTAGGTGCAGCACCAGAAGTAAAAGAAATTTCTAAAACCATGAAAGTTGCTAAATTTAGTGTAGCCACCAATTATACGTATAAAAACGAAAAAGGCGAGCGAGTAGAAGAAACACACTGGCATCAAATAGCTGTATGGAACAAGCAAGCAGATATTGCTTCCCAAATTTTAACCAAAGGAAGTGAAGTGGCTATTGAAGGCAGGTTAGTAAATAAAAGCTATAACGATAAGGAGGGTAATAAAAAATATATTACCGAGATCATCGTAAATGAGTTTGCCGTTTTGGGTAAAAAGTAAACAACCAAATTAGATGAATTAAAGAGGCGGCCTCAAAATTGAATGTAAAAATTCGATTTTGAGACCGCTTTTTTTATTAAACATACCATATGTTTTAGCTAACGCTAAAACCTGCTCATTGCCGCAGAGGGCTAGTCACTTTTTTTCAGTTTTGTTTATTGTCGTTTAAGGCCTTCAAGAGTGCTTCGCAGTTTTTCCGCAAAATTAACCCAAACCCGAGCTTTGCGAACACCTGCGTACCTTTAAAAATAAAAACACCGAATAAACTCTCTGCTGCCTACCGGACAGGCAGGCGTTTGTTGCTACCAAGCTTCTGCTTTAATTTTTTTTATTGCTAATAACAACAAAGAAGAAGGAGTGATTAGTGAACGGTTGTTTGTGCTTTTACAATGAATCTAATTAAATTTAATATTTTATCTATTCTTCTAAAAGTTTTTTAAGACTAGATGGTAAATCCTCATAAACATCAATATCAGATAATGGGGTAGTAGTATCGTATTTTACATTTAGTTCTTCTAAAATACTCACCGTTGCATTAAATACTTCGCTGGTGCTCCATTTAACATCTTCAAATAGGCTATTTACCATTTTTGTTAAACCTAGTAAATAGTAGCCGCCGTCTAATGCTGGACCAATTACAACCTCATTTTGCTTTAAAAAATCAAAAGCTTGGTTAATTATAGTCTCATTTAAATCGTAACAATCAGAGCCAATAATAATCACACTTTGGTAGCCCTTATTAAATATTACTTCAAAAGCGTTTTTCATTCTTCCGCCTAAATCACTTTCTATTTGAACCAAATTATGGTATTTATGTTGCTCCCAATCCATTTTATTGGGTGTTTCTTTATCGTAAAACAAAAACCTATCACAATTTAGATCTTTGGTAATTTGATGGGTGTGCTCTAATAATTCTCTATATATTTTTAAAGCATTTTCGTCCCCTATGGATGCAGCTAATCTTGTTTTAGAGCGGCCAAGTTCCGGGTATTTTAAAAAGATAATTACAGCTTGCTTTGGCATAAAGAATTTAAAATTACTTTAATTGGTATTTATAAACAGTTCTACCAATATTCCCATTTGCATCTATCCCTTCAATGGTTACTCTGTAAGGGCCTTTAGCATCGCTATTGTAATAACTAAAAGTCCCTTTACCAGTTTTATCTGTCACTATAATAGGCTCCCAATGTATGGTTGTTCTGTAATCTTCGCGTTGTAAACTGGTTCTTGGGCCACTAAATTTAGGGGTATAAAACTGCCTTTCTACCGCATAACCTTTTGGTTGAATGGTTATGATATTGGTAGGTGGAAAAAGCTCTTTTAACTGATCTTTTGTGATTTTAACTTTTGGAGTTTCTATCATATTAATAGCTAAAACACCATTTGTGTTATTTCTTCTATTAATGCCTGATAAACCATCATTATAAAAAACTTCAATAGATTCTACTCCTTTAGCATCTAAGCCCATTAGGTATGCAGCATCTACTTGCATGCCATTTACATAAATGTCTACAGGCACTTTTAAACCCTGATTATAAGTTCTACTTAAGTACAACAGATTGTCTATATAGGTTAAACCCGCACCACCTAAACAATTAATTAAAATAGCACAGCCTTGTATTTGGGTAGCAGGTAAAACTCTGTCTGCAATTGGGCTTAAGCCACTTAACGCAGCATAATCCGTGTGGTCTTTCACTTTTTTAGTAACTGTGCTAGTTACTACTACTTCCTTCAATAAAAATGCACTTTGATGCTCTACTCTACTGCTTTTTAAATAGGTGTTTAATGCACTATCAATATTTAATATGTCTGCAGGGGCATTGATATTTCTTATAATAGCAGGAAAAGGTTCGCCATCCATAATAATTTTTAAATCTTTAGAATTAATGTTGTTTCTAGCGTTGATAACAACATTAGAAGAGTCTCTAAAAACTAAATTTTTAAAGATAAACTTACCTTCTTTATTGGTTGTACCTGTTGCGGTGAAGAATTTATCTGGTATTTGAAAAAGTATACGGCCGTTTTCTAAAGGTAACCCGGTTGATTTTCTGATTACTCCGCTAACCTCGATACTTTGCTCGGGTAGCATTGTGATATTTAAAGGCGCATCAATTGCAACATCTTTATATTTAAATTTACTATAGCCCTGTGTTAACATTAAAATATCTAAATCAGCGGCTTTTTTGGGATTTAAGTTATGGAAATAATAGTTTGGTTTTTCTATAAAGCCTTGAAGATTGGAGTTTAGAAGCATGCTGCTATAAATGGTAATTTCATCATCCTCGTTAACAGGAACTTTGCTGTCATTTACTACCGAAATAGAATAATTTCCTTCGGCAGAATTAAAACCTGAGGTTTGAATGCCAAAGTTTATTTTTTGTCTGCCACTATAGGCTGCTAAATCTGGCTTTAGGTTAATTTTTAAATCATCCTTTCTTTTAATAAAAGTTAGCCTCTCGCTTAGTGGTTCGTAATCTGTATTTAATATCGATACTGCTAAAATACCTGTCGGTAGCCTATCTTCTGGAATTGTAATAGTATATTCTTTTATACGTAATAATGTTTGTGCGGCGTAATAAATGTTTTGATTGTTTTGAGCGACTAAATAAATAGTCTTGTTTCTATTTTCGGTTAAATAAGTTTCATTAACCTTCATGGTAATATATAAGCTATCTTGTTTTTGAACAGTGCTTATTACTATTCCACTTGTTTTAACAACAGGTAGATTAAAGGTTTTTTGTTCGCCGTTTTCAAAAATGGCATTCACAAAATATTTTTTACCTGCTTTAGGTGTAATGGTAAAACTTCCCATACCTAAATTGCTGGGTAAGATATTAGCAACAGTTTCGCCAGCCTCGTCACTTATTCGGGCTTTAAAATTTGCGCCTAAACCGTCTGATCTTATGGCTTTAAATGCTACAACGCTGTTTATACCGTCAATTAAATCGCCCCCTTCAGGGAAAAACTGTAAATCGTTTTCTAAAATGGCTGTTTTTAATGATAGTTTTTCTTTTAAAATCCTACCGTCGCCAGGCTCTAATTCAATTTGGAGAAATCCTCCATTTAGCGCAACTTTGCTAGAAGCACCAAAATCTATATTGATGTTACCTTGAGCATCTGTTGTGGCCTTTCCTTTATCTACTCTTTCATAATCGGCTATAGCTTCCCAGCTTACTTTTTTATTGGCATAGGGTCTGCCGGTTTCGTCTTTAAAAGAAATTTTACTGTTTACTTTTTGTCCTTTATCTGTAATAGCGCCTTTATAGCTGACATTGGTTTTTAAATATTTATTGAGCGCATTACCTATTACAATGTTTCTTTTAAAAAAATACGCTTCGGTTTTGTTCAGCATCCATTTGGTATATGCTCTAACATGATAATTTCCTTCCTTAAAATCTGGAAAGCCTAACATAAAACTTCCTGTTGCTACAGCATTAGTCACCGGAAGTTTTAAACTCTCTACTAAAGAATCTTTGTGATTAATAAGTTCTACATATAATATTTTGCTTAATGGAGATGGTGTTTGATTTTCTAAAGTAACATAACCTTTAAACCAAATGGTATCGCCCACGGCATAATAAGGCTTGTCAAAATGCAAGTAAACCTTTTCTGACGGAACATCAAAAACGAGTTTGGCGTTCTTTTTTGCCATCTCTGCTAGTGATACTTTTTCTTGTGCCCAAATACTTTGACAAAGCAAAAGAGCAAATAAAGTAAGATATAGATTTTTGAAAACTAGTTTCATGTATTAATTAAATGTGAGATTTTAAATTTAGGTTTTTTATTAAATACAACACTAAAATTTATTAAAATTTGATAGCTAAATAACGAAAACTTAAATATTAGAATAGTCCAATATTGTTTAAGGGAATTATAATTTCTTTTAAAAATGTAAGAAATGGGCGTTTAAACACTCCGCTAGCTGGTGGATATAGTCTTGATGGAAAATCGGGAACTACCTTTGCTCCGATGGAGTCCTTTGGACTATTGTTAACACGAAACCTTTACCGAAATGTAAATAACATCCTTTCTACATAAATTTTACTTTAATATCTGAATTAGATTTTTACTTTTGATGATGGATTTAATAGAAGTATTAAAAGTAGATAGCGAACAAGAACTGGCTAAAGTTTATCAAATAAGAACTACAGTTTTTGTTGAAGAGCAAAACTGTCCGCCCGAGTTAGAATGGGAAAACGAAGATGTTTCTACTCATTTTTTAGCCACTTATAATCAAATTCCTGCTGGTGCTTGCCGCTGGCGACAAACCGAAAAAGGATTTAAATTAGAGCGTTTTGCGGTATTGCAAGAGTTTAGAGGGAAAGGTGTAGCTAGTAAAATGGTACAAACTGTTATTAATGATTTACCAGAAACCGCAACCTACATTTACCTACATGCACAAGTAAGTGCCATGCCGTTATATTTGAAAGCTAATTTTGTTGCAGAAGGTGAGATGTTTGAAGAAGCTGGTATACAGCACTATAAAATGGTTTTAAAGAAATAATTTCAAAAGGCAGTAATTGCGGCAAGGATTGGAAGGGCGGGAGCGAAGCGGAGGGTTAAGTTTTTAAAAAAAGAACTTAACGGAACTCCTTAACAGACTAGCAAATGGTCATTAAGTTAAGAAATATAGTCGTCACGTTGCGCTAAAAATGCTTCATAAACAAGTCTACTTAAAGGATCTATTATATATGAATAACTTAATGGTATTGTAGTTTAGCTCACGGTTCTAACGTTTGATATCTTGTTTAAGTATCTGATTTATAAGTACTCACTTTCAATTTAACACTAAACTTCATTTAAAAACCGAATGTTCAATTTAGCACTAAACCCGCAATTTTTATACCTTAGCTGTTAGTGGCTGCCCTTTTTTATACCTATTTGAGTTGTTTATATTTCTTATCATTTTGAGACCTTGCTTTCTATCCACCTATTAATTTTTGTTTCCAAAATAATCAGCGGTAAACAGCCGTCTTTCAATACTTCATCGTGGAATTCTTTGATGTCAAACCTGTTCCCTAATTTTTTCTTTGCACTTTCACGCAGTTCAATAATTTTTAATTCGCCCACTTTATAACTTACCGCCTGCCCAGCTATAACCATATACCGTTCTATCCTTTGTTCAGCCTCAATAGCTGATACGGGTTGATTTTCCAATACATAGGCAATGGCTTTTTCACGACTCCATCCTTTGTAATGGATTCCTGCATCAACAACTAATCTAACCGCTCTTTCTATTTCGCCATTTAGCCTACCTAGGTATTGATAAGGGTCTGTGTACATTCCTAATTCCTTTCCTAAACTTTCTGCATACAATGCCCATCCTTCCACAAAAGCGCTTGTGGTATAAGCTTTTCTAAATTCAGGAATATCGGCTTCATCTTGAATAGCTAATTGATAGTGATGACCTGGAATAGCTTCGTGTATAAATAAATCTTCCATCTTAAAATAATTGTATTGAGCAGGGTCACGAATTACCTCATAAAAAATACCGGGTCTTGTTCCATCTCTTGATGGCTTAATATATTGAGCATTAGCACCAGCTTCCCGAAATTTTTCAGTAGCTCTTACTTCAAATTTTGCTTTGGGTTTTAAATTGAAAAGTAGATTCAGTTGTGGAGACATCTTATCCTGAAAACTTCTAAACCTATCCAATACCTCCTCTTCGGTTTTAAACGGAAAAAATTTGGAATCTGTTTTTACATATTCAAAAAAGGACTTTAAATCGCCTTTAAAACCTGCTTGGGTTTTTACAGAATCCATTGCTTTACGAATACGGGAGACTTCGCTAAGTCCTAAATTAAAAATTTGCTCGGCGCTGATGTTTGTTGTGGTATAATACTTTAACCATAATTCATATTCTTTCTTACCGTTATTATTATTTAAGAGCCCAGATGTTTTTCTTGATTTGGGAATATAATCGGTAACGATATAGTCATGTAATTTTTTATAGGCTGGCTTAATAATATTTTCAATGGCTGCCGAATAATCTTTTTTTAATTCAATCGCAGAGGCATTATCGATATTAGCTGGTAGATTTAACAAAGGTTTATAGAAAACATTTTCTTGCACTGTAGCTTCAAATAATGATTTTAATTGAGGCGGCACTTTTTCCATAGCAGCCCTTGAATTGGTGTTATTAAATTCAACTCCCTTTTGCATATTAGCAATGGCTTGGTCTACACAAATTTGAAAAAGTTTCATACGGCTAATAAAATCCCTATAATCTTTCTCGGTTTTGAAAGGAATAAATCCTGCTCCTGAACCTAATGTAGCAAAACGTGTTGGAAAGCTCCATACGAATTGGTCAACAGGGCGATATATGTTCGTTGAAGAAACCAAAGAATTATTTAACAGTTCGTTTTCAGATTTTAGCTTGTAGGTAAGCACATCAATACTCAATAGTTCAGATGCTGTCAAACCTGTTTTGTTTATAACAGCTAATTGGGTGATATATTTTTGATTGAGGGCTTTTGCTTTCTTACTATATTTCTCACTAATATTAATTTCCATTTGGCTGTTGTAGTCATTGATGCCTGCTTCTGTCGCTGCTAATGGATTTAAAGCATAATATTCCTTTGAATATTGTCTTAATAATTCTCCAAGTTGTAACGGTGGGTTTGTCCTAATCGAAGATTGAGAAAAACTTGTTAGTGTAAGTAAAGCTAACGTTGCGATTAATATTGTTCTTTTCATCTTTATATTTTTTGCCAATGATAGTCGATTTCTTTAACGGTATGTATTGTTTTAGGGAAGCTTACAAATATATATGTGTAGTTTCTTATTCTCAGACATCTACATTTCAAGTTACAAGATTTTGATATTACTTATTTAGAAATTCGATTTTACCAATAGATTTAAAGTATTTGTCCTTGTTGTTATTCTAAAAAATAATTTAAAATATCTCTAAAACTATTTTAAACAGGTGTTAATGGCTAATTTTATTCTAACGCTTACAAACTTAACCCATTTAAAATCAGTTTAGCCGTTGCTGGGTTTGTTGCAATAGCAACATTATGTACGTCGCAAATGCGCATTAACATTTGTACATCGGGCTCGTGTGGGTGTTTACCCAATGGGTCTCTAAAGAAAATGATACCATCTAATTTACCTTCGGCGGCCATTGCGGCAATTTGCGCATCGCCTCCTTTTGGTCCACTTAGTTTCTTATCTACCGTTAAGCCTGTTTGTTCTACGTAACCACCAGTTGTGCCTGTTGCGGTTAACTCCATTTCTTTAAGAGTTTCAAAATGGTCTTTTACAAAGGCTACCATTTCTGCTTTTCTTCCATCGTGAGCAATTAGAGCAAGTTTCTTTATCATGAGAAATTCTATTATTTAAAAAATATATAGGAAATTATAATAGCAGCTGTTACGCCTGCAAGTTCGGCTAGTAATGCGGCAGGTAAAGCGTGACGAGTTTTTTTAACGGCAACCGAGCCAAAATAAATAGCTAAAACATAAAAAGTGGTCTCTGTAGAACCTTGAATTACGCAAGCAACCCTAGAAGCAAAACTATCAGCACCGGTGGTATTCATTAGCTCAACCATTAATCCACGGGCACCGCTTCCGCTTAAGGGTTTCATAAAAGCAATTGGAAGTGCTGGCACAAAACTAGTGTCTAAACCAAAAAGCGCTACTAAACTACCAATACCTTGAGTAATAAAATCTAAAGTACCCGAGCCGCGTAAAACACCCACAGCAACCAGTATACCTACTAAATAAGGGATAATTTTAATTGCAATTTCAAAGCCTTCTTTAGCTCCTTCTATAAAGGTCTCAAAAACGTTAACTTTTCTAAAAAGTGCTAAAGTGATAAATGAAATAATGATACTGAATAATAAGACGTTGCCTATAACACCCGAAACTAAACCAATTTGATCTTGAGATAGCGTAGTGAAATAATATAAAGTACCTAAAATTACAGCAGCTGCGGCCCCCAAATAAAGTAGGATTGTTTTTTGAAAAAGATTGATTTTTTGGTACAAACAGGTTACCACCAAACCCACTAGGGTAGAGAAAAATGTAGCTAAAAGGCAAGGAACAAAAACATCTGATGGATCTACTGCGCCTGCCGCTTTTCTAAATGCCATAATGCTAGTAGGAATTAAAACCAAACTAGATGCATTGAGCACCAAAAACATAATTTGAGCATTTGAAGCAGTATCTTTTTGCGGATTTAGTTCTTGCAACTCTTTCATGGCTTTTAAACCTAGTGGCGTTGCAGCATTATCTAAACCTAACATATTGGCACTAAAATTCATTAATACTGAACCTAAAGCGGGATGATTTTTAGGAATTTCTGGAAAAATTTTAGCAAAAAATGGTCCTACCAAACGAGCAAAAATGTTAATCATTCCACCTTTTTCGCCTACTTTCATAATACCTAACCAAAATGTCATTAAACCTACTAAGCCTAATGATATTTCGGCACCTGTTTTAGACATATCAAAGGTGCTGTTTACAATGGTTTGGAATATTTGATAATCTTGAAAAAAAATAAGTTTAATGAGTGCAACTAGGAAAGAAACCAGAAAAAAAGCTATCCAAACGTAATTTAATGCCATGTTTTTGTTTTGTAGCTAAAGGTTATAAAGTTTTAGCAAATATCAAACTTTTACACCACTTTTAATCTCGAAAACGGTGTGACCATGAGTATCTATTAAAGTGATATCAGCCGGTTTTTCTATCGCTAATTCGCCCATAAAGATTAAATCTTTTGCTTGGATAGTTTTAAAAGCACTTTGAAATTGTAAATCGCCAATATCTGTAAGATTGTAAATGGTTTCGAAAGTTCTGAATTCTTGATTAAAAGTTTTTTGAGCTGTTAAACCCAAATCTATAGTATACGGCTTGTTTTTATCGGGTTGTAGCTTTTCTATTTTGATATCAAATCCGGATGGAGATTGCAAAGGAATCATCAAATAATTGATTAAATCTATTTCCTGGTAGCTTTTAGAAATAATACTGTCAAAAGCTGTTAATAAGGCATAAAAGTTTAATTCTCTAAGGTATTCTCTATGTTTGTCGTTAGCTAAATATCCTGTTTCAATTAAAATGGTAGGGCATTTTTTTTGAAAATTATCTCCAAAGGCTCTTGGTTCGTATTCGTCTTTAAAGCGGGCTATTTTTTGTGGAACTAAGTTTTGCAGCATGTGATTAATTTCAGCAATTACTTTCATGGCTTGAGCTCTTTCCCATGTTTGAGATAGGCTTTTATCGGCAGCAGGGGCCAATAATGCTATAGCTACTTCTTCTCGATTGGTAGTGCGGTAAAGCGGACTTTGACTGTGTAGATTAAATGCAAAATCGGGTTTTATTTGGTCGAAAGCATTTTTTAATATTTTTGCCTCTGGCGATTGTAGCGCTAAATAATCGCGGTTTATATCTATTTGTTGTGCATTTCTGCGAGTATGTAACTCTTGCCCATCAGGGTTTACCACAGCAATAAAATAGATGCTCAATTGCTTTTTAATTTGCTTGGCTAACTCTTCTTGGCTATCTAGAAAATTTAAAACATCAAACATAGCGGCAGTTGCTGTAGGCTCATCGCCATGCATTTGACTCCACAATAATACTTTGGTTTCGCCATCGCCAATCCGAATCATAGAAATTGGTCGGTTTTGATAAGAATGACCTAACACTTCCCAATTTAAATATTCGCTTTGTTTGTTTATGATTTGTTGAACGATGGTGTTTGAAAAAGCAAATTGAGCAAAACTATTGTTTCTATAAATTTGATAATTGATGTTTTTAATAAGGTGATTAATCATATTTAGTTTACCAAGTTTAACATGTTTGAATAGCATTTAGCCAAACGTATGGAAACTGTGAATTTAATTGATAGGTAAGTCCGTTTGTGTTTTTAATTTCTAAACAAATAGGGAATATTTTATTTTCAACAACAACCTTTAAATCATCTATTTCTGATTTTTTAAACTGAAAAATCACTTGGTTTTTAACCTTAAATATCAATTCATCTTGTTTGAGCATCAATACTCCATTTTGGTCGTTATCCGCCTCATCATCCAATAAGTCTAAGTTTTCTGCTATTTGAGCATCAGAATATTTTTTTGTTCTAAACTTTTCTACAATTCCCCAAATTAAACCCATTGTAGTTGAAACTCCTAAAACAATTAAAATTAGGTTTAGGCTTACAAAGTCGGGTTTATTTATGGAGTTCATTAAACCACTTAGAGCAAAAACTATAAAAAAAGTTGTAGGATAAAACCAGTAAAATCTGTTTTTAAATAACCAGCCCGAAAATTTAATATTTCGAGACAATAAAATTAACCAAGGTACTAAGCTAATGATCACAAAAACCCTTAATAAAGTGAAAATATAGTTTGAATTGGAGTAAAGGTTGTACACAACTATTAAAATTGCAAGTATTAATGTTATGGTTTTAAAAGAAATACGTCTTTTCATTGGTGTTTAAAAGCTATTTTGTTTTAATGAAGGTAAAATGTTTTTAAGTTTTAAATAATATAAACCAGATTTATAAGTTAATTTTTAGTTCAAATAAAATTAATAATTATTTTTCTTTTAGTGAATTTTAAAAATAAGTCAACTATTTTTAAAATTTGGCGTAAAACAGATATTGTATTGCAAATTTAAGAATGAGTAATTCACAAATTTCCTTTTTTAATTTTTCGTTAAGTAAGCTTTTAGCCAAAGAAACAGACCATTTTATTAGCGCAAAAATTAAAATTGTTTATACAGTCTTAGTTTTTTCTTTGCTTAAAGCATTTTTGGTTTCGCCATTGTTTTTTGGCTATTTACAAACTCCTCAAATATTAAGAGGAGCAATATTGTTTTCTTTTTATTTCATTTTATTAAAACTCTTTCTTGCAAGAAAATTATCAGTATTTCAAATTGGTCATTTTCTAACGTCATTGGGTGTTTTGGTTATTTATACCAATATTTTTGTGTTTGCTAAAAGCATCAATATTATTAGTTTACAATTTTTGTTTTCAATCTTTATTTGTAGTTTTTTCTTATTCGATAAAAAGTTTGGATTCTTTTATTCTGTAATAGCTAGTATTCCTTTACTTTTAAAAATTGGCACATTAAGAGAAGGTTTTTCCAGTATAGATTATGTAAATGGAACAATTTTATCTCCGTTTTTTGAAATTATTGTCATATTAAACCTCATTACACTCATAGTTATTATTTATCTTTTTCAAGATGCTTTTGTTTCAAATGTTAAAGAAAAACAATTGCTAAATGATAAATTAATTATAGCCAACCAAGAAGCCAATTTGGCGGCTAAGTCTAAAATAGATTTTCTATCTACCATGTCTCACGAGTTAAGAACCCCTTTAAACTCCGTCATTGGAATTACAGATTTATTACTAGTTAACCCCACCGGTAACGAGCAAAAGGAAAACTTAGAATCATTGAAGTTTTCTGCGGTTAGTTTAAACTCATTAGTTAATGATATTCTTGATTTTAATAAATTAGGTTTTGAACAAATAAAGCTCGAAAAAGTATCAATAAATCTTTTTCAGATGGTAACTAATATCTGTTCTGGATTTAATCATCAGGCAAAAAAAAAGGGTATAGACTTGGCTTTGTATATTGATGATGGTTTAAAGAATGTTTTTATAAAATCAGACCCTACCAGAATTAGTCAGATATTATATAATTTAATAGGTAATGCCATTAAGTTTACTCATGATGGCTTAGTGACAGTTTCGTTAAAATTATTAGATAGAGATCATGATTATATAAACGTCCAATTTGAGGTGACTGACACTGGAATAGGCATTGCTAAAGAAAAATTGGAAACTATTTTCGAACCTTTTAAACAAGCCTCAGAAAGTACCACTAGAAAATTTGGGGGTACTGGTTTAGGTTTGGCAATAGTTAAAAAATTAATTCACCTGTTTGGCGCTGAAGTAAAATTAGAAAGCACTTTAAATCAAGGTTCAAAATTTTATTTTGATATTGAATTTGAGGTAGATCATAACGCTGCAACATCAATCGCTATTATGAGTAATGAAGTGCTAGATTTAAGCCATATCAGAGTTTTAGCTGCCGAAGATAACCCCATGAATAGGCTGGTGCTTAAAAAGGTTTTTGAAAAATGGAATAACCATATTGTGTTTGCGGAGGATGGTCAAGAAGCAATTGATAAATTATTATTGCAAGAGTTTGATTTAATTTTAATGGATTTACACATGCCTGTTTTAGATGGTTATCAGGCTTCTTTAGCTATTAGAGATTTACCTGATAAAACAAAGTCTCAAATACAAATTATAGCCTTAACAGCATCGGTTTCATCTAATTTAGATGAGAAAATAAAAGCCGCCAAAATGAACGATTTTATTTTAAAACCATTTAATGCCAATGAAATGTATAGCAAGCTAAAGGCTTTACGTTTTGATCATCATTAATTGTTTTATTTAAAGGATGTTTATCAAAACCGATCTTTTTCTCTAAGAAATAGCCCCAACATAAATAGTTTAGCCTAAATCTTGGCTGGTATTTTGTAATAGGATTATTCAATTTAACCTTAAAATTAAATATCATGGAAAGAGCCGAATTAGAATCAATTATGAAAGATATTTACCATCAACAACATTCTTCTATTTTAGGTGGTATGCAAGCCGAGTATGAAGAACTAGAGGCTTTAGGTTATATTAAAATTAACTGGAAAGAAATACACAAATTAACTGCTGTTATTACCGATAAGGGTCGAGAGTTTGTAGCTTCCTTATATCATCCTCAAGCTTAACCTTGTTGAGAAATAGCGACTTGTTTAAATTGTTGAACTCCAAATAGATGAGACTTTTTAACTTCTAAAGAGTATAATGTGATTTAAATCTGTTAGTAAAAAATCTACCAAAAATGTGCTAATAGTGCTTACTTTGCCCATTCTGTTTTAAACCCACATGAAAGTAGTTATAGCCGAAAAACCATCAGTAGCCAGAGAATTAGCCAAAGTTTTTGGTGCAAACCAAAAGAAAGTAGGTTACATAGAAGGTAAAGGTTATTCTTTTACATGGGCTTTTGGTCATCTTTTACAGTTAGCTCCACCGCAAGATTACGGCTATTATGGCTGGAATAAACAAAACCTACCCATGTTGCCCGCAAAGTTTAAACTAGCTATTAGAAAGGTTAAAACTAAAGATGGGATGGTAGAAGACCCAGCCGTAAGAAAGCAGTTAGATGTAATTAAAGCCCTTTTTGATGAGTGTACCGAAATTATTGTAGCTACCGATGCTGGGCGAGAGGGGGAGCTTATTTTTAGATACATTTATTATTTCTTAAAATGCAAAAAGCCTTTTCGCAGATTGTGGATTTCTTCCCAAACAGACGAAGCCATCAAAAACGGATTTCGAAACCTTAAACCAGGGACAGATTACGATACACTTTTTAATTCGGCACACTGCCGGTCCGAGTCCGATTGGTTAGTAGGTATGAATGCTACACAAGCATTGAGCATTTCTGCGGGTAATAGGGCTGTTCTTTCTCTAGGGCGAGTGCAAACACCCACTCTAGCCATGATTTGTAGTCGGTTTTTAGAAACCAAAAACTTTGTGCCGCAAATTTATTTTCAAGTAGCCATTCAATTAGATAAAGAAGGACAGCTATTTAGAGCAATTTCTACCACAAATTATAATGATAAAGAAGCTGCGCAAGCTATTTTAGATCAAGTTTTAGATTTGGCAAATGGGCATCCAAAAGGTGGTCATATTACTAGTGTAGAAGCCAAAGCAAAAAAAGAACCACCTCCTTTATTGCATGATTTAAGTAGCCTGCAACAAGAAGCTAATAGAAAAAAGGGCTTTACGGCCGATCAAACTTTGGGTATTTTACAAAGCCTTTACGAAAGTAAATTGGTTTCATATCCACGTACCGGAAGTAGGTTTATAGGCGATGATGTTTTTGCCACTGTTCCTGGTTTAATTGCTAAATTCACCAATCATCCCTTGTTTGGTAAACAAGCTGCCGAATTATTAGAAACCAAACTCAATAAAAGAAGCGTGAACGCTAAAAAAGTGACCGATCACCACGCTATTTTACCCACAGGAGAAAATGCTGCGTATCTTTCTTCAGATTATCAAGCAGTTTACGATATGGTGGTAGGCCGAATGATTGAAGCTTTTCATAAAGATTGCTTAAAAGAAACCACCAAAATTACCATTACCTCAGGTGCTACTTTTGTAGCTAATGGAACGGTGATTCAATCGGCAGGCTGGCGTTCTGTTTTTAACGATAACGATGAGGAGAAAAAAGACGAAGACAATGCCACTTTACCCAAAGTAAAAGAAGGCGAAGATTTAGATATCACGAACAAAGCCATTTTAGAAAAGCAAACCAAGCCAAAGCCTTTGTATAACGAAGCCACCTTATTAAAAGCTTTAGAGACTTGTGGTAAAGATATTGATGATGAAGAATTGCGCTACGCCATGAAAGATAGCGGATTAGGTACACCAGCAACTAGAGCGTCTATTATAGAAACTTTAATCAAGCGAGAATACATTACCCGAGAGAAGAAAAATTTGGTTCCTTCTACCAAAGGATTAGCCGTTTACGATGTGGTAAAAGAAAAGAAAATTGCTCAAGCAGAGCTTACAGGGCAATGGGAAAAACGATTAGAAGAAATACGTTCTGGCGCTTCTGTAAAAGATTTTAAAACAGAAATTACAGATTATACCAAAACCATTACCCAAGAATTATTAGCTGCCGGTGCAAGTTTATCTCAACTTTTAAAAGATGAGAAAGCGGTGGTTTCAAGTTGAATTTATCGTCATTTAGACGTTAGAAGAAAATGAGTTTATCGAAGATATATCTCACAAATATGGTTTAACTGGTTTTGCAATTGTATATCTAGTTGCTGGTTTATTCAAAATACCAGCATTCGTATTCACCAGTTTTTTTTAATGTTTTGGTTTTAAGGTTATAATATTGTTGTTCTATATAGCCTAAATTATCAGTAGGTATTTTTTCACTTGGGTTACATGTTGGTTTTAAGGCAGGGTCTGTTATGGTAACTGCTATTTTAAATCCAAGAATATTGTTTTCAATATTTAAACCCGACTCGTAATTACTAGAAAACACCATTTTTGAGGTATTTAAATCATAAACACAAAAAGAACGGTAATTAACTGCTGTACCTCCCTCTGTAATTAAAAAATTTTCATCAACGCTAACAAAATTATCTTCGTTATTTAAAGTAAATTCTTGTTTAGTTAATTTGTTATAAACTTTGATAAGCTCTCCGCCTTCACCTTCATTAGGTTTGGTTGTTATTTTATAAGACGCATTATCTACTACAACAGAATCATTATTGTTTAAAGTATTTACATTTTTAGTTGTTTCTAATGCTTCGGTATTTTCTTTAGAGGTTGTATTGGATAATTTTATTGTATCCAATTTTGTTTTATCTGAAGTAGAAGAGTTGCAACTAAAAGTTGTAATTATTGCTAATATGGCTAATAAAATTCTGAGTTTTTGGAGAGATTTCATCTTATTAATGTTGACTTGATTAGCTTTTCATTATGAATATATTTTTGTGAATATAAAAGTTTTATGTTATCCATAAAAAAACATCCTTATATCCATGGTCTGTGTCCTCGCAGACCATTTCAATTACAAATAAAAAGTTTCGGTCTTTGCGGACACAGACCGAGGCTGAAATTCTCAAAAAAAAATAATTCCCCCTTTTAACGCCGCCCCACCTGTCCTTAGTCTTTAGCGCAGCGGTGACTAAGGATTTGCAAATCAATAAGAGTCTCTAGACTCGTTTAACCAAATTCCCAAACAAAAAATAATTCCCCCTTTTAACACCGCTCAGTTTCATAAAAATCATCTAAAAATCCTAAAATCAGACTATTGGAATAAACAGATATAAAACCGTATTTTTGCCATCGATAAAAAATAATATATGAGTTTAAATGTGTTTAAACAGTCGATTGATTTAGGCGACGGCCGTATCATTGAGATCGAAACAGGGAAATTGGCTAAACAAGCTGATGGAGCTGTGGTTGTGAAAATGGGTGATACGATGTTGTTGGCTACCGTTGTTAGTAACAAAGATGCAAAAGAAGGTGTCGACTTCCTTCCATTATCCGTTGATTACCAGGAGAAATATGCGGCAGCTGGTCGTATACCTGGAGGTTTCTTAAGAAGAGAAGCTAGATTGTCTGATTACGAGGTTTTAATCTCGAGAATTGTTGACAGGGCTTTACGTCCATTATTTCCAGAAGATTATCACGCAGATACGCAAGTGATGATTTCTCTAATTTCGTCTGATAAAGACATTATGCCTGATGCTCTAGCTGGCTTAGCTGCTTCGGCTGCTTTAGCAGTTTCTGATATTCCGTTTAACGGACCAATATCTGAAGTGCGTGTGGCTAAAATTGATGGCCAATTGGTAATTAACCCAAGCCGTAAAGATTTAGAAAGAGCAACTTTAGAATTTATTGTTGCTGGTAGCGCCAAAGACATTAACATGGTTGAAGGCGAGGCTGATGAAATTGCTGAAGCTGATTTAGTTGAAGCTATTCAGTTTGCTCATGTGGCTATTAAAAAGCAATGTGCAGCACAAGAAGAGTTAACCAAATTGGTTGGTAAAACAGTAAAACGCACTTACAGCCACGAGAACAGTGATTTAGAATTAAAAGCTAAAATTACTGCAGATACTTATGATCAAGTTTATGCAGTTGCTAAATCTGGTGCTGGTAAAGACGAAAGAGCAGCTAATTTTAAAGCTATACAAAACGAAGTTTTAGCAGCTTTAGGCGAGGATGCAACAGAAAGCACCAAGTTTTTAGCTAAAAAATATTTCCACGATGTACAGTATGATGCGGTTAGAACTTTACTTTTAGACGAAGGAATTCGTTTAGATGGTCGTTCTACTACACAAATTCGTCCAATTTGGAGCGAGATTGGTTACTTACCTTCTGCTCACGGTTCGGCAATTTTTACCCGTGGCGAAACACAATCTTTAACTACGGTAACTTTAGGTGCTAAAGATGATGAGCAACTGATTGATGGTGCTTTCATTAATGGTTACAATAAGTTTATGTTGCATTATAATTTTCCAGCTTTCTCTACTGGCGAGGCTCGTCCAAACAGGGGAGTAGGTAGAAGAGAAGTTGGTCATGGTAACTTAGCCATGCGAGCAATTAAAAAAGTATTACCTGCCGATGCAGATAATCCTTACACCATCCGTATTGTTTCTGATATTTTAGAATCTAACGGTTCATCATCTATGGCTACCGTTTGTGCGGGCACTTTGGCTTTGATGGATGCTGGTATTAAAATTAAGGCTCCGGTTACGGGTATTGCCATGGGTTTAATCTCTGATGAGGCTACTGGTAAATACGCTATTTTATCTGATATCTTGGGTGATGAAGATCATTTAGGAGATATGGATTTTAAAGTAACCGGTACTAAAAATGGTATTACTGCTTGCCAAATGGACTTAAAAGTGAATGGTTTATCTTATGAGGTATTATCACAAGCTTTAGACCAAGCAAGAGCAGGTAGATTACATATTTTAGGCGAAATTGAAAAAACCATTGCTGCTCCAAGAGAAGATTTCAAACCTCATGCGCCACGTATTGTAGGTTTAGTGATTGACAAAGAATTTATTGGTGCAATTATAGGTCCTGGAGGTAAAATTATCCAAGAAATGCAACGTGAAACTGGCGCTACTATCTCTATTGAAGAGAAAGATAACAAAGGTCACGTTCAGATTTTTGCCGATAATAAAGCAGCTATTGATCAAGCGGTTACACGTATCAAAAACATTGTAGCTAAGCCAGAAGTAGGCGAAACTTACGAAGGTAAAGTGAAATCTATTATGCCTTTTGGTGCATTTGTAGAGATTATGCCAGGTAAAGATGGTTTATTACACATCTCTGAAATTGATTGGAAGCGTTACGAGTCTATGGACGGTATTTTCCAAGTGGGTGACGAGGTGAGAGTAAAACTATTAGAAGTAGACAAGCAAGGTAAATTTAAACTTTCTAGAAAAGCTTTATTGCCACGCCCTCCAAGAGAAGAAGCTCCAAAAGCTGATGCTTAAGATAGTCTGAAGACGGAAGACCAAGGTCAGAAGTCTGGATATAAATAAAAAGCCTTGATTTGATAAAAATCAAGGCTTTTTTGATTTTTATTAAACTTAAGAAAATATAATTATCGGGTTAAGGTTAAAATTTAGAATACTCTTAAATGCTTAGCTTAATTATTTTATTTTTGCGATAATAATTAGGATAAGAGCGTAAAGAGATGCCAGTTAAGATACCAGATAATTTACCAGCAATAGAGCTTTTAAAGAAAGAGAATATTTTTGTGATGGGTGATTTGAGGGCTAATATTCAAGATATTAGACCTATGCGAGTGTTGATTTTAAATCTGATGCCTATTAAAATTACTACAGAGACAGATTTTGTGAGGCTATTATCTAATAATCCTTTGCAAGTAGAGGTAGAGTTTTTAAGGTTAGATTCTCATACTTCTAAAAATACATCAGAAAAGCATTTACAGCAGTTTTATAAGGGTTTTAGCAAAGTAAAAGATAACTATTACGATGGTATGATTATTACTGGTGCGCCCGTAGAAATGCTAGATTTTGAGCAAGTAAGCTATTGGAAAGAAATTACCACCATATTTGATTGGGCTAAAACGCATGTTACTTCTACGCTCTATATTTGCTGGGCATCTCAAGCGGCTCTCTATCATTTTTATGGAATCCAAAAAACACCTTTAAAAGAGAAATTATCAGGAGTGTTTAAACATCAAGTTACTGATAAAGGTTATCCATTATTTAGAGGGTTTGACGATGAATTTTTTATACCTCACAGTAGACACACCACAATCGCTAAAACCGAATTTGAAAATAAGCCCGATGTCTCTATTCTGTCAGAATCTGATTTAGCTGGCGTAGCTATTGCTGCTTCTAGAGGTGGTAGAGAATTTTACCTAACAGGGCATTCAGAATATGCTCCTTTAACTTTGGATCAAGAATATCAAAGAGATACCAAAAAGGGAATAGACGTTCCTGTTCCATACAATTATTATAAAGATAATAATCCTGAAAACCCACCGGTTGTTTGCTGGACAAGTCATGCCAATTTATTGTTTAATAATTGGCTCAATTATTTTGTGTATCAAGAAACTCCTTACGATTTAAATGATGTGAAACATTTAGGAGATTTAAAGAATAGTAATTAATTTTTAGCAAAAAAAAACAGAATTCTTTTGTTGAATCCTGTTTTTTCAATGTTTTAACATTGCTAAATGTGTTTAAAATCGTCTGATTACTTTTTCTTTGCAAAAGGATTTACAGCATCTGTACTTGATTTCCCTTTGCCCGATTGATAATCTGATTTTGTTTTACTACTTTCTGTACTTTTGGCTTTTTTGTCGTTTTTGCCACCTTTGTCTTTGCTCATGATTACTTTTTAGTTGAAATTTAAACGTGAAATTTATTCTTGTAAAAAAATCATCTAATTAGAAGCATAGATGATCACAATGTGATGAAATTTAATTCTATCAAGTTAATCATTAAAAAGCGGATTATTTTAATTAAAAAAAGCCGCTTTGATTATAGCGGCTCATAAAATTATTTTCTCTTTTTTCTTAAATCAAAAGTGTAAGGGAACTCTTTATCAGGCTCTACCTTTAATTCTGGAACAGAAACAATATTTGTAGTGTATTCTGGATTTACATATCTATAGCCCTTGCTCATTTCTTGCTGTACAGTTTCTACATTGTTTGTTGCATCGCCTTGGGTATGTCCGAAATTAAAAAATCTACTTTCTCGTCTTGCTTCTGCCTCATAAGCATTTACAGGATAAGTATCGTAACTTCTGCCGCCTGGGTGCGAAACATAGTAAGTACAACCACCTACCGATTTTTTATTCCATAAGTCATAAATATCAAACACTAAAGGAACATCTACGGGTAAAGTAGGATGCAATGCTGATGGTGGCGCCCAAGCTTTATATCTTATACCAGCCACAAACTCTTCGTTTTTACCAGTTGCCCTTAAAGGAACCCGCATTTGGTTACATAAAATGGCGTAACGCTCTTCGTTGATTCCACTAACTTTAACTTCTATTCGCTCTACTGATGAATCTACAAAACGAGCAGTACCATTGCTAGACATTTCTTCGCCCAAAACCTGCCAAGGTTCTATACCTGTACGCAATAATAAACCGATGCCTTTTTGTTGAATAGCGCCTACCATTGGGAATCTAAATTCGAAGAATGGTTCAAGCCACTCTGGGTCAAAATGATAACCATCTTGATTGAGTTGTTCGCATATATCCAATAAATCTTCTTTGATATAATGATGTAGCATAAACTTATCATGCAATTCTGTTCCCCATCTTATCAACTTATTATCGTAGGGTTTTTTCCAAAACCAAGCAAATAACGTACGTACCAATAATAATTGTACTAAGCACATTCTTTCATCAGGGGGCATTTCAAAGGCTCTAAATTCTAAAATTCCTAAACGGCCTGTTTGCGAATCTGGTGAGTATAATTTATCGATACAAAACTCTGCTCGGTGCGTATTTCCTGTGATATCTGTTAATAAATTGCGTAACAACCTATCAGTTAACCAAAAAGGTGTTTCCTCGTCTTTATTTATCTGATTTAAGGCAATTTCTAACTCATACAATTTATCGGGCATACCTTCATCTATCCTTGGCGCCTGACTTGTAGGGCCAATAAAAGCTGTGGAAAATAAATAGGATAATCCCGGGTGATTTTGCCAAAAAATTAAGAAACTCTTTAAAACATCTGGTCGGCGAAGCAGGGGGCTATCTGCTGGAGTTATACCACCTAAAGTAATATGGTGCCCTCCACCGGAGCCAATATGCCTGCCGTCAAGCATAAATTTCTCGGTACCTAAACCTACTTTCTCTGCACTCTCAAAAAGTATTTTATAATTAAAAAGGGTTTCATTCCATGTTTTAGCTGGATGAATGTTTACTTCTACCACACCAGGATCGGGTGTGACTACTAATTTTTCAATCCTATTGTCACTAGGCGGAGTATATCCCTCTATCACAATTTTTAAATTCAATTCATCAGCAGTTTCTTCAACTAAAGCCAAAAGCTCTAAATAATGCTCGATATGTTTTAAGGGAGGAAAGAAAACATACAGACTACCATCTCTAGCTTCGACACCTAATGCGGTTTTGATGGTAACCGTTCTGTACTCGGGTTCAAAAGTATCTTTTTCCTCTTTTTTCTTTTTTACGACAAAAAACTCGTCCTCTTTTTCTTCCTCTTCATTTTCTTGTAGCTCTTTTGGGAAAAGCCATTCTTCCGGAATTTTATCTAAATTTTTAGCTTTTATTACGTCATCCTTAAAATCAGGATGATAGTTAGGTAAATTTTCTAAGGTTTCGAAAGGGCTACGCTCAACTTCTTTTTGGCGTTGTGCAGCTACCATTTCTGGTAAAGATTTTAAGGGTAATCTTAATCCCATAGGCGAGTTACCAGGAATTAAGAATAGTTGATGTTGTCTAAACTCCCACGCACAACTCAACCAGCTATTTATTTCAAAGTTATATTCTAAAGGCAGCACAAATCCAATGGGGTTATTTAACCCACTTTTAAGGGCTTTAGAAAGTGTAGTACGCTCTAAGCTATCATTAACATTAACTCTTAAGGGATTGATGTTTATTGGCAACTTGTCTTCTTGCCATAAATAATAGTAAATATCCTCGTAGGCAGGTTGAACGTTTTTTTGTGGTAGCTTAAGTTTATGCGTGATGTTTGCTAAAAGGTCATCTGCATGTTTAAATGTGTATTTATATTCTTGATTAGGGTTTGCATAAACATTTGGTTTTGCTACTAATGGTAAACCATCTTTACGCCAATAAATGCCATATTGCCATCTAGGAATAGGTTCGCCGGGGTACCATTTTCCTTGTCCGATATGGATTAAACCTTTTCCACCGCTAAAAGCTTGATTTAAATGTTGAGCTAAAGCATATGCCTTATTTCTTTTTTCTTCCCCGTCAGGCTCGGTATTCCATTGTTCACTTTCCATGTCGTCTTTAGCTACAAAAGTAGGTTCGCCTCCCATGGTTAAACGTACATCTCCCGCTATCAATTCATTTTCTACCTGTTCGCCTAATGCATAAATTTTATCCCATTGGCTATCAGAATAAGGTTTTGTAACTCTTGGGTCTTCATGGATTCGATATACTCTGTTAGAAAAACTAAATTCTACTTCGGCCGGTTCTGTAAATCCAGTAATTGGAGATGCGCTAGAAGGATCTGGAGTGCAACAAAGCGGAATATGACCTTCGCCAGCAAATAATCCTGATGTAGCGTCTAAGCCTACCCAGCCGGCACCCGGAATAAATACTTCGCACCAAGCATGTAAATCGGTAAAATCCTCCTCAGGTCCTGATGCTCCATCTATAGATTTTTTATCGGGCTTTAGCTGAATTAAATAACCAGATACAAACCTAGTGGCTAATCCAATTTTACGTAATGCTTGTACTAAAACCCAAGCAGAGTCTCTACAAGAGCCTAATGCTTTGCCTAAAGTTTCTTCTGGTGTTTGTATGCCGGGTTCTAAGCGTATGGTGTAATTTACATCGCGGTATAATTTGCTATTTACCGCAACTAAAAAATCTATGGTGCTTCGGCCAAAAAAAGATTTTATATTTTCTACCCAATGGTTTAAAGTATCGCTATCATCTTTAACTTCAAAATATGGCGTTAACTCTTTTTTTAAATCTTCTGAATAGTCAAACGGAAAGTTAGCTGCATATTTTTCTGTAAAAAAATCAAAGGGATTAATCACCTTCATTTCTGCAACAACCTCTACATCAACTTTAAACTCGGTTATTTTATCCGGAAAAACAATTCGAGCTAAATAATTACCAAATGGGTCTTGTTGCCAATTGATGAAATGGTTTGCCGGAGTAATTTTTAATGAATATGCTAATATTGGTGTGCGAGCATGTGGTGCAGGCCTAAGTCTGATTACTTGTGGCGAAACTGCAATCGCTTTATTATACTTATAACCAGTACTATGTTTAATTGCCGCATGTATGGCCATATTTTATTTAATTTATTGATGGGAAGAAAAGCTAAATTCTAATGTATGCAAGTTAAAAGATTTGAAACTGAGCTTAGGATTTAAGTTGAAATTTATGAATTTGAAAAAAATCAAGAAGCTTTTGGTGTTTATTTTATTTAATTGATAATAATTATTCTAAAATAGTTATAAATGATTAATATTTAATGATTTTATATTTAGAATATTTGTTATTTGGGGTTTTCTTAACATTTTTTTGTCTTTAATTTTGTAGACTTTTCTTCTTGCGTTTTGTTATATTTTGATAAGTTTGCTAAATAACCTTATTTATAATGACATTTTGTTTAGGAATTAAAGTTAAAACAGGTATTGTTGCCTTGGCAGATACTCGTATAACTTCTGGTACTAATACTACAACTTCAAAAAAAATCACCACCCACCAAATTGGTAAAAACAGTTTGTTCTTAATGACTTCAGGGTTGAGATCTGTTAGAGATAAAGCATTAACCTATTTTGAAGAAGCAATTTCTGAAAAGGAATTCACATACAACAAAATGTATAAAGCAGTAAATGCTTTTTGTGAGCAGTTACGAAGGGTTGCAAGCGAGGATAAAGAGGCGCTAAAGGCCTCGGGTTTATTTTTTGATTTACATGCTTTAGTAGGTGGGCAGTTAGCCGATGATGATACACATAAGTTGTTTTTATTATACCCCCAAGGAAATTGGATAGAAATAGGAGAGGCTACACCATTTGCTATCATAGGTAATGCAGGTTACGGTCAGCCAATTTTAAATCGGGTAATTAGTTACGATTCTCCCTTAAGAGATGCGCTTAAAGCTGGTTTTTTATCTTTTGACTCTACTCGGGTTTCTGCTAGCGATGTAGGTTATCCATTAGATATAGTACTTTATAAAACAGGTACTTTTGAAATGGTTGAGCAACGATTTAGCTATAACGATTTAAAATATATTTCTGTAGAATGGGCAGAACATTTAAAAGATTCTGTTAAAGAATTATCTGAAGATTGGAT
Organism: Pelobium sp.; assembly: GCA_044361595.1. Classification (GTDB taxonomy): domain Bacteria; phylum Bacteroidota; class Bacteroidia; order Sphingobacteriales; family Sphingobacteriaceae; genus Pseudopedobacter. Next base: position 135,058 of record JBIKIN010000003.1, on the reverse strand, counting down.
GGATAATTTGTTGAAGGAGGAAGATCAAGAAAAGATTTAGGTTTTTTCATTCAATAGTCCTGCTGTTAGCCAGCTTGCTAATCAGCATCTCATTATATAAGTTTTAATCTACTAGTAAGATCCTGAAACAAGTTCAGGATGACTCTAAGACAGACCATACAGTCCTGCTGTTATCGATCTTGCTAATCAGTATCTCATCAAATAAGTTTTAATCTACAAGTAAGATCCTGAAACAAGTTCAGGATGACTCTACGTCTCAGACCATACAGTCCTGCTATTAGCCAGCTGGCTAATCAGTATCTCATCATATAAGTTTTAATCTACAAGTAAGATCCTGAAACAAGTTCAGGATGAGACTCCGAGTCTAAACTTAAAGTTATTCTGTTAGCTAAATAATCATCAAACTCAAAATCTGCAAACAAAAAAATCCCCTGATTGATTAAAATCAGGGGATTTGTTATTTATGCTTAGAAAAGCTTATTTAGATTCTAATTTTTTCTTAGCTGCTTTTTTTGCATCACCTTCTAACTTATCTTTAAGTTGAGATAACACGTCTAAATCACCTAAAGTAGATTTCTCTACAGAATCTTTCACTTTTTTAACAGATGCATTTGCTGCAGTTGCTTCTTTTTTCTTATTAGCTCTTTCTTCTGCTACTGCTTCTGCTTTTACCTCTTCCCAAATACGGGCATGAGATACTACAATACGCTTAGCGTCTTTATTGAACTCGATAATTTTGAATTCTGAAGTTTCTTCTGCTTTTAAAGTTGTTCCGTCTTCTTTAGCTAAGTGCTTAGATGGTACGAAACCTTCAACACCGTAAGGTAAAGCAATAATCGCTCCTTTATCAGTTACTTTAGTAACAGTACCTTCGTGGATAGAATCCATAGTGAAGATGCTTTCAAAAGTTTCCCAAGGATTTTCTTCTAACTGCTTGTGACCTAAACTTAATTTACGGTTTTCAACATCAAGCTCTAATACAACTGTATCTAACTCTTCGCCTACTTTTGTAAATTCATTAGGATGGTTCACTTTCTTAGACCAAGAAAGATCAGAAATGTGGATTAACCCGTCAATTCCTTCTTCTATTTCAACAAACACTCCAAAGTTAGTCATATTTTTAACTACTGCTTTATGTTTGCTACCTACAGGATATCTTTCTGCTGCTTTCTCCCAAGGATCTGGAGTTAATTGCTTAATACCTAAAGACATTTTGCGTTCTTCTCTGTCTAAAGTTAAAACTAAAGCTTCAACTTCGTCACCAGTCTTCATAAACTCTTGTGGGTTACGTAAGTTTTGAGACCAAGACATTTCAGAAACGTGAATTAAACCTTCTACTCCAGGGATAATTTCTAAGAAAGCACCATAGTCTGCTACAGTTACAATCTTACCTTTTACTTTAGAACCTACTTCTAATTTAGTATCTAAAGATTCCCAAGGATGTGCAGAAAGTTGTTTTAAACCTAATGCAATACGTTTTTTCTCATCATCAAAATCTAAAACTACTACGTTTACTTTTTCATCTAATGATAATACTTCTCTTGGGTGATCTATACGACCCCATGAAATATCGGTAATGTGTAATAAACCGTCAACACCACCTAAATCAATGAATACACCAAAATCAGTAATGTTTTTAACAGTTCCTTCTAATACTTGTCCTTTTTCTAATTTAGAAACGATTTCAACCTTTTGGCTTTCTAAATCGTCCTCGATAAGAACTTTATGAGAAACTACAACGTTTTTGAATTCGTGGTTAATTTTAACTACCTTAAATTCCATAGTTTTACCTACGTAAACATCGTAATCTCTAATTGGCTTAATGTCAATTTGCGATCCTGGAAGGAAAGCCTCAACACCAATAATATCTACAATTAAACCACCTTTTGTACGGCTCTTTACAAAACCATTGATGATTGTATCGTTTTCTAAAGCCTCGTTAATCATTTCCCAAGAGCGTTGTGTTTTAGCTCTCTTACGTGATAATACTAACTGGCCATTTTCATCTTCTCTTTGTTCAACAAATACGTCAACAATGTCTCCTTTTTTCAAATCAGGCATGTCACGGAATTCGTTAACGGCTACTAAACCATCAGATTTAAATCCAATATTTAATACCACGTCTTTGCTATTAATGGTTACTACAACACCAGAAATAATTTCTCCTTTAGTTACAGAATTGAAAGTACCTGAGTACATTTCTTCCATTTTTTCACGTTCGGCTTTGCTGTAATTACCAAACATTTTTTCGTCTGCGTCCCAATCAAAATCTTCTGGGTCTGCTACTTTCGACTTAGATTTAATCTCGTCGATAGATATTGAATCAGCTTCTGATTCAAATACCTCTTTTACTTTTTTCTCAGTGTCTTGAAGTTCGGCTTCTTTAGCTTTTAACTCCTTCTCTGCTACTTGTTTTTTTGCCATTAATTAATTTGTCTCCTTTTTCCCTTGCTTTTAGGGACTGCAAAGGTAAGAATACATATTTATAATAAAAAGTATTTTTTAATGATATTTATTGATTATGAATAGGTTGAGTTTGAGCCAATAGTGATTATTGATTAGTTTACAACTATTAAAGAATAATGAAATGTTATTAATGATAGGCAAGTACGAATATTCATTTATGAATATCATTCAATTTAAGTCTTAAAACGATGATTTTTAATACTTAATGGGCTCTTTATTAGTGCTTGTATTGGCTATGAGTTACTAAAACGTGTGGCAAAGTAATTAAAGATAATAGTATAAATGCTCCGCCGATATGGAATTGGAAAAAATACAGATAAGCTGCAAAAGCCGCTAATGCAATTAAACTAAATGGTATCATGGCTAAATAAAAGTTGTTAGAGCTACTCTTTACCATGTTTTGAAAGTAGTTTTTTTGATGCCTTAATGATTGGAAAGAATGCCACAAACAAAATACTATGATAAAACCAAATAGCAGGGGAGTTATCAAATACCAGATTGTAATGAGTGAAAATTGAATTATATATTTTAAAAGGGCTCTTTTTTCCAAGATATATATACTTATAAGGTATGCTATACATAGAAAAGAAATTGCTAAAACTTTCCAAGTATTAAATTGAACTGGATAAATAGTATTTAAGTTATAAGAATTTTGATTGTAAGAAAGCATGCTTTTAAAAATGATGATAGCTTCTTCAAAATGTATAATTACAGGTAAAACAATCAGAATAACTCCCCACAAAATAGAGGGAATATGCCAAATGCTTTCGTTCTCGTGGTTAGATTGTCCAAAATGATGGAAAGAAATGATGAAGAATAAAACCAAAGCAATAATTGGAATATAGTACCAAAGGAGCGCATAAACAGCTATCACACCAAGATAAGAACCTAAGAATTTTATTAAGCCTTTATTTGTTCTATCTTCTCGGTACAAATAATCGTTAGAGCCATGGGGAATTCCTATAATGCATAATAAGAAACCGCATAATAGAGCTTGGGTAGTAAAATCTATATTAAACTTTAAAATCCATGCAATTAAGATCAACTGTACAACTGCCTGAACTGTAAATAATTTAGAGTTTATATACCTCATCTAACTAAAACAAATTTAAAAAGCGATTTAATAAATGGTACTAAGGGTAATTTAGCAAAAATTTTAATTTCTTCCACTATACTCGTATCCTCATCCAAAAATTTAAGTATACGTGTTATAGGTTGATTGGTAAATAGCGTTTCGAAAATATTTTTCCCTAAGTGTGGTGATTCAACTAAAATTTGCAATAAAATAATGTCATAAACCTTAAAACACCATTTTCGTTTCATTGTGGGTAAATTTATTTCCCCTTCGCTTTTTAATGCCGCTGCAAGATTTTCGGCATATTGAAACATTCTTTTAAAACCATAAACAGTGGTAGGTTTTATTGCTCCGCCTAAAGTGCCTATATATATGATTTTTTGTGATGAATTTAAACTTGGTTTAGTGATATCAAAATTAGGAGTCATGGGTATAGCGCCCTTTTCTATTTCTAAAATTTGATAAGCAATGTTTCTAGATTTTAACCTGTCTTCAATTTGTGAGATAGCGTAATTATAATCTATAATATCAGTTCCAAATCTAGTAAATTCTACTAATGCCTCATTTTCCGAGAACGGTAATTCGTAAAAAAATTGAGTAGCATTAGATTGATCGGTGTTAAAATCCATCATCACTAACTCTTCTGGATTAAACGCTGATTTTTCAGTCTTTATGCGATAACCAACAAAAGATTGCCATAAAAATAAATCTTTTTTTTGATTAGACTTTTTTCCTAGATAGTGATTCAGTTTTTCTAATTCTTGAGCCTTGTTTTTTGTAGGCAAAGCTGATAAAAACACATATTCAGATTCCCAAGTTTGATTCTCTGTTTCTACTTTTATTTTATTTTATGTAATGTTTTCAACAGTATTTACTGTATCAATTTGCCAATAAATATTTGAGTTTTGTTTGAGCTTTTCTTTTAAATGTTCGTAAAAATTATTGCTCTTGATGTGATAATATCTGTATGGAAAAATTTGATTGTTTCTTTTGCGATACAAATCTTTAATTAATCTCCATTCTTTACTAACGATGTTTGGTTCTTTAATTGCGTCTTTTGCCCAATAGCACCAAGTTCTATCGTTAGTTTTATTATCGTCGTTTTCTACAATACAAAGTGTTTTATTGTTTAATAAACCTTTATCCATCATGGCATGGGCAAGCCATAAGCCAGATGCACCGGCACCAACAATGGTGTAGTTGTAGTAAGTACTTAAAAGTGGATGATCAATCATTAAAAAAGATGATGATTAAGAAACAAAAAAGCCAAGGTAAATAAATTTAGATACCTTGGCTTAGTTTATGTAACTGATTTGAAATTATTTTAATCTAATAAAATGTTCAATCAGTTTATGATTGTAATTAATTATTAAGCAACAGCTTTTCTTGCTTTTGCAGTTTCTGAAGTAGCTACAGAGTAGATTACTAAACCAAAACCAATTTTATTGATCGCATCTGCTAAGTTGTAGAAAAGGTCAATTGATTTTACTTCAAATACTCCTGATAATAGGTTGCCTGGTAATACCATGTAACCAATTGGATAGATAGACCATCCTAAAGTAATGAAGATTTTTAATAAGAACATTGCGTTTGCTAAAGCTGGGCTATTAGATTGTTTAGTTAATTTAGCAACATCACCTGCAAATACTTCATACACAATGTAAACATAACCTACTGAAGATAATACTCCCCAGATAATATTGTTATCAATACCTGAAGTTTCTCCAATAAATCCGAAAATTAACATAGCTGCAGCACCAACTATTAATTTAAATAGGGTAGAACCTTTAGCACCAAATGGCTTGGTTAATAAATAAAATTCTACAGCCATCAATGGAACTGTTAAAGTCCAGTCAATGTAACGTAATGCAGTAGGGGTTTCGCCAGTAGCTAAATAATAATCCCTCATGTAGTAATAATGTACAGCTGCAATACCTGTAATTAGTGCAGATACTAGCAAAGATAGTTTCCATTTTCCGTCAACACTACCTCTTTCATAGAAGAAGAAAATTGAAGACGCAAACATGGCCATGTAGCCAGTAAAGAAAGTGAATGCAATTGGGTCATCAGTCGGGATAACCATAACGTTTAATAATGAATTCATAATTTGTTTTGTTTAAAGATTTACAATATCTCTTCAACAAAACGAGTTTTAATTTACTTTTACCTAACATATATTTTTATTCAAAATATATGAAAATATTATAAAAATTGCGAATAATTTAAATTTTTATCTTTTAAATGAAAATAATTAAATTTATGGGCTATATTTTTTGCAATTCTTAATTAAATAATAATAGCAAAAAATATACTTTTTGATTTGTTAAAAACAGAAATAGACCGATTCTTTTCGAAATACAGTTACCAAACCAAAAGTTATTCTTCAGAAATGATGTTTTTTTAAGAAAAGAGTAGGATAATAGTAGCGATTATTAACTTAATATAAGTTTCTATTTATGAAGTACTAATTAATTTTTAAAATACACTTTAAAAGTAGTCCCTTCATTAATCTTACTTTCTACTTCTACCTTACCACCAATAGCTTCTATTTGGTTTTTTGTAATAAATAAACCTATTCCTCTGGCTTCAGGATTATTTGTGAAAGTTTTATACATGCCAAATAGTTTTGAGCCATTTTTTTGTAAGTTTATTCCGATTCCGTTATCACTTATTTTAAGCAGTACCTTTTCATCTAAAATTTCTGCTGTTAAATTGATTATAGGAGACCTTTCTGTTGATCTATACTTGATTCCATTGGTTAGAAAATTTAAAATAATACTATCAGCATAAGCTGGAATAGCAAGTATGGAAATGTGAGGGCTAACATGATTATTAATAGCTACTTTGGCAGTATTGGCTATTTGATTTACATTACTAATCGCATTTTTAATAACTTGATGTAGATTTATAGATTCTAACCTGTTAACAGAATTATTTATTTTAACTACTTCGTTAAGGTTAGAAATTGTTTCTGCTAGGTTTGTAGTCGCTTTTTGTAATAATTGTAAATATTCGTTTCCAGCAAATTCTTTATTTTCCTCTAAAAACATATTTAGAGTTAATTCTAAATTGTTTGTGTGAGATTTTAAATTATGAGAAACAATATTAGCGAAGTGTTTTAATCTTTCGTTTTGTTTGGTAGTAATATCTAAAACAGATTTCAGCTTTTCTTCTGCTTTCTTTATTACATCAATATCTTGAAATACACCAAATAGCTTTACACATTTTCCATCAATAAATTCAGCTTGTCCAATTGCTCTAGCCCATAAAACATTACCCTTAGCTGTGACTAATTCTACTTCAACATCGTATCCAATTCCGTTTTTAATAGCTTCAGTTACAACTTTATTAATAAGGTCTCTACTAGTTCCTTCTTTTATAAAGTTAATAGCTGTATCTAATTCGGGTTCAAAGTCAGATTCTACCTCGTGTATTTTTTTTAGTTATTTTACTCCATTTAACCATTTTGGTAGTTAAATCTAATTCCCATGCACCAATTCTTGCAACCTCATTGGTTTGATTTAAGATTCTTTCTATCCTCAGTTTTTCTTGCTCATTTTCTTTGATATTAGTAATATCAGCGGTACAGATTAAAATACCTCCAATTATTCCTTGGTTAGTATACCAAGGTTTTACTTCCCAAGAAAGCCATTGTGTTGTTCCATCAGCTCTGGTAAAAGCAGCTTCATCACATTTATTTATTTCTCCTTTTAGGCATGCTGCATGTATCGATTTCCAATCTTCACCAATCTCTGGAAATATATCGTAATGAGAGCAGCCAATAATATTTTTACCTTCTAATTGGTAATCAGTAATCCATTTTTGTGATGCAGCCAAGTAACACATATTTGTATCAAACATGGCTATAGCTAGAGGAGCTTGTGCGATGAAAATCTGGTTTTGTTCTATTTGAGTGTTATTTTGGGCTGATAATGTTTTGTTAGAGGATGAAGTATGACTTGATTTAAAAGAATTTGGGGGAATCATAATTGGTGTTTATTTACTCAAAATTAATTTATTTTATAAAAAGTAAAAAACTAATTATTAATTTTTATCTAATATTTAATATTAATTTTTTAAAGTAAAAAAAGTTATTTTATTTTGACTTATTTAAATTTTTTGAAAATTCTTTGAAATCGATTGCATAAATAAATACGCTATAAACTTTTTATTGCAAACCAATTTTATGTAAAATTGAATTATGTCAGCATAATTGATAAATTAAACCAAATTCAAATATTTTTTTTAGACATCTTCACTTATTTTACCTTTAAATTAAAGTTTAGAGTTATGCAACAAGCAATGGCGCAACTGGGAAACTAGTCTCTTGAAAATTAGTTCTACCAATTGGTTAATAAAGGCTGATTGTAGTGTATTAATTTTTCCTTTATTTGGGAATATTGGTTGAGTGATTCAAGATGAAGGCGATATGGAAATTAGCAATTATAGAAATTAAATAACTTTTATTAATAAAATTAAATTTTATGTTTAAGAACTTTATCAAACCAATTGTATTATCCTTTTTCTGTTTTACATTTTTTGTATGCGAAATAGCGGTAGCAAGTGCAAAAGAATTAATGATCACTGTTTCTAATCCTTCAAAAACTGATAGAAAAGCAGAAACCATTGAAATACTTTGGCAAAAACTACACAAGCTTAAAGACATAAATCCTAAAGAAATTATTGTGAAGGATTTAGAAACTGGAAAAGAAATACCTTCTCAGGTTATCTATTTGGGGTTAGAGACACCGCAATCCATTATTTTTCAAACCGATTTATCACAGTCAGAAACTAGAAAGTTTATTATAGAAAAGGGTGTTCCTGCAAATTATCAAAGCAAGGTTTTTGGCCGTCAAGTGCCAGAACGTTTTGATGATTTTGCTTGGGAAAACGATAAAGCTGCCTTTAGAATGTATGGAGAAGCGTTAGAGAGTCAGAAGGGAATGGCCAAAGGGATAGATTTTTGGGCAAAGCGTACTCCAAATTTAGTTATTAACAAATGGTACAAATCTGAAGATTATCATAATGATAATGGCGAAGGAGTAGATGCTTACCATGTAGGTATTACATTGGGTGCAGGTAATGCAGAACCATTCTTTAATAACGAAATAATTTATCCAATAAACTATAGTAGTTATAAGATTTTAGATAAAGGTCCAATCAGAATCAGTTTTCAGTTAATATACAAGCCATTTAAAGTAAACGGCATAGAAGTGCAAGAAGTAAAAACAATTTCTTTAGATGCAGGTTCGCAATTAAATAAAATTGTAAACCAGTATGTAACCACAACAGATTTAACCATAGCAATAGGTATTACAAAGCATAAAGACGATGGTATAAAAAAGGTGGATTCTGATAACAACATTCTAGCATACTGGGATCAAGCAGATGGCAAAACAGACAATGGAAAAATGGGGGTAGGGGTTTTTTATCCGTTAAACAATGTTAAAGAGTTTAAAGAAACAAAAGAACATTTATTGATGTTAGCGCCTCTTGATAAAAACCAAAAATTAGTTTATTACCAAGGTGGAGGCTGGAGTAAGAGTGGTAATTTTAATAATCCAGATAGCTGGATTAATTATCTAGTTCAGTTTAAAAATAATTTAGATAATAGACCAAAAGTTACTTTAAAATCTAAAAATTAGATTAATAGTGATATTAAAATTTTATTTAAAATGCTGTGATAACATAATATCACAGCATTTTTTTTGTTTTTTAAATTATCATTAATATAAAATGTAATTATTCATAACGGTGCAGGATAGATATTTTGATTTATATAGTCATCTTTAAAAACCAATTATATTCTAATAAGTAATGATAAAAAAGATAATCTTGTTCTTTTGCTATATTTTAATTTGCAAAGGATGGCTTTTTGCTAAACCATCAGAAATAAAAGTTTTAAATCTTAAAACAGAGTACAAGATTAATCTTTATCCCCCTAATCATTTTTTTAACCTGTGCTTCTTGCAAAAAAGATGAAATAGACACAGGCTTTACCTGCAAAATAAATGGAAAAAGGTGGTATCCTGAAATAGATGAATTTAAATTTTACAAAGCTTATTCGAATGAAGAATTATAAGTCGGTGATTTCTCTTAGTAGAATAACACTCTTAATTACTGTTTTAATTGTTTCAAGTTCTTTTTCTATTCCAAAAATTACTTGGGTAGCCATAGGAGACTCTATTACCTTTTTAAATGATCATTTAGATCAAACTGGAAATAGAGTAAAAATGGGCTACATGAGCATTGTTGCCAGAAAAATCCCAAATATTACTTATGTAAATCAAGGACATAACGGTTGGACTTCAGGAAGAATTGCGGAGAACATTGAAAAACTAAACATCATAAAAGCTGATGTTTATACTGTTTTTTTGGGAACTAATGATTGGGGAGCTGGAAGAAAGGTAGGTGCCATTGAAGACTATAAAAATAATACAAAAAATACGACTGTGTTTAGCTCATTCCGAATCATAATGAATAAGCTTCGAGAATTAAACCCACAAGCAAAAATAATTCTTATTACCCCCATGCAGCGTACAGATTTTGTTTACATCAATGACATGAAAAATAATATGCATGGTTCTTATAAAGATAGATTTGGTCAATCATTAGAACAATTTGCTAAAGCAGTTATAGAAATTGGTCGTTATGAACAAGTACCAGTAATAGATTTATTTCATAACCCAGAAATGAGCATAGAAAAGTTAGTGAAATTTAAAAGACTAAAAGATGATAGCACTGGTAAATACAAAAACTATAGCTATCCACATTATATCCAAATTCCATTTAATCCCGAAACAGATCAATATCCTTACCCAGCAGAATCAAGCAAAATTACTTATGATGGTCTTCATCCATCAGATAAGGGTAATGGTTTGATTGCCAATAAGCTAGTTAAATATTTCAATGATTTAAAACTTTAAAAATCATAATATTTCTTAATAATCTAAAAACAATAGAATAATAGATGGAATCAAGATTAAAAATAGGACTATTTGGAATTGGACTCGATACCTACTGGCCTCAATTTGATGGGCTAAAAGAACGATTAGAGAATTACCTACAAATAGTAGAAAAGAAAATCAGTGAAGTTCATAACCAAGTAATTAATTTGGGACTGATTGACAATGCCGAGAAAGCTTTTGAAGCAGGTAGTCGGTTTCGCAAAGAAGACGTTGATATCATATTTTTGTACGTCACCACTTATGCGCTGTCATCAACAGTTTTACCCGTAGTACAAAGGGCAAAAGTTCCTGTTATTATTCTAAATCTAACTCCAGAGGCAGCAATAGATTATACATCATTTAACAAAATGACGGATAGAACCAAGATGACAGGAGAGTGGTTGTCTTACTGTTCGCCATGCCCTGTTCCAGAAATTGCTAATGTGTTTAACCGCACCGGGATAAAATTCAATCAGGTTACTGGAATGTTGCATCATGATGAAGAATGTTGGAATGAAATTAAAGAGTGGGTAGAAGCTGCAAAAGTTGCCAATATAATGGCTTATAATAGATTGGGCTGCATGGGCCACTATTACAGCGGAATGTTAGATATCTATACCGACCTTACTCTTCAATACGCTTATTTTGGAGGGCATATAGAATTAATTGAAGTTGATGAATTGGCTGCCTTGCGTAAAGATGTTACCAAGAATGAAATTGATGAAAGAGTAGAATTATTTCATCAAACTTTCGATGTACAAAACGATTGTTCTCCTGATGAATTAGAAAAAGCAGCTAAAACCTCGGTAGCGCTAGATAAATTGGTAGCTCGCTATAATTTAGGGTCATTAGCATATTACTATAAAGGCACTGGCAATATTGAAAATGAAGATACCATCAGTTCTATTATTTTAGGAAACTCCCTCTTAACCGCTAACCATATTCCGGTTGCCGGCGAGTACGAAATTAAAAATGTACAAGCCATGAAAATAATGGATGGCTTTGGAGCGGGGGGCTCCTTTACAGAGTATTATGCAATGGATTTTCAAGATGATATTGTTTTGATGGGGCATGATGGACCTGGGCATTTCGCTATTGCGGAGGGGAAAACAAAAGTTCGACCCTTAGGAGTTTATCATGGTAAAGTAGGGAATGGATTATCTGTAGAGATGTCTGTAAAACATGGACCTATTACGGCTCTTTCTGTTATTGAACAAAGTGGAGGAAAGTTAGCTTTTCTTGTTGCACAAGGGGAGTCTGTTGAAGGCCCAATTTTGGAGATCGGAAATACCAATAGTAGATATAAATTCTCTTTAGGTGCGAGAAAATTTGTGAACGATTGGAATAGTCATGGACCAGCGCACCATTGTGCAGTTGGATTAGGTCATATTACTTCTAAAATAGAAAAGCTTGGAAAGCTTTTGAATATGGAGGTGATTGTAGTTTGTTAATCCATAAACTCTAAATCTTTTACCAAATTAATAATTATAAAACTAACAGAACCCAAATAAAGCATGAATTCATGAAACGTTTATTTTGAATGATGATACTGGCAGCGGCAAACAAATTATATTAAAAAACGGGCGTTTTGAATTTAAAATGAATGCCTGTTTGTGTGATAAAAATTAAACAAAACTGTTTATTACCATATTAAAAATACGCTATAAAAATTTTTTACTTCTATACTACTACTTGATTTTTGCTTTGCAGCTTCTGCTCAAGATTTTGAATTTACCGATATTGTAAAAAAGTAGTGGAAATACATGGCTGATATTTTAGAGACAAATGAGGATAATTCACCTATCTCTATACCATTGGTTAATGTGTTTTATTTAGACTAAACAATGTATAAAAGTTCTCAAAAATATAATATCATTAAAATAAAATCTATTTTTAGTGGTTACAAATTAGTTTAAGCCAATTTTTAATGAAACCCAATCATTTTTTTAATTTAATTAAAGTTGATGAGTATTCTTCAACACCCAAATACTTGCAATTAAGTGATTCTATCATTACAGCCATAGAAGATGGAAAATTAAAAATGGATGATGTTTTACCTTCAATAAATGAGTTGAGTTATGTGCTCGAAATATCAAGAGATACAGCAGAAAAAGGGTATAAATATTTAAAATCTAAAGGCATAATAAAATCTGTTCCTGGTAAAGGTTACTATATTGGTCATACAGACTTTAAAAAGAAGCTTAAAATATTTTTACTTTTCAACAAACTATCGGCACACAAAAAAATCATTTACGATGCATTTGTAGCATCTCTTGGTGAAGATGTAGCTATTGATTTTTATATTTACAATAATGATTTTACTATTTTCAAAAACCTCATACAAAATAAAACAGTAGATTATTCTCACTATGTAATCATCCCTCATTTTGTAGAAGGTGGAGAATTGGCATACGAGGTGATTAATACCATACCTAAAGACAAATTAATTCTTTTAGACAAGAAAATTTATGGTGTAGAAGGAGAATACTCTGCCATTTATGAAAACTTTGAAAAAGATATTTATGATGCACTAACATCTGCAAAAGAGGCATTAGAAAAATACCATACTTTAAAAATTGTTTTCCCTAAAAAAAGTTATTTCCCAAAAGAAATAGTAAACGGCTTTAGAAAATTTTGCCTACAATATGCTTTTAACCACGTTATAGTTTCTGAGATTAACTCCGAACCCATTGAATCAGGTGAAGTTTTTATCAATTTAATGGAGGATGATTTAGTAATACTAATTGATAGGGTTATTTCTTTAAATTTAATTTTAGGGAAAGACGTAGGTATTATTTCATATAATGAAACACCTCTAAAAAAATTCATTCTTAATGGTATTACAACCGTATCAACAGATTTCAAAACTATGGGTATAATGGCAGCTGAAATGATAAATAACCAAGAAATTGCGCACAAAGAGGTGCCTTTTTATATTACTTTGCGCCCATCTTTATAATTTTAAGCTGGTTTAATTTTTTTATTTCAATTCTTTTTTTCCTTAACTAATTTGCCTCTTAAGCCTCTTAATTTATAGGTATTATTCTTTCTTGAAGCTTGTTAAATAAAACTCTTATTTAATATCATATATTTTTGCCTATTGCATGATAGAACATGACAGTTCTAGCATCATATCTTACTACTTTAGCTAAACCAATTATAATTTAAACTTATTAATCAATTTTATGGGCGCAATCTTTGGAGTCTTATTTCATTTTTTAGGGGGCTTTGCCTCGGGTAGTTTTTACATTCCTTACAAAAAAGTAAAAGGGTGGGCATGGGAAAGTTATTGGATAATTGGTGGTATCTTTTCTTGGCTAATTGTACCTCCTTTAGCTGCGTACTTAACAATACCTGGCTTTGTAGATATTATCTGCGAGACACCTTTTACGGTACTTTTTTACACTTTTATTTTTGGCTCATTATGGGGAATTGGTGGATTAACTTATGGCTTAGGTGTAAGATATTTAGGAGTAGCTTTAGGTAGCTCAATTATTTTAGGTTTATGTTCTGTTTTTGGCGCTTTAATCCCTTCGTTTTACTATGAGTTATATCCAGAAGCAGGTAAAGATAGTTTCAGCATAATTACTGATTCTTCTTGGGGGCAACTAGTATTGTTAGGCCTCCTTATATGTGTTATCGGAATTGTAGTTTGCGGTGTTGCAGGTGGTATGAAAGATAAAGATTTAGGTCATGCAGAGAAAGATGCCTCAAATACAGAATTCAAAATTGGGCTAGGTTTAACTGTAGCCATTATATCAGGTATTTTAAGTGCCTGTTTTGCATTTGGGATTGATGCAGGTAAAGATATGGCTAATCAAGCTAACGAAACATGGAAGTCTTTAAACCCTGGGGAGGGTGAATTTCTATTTCAAAATAATGTCACCTACATAGTGATTTTATGGGGTGGTTTAACCACAAACTTTATTTGGTGTATGATTTTAAACGCTAGAAACAAAACTTTTGGAGATTACAGCAACCAAAAAACACCACTATTAAAAAATTACATTTTCTCAGCTTTAGCGGGTACAACGTGGTTTTTGCAATTCTTTTTTTACGGAATGGGAGAAAGCAGATTAGGTAATGGTGCAAGCTCTTGGATTTTGCACATGGCATTTATCATTTTGGTAGCCAATCTTTGGGGCTTAGCACTTAAAGAGTGGAAGGGAGTAAAAACGAAAACATTAGGCACAGTTATCGCAGGAATCATCATCATATTAATATCCATCGTTGTAGTTGGATATGGAAACTCAATCAAATAAAAATTTAAAAAATCAAAAATATGTCAACTAATACCACTTCTTTTAAGCATGTCAGCTATTTATGGAACAAAGAAGAAGCTGCTAAACTTGCAGGTGATGAAGTAGCTTTATTAATTTATCGTTCTAATTTACTAGGAGCAGATTTAAGATTAACAAACTATGGCGGTGGAAATACATCTTGTAAAACATCAGCAAAAGATCCATTAACAGGTGAAGAAACCGAAGTAATGTGGATTAAAGGCTCAGGCGGAGATATCGGTACTTTAAAAAAGAGTGGATTAGCAGCGCTTTATGTTGATAGACTAAGAGCATTAAAAAATGTTTATCGTGGAATAGAATATGAAGATGAGATGGTTGAATTATTTAACCATTGTATTTACGATTTAGCATCAAAAGCACCGTCAATTGACACCCCTTTGCATGGTTTCTTGCCTTTTGCACACATAGATCATTTACACCCCGATGCAGCAATTGCAATTGCTGCAGCAAAAGACGGAGAGAAAATTACACAAGAATTGTTTAATGGAACTATAGGTTGGGTGCCTTGGCAAAAACCAGGATTTGATTTAGGTCTTCAGTTAAAAGAATGTTTAGATAAAAATCCAGGTATCCGTGGTATTATGCTGGGTTCTCATGGTTTATTTACTTGGGGAAATACAGCTTACGAGAGCTATATGAACACCTTAGAAGTAATAGAAATTTGTGCACAATACCTTGAAGATAACTATGGTAAAAAAAGAGAAATTTTTGGTGGACAAAAACTAAAAAGTTTACCAAAAGAAGAGAGATTAAATAAGGCTGCCGATTTGGCTCCAGTTTTAAGAGGTTTTTGTTCGAGCGAGCGTTCTATGATTGGTCATTTTACCGATGATGATAGAGTTTTAGAATATATAAATTCTAACGATTTGGATAGGCTTGCGCCGATGGGTACTAGTTGTCCTGATCACTTCTTGAGAACAAAAATTTCTCCATTAGTTTTAGATTTGAAACCACACGATGATTTATCTGATGTTACGGCTTTAAAAGAAAAACTAACTCCACAGTTCGAGGCTTATCGTAAAATGTATCAAGATTATTATAACTCTTGTAAGCATGCTAATAGCCCAGCAATTAGAGACAGCAATCCGGTAGTAATTATTTTCCGTGGAGTTGGGATGTTTACCTTTGCCAAGGATAAACAAACTGCTCGTGTTGCTGCCGAGTTTTATACTAACGCAATAAACGTAATGAAGGGTGCAGAAGCAATTTCTGAATATACTTCATTACCATACCAAGAAGCTTTTAATATCGAATATTGGTTGTTAGAAGAAGCCAAATTACAAAGAATGCCAAAACCAAAAGCGCTTTCAGGAAGGGTTGCCTTGGTAACAGGTAGTGCTGGGGGTATTGGGAAAGCGATAGCTAAAAAATTTGCTAAAGAAGGTGCTTGTGTGATTTTAAACGATATGAATTCGGAAAGACTAGCCGAAGCATCAGCTGAATTTATTAAAGAATTTGGTAATGACATTTCAGCAATTACAACGTTAAACGTAACTAGTCAAACCGATATCGATGAAGCAATGAAAGTTGCGGCTTTAAGTTTTGGAGGGGTAGATATCATTGTGAATAATGCAGGTTTATCAATCTCCAAAACCATAGAAGACCATACCGAAAAGGATTGGGATTTATTATATGATGTTTTGGTGAAAGGTCAATTTATGGTTACCCAAGCGGCAACTAAAGTGATGAAGAAACAAGATATTGGTGGCGATGTAATTAACATTGTTAGTAAAAATGCTTTAGTAAGCGGACCAAATAATGCGGGTTATGGTAGTGCAAAAGCAGCTCAATTACACCTAAGCAGATTAAATGCCGCCGAGTTGGGTGCTGCAGGAATACGTGTAAACGTAGTAAATCCTGATGCTGTAATTAGCGATAGTAATATTTGGGCAGGCGGTTGGGCCGAAGGACGAGCAAAAGCTTATGGAATTACCGTTGCAGAATTGCCAGCCTACTATGCAAAGCGTACCTTGTTAAATAAAATTATATTGCCAGTTGATATTGCAAATGCTTGTTTCGCTTTCGCTGGAGGATTACTATCTAAATCAACAGGAAATATTTTAAATGTTGATGGTGGTGTGGCAATGGCTTTTGCGAGATAAAATTTAGAGTTAAACGATAGGTTTTGAAATTATGATTATAGAAAAATATCAGATAGATCAGCATAACGGGGAGTTGGCTGCAAATCATCAGAAAAAAATTGCTTTCTTTTTGGAAGAAAATCCATCGGCGAAAGCTTTGATACAAAAATTAAAAGACTTTCAAATTGCAATACCAAGTTGGGCATTAGGTACAGGTGGAACACGATTTGGGCGTTTTTCTGGTGGTGGTGAGCCTAGCAATTTAGAACAGAAAATGGAAGATATTGGTCTATTGCATCAATTGAACCAATCTAGTGGTGCAATTTCTTTACATATTCCTTGGGATATTCCAAAAGATGTAGAAAAAATAAAAAACTTGGCCAATTCATTTAACTTAAAGTTTGATGCCGTAAACTCTAATACTTTTCAAGACCAAGCCAATCAAAAATACAGCTACAAGTTTGGGTCACTTCAAAACGTAGATAAGAATGTAAGAGACCAAGCTATAGCCCATAATATAGAAGTGATTAAGCAAGGCGATGCTTTAGGTTCTAAAGCATTAACAGTATGGTTGGCAGATGGATCTAGCTTTCCTGGACAGTTAAATTTCAGAGAAGCTTTCGAAAACACTTTAGCAAGTTTAAAAGAGATTTACGCTGCCTTACCAGACGATTGGAAAATGTTTGTGGAGTATAAATCAAATGAGCCTAATTTTTATTCAACAACCATTGCAGATTGGGGTCAATCTTTATTATACGCTACTAAATTAGGCCCAAAAGCATATACATTGGTTGATTTAGGTCATCATTTACCTAATGCTAACATTGAGCAAATTGTTTCTCTATTATTGATGGAAGGTAAGTTAGGCGGTTTCCACTTTAACGATTCTAAATATGGAGATGATGATTTAACCACCGGATCAATAAAACCTTATCAATTATTCTTAATTTTTAATGAATTGGTAGAAGGTATGGATGCCCAAAACATGAATCATGCCTCGGCCTTAGGATGGATGATTGATGCGTCACATAATGTTAAAGATCCTTTAGAAGATTTATTACAATCTGTAGAAGCTATTATGATTGCATATGCACAAGCACTTTTGGTTGATAGAAAAGCTTTAAAGGAAGCACAACAAAAAAATGATGTTTCACAATGTCAAGAGATTTTACAACAAGCTTACCGAACAGATGTTCGTCCGTTAATTGCAGAAGCTAGATTGCAGTCTGGAGCTGCTTTAGATCCTATTCAATTATTTAGAGCCTTGAAAGTAAGAGAAAACTTAATTCAAGAAAGAGGATTAAAAACGGTAGCTACAGGACTATAATAGATGTTAGAAAATAGATATGAGATTTGAGAGCTATATTCAGATCTCATATCTCATATCTAACATCTCATATCTAATAAAATGAGAATTCCAGTAATAGCCATATTTGATATTGGGAAGACCAATAAAAAACTATTTCTTTTTGACGAAGATTATCAAATCGTTTTTGAGCGTTCGGCAAAATTTATCGAAACATTAGATGAAGATGGCGATGCTTGCGAAAATTTAGAAAGCTTACGTTTATCAGTTTTTGATTCTTTGCAGGAAGTATTGCGCAATAAAAAATTTGATATTAAAGCGATTAATTTTTCTACCTACGGAGCAAGTTTCGTTTATGTAGATGAAAATGGTAAACCTTTAGCGCCACTTTATAATTACTTGAAAGAATACCCAGACGATTTAAAACATCAATTTTATGAAACCTATGGTGGCCAAGAGGAATTTGCAGTCACAACCGCATCACCAGTTTTAGGAAGCTTAAATTCTGGAATGCAGCTTTACCGCATCAAGTATCAAAAACCAGATTTATATCATCAAATTAAATATGCATTACATTTACCTCAGTATATGAGTTCTATCATTACAGGTAAAATGTATAGCGATATTACCAGTATAGGTTGCCATACAAATTTATGGGATTTCAAAAAAAGCGATTATCATCATTGGGTAAAGCAGGAAGGTGTTACAGATAAATTAGCTCCAATTTATGCAGGTAATCAAATAATTCCATCAACTTTTCCAAGCGAAAACTATTTAACAGGAGTAGGTTTACACGATAGTTCTGCCGCTTTAATTCCATATTTAGAAAGTTTTAGAGAACCATTTATACTGTTATCCACAGGTACTTGGTGTATTAGTTTAAATCCTTTTAATAATTCGCCATTAACCCACAAAGAATTATCAAAAGATTGTTTGTGTTATTTATCCTATCAAGGTAAGCCCATTAAGGCAGCTAGGTTATTTGCAGGTTATGAGCATGAAAAAGAATTGAAAAGAATTTCAAATCATTTTGATGTTCCTATTGTTAAGTTTAAAGCTGTTAAATTGGATATCAAGCAAATAGATAAATATTTGCCTAATGAAGCTTTGAGCCAATATTTTGATACTTTAGCCGAAGATTATTTAGATTTTTCTAAATCAGATTTAATGGAATTTAAGGACGAGATTGAAGCTTATCACTATTTTATTTACACACTAATTTTTAAACAATATAAATCAACCCAATTGGTGTTAGAAGGATCTCAAGTTAAAAGAATTTTTGTTGATGGAGGTTTTTCTAAAAATGCCATATTTATGAATTTATTAGCTATGGTCTTTCCAAATATAGAAGTTTACGCTGCATCAATGGCTCAAGCCACCGCAATGGGTGCAGCAGTTGCTTTGCACTCACATTGGAATAATAAACCATTACCAACCGATATGATAGGATTAAAACTACATGTATCACCAATTAAAGTATAACCTATGAGAGTAGCTTTATTTATACCTTGTTATGTAGATCAGTTTTACCCTAAAGTAGCGATAGCGACTTTAGAGTTATTAGAGAAATATGGTTGTGAGGTAAGTTATCCAAAGAACCAGACCTGCTGTGGTCAACCGATGGCAAACTCCGGATTCGAGCATCTATCAGGCGGTTGTGATCGAAATTTTGTAGAGAATTTTAAGGGTTACGATTACATCGTAGGCCCATCAGGCAGCTGCGTATTGCACATTAAAGAACATTTACACGATGAGAACCATCCCGCAGAAGCGGAAAAAATCAGAGATACTACTTACGAGTTAATCAGTTTTTTAACCGATGTTTTAAAAGTAGACAAACTAGAAGCCAGCTTTCCACACAAAGTAGGTATGCACCAAAGCTGTCACGGACAAAGAGGCTTAAAGCTTTCGCAGATGACAGAGCTAAACGCCCCACAATTTTCTAAACCTCAGCGTCTGCTAGACCAAGTAAAAGGGATAGAGATGATAGAACTAGAAAGAAAGGACGAGTGTTGTGGCTTTGGAGGAACTTTTTGTGTTGCAGAAGAAGCGGTCTCAGCAAAAATGGGTTTAGATAGAGTTGCCGACCATGTAGAACATGGAGCCGAATACATTACAGGGGTAGACATGTCATGCCTGATGCATTTGGATGGCATTCTAAAAAGACAAAAGAGCAAAACACAAATAATACATATAGCAGAAATATTGAACGGGAGGACCGTATGAAGATAGCAGACCACGCAGCAAACTCAACCGAATTTAATAAAGACGAAGCCAGAGTAGATTGGCATGATGAAACCCTATGGTTCATCCGCCAAAAGCGAGATAAATCATCCAAACAAATACCACAATGGGAAGATTTGAGAGAAGCTGCATCGCAAATTAAAAACCATACGCTATCAAACCTACATCATTACCTAGAAGAGTTTGAGAAAAACGCCGTAGCAAACGGTATCCAAATTCACTGGGCAGCAGATGCACAAGAACATAACCAAATCGTACATCAACTGCTGCAAAAGCACAACATCACCCAAATGGTAAAGAGCAAATCTATGCTTACCGAAGAATGCCATTTGAACCATTACCTAGAAGAACAAGGCATAGAAGTCATAGACTCCGATTTGGGCGAAAGAATAGTACAATTGGCAGAAGAAACACCCAGCCATATAGTGCTACCCTGCATCCATAAGAAGAAAGAAGAAATAGGGGAGTTGTTCCATAAACATTTAGGCACCCCAGAAGGCAACTCCGACCCACAACTATTAACCGAGGCAGCAAGACAACATTTACGAGACACCTTTTTAACCAGAAGAGCAGCACTAACAGGCGTAAACTTTGCCATAGCAGAAACAGGAGAATTTGTGGTATGCACTAATGAAGGCAATGCAGATATGGGGGCACATTTAGCTGATATTCATATTGCTTGTATGGGGATAGAAAAAATCATCCCCAAAAGAGAACATTTAGCAGTATTTCTAAGATTACTAGGAAGAAGTGCTACCGGACAACCCATCACCACATATTCTAGTCATTTTGCTAAGCCACAGCCAAATAAAGAGCTACACATTGTACTGGTAGATAATGGTAGAACCAGACAGCTAGGAAGGCCAGATTTCAGAAACTCGTTAAAATGCATCAGATGCGCAGCCTGTTTCAATACCTGTCCAGTATATAGAAGAAGTGGAGGACATAGCTACCATGCCGTAATAGCAGGACCAATAGGCTCCATACTATCGCCAAACCTAGATATGGCCAAACACGCCGACTTGCCTTTTGCATCTACACTTTGCGGCTCATGCAGCAATGTATGCCCGGTAAAGATAGATATCCACGAGCAGCTTTATAAATGGCGACAAGTATTGGTACAAGAAGGCCATGTAGACAAAACCAAAGCCATAGCTATGCAAGCGATGGCCGCAACATTAGCTTCACCATCATTGTACAGATTGGCAGGAAAAGCAGCAAGAACCACCATGAAATACGTACCCTTTGTAGTAAACAATAAGTACAACGCATGGTACAATAAAAGAGAAATGCCAGAAGTACCACAGTCATCATTTGGAGAATGGTATGCAAAGAATAGAAAGAATTAGAACAGGGAAAAATCAAACACCAAACACCAAACACCAAAAATGGCTAGTAGAGAAGAAATATTAAAAACAGTTAAACAAAACCAGCCAGAGTTATTGCCATTACCCAGTTTAGCTCATTTTTTAGAGCAAAGACTGGAAGAACAACAACAAGAAGTTCTTATCGCACAATTTACCATAGTAGTAGAAGGAATTGGAGCGAAAGTATATCGGGTAAATAACCATCAAGAAATTATAGCGCAGATAAAGCAAGACTTCGATACAAAAGCCATCAGAATAGTAGCAACAGAAGATGACTACAGCGAGATAGCCAAACCCTTTACAGGATTAGACAATCACGAACTAGCCGATGTAGAATTGATGATACTACCAGCACATTTTGCAGTGGCAGAGAACGGCGCCTGCTGGGTAAATGACGAATTGTACAAAGAAAGAGTATTGCCATTTATCCCACAGCATTTGGCAATAGTAGTAAAGAAAGAAAACTTTGTGCCTACCATGCACCAAGCTTATCAACTCATTGGCAACAAGCAGTATGGCTTCGGAACCTTTATAGCAGGTCCGTCAAAAACGGCAGATATAGAACAAAGCTTAGTTTTGGGTGCTCATGGTCCTAGAAGTTTGAGGGTATTTGTGATTTAAAAATCATTGCTAGCTCCAATTTTTCATCGAAGCGTGGTAATTTTTTTATACAATCAAAGCCATTGGAACCATCCAGCAAACCGATAAAAAAAGGCGAGAAATAGATTCTACCTAAAAAATGTATATTTGCAGCCATATGGGTTTCGCAAAAGAAAGAGGAAAGTTAGAAATACTAGCAACAAAGGTTAAAGGTTTAATTATTTATGATGAAAAAAGTCTTGCCATCATCACAGATATATTTGAGCAATATTCTCATTCTGTAAGGATATTAAAAAACAAAAATCCAGAATCATTTATGAGCTTGTACGAGAATGATTTGGAGCAAGTAAAAGTTACTAAAAAAGCCTTAAAAGAAAGTGAAGAAGCGGACCGCCAGGACAGTTTCATTAAATATAGAAATGCACTAGCAGCAGCATTGAAAAGCGCTATCACTGCGACCAAAGAGGCTGCTTAGCAGTTAGCTTTTATTTTTGCTCATGCTTTATAGCATACAATTTCAAAAATCGCTTTCCTAGAATTGTTCGGAACAAGTAAAAAGTTGTGATCAAAAATATTTTTATAAATCAATTTAAAACAAGCTCCTTAAAACATGATGAAAGTAAAATTATCTCTCCTTTTGCTTTTAGGCATTGCTTTTAATGCATGTGTAAATACTAATCCAAAAGAAAGTACCAGCACAACGGCTTTAGAAATAGACTCGACAAAAACTGTCCAAGCAAAAGAGATTCAATATTTTTTGGCATTAAGTGAAAATGCGCTTCAAATTGTTAACGGCAATAATGGTTCTACCAAAGCAATTGCTTTTGGGATTCCTTTTGAGCAGGTGCTAACAACGGTTGAAAAAATCTTAAATTCAAAGCCAATAGTTAACGTCAACAGCGAATGTGGTGCTGGTCCTTTAAAATTTGCAACTTGGGACAATGGCTTAACCCTCCTTTTTCAAGAAGAATTTGGAGAATGGTTATTTGCTGGATGGGCAGCTAACCAAACAGAAAAATCAACATCAAAATTAAGCACTTTGGCTGGTATAGGAATTGGCAGTACCAGAAAAGAAATGGAGAGTACTTATGTAATTGCCGTATCAAAAACTAGTTTAGGAAACGAATTCGCTACCAAAGGCGACAATCTTTTTGGGATTTTTGATGGATCAAGCCAAGATGCTAAAATTACCAATTTATGGAGCGGACTAAGCTGTAATTTCAGATAGTTCACACCCACGCCGACAATTCATCAAGCCTTTTAATTAAACATAAAAAAATACTCTGAAATATCAATAAGCAGTCTAATAAAAAGTGTGAAATTGAGCTATTTAAATTTGAAATATTTATTTAGCTTTTATAATTTCACTTTCGGTGGTTTTAAATAAAATCTAAATATCTGAAAAACATAAATATCTGATTTTCATATAAATATAATTTATAAAGCAGTATCCTCCAAAGTTTAAAGTATTAGATCTTCAAAAATCAGTATTTAATGATTAAGGTTACTTTTTTTTATCTTTTATATGATTCATATCATTTTCTATGATACAATTAAACCCCTTTTTTGTATTGGAAATAAACCCTAATTAATTTAACATGGAACTCATAGACATTCTTGATGTTACTCTTATAGAGCCAAAGTTTAAACATCCTAAAATTTTCGAAAAATTTGATTTATTAGTCTCTAATGAAGCTTTTATAATTCATAATGATCATGATCCTAAGCCCCTTTATTATCAATTAATTGGCGAAAGAGGTCGGGTTTTTACTTGGGAATACCTTGAAAACGGACCAGATTGGTGGAAAGTGAAAATTGCTAAAACAGATCCGCAGAAGCAAGAAGAAACCATTGGAGATATGGTTGCTAAAGATTTTAAAAAGGCACAAATTTTTAAAAAACTTGGAATTGATTTTTGTTGTGGAGGTAAAAAAACGCTCGAAGAAGTGTGTAAAACTAAGGGTTTAGATTTAGAAATGGTGAACGCAGAATTAGTCGCTTCTAACAACCTGCAAAATGCTACTGCTTTAAATTTTGATACCTGGGAACTTGATTTTTTAACAGATTATATTATTAATCAACACCATAAATACGTCAAAGAAAATATTCCTTTTATAACCGAATTAGCTAATAAAGTAGCAAAAGTACATGGCGCCCATCATCCAGAAGTTATTGAAGTAGCTGATATTTTTTCTAAACTAGGAAAAGATTTGAGCTTGCACTTAATGAAAGAAGAAAATATTTTATTTCCTATTATTAAACAATTAGTTAAAGCAAAAAAAGAAGACGGAATTTTACTTCCTAATGCTTTAGGTAATATCAATACACCAACACATTTAATGGAAATGGAACATGAGCAAGCTGGAATTGATTTAAAAGTGATTAGTCAGCTAACTAATAATTATACTTTACCTCAGGACGCTTGTACATCTTACGTTTTACTTTATAAAAAATTACAAGAGTTTGAAAGTGATTTATTCAACCATATCCACTTAGAAAATAATATTCTTTTTCCAAAAGCCATTGATTTGGAAAAAGAGCTTTCACTAATTTCCGCTTAACAGTTTTATTTGTTTGGTTTTGTAAAATATATTGTGTTAACTAATTCTTAAAAATACTTTATCCTTTCTAGAATGGCTGTTTTTCAATAATCTAATATTATGGATTTAGCACATAAACTAATAATTAATGAGCGAACTAAAATAGCCGAACTCATTAAAAACAATGCTTTGGTAATTGAAACATTGGTAAAGCTAAACCCTCATTTTAATAAACTCAAAAATCCGGTTTTACAAAAGTTATTGGCTGGCAGAGTTACTATAAAGGATGCTTGTAATATTGGGAATTGTAACCTGCAAGAGTTTTTTAGGAAGATGGTAGAAATAGGTTTTGAGATTGAAAAGCATGAAATATCAGTTAATACAAACTTGCCTAACAAATTAGAAAGCCAATTTGTATTAACTGATGATGTTGAAGTTATAGAATTTGATGTGAGGCCAATATTATCGCAAAAGCAAGACCCATTAAAACTCATTATTCAAAAAGTAGATCAATTAAAAAGTGGGCAATGTTTAAAACTGATTAACAGCTTTGAGCCCGTTCCATTAATTAAGCTATTAACTGATAAAGGGTTTAATCATCATATCGAACGTCCTGATTCTGAAATCGTGATAACTTATTTTATTAAAACCGATATGACCCAACCTGTTTTGAAAGAAATTCATAAAAGTATGGTATCCAACAATACTGATCATGAATTTGAAATAATGGTTCAATCATTTAAGCCTGATAAAATAAAGATTATTGATGTTACCGAAATGGAAATGCCTTTGCCAATGGTTACTATTTTAGATAACCTAACCAAATTGAATAATGATGAGGCATTGTTTGTTTACCATAAAAAGTTACCTGTTTTTCTATTACCAGAACTTAAAATACGAGGTTTTATGTTTTTAATAAATAACGTTTCTGATAATAAAGTGAACATGTTAATTTATAAGTGATGATTCCAAGTAGCGCACAACATCCTTTACTATACCGTTTGGTAACAGCTCATTATCTGTTTTCGGCAGTTAGTTTTTTAATTGTGGCTCTTATGTTATTATTTTCTGCAAATGATATGTTAGGGCATTATTTTCAGCCTAAATTATTAGCTATCACACACATGGCTGCTTTAGGCTGGGGTACATCAATCATCTTTGGCGCTTGTTATCAGTTACTTCCAGTGATTTTAGAAACTGAATTGTACAGCTATAAAATGGGCTTAATAGGTTTATTATTATTTGTAACTGGTTTAGTATTATTTGTTTTTTCTTTGTGGCATTTTGTTACAAGTATTTATATGCAATGTGGCAGTATTTTGTTGGTTACTAGCATTTTACTGTTTAGTTTAAATGTGTTTTACACTGCTAAAAAGATAAAGCGTTATGATATTTATCAAGAGTTTATTATAACTGCCTGCTTTTGGTTAACTACAACGGCTATTTTAGGAACCTTGTTAGTTTTTAACTTTAGTTATGCTTTTTTACAAAAAGATCATCTACTGTTTTTAAAATTACATGCCCATATGGGTTTAGGCGGTTGGTTTTTAATGCTCATTATTGGAGTAAGTTCAAAATTAATTCCAATGTTTCTAGTTTCCACTCGGCAAAAACCTATTTTTTTAACTTACAGTTATTACTTTATAAATATAGGATTGCTATTTTTTTTAATAGACACCTACTTTTATGGCCTAAATGTTAAAACCTATTTAGCAGCAAGTTTCATCGTATTTGGAATTATAAACTGGTTAATTTTTATATCTCTATGTTTTACTTCTAGGATACGTAAATCAATAGACCTTCCTATCAAACATACGCTGCTATCTTTTTTGCTTTTGGGAGTAGCTGTTTTTGTTATTCCATTTATTATTTTTTATCAGCTTAAGGCAGATCCTCAGGCTATAAGATATACTACTTTATATGGGTCACTACTTTTTTTAGGTTGGATAAGTTCGCTTATACTAGGGCAAACTTTTAAAACTTTACCATTTATTGTATGGATTAAACATTACCAACATTTGGCTGGCACTGCTACCATTCCAATGCCTGCTGATTTATACAGTAAAAAAGTTTTATACACCCAGTATGTTATGTTTTTGATTTTCATATTGAGTTTTTATGCAGGTATGTTGCTTAAATATAAAGTGTTGATTTATTTAGGGTTGAGTTCATTTTTTTTGGTGGCGATATTTTACCTCATTAACGTATGGATAGTTTTTTTACATAAGCCTAATTTGATTAGTGATGAAAGCGCCTGATATTAAAGAGAAAGACGCTTCTTTAAAAAAAGAAATTTTAGAGACTCTTCATTTAGTTATTGATCCTGAGCTTCAAATCAATATTATAGACATGGGGCTTGTTTATGGGGTTGACATTAATGAAGTTGATAAAAAAATAGAAATTACAATGACATTATCTTCACCTAATTGCCCAATGGGTAATTCCATAGTTGGTGCGGTAGAAAACTGTTTACATCGTTATTTTAATAAGTATAAAGCTGAAGTTAATTTGGTTTGGCAACCTGCCTGGTCTTTTGAAAAAATATCCGAAGAAGGGAAAAACCTACTCGGATTGTAAATCACCTAATAAATTAAATAAATGTATATAAACCCAATACTAAATTAATAATCATGAGAAAGATTTTATTCACATCATCAATTGTACTAAGCTCAATTTTTGTAGCATGTAACAGTACTTCGCAACAATCAGAAACTACCTCAACGCCCTCGCCAGAAACTCAAGAAATGCAATCTAGCACCCCCGACAATATGTCTCAGAAAAATGTAGTTCAAGTAGCAAGTGAAAGTAAAGACCACACCACATTAGTAACAGCGGTTAAAGCAGCAGAACTAGTTGAAGTTTTAAGTACCACAGGTCCGTTTACAGTATTTGCACCAACAAACGCAGCCTTTGATAAATTGCCCGCAGGTACTGTAGAAACATTATTAAAAGCCGATAAAAAAGAGGATTTAATAGATATTTTGCAATATCATGTTTCTATTGGTGTATTTAAGACCGAAAATTTATCAGACGGACAAGTGATTGGCCAAGTAAATGGAGGAAATATTACGCTTACAGTTAAGGATGGTAAAACGATAGTTAATGGAACTTCAACAATAATTGCATCAATACCTGTTTCTAATGGTATAATCCATGTTGTTGATGGAGTTCTATTGCCACCAACTATAAAATAATAATAGATTTTTGATAAAAATAGAGACAGGCTTCATTAGGCTTGTTTCTATTTATAAGTTTAGTTGCAATTAAATAAATAGTATAGAGGTGAACTTATTTGATTTGTGCGTTTTAACACGTGGGAAAGCCATCCCTCTCGGACTGTTCACTATATCTTTACCCCAATATATTCTTAATGAATTTTTAGTTTTTTTGGGGTAAAAGGATATCGTTACTCCGAAGGAGTCCTATGGGCCATCGTTAACGCCTTAAAACTACAACTGACTCCTAATAACATCCTACTTTCAGATAAATTATCAATTGACAGCGCTCAATTTCTCAGCATTTAATGCTTACTAATTTGAGGCTTTTGTAAGTAACGTTTCTATATTTTTCATTACATCCTCATTACAAATTTCTTGTATTAATGGAAAAAGTTCTCTTTCTTCTTTGCGTACATGGTTTTCTAACATTTTTCCAAGTTGATCTAATTTCACTATAAAATCACTTGGTTGTCTTAATGATTGAAACTTAACATGTAAATCTTCATGCTCTTTTAAAATTATTTCGATTAGCAAATCAAGCTCGGCATTAATTCTCTTCACTAAATTTAAAACTCCCTCCTCATCCTTAAAATGTGTTATCAGTTCACTTTCGTAGAATTTTAAAGCATAATCAACTTTACCTTCTGTAGTTAAAGGGAGTTCTTTATAGGCTGGTGCATTTTTTTGAATTAACCTGGACAAAATTAATGCTCCGTGATGTTCTCGTGATAGATGCGCAAGTGCTTTGTGCCTTTTCATAATTATAGATTTTTAGTATTAAATTTATTAGTAGAGTACCAAACAGGAATAATTATCCACAATAATAATGCAGTAAAAGAGAATAATAAGCCAGTATAAGTGCCAAAAAAATCTTTAAAAACAGCACCTGTATAGCCCATCATTGCTGAAACGTCTAACTGTAGTAGAATTAAAATTCGGCTTAAATCTATTGGATTAAGTGCACTCACACCTATCATAAATTTTTCCATTGGGTAATCTGCAAATTGAAATAATAAGAATAAAATTAATCCATCAAACAATAAAGAAAAATATATCCAAAGTAAAATTGATGAACCAATTCCTTTTGCCTTATCTCTAGTTAATACAGTAGATAGTAAAGCAATTGAAACAAAAATAACGCTCAAAAACACGCCAACAATTAGCATGGTAAATCCTACCATATCGCTTTGATAAATCAAAACCGGAATACCTGCACCAATTAAAAAGGCAATAGATAATGAAGTAGCCAAGCCTGTAAATAAACTTAACCAAATAGACTTACGCTTTAAAGGCTGACTAACTAGCAGTTCAATAAATTCTGCACTATTGTAGATGTAAATGGTAGAAAAAATGATGCTCACTAACGGCACAACAATTAAAATAATATTTAACAAGCTTAGTAACCCTTTGCTGCTATTATCTTCTAAGCTAAATACAGTTAATGATGCTGCTAGTAAAAACAAAGTGTAAACCAGCATTATTTTGTTGCGCAGTATATCAGCAATTACATATTTTATAATTTTATTCACTTTATGATAGGAGCTAAGGTGTTCAACATTTTTGTTTATTGAGTATTAGAGCTTATTGTTTGTACTACCGTACTTCATTACAAACGCTATGGCTTTATTAAGTTTCTCTTCTCCAGTATCAATACGTAGGGCTTCTAAACTTTTATGAAATAGAAGCTTACCATCTTGCATATAAATTATTTGAGTAATTATATCTTCTAAATCGCTCAAAATATGTGAAGTAATTAAAATTAACTTCCCTTTTTCTTTTTCTGCTGTAATTTTTTCTTTAAAAACTTCAGAAGCTACAGGATCTAAACCGGCGGTAGGTTCATCTAAAATTAACACCGCAGGATTAAAAAGTAATGCCAAAGCAGCGCTAACTTTTTGCCTAGTACCACCAGATAATGTTCGCATTCTTTTACTCAACAAATGTTTTAATGCGAAGGCCTCAATTAAATCTTCATCAATAGCAGTGTTTTTATTTCTAATATCTTTCATCATATTTAACACTTGGCCAATAGTCATGTTATCAGGGTAATTACCAATTTGAGGCATGTAACCTATCTCATCTCTGTACTTCCATTGGTGTAAAATATTTTTTCCGTTAAAACTGATGTTACCGCTAGTAGGCACAACCATACCTAAAATTGATTTTATTAACGTTGTTTTACCACTCCCGTTAGGGCCAATTAATGCAATACATTCTCCTTTATTACAAGTTATTGATACATTATCTAGTGCCTTTAAATTGCCAAACTGTTTGGTAACATTTTCTATAATAATCATAAACTAGGTTTTATAAGATTATTGTATAAATTGGATTATGCTTGATACTATGTTTTAAATGATGTTTTTTAAGTTGCATTTGATTGTTTTAATATAATTTACCTTATCCACAAATACTAATGCATACACATTTAATATAATTTAAAATGCTTTTTTCATTAATGGAGCATCATCCTTTAAATTTTCTGGTGTAAGGCTTGGTATAATTTTTTCGGTTTTATCTAATAATGTGGTGATGAATGTTCTAAATAAAATCATAGCAGTAGGGTATTTCTCAACTATCATAGAGTACATACTTACAGGCCTGTACGGAATGTCACCTATTTTATCCTTATTCAAATCATATCCTTCATATTTATCCCAAAAGTTATTTTTAAACTTATTCAATACCAAAGATCCATTGGTACCAACATCAAAAGTGTTACTAATGAAATTATTACGTTCCAATACAACATCCATGCAACTAGCCTGAATTTTTAAAGCCCAGCCATTGTTTTCAAAGGTATTTCGCTTCATCATTATTCTACTTGCACCTTCCATATAAATTGCGCTTGTATTTTTTGTGAAATGATTGCCTTCCATATATCCATCAGAAATTTCTTTTAATAAAATTCCATAAGCAGCATCTCCCCAGCTATTTTCAAAAAAATTATTATACATTTTAATTCTTTGAGAGTACATTACGGATACTCCTGAGCCATTTCTGTCAAAAACGTTACTTACATAAGTATCATCATTAGAGAACATAAAATGCAAACCATAACGGATGTTTAAAGTTGCGGTATTTCGCCAAATGATAGAGTTTTTTACAAACTCAAAATAAATCCCATCTCTGTGCCCAATTATTTTGTTTCCAATTATTCTTAGACTATCGCCTTTCCAACAGTGTATACCGTTGCCACTTTGGTGTTCTTCTTTTTGATTAGCAGTAAGAATATTATTCTCTACAATACAATTAAGTCCATTTTGAATATAAATACCAAAAAAAGTATTCTCTAGCCTATTATTTTTAATAATTACATTTTTGCAATCGTAAATTTTTATGCCGCTCAAATCATCCATGCTAGAAATGCCAGATTCTTTTAATTTAAAGCCTTCTAAAACAACTTTATTAGCAGTTATTGAAACTATTTGATATTTATTTTCTCCATTTAACACAGGGTAATTGATGCCTTTTAAAACAATACTTTTGTTGATTACCAGATTCTTTTCTTTGTAGTCACCAGGATATACAATTATTGTATCTCCATTTGATGCAATTTTAACAGCAGTCGTTATAGACTTAAATTGTTGATTTGTGCCAACATATAAAGTTTTAGCCGCTGCTACTTTGAAAATTAAAAGCGTTAAAATTATAAAGGTAAATCTCACTTCTGCATATCCTCCCAAGTAATAGCATTTCCATAAAACTGAGGAATTACTTTTGTTAAGCTATCTTGATTGCTAAAAGCTGCTATATTACCATTCATTGGGCTTTTTAATTTGGGACTTTGTAAAAAATAGGCTTGTTTAACATTCACAAGCTCATGAGGGCTACAAAAATTTGTAAAATAAACCTCTGCAATTTCAGATTTTGTGAGGCTTTGCGTTAGCATAAATTCTGCAACACAATGATTATCATCAAACTTATAAACTTTACCTTTAGAGGTGACAATTTCGGCTCCAAATCTACTATCAACAATAGTCATTTTACAAAAATGGCAATTATCTTTACCAATTTTTAAAGGTTCTGGCACTGTGCTACAAGCACTTAGTGTTAAGCTTGTAATGATAATTATGGATAGATATTTTGCTGAAGAAAATCTAAGTGATTTTTTAGCTCTTCTCCATTCATAAATTACACAAGCTAATAAAGCAACTCCTACTGCAATAAAAATCCATCCTCCAATTGCGGGAATAGAAAAGGCACCAAAATTTAATAATTGTTTAAACCCAATTAACGGCGGTTGATAAGCCATACCGGGTACGATAATGGCAGCATCAGGGTTTAAATTATGACCGTAATTGTATTCCCATCTCCAGAAATCAACCATTGCCAATACACCAAAAGCAACAAACATTACGCATAAAATATTTAGCCATTTTCTTTTTGCTGCAATGGCAACAAAAATAAAGCAAAATGAAAAAAACACGATGATGTATGGTAAAACTTTAAACTCGATAAAGTCATCTTCATGAAGCGTTTTCATACCGATGTAATGATTAAGACCATTGATAATATCTACGTTCCCTGCTAATTTATTGGCGTAAATTAATAGTTTTAACCCTTCTGGATATTGTGGGGCCATTAATTCTATACGCCAAATAGGTGTAATTAAAACTACTATCAAACCAAGCCCACAAATAAGAATAATAACTCTAGTGAGCGTGTTTAGTGTAAATTTATTTGCTGTTGGGTGGACTTTCATAGTTAGCGAAATTTAGCAAGTGTTTATTAGAAAATACTGGTATGCCTTTTGGCGATTGTCAAATTGCTATTGTGCTTTATCTTATAAAATATTTTATTGAAATGATAATTTTATAATGGTAAGATTTTGAAATAATTAAACTTGCCAAGCTTAAAAACTCGGCAAGTTTAATTATGGTTGATTCAAATTATTTTTTAACTGCAACATCAGATTTACCTAAATTTGTTCCTGTACTAAAACTTAACTTTACATTGCTGTTAGCGGGAGAAACTCTCACATAGCCAGACATTTCTTGGTGCAGTGCGCTACAAAAATCAGTACAATACATTGGGTACATTCCAGCTTTTGTAGGTATCCATTTTAAAGTAGAAGTTTCGCCTGGCATTACTAATAGCTCTGCGTTTAAAGCTCCTTTGATTGCAAAGCCGTGTGGTACATCCCAATCTTGTTCTAAATTTGTAGCGTGAAAATAAACTTCATCACCTACTTTAATTCCTTCAATATTATCAGGTGTTAAATGAGATCTAATCAATGTAAGATTAACATGTACTTTATTACCCACTCTGGTAACTTTGGCTGTACCCTCACCTTTAGAAACGTATGGATGAAAGTTGTCTTCAATTTTAAAGAATTTTACAGACTTATCCTTGATAACGCTAGCTGCAACTGCTTGTGCATAGTGCGGTTCGCCAATTGTTGGATAATCTAGTATCAATTGCATCTTATCACCGCTTATGTCAAACAACTGGGCGCTTTGTGATAATTCTGGTCCAGTTGGTAAGTAGCGATCTTTGGTGATTTTATTATAAACAGTTAAGTATTTTCCGGTTGGTTTACCTGAATCTCCGCCAGGAATACTTAAATGACCAACGGAGTAGTAGGTTGGAACTCTATCTAATACTTTTAAATCTTTAACATTCCATTTTACAACTTCACTAGATACAAACATAGAAGTGTAAGCATTTCCTTTATCATCAAATTCTGTATGTAACGGACCTAAGCCTGGTTTTTTAACCTCTCCGTATAAGGCAGCTTCGTATTTAATAACTGGGATACCTTCATAATCTCCATCAAATGCTTTGGCGGCAATTGCTTTTTGTATTTTATCAAAGCTGAACACAGGAATTAAAGCTGCTAGTTTTCCACTACCAACAATATATTCACCAGTTGGGTCAACATCACAACCATGAGGAGACTTAGGGCAAGGAATCATATAAACCAACCCAGGGAAATCTTTCATATTTAACACTGTAACTTCTTTTTTAATAGTTGAAGTTGCTGTATGTGTTTTTTCGTCAAAACGGTTACTAGCATATTTAACAGCTTGTTTTCTTCCTTTACCTTCTTTAATTAATTGTTCTGCCATTTTCCAATTAACAGCCATGATAAAATCTTTATCACGTTTAGATGCATTTACTTCTAACAAGGTGTTGGCTTGTTCTGTATTATAGGTGCTAAAGAAAAACCATCCATGTGATTTTGCCTTGCCGGCATGGCTCAAATCAAAGTTTACACCCGGACCTTGTAATTGAAAAGCTATATCCATATTACCGACATTTTTATCTATGCTAATAAAGCTGATAGTGCCTTTAAAATTTTCTTTATAGCTACTAATTGGAACATCTCCATTTTTATCATCAGGAGGTATGCTAAAACGAGTACCAGCAACTATGTACTCAGAGTTTTCTGTGATAAATGGAGATGAATGATTTCCACCACTGTTTGGTAGTTCTAAAATTTCTGTTGTACGAAAAGTTTTAAGATCTATACGGGCAACACGTGGGGTATTGTTTCCGTTTACAAAAACCCATCTACCGTCAATTTCACCATTAGTTTGAGACATTGAAACGTGGTGCAAATCATCCCAAGGCACTTCGCCGTGTGAAGTATTTAACATAGGCTTAGTTTCTTCGCTATAACCCCAACCTTTTTCAGGATCTAACGAAAATACAGGAATCACCCGAAGCAGTCGGCCACTAGGGATGCCATAAACGGATAATTGACCGCTAAAACCCCCAGACACAAAATTATAATATTCGTCATATTTGCCAGGAGCAACATATGTTTTTTCAGCCGCATCTCCACTAACTACTGTTCCAGTATTTTTTGGTTTGCAAGCATTCATGTTTATTAAAATAGCTACTGAAGCTATACTTAATACGCTATTTATTTGAAATTTCATTGTTTATATGGTTTAATTATTTTAAAATTTTAGACAAAAGAATTCCATCGCAATTAATTCGCTTTAATTTTTATAAAAAGATTTTTGTAATTAAAATTTACTTTTTGAAGGTTGTTTTATTTTACCCCGTCGTTTTTTCTCATAAATTCTAAAAGGTTTCTTGCATCATCATCAGAAAGGTTTTGATTAGGCATACGTACTAAACACAATTCAAGCTGCGCTTGCACTTTAGGATCTTTATCAATCATTGCATCGGTATTAGTGATAAAATTCATTATCCATACGGGTGTATTTCTGGTTGAAACGCCTGCCCAGCCTGGACCAACAAGTTTTTCATCTGTAAGTTTATGGCAACTTCCGCATTTAACATCATATACTGCTTGTCCTAAATTTGCTTTTTCAGTATCTAATGAAGCTCCAATATCTATTTTAGTGAATTTACCTTCACCTCTGTTAGGATCATAAGAAGGGTTATTGGTTTTACCATCTTCTGCAACTACACCATTTTCAGACTCTGCGGTTGATTCTTCTACTTTTTCAGAGTTTGAACTCCCGCCACAAGATGCCATCATTGCAATAAATAGCACAATCAGGCTAAGTGAAATTTGTTTTTTTTGATTCTTCATAAAGCTATTAATTTAATTGAATAATAAAATGGTGTAAAGCGTTTATTTGTATCTTATATTTTATACCAAAACTATTTCAAATAACGTACCTAAAATATGATGTATATCATATAATTTTTTGATTTTAATCAAAATAGCGAAGAATGTTTGAATGTAGCTTTGATAAAAGTGAATAAAAAAACTATTAAAAATGCAATTAATTGAAATGCAAATAAGCCGATGATTATTAAAAAAAATCCTTCTAATAATTTCTTAAGATGCTGGATAAGAATTTCCTTTCTTAATTTATTTTTAGTTGCAGTACTTGGTTTGATTTTGCGCTATAAAATTGCTTTTTATCTTCCATTTGTTGATCAAAAATTCTTTTTACATAGTCATTCTCATTTTGCATTTTCTGGCTGGGTTACTCAAACCTTAATGGTGTTATTAATTCATACACTTAGTTTAAATATTGGAGCACAAACTCTAAAAAAATACCGTTGGTTACTGATTGCTAACTTACTAACAGCTTACGGTATGCTGATAAGTTTTATGTTTCAAGGATATGCTTTTTTCTCAATAAGTTTTTCTGTGTTTTCTATTCTGGTCTCTTGGTTTTTTGCTTTCTATTATTGGAGAGATTTGAACCGAATAAAAGATAAAAAGGTGAGTTTTTATTGGTTTAAAGCAGCTTTGGCTTTAAATATTCTATCATCATTAGGTACATTTTTTCTGTCTTACATGATGATAAATAAAGAAATTGACCAAAATTGGTATTTAGCGTCTATTTATTTCTACTTACATTTCCAATATAATGGATGGTTCTTTTTTGCAGGTATGGGCTTGCTGTTATCTAAATTTGAAATTATAAATTCAATTAGAAAAAACCTAGTCATTATTTTTATACTGTTTGGTTTTGCAAGTATTCCCACTTATTTTTTATCTATATTATGGATACCTTTTTCAATAATTATCACCATTTTAATTGTGATTGCAGTTGTTGCTCAATTGGTTGGATTAATATTATTGATTAGATTATTTATAAATGAAAAAGCGTTTATAACTCAGCAATTTTCTAAATATGGCAGAATACTTTTATTGTTATCATTAATAGCGCTTAGCATAAAGCTTTTATTACAAACAGGTTCATTACATCCGGCATTAAGTCAATTATCATATGGTTTTAGACCAATTATTGTTGGTTATCTTCATTTGGTTTTGTTGGCCGTAACCAGCGTTTTTATAATTGGATACATACTATCTTTTAATCTTATCACCGTTACAAAAAAGTTATTAATTGGCGTCTTTATTTTTATCGTAGGTATTATTATAAACGAATTACTGTTAATGGTACAAGGTATAGCTGCATTAAATTACACGAGTATTCCATACATTAATATATTTCTATTAGTAGCTGCTTTATTATTGGTAATTGGTACGGGGCTGATATTTTTGAATCTATTAAAGTCAAAAGAAAATTGTTAGTCTTCTAGTACGATTATTTGACATTAGCAATCTTATATTCAATAATTGAATATAGTTTTCTGAAATCTATATTTTTCGAAAAGAGGATTTCTGATTGGATTTTATCGTATAATAAATTGGTAATAAAGCACTTATTGACACTATCATTTCAGATTTTAACGATGAATATTTTTAATAATAGCCTTACTTTCTAATCAAAATTATGAATGGTTATTTCCCTATAATTTATTTAATAGTTCAATAGCGAATCTTTCCTTAAGTTTTCCAGCTTTAAGACATTAACATCATTTATTGCTTTATTCAATAATTTCAAAAACAAATGAATAACTTTTGTTATAGACTCCGCTTTAATGCAATTAAAGTGTTTTTTTGTATAAAAAATACTTTACATTTTTTATACCTAATAACATCTTCATGATTTTTAAAATTCATCAAAGAGAACTCTAGAATTTAAAATTAATAAAGAACATTACCTATTTCTCTTTTTTTTAATACTGCTGAATAGGTTTTTATAATCTGAAATGGTAAAAATCCTGGCCTTAGGCAAATCATCCATGTTCTGTTGGGTACTGTCAAATTTAATAGCAAGCGCATTTGAGGGTATTAAATAAACCAATACGAGTATAACAATACATGTTAACAGCGCCATCCACATAAATTTTTTTCAGTAATTTCATTAATTAACAATTTTGATTTTACTGATGACATACTTAAAACATGGGAAAGTTAGGCAAATGTGAGGGTGACAAAAGCTACATTATTTGCAGTTTAATCATCAACCTTTAAAACTTTTTTAGTGTAAACAACGGCAATTAAAACGCTGCCAAAACTTCAATCATATAAAGATTGTTATAATCCATTAGGCTATTCAAAGTATAGCTATATTCTGCAGCTCCAAGTAATTTGACCTTTATTAAATTAGGCGTATTCGGCTTAATAGTTAAACTCAGCCCTTGATAAATCCCCTAAAGCATTCATCTGGTCTGTTCTAAGCAGTTGTTTAACGTCTTTAAATCTACGATCTTTGGTTTCGATAGTCCTTTTGCAGTATTCCAGTCCTTAACCTTAACCAATTTTCTTAAAAACATTTCAATTCTTTCCCCGTTTAACAGTATTGTGGCATAAACGTGAGTACTTCCATTTTTCTGTTTATTCATCCTCAGGTTAAAGTGAATCCCTAAACTGTCTAATGTTTTTATGATTTTACTTTTAAAAGATGTATAAACTGATTTGAAATATTTCTCAAAACACAATTTATTTAAAAACCAAAAGTAATTCATTTGAAACTAAATAGGTTCTTATATTATGATATAAAATTTTTGTATATCAAACACTTGAATGCTTTTTAGTGACTTAATATAAAAATTATTTATGTCACCTTTTAGTTCTCAAAACAGATGGATTGAAAACGATTATTATGTAGTGTTTTAAAAAAAAACCCTTTAAATTGCGAAATTTAAAGGGTTTTGGTATTGTCGTCGGGATGGCAGGATTCGAACCTGCGGCCTCCACATCCCAAATGTGGCGCGATACCGGGCTACGCTACATCCCGAACTTGTTTTGTATTGGGATTGCAAAAGTAGGTTTTTTATTTACGTTTGCAAATTTTTAAATCATAATTTTTATTTTTTTTTAGCTCTCATTAAACAACTATTGATAATTATTTGATTGTTAATCTATTATAGTTGTTAAATTGTATTCGAAATTTAACAGAACTTAATTATTAAATCTAATTGGAGTGTTAAGCTACAATTTTATACTTTTGGCATTAATTGAATTAGCAAACATGAACGTAGAACTCTTTATTCCTTGCTTTGTAGATCAGTTATATCCTGAAACTGCTAAAAACACTCTTAAAGTTTTAGAAAAAGCAGGTTGTAAAGTTATTTATAATCCAGAACAGACTTGTTGTGGGCAACCTGCTTACAATTCTGGTTATTGGGATGATGCTAAAGAAGTAGGCACAAAGTTTTTAAACGATTTTAGTGAGCAAAACTATATTGTTTCTCCGTCCGCTTCTTGCGTAGGCATGGTTAAAAATTCTTATAACGATTTATTTTTTAATACAGCTATTCATAATCAATGTAAAAATGTACAGGCTCACATCTATGAACTTTCTGATTTTTTAATCAATGTTTTGAAGAAAGATTATTTTGGAGCCGAGTTAGAAGCTAAGGCAGTTTACCACGATTCTTGTAGCGCCCTAAGAGAATGTAAAATTAAAGAAGAACCTCGTCAATT
Source organism: Pelobium sp. (assembly GCA_044361595.1). Classification (GTDB taxonomy): domain Bacteria; phylum Bacteroidota; class Bacteroidia; order Sphingobacteriales; family Sphingobacteriaceae; genus Pseudopedobacter. The sequence continues at coordinate 95,695 of JBIKIN010000003.1, read as the reverse complement.
ACTTGCTAAAGTATTAGGCTTAGAAATTTTAGAAATGAAAGATCAAGAGGTTTGTTGTGGCTTTGGAGGAACATTCGCTGTTAAATTTGCCGGGATTTCATCTGCTATGGCCGAACAAAAGGTGCAAAATGCTTTAGAAGTAGGTGCTGAATATATTATTTCTACAGATGCTTCTTGTTTATTGCAATTACAAGCTTATATCAATCAAAAAGAGTTACCCATAAAGACTTTACATTTAGCCGATGTTTTGGCAACAGGCTGGGGGAATGTTTAAGTTTTCTTTTGATTAGAATTGAGACTAAAATCTACTACCTTTGCAGCCACAGAAAACGCACAATTGTATGGGCGTAGTAAATCATAAATTAATAACTTATAAATCATATTGTAGATGATTAAAATTACTCTCCCAGATGGTTCTATCAGGGAATACGAAGCAGGCGTAAACGCCCATCAAATTGCTCTTTCAATTTCTGAAGGCTTAGCCCGCAATGTTTTAGCAGCCGAGGTAAATGGTAAGGTTGTAGATTCTTCTTTATCAATTACAGAAGATGCGAAAGTTAAATTATTGACTTGGAACGATACCGAAGGTAAATCAACATTTTGGCATTCATCTGCTCACTTATTAGCCGAAGCGCTAGAAGCGCTTTATCCAGGTACTAAATTTGGTATTGGACCTGCTATTGAAACCGGTTTTTATTATGATGTAGACTTTGGTGATAGAGATTTCTCTTCTGATGATTTTAAAAAAATTGAAGATAAATTTTTAGAATTAGCTCGTAATAAGGTAGAATTTAAGAAAGAAGCTGTTTCTAAAGCCGATGCTATTAAATATTTTGAAGAGAAAGGCGATGAGTATAAATTAGATTTAATAAAAGACCTAGAGGACGGAAAAATTACCTTTTATACTCAAGGTAATTTTACAGATTTATGCCGAGGTCCGCATATTCCAAACACAAGCTTTATTAAAGCCGTAAAGTTAACGAATGTTGCAGGGGCTTATTGGAGAGGTGATGAGAGCAGGAAACAACTCACCCGTATTTACGGAGTAACTTTTCCAAAACAAAGCGAGTTAACCGAGTATCTTCATATGATCGAAGAGGCTAAAAAGCGTGATCATCGTAAGCTGGGTAAAGAATTGGAATTATTTACTTTTTCAGAAAAAGTAGGCATGGGCTTGCCTTTATGGTTGCCAAAAGGAACTGCTTTAAGAGAGCGATTGGTTAATTTTTTAGCTAAAGCTCAACAAAAATCAGGTTATGAGCAAGTAATTACTCCGCATATTGGACATAAAAATTTGTATGTAACATCAGGCCATTATGATAAATACGGAGCCGATTCTTTTCAGCCCATAAAAACACCACAAGAAGGAGAGGAGTTCTTTTTAAAACCCATGAATTGCCCTCATCATTGTGAGATTTATAAATTTAAACCTCGTTCGTATAAAGATTTACCAGTCCGATTAGCCGAGTTTGGAACAGTTTACAGATACGAACAGAGTGGAGAATTACATGGTTTAACACGTGTGAGAGGCTTTACTCAAGATGATGCTCACTTATTTTGTAGACCAGATCAAGTTAAAGAAGAATTTAAAAAGGTAATAGATTTGGTTCTTTATGTTTTTAAAGCTTTAGGTTTTGAAAATTATACAGCACAAGTTTCTCTTCGCGACCCTGAAAATAAATCTAAATACATTGGTTCTGATGAAAACTGGAATTTAGCCGAAACTGCAATTATTGAAGCAGCAGCAGAAAAAGGACTAAACACAGTGGTTGAAACAGGTGAAGCGGCATTTTATGGTCCAAAGTTAGATTTTATGGTGAAAGATGCTTTGGGAAGAAAGTGGCAATTAGGAACCATACAGGTAGATTATAATTTACCAGAGCGTTTTGAACTAGAATATACGGGTAGCGATAATCAAAAGCATCGTCCGGTAATGATACATAGAGCTCCATTTGGATCTTTAGAGCGCTTTGTAGCCGTTTTAATAGAACATTGTGCAGGTAATTTTCCACTTTGGTTAACTCCAGAACAATTTATTGTGTTGCCAATTTCTGAGAAATATGAAGAATATGGAAAAAATGTTTTAGAATCATTAAATAATTCCGATATTCGCGGTTTGATTGACTTCCGCGATGAGAAAATTGGTCGTAAAATTAGGGATGCAGAAGTCAAAAAAATTCCTTTTATGTTGATTATAGGTGATAAAGAAGCACAAGATGGTACGGTTTCTGTAAGAAAACATGGAGAAGGTGATATAGGAGTAATGAGTATCGAAGAGTTTAGCAATCATCTTCAAAAAGAAATTTTAGTTTAAATAATAAAAATGGAGGACAATCATTAAACCAAAATTGAATCCGAATAGAAGCAGAAGAACAACAGAACCAGCTCATAACATCAATAGACGTATAAGAGCCAGAGAAGTTAGGGTAGTAGGCGAGGATATAGAGCAAGGAGTTTACCCGATAGAAAAAGCGTTGGCCATGGCCGAGGAAATGGATCTTGACTTAGTTGAGATATCTCCTAATGCCAATCCACCGGTTTGTAAAATTGTTGACTACAACAAATTTGTTTACGAGCAAAAGAAGAAACTTAAAGAAATTAAGTCTAATGCCAAACAAACTGTAATCAAAGAAATTCGTTTTGGTCCTAATACCAGTGACCACGATTTTCAATTTAAATTAAAACATGCGGTTTCTTTCTTAGAGAATGGCGAAAAGGTGAGAGCCTATGTTCACTTTAAAGGAAGAGCAATTGTTTATAAAGAACAAGGAGAAATTTTATTATTAAAATTTGCCCAAGCACTAGAAGAAGTTGGTAAAGTAGAATTATTACCAAAATTAGAAGGCAAGCGTATGTTCTTAACAGTAGCGCCTAAAACAGGAAAAAATTAATATTAACAGGTTAAATTAAAAAGCATTATTATGCCAAAAATGAAAACCAATTCTAGTGCAAAAAAGCGTTTTTCGCTTACTGGAACAGGTAAAATCAAAAAGAAGGGTGCCTACAAAAGTCACATCTTAACAAAAAAGTCGACAAAGCAAAAGCGTAACTTAACTAAAACCAGCTATGTATCTGATGGCGATTTAGGAAACGTACAACGTATGCTTTGCATCGGAAAATAACAATTTATTAACCAGGTATTGGGTATGCAAGCATCAGCCTAAAGCGGTCACCTCTTATCAAAAAACAATTTAATTATGCCACGTTCGGTTAACGCAGTAGCGTCAAGAAGAAGAAGAAAAAAAATAATGAACCTAGCCAAAGGCTATTGGGGTTCACGTAGTAAGGTTTATACCGTTGCTAAAAATACTGTAGAAAAAGGTTTACAATATGCCTTTAGAGACAGAAAAGTTAAGAAAAGAGAATTTAGAGCATTATGGATACAACGTATCAATGCTGCTACTCGTTTACATGGGATGTCTTATTCTCAGTTTATTGGTAAATTAGCTACAAAAAACATCGGTTTAAACCGTAAAGTTTTAGCAGATTTAGCAATGAACGATCCACAAGCTTTTGCAGCTGTGGTAGAAGCGGTAAAATAGAGAGAAAACTGTTTTAGGAATTATAAAGAGCTCGGGAATATTTTCCGAGCTTTTTTGTTGGTATATTTTGAGATACAGATAATTAACTATCTGGTAATAATATGCTACTTTATTGTTACAATCCTAAATAATTTCATAAATAGTATCTTTAATAGTATTTTCATATCCTATCAATTAAATCAAACATGAAAAAAATTCTTTCCGTAGCTATTATAGCTTTCATTTCTAGCACTACTGTTTTTGGCCAAGCCAAATTGGTAGAAAAGGTAACTAAAAAAGGTGCCGAATTGGTAATACCGTATCAGAAATACCTATTAAACAACGGTTTAACTGTTATCGTTCACGAAGATCATTCAGATCCTGTTGTGCATGCAGATGTCACTTATCACGTTGGTTCTGCTCGTGAAGAAATTGGAAAATCAGGTTTTGCACATTTTTTCGAGCATATGATGTTTCAAGGTTCAGATAATGTGGCTGACGAACAACATTTTAAAGTTATTACAGAATCTGGAGGGACATTAAACGGTTCTACCAATAGAGACAGAACAAACTATTACGAAACTATTCCTAGCAACCAATTAGAGAAAATATTATGGCTTGAGGCCGATAGAATGGGCTTTTTACTAGACGCAGTAACTCAAAAGAAATTTGAAGTACAAAGAGCAACTGTTAAAAACGAGCGAGGTCAGAATTATGATAACAGACCTTATGGATTGGTTAGTGAATATGTTTCTAAAACTTTATACCCTTACGGCCATCCTTATAGCTGGTTAACAATAGGTTACATTGAAGAATTAAATGCAGTAAATGTTAACGATTTAAAGAATTTCTTTTTACGCTGGTATGGACCAAATAACGCTACTTTAACTGTAGGTGGTGATGTTACTGCCGCAGAAGTTGTAAAATTAGCTGAGAAGTATTTTGGTGGAATTCCTCGCGGACCTGAAGTTAGGAATATGACTTTACCTAGTCCAGTTTTAAAAACCGATAGGTATGTTTCTTACGAAGATAATTATATCAGACAGCCATTACTAAGTATTACTTACCCAGGTGTTCCTAGTTACCATAAAGATGAAGCTGCTTTGAATATTTTAACCAGTATCATTGGCAGAGGTAATAACTCTATTTTTTATCAAAATTTTGTTAAAACACGTAAGGCGGCTCAAGCAAGCATGAGTTCTTCTAACAGCGAGCTTTCTGGCGAGATTGGTATTTCTGTAGTGCCATTTCCGGGGCAAACGTTGGTTGATATGAAAGCTTTAATAGAGAAATCGTTAAAAGATTTTGAAGCAAAAGGAGTTAGTGACGAAGATCTTGTGCGTATTAAAGGAAGCTCAGAAGCAGGTTATATCAATGCATTATCAAGTGTGTCTGGTAAGGTGTCTTTATTAGCAGCAGCGCAAACTTATACAGGCAATCCAAATCAAATTCAGAAAAGCCTAAATGCTATTCAATCAGTTACCAAAGAAGATGTAATGCGTGTATATAACCAATATGTTAAGGGTAAGGCAGCTGTAATTTTAAGTGTTTTACCTAAAGGGCAAGGAAATATGCGTGTTGCTGAAGACAATTTTAATGTTGATAAATCTGGGTATGTTGCCCCAAACTATGGTTATTCAGGCTTAAAATATCAAAAAGCAAAAGATTCATTTGATAGATCAAAAGTTCCTGCATCAGGTAAAAATCCAGTAGTAGAAGTTCCAAAGTTTTGGACTGCTCAAACAACAAATGGAATTAAAATGATTGGAAGCGAAAACAATGAAATACCTTCTGTTTCTATTTCAATTTCTATCAAAGGAGGATCTAATTTGTTATTAGATAAGCCTAATAAGGCAGGTTTGGCAAGTATTGCAACAAGCTTGATGGGTGAAGATACACAAAATTACACTTCAGAAGGGTTTAGTGCCGAGTTACAAAAATTGGGTAGTAATGTAAATGTGTTTGATGGCGGTGACGCTATTATTTATTCAGTGTCTAGTTTAACTAAAAACATTGACAAGACCCTCGAATTATTAAATGAACGCATGTTTAAACCTAAATTTACTCAAGATGCTTTGGATAGAGTGAAAAAGCAAACTATACAAGGTTTAATAAATGCTAAAACACGTCCTGCTTCTGTAGCCTCAGATGTTTTTGAAAAAATTCTTTACGGAAGTGATAACCCAAGAGTGAAAGTTGGAAGCGGGACAGAACAAACTATAGCTTCTATCACCTTGGCAGATGTTGAGGATTTTTATAAGAATAGCATGTCGCCAAACGTAGCTTCTGTAGTTGTGGTTGGAGATATTAAAGAGGAAGAAATAAAGGCTAAATTAGCTTTCTTAAATAAATGGGAGAAGAAGGAAGTAAAAATGTTGAGTCCATTAGCTGGCAAGTCTTCATCAAAAACTGTTGTTTATTTAGTAGATGTTCCAAAAGCAGCACAATCTGAAATTAGAATTGGTTATACAAACAATTTAAAATATGATGCTACTGGCGAATATTACAAAGTTGGATTAATGAATTACAACTTAGGAGGTGCTTTTAATAGCCGTATTAACTTAAATTTACGTGAGGACAAAGGATGGACATATGGAGCTCGTTCTGGTTTCTCTGCCGATCAATACGATGGTTCTTTTGTGGCATCAGCTGGAGTTAAAGCTTCGGCTACAGATAGTTCTGTTGTTGAGTTTATTAAAGAAATTACTAAATATTACGACAGTGGAATTACAGCAGATGAATTAGCTTTTATGAAATCATCAATTGGTCAGGCGGATGCTAGAAGATATGAGACTAATGGACAAAAAGCAGGATTTTTATCTCGTATTTTAGAGTATGATCTAAAACCTGATTTTGTAGCTACTCAAACTAATATTTTAGATAATATTAAAGAAAGTGAAATAGATGCTTTAGCAAAAAAATATCTTGATGTAAATAAAATGGTAATTTTAGTAGTGGGAGATAAGGCTTCTACCTTGCCAGGCTTACAAAAGCTAGGATATGAAATTATCGAGTTAGATGCTGATGGAAATAAGAAGATGTAATTGAGATTTGAGAAAGGAGATGTGAGATTTGAGAAATGAGATTTGAAAATCAAAATTTTATAAGCTAGATTCTAAGCCTAAATTTTAAACTTTTAAGCCCCGATGGAAACATCGGGGCTTTTTTTATGATTCATAAAGCTATGAATTTACGTAGTTGATAAATTTATTTACATAACTATTATTAAACTAAAGATTGAATTATTGGTTACACCTATATTATCTACTAATTTAGTAGAGTATTTAAATTAAAAAACAAAATTATGTTAAGATTAGGTGATATTGCTCCAAATTTTAAGGCACAAACATCTGCCGGGGAGTTAGACTTTTATGAATATTTAGGTGATAGCTGGGGAGTATTGTTTTCGCATCCAGCAGATTATACGCCAGTTTGTACTACAGAATTGGGTAAAACGGCTTCTTTAAAACCAGAATTTGATAAAAGAAATGTGAAGGTAATGGCGCTAAGTGTAGATTCAGTAGAATCGCATAAAGGCTGGATTTCTGATATAAATGAAACCCAATATGTTGAAGTAAATTTTCCAATTATTGCGGATGAGGATAAAAGTATAGCCGAGTCTTACGGAATGTTACACCCAAATGCTTCAGCTACTTTTACTGTAAGATCTTTATTTATTATTGCACCAGATAAAACAGTTAAATTGATTATTTCATACCCTGCGTCTACAGGAAGGAACTTTCAAGAGATTTTAAGAGTTATAGATTCTTTACAATTAACGGCCTATTATAGTGTTGCAACTCCAGCCGATTGGAAGGATGGGGAAGATGTAGTAGTGATTCCTGCTATAAAAACGGAAGATATACCTGCTAAATTCCCTAAAGGTTTTACAGAGGTTAAGTCTTATCTAAGAATGACGCCACAACCTAATAAATAATTTGACTTAAAAAATTAAATTATATATATTTGATTTAAAGTAAAATAAGATTCAAAACGTGTTAAATTACATTATTGATTTTATTTTTTTGTTCAACTTATAAACTCAATATTAATGAAAACTGGTAAAGTAAAGTGGTTTAACGCACAAAAAGGTTTTGGATTTATCATCTTTGAAGGTAAAGATATCTTTGTGCATTTTAAAGATGTAAATGGCGGTGTAAACGCTATTAAAGACAATGATGATGTGGAATTTGAAGTTACTGATGGTAAAAAAGGACCACAAGCGGTAAACGTTTCAAAAGTATAATTCTAATTAAGAAAGCCTTAGCCTAAAACGATTAAGGCTTTCTTAATTCACGTACCCCTTTGGAATTGCACTAATTAATTTTTTAGTGTATTCCTTTTTTGGATTATTATAAATATCTTCTGGAAAACCTATTTCCTCAATTTCACCGCTATTCATTACCATCATACGGTCTGATATGTGTTTAACAACAGCCATATCATGCGATATGAAAATATAAGTCAGATTAAATTCTTGTTGTAAATCTTTCAATAAATTTAAAACTTGTGCTTGAACAGAAACATCAAGCGCAGAAACCGACTCGTCGCAAATGATGAGCTTAGGTTTTAAAGCTAAAGCTCTCGCAATCACAACTCTTTGCCTTTGTCCCCCAGATAATTCGTGTGGATATCTATCAAAATATTGGGCAGTTAATCCTACTTTTTCCAATAGCTCGTTTACAATTACTTTGCGTTCTTGGTTATTATTTGAAATTTGATGAACATTTAAAGGTTCTAAAATAGCCTCTCCAATAGTTTGTACTGGGTTTAATGCGGAGTAAGGGTCTTGGAAAATAATTTGAATATCCTTTCTTAAAGGCCTCATTCCTTGGTCGCTTAACATTGCTAAAGTATGTCCATCAAAGTTAATTTGTCCACTGCTAGGTTTAATCAATTTTAAAATGGTTCTACTTAATGTTGTTTTTCCGCAGCCAGATTCGCCTACCAAACCTAAAGTTTCGCCAGGATATACGTCAAAACTAACGTTATTTACAGCTTTAATAAATGTGCTGTTTTTTGAAAAAAAGTTTATTTTTTTGACAAACCAAGTATTTAATCCTACAATACTTAATAAAGGTTTTTGTAAGTAGATTTGATCTCTTTTTGATAAAATATCTGATAAATTAATTTTGTAGAGTTCTCTTAAGCTTGTTATATCTGTTAAGGTAGATTTAAAAATACCATTTTCTATAGTCGCAAAATCAGCAATGGTAGGTAGTTTTTTTAATTGATAAGCAGGATTTGGTCGGCAGGCTAATAGGCCTTTAGTATAAGGATGCTCTGGCCTAGTAAATATACTTTTTACATCTCCTTGTTCTACAATTTCACCTTTGTACATCACCAAAACACGGTCGGCAATTTCGCTAATTACACCCAAATCATGAGTGATGAAAATCATACTCATGTTGCGTTTGTCACGGATACTTTTTAATAACTGTAGGATATTTTTTTGCACCGTTACATCAAGTGCCGTTGTGGGTTCATCAGCAATTAAAAGTTCTGGGTCGCAAGCTAAAGCCATAGCAATCATTACTCTTTGTTTTTGCCCGCCAGAAAGTTCGTGTGGATATTTTTCAAAAGTTATTAAAGGTTCGGGCAAATTAACCTCGTTAAAAAGAGCTATTGTTTTTTCTTTGGCAACTTTATTATTGGTTTTTTGATGTAAAATAATGCTTTCTACAATTTGCTTTCCGCATTTCATAACCGGATTGATGGAGGTCATAGGTTCTTGAAAAATCATCCCAATTTTATTGCCTCTATATTTTCTGATTTCTTTTTCAGATAATTTTAATAAATCAACCTCATTAAAATTAATTTCGCCTTCCATAACTGCGTTTTTTTCTAGCAAACGCATGATGGCTAAAGAAGTAACAGATTTGCCTGAACCTGATTCGCCTACCAAACCAATAATTTCTCCTTGGTTAATATCAATATCAATACCTTTAATAGCTTCGGAAATGCTATTATTGGAATAAAATTTAACGGTTAAACCTTTAATTTTTAGTTGTATCATTAAGAAACAAAAGTTATTTCATCATCAGTTAAAAAAGGAATTCCTTTAAATCTTTGTAGTAGTCTGGCGGTGGTTATTACATCTTTTTGGCAATAAGTTTTAATGCGTTCTAAATCATTTTCTTGATAATAAACTTGAGCTACCATGCTTCCATCAATGTCATCTTTTGGGGTAGGGATTTTAAATACTGCTGCCAATAAGTTTAACGAAGTATAATTTTTATAGTCGCCAAATTTCCAAAGTTCCATGGTGTCTAAATGACTAATTTCCCAAGGTTTTTTACCTGCAATGTTTAATTGTTGCGGAATTTCTAATCCATTAATCAAAAAGCGTCTACACAAATAGGGAAAGTCAAATTCTTTACCATTGTGTGCGCAAAGTATTAATTGTGGCGGTTGCGAGTTTAAAAGTGCGCTAAAATTTTGAAGTAATTCTGCCTCATTATGGCTGTAAAACGATTTTACCCTAAAATTTCTATCGTTTTTAAAAACACCCACAGAAATGCAAATAATTTTTCCAAACTCAGCCCAAATACCTGCTCTTCCGTAAAATTCTTCAGGTGTTTCTTGATTTTTTCTTTGATAAGTGGTTTTTAAGTCCCAAAGTTTTTGAAAATGTGGAGGTAAATTATTAAAATCCGATTCTTGTGGTACCGTTTCAATATCTAAAACCAAAACATTTTGAAGATCTAATTGAGGTAGCATATTAGTTTTTTCTTTAATGATTAAACTAATATAATTTTATTCTTTTAAAGTTTAGGGAAACATCATCAAAAATATTGTTTTGTTGCTACTCATTTATTCTGGTTGCTTCAATTACAACTTTTTCGTTTCTATAATTAGTGCTAAAAAACAGAAAGATTTCGCCACCATCTTTTATCTTAAATTTCTTTTTAATTTCTTCTGGCTTCAAATCAAAGTTTCTGGTTACCACATTTGCTTTTTTGATTTTACTCTCTTTTAAAAAGAGATTAAATAAAAGGGTTTTACTAATCTGAAATTTTTTACCCGGAAAGTTATTTACCAATATGTTAGAAGTATATAAATGACTATGCTGATGTATTTTATCTACTTTAAATTGTGGTGCTAAAGATTTAAAAAATCCAGCTTTTAGTATGGCTGCATCGGGTTCGTATAAATAGTTTAAAATGGCTTTAGCTGTAATTTCCAAGTCTTTTTCTGTTGTATAGCTAAACTGATGAACCTCTTTTTTGTCTTTTTGTAGTAAAGCGCAAAAGACTTTAGGTTCTTTGATTACCTTATTTTCTATTACAAAAAGTAATTCTTTACACTCGTTATTTAAGCTAATAATATGCACTTCGCTTACCTTTTTTAAATCGGCTAAGGCCGATGAAATATCTAACATTGGTGCCGCTTTAATAATTAACCGGTCGCATTTAGAAAGGTATAGTTCCAGATTTTCTAAAATATTTGGTTCGCAATCCTTTAATAAAAATACTTTAGAAGTATTAATTCTTCGTGATGGATCGATAAATATATTATTGAATTTTTTGCTCTTTTCTAAATATTTTTGGCTTTCGCCGATGATAAATTGAATGTTGTTTTTTAAGAAAATTTGAGCGTTATGTGCTACCATCGCCGAAAGGCTTTCATTTATCTCGCAATGATAAACTTGTTCTAAATCCTCGGCGAAAGCCATCACATCTACACCAAAACCTCCTGTTAAATCAATTAGAGTACCTTTCTTGAGTAGTGATTTTTTATATTGAGCAGTAATTTCTGAGGAAGATTGTTCTAAATTGAGTTGAGGAGGAAATAAAATACCTTTAGTTTTAAACCAAGAAGGTAATTTCTTTTCACTTTTAACCCTACCCATAATTTGAGTAGCAATTTCTTGTATGGTAACGCCCTCAAACGGAGATCCTTTAAGAATGAGTTTCTGTAAATCTGTTTTAAGATTTGTTTGGATAAAATCTTGAACTTTTGGCTCTAATATTTTTGGATTGATGAAGTTATTCATCTTTTAAAACAAATTGTGCGGTGTTTCTACTGCGTTGTTCTAAATAAATTTCTGTTTTTATTAACTCGTCAATAGTTGATTGATTGGCATGACGAATGGTGATTAACTTTAAATTGGTATTGAATTTTATCTTAAAATCAAAAGACATGGCTGCCTTAAAAGCTTCAAATTTAGCTTCATTAAAATCAAAACTAGCCGAAAAACTTAGTGCAGAAATTTGCATGGTATTTACCTTGATAAGAGCATCAGCGTAAGCCTTAAAGATATCTCTTAAATGATTCTCGGTGATAAAAGATAAATCTCTGGTGCTCAATGTTACCAAAACCTGATTTTTCTTTAAAATGATAATAGGGGTGTCTATTTGAATTTCGGCTTCTTTTATGACGGTTCCGTTTTCGTTTGGGGCTAAAAAAGGCTTTACAAAAAGTGGAATATGCTTATTTTGTAATGGTTTAATGGTTTTTGGGTGTATTACCGTTGCGCCATAATAAGTCATTTCTATGGCTTCTTGATAAGATAATACATCAAACTTTTTGCAATTGGGAAACAGTTTAGGGTCGGCATTTAAAATGCCAGGTACATCTTTCCAAACGGTTACTGATTCTGCATTTAAGCATGAACCAAATATGGCTGCGGTAAAATCCGAGCCTTCTCTTCCTAAAGTTGTGGTAAAGTTTTCGGATGTATTTCCGATAAATCCTTGCGTAACAGCAATTTGATTTGAGATTATACTTGGAATGTTTTTAACAATTAATTCGCTTGTTTTTGCCCAGTCTATTTTTGCCTCGCGGTACGTATTATTGGTTTGAATGTAAGAACGGGCGTCTAACCACATGGTTTTAATTCCTACAAAATTGAGATAGTTGCTTACAATTTTGGTAGAAACTATTTCGCCAATAGATACAATTTGATCGTAAATAAAATCAAAACCATCTACCGGTTCGTCTTCTAAAATCCAATCTATTTCTACAAAAGTATTTGCTATTTCGTCAAACACGGGGTGTTTATGGTCAGCAAATAATTGATCTAGAATTTGAAAATGGTAAGCTTTAATTTCATCGAAAATGGTGTAAGTATCGTCTTTTTGGTTAAAATAACTTTCGGCTAATTTTTCTAAAGCATTGGTTGTTTTGCCCATTGCAGAAATGACAATCAGCAAATTGTTTTGCGTTTGTAGTTTTACAATTTCTGCTAAATTTTTAATACCATCAGCATCTTTTACAGATGCACCACCAAATTTGAATACTTGCATTTAATTAAAATCTTGAATTTGAGACTCGGATAAAGAAGCATTTAACCAGCCCGACTCTATGTGCGCTTGATATTTATTGTAAAAATTTATGGCAGGCTGGTTCCAATCTAAAACTTGCCATACCATCCCGCTAAATTTTTTTTCTTTGGCATATTTAATAGTTTCTTCGAACAAAAGTTTTCCAATGCCTTGCCCACGCATTTTCTCAGTCACTATAAAATCTTCTAAATATAATCGGCAGCCTTTCCAAGTAGAATATCTGGTATAAAACAAGGCAAAACCCTCTATATGTCCGTCCACTTCGGCAACAAAAGCTTTCCAAACTGGAGAGCTACCAAAACCAGCATCTTTAAAATGAGCTAAAGTAACAGTCACTTCTTCCGGTGCTTTCTCATAAATGGCCAATTCGTTTATGAGCTCTAGCATGCGCTCGCAATCTTTTTCTACTGCGTATCTAATGGTTAAACTCATTAATTTTCCTGATTTTTAAAATGCTTAATTACCCTTTGTCCAAAAATGTCGCTTCCTATCCTTACTAAAGTACTTCCTTGCTCCATAGCTACTTTATAATCGGAAGACATACCCATAGAAATTTCTTTAAAATAATCCTGATTTCTAAAATAGCTTACCTTAATGCCATCAAATAAAGTTTTTAGCTCGTAAAACTCTTCTTTTACCAATTTTAAGTTTTCGGTATTGGTTGCAATACCCATCAAACCTACAATTCTAACGTTTTTTAATTCGGTAAATTCCTGACTTTCTAATAATTCTATGGCCTCATCAAATCCTAAACCGTATTTAGTTTCTTCATCGGCAATATATATCTGCAATAAGCAGTCAATAACTCTATCGTTTTTTAAAGCCTGTTTATTGATTTCGGTTAATAGTTTTAAGCTATCTACCGAGTGTATTAAATGTATAAATGGAGCTATGTATTTCACTTTATTGGTTTGTAAATGCCCAATTAAATGCCATTCAATATCTTTAGGTAGTTTTTCATACTTTTCTACCATTTCTTGCACTTGGTTCTCTCCAAAAATACGCTGTCCGGCATCATAAGCTTCTTGCAAATCTTCAACAGGTTTGGTTTTAGAGACTGCTACCAATTTGGTATTTGCAATTTCTATTTCTTCTTTTAGTGCTTTTATATTGTTTGTAATGCTCATTAATGCGTAATTTTAACCGATTTATCTTCCAAAATTAAGAATGATTTACTTTAGAGCGAATTTTATTCTAATTATATGGATAAGACCTTAATTTAATGAAAAGAATATTCACACTTTTTTGTTTGAGTTTAGTTTTTTTAGCTTGTAATCAATCCAGCTTGCCAAAAGGAATTATGGATGAAGAAAAGATGGTACAAGTGCTGATGGATGTACATATTGCCGATTCTTACCTTAATCAAGTTTACCAGAGAGATACCTTGTTAATGCAAGCACACGCTAGATATAATTATATATTTAAAAAGCATCAAATAGATTCTGCAACCTTAACCAAAAATATCAGATACTACAGTTTAAGACCAAAAGTACTCGCTCAAATTTATCAAACCGTACAAGATAGTTTACAATTAAGAGAAGAAAGTAGAAAACCAAAACCATTGGTAGATTCTTTGGTTAATGCAGATAAAAGCAAGAATGATTTACCCCAGCAATAGTTTACAAAAGTTAGGTTTTGATGATATTAAAAGTTCTATCCAGAATTTTTGTATCAGCGAGATGGGAAGAGGGATGGTCGATAAAATGCAGTTTATGCATCAGTACGACCAAATTAATAAGTTTCTTCGTCAAACATCAGAATTTAAAAACATCCTACAAAACGATCAGCCTTTACCCATTCAAAGTTTTTTTGATATTAAACGTTTAGCCGAAAAAGCTAGGATAGAAGGTACATTTTTAAACGAAGAAGAGGTTTTTCAAATTTACTCATCGTTACAAACGGTTTTCGCGGTTATTAAATATTTTGAAGATAGAAACGGCTTATATCCTAATCTGGAAGCTCTTTTTGAGCATTTACCCATCGAAAAAAATATCATTAAACATATTGAAGCTGTAATTGATGTTAAGGGAAAAATTAAGCCAAACGCCTCTAAACTATTACTAGAAATTAGTACTTCCATTGCTAAAACTGAGCAAGAAGCTAGGAAAAAGATAGATCAGATTTATAAAAATGCACAAGCCAATAATTGGGTTGCCGATGGTAGCTTAACAGTTAGGGAAGGCAGAATTTGTATCCCAATTTTGGCAGAGAACAAACGAAAGTTGAAAGGATTTGTGCATGATGAATCAGCATCGGGACAAACCGTATTCATAGAACCCGAAGAAGTTTTTAGTTTAAATAACAAGATTAGGGATTTAGAATTTGAGAAACGCCGTGAAATTATCAGAATTTTAACCGTTTTAACCAACGAATTACGGCCTTATGTTCCGTTGTTATTATCCTATCATGGATTTTTAACTAAGTTAGATTTTGTAAGAGCAAAGGCGTTATTTGCCATCCAAATTGGTGCAGAAATGCCTGTTTTGTTAAACGAGGCTAAGCTTAAACTGGTTAATGCTAAACATCCATTGCTATTATTAAACCATAAAGAAAGCGGTAAAACGGTTGTTCCTTTAAATGTTCATTTAGATGATTCAGTAAGAATTTTACTGGTTTCGGGGCCTAATGCAGGAGGAAAATCGGTAGCCATGAAAACCGTAGGTTTGCTGCAAATTATGGTGCAATCTGGTTTGCTTATTCCTGCTGCCGCAGAAAGCGAAGTGGGGATTTTTAAACAGCTATTTGCCGATATTGGCGACGACCAATCTATAGAAAGTGATTTAAGTACTTACTCGGCACATTTATCTAAAATGAAATATTTTACCGAACATGTAAATGGTAAAACTTTGGTGCTGATAGATGAGTTTGGAACAGGAACCGATCCACTTTTTGGTGGCCCCATTGCCGAAGCTGTTTTAGAGCAAATTAATCAGAAAAAATCTTTCGGGATGATCACTACGCACTACTCTAATTTAAAATTATATGCCAATAGTGCTGCAGGTTTAGAAAACGGGTCGATGATATTTGATAATGTGAATTTGCAACCCATGTATATGCTAGAAATGGGTAAACCGGGTAGCTCTTATGCCTTTGAAATTGCACAAAAAATAGGTTTATCTAAACATTTAATAGATTTAGCTAAAAGCAAAATAAGTGTTCAGCAACGTAAAATTGATACCCTTTTGGTGGATTTGGAACGTGATAAAAAAGAAGTTTTAGAGCGAAAAATAGATTTAGATAGGCAACAACGAAAGTACAATGGCTTATTAGCCGAGAATGAGAAGTTAAAAGCTTACTACGATGAAAATAAGCGAAATTTAATTCGCGAAGCTAAATTAGAGGCGCAGCAAATTATTAAAGACGCCAATAAACTGGTAGAAAATACCATATCAGAAATTAAGGAAAACAAAGCCGATAAAACGGTTACCCAAAATCTACGAGCCAATTTACAATCTGAGTTGAAGAAAAACGAGATTAAACCGGTTTTAAAAGTGCAAGCGACCCATAGTGAGGAAATTGTAGCTGGCGATTGGGTAAAAATGTTAGATAGCGATACTTTGGCGCAAGTAATAGAAGTGGCTAAAGACAATTTAATTTTAGCCTTTGGCGAGCTACGCTCTGTAGTGAAGAAGAAGCGAGTAGAAAAAGTGAGCAATAAAAGCGTTCCTAAGGCTATTAAATCTTTTGGTACTTCTGGTTATGTAGAGTCGGCAGCTGCTTTTTCTCCCGAGATAGATTTGCGTGGTAAACGTGGTGAGGATGCCTTGGCAGAATTAGAACGTTACTTTGACCGAGCGGTGATGTTTGGTTTTAATAATTTTAAAATTATCCATGGTAAGGGCGATGGAATTTTGCGTAAATTAATTCGGAATTACCTAAAAAATTACCCACAAGTAAGCAAAATGGAAGATGAACACGTCGATAGAGGGGGAGATGGAATTACCTATGTTTATTTGAAGTAGGGGCAAAGAGCGTTTGAAGACTTGTGCTTTAGGTAATTAAAATTTGATAAATTAGAATGAACCAAAAATTAACATAAGCACAATTAGCCATTATACAATCTCAGGCTTCATTCTTTTGCTAAACGAGAGCCTCCTCCGGTTCGAGTTCATGATTGTCAACAAATAAAAACCCTTCAAAAATAAATTTGAAGGGTTCTGTGTTTTTAAATTTTTTGATGGAATTATACTATCAAAATAACATTCTAAAAGGATTTTTTTTAGTTTTTGTGATCTCTTAAATATTTAATTTTATCGTGAGCAGCTTTTAAAACAGCTTTTTGCTCTTGTAAAATAAGTTGAATATGATGTGGAAGTGCTTCGCCCTCTAATGCCGAAGTATAAGCAGCTTGAGCTGCATCTTCTCCATACTCGCAATTTTCTAAAATAGCAACACGGTTGTGTCCACTAAATACTGCTTTTACACCCATCCACACTCGGTATATCTTGCCGCTTGCAGTTGTGCCTGATTCTGTTTCAGAACCTAAAACATTTAACTCTGTTGAAAGAGCCATTTTTAAAGTATGACTTTCATGAATCATTTCTACAAAAAGAGTTTTCAAGTCTCCATCTTCGTCTTTCAATTCATGCATTGCCTTTTCATACCCTACAATACGGTCGTTGTTAATTTGCACCAAATCATTTAATGTTTCAGCAATTGCTTCTTTATTTTTCATAACTGTTTTTAATAGTACTTTTACAAATTATAGTCCAAAGAAAAAAATCCACAGATTATTAATGTGTTAGGTTTTCGATATTTTAAAATAACTTAACTATTAATTTAATCCTGTAACTAGGAAAAGTATTTTGAAGATTTACAGTTCTTAATTCTCACTAAAATTTATATTTTTATGATAGGTGATAATTAATTTTCTTCGATTTAAAGCACAAATAATTAATTTTTAGGGTATTGCCAGAATTTTAAATTAAATATCTGACTTTTAAAATGGACTAAAAATTTAAATAAATAGGCAAAGAAGAACTTTATCTAATCTCAATAATTAGATTCCTATCTAGCGCAAGTCTTCCGAGTGATGGGAAAAGATGTGGGAGACTTGTGCTTTTAGTTAATTAAGATTTGATAAAAAAGGATGAGTATGCAACAAATAAGTAATAAACGCACATAAAGGCTATGGCTCAAAGCTGCCCGCTAAGACTTGAACTAATAGGGAAGACGAACATGCCGATAGAGGAGGCGATGGAATAACCTATATTTATTTGAAGTAAAACCATTCTTGGCAATTTCACGTTAATTTGGAATAATCTAAAAATGTAAAAATATGAGAAAGCTATTTTCAGTCATATTGCTATTCACTTTTCTATCTTGTGAAAAATCAGTTAAAACAGAGGAGACAGTAAACACGTTTTCTGTACAATTACAAACATCAGTAATCGTTTCTGGTTTAATACAGCCTTGGGAAATTATTTATGGTCCCGATGAGCAATTATGGATCACTGAAAAAGCTGGAAAAATAAGTAGGGTAAATCCTGTAAGTAAACAAATTACACCGCTAATTACAATTAATGATGTAGTTTCTAACGGCGAAGGTGGTTTATTAGGAATGGTTCTCCATCCCGATTTTACCAATAATCCTTTCGTTTATGTGGTTTACAATTATAACTCAAGCAATGGCTATCGTGAAAAAGTGGCGAGATATACTTTTGCAAACAACACCTTAAGTAGTCCCATTACTTTAATTCAAGATATTCCAGCAAGTTCTATCCATAATGGAAGTAGGTTATTGATTAGTTCTGATAAAAAATTAATCATGACTACCGGAGATGCCGCAAATACCTCTTTATCGCAAAACATGAATTCGCTTGCGGGGAAAGTTTTAAGATTAAATTTAGATGGAAGTATTCCTGCTGATAACCCTTTTGCTGGAAGTTATATATATACTTTAGGCCATAGAAATGCTCAAGGTTTAGTTTTTGTGGGAGATAAGTTGTTCGCATCAGAACATGGACCAAGTACAGATGATGAAGTTAACCTGATTCAGAAAGGAAAAAATTACGGATGGCCAAATGTGGCTGGTTTTTGCGATAACCCTTCAGAGTCGGCTTTTTGTACAGCAAACAACGTTATAGAACCATTAATTAATTGGACTCCAACCGTTGCAACAGCGGGCTTAACATATTATAACCACAGTAGCATTCCACAATGGAAAAATTCTTTGCTATTAACCACATTAAAGGCAAGTAAAATCATTCAATTAAAGTTGAACGAGACCCAAACAGCTGTAACAAGTCAAACTGATTTCTTTGGAACCCAGTTTGGCAGGAAAAGAGCAATTTGTGTTGGAAAACAAGGCGAAGTTTATTTCATTACTGGCAACGGTAATGATGATAAAATTGTAATGATTACGCCTAAGGTTTAAAAGCCGATATTCTGTTTTAAATTTTTATGTTTTAATATTATAGCGTTACCCCAAAGAAAAATTGGGGTCGGTCCGCCGCGGCGGATATATTTTTTTTCTGTCCTTCGACTCCGCTCAGGATGACAAAAAAAAGATGCCGTTTCTCTGTTGGAGTCCTTTGGACAATCCCTAACGCCTTATCATATCCAAATATATTGTCAAAAAATCAAAATCTTTATATTAGAATCGTTGCTTCATTTTATTTTTTATTATTTTGTTGCAAACCACATAAACCAATAAATGAACCATGAATAAAGTTGTAAAAGATGCTGAAGAAGCCATAAAAGATATTCAAGACGGACAAACGTTGATGTTAGGAGGTTTTGGTTTGTGTGGAATACCAGAGAATTGTATCACAGCTTTAGTGAATAAAGGGGTTAAAGATTTAACTTGTATATCTAACAATGCTGGAGTAGATGATTTTGGCATTGGTTTAATGTTGCAAGGCAAACAAGTTAAAAAAATGATATCTTCTTACGTAGGCGAGAATGCTGAGTTTGAAAGACAATTATTGAGCGGAGAGTTAGAAGTAGAATTGATACCACAAGGCACTTTAGCCACCCGTTGTATGGCCGCAGGTTACGGCATGCCAGCTATTTTTACGCCAGCGGGTGTAGGTACAGAAGTTGCCGAAGGTAAAGAAGTGAGAAACTTTAATGGTAAAGATTACTTGCTAGAAATTGCTTTTGACGCCGATTTTGCCATTGTTAAAGCTTGGAAAGGCGATACGCAAGGTAATTTAATTTATAAGTCTACAGCCCGAAATTTTAATCCTGTAATGGCTATGGGAGGTAAAATTACTATTGCCGAGGTAGAGGAGTTAGTGCCTGCAGGTGAACTTAATCCAGACGAAATTCATACTCCAGGTATTTATGTTCACCGTATTTTTGAGGGTAAAGATTACGAAAAACGCATCGAGCAGAGAACGGTAAGGGCTAAAGTGTAATATATGATTTAGACCGAATAGTTCAATAGCGATTTAATTATGAATCAGCTTTTTTCTGCTTCGATTTTAATTTTTCTTCCTTCTTTTTTCTTTTGTACTCCTCATCATATTTAATTAATTCTGCAAAAAGTAATGGCAAGAAAAGTAATGATATTAAAAATAAACCAGCTACCAGCTTGTTGTGTGGGTAAATGGCTATTCCTTGGGGATAGGTAATACTGCTTTTTTTATCTCCTTGGTCTAATAAAGTTTCTCTCAACTTTATAAGCACATTTGTTTTTTCTAGCGAAGTTGAGTTTGTGGTTTTTTCTAATTCGTATTTACTGGCTTTTAAGTTCTGATACCAAAACTCTAAATCTTCATCAGGAGTTTGATAAATGATGGATGTATAACCACTTATTAAGTTGTTTTTTTCTATATGGTTTAACGAGGTGTTTAACTCTTGTAAAGCTAATTCTATACTATTTGCATCTGCAGCTCTTTTTAAATGGCCTGTTAATTCTTGTTTTAAAACAATGCTGCTATAAATTCTAAACGCTAGTAAAGAAATAAAAAGAAGGAATAGTAAATAGCCAATAATTTTTTTCATTTTTTTATAAATATTAAATGTTTGTTTTTCGTTTTTTAAAAACATAAACTTATCAAATAATAACATAATTCCAAGATTTTCTCTTTTATTAAGTCTTAATTCTTGGTAAAATTAACACTTGCAATTTTATGATTGAATATCAGGATGTTATACTTTTGAATTTTTAACTTTTGCTTTATTACAGTTTAATCAGTTATTTCTGTAGTATTGAGTTTACTATTATATGCGTCTTAATTTATTTTCCAATTTGGAAACCAATGTTTAATGATAAATTATTAGAATTATAGCCTGGAATTAATCCAAATCCTCTTTGATATCTTAAGTCAATACTAATTTCTTTTTTATTAGACATCTCGCTAACTGCTCCCACACCTAAATTTATACCATAATCAAATTTTGAAAATGGACTTTCATTTGATTCATTTGTAAAGTAAGTATCTCCAGTCGAGAATTTAACAAGTAGATCTCGATTAAATTCGGTTGTTAAAAAGTAATTTACAAACCCCCCTGCTTGGAATGTAGGACGGATTTTTCCTTTAGGAAACTCATATCTAACAATACCAGCGTTGCAGAAAGCACTTTGAGCCAACACTAAGCTATTTATATAATTAAATTTATAAAATGGTTCTATATAAGAATTGGTGGTTGTAAGTTTGCTATAATTAAATGTTCCTTCGTATTGAAAGTAAAACCTTTCATTAGCATCTGGCATGTTGATTTTAAAAAACATTCCTAAAGAAGGATAAATTGCCGTACTATAATTACTATTATCTAAATAGTACAATTCTTCAGAAAAAGTACCTATTTCTGAGATTGTCATTGCATTTACTCCAACTAGAGCACCAAACTTGATTATTTTTTTCGGTAATTTTTTTTCATAAATGATGCATACTTCATCAGCACAAATCTCTTTATGATAATCATGTGCAATTTTGATTAAAGATTTATGATTTAATGAAACATTTTCTGCTTTTTGACTAATTGATGGACTTTGACTAAAAGAGTATTTGAGTATTCCAATATATTCTTTCGTCTCTTCTAAAAGTCTGGTGTTATTTACATAAACTTCTTTTTCTTCGTTTTTTAATTCGTAGAGTTCATTTTCGCCAAGATCTAATAAGTAATGTTCACCTAAATGATCACGATAGTAAAATATATCTACAGTACCGTTTATTAAATATTCAACAAAAAGTAAGTTTTCTTTATCTTCTTGTTTTATAGATTTTGAAATATAGTATTTACTATCAATAAATCTATAAGCCTTAATTTCTTCAGGAGTAAATTCTTGTTTCTCGGAATCAACTTCTTTTTTAAACACGCATTTTTTCGCATTTGCTTTATTGCCTTTATAATCTATTAATCCATAAATTATTTCATCGTTATTTTTAACAATATAACCATTTCTAAAATCAGATTGAGAATATAACTCTAGTGTTCCGCTAAGAAAAATTGCTAAAAAAATAATTAGTTGTTTCATTTAGTGTGTTTTTTATAGTGTGTAGATATGTTTTATTCTAATTTCCAAAGATAATCTTTTTGCCAAATGTTGGAAACAGCAACATCCATAATTAGCTTTAATGCACTGCGGCAAGGATTGTAAGGGCGGGAGCGAAGCGGACGGTTTGTTTTTTTTGGAAAGCAAACGGTACCCCTGAAAAGCCTGGCCCCGCTTTTTTTGCGGGGGCCGCCCAAAAGATTTTGTATCAAAGAAATTGGTTTTTTGATAATGATTATCTAATATTTGACTTAGTTGATCACCGCATTTATTTTCTCCCAAAGAGCATTATCAAAACCTGATACTGCAAAACTTCTGTTCGCCGGATCGGCAGCATCGCCCATTCTGATGATAACCATTTTTTTACTCGGAATAACGTAAATACGCTGATCATTTGCGCCCATTGCAGCATACATATCTGCTGGTGCATTTGACACTAAAGCCCCCTGATAAACGGTTTGAAAACCCGGAATCATGTATTTTGATTTTCCATTTAGCCACCATAAATAGCCGTAAGAGGGATTAATATTTTGAGAGGAAGAAATACTCTCGTTAAAATAAGTCTCGTTTATAATTTGTTCGTTATTCCATTTCCCTTTGTTTAATGCTAGTAGTCCAAACCTTGCCATGCTGCGGGTGTTGCTATGGTAAATTTTAAAAATGAATCCATTATTCCAAAAGCCATCCATTCCAATTTTGGTTTTTAAGCGACTATTAAAGTAGGTTTCAAATTCTTGATTACATGCTTGGGCAACTACATCCATTAATTTTTGAAAAACATTGTGGTAAGACCACCTTGTGCCAGCATCGGCTAGATAAGTTAAATTAGAAGTGGTGACTAAATTGTTCGCATCGTTAAGACCAGAAGTCATGGTTAATAAATGCTTAGGATTGATTAAGTTTTCTTTTGCTAGGGGTTCGCTTGTCCAGCCAGTACCTAAATATTGCGATGCTTTATTGTTGATGTTGATCAAGTTTTCTTGTTGCGCAATGCCCACTGTTGTTGCAACCAGTGTTTTTCCGGCACTGTTCCATTCCCAAGTATCGGTTGCCGTGTGACCATTAAAATATTCTTCCATCACAATTCTACCGTTTACCAAAATCATAAAAGATTTGGTGTTCTTCTGAATAAGAAAGTCTTTTAAAGGGTTAATTGCGTTTTGGTTCCAGCCCAAGTTTGAAACAGATTGAGTTTCCCAGGTATTATTGTTGTTAGAAGGAAAGTATAGCGTATCTGAAGGTGTGGTAGGGTCTACATTTTTGTCTTTTTTACAACTAGAAATTGTAAGTAATAACATGAATAAGAAATTAAATGACCTCATTTTGTTCGGTTTAATTTTTTTATTTGGATGCGATATTTTTTAAATGGTTTAAATTGGGGTTAAAGTTTTTTTGAGTTTTATGTTATCATAATTTTCATTTCAATCGCAAGCATTAGTTTGTAGCGAAAAATTCAACTCACTGAACTTTCACTTTTACGAAACTTAGTAAGTGGTAGTTTTTATTTTTCAGGTAGTTGAGGTTTCTTTTTTAGCATAAAGTAAATGCAAAATATAAATGTTGTGAGATAAAGAAAGCCCAAAACTGTTTTTCTGAATGTGAAAGTATTAAAGTCAAATTCTCGAAGCAGTGCAAGCCCTATTGGAAATGCAAGTAATGCAAAAATGAAGTTGAAGCCTATTTTATTTTTCATATTAATTAACGGTTGGTTAGTTTGCAATTAAATGGCATTAATACAAAACCATTTTCTGCCGGTACTAAATTAATTAAAAGAGGTGAAGAAAGTAAAACCACGTCACCACCTGCAATTTTTAAAACTCTTGTTATAGACAGTACTTTTTTCTTAAACTTGAAGAGTCAGTTTTAAATGTCCGCCCAAACCTTTCTGAATTATTTTCATTAAAGTAGAGAGTCTAATGTCAGAAGCGTCATTTTCAATTCTTGAAATATAGGATTTGTTGGTTCCGCACTTTTCAGCAAGTTGTTCTTGGGTCATACCTAATTTTGTTCGGGCTTCTTCAAGCAATGCACCAAGTCTGAAAGCTTCAAATTGTTGCTCCCATTCTTCTCTTTTCGGATTTCCTTTTGTTCCGTATTTTTTGTCAAGGATTTCGTCTAATGTTGTGATATTCTTTTTAGTTGTCATTTTGATATTCCTCCATTATTTTAAGTGCCTTTTCGATTTCTTGTTTTGGTGTCTTCTGACTTTTCTTTTGAAAACCATTTCCTAAAACGACTAAATTCCCTTTGTCAAAGAATGAGAATATTCGGTAAATATTACCTCCTACCTCAACACGGATTTCATAAAGTCCCTTCGTTCCTTGCATATGCTTGAAAAACTTTTTAGGTACTTTCGGAGTGACTTTAATCAAATTTAAAGTCCATTCGATTTTCGCCTGCACTTTGTCGGTTTGACTTTCATAGAAGTCGAGGAAATAGTTTTTGTAAGCAATTACTTGTCTGTCATTGTTCACAAGCCAAAGTTAACTATTCAGACAACAAATTCAAAATGTTTTCTAATCGATTTTGTAGGGTAGTATTGGCTCTAACGTTTGACAAATAATCAATACTGAATAGTAAAATTGAGGAATAAGCTAAAATTTCACAACCTTAAGCCTTAAAACTTTTACTTAAATGCTATCTATCAAAAGTTAATCTTTGGCCCAATTTGTTCTCGTTAAAAACGCCATTTTCATAAGCTAAATGTCCGCTTACAAAAGTGTGTGTTATTTGCGAGTTAAAGGTTTGCCCTTCGAAAGGAGACCAGCCACATTTATACAGTATGTTTTCTTTGGTAACGGTGTAAGAGCTGTTTAAATCTACTAAAGTTAAATCGGCGTAATAGCCTTCTCTTATAAAGCCACGGTCTTTTATTTTAAAGCAAATGGCTAAGCTATGCGAAGTTTTCTCGGCTATTTTTTCTAAAGAAATTTTTCCTTGATGATACATTTGAAACAATGCGTTAAAAGCATGCTGTACCAATGGGCCACCGGCTGGCGCACTGCCATATTCTTTTCCTTTTTCTTCTATGGTATGTGGAGCATGGTCGGTAGCAATAACATCAATATGATTGTCTAGTACTGCTTTTAAGATTTGCTCTTGGTCTTTAGGCGTTTTTACCGACGGATTCCACTTAATATAATTGCCTTTAGTAGCATAATCTTGATCATTAAACCAAAGGTGATGGATACAAGCCTCGGAAGTGATTTTTTTATCTTTTAAAGGTGTTATTGCATCAAATAAAAAAGTTTCTTTTCCTGTAGAAATATGCAGGATGTGTAAACGAGTGCCATGTTTTTTTGCTAATTCTACAGCAAAAGAAGAGGAGAGGTAGCAAGCTTCTTCGTTTCTGATGAGTGGATGCATCTCAATAGTTAATTTATCGTCATGTAAAGCCTTAAATTGCAGTAAGTTTTTTTGTATGGTAACCTCGTCTTCGCAATGGGTAGCCACTAAAGTTGGGGCGTTTGCAAAAATTCCTTCTAAGGTGCTTGGGTTATCTACCAGCATATTCCCTGTAGACGAACCCATAAAAACTTTGATTCCGCAGACATTTTGAATATCAGTTTTTAAAACTTCATCTAAATTGTTGTTAGAGGCGCCCATAAAAAAAGAATAATTGGCTAGTGATTTTTTTGCGCCAATGGCATATTTATCGGCCAATAAATCTTGAGTTAGTGTGTTTGGAACCGTATTTGGCATCTCCATAAAGGAGGTAATTCCGCCTGCTACCGCTGCTTTTGCTTCGGTATAAATCTCTGCTTTATGGGTTAGGCCTGGCTCTCGAAAATGGACTTGATCATCAATAAAGCCTGGGAAAAGATATTTTCCTGTGGCATCTATTTCAATAGCTCCGGTTATATTTATTTGAGGAGCAATTTTTTCTATTCTTTGATTTTTAATATAAACATCGGCTTGAGTTTGTTGGCCTTCATTTACTAGGGTTGCATTTTTGATAATGTAAGAATTCATAAGTGCTAATTTGAGAAATTTGTATCATATTTTTAACCTTAGTTAAATAAGCTTTTTTTTATAACATCAATAAAAGTTTTTTATAAATAGGGTTAATTAAAATTTAAGTGTTTTATATTTAGAAAACAATTAAATTGCCCTTTCAAACTAAACCAATTTTATTTTATTTGGTCTAAATTTGAGCGAACCACACCATGATTAAATTTTATTTCAAACTTTTAACGCTGATAGGCCTTTTCTTTGCTTGTAGCGTAAATTCTTATGCTCAAGGTTCCTCTAATAAAGGGACAGATTTTTGGTTGGGTTATGGTAAGCATGTAAGCACAGGAAGTATGGTATTATATATCACTTCTGATGTGAATACCACCAGTACTGTTACCATTCCTGCTTTAGGCTTTAGCCAAACGGTTACTATTACTGCCAATACGGTTTCATTTGTTGATATTCCAACCACTGCCCATTTAAATAATGATGGATTATCTGCAAACGGCATTCATGTTACTTCTTTAAAACCAGTTATTGTTTACGCTCATATTTATCAATCATCTGTTTCTGGGGCAACTTTGGTTTTACCGGTTAATACTTTAGGAAAAGATTATTATTCCATCAATTACAAACAAGAGTCTAATCAGACCAATTCTATGTCATGGTTCTTTATTGTGGCAGTTGAAGATAACACTCAGGTAGAAATTATTCCATCTGCTGCTACGCAAGGTGGTTGGGCTGCAAACAGTGTAAACATTGTTAATTTAAAAAAAGGCGAGATTTATAATGTTTTAGGCACATTTACCAATACTGGTGGTCTTTCTAATGGGGTAGATTTAACTGGTTCCAGAATACGCTCTGTGTCTAGTAGTGGAACTTGTAAAAAAATAGCAGTTTTTTCTGGTAGTAGTAAAATTGCCATAAATTGCTCTTCATTTGTTTACAATGGTACAACTAATCCTGGTTCTGCCGATAATTTATTTCAACAAGCTTATCCAACTTCAACATGGGGTAAAACCTTTATAACTGCTCCGCATAAGGATAGGAATTTTGTGATTTATAGAATTATTAAAAGCAACCCAACTGCTGTTGTTACATTAAATGGCGTTGTGATTCCTGCGGCAAGCTTTGTAAATAATTTTTATTATGAATTTGCAAGTCAAAAGGTTGATGAGGTGAGTAGCGATAAGCCAATACAGCTGGTACAATATGCAGTTACTCAAAATAGAAGTATTAATTGCATAAATAATGCTGGAGATGTTGGTGATCCAGAAATGATTTTTCTGAATCCTCTGGAGCAAACACTCACTCAGATTACCATGTATTCTACACCCAGATTTGCTATAACTAAGCACTTCATTAATGTTGTTATTCAAAATACAGGAGTTGCTAGTTTTAAATTAGACGGGAATAGTGTTTCTAATCAATTTATTCCTGTTCCAAATAATTCTAATTATTCCTATGCTCAATTATCTGTTGCGGCAGGAACACATAATTTATCTTCGGATGTAGGTTTTAATGCCATTGCTTACGGTTTTGGACCTGCAGATTCCTATGGTTATGCAGCTGGGGCAAATTTAACAGCTTTTGGTATAGATCCTGTTAATTCTACAACAAGCCAAGCTGTTGAAAGTGGGTGTGTTAATGAAACTTATAATTTCTTTGTGAAGCTTCCTTATCAGGCGGTTGATTTATCTTTAGACAAAGGCGATGGGGCAGGCTTTAATCCGCTACCGCTTAATCTAGTATCTCAAACAACTGTAAATGGGGTTACATCCTATCGCTATGCTTTTTTATCAAATGTAATTTTTTCAGCCGCTGGGACTTACTCTTATAAGATTAAATCTGTAAAGCCTACTATTGATGATTGTGGAACAACTGATGAATTTATTTATGATTTTACCATAAATAGCCTTCCTGTTTCACAATTTGATATTCCCACAAATAATTGCGCTAAAACACCTATTCAATTTGCTTATAAAACAAATCCTAATCAAACTATTAACCAATATCTATGGGATTTTAACGGAGAAGGAAATTCTACATTAGAAAAACCTTTGTTTACCTTTAATAGCGGTGGAACAAAAAAGGTGAAGCTTTCGGTAAAATCTGCCGAAGGTTGTTGGTCAACAGTTTTAGAGCAAGATGTTGTTGTAAATCAATTGCCACTTGTTGCTTTTAGCAATTCTACGCCAGTTTGCGAAAAAAATGTAATCACCTTTACTGATGAATCAACATCAGCCAATGGCGCAATAACTAAATGGGCTTGGAATTTTGGGGATGGCGCTTCAGGCGTAAATAATAAGTCAACATCGCAAAACCCAACTCATAACTTTAATACTGCTGGTACTTACTCGGTAAAATTGATTATTACCACAGATATTGGTTGTATAGACAGTATTAGTAAAAGCGTTGTGATTAAACCTTTACCTAATGTAAATTTCACAAACACCTCAGCTTGTTTTGCAGTAGGTACTACCACTTTTACAAATGCTACTACCGTTACAAGCTCAGAGTCACTTACTTATTTATGGGATTTTGACGATCCAAATTCAGCTGCAAATAACAGTTCAACCTTAGCAAGCCCTAACCATATCTATACCGCTGCTGGAACTTATAATGTTAAGCTAACAGCTACCTCACTATCGGGATGTACATTTAGTGCCATTAAACAAGTAATAGTTTACCCAAAGCCGGTGGCAAGTTTTAATGCACCAGCAAAAAGTTGTTTTAATGACGATATCAGTTTTGTGAACACTAGTTTAAACACAGGTTTAGTTATTACAGATTATTTATGGGACTTTAATAATGGCGAAGCTACATCTACCCAGCAAAATCCTATTTATAAATTTACGAGTGCTGGCATTAAGCAGGTAAAATTGAGTGTAAAAACGGATAAAGGGTGCTGGTCTGATGTATTTGTAAATACCCTTGAGGTGATGCAATTACCAATAGCTAATTTTAATACCGCTAATTTAAGGTGCGAAGGCTTGGAATTTCAGTTTAGTGATGTTTCTACAACCGTTGGGCAAACTATTACAGAATGGTCTTGGGATTTTGGAGATATAACCTCTACTAGCAATTCCTCAACATTACAAAACCCTAAGCATTTATACGCTAAGGCTGGTACTTATAATGCAAAATTGACTGTAAAAACTAATTTAGGTTGTGTGGGATTTGTGATTAAACAAGTGGTTGTAAACCCTATTCCTATTACCAACTTTGATACCCCCGATATTTGTTTAGACGATGCCTCAGCATTATTCACCAATACAACAACCATTGCAGATAATACAGCATTAACCTATTTATGGAATTTTGGCGATCCATCTTCAGGAGTTAACAACACATCTACTTTAAGAAACCCTAGTCATAGGTATTTACAAGCCAGAGTTTATGATGTTACCTTAACAGTAACCAGTATTTATGGATGTGTAATTACCATTACCAAGCAATTTACCGTAAATGGTAGTACTCCAAAATCCGATTTTTTAATCCAAAATTCCGCATTGCTATGTAGTGATAATCCCGTTAAATTTGAAGATAAGGCCATAGTAGACTTTGGGGAAATAACCAAAATAGAGTGGACATTTGATACGAGTAATCCTATTGCTACCATTTCAGATAATAATCCAGCATCAAGAGCATCGATAAGTAAAATTTATAGTCATTCTTATCCTGTTTTCTATTCGCCGGCTCAAAAAATTATAAATGTTAAAATGAAAGCCTATTCTGGCATTACCTGTGCTGCCGAGGTTACCAAAAGTATTACGCTTAAGGCTATTCCTAAAGCTGATTTTACATTACCAGATGGCTGTTTACCTAACGGAGAAGCAATTTTTACTAATTTGTCTACTTTCGATAATTCAGAAACAGGTTTAGTTTATTCTTGGGATTTTGGCGATTCTGAGAATAACACCTCTAATCTAAAAAATCCAACACATTTATTTAAAGCAGCAAAAACTTATCAAATTACTTTAAAAATAACAGCGCCAAATGGTTGTGAAACAACAATCCAAAAACCATTTACCGTAAAAGGGGCAATTGTAAATACCGACTTTCTAGTTCAAAACAGTAATAGTTTATGTGTTAATGCTAAAGTAGTGTTTACCGATAATGCTAAGCTAGCCTTTGGAGAGATTAGTAAATTAGAATGGTTTTTTGATGTTGATAACCAATTGAATAACAATGCTTTTAAATTGATAGATACAAGTCCAGCTTTAAGAAACGCTACTGCTAGAACTTATGAGTTTTCTTATCCAATTTTTAACTCTCCGTTAACCAAAACAGTTAATGTAAAATTGAAAACCACAACAGGGGATAATTGCGTAAGTGAAGTAATTAAAACAATAACATTAAAGGCGGTTCCAAATGTAGTTTTTAGTGCCATTCCGCCTATTTGTGAAGAGGTCAGCCAATATCAGATTACACAAGGAAGAGAAACAACAGGTTTTGTTGGAGTTGGAGAATTTTCTGGAAAAGGGGTGAGTAAAGCAGGTTTATTTACACCAATTGTAGCTGGCGTAGGGACACATCAAATTACCTACACATTTACAGGAGCTAATGGATGTGTTGATAGTAAAACATCTAGTATAACTGTTTTAGAGACACCTACAGCATTTGCAGGAGACGATAAAGTGATTTTAATAGGAGGTGAGGTGGTTTTAGATGCGAAAGCTTCTGGAAAAAATGTAACTTATAAATGGATACCTTCTACCGGTTTA
Organism: Pelobium sp.; assembly: GCA_044361595.1. GTDB lineage: Bacteria > Bacteroidota > Bacteroidia > Sphingobacteriales > Sphingobacteriaceae > Pseudopedobacter. The sequence goes on along the minus strand of JBIKIN010000003.1, from coordinate 64,761 downwards.
GATAGAGATGATGTTTTACAGCCAAAAGCTAACCCCACCAAAGACATCATTTATACTTTAATTGTCAAAAGTGATGAGGGTTGTACTAAAACAGATGAAGTCTTTGTTAAAGTTTTACAATATCCAGAAATACCAAATACCTTTACCCCAAATGGCGATGGTATAAATGATTACTGGGAAATAAAATATTTAGAAAGTTATCCCGATATCACTATTTCTGTATTTGATAGAAATGGGAAAGAAGTTTTTAAATCAAATAAATACTCAAAAGGTTGGGATGGTAAAAATAACAATATTGATTTGCCCGTTGGAGTGTACTATTATATTGTAACCGCTAAAGCTGGAGAACTAAAATATACTGGTTCTGTTGTTATTATTAGATAAAACTATTTTAAATATTATGAGGTTATTAATAAATCAGAAACAAAACCTTTTGAAACTATTTAGATATTAATGAGAATTAAGTTTACGTTATTCTTTTTCATTTTTCTTTTTGGCTTAGTTAGGCTTAATGCTCAAAACATTTCTAACGAAGGTACAGAGTTTTGGCTGTGCTTTCCATCCCATGTACCCGCTAACGGCGAGTTAGCTTCTATATCTGTTTTCATAACTAGCAATTCAAATACAAGTGGCGTAGTAACTTGTGGCGCATTTTCTAGATCTTTTACTGTTACAGCCAATGCGGTAACCGAGGTAATTGTTGATAGAAATCCTTCCTATATTTTTGATGGAACAGGTATTAGTTTTAATAAAGGAATAAAAGTTTTAATAGATGAAGGTAAGCCCAAAGCAGTAGTTTATGGTCACATTTTCGCAGGAGCTAGGTCAGCAGCAACTTTAGTATTACCCAAATTAGCATTAGGTCAAAAGTATTATGCTATGTCTTATAGCCAAACGGATGGCGGTTCAATTGGTTTTTCTCAAATGCAGATTGTTTGTGTAGAGCCAAATACCGTTTTAAGAATTACACCTAGACTAAATGGAGTTTTACAACCTACTTTTTCAGTAACACTTAATAATGTTGGAGACGTTTATCAATATCAAAGCAATAGCGATATTACAGGAACATATGTAGAGGTAGATGCAAGCACTTCAAGCTGTAAAAGGTTTGCAGCATTTTCTGGAAGTTCTGCCTTGGCTATCTTTTCTCCGGGTTGTAGGCCGCCAGGGGGAAATAATAATAATACAAATCCATCATACGATCCATTGTTTCAACAATTGTATCCTTTAGAAAGTTGGGGTAAGATATTTCCTTTAATTCCTTTTTTTGATAGAAATACAGGGTCTATTTATAGGATTTTAGCATCTGAAGATAATACGCAAGTAGTAGTAGGTGGTGGGGCTCCACAAACTATAAATAGAGGGCAGTTTTTACAAACCAATCCCTTAAGTTTAGTAGGAGTAATTACAGCAAATAAGCCCGTTACAGTCTCACAATATGCATTAACCCAATATTGTGCAGATAGTAGAAACTTTGGTAGAAGTACGGTTTTTAGCGATCCGGATATGGTTATCCTTAATCCTTTAGAATACAGCATAAAGCAAGTTACCATGTACTCGGCATTAAAGGAAGATATTGCTAACCAATTCTTAAACGTGATGATTCCCTCAAACGGTGTTGCCTCGTTTACTATAAATGGAGTTAGTTTTAGCAATAGGTTTAGTGCGGTGCCCAGTTCAACTTACTCTTTTGCACAAATAGATTTAAGACAAATTGGGGGTGTTAATTTTAGTTTAAAATCTGATGTTGGATTTAACGCCATGGCTTATGGCTTTGGCTCTTTCGAGTCTTATGCATATTCTGCAGGGACTAATTTGGCTTCATCAATTTTTATTAATGCGGTAAGGCCAGAAACTAATGAAATTATCACCAATGCCTGCCGAGACGAAAAATTTGATTTTAGATTAGTCCTGCCATATATATCTAATAAGTTAGTTTGGACCTTAGATGCAGGAGATGCTCCTATAACTCAAAATAATCCTACATTTCAATCCATTACTGTTAATGGTAATGTTCTTTTCGAATACAGATTACCTATCGATAAGGTTTACAGTACTATTGGAACAAAAAATATTAGAATTATATCTACAATTCCGGTTGGAGCAGGAGGGTGCCCATCTGGCGATGAAATCTTAAATTTTGAATTCGATGTTTTTGACCCACCACCAGTAGCCTCATTTTTAGCTCAAAGGCAAGCTTGTATAGGAAATGATGTTAAGTTTAGCTTAAATGCAATAAATGGTACTCGCCCTGTAATTCAATATTTATGGGATTTTGGCGATGGAACTTTTTCTAATGATAAAGATCCTGTGCATGTTTTTACAACTAGCGGTACCAAAATGGTTTCCTTAGCAGTAAAAAATGATGTAGCCTGTATTTCCAATGTTTTTCAATTACCTATAGAGATTTTGGCACAGCCTATTGCGGCATTTGCAATTGCTCCTGTTTCTTGTACTAATCAAGATATAGCTTTTACAAATCAATCTCAGCTTAATGGCAATAGTGCAACTTATTTATGGGATTTTGGCGATGGTTCAACATCAACACTACAAAATCCTACTCACAAATACTTAACAAGTGGCACTTTCAATGTGAAATTAACAGTGAAATCTGCAGCCCAGTGCGAATCGGTTATCACTCAATCTAAAACAATTTTTTCTTCACCATCGGTAGATTTTCAAGATCCAAATGCATGTGTGAGTGATAATGTGGCGTTTGTGATTACTCAAAAATCAAATGATATTATTTCTTACCAATGGAATTTTGGTAACTTAGAAGAAGTTAACGATGTAAGTTCAAGCGAGAGACCGACCTATACTTACACTAGAGCGGGTGTTTATGTGGTTAGTTTAATTGTAACTAATGCTAACGGTTGCCAAACAAGATTATCTAAAAGTATTACCATTAGTTCAGCAAACCCAAAATCTTTGTTCGAAGTTGCTAATCCAAATAATCTTTGCAGTAATCAGCCTGTTTCATTTAAAGATTTATCCTCCGTAACATTCGGAAATATCGTAAAATTAGAATGGATTTATGATTTTGATCCCACAGGAGCAAATCTGATAACCACTATTAATAATCCTGTAAAAAATGATGTTTATACCAATAAATATCCCTCATTAAAGGATGATAAGGTATATCGAGTATTGTTAAGAGCTTATTCAGGTAATGATTGTTTCTCTGAGTTTGGTCCAGTTGCAATTACAGTAAAGGGAAGCCCTAATATAGATTTTGCTCCAATTACAAGTGTTTGTGCATCGGCAAATAGATTTAGATTAAATACTGCAACAGAAACTAATGGAATAAGTGGTACTGGTTCTTATTCTGGTGTAGGTGTTACTTCTGATGGTTTTTTCGATCCAGCAATAAGCGGAATCGGAACATTCGAAGTTACTTACACTTATTTAGCAAATAATGGTTGTTCTGATACTAAAAAGCAAATGGTTACCATTTTTCCAGAGCCAATTGTGGATGCAGGAAGTGATCAAGTGATATTGGTTGGAGGTTTAATTACGCTTGATGCAACAGCTTCTGGTAATGGTTTAACATTCCAATGGCTGCCTACAGAAGGTTTAGATAATCCAAAAATATTAAATCCTGTTGCCACACCTAGTGCAACAACAAGGTACACTTTGGTAGTAACAACTTCAGATGGTTGCCAACAAGCAGATCAAGTTACTGTTACAATTGCTCCATTTCCAAAAATTCCTGATACATTTACACCAAATGGAGACGGAGTGAACGATGCTTGGAACATTCTTTATTTAAATACTTACAGAACCTCAGACATTAGAATATATAATCGTTTTGGAAATGAGGTGTTTGCTTCAACAGGATATGACATTCCATGGGATGGTAAAACAGGAGGTAAAGATGTTCCAGTTGGTGTTTACTATTATGTAATTGACACAAAAAACACACTGAAAGAGAAATTTACTGGCTCTATAACAGTAATAAGATAATGAAGTTTTTAAGCCTACTATTTTTAAATATATTTCTTTTTAGCGCTGTTTATTCACAACAGAAGCCACAGTATACCCAGTATATTCTAAATAACTATATCATCAATCCAGCTATAACTGGTATAGAAAATTATATTGATATAAAAGCAGCAACACGTCAGCAGTGGACTGGCTTAAGAAATGCGCCAGTAACAACTTATATTACAGCGCATATGCCAATTGGTAAAAATGATGATTGGGGCTCGGCAACTTCTTACGGTATGGTAGGTGAAAACCCATTAGGAAGAAGTTATAAAAGCGATTATCAAGCCTCTAGTCCACATCACGGCATTGGGATTACCGCTGTTTTAGATAAAACTGGTCCCTTAAGTAATAATACAGTTAATCTAACATATGCTTACCATATTGGTCTTGCACCTAGGCTAAATCTATCAATGGGGGCCGGTATTGGTATTACACAATTTTCTTTAAACACAGCAGAACTTACTCTCGAAGATCCTAATGATGCGGCCATAGCAAATTCTGGGATTATTTCCCGCTTAAAACCCGATGTAAACTTAGGTATATGGCTTTACACAGCCGAGTTCTTTTTTGGGACATCGGTACAGCAGGTTTTACCACAAACATTATCCTTTTCAGACCAGTCTAGCTATAATACAGGTAAAACGGTGCCGCATTGGTTTATTACTTCAGGCTATCGTTTTTGGTTAGGTGATGATGTTACTGTAATCCCTTCTGTGATGGTTAAATATGTTAGTCCTACACCTTTAGGCGTAGATTTTAATACAAAAATATCATTCAGAGATAAATTTTGGATTGGTGGCGCATTTAGAAAGAACGATTCGTTTTCTGGAATGTTGGGGTTTAACTTGGGCTCGGTTTTTAACGTGGGTTATTCTTACGATGTTACAACTTCTGCTCTAAACACCGTATCACGTGGCTCTCACGAAATTGTACTAGGAATTCTTCTTAACAATCGTTATCAAGTTACCTGTCCACAAAAAATGTGGTAGTTTTTCGTTTTTGGGCGTTTTAACAGGCTATTCACTATATCTTTTTTTCTCATCCTGAGCGGAGTCGAAGGAACAAAAAAAGATGCCGTTCCTATAGTTAACGCACCTTTTTATCTTAAAAAAAAACTCATTTGATTTGCTTTTTATCTGTGTATTAGTGGTAAAAAAAAACATACTTTTCCGATGACCCACAAATCTGAAAAGCTCTGCTTACCGTCACCTCGAGACTTCGAGAGGTCACACAAATAAGTTTTTAACTAAATATGGCAAATATATGTGTGATGTTTCCTAGCCTCAACATGACGAGTCGCGTTAACGATTGAAGCGCCCGCCTGAACGGAACGGGCAGGCACAACGGCCTTGAGCCTAAAGCCTGGAGCAGTATGGGCGGAAAGCGTAGCTTGTCCCGATTTTTTATCGGGATTAAAACGCCCAAACACAAAACCTTCTATTACAATTGCCAATCAATCTCTTCATTCCCCAATTTTTTCAACAACTCGTTAGTCTTGCTAAAAGGTTTTGAACCAAAAAAACCTCCGTAGGCTGAAAAAGGAGAGGGGTGAGGTGATTTAATAATATGATGTTTTTGAGTATCTATTAATTTTTCTTTTGCTTGAGCAAACTTACCCCATAGAATAAATATAATATTTTCTCGCTTCTCTGATAGGGTGGCAATCACTTTATCAGTAAAAATTTCCCATCCTTGGTTTTGGTGAGAGCCTGCTTGACCAGCACTTACGGTTAATGTTGAATTGATCAATAAAACACCTTGTTGCGCCCATTGGGTTAAATCGCCATCTATTGGGGTTTTAAAACCAGGAATATCTTCCGTTAATTCTTTAAAAATATTTTGTAATGAAGGTGGATGAGTAATCCCTTTTTGTACCGAGAATGATAAACCATGTGCCTGATTGGGTCGGTGATAGGGGTCTTGCCCTAATATAACTACTTTTACCTCATCAAAAGGGGTAAGCCTAAAGGCATTAAAAATATCATCACTTTTTGGGTAAATAATTTGACCAGCTTTTTTCTGTTCTAACAAGAATTGCTTCAAATTTAGCATGTATTCTTGTTCAAACTCATCTTTTAAAACATTTAACCACGATGTTTCTAATTTAACCGACATATTTATTGAATTTTATTGCTTAAAAGCTTAAATAAACTGATATTTGCATCCACAAAAATAAGACAATAATTAAGCTGATATGCCAAATTTTATAAGAATCATTGTTGCCGCTTTAATGTTAGGTGCCGCCGTTACTTTAATCGTTTTTTCTTTTTGGGGATGGGGCATTGTATTGATATTATTATCAATTTTAGTTGCAGTTACTTTCATATTTAACGAAAAAATGTTGCTTGCCCAATGGCATTTGCGTAAAGAAAATATGGAGAAAGCCGAAGCTACTTTAATGGGCATTAAAGATTACGAAAAGGAACTTTATAAAGGCCAATGGGGATACTATCAATTACTGTTAGGTTTAATTGAGTCTCGTAAATCGCCAATGAAATCTGAAAAATTCTTTAAAAAAGCTTTAAGTTATGGTTTAACTATGGATCATAATATTGCTTTAGCCAATTTAAGTTTAGCCGGAGTAGAAATGGGTAAACGTAATAAGTTACAAGCGCAACGTTTATTAAAAGAAGCAGAAAAAGCAGATAAAAATAAATTATTAGCCGATCAAATTAAAATGATGAAAGGGCAAATGAGCATGTTAGACCGTACACAACAAGTACGTGGAGGCAAAGGAAGTTACAGACAATACTAATTTTTAGGTATTCCGTTTTTTAAAATATATAGTTCTTGATTGATGAATGGCTTTAGAATTTCTAAAGCCATTTTACTTTTACGGCCAGTTTGGCAACAGAAAACAATTTTTTTGTTGCTTGTTATTTGGTCTTTTTGCGTTAATAAATCAAATAAAGGAATATTGATCCCTCCAATGTTAAATTCCTCAAATTCATAACCTTCTCTAACATCAATTAAAAAGTAATTTTCTCTGTTTTGATTCAATTCTTCGATGCCGATTTCATTATTTAGTTTTTCTTTCAATATGTTTTTTTTAACCTCTTGTTTACCTATTTTAAAGATGTTAAATTGATAGTCTAATACATTTAAAACCAGCATTTTTCCATTTAAAATATCGCCAATTTGGCAAATTACTTTAATAGCTTCGTTCGCCATTATAGAACCAATAATGGCTGGTAAAGTATTCATTACACCAATTTCAGCGCAATTTTTAATCTCATTATCTTTTGGAATATGGGAGTAAACATCTCTATAATTAGGGCCATTTAAATAATTAAATACCGATACTTGCCCCTCAAACTGATGAATAGCGCCAAAAATTAAAGTTTTATTTAGCTTTACACAACAATCATTTGCTAAATATTTGGTTTCAAAATTATCTGTACCATCAATCACCAAATCATAATTCGTAAGTATTTGCTCGCAGTTATCTTTGGTTAATTTGGTAGGGTAGGCGTTCACTTTTAAAGATGAATTTAAAAGCTTTATTTTTTTCTCGGCAACCAAAGCTTTGTTTAATCCAATATCAGTAGTGGTATAAAGAATTTGTCGGTGTAAATTGCTAATTGCTACCAAATCATCATCAATAATTCCAATTTCGCCAATACCAGCAGCAGCTAAATATTGTAAAACGGGAGAGCCTAAACCACCAGCACCAATCATTAAAACTTTGGCCTCTTTGATTTTTAACTGCCCATTTACACCAATTTCTGAAACTAAAATTTGTCTTTGATATTTAATCAATTCTTCTTTTGTGAGCATGGTAAATCCAAATTAATGATATAAATCTAAATTATGCAACTTGCCATTGAAATCTTCTAATATTATTATTGATTTTAAATGTATTGCCATAAAGCATGTATCCCCCGCTGGCGGGGGTTGGGGGTGGTTAGCTAAAAAGCAAATAAAGTTTGCACTTCAAAAGATAGAACCTCCCTCTTTATCTCCCTACAGAGGGAGACAATCGTGGCAACTTAAAATATTGACAAATAAGAATTAGACAGCTATTAGGAAGCTATTGAAATTTCGAATAGAAATTTGAAAATGAATATATTCATGGTGAATTTCCTAGAATATTTTTTTAGGAAGATGTAGGGTACAAAAAAGGGTATTGTTAAAATTGTTATTTCTCGCTCAAATGGTCATCACCAGCATCGTCTTGAAAACTCCTTCTGCTGATGATATCTTCATCATCCCAAATCTTGTTGAAAAAAGATTTTTCGGACTGAATTCTTTTTAAAAGCGATTGAATAAAAGAAAGTTCAAACTCTTTTTTATCTAGTTTAATGAGATATTCTTTATCATTAATTTCTAATACAGTTGCGTTCATGTTTTTAAAATAATTGATGTTAATGAATATTATTTTTTCAAAACAAAAATCTTACAAATTTTTATTGTGAATTAATTAAAATTAGAATAAACTGATAAATAAGGTGTTAATTATCTGTTATTATTGTGTTAAGTGATTTTATAAATCAATCATTAGTGTTCATTAATTGTTAATAACTTTTTTGTAATTTATTTGTAAAAATGGGGGGGGGTAATAAATTAGCGATAGATTTGTTACCTCTGATCAGAACATCTAATCTAGTGAAAACATATAGTGATGGCACTTGGAAAAGCATCATAAGCGGTCTTGCGAAAAGCGTTACGAGTAGCACAACATATTAAGTCACAAAAAAAATCATGAAAAATTTAAAATTATTATCTTGTCTATTCTTGATAGTATTTACTGTTAGTTGCAAAAAAAATGAAATAGTAAAAGAGCCATCTTTCGAAGAAATGAAAGCTATTATGTCATCTTCTCCTGAGTTAAACCAAGCTTTCAAATTAGATAATGATATTAGTATTATTAGACAGGCTGCATTATATAAGAACTTGAATAATAAAAGAAACGGTTTAAAAACTGAGTCAACATCAAATATTAATACAAATAATCTTAAAAATGAAGCTGATTTTATAAATATTCTTGACAAACATTACGATAACAGAGGAAAAGATATTTTAATTAAAATAAAATCGCAATTGGAATCAATAAAACAATTTGGTGAGAAAAATCCAGAATTTAATAAATTTAGTGAAGATCAAAGGAAGGAATTACTTAATTTGAGTTTAATTGCTTACAAAAAAAACTTAGATTTATCAAAGAAAATGTTGTTGACAAATAATTCCGAACTGGAAATTAAAATAAGTGAAAACTGTATGAGCAGCTTTAATACTGCTTATTACCGTTGCCACCGTAATCACGATATCGAAACGATTATACTTTGGGCAGGAGTTGCATATTCCGGTGGTTCAGCTTTTGGTGGAGGTCTTATTGGTCAATTGGGTATTGAAATTATTTATATGTTGTGTATAAATGATGCTACAGTCGATTATGAAGATTGTTTTAATGATGCAGTTATATTACCATGAAAAAGCTAAAATTCATCGACGAAGCTTATATTTCATTAATTATGGTGCTAGCGTTTATTGGTAATACTGGATTTAATATTATTCCTTATTTAATTACATTATGTATAATTTTTTTTATTTTAAAATTTTATCAAAAAAATTATTCGTCAAAAAATTAGTATTGGCGTTTTGCTTAGTTTTGCTTACCATACATATTAGTAGTGGGCAGGAGACTTTATTTGAGAAACTCAAAAATGATAAAGAGTTACTAGCTTACAAACAATGTCAAAAAATTGTTCAAGAGAAAATGAGGAGTGGATATTTTAAAGTTCCTAGTAATTTTGCAGTTTTAGGATATAAAGATGGTAAGCCATTACCACCCGATTCTTTAAAAGTAGTTTTAAAGAAGGAAGGTATGCAAAATGCAGAAGAAATGATAGATTTAATGGCAAAACAGCAAAATCATTTAATGGCTTTTTTTGCCGCACATCCTGAAATAAAAAAACTAAAACCTGATGAACAAAGGGAATTGTTCATGAAACTATTGGCTTTTTAATTTATAGTAAATTCAAGGTCTAATTACAATAGGGTAATTTTAAAGTGGTTTGAACAAACTATTAAAAAATTATAAATTAAAATTGTAAAAGATAATCAGATTGATATAAGAAGTCTATTTGTTAAAATAACTAGACTTCTTTTTATTGTTAACTTAATTAAAACAAGCCTTTATTTCATCCTTTGAAGGGATAATAATTTCTAGTTTTTTATGAAAATCAAAAACTTACGAAGTTTTTAAAACTTCGTAAGTTTTATAGTTTACCCAAACCAAGCCATCACCTCATCCTTAGTAGGGATAGCAATTTTTAGTTTTATTTTTTTTACAAACTTCTAACTATGAAATTCTTAAAAAACATTGACCTATTTGGGCATAGTCCGCCATTATCTTTAATTTCTCAATTAAACTTTTTATTTAATCATTAACTTTTTTTACATGAAACACATTTTATTAATCATTCTATTTGTTACCTCTTGTACTTTAGTTTCTTATGCGCAATTAGATAAAGGAACATGGATATCAGGAGGTAGTGGGAGTTTTTTTTCTTACACCCAAGAGTATGAATCAAATCTTTCAAATGGTAAAACAAATTTTACTCAATTAAATTTAAACGGGACTTTAGGCTATTTTGCTGTTGATAAACTTGCATTAGGGTTAAAATCAAGTTTTAGGTATTTTAAGGGTGATAATGGAACAATAACGAGTCCATCAAGGATTCTAATAGGGCCTAACATAAGATATTATTTTTTAAAATCGGATAAACCTTTCAACATAGTATCAGATTTAGATTATCAATTTGGTGTATTAAAAGACATTTCTAGTTTAAAATTAAAAGGTAAAATGTACAGCTATTCTGCAATGGCGGGTATAGAGGCTTTCTTTAATTCAACAGTAGGATTAGAATTATTATTTGGTTATCTAAATACTTATGAAGCATTTTTAAATAATCCACAAATTAATAATAATTATTCAGACACACGTAGCGGTCTTTCTTTAAATATCGGTTTTAAAATACATTTAGAAAATAAGTAATAAATTATGAAAACTCTATATATCCTACTAATAACAATTTTAATTCAACAATTTGCATTTGGTCAAACAATTACAATAAACCCGCTTGAAAGTGCTGAATATTGCCCAGATGTAGAATTTACTTTTAGTGTTTCAATAGAAGCATCAAGTATTGGTGATGAAATTAACGTAAATGGAGGCGCATCTATTACGGAGGAAATTTACGATAAAGTAAAAAATGGAAACACCATTTCATTTAAGTTTAAAGGAAAATTTTATGATGCAAATGTAAATCAGCAATTTATCTTACCTTATAAAGATCTTAATAATGAATCGCAAAATAAAACTTTTACCTTCACCAAAATTAAATCATTATTTCATGTGTCAAGTGCTAATACAATCAGTTTAAATACAGTTAGTTTAATTGCTCAACGCTGTCAAGTGCAAAACTTCAATATCAGTTTTACCAATGTTAAATATGGTAATCCTTTTGTGTTTCCTGCTATTAGCTACGGCAGTATAACCAATTACGAGTACCAATTACCTTCAGGCTGGTCTATTGGAGGTTCAACTTCTACTGGTAGTAATTGGATTGCAGGAGGGAATAATGTCACTGTAACTTCAGATTTAGGAACTGGAGATGGTTTATTTGTGAAAATAAGACCAGTTAATACTGCATGTGGCACAAGTCTTTCGCCTGGGCCAACTAAATTAATTGCAATTTCTAGGTCTGCACCTACACTAGCAATTCCAGAAACACAAACAGATATTTGTAGTGGAAGTGTTAATTATACGCTTACCGGTTTACCGGCCGGAGCCACAACTGTTTGGTCTATAACTAATAATAATAGTGTTGCCAGTATTAGTAATGCCACAAATAATTCTGTTACTGTAAATAAAATAAGTGCAAATAGAGGTGTAGAAATTTTGACAGCTACTGTTACCCATTGTTCTTATACTTATAACGTAACTAAAACTTTAAATTTTGGTTCGCCAGTTTCTTCTTTTGAAATACAAAATTATCTACCATTAGAAGTTGATTGCTATCAAACTCAATCTTTTTATATTTTTTAACCTGCTTTAATTTTAGGGAATTACACAGCATCTTATCAATGGAGTTATAGAGTAAATGGAACAACTAGCGAAACAATAGTGCCAGGATCATCAGAAGATGGGGTTTTTATATTTGATTTCCCTGGAACTTACGATATTTTAGTGAGGTCTGTAAATAGTTGTGGTTTAGGTGAACCATCCACAATAACCATTACTGTTGTTGATTTCTGTTATGGTTTTAGATTGTCTGTTTTTCCAAACCCAGCCAAGGAAGAAATTAATGTATTAATTGATCAAGAGTCGGAGGAGGTTCAGCATCTGTCAAAAACAGAAAAAACAACCTATCAATTAGTTGATATTAAAAACTCTAACATTGTAAAAACTTGGATTTTAGATAATAAAAGCTCACAACAAAAGTTAGATATTAAGGATGTTAAACCTAATGAATATATTTTAATAGTAACAAAAGGGAGACTTAAAAAGGCAGTTAAAGTAATTGTAAATTAAATTTAACTTTTAAATAAACTTACGAAGTTTCAAAAACTTCGTAAGTTTTAAATGTTTTAACCAAACCAAGCCATCACCTCATCCTTTGTAGGGATAGCAATTTCTAGTTTTAGTTTTTTACGCATACCTCCTAAATCGTTAAATACTTTATTTGGGTTTGCAGCTTTTAATTCTTCTGGCGTATTAAACCCCATTTTTCTTAAAACAGGAACCCATTCTGCAGTAATGCCTAAGGCAACAAAATCAGCATCGGTATAAACCTTCGCTTTTTTCTCTGCTCGCATTTGAGGGAAAAATAAAACTTCCTGAATGCTTTGTTGCCCAGTCATCATCATCACAAAACGATCTATTCCAATCCCTAAACCCGATGTAGGAGGCATACCGTATTCTAATGCTCTGATGAAATCATCATCCATAGCCATGGCTTCGTCATCACCACGGGCAGCTAATTTTAATTGCTCCTCAAAACGTTCTTTTTGGTCAATGGCATCATTTAATTCAGAATATGCATTGGCAATTTCTTTTCCGTTAACAAATAACTCAAAACGCTCTACCAAACCTTCTTTGCTACGGTGTTTTTTAGCTAGTGGAGTCATTTCTATTGGATAATCTGTAATGTAAGTAGGCTGAATTAAATGCTCTTCTACTTTAGCTCCAAAAATCTCGTCTACTAATTTTCCTTTGCCCATAGAATCATCTACTTGGATGCCCATTTCTTTACAGGTGCTTCTTAAACCTGTTTCATCCATAGCAGAAACATCAACACCTGTATATTTTAAAATGGAATCATACATAGATAATTTTTCGTATGGTCCAGCAAAATCAATTTCATGCTCACCTACTTTAACCGTAGTTCTTCCATGAATGGCAAAAGTCACTTTCTCTAAACATTCCTCAACCATAGCCATCATCCAGATATAATCTTTATAGGCTACATAAATCTCCATTGATGTAAACTCGGGGTTATGGGTTCTGTCCATCCCTTCGTTTCTAAACATCTTACCAAACTCGTAAACACCATCAAAACCAGCTACAATCAATCTTTTTAAGTAAAGCTCGTTTGCAATACGTAAAAACAAAGGCATATCTAAGGTATTGTGATAAGTGTTGAAAGGCCTAGCCGCAGCACCACCGTGTACCGATTGTAGAATAGGCGTTTCCACTTCCATCCAACCTTGCTCATCAAAATAATTACGCATACTGCTAATTACTTTAGACCTAATTTTAAATATTTCTTTAAATTCTGGGTTTACCGTTAAATCTACATAACGCATACGGTAACGCATTTCAGGATCGGTAAAACCGTCATAAACATTTCCATCATCATCACGCTTAACAATAGGCAAAGGTTTTAAAGATTTAGAAAGCACCTTAAACTCGGTAGCGTGGATAGATATTTCGCCAGTTTGGGTAGTAAAAACATATCCCTTTACACCAATAAAATCGCCAATATCTAATAGCTTTTTAAAAACCGTATTATACATGGTTTTATCCTCATCAGGGCAAATATCATCACGTCTAATATAAACCTGAATACGGCCAGTGCTATCTTGCAACTCGGCAAAAGAGGCGTTCCCCATAATTCTACGGGTCATTATTCTACCCGCTAAACTAATGGTTTTATAAGCAGTTTTATCTTTTTCGTAATTAGCTAATATATCTAAAGCATTTGCGTTAATATCAAAAGCTTCGGCAGGATAGGGGTTAATACCTAACTGTCTTAATTGATTTAAAGATTCACGTCTTTGAATTTCTTGTTCTGAAAGTGCACTCATTCTCTTGTAAAAATTTGGGCAAAAATACGGTTTTATATGTTTAAATAATCAAATTATAGGTTAATTGTTTGAGGATGACAATGATTAAATTTTGGGCGGCCGAGCGGGCTTTGCGTGGCTTCACTTTGTTACGGTTGCGGTTAAAAAAAACCGCAACTAAACCACTACAATCCCTGCCGCAAAAGCCTGTGCACTAAAAGCTTGTTTTTTGTTAATTAAATTTTGTGCCTCCAATATTCCACACCACACCAAAAGTAAATACCGAGTTGCCAGCGGTTAAAAAATCTCTGTTTTTTAAACCAATATTACTGCCACTAGCGTATTGAAGTTGTAAATTCTGATTAAGTTTTAAGCGAGTAAAGAAAACTGGTTCTATGAAAATATTATCCTCAAAAGGCTGATTAATATTGTTTCTTGTAAAATCTATCATGTTTACATGACTAACTCTAATGATGGTTCCATAATTTAATGGATATGTTTTACCAAATAAAGTAAGCGATTTCTTTTCTTTAGTACTGTAATTGGCTTGGATAAAAAACTTATTAAATCTTACTTCTTGTATATCGCTGGTAAAGCTTCCATCATCTGCAAATGTCCTAAAAGTTCTGTCAGTAGTGCCTTTTCCTAAACCAGTGTAAAACTCTAATATTCTATTATTTTCTGCTCCAAAAGTGGTAAAGTAGCCCACTCCGCCTTCAACTAAATCTTGTCTAAAATCTTTTTTTCTTTTGTCTTGATTAATAAAAGACCCATTAAATAGCACACCAATATGATCAGAAACAGCAAAAGCTGTATTTAAATCTACATTTCCTTTAAGCGATACATGTCCCGATGCATGAACTTCGCCCTTTTTGCTTAACATGGGGCTGTTAGGTACATTGGGCATATAAACAGATGAGCAGGAGGTTACCAGAAATGTAATTATTGAAAATAAAAAAAAGGTGTTTTTGTCTTTTTTAGATGTCATAATCATAAATGGAAAAACGAAAGTTTTAGAATTAAAGTTTATTTAAACACAATTAAAAATTTATGTAAATTGTGAATTATTTAGGATTTCTAAAATTAATAATTTATCGAGATGAATTTAGAAGCAGAAAAATTAGTATTGTTAGAGAAAATTATAAAAAGTAATGATGAGGCTTTAATTTTTGAAGTTCAAGCATTATTCAATGAGCAAAATCATGATTCTGATTGGTTTGAGCATTTAGATTTCAATAGTAAGAATGATATTTTAGAAGGTATTCGTCAAGCAGATAATGGAGAGTTTGTCAGCAATAATGAAGTTAAAAAGACTTTCGAAAAATGGAATTTGAAATAGTTTGGACTAAAAAGTCTATTTCTACATTTGAAAAAAGAATAGAATACCTAGAAAAGCATTTTACCAACAAAGAAATTTTTTATTTCACTAAAAGAGTTTCTGATTTTCTCAAGATTGTAAGCCAAAACCCTATTTCTTTCAAAAAATCAAATAAACTCGATAATGTTCATATTGGTTTAATTATTAAACAAGTTTCTATTGTTTATAGAGTTAATATTCAAGAAAGTAGAGTAGAGTTAATTTCATTTATCGACAATAGACAAAACCCAAAAAGTAATAATTTTTAACCCATCAACTCTTTCATCAGTTTATCAAAATCAGCTTTAAGATTAGCATAATTTTCTTCTAAAGTTTGTATTCTTTGTTCTAACTCATTAACAGATTTTCTTGCAGGTTCTGAAAAAGGCTCATCTTCTTCAATTTGAGGTTCGCCACCAAATAAATGCATATATCTGACTTCTTTTTGTCCGGTTCTTTTTGGCAATTGCACTAGAAAAGAGGGCTCAAAATTCACCAATTGCTCTATCACTTCATTTACTTCATCAAGGGTTTCAAATTCATATAATCTACCAGAGTTTGTATTAAGTTCGCCCGGTGTTTGTGCTCCTCTTAACAGCAACAAACAAATAATAACTAGCTGAGCTGGTACAATTGGAAATACGATAGCAAGATTGTGTTTGTACTTGGTAGATCTGCTACTTCCACCTGTAGCTGTTGATATTAACCCTTTTTTCTTTAGGCTATCCAATGTTAAAATAATTGTTCCTTCATCATACTCAACAACCGGTTTTCTAGCACTTTTTTGATTACATGCCGCTGTTAAACTATTTAAAGTCATGGGATAATAATCAGGCGTTGTTCGGCTTTTTTCTATTAACGAACCTAAAACACGAATTTCTTGATCAGATAATAAAGGAAGTATAGTTGTTGACATGGATTTTTAGATTAATATTTTTCAAGTTTAAACAAACTTCTAGAGATTGGAATAAACATAGCTCCAGAAATTGCAAATAATATAAAAGCCAATTTTAAATTAAATACATGCGATAGATATCCAATTAGAGGTGGGCCTAACAGCATTCCTAAAATGGTATAAGTTGCAATGATAGAAATTCCCATTCCGGCAGAGTATTTGGTTGATTTACCAGCCATCCCTAACGTCATTGGAAAAATAGATGCCGTTCCCATACCTACTAAGGCAAAACCAATAATTCCAAACCAAAAATAAGGTAAAGCAATAGAAATGACGATTCCTATAACTATCAAAATGGTACTTAAAATATAATTTCTAGCAATACCAATTTTAGAAACTATTAAATCAGAAGCAAACCTAAAAATGGCCATAAACACCAGGAAGGTAAAATAGCCATAGGTAAATACAGAAGTTTTTAACACTTCCTTAAAATATATACCGCTCCAATCAAACATTCCACCTTCACATATTGCCGCAAAAAATGTGAGTAAACCAAGCCTCATGATAAATGGATCTGGCTTGCCAAAAATTAACTTATTGCCTTTATCTGCTTTGTCTCCTTTTAATAATTTAGGATAGGAAAATATAGCAATAAGAAAAGAAATAAGGGCTACTAAAATAAAATGAATTTCTATACTGATATTCATAATCAATAGTAAAGAAGTAAATCCTGCTCCAAAAATACCGCCTAAACTCCATATCCCATGAAAGCCTCCAATAATAGGTTTATCAAAAAGTTTCTGAAGATTTACAGATTGTGTATTTACGGCGATATTTAAAATACGCATGGCAAATGCAAAAAAGAATAATGCGGTAGCTAAAAAGTAGATATTTGAAGCTAAACCTATACAAATAAGCGTTAATATTTGTAAAATCACCGACGATATAATCAGTTTTCTGGTATTAAATCTAGAAACTAAAAATCCCGAAAATGGTAAACCAATTAAAGAACCTATAGGTAAAACAAATAATAGCGAACCTAACTCGGCATCGTTTAATAATAACTCACTTTTTATGGTAGGAATTCTAGATGCCCATGAGGCAAATAATAACCCAGATAAAAAGAAAAATGATTTTAAAAATAGTTTTTTGCGCTCTAATTCTCCACTTAACTCCATGGATACAAATATCCAATTATGTTTTGAAAGTGTTGCTAATTTCTAGTCAGCTTCAACACTATTCAAATACATTTCTTCTATGGCTTCGGCGTATTTCTTCTCAATTACTTTACGTTTTGGTTTCATGGTAGGTGTGATATCACCTTCTTCTACCGTAAAAGCATTACGTTTAATAATAAAGTTCTTTATTCTTTCAAATTTGGCTAGTTCGTTAGATAATTTCTTAATATCCTCATTAATCCATGATACAATATTTTCATCATCTATAAAAACATCTGGAAGATTAAAAAATGCATCGTTAAGAGAGAAAGTTTCTTGCATCGTTTCTCTATTTGGTGTAATAATAGCAGTTACATATTCTTTTTTATCACCAATTAAAAATACACCTTCAATTTTTGGGCTTTTTAAGTAAGTGTTTTCTACGGGAGTAGGATAAATATTTTTACCGTAAGCATTTACTAACATGTTCTTAATTCTATCGGTAATTTGTAGGTTACCTTTATAAAATCTACCTACATCACCTGTATGAAACCAACCATCTTCATCAATTACTTCTGCAGTTTCATTTGGCTTATTCCAATAGCCTTTCATCACACAATGCCCTCTTACGCAAATTTCACCTTCATCGCAGGTAAAATCTTCCTTAAAAGTATGATGTGTTTGAATATTGATAAATTTTTTAGTTTCAACATCTTGAATCCCAACCTCTATCCCTGGAATTACTCGGCCCACTGTACCATAAACCTGACGGTGATATTCTGTTACAGACATTACCGGTGATGTTTCTGTTAAGCCAAATCCTTCCAATATCTTGATTCCTAAATTCCCAAAAAATTCTCCTACATTTTTAGGTAATGCTGCACCACCAGAAATCATAAATTTTAAACGTCCGCCTGTTTTTTCTTTAATTTTGCTAAAAACTAATTTTTCTGCGATGCTATGTTTAGCAGATAATATGAAGTTAGGACTTTTACCTGCTTCTTTAACTTCGCGATGCTTTTGACCAACTTCTAAAGCCCATAAAAATATTTTAGCTTTAGTGCCCCCAGCAGCAGTACCACCTTTAATCGCCTTATCGTGTATTTTTTCTAATAAACGAGGTACGCAAGACATGACTGTGGGCTTTACTTCACCCATGTTTTTTGCTAGTAATTCTAGACTTTGCGCAAAAGCTATTTTACAACCCTTAGCGCAACATACGTGGTAGGTTGCAGTGCGTTCAAATACATGCGACAATGGCAAGAACGATAAAAAGGTCTCGTTTTCATCAATAACTGGGATTTGCTCTAAACAAACTTTTACATTCTCTACAAAGTTAGAATGCGTTAACATGACGCCTTTTGGTGTTCCAGTTGTGCCTGATGTATAAATTAATGATGAAATATCTGAAGGCATAACCGATGCTCTTAAAGCATCAATTTGAGTTGAGTAATTGTTTAATTTATTTTTACCTTCTTCAATTACTTGGTCTAAACTTAAAACACCAGCATTTAATACTGCTTTCTCCGTAATTTTTTGAAAATCATTAAAAACTGGGATTATCCTAATTAAATCAGGGCAATGATTGGCAATTTTGATTACCTTTTTTAACAGAAATGGACTTCCTACCAAAATGGTTTTAGCGCCAGAGTCTAAAAGAATATATTCTATCTCCGCTTCTGATAAGGTAGGATAAATGGAAGTATTAATACAGCCAATTTGTTGTAAAGCTTGGTCGTAATAAACATATTCCGGACAGTTTTCGATTATAAATGCCAATCGATCTCCTTTATTTATCCCTGATTCTAAGAAATAAGCAGAAATGGCGTCGGCATTTGTTAAAGTAGTTTCGAAACTAATTTCTTCCCAGGTATTTCCCGTTTTTCTGATTAGAAAAGTATTAGTAGCTGGATGTATATGTTTAACCACATTTCTTAATAAATGCGGCACTGTAGTTTGCTGATTAAATAAATCCATTATTGATGATATGGGTTTAAAAATTGGTTTTAGAACAACAATATTAGGTTATTTGATTTAATATACAAAGGATAATAATCTCAAATTGTTTATCCTTTCGATTGTTTAATATAAATAATAATATATTTTTATTAAATTTGATAAAACATTAAACCATGGAAGCTGAAAAACATTTTGAGGAGAAATACAAAAGAGTAGTTATTATGCTTTCTGTAATGATAATAATTATAATTGGAGTAAACGCTTTTTCTTTTCCTTTTAAAGCATATTTTATTTTAATTTCTTTTCCAGTAATGATGCTTTTTTCATATAGGTTTTTTGTTTATGCTGTATATGAAAAGAGGAGTTATGATTTAATAGGTTTTATTCTATTCACCTTAATTGTAGAAATAGGATTAGGTTATTTATTATTTTAGAATCAAAAAGGCGATGTTTCTAAATTAAAACATCGCCTTTTAAATACATTTTAATTTGAAAAGCTAAACCGAAAAACTTTCACCACAACCACAGGTACGTGATGCATTTGGATTAACAAAATTGAAACCTTTTCCGTTTAACCCATCAGAAAAGTCTAACTCGGTGCCTGCTAAATACAAGAATGATTTCATGTCTAAAGCAATTTTTAAACCTTTATCTTCAAACTCTTGGTCACCCTTTTGGAGTTCGTTATCAAAATCCATATTGTAAGATAATCCAGAGCAACCTCCACCTTTTACAGACACACGAAGAAAGTAAGACTCGTTTAATCCGGCGTCTTTTATCAACTCTTCTATTTTGTCTTTTGCTTTATCTGTTACTGTTACCATTTTTTTATTAGATATGAGATTATAGATATGAGATTTGAGAAAACTATTAAGTCTCAAATCTCATATCTCAAGTCTAACGACTAATGATGTGATTTCTCTAATTCAATTGCTGGCATACCATTTTTTACACGGTAATCGTTAATTGCAGATTTAATAGCATCTTCTGCTAAAACCGAACAATGAATTTTAACCGGAGGTAATGCTAATTCCTCAACAATAGACATGTTATCTATCGTTAAAGCATCATCAATAGATCTTCCTTTTAACCACTCTGTAGCTAGAGAAGAAGATGCAATTGCGCTACCACAGCCAAAGGTTTTAAACTTTGCGTCTGTAATTACATTATCCTCATTAACTTCAATTTGTAAACGCATTACGTCGCCGCACTCCGGTGCGCCAACTAAACCAGTACCAACGTTGTTTTTACTTTTATCTAAAGTTCCAACGTTTCTTGGATTGCTATAATGATCAATTACTTTATCTGAATATGCCATGTCTTATTAAGTTTTAATTTAATTATTTACAATTTTTGATTTTATTAAACTGAAAAACTACTGAATCGTAAATCGTAATTCTTCAATCGTAAATTATTTTAATGAGCTGCCCACTCAATAGAATCTAAATCTATCCCTTCTTTAAACATTTCCCAAAGCGGAGAAAGTTCTCTTAAGTGATTTACTGCTTGTTTAGTTTTTTCTATTGCAAAGTCCACTTCCTCTTCTGTGCTAAATCTTCCTAATCCAAATCGGATAGAAGAATGTGCTAAATCATCAGAAAGTCCTAAGCTTTTTAATACATAAGATGGTTCTAATGAAGCAGAGGTACAAGCAGAACCAGATGAAACTGCCATATCTTTCATAGCCATCATCAATCCTTCTCCTTCAACATATTTAAAGGAAATGTTTGCTGTATGTGGCAAACGGTGTGCTGGATTTCCATTTACATAAGATTCTTCCAATACCGTTAAACTGCTTTCTAATTTATCTCTCAATGCAGATAAACGTTTAGCTTCTTCTTCCATTTCGTTATAGCAAAGTTCGCAAGCTTTACCTAAACCCACAATACCAGGTACATTTAAAGTTCCAGAACGCATTCCACGCTCGTGACCTCCGCCATCCATTTGAGAAGTAACTTTAACTCTAGGATTTTTTCTTCT
The DNA here is from genome assembly GCA_044361595.1 of Pelobium sp. Classification (GTDB taxonomy): domain Bacteria; phylum Bacteroidota; class Bacteroidia; order Sphingobacteriales; family Sphingobacteriaceae; genus Pseudopedobacter. Next base: position 43,136 of record JBIKIN010000003.1, on the reverse strand, counting down.
TACATATAATGCTCCTACACCTTTAGGTCCGTACATTTTATGTGCCGACATCGCTAACAAATCGATACCATCAGCAATTACATCAACAGGTATTTTACCTACTGCTTGTACAGCATCTGTAAAGTATAATGCACCATATTTATGTGCTATTGCAGATATTTCTTTAACTGGTTGAATTACACCAATTTCGTTATTTGCATACATGATGGCTACCAAGATAGTTTGGTTAGTCATTGCTGCTTCTAGTTTTTGTAAATCAACTAAACCGTCAGATTCTACATCTAGATAAGTGATATTTGCACCTAATTTTTCTAAGTGTTTACATGCATCTAAAACTGCTTTGTGCTCTGTAGTTAAGGTAATGATATGATTTCCCTTATCTTTATACATCTCATAAACACCTTTAATAGCTAGGTTATCTGATTCTGTAGCGCCTGAGGTGAAAATAATTTCTTTTTCTGTAGCACCAATTAATTTGGCAACTTGCTCTCTTGCATAATCTACACCTTCTTCTGCAACCCATCCAAAAGGATGATTTCTACTTGCTGCGTTTCCAAATTTTTCTGTAAAATAAGGCAACATGGCTTCTAAAACACGAGGGTCCATGGGTGTAGTTGCGTTATTGTCTAGGTATATTGGGGTTTTTAACATCTTATTTAGAATTGTTTTTAATTATAAGTACAAATGTACGAAAAAAGTTTTGCAGCAGTAATAGATTTCCCTTATCTATGTATAGGTAAATTGGTCATTAAAATGCAATTTTGAAAGCTATGAATAAGATTGAACATATTGGTATTGCGGTTAAGGACCTAGATAAGTCTATTAATTTGTATGAAAATTTATTAGGTGTTGCTTGTTACAAAAAGGAAGAAGTAGCCAGTGAAAGTGTTTCAACTGCCTTTTTTAAAACCGGTGAATCCAAAATAGAGTTATTAGGCGCCACATCTTCCGATAGTGTGATTTCAAAATTTATAGAGAAAAAAGGCGAGGGAATACATCATATTGCTTTTGAGGTAACTGATATTTTGATAGAAATAGATCGTTTAAAAAAATTAGGATTCGTTTTTATAAATGATGTGCCAAAAAAAGGAGCAGATAATAAATTGATTTGTTTTGTGCATCCAAAAAATACTAACGGAGTATTAATTGAATTGTGCCAAGAAATTGTTTAGTTTATTTAAAATAGCCTTTAAAAGCTAAATTTTATCAATAGCTAAAAGATTAATACATAAATTTAAAATCTATGTTGCAAATAATTTAATTTTCATTACATTTGCACCTCTAAAAATCAGGGAATAAAGATTAGATTATAATGAAAAAAGATTTGCATCCATCAAATTATAGATTAGTTGTTTTTAAAGATATGTCTAACGAGTACTCTTTCATGACTAAATCTTGTATCAACACTAACGAAACTGTTAAATGGGAAGACGGAAACGAATATCCATTAGTTAAATTAGAAATTTCTCATACATCGCACCCGTTTTATACTGGTAAAATGAAGTTAGTTGATACAGCAGGACGTATTGACAAGTTCAAAACTCGTTACGCTAAGAAGTAATTTTATAATATTGAGATAATATTTGAAGTCTCGGCTTGATAGTCGAGACTTTTTTTGTTTTTTTGCAGTATATGACAATCATTTTTTTTGATGATCAATCAAGGGAAACATTATTGCCCTTAACTTTTACTCGCCCTGTTGCCGATTTAAGAATCGGTATCTTAAAAATTTCTGAAAAATGGCTACTGTATTTCAAATACGATTTTGGCTATTTAACTGCAGAATATCTACAAGGTAAATTTCCAAAAGCAGAATCTAAAGAGCTATTATATATCAATGGTTCTTTTTGTCCAAATTTAGAATTAATTGAAGCAATTGAACAGCTTCATAATGAAGAGGTTTTAGTTTCTGGAAATCATTTAATCGCAGCCAAATCGGCGAAAGCCATTAATCATTTTAAAGATTTAGACCAGCTTAAGAAAATAGAATTTAATCAAGATTATCTAAAAATCACCTTTCCCGAAGATATTTTTAAAAACAACGACAAAGCTTTAAGAGCCGACTTTGATTTAATTACCAATGGCAGAAAATCCGCGATATTAAGTGAAACCAATACAATTATTGGAGATCATATTTTTGTAGAAGAGGGCGTACAGGCAGAGTGTTGTACATTTAATACCACAAATGGCCCAATTTATCTAGGAAAAAACTCGCAGGTTTGGGAGGGTTCAAATATTAGAGGGGCGCTAGCGCTGTGCGAAAATTCGCAAATAAAATTAGGTGCTAAAATATATGGCGCAACCACAATTGGTCCAAATTGCCGAATGGGCGGGGAGATTAATAATGCTGTAATTTGGGGAAATTCATCAAAAGGACATGAGGGTTATTTAGGGAATGCTGTTTTGGGCGAGTGGTGTAATATTGGTGCAGATTCTAACAATTCTAACCTTAAAAATAACTACGCAGAAGTTAAACTTTGGGATTATACTACAGAGCGTTTTAGAAAAACTGGGTTACAATTTTGCGGCTTAATTATGGCCGACCATGCTAAATGTGGCATTAACACGATGTTTAATACCGGTACTGTAGTAGGAGTAAGCGCCAATGTTTTTGGTGCGGGTTTTCCACGTAATTTTATTGCAGATTTTGCTTGGGGCGGTGCACATGGCTTTGAAGTTTATGGCTTAAACAAAATGCTAGAAACAGTTAAAAAAGTTTTTGAACGTAGAAATAAAGAGCTTGATGCTATAGAAATAAATATCTTAACAGAAGTATTTAATCAGACCGAAAAATATAGAAGATTTTAAAATTATGAGAAAGAAAATTGTTGCAGGAAACTGGAAAATGAATAAAAATTATACCGATGGATTATCTTTATTTTCTGAGGTGATTAACATGGTAAAGGACGAAGTAATGGGCGATCAAGAAGTGGTTGTTTGTGCTCCTTTTATTCATTTACATAGTTTAACAGTATTAGGTAAAGGTTATTCTCACATTGCTGTGGGTGCGCAAAATGCATATCAAGAAGAAGCTGGTGCTTATACAGGCGAAATTTCTGCTAATATGTTAAAGTCTGTAGATGTAAAATATGTGATTTTAGGTCACTCAGAAAGAAGACAATATTTTGGTGAAAACAATGCGCTTTTAGCAAAAAAAACAGATGTCGTTTTAAAAAATGATTTATTACCAATTTTTTGCATTGGTGAAACCTTATCAGAAAGAGAAAGTGGCGAATATTTTAATGTAGTTAAATCTCAATTGGCAGAAGGTACTTTCCATTTATCTGAATCAGATTTTTCTAAATTGGTAATTGCATACGAGCCAGTTTGGGCAATTGGTACTGGTGTTACAGCATCATCTGCGCAGGCGCAAGAAATACATGCTTTTATTCGTAAAGAAATTGCAGCTAAATACGGAGAAGAAGTAGCTGAAAACACTACTATACTTTATGGTGGAAGCTGTAATCCAAAAAATGCTGATGAGCTTTTTGCTCAGCCAGATATTGACGGTGGTTTAATAGGTGGTGCATCTTTAAAATCTAGGGATTTTGTAGATATAGCAAAGGTTTTTAACAAAAAATAAATTATTATCGTCCAAATTATTCTTCATTTGATGAGTAATTTGGGCGTTTTTACGGGCTGTCCATTAAATCTTTTTTGCTGTCATCCTGAGCGGAGACGAAGGACAGCAAAAAAGGTTGCCGTTACTATCCTTAACGCACTTATAATCCGCATAAATCAATTTTAAAATTCTCAAATCATGAATTACAAAGAGCTTGTTTTTACAATCATTTCAGATCAAGATTATCATCAAGATATTTTAATTAATCAGTTAGGAGAAATTGGTTTTGATACATTTGAAGAAATGGATTTTGGCTTTAAAGCCTACATTAAATCTGATGAGTTTAACGAGATTTTAATGAATGAGCAGTTAGAACCTTACCGTGGCTTATTTTCTTTTTCATACGAGATAAATTTAATCCCGCAAAAAAATTGGAACGAGGTTTGGGAAAGCAATTTTGAGCCCATCTATATTAAAGATCAAGTTTATGTGCGAGCAAACTTTCATGAGCCAAAACTTGAGTTTAAATACGAAATAGTGATTGACCCTAAAATGGCTTTTGGTACTGGCCATCATCAAACTACAGCCATGATTATGGATTATCTTTTAGAAACAGATATAACCAATAAAACAGTTTTAGATATGGGTTGCGGAACTGCTATTTTGGCTATTTTAGCATCTAAATTAGGGTCTGCCGATTTAGTAGCTATTGATAACGATGAGGTTTGTTATGAAAGTACTTTAGAGAATGCAGCATTAAACAATATTAAAAATATAACTGCTTTGTGTGGCTCTAAAGAAATTATTCCTCAGCAAGAATTTGATATAATTTTAGCTAATATCAACAGAAATATTTTGTTAGATCAAATGAGTAGTTATGCTGCTGTTTTAGCCGAAAACGGAACTATATTTTTTAGTGGTTTTTATGAAACATCAGATTTAGAGGTAATTACAGAGGAAGCTAGAAAATACAATTTGAAATACATAAGTCACAAAAAAATAGGGCAGTGGGTGGCCGCTAAGTTTGTGGTTTAGATTTAATTAGAATTTTTGCGTTAACGTTTGAAACGTCCGTCTGAACGGAACGGGCAGGTATATCTGCCGCGAGCTTAAAGCCTTGTGGTGCATAAGTAGAAAGTCCCAAAGGGGATGGCTTCGCTCACGTGTTCATACGCCCTAAATCAAAATTCATTTCCTCTTAGATTTTTCCCAAGCGGCAGATTGGTTTCCTTTAAAATATCTAATTGCACCAGCCATGGCAGCGTAATTCATTAAAGAAAAATAGTATGGAATAAAAAACACTTTAATTTTAATCTTTTTGCTCTCTAACAAAAAGCCTAAAAAAGAGGCAAAATAAAATGAACATTGTGTCAATAAAATTAAAGCAAATAAAACATTGTTTGGGCTATTAAAACAAACTAACATATTCAGAAAAAATGCTAAAATCATTACCCAAGGCGTTATTGCCCAGCGCAAAAGCCTGTGACTGATGTATTGAAAAGTGAGGATGGAATTACGAAAAGGATTTGCCGCTTTTTTTAGTCTGATGATAGATTGTATGCCACCTGCTGCAATTCTAATTTTTCTTTTTAGTTCTTCTTTACTATTTGCAGATGCACCTTCTAAAGCATAAGCATCAGGTTCGTAGGCTATAATATAACCCTTTTCTGCAATTCGCATGGCTATCATATGGTCGTCTATAATAGTATCTGTTTCTACTGGTTGGTACAAATTGGTTCTGATACTGAATAATTCTCCCGCAGCACCCACATTAGAATAGAGTTCATAATCCATCTTTTTTAACGCCGATTCATACTTCCAATAAAAACCTTCGCCTGCGGCACTAGCATCAGCAGCAGTATCTACCATAATTCTTTTTTCGCCGGCAACGGCACCTACGTTTGGTTTTTGATAATGTTTAACCAATTGTAAAATAGCATCTTTATTTAAAAACGTATTTGCATCAGTAAAAACAATAATTTCTGATTTTATTAGAGGAATAGCTCTTTTGATAGCCGCCATTTTTCCAGCTCTAACATCTTGATGAAGTAATTTTACATCTTGATTTTTAGCCACTAGGGTAGGAGTATTGTCAGAAGAGCCATCCGTTATAAAAATAATTTCTAGCTTTTCTTTGGGATAATTTAATCTTAAGCAGTCATCAATTTTGGCTTCAATTATGCTTTCTTCGTTATATGCAGCAATTAAAAGTGTAACACTTGGTAAATCAACATCATTTTTAAAAATAAAAGGTTTAACAAATTGCTGCTTAATTTTTACGAGTATTAAAAGTACAACTCCATAACCTAAATAGGTGTAAACGATGATGAAAATGCTTAGGTAAAACAGTATTTCTAACATGAATTATATTTTAAAACCTAACGATTTACTGTTTTTAGAGTGAGTAAAATTCCATAATAAACCTTTCATTACGTATTTAACCAAATGTTTGTTCCCATTTTTTAATAATGTGATTATCAATTTTGGGCATGCAATAAAAGTGTAGTAAACAGAAAACAGTAAAGTGTTAATTAAACCCGTATTTTTTCTAATGAAAAGCATCCTATTACGAGTCATGAAATATGTTTTAATAGCACTATCCTTTCCTACTGATATAGATTCTTTATGATAAATATGAGTTTTTCCTGTAAAGTTGATGGTTTTGCCTATTTTTTTAAATTTTTCACACCAATCTAATTCTTCGTAATATAAAAAATAGTTTTCGTCCATTAACCCTGCTTGGTCTAAATCTTCTCTTCTGCAAATAACCGCAGCACCATGGCAATAACCAGTTTTGTAACTTAAGTCATTATATTGACCATTATTTTTCTCGTGTAAACCTAATTGCTCATTTCTTGCTGTTAGATAATTTAAGGGGGTAAAACCTGCATATTGAACAATACTCTTATCATCATAATATAATAGTAATGGAGATAAAAGCCCAATGTTTTGATCGCTTTTTAACTCGTTAACCAAAATTTCTATACTTCCCTTAACTATCTCTGTATCATTGTTTAACAATAAAACATAATTACCTTTTGCTTGAGAAATACCTAAATTATTTCCTCCTGCGAAACCAATATTGGTTTTACTCCGTATAAAATTTAAATTGGGTATGATTTCTTTAAAGTCATTTTCAGAATTATTGCTACTGGCGTTATCAACGATGATAATTTCCAAATTTAAAGAACAATTATTCTTTAAAGATAATAAGAAAGATTTAGTAGCCTCTGGCTGATTAAAGTTTACAGAAACGACAGAAATAATATCCATTTAATTAAATTATAGTGGCAAATTAAACTAATTACTTTATAGATAATAATAAAATCATGGAACAAATTACTGCTTTTCAAAATAAGGAAGTTACAGTTGATCATCAACTCAAGGATTTTATTCTGTTTTTAAACAACAGTCCTAAGACAATTATCAATAAGAACACCTTAGATGAAACTGTGGTAAATATCAGCCAGTCTCTAACATCTGTAGAATTAGTTCATGAATTTAGAAAGATAGATGATGAAAAACTTTCTAGATTAGAAAAGTTAGATAAAATAGAAGTCTTGTTAAGTAATAATTTTATAGACACTAAAATTGCAAAATCTTTTAATTATAAGAGGTACTTAGAGTTTGTTTTGCAATGTGCCATTGGTATTGTAATGCTAACTTTGGGTCTTGCTATGATTATTTTGCCGGCTCCGGCTTACTTCGAAATGTTTACTATCTTTCATTTTAATGATCATGATGGTTTTACATTAATGGATTTAATTTCTTTAATAATTGTGTTAACTGGTGTTTTTTTAATGATAAAATCTTACTTTAAGCTCGTAGAAAATTCTTAGCTATGAGAAAAAAAATTTTAGAGTTTAAAAGAATACACGAAAGTAAACATGGTAGGCTAGAAAAGCTCGATAAATTTGAAGAGCTATTAAACAATATCCATTTAGATACCAAAATTGCAAAAGCTATAAATCACAGAAAATTTCTTGTATTATTAGTTCAAGCTTTAATTGGGATTGTTATGATTATTTTGGGTTTAGCAATGATTATTTTGCCTTCTCCAATTTATTTTGAAATGTTTACCATTTTTTATTTTAATAATAATCAAGATGGTTTTACATTAATGGATTTAATATCTTTAGTCATTATTTTAACTGGTACCTTATTATTGGTTATTTCATTAATAAAGCTCTTAAAGAAACCTTAACTGTGAAAAAGAAAATTTTAGTTGTTGACGATGAGCAAATGCAGTTAATGCTTTTGCAAAGATTACTAGAAAGTAGTGGCTTTATTGTAAGCAAAGCCGATTCTGTTTTGTTAGCTATGGATTTTTTAGCTAAGGAACCTGTAGATTTAATAATATCTGACATAGAAATGGACCAATTAGATGGTTTTGAGTTTAAAGAGATATTATTAAATAACGACGCGTTAAAGCATATACCGTTTTTGTTTTTGACAGCCCATAACGAGCAAATGTTAATACAAAGGGGATTGTCTTTAAAAGCAATAGATTATATTCCAAAAAACATTCCTAAAGAACAATTAATAGCTAAAATTAATAACATTTTAGATACCGTTAATAATCAGCAAGAGAATTCTATTGCCGAGTTAAAATTAGTTGCCGATAAGCTTAATTTAAAAAGTGTTCCGAAAAATAATTTTGAATTAAAGAGTTTTAAAATAGATATTTTTCACAAGGCTTTTCAGAATCATCCAGGAGGAGATTTTATTGACGTTATAAAAATTAACGATAGACATACTTTTATTGTTTTGGGTGATGTGATGGGCAAAAAGTGGGGGGCATGGTTTTTTTCATTTACATTTTTAAGTTATATTAGGTCTGCCATTAGAATATGTGTTTTTGATGGTAACTTATCTGTTGCTAATATCATGCAAAAGATAAATCAAGTAATTCATTTTGACGATTTTTTAGATGACATATACTCAACATTAAGCTTAGTATTGTTAGATAATCAAGAGAATACTGTAACCTACTCTGGTGCAAGCGATTTGCCGCTTTTGCGCTTCAATTTTGAAAATAAATCTATAGAGAAATATAAATCAAAAGGCTTATTATTGGGCTTTTTAGAAGATGGAAATTTTAATGAACAAATTATACCATTAGAAAAGGATGATATTTTATATTTGATAACTGATGGTGCAATAGATTTTGAACAAAACGGAGTTAAAAAGACAGATATTAATTTTTTTATTGCTCAACTAGAAAATTTAAACCAAGAAGATAAACTATTTAACGAAATCACTATGCGTATTTTTACTAAAGAAAAATACCAAGTAGATGATTGTAGTCTGATACAAATTATAAGAAATTAAATCATGAATTATACCCTTCAAAAATTAGGTGATGTAAACATCGTAACCATAGAATTGGTAGAAGCAAGTTTGAACCAATCTGACGAGTTTAAAAAATACATCTATACATTAACAGATAATGGAGTTAGAAAAGTTGTGCTAGATTTAGGCAAAGTACTCTATATGGATAGTTCTTTTATTGGTGCCCTTGTTGCAGGCCTTAAAAGTTTATTATCAAAGAATGGAGAAATGGCTTTGGTTAACATCGGTTCTGATGTTTTAGCGCTATTTGAATTGACCAGATTAGATAAAGTTTTTCATGTTTATAGCAGTATTGATGATGCTGTTAAAAGTTTTGAATAATGTCTATAAAAGCGCTTAAACTTTGCATTAGCTTGCCAAAATCATTGAGCAATTACAGAGAGATTATAGATCAATGCCACGATTTTGTATTAAATAATTCTTTTTTAAAAGGTGATTTTAAAAGGTTGTTGAAGTTTAAATTGGTAATTATGGAATTACTTACTAATGCTACAAAACACGGAAACACCAATTGCCAAATTGAAATAAATGTATCTAACAATTTAATCTCTATTGTAAAACAGGATACTGATAATACCTTCAGTTTTATAGATTTAGACACTCAGAAAAACTGCCGATTTCCATTAGATGATAGCATTGTATCTAAAAATATTAATGCACTTTTAGGTCCTAATCATAGCATCATTTTAAATGTTATTTCTACAACAAAAATAGAATTTTTAGAGCCACATTTTGATGATTCATCATCTGTAGATCAAATTCCCGAGAATTTTGGATTAAAAGTTATCAGACAATGTTCAGATAAATTTTATTATACTTACGATGTGGTTAATTCTTTAAATCTTTTTGAGGTACTATTTCAAAAAAGTAATGCCTAGTTTTCATCAGAAAATTTGTTGTAAATAAATGATCAAAAATCAATCAGACATTCATGTAGCCCTAGCTAGTAATAATGGCTATGTAGTTTTAATGGCTGCATTAATTAAATCTATTGCTGAAAATCATCACACCAATCAAAATATTGTATTTTATCTCCTCAGCGATAAAATATCAAAATCTAATCAAGAAAAAGTTGCTTTTTCTGTTAAAGATTCGCCTCAAATAATTTTAAGGTGGATAGAAGCCGAAAATGTTTTTCCTCCCAACATTAAATTCCCGGCAGACAATTCAGCATTTCCAAAAACAGCATACTTAAGATTGTTTGCACCTGCTTTAGTAGATCAGGGCGTAAAAAAGTTAATCTATTTTGATGTTGATATGATTGTAAAAGCTGATATTTCTGAGCTTTGGGATATAGATTTGCAAGGTTTTACGATGGCTGCGGTATTAGATGTTGGTAAAACGGTTGGTTGTGTTTGGGGTGGAATTCCAAATTATAAAGAATTAGGCTTGCCAGCCGATGCAAAATACTTTAACTCTGGGTTAATGATTATTGATTGCGAAAAATGGGTGAGTGAGAATATTCCTCAAAAAGTTTTTAAAGCCATGGATGAAAATATTGAGCATGTAAACTATGCCGATCAATATGGTTTAAATGTTGTTTTTGCTCAAAATTGGTTAGAAATAGATCCGCTTTGGAATTGGTTTGCAAATAATTATCATCCTAATCCAAAAAATATTCATTTTTTAGATATTAAACCTTTCTATAAATCTTATAATTCTGATAAAGAATTTAGAAAAGAATTCTTTAAGTATTTAGATATGACACCATGGAAAGGTATGACCTTAAAAAGCGATTTTTACAGGCTTTTACATAAAACCATCATCAAGATAAAAAAGAAATTATTCAAGTAGTTTCAAATTAAACAAGATTAATCATCTAATTTTTATCTAAATACCAATAATTTTTAGAAATTAGATTTTCAGAAATTTAATTTTATATAGATAATCTAAATAAATGCTTCATTTTAATGATATTACCTTATTAATTACCCATTATAATAGAAGTAAATCATTAGAAAACTTATTATTTTCTTTAGCTAATTTTCAAATCTCATTTGCCAATATTGTTGTTTCTGATGATGGTAGTAACCCTCAGCACTTTAATTACGTACAAAATTTAGCTAAACAATATCCAATGCAACTTATTACTACTCCAGTTAATAAGGGATTAGGAAATAATATAAATAAAGGACAAGACGCGATTAAAACATCTTACACATTGTATATTCAAGAAGACTTTGTTATTAAATCTTTATTTGCGCAAAAATTGTCAGTTGCACATCAGTTTATGCAACAAGATTTAAATTTAGATATGGTAAGGTTTTATGCCTATTTTAAATATCCTAATCTAAAACCAATATCTGATGGTTTTTCTGAAATTATTTTCAATCAATTTAATTTTTTTCAAGGCTATCGTAAGTTTTATGTATATAGCGATCATCCCCATTTAAGACGAAATAATTTTTTTGAAAAATTTGGTAGATATGATGAAGGTATCAAGCCAGACAGAACAGAATACAATATGATGATGAAAGTTTTGGCTAAGAAACCAAAGGTTTATTTTTATGAAAACATCACCGAATTAATAAATCAAGAAAATTCAGTTGCAGAACCTAGTACCATTAAAAGAAACTTCTGGCGTAATAGTAATAATCATTTAATTCAAGTGATTAGGATTATTTATAGGTATTTAAGGTTCAATTTAGATTTAATTATATATAAACTAAAGCGTTAAATATGTTTGTAGGTCTATTCTCTTTGCCCAGATGGGTTCAAAAACATCAATATAAAAATAAGCTTTTTAGAGATTTAACTAAAAGAGATCTAGAACGAATTCAAGCCGGTTTAGCCAAATTTAAAGATCCAAATCCAGATGTTACCATAGTTATTCCTGCCTGGAATGAACAGAATAACATTTTTAGAACACTCTCATCTTTAGCTGCAAATGAAACTAAAAGGAAAGTAGAAATTGTAGTCATTAACAACAATTCAACAGATGAAACCCAAAAAGTTTTAGATACTTTGGGTGTGGTAAACTATTTTGAAAAAGAGCAAGGTATTACTTTTGCAAGACAACAAGGTTTAGAGAAAGCTAAGGGAAAATATCATTTATGTGCCGATTCTGATACTTTTTATCCCCCAACATGGATAGATGAGATGGTAAGAAATCTAGAACAAAGCGAAGAAATAGTAGGCGTTTACGCTAGATATGCCTTTATCCCTGAAATTGAAAGCGAAAGATTTTTATTTTGGATTTATGAGCGTTTTGCAGCTATAATTATTAGATTAAGAAAGAAAAAACGCGAACATATTAACTTTTTAGGTTTTAATATGGGTTTTAAGGCTGCTATTGGTCTGCAAAATGGCGGGTTTAAAGTGAAAGAGGTTAGAAAATTTGATAATGCTTTTGGTAGCGAGTATTTTGTTGATGAATCTGAAGATGGACGAATGGCTGTTAACCTGATGAAGACTGGAAAATTAGCTTTGGTAACCTCAAACAAAGCTAGGGTTTTTACCTCTTGTCGTAGATTAGTTGCCGAAGGAGGAATTGTGAAGGCTTTTAATCATAGATTTAAGTTGCATTTTACCAGAATTAGTGAGTATTTAAATGGTGAAAAAGTTGAAGACTAATCATATTCCAAACAATATCATTACCAAGCTTATTAGTCTTTATGTAAGATTACGTTTTGGCAAAATGCATCATGATATTAGGTATTATTACCGCGATACTTATTACTGCCAATTTGTGCAGTGGAAATACTTTTTTGCCGATTATTTTTTTAAAAAGAAATATAAAACAGTTTCATTTAGTGGCGAGTTTGCTCCCGAGTTAGAGTTTGCCATTCCGCATGCTTATTGGCATTATTTAAATGGAACACTATTAAAAACAGAAGGAGCGAAGTTTACCAACGAAATGTATTTTTTCTCGCCCAATCATCAAGAAGTTTATGATGTAAGAACAAACGAAGGGAACTATAATTACGAGGTTCCTAGAATTTTGTATAGTCATAATTACGATATGAAGAAGTGGGCTATGGTACCTTATAAAGCTCATTTTAAAAACAATATTTATATTTATGCTAAACCAATTTTAATTGTTGCTAATAGGTATAATACCGAGTGGGATGGCCCACCAATCAGCTTTTTAAGTATAGAAATGTTAAAATATATTTTTGATACTCTAGGCAACCAATACACCATTATCTACAACCGACCACGAGCAAAAAATATCATTTCTGATACCAGTGAGGTTAATGATTTAAACGAGTATGAAATGATTACATCAGAATACCCTGATGTTATTTTAATGGATGATTTGTTCGCTCAAAATAAAATTAAGGCCAAAAGTTTTAATCATTTTCAGCTGTGTGTTTACGCTAATGCCATTAAATTTATATCTATACATGGTGGTACAGCAGCATTAGCAAGTTGTTTTGAAGGTGAAAACATCATATTATCTAAAAAAGGACCCGAACATCATTTCGGATGTTTCCAAAAATTATTTCCAAAACTATCTGGCGCAAATATTTATCATGCTAAGAATGATGACGAGTTGAGAAATTTTGTAAAGAACTATCAAATCAACTCATGAGCAATTCAGAGAATAAGCGCTATTGGTTAAAGTCGGGTGTAATTAGCACTTTTCAAAACTTTGCTAGCGTAGCTTTTGGAACTGGAAGTTTCTTTTTCTTAGTTAGGATTCTATCAACATACGAGTTTGGGGTATGGGCTTTATACATGTCAACCATCACCATTCTAAATATTTTAAGAGATGGCTTAATCAAATCGGCACTGATTAAGTTTTTATCTGGGGCACAAGAAGATGATAAGCCCAAAATAATGACGGCAGCCCTGCATATCAATATTGCTTTATCTGCATTTTGCGTTTTATTAATATTCTTGTTTGGTAGTTTTGTTGCTAATTATTTAAACGCTCCTGAGTTAAAAATTCTCTTTTATTTATTCAGTTTAGTCTATATCCTTAACGGATTCTTAACGCAATACAATTGTATAGAACAAGCCAATTTTAAATTCAAAGGTGTATTTGTATCCAATACCACGTTTCAAGCAATCTATTTCAGTTTTGTGTTTTTCTGTTTTGTTTTTAATTACCAAATGGATTTATATCAATTGGTAATTGTGCAAATTGTAGGTTCGGTTGCAAGTGCTTTCATTGCTTATTTGTATACAAAAAAGTATTTAAAATTTGCAAAAGGCATATTTGTAGATTGGATAAAAACCATGTTTAATTATAGTAAATATGCCTTTGGTACATCTTTAAGCTCTATTTTATCTGGAACATTAGATCAGGCTATGCTTGGTAAAATGATAAATCCTGTTGCTTCTGGCGTGTTTAATGTAGCTGTTAAGATTGTTAATTTAATAGATATCCCTACATCGGCTGTAGCCAATATTGTTTTTCCTCAAAGTGCTATGCGTATGCAAACCGAAGGTAGAGACGCTATTAAATATTTATATGAAAAATCTGTAGGAACTATTTTGGCTATTTTAATACCGGGTTTAATTTTTATTTATTGTTTTCCCGAGCTCATTTTATACTTATTAGCCGGCAATAAATACACCAATGCGGTAGAATTATTGCGAGTTACTTTGTTGTACTGCTTGCTAATACCATTTGGAAGGCAATTTGGAACTATTTTAGACTCTATAGGTAAAACTAAAACCACTTTTTATATTGTAGTTATTACTGCAAGTACCAATCTAATTCTAAATTACTTTTTTATAAAAGAAATAGGTTTATTAGGAGCTGCTTACGCAACTTTAATCTCAAACATTATAGGTTTTATTATTGCTCAGGTTATTTTATGGCGAGAGTTAGGAGTTAAATTTTATCATGCTTTTGTTTATGCTTTTAGATTTTATCCCGAGTTTTATAGAGATTATTTTATCCCCGTATTGAAGAAAGTTAAATCTAAATTATAATATGATAGCAATAAGGTTCGACGGGCGCTTAGGAAATCAATTATTTCAATATGTTTTTTTGAAATATGTTCAGCAGCGTGAACCTGGTAAAATAGTATTCTTCTCTAATCCACATCATGCTTATTTAGAAAAATATTTCAATTTAGAGGGACAAGACAACCTGTTACTAGGTTCTAAAGCTTACTCGGGTTTAACCCGATATTTACCTGCTTTATTACGCTTGAAAACTATTTTTATACATAATTGGATTATCCCAAAAGAGTTTGGAATTAAAAATTGGACACATTACAAGGGATATTTTCAATCAGATTATTATTATAATCAATTAAATAAAAAGCCGGCTTTTAACATCAAAAAAGAATTAAAAGCCAAATTTGAAAAAGAATTTGGATCGCTTTTTAATCAAAATAAAACCATTGTGGTACACATTAGGCGTACTGATTATATGAACTATGGCGAACGAAGAAAAAGAGATATTTCTTTGCCAATATCTTACTTTAAAGAGCGTTTAAACGCGATTGAAAACTTAGAGCAATACAAAGTGATATTTGTAAGTGATGATATAGAGCTTGTAAAAGAAGTATTTCCAGCTCAAGATAATTTTATCTTTTCTAGCAATAACGAAATTACCGATTTTCAAATCATTCAGCATGCTGATATTGCCATTATCTCTAACAGTACCTTTGCTTGGTGGGCAAGTTATCTAAGTGCAAAAAATAATATTGTTTATGCTCCCAAAAATTGGTTTGGTTTTAAAATAGGGCGGGAACACCCAAGAGGAGTGATGACGAGTAGGTTTGTTTGGTGTGATGTTGCTTAAGCCATCTATTTGATTATATATTTTTACTAGCCTAAAAAAATAACAGAGATATTCTTATCGGGAGGTTTATTTTAAACCAAAAAGAAGAATACCTCATTTAAATATTCTTCTTTTTTATAATTGAACGGTATTTTGAAAAACTTTTAAAACTTCACACCTACCGATACATATCCAATTCTACCATCTGCTGGCATAATTCCAGGACCAGGATATCCACCAGCTCTACGAGTAAAATAACGTTCGTCTGTTAAGTTGTTTATTCCAGCTTTGATATTGTAATTTTTTAAGAATTTGAAACTTGCCGATAAATCCTGAACTTGATAAGCAGGTATTAAACCAGTTGTTGCAGCCGCATTCGGAGTAACTGTATTAGAAGCATCTGCAAATGCTTCTCCAATGCTGCTCAATTGCCAAGTAACCGATAAATTTTTAATGTTATAGGTAGCTCCAAAACGATTGATATTTTTAGGTGCATTCTCTACTTGATTACCTGCTAAATTTCTTTCTACCACTACACCGCCATTTACAGAAGTTGTTCTTAAATCGGTGTAGGTAGCATCAATATGTGCTAAGGAAGCAAAAATGCTAATATAACCTACTGATGAGTTTTTGAGAATTGCAGTAATGGGATCAAATTCTATATAAGCTTCAAATCCTTTGCTTACTGATTGACCTAAATTTGTACGGAATTGAAAAGGTTGATTATTAGCATCAAGTTGTGTAATAGTTCCAATACGGTTGTTGTAATTTAATCTGAAATAATCCACATCAAAATTTAAATAATTGCTAACCTTACCACGGTAACCAAAATCAAAGTTATAACCACGGGAATCTTGTAAATTTTGATCAATCACATCTGTAGTTGCAGGTGGCGTTAAATCCGAAATTAAGACCGGACGATAAGCTTGCGAAAAGTTTGTATAAAATTCGGTTCTAGGTGTGATATGATACTCTGCTCCGGCACCAAAAATCACAAAATTTCTATCACGATTAATTGCAGCTAGACTCACAGGTTGATTGTTTACCACGTTAAACCTTCCTTGCATGGTAGAACTAATGTTCTCTAATCTTAAACCAGCAGTCACCAAAAATTTAGCATTTATTTTAAAGACATTTTCTGCAAAAGCTGCAGTATTGATATTAGAAAAATCTAAGTCTCTTGGATATGCAGATGATAATAAAGCAAAATCCATATCTCTGTTTGCATTACCCACACCTAATTGTTTACGATCTATTTGTCCGTTAAAATATCTTAATCCAGCAGCTAGTGTGTTATTTAATCCAAATAATTTATAATCATGTAATAGTCTCAACTCGCTCCCTAAAGTAGTGTAGTAATCTCTATCTACTTGACGGTTTCCTAAATTATCAACCTGTGTAATTGCATTGGTAAAACCAACGCTGCTTCTTTCACCAATGGTACTAAAAGCCTTCCAGTTTAACTTGGTGTTTTCGTTAAATATATATTCTGCATTTACCGAAGGTATTAACCAAGGTGTACTAAACCAATTTCTACTTCTAAGACTTTGTCTTGCATCTTGATTAAACTGTGCATCAGTTAAACCACCCGGTTGCTGACTTTCGGTAGTCATGTAAGTAATTTCAGTACCTATTTTAAATTTTTTAGACATTGCATAACTTAATTCTAAATGTGCATGGTCTGTGTTAAAAAAACCATTATCTCTCCATCCGTTTCCTCTTCTTTTTTGATAATAAGCTGTATAACTTAATCTTCCTGTTGTACCACCTATGTAATTAAATGTACTAAATAAGCCGTTACTACCTACAGTGTTTTGAGATTCGAAAGTGAAACGAGTAGAAATATCTGGCTTGCGTAAAACGAAGTTCATTAAACCACCAAATTGGGGACCATATTGTAAAGAAGAAGCTCCTCTAATAATTTCGATGCGATCCACAACTTCCATAGGAGGAGTGTAGTAAGCCTCGGGATAACCCATTGGGTCTGGAGTAATGTCATAACCATTCATTCTAACATTAAATTCCCACGAGCGGTTAGGGCTTAAACCTCTTGAAGCTACTCCTAACTGAATTCCGGAACCATCATTTTCCCAAACAGAAATTCCGGGTATACGACCAAAAATTTGGCGACTGTTATTCATAGCTAAATTGGCATCAATATTATCCAGTTTTATCACCTCGTTCTTTTTAGCAGCATTAATTTGGTAATTATCTATTTCGGCAAGGTGTTCATTTCCTTTTATGCCTCGTCTGCTGTTAAACACAACCTCGTTTAGTAAAACTTTATTTTCTTCTAGCTTAAAATTGATATTTAATGTTTTGTTATTTAATAAATCTACGTTTATGCTTTGGCTTTTTTTACCAACAAATAAGGCCTCAATAATATATTTTCCTTTATCTAATCCTTTAATTTCGTACTCGCCTTTATTATTGGTTTGCGCAACTCTTACTGTTCCTTTAAGTGTTAGGGTTGCACCAATAATGGCTTGGTTTTTATCGTCGGTTACTTTTCCTACGATGGCCGATTTTTGTGCAAATAATAATTTGGTTGATAAAATAAATACTAGCAAGAAGCTCACTCGAAATCTCATTTTTACTGTTGTTTAGAATAATTATAAATAATATCGGCAAACGTAAATCTTATTTAGATTAAATCCAAATAAAATAAAGGTAAATTTTAGAAAATTTTATCATGATTTTATCACGTCATTTTTTAGAGGCGTTGTCATCAATTATCTTCATCAATAATTTTAATTTATTGGTCTGTAATAACACAAAACGTGTATTAGGTCAAAGTTAATTGATCAACGAGTTTTGCAATTTGAGCAAATAGCAGGATTGTTTTCGACAAGATAATTAACGTTTTTTTAAAATTTAATCAAAAAAAAGGGCTTCAAAAATTAATTTGAAACCCTCTTAAAAATAATCAATTACAATTATCTATCACCGCGACGGCCACCACCACCAAATCCACCTCTACTACCGCCACCATCTTTTTTATCGTCTCTGCGTTTTCCCGAGAAATCTTTAAATCCACCACCGCTATTTCCACCAGTTCTTTCTCTACGTTCGCCGCCACCACTGCTGCGTCTTTCGCCACCACCGTAACCACCACTACTTCTCTCTCTGCTACCGCCACCGCTACGTCTTTCGCCGCCACCGTAGCCACCGCCATTACTTCTTCTCTCGCCACCGCTGCTACGTTCTCTGCGTTCGCCGCCACCACCTTCACCACTTCCAGCATCGCCAGAAACTTCAATTCTTACATCACGTCCGTGAAAATCTATAGGTTTAAAAGCTTCGGTTACTTTATTAACTAAATCGCTTTCTACTTCAAAGAAAGAGAAAACACCTTTCATATCAATCTTACCTACCGATCTTCCAGTAATACCAGTATTATTACAGATATAACCTAATAAATCGCCTCTAGTAAAATCATCTACTGCACCTAAATTTATGAATAAACGGGTAAAACCTTCACTAGTTCCACCACGTCCACCGCGTTCTCCACGCTCACTTCTTTCGCCTCTCTCACCACGTTCTTTACGGTCGCTTCTATCATCAGCACTAGCATTTAAATCTCTAGCACCTTTATAATAATCTAAAAAGCGGTTAAATTCTAAAGAAACAAAACGCTTAATAACATCTTCTTTACTTAAATCAGTAAACTCATCCATAATTCTTGGAAGATATTGATCAATTTGTTGATCGTTAACTTCTACATTATGAACTTTATGAACTAAGCCAAATAATTGTTTTTCAACAACATCAAAACCAGTAGGTACTTCAGCTTTAGTAAACTGTTTACCAATTGTTTTTTCTATTTGGCGTATTTTGCCAGTTTCTCTTGAGTTGATAATTGCAATAGAAATACCGGTTTTACCAGCTCTTCCTGTACGTCCACTACGGTGAGTATAGTTTTCAATTTCATCTGGTAAAGAGAAATTGATTACGTGTGTTACATCATTCACATCAATACCACGGGCAGCCACATCAGTTGCAATTAACAACTGTAAGCTACGGTCGCGGTAACGTTTCATTACCTTATCACGTTGTTGTTGAGATAAATCTCCGTGTAAAGCGTCAGCATTGTAACCATCTTTTACTAAAGATTCTGCAATTTCTTGTGTTTCTATTTTGGTACGACAAAAAACAATTCCAAAAATATCTGGATTGTAATCTACAATACGTTTAAAGGCAGCGTATTTATCTCTAGCTTTAACTATATAATATTCGTGTTCGATGTTTACGTTACCTGTGTTTTTGGTTCCCATAGTCAACTCTTTCGGGTCGGTCATGTAGTTTTGAGCAATTGCTCTCACTTCACGAGGCATGGTAGCCGAGAATAACCAAGTTTTTTTGGTGGCAGGGGTAGTTGATAAAATATCATCAATATCTTCCTGAAAACCCATGTTTAACATCTCATCAGCTTCGTCTAAAACAACAAAACCTACTTGAGAAAAGTCTATGGCTTTACGGTTCAAAATGTCTTTCATTCTACCAGGGGTAGCTACCACAATCTGAACGCCTTTTTTAATATCACGTAGTTGGTTAACAATGTTTGCTCCACCATAAACCGCAACTACGCTTGCGTTAGGTAAGTTTTTTGAATAATTTTTAATGTCATTGCTTATTTGCAAACAAAGTTCGCGAGTTGGGCAAAGAATTAAAGCTTGAGGGAAATTTTTCTTGTAGTCTATTAGTTCTAAAAGTGGAAGACCAAATGCTGCGGTCTTTCCGGTTCCTGTCTGGGCTAATCCGACAAAATCGTTGCTGCCTGATAACAAAACTGGAATGGCACTTTCCTGTATTGGAGTTGGTGATGTAAAACCTAACTCGGTTATCGCATTAACAATATCTTCACGGATTCCCAATTCATTGAATGGGTTCATGATTATACTTATAAGTATAGCAACATTGCTAAACTTGCCGCAAAGGTAGGTTTAAAAAGTGAGATTAGCAAACCAATGCGAATTATTGTGATAAAACCTATTGATTTATAATGATTTATGAGGGTGATGGCGTTCCCTTGTGAAAAACAAGGTCAGGCTTTACGTTCATACTGCACAAGGCATTAGTCACAATGGCCGGTATCCACTTCAATCCTTAACGCTACCTATCTATCGAATAAAATTATATTGATTAAACAATTATGTAGGGATAATCCTTGGATTATCCTTTTCACTAATATTTCAATAATTACAGGATAACCCGAGGGGTATCCCTACATGAGGGCAATTAATTAGTTAAAGTTAGTTCTATAGCTAATAAATCTTTCCCTCTTCCGCTTTGTCCTTGATTAGTAAACCAATCAGATTTATACCATTTACCTTTTGAAAGTCGCCAAGTTTCTTTTTCATCACTTTCTCCTTGTATCGTACCAAAAGCGGGCTCTAAAAAAGTCTGTTTTTTCTTTTTATTAGTTTCTTTATAAGTAACAGTAACAATGTGTTTGTTACTCTCTAATTGCATAAATTCTAAACCTACAAATAATCCATGTTCAGGAAAGCTTAAGTTGTATCTGGATAAGTCTATTACTGGCTTTGAATATCCCTTTTTAACATTTACAATTAATGTCTCATTTATTATCTCATCCCCAGGATAGCCATCTTCTTTTGCTTCGAATATTCTTACTTTAAACTTTGCATCTTTTATATCACTTTTGCAAAATGGCATAATTGATTTTATAAATGGTGTTTCAAAACTTTTTGAATCATTCGGATAATACCTTGCAACCATGTAAGGGTAATTATCACTAGTTCCATAAAATGAATTGATACCTTTTGATTTAAATGTCCCAATCTTATTTTCAATCGTTTTTTTAGCTGGTGAAACCACTACCTCTTTTAACTCAAAAACCTTAGGTATCAGATAAACTATTCCATCAATTGCTGATGCTTCCATTATTTTATCATCATAACCCAAAGCATTAAAAACTAATTTGCTGTTTGTTGGTGCTGCAATGCTAAATTTTCCATTTTCATCGGCAGTTACGCCAATGTTTTCATTCTCTACCCAAATGTTTACATAAGGGATTGGTTTCTGATTAGTTGGGTTTTTAACGGTTGCTGTAATTTGAGCGTTTGAAGTAGTGAAGATAAAACAGATAGTATATAAGAATAATGTATTTTTCATGTAGATCAAATATGTGTTAAATGTAAATATTAAGAACGCAAAAATTATAAAATCTATCATTATTAGCTAAAAAAATGGGGTTTATTGAAATTAATCATAAACAAAATGTTACAGATTAACATAAACTTTTAAAACTCGGGATAAAGATTTAATTTTATCCAAAACCAAAATAAAAACCAATTATGCTAGATAAACAAGGTATTGCCAAACGAATTGCTAGAGAAGTAAAGGATGGAATGTATGTGAACTTAGGGATTGGTATACCCACTTTGGTAGCTAATTATATTCCTGAGGGGCTTTCGGTAGTATTACAATCAGAAAATGGTTTATTAGGCATGGGGCCTTTTCCTGTAGAAGGAGAGGAAGATGCCGATTTAATCAATGCAGGTAAGCAAACCATCACTACTTTACCGGGTTCTTCAACTTTCGATTCGGCCTTAAGTTTTGGAATGATAAGAGCAGGAAAAGTTGATTTAACCATTTTAGGCGCTATGGAAGTTTCTGAAAACGGCGATATTGCTAATTGGAAAATTCCGGGTAAAATGGTGAAAGGAATGGGTGGCGCTATGGATTTAGTAGCATCGGCTAAAAATATTATTGTAGCTATGCAGCAAGTAAATAAGCATGGCGAGTCTAAATTATTAAAAAGATGCTCGTTACCATTAACTGGGGTTAATTGTGTTAAAAAAATTGTGACTGAGTTAGGCGTTTACGAGGTTAAAAACAATGCTTTTTATTTATTAGAAAGAGCTCCGGGTGTTTCTATAGAAACTATAAAGAATGCTACTGATGGCAAATTAGTGGTAGAAGGTGATGTGCCAGAAATGGTTTTATGAGATTTTTTGTAATAACATTGCCCATGATTTAAACCATGGGCTATGTTGTATTTCGTTTAAGCAACCGTTTTAACGGTTTATATTAATCATAAAGAGCCATGCGATAAGGCGTTAGGGATTGACGTGGATACCGGCCTCGAGCATAATGCCTTGTAGGCGTATGAACAAAAAGCCCGACCTCAATTTTTTCTATTGAGGAAACGTCCAAATTCTACAAATTTTTAAATCAGGTTTTACCGCTATAATAAATCAGAAACCCTATTTTTGCATTTCTTAAAAATTTAATGTTTATATGAGTTTAGCGAAGACCTATAACCCCAAAGAAGTAGAAGACAAATGGTATCAGTTTTGGATGGAGAACGATTTTTTTAAATCGGTGCCAGATGAAAGAGAGCCATATACGATTGTGATTCCGCCTCCAAATGTTACAGGTGTTTTGCATATGGGGCACATGTTAAACAATACCATTCAGGATGTTTTGATACGCAGAGCTAGGATGAAAGGTAAGAATGCTTGTTGGGTACCCGGTACTGATCATGCTTCTATTGCTACTGAAGCAAAGGTTGTTGCGATGCTGAAAGAGCGAGGAATTGCTAAAAAAGACATTAGTAGAGATGAATTTTTAGGCTACGCTTACGAGTGGAAAGATAAATATGGTGGCATTATTTTAGAGCAATTGAAAAAATTAGGTGCCAGTTGCGATTGGGACCGTACGTCTTTTACCATGGATGCGCCAATGTCTGAAGCGGTGATTGATACTTTTATCCATTTACACAAAAAGGGTTTAATTTACCGTGGCGTGAGAATGGTGAACTGGGACCCAAAGGGTTTAACTGCCGTTTCTGACGAGGAAGTTATACGTAAAGAGGTAAACCAGAAGTTATATTATATCAAATATGCTTTGAGTTTAGAGTCGGAAGTCCGCAGTCCGCAGTCAGATGAGTCTCAAATCTCAAATCTCACATCTGAATATCTAACTATTGCTACCACCCGCCCAGAAACTATCATGGCTGATGCGGCTATTTGTGTGAACCCTAATGATGAAAGATATTTTCATTTGCATGGGAAAAAGGTTTTTGTGCCTTTAATTAATAGAGAAATTCCGGTGATTTTGGATGAGTATGTAACCATGGATTTTGGTACAGGTTGTTTAAAGGTTACGCCTGCTCATGATTTAAACGATTATGAATTAGGTCAAAAGCATCATTTACAAGTAATTGATATTTTAAATGATGATGGTACTTTAAACGAAAAGGCAGAGATTTTAGTAGGAGAGGAGCGTTTTATTGCAAGAAAGAAAATTGCTAAAATGCTAGAAGAAGCTGGGCATTTAGAAAAAGTAGAAGATTATAAATCTCAGATTGGTTTTTCTGAGCGTACCGATGCGGCCATTGAACCAAAACTTTCTATGCAATGGTTTTGTAAGATGAGCGAAATGGCTGGTCCGGCTTTGGATTATGTAAATAATGGAGATATAAAATTAATACCTGATAAGTTCATCAATACTTACCGTCATTGGATGGAGAATGTAAAGGATTGGTGTATTTCTCGTCAGCTTTGGTGGGGACAGCAAATTCCGGCTTGGTATGCGCCTAATGGCGAAGTTGTGGTGGCAAAAACCGCCGAAGAAGCTTTAATCCAGTTTAACCTTAAGCCTTCAACTCAAAACCTTCAACTTTCTGATTTAAAGCAGGACGAAGACGTAGTTGATACTTGGTTTTCATCGTGGTTATGGCCAATTTCCGTTTTCGATCCTACGGTTTGCGGTAACCCAGAAGCAAAAGGAAATGCCGATATTAATTATTATTACCCGACTAATGATTTGGTGACTGCCCCAGAAATTCTATTCTTTTGGGTTGCTAGGATGATTATGGCTGGCCACGAGTTTAGAGGCGAAATACCTTTTAAAAATGTGTATTTAACTGGTATTGTTAGGGATAAATTGGGTAGAAAGATGTCTAAATCTTTGGGTAATTCTCCTGATCCGTTAGATTTAATAGAGAAATATGGTGCAGACGGCGTTAGGGTAGGGATGTTGTTATGCTCGCCGGCAGGTAACGATATCATGTTTGATGAATCTAGCTGTGAACAAGGAAGGAACTTTGCTAATAAAATTTGGAATGCTTTCCGTTTAGTAAAAGGATGGGAAGTTGATGGAAATTTAGCTAACCCTAATCAAACTACTATCAATTGGTTTAGTAATAGATTTAATCAGGCTTTAGCCGAAATAGAAAATAATTTTTCTCAATACCGTTTATCTGAAGCTTTAATGGCTACTTACAAATTGGTATGGGACGATTTCTGTGCTTGGTACTTGGAGATGGTAAAACCAGCTTATCAGCAACCCATTGATGCAGAAACTTATGTAGCTACAGTTCAATTTTTTGAGCAAATTTTGAAACTTTTACATCCATTTACGCCATTTATCACTGAAGAATTATGGCATGATGATTTGTTTGGGAAAAGGCAAGATTTAGATTGTTGTATTGTTGCCCAAGTGAATGACTCGGTAGTAGTAGATGAGCAATTGTTGAAACATGTAGAGCAGGTGAAGCAAATTGTGTCTGAAATTAGAAACGTTAGAAATACGAAACAAATTTCGCCAAAAGATGCTTTGCAGTTATCCTACAAAATAAATTCTGAAATCCAATTTGAGGATTTTACTACCATTATAGCTAAACTGGCTAATATTAGCGAGTTTAGTTTGGTTAACGAGCAATTGAAAGGTGCAGCTAATTTTATGGCTGGTATAGACGAGTTTTTTATTCCTTTAGCAGGAAATATTGATGTAGAGGCAGAAAAAGAAAACATTCAGAAAGAAATTGAATACTTACAAGGCTTTTTAAAATCGGTAAATGCTAAATTGGCAAATGAGCGTTTTGTACAAAATGCTAAACCTGAAATTGTTGCTAACGAGCAGAATAAAAAAGCAGATGCTGAGGCTAAGATTAAGTCTTTAGAAGCTACATTGAGCGCTTTGTAAGTTTAGGTTGTTGGTTTGTTAGGCTGGTGTTTGTTAATAAATACGGTCATGCAGCCCGCCATAGGTCGGATCAACATCTTACTTGAAGATAAATTATTAAGTTTGTGAAGAGTTTACCAAAGCGATTTCTAGGAATGGAATAATAAATTAAAGAGTCTTAAGACTCTTTTTTTGTTTCCCGCTGATAATGCAGATTTTCGCAGATGCTAGAAGGCTCTTTCTATTTCAACCAGCTTTGTACGCAGTCAGTACAATATTCATAAATATAAACATTGGTGGTGCCTTCTGCATTGGTATCTATTTTTTTGATCAATAAACCTTTATCGTTATAAAAGAAAGATTCGGTAAAGTTGATTGTTAAATCGCTGTTAAGGTTTGTCTTCTTTATCAATTGATTGGCTTTATCATACTCAAACTTATTGGTATAATATGGTGCTTTTGGGTTTTCTGAGTCTAACCAAAAATATTTTTCTTCTGTTATTTTACCGTTTTCGTTTGTTTTATAGATGTAATTGGCATAAGGTTTATCAAAGCTTTTCCCAGTAAATTCCCCATCCTTGTCGTAGCTTGCCATTTTTCTGGTAGTGCTTGCACTTAAAATCTTTCCACTGACATCGTATTTATAAATCGTTGTAGGTGGGTCAATTTCTACAGACTCATCTTTAATTAATTTCCCACTTTTATTATAAGTATAGTAAACTTTATAACCATCATCTTCTGTGCTTTCTATTGTTTTTTGAGCTAATTTTCCTAATGGATTATATTTAAAGGATGTTTGTGAGATAGGGGTGCTTTCAGAATCGGCACCTTCTTCATATTCATAAATAATAACAGGCAAACCTTTACTTCCATATTCTAACATTCTGCTTAATGATTTAACATCATCTTGTACTAAATATTCTTTTCCTATTTTAATACCTGCTTTCTCGTTAATTGTATATGTATTTTTATCTATAAATAGGGGATTGCTATCAAACTGAGCCCAAGCTATGAAAGGCAGAATTAGAAATAAAAAGGGGAGTAGTTTTTTCATGATATTTAAAGATGAGGATTTTATCTAAATTCTGAACTTATTAATTGAATAGATGAAGTTAAATAATGTTATGAGGTTTAAAATACCGTGAAATGGGTATATGCTTTTTTTGTTGTTGTGTTATTTTTATTTGGCTTATATTATTTGTCCATTAGTGGTAAACAATTGAATCAAAAAAATAGGCTACCTTAAAAAGACAGCCTACTTATATTTTTAATATTTCAGAAGATTAATGAACTAATAATTAATCTTTTTTGAATTAAATCACATCGCTTTAAGCACATTTTCCATCACCGCCATCCCTTCATCAATATGTTCTTTTTGCATGATTAAAGCTGGTCTAAATCTGATGGTTTGATTTCCGCAACCTAAAAACATCACATTATGTTCCATACCTTTATTTACAAAGGCATCTCGTTGTTCTTTTGTAGGAAAATCAAAAGCGGTAAGTAAACCTCTACCTCTCACATTTGTTACTCGCTCATCTTTTGCAGCAAATTTGTTTAGCTGTTCTTGAAGATATGCTCCTACATGAGTTGCGTTATCACATAATTGATCTTCTTCTATTATTTCTAATATTTTTGCCGAGCGTACCATATCTACTAAATTACCTCCCCAAGTTGAATTGATACGAGAAGGAACTTTAAAAACATTGGTTTCTATTTCATCTAATTTTTTGCCTGCTAAAATTCCGCATACTTGCATTTTTTTACCAAATGCAATAATATCTGGCTGAGCTGCTTCTCCAAAATGTTGATGAGCCCAAAATTTCCCTGTTAAGCCTACTCCGGTTTGTACTTCGTCATAGATTAATAGCGCTTCATTTTCATCGCAAATGGTGCGTAATTGCTCTAAAAATTCTTTTCTACAATGGTTATCACCCCCTTCGGATTGTATTGGCTCTAGTATAATAGCGCATATATCGTCTTTATGTTCGGAGAATGCTAATTTAATTTGAGCAATAGATAATTTTTCTCGGTGTAGTAAATCTTCATAATTCTCGTCGGTAAACGGAAAATGAATTTTCGGAAAAGATACCCTAGGCCAATCAAATTTGGCAAACCACTTTGTTTTATTAGGTAAAGTATTGGTTAGGCTTAAAGTATAGCCTGTACGGCCATGAAAAGCTTGGTCAAAGTGTAAAACTTTTAAACCTTTTTCTTCTCTGTATCCTTTGGCAAAGTTTTTTTGTACTTTCCAGTCCATAGCTGCTTTTAAAGCATTTTCTATGGCTAAACCACCACCAGCAACAAAAAAAGCATGTGGTAAATAATCTGGGATACCTACTCTAGAAAAAGTATCAACAAATTGTGCGTATTGCTCGGTATAAATATCAGAATTAGAAGGGTTTGCCAGTGCAGCCAAAAAGAGACTTTCTTTAAAGGCTTCATCATTCATCATTTTAGGGTGATTATAACCTAATGGAACAGAAGCAAAGCAAGTAAAGAAATCTAAAAGTGAACGATTGTATTTAGCATCATACATTCTAACGCCATCACTTTTTCCCATATCGTAGATGAGGTCATAGCCATCGGTTAGTAGATGTTTGGCTAAAGTTTTTTTAACATCGCTGGGTGCAACAGTAAGTTTATACATATCAATTGGTTTTAGCCAAATTTACCAAAAAGCCCTTAATTATGCAAAAAAAGGATGTTTTTTGGAAAAGTGGGTTTAAACAGTTTAAACCAATAATTTTTAAGCGATTTAATTTTTAAGCAACCTTTATGGCTCTTAGCATCTCTCTTTTTCCGGCAGCACCTGGCGCTTTTTCTATTTTCATACCTAAACTTTTCATAATTCTTTTCAAGTTTCCGGTTATAGCGTAGGTGACAAAAACGCCTTTAGGTTTTAAAAACGATAAAACGTGAGTAATGAATTCTAAGGTCCAAAGTTCGGGTTGATTTTTGGATGCAAAAGCATCGAAATAAATGACATCAAATAATAATTCGCTTTGAAAATCTTCTGCTTTTATTGGCGCAACATTTAAGCTGCAATAATTATTCATCATTACAGATTTTAGTAAACTGTTTTGATAATTGCTTTTAAAAGTTTCCCAAGTATTAAAAGAAACATGTTCATGGTAATTGGTTTCTGTTATTAACTCAAGTTGTAATGGAAAAGCTTCTATACCCACATAATCTAATACAATTTCCTTGCCTGTACAAAAATCATGAGTAAGCAAATAATTTAAGCCAGTACCAAAGCCAATTTCTAAAACAGAGACACTTTTTAAATCTTTATCCGCCAAATAATATCGTAAGCCTGAGTTTAAAAATACATGATTACTTTCTTGCAAGGCACCATGTTTACTATGATAATTTTCTTTAATTGTAGGATGATATATGGTTTTTGAACCATCGGCAGTGGTAACAACAGAAAGTTCTGTGGTATTTAGCATAAATTTAGTTCTGTTTCTATTTTGAACAAGTAAAATAAGTGTTTTATGGTGAAATTGTTTAGAAAAAGATGAAAATTAATTCATTCACAAAAAATTGAACAACAATAAAGAAACTAATAATAAATGTTTATTTACTTTTGTAGCATGGCAGAAGATTTAACCATTTTAAAGGGAAGTAAACAAGAACAATATTTATCTATTGTTCCTCAAATAGCAGCTTTACTGCAAGGAGAGGATGATTTAATAGCCAATATGGCTAACGTTTGTGCAGCCTTGAAAGAGCAGTTTAATTGGTTTTGGGTGGGATTTTACATGATTAAAAGTGATGAATTGGTTTTAGGACCTTTTCAAGGTCCGGTAGCATGTACACGTATTCAAAAAGGCAAGGGAGTTTGTGGCGCCGCTTTGGCTCAAAATAAGGTATTAATTGTGCCTAATGTTGAGGAATTTCCTGGTCATATTGCATGTAGCAGTCTATCGCAATCAGAAATTGTGTTGCCAATTGTTAAAAATAACCAAGTGATTGGTGTTTTAGATGTAGATAGCGAGCATCTTAATTTTTTTAACGAAGTTGATGAAGCAGGATTAAAGCAAATTCTAAGTTTAATAAATTTTTAATCTGCTATATTATAACAAACCCTGCATCTAGGCTCGTAACTTTCTTTTTCGCCTAACATTACTTGACTTTTGTTTTCAACTAAACGAAAGCTAAACTGTGCCGAACCACCACATTTGACACAAACAGCATGTACCTTGGTTACGTCTTCTGCTATCGCCATTAAAGCTGGAATTGGTCCAAATGGTTTACCTTCAAAATCCATATCAAGACCTGCTACAATTACTCTAATTCCCTTATTAGCTAATTTTACGCAAACATCTGCTAATTCATCATCAAAAAATTGAGCTTCGTCTATACCTATGATTTGAGTATTGCTACCGTAAATTAAAATAGCCGAAGAATGATCTACTGGGGTAGAGTGAATAGAGTTTAAGTCATGAGAAACAACGGCAGTTTCATCATACCTTGTATCTGTTTTAGGTTTAAAAATTTCTACTTTTAATTTGGCAATTTGCGCTCTTTTAATCCTTCTAAGCAATTCTTCTGTTTTGCCCGAGAACATTGAACCACATATTACTTCTATACTTCCACCTAGTTCTGTTCTTCTTCTAAATCTGTCTTCGTTAAACATAAAATTGCCTGCTTTCTGTAATCCTTTCGGCTAATATCAGAATTATATGTTATTTTTGGATACCATTTTTTCACACATTAAAAAGGTTTTATTAACGTTTATTAAGATAATGAACAAGCAACAGATACTAAAGAAAATTGGAGAAATTATTCACGATTTAGACCAGCAGCATCAATATCTTTCTAATATCAATAAAATCAACATCTTAGAATTAGAGCTTTTTACGGCTAACGCTGATTTTTTGATAGACCATTTAGAAATTCTGAAAAAAATTGAAGCAAATGCATTATTGCTAAACGCAGAAGAAAATTTGTCTCAACTAAAATCTGTTGATAAAGAAATTGTGGATAATGTCAAAGTTGAGACAGTAAAAGAAGAACAGGAAATTTCTAAAATTGAAGATGAGCCTAAAAGAAAATTTTTTGATTTTTCTTTAGATGAAGAGCCGACAGAAATGGTTTTTGATTTTGAAAGGAAGATTTCTGT
Organism: Pelobium sp.; assembly: GCA_044361595.1. GTDB lineage: Bacteria > Bacteroidota > Bacteroidia > Sphingobacteriales > Sphingobacteriaceae > Pseudopedobacter. Next base: position 12,476 of record JBIKIN010000003.1, on the reverse strand, counting down.
GGAGGAAGTTTTTGATAGGGCTTTATCAGACGAAGAAAAAGAATTTTTAGAACAAAAGCAAAACATACAAGAAGTTCAAATTGGAGACACCATAAAGGAACTTCAAGAAGAGGAGGAGGATGTTTCATTAGAAGAGGAAGAAGGTCCAGAACCTTTCCTTATTTCGGAAAAAATAGTTGAGGAACAGCCAATTGCTCTGCCAGAACCTGAAATTTCTGTATTTCAAAAAGAAGAAATTAAAAGTGTTGAGCCAATTGCTCCAATTTTGGAGACAGCAATAAGTAAAGTTGACCAAGTTACTGAGCCTGATAAAAAGTTAACACTGAATGAAATGCTTTCTAACAAACTTGGAAATAAAGCCTCTTCAACAGGCCATATCACTCAAAAACAAATTACAGATTTAAAAAGTGCAATCAGTTTAAACGATAAAATGGTTTTTATTAAAGAGCTTTTTAATGGATACAATCTAGCTTACAGCGAAGCTATTGAAATTATTAACAGATTTGATAATTATGAAGCTGCAGATAACTTTTTGCAGAAAAACTATTCTGTTAAAAATGATTGGGAAAGTAAAAAAGCGACTGTAGAAAGGCTATATGACTATTTAAGTAGAAGATTTAAAGCGTAATCTTTCTTTTAATTCAATCTATGCCTATAAAAAAAACTAGAGTTACCTCGTCTAAAAAATCGACTAAAAGAAAGCCAAAAGTTATTAGGAAGAATTTAAAGTTTAAAATAGTAATTGTTTTAGTAATTGTATTGTCTTTAGTTTTTTCACCGCTTTATTATGGTAAGGTAGTTAGAACAGCAGTTTCCACAACCAGATGGTTTAGAGATTTATTTGTTTTCAACGAGTATCCTCATTATCGCAAGTTTGGCATTAAAATTCCACGTAAATACTACGTTCATGGAATAGATGTTTCTTCCTATCAAGGTAAGATAGATTGGGAAAAGGTAAGCTCAATGGAATCCGACGGCATTAAAATCTCTTTTGCTTACATAAAAGCTACAGAAGGAATTACCTTAGTTGACAAATATTTTCAGAGAAATTGGAAAGAAAGCAAAGCCAATGGAATAATCAGAGGAGCATATCATTATTTTAAACCTTTAAAATCAGGTTTATGGCAAGCGAAATTTTTGTCACAAACCGTAAATTTAGAAGCCGGGGACTTACCATTAGTTGTGGATATAGAAGAAACGGGAGGTTTATCTGATGCTATTCTAAATGCAAATCTAAAGGAGTTTCTAGACGAAATTGAACGTAAAACAAAGTATAAGCCTATTATCTATTCTGGTTATCAATTTTATAAAGAGCATTTAGCAGGTACTTTTGATGAATATCCACTTTGGATAGCCCGCTATTATCAACCTAAACTAAAATTGAGCGATAATACCAATTGGTATTTTTGGCAACATGCAGATAATGCTCATATTGATGGTGTTTTGGGTAAGGTAGATATGAATGTTTTTAAAAGTGAAGAAGAGGATTTAAGCGCTTTTCTTATTCAACAATCTAATTATTAAATGGAGTTTTATCAACAAATTATCAGTTTAAAAGCTAGAAAAAGAGGCTTTCACATCATCACAGATGAGATTGAAAATGCCTTACCTCAAATTAAAAATATCAAAATTGGAATGCTGCAGGTATTTATTCAGCACACTTCTGCCTCTTTATGTATTAACGAAAATGCTGATTTTACAGTAAGGCAAGATTTTGAAACGTTTTTTAACAAAACGGTAAAAGAAGACGATCCTGATTATTAACACAATTACGAAGGATCAGATGATATGCCAGCGCATTTAAAGGCGGCTTTATTGGGGTGTTCTGTAACTATACCTATCAGAAATGGATATTTAGCTTTAGGTACTTGGCAGGGAATATACCTATGTGAGCATAGAAATTATGCAACCCAAAGACAATTAGTAATTACAGCTTGGGGTAATTAAAGGTCATTCTGAACTTGTTTTAGCATCTTATTTTTTGGTATTCTTTAATATGTTTTAACTTTCTAATAAGATTCTGATTAGCAAACTTCCTAACGAAATGATTGCAAGGCTGCTTTGCAAAAGATTAAAATTATAACATTTAATTACATTCAATTAAAAAGTTTTTATTTCAATAAAAATGCGAAATTTGCAACTTTTACAAATACACAAATCTCATTGGATCTTATAATTAACCATATTCCTTTTGCCTTATTTATTATTTGTTGCTTGTTTCAATTGTATTACTATTTGTTTGTGTTTACAAAACTGGTAGGGTTTAAAGCATTAACAATAAATAGCGAAAATCAAAATCAACCCATTTCTATTATTGTAGCTGCTAGAAACGAAGCTAAAAATTTAGTTAATCTAGTTCCTCAGCTTTTTAGACAAGATTATCCAAATTTTGAAGTAGTGATTGTAAATGATTGTTCTTTTGATGACAGTGAGGATGTTTTAAAAGAGCTTCAAAAGCAATATTCTAAACTTAAAATTGTAACAGTAGAAGATAATCCCAGATATAAAACCGCAAAAAAGTTTGCCGTAACCATGGGTATTAAGGCTGCGAGTAATGAAATTTTAGTTTTTACTGATGCTGATTGTATTCCACAATCAGAATTTTGGTTACAACATGTTTCTAAAGTTTTTGAAAATTCAGAAACTGAGATTGTTTTAGGTTATTCGCCTTACCAAAGGCAAAGAGGCTTATTGAACGTTTTAGTACGATATGAGACCTTTTTAACTGCCTTAAATTATATTTCTTTTGCACTTAAGGGAATGCCTTATATGGGTGTAGGTAGAAATTTAGCTTACAAAAAAACGCTTTTTTTTAAGAATAAGGGTTTTGCATCTCATATGCATATACCATCTGGCGATGATGATTTGTTTGTAAACCAAAATGCTACTGTAAATAATACTGCCGTTGTTTTTCATCAAGACAGTCAAGTTTGGAGCGAGCCTAAAAACACATGGAGTGATTTTTGGAGACAAAAGATGAGACATTTAGGTGCCGGAAAAATATATAAAAATAAGCACAAACGTGTTTTAGTAACACAAGCCATAACAGGCTCGGGATTTTATATTTTTTTAGTACTTGCATTAATAGCCCAAACCAATTTTTACATCATTTTAGGGGCTTTATTAACTAAAATAATTGTGCAGCATATTGTATATTTTAAATCTCTTAAAAAATTATCAAATAAAGATTTAATTTGGGGTATTATAATATTAGATCCTTTTTACTATATTTATTTAACTAGTTTAAGTATTGCCAAAGTTTTTACAAAAAAAGTTGTATGGAAATAAATCCAAATTTTTCTGATAATGCCAAAAACGATTTTTCTCTAGTAGAAAAAGCAAAAGAAGGTAATCAAAAGGCTTATGCAGAATTAATGCAGCGTTACAAAGATTCTATCTTTTTTATGGTTTTAAAAATGGTAAATAATAAAGACGATGCCATGGATATTACAGTAACCACTTTTGCCAAAGCTTTTGAAAACTTAGAGAAATACCGTCCCGAGTTTGCCTTTAGTACTTGGTTGTTTAGAATTGCAACAAATGGAAGTATAGATTTTATTAGAAAAAAGAAATTAACAACCACTTCTATAGATTCAATGGGTGGTTCTGGTGAAAATGGAGACGATCGTATTTTTGAAATTAAAAGCGATGTTTTAAACCCAGAAGAAACATCTATTAAAAAGCAACAAACAGAACAACTTAAAGAAATTATTGATAAGCTGCCTGCCAGATATAAAACACTAATTGTATTAAGGTATTTTGATGAATTATCTTACGAAGAAATTGCAGAACAGCTTGATCTACCGCTAGGTACCGTAAAAGCACAATTGTTTAGAGGTAGAGATTTATTATCAAATATTTTAGGTAAACGAAAGAAAAGCGAAACCAGTGACTTCTAAAATTATACAATCTTACTTTCCTAATTTAAGCGAAAAACAAATTATACAATTTGATGCTTTGTTTGAGTTATACCAAACTTGGAATGCTCAAATTAATGTAATTAGCCGAAAAGATATTGACTTACTCTACGAGAGGCATATACTTCACTCTTTAGGAATTGCTAAGGTTATTGATTTTGTACCTAATACTCATGTTTTAGATGTAGGTACAGGTGGTGGTTTCCCAGGAATTCCTTTGGCAATTCTTTTTCCGGAGACCGAGTTTTTATTGGTAGATTCTATTGGTAAAAAAATTAAAGTTGTAAATGAAGTTGCTGCTGCAATTGGGCTTAAAAATCTCGAAGCAGTACATAGCAGGGCTGAGCAAGTAAACCAAAATTTCGATTTCGTAATTTCTAGGGCAGTTACACAACTTAAAGATTTTTATCCTTGGGTAAAAGGTAAGTTTTTGAAACAGCAAAGAAATACCTTAGCCAATGGTGTACTATATTTAAAAGGTGGTGATTTAACCGAAGAATTACAAGCTTCACAAATTAAGAATATCAAATTATATTCTTTAACAGACTATTTTAAAGAAGAATTCTTTGATACCAAATATGTAGTTTACTTCCCCGCTCAATAATCTATTAAAAACAAAATTATTACATGCTCCACGAAATTGCACTAACATTTGTTAAAGGGGTAGGAGATATTACTATTAAACAATTGGTAAGCTATTGTGGTAGCCCCGAGGAGGTTTTTAAATCAACGAAAAAGTCTTTAGAAAAAATACCTGGAATAGGTTCTAAAACTGCACAATCTATAGTAAGTTTAGATGCCTTTGATAGGGCAGAGCAAGAATTACTTTTTATTGATAAGTATAAAATTAAGCCTCTATTTTATTTAAATAACGATTATCCTAAAAGGCTTAAGAATTGTATTGATGCCCCTACGGTACTTTATTACAAAGGCTCGGCCAATTTAAATAATCAAAAAGTTGTTTCAGTTGTGGGTACTAGGAACGCTACCGCCTACGGTAGAACTATTTGCGAAAAGTTAATTGATGGATTAAAGGAGCATAATTTATTGGTGAGCAGTGGATTAGCTTATGGGATTGATATTGCTGCCCACAAAACTGCTTTACAATTTGGAGTAGAAACTGTAGGTGTTTTGGGTCATGGTTTAGACAGAATTTATCCTGCTTTGCACCGCCCAATAGCAGAAAAAATGGTAACTCAAGGTGGTTTATTAACCGAATTTCCATCACAAACCAATCCAGAAAGGCCTAATTTTCCTAAAAGAAACAGGATTATAGCAGGAATGGCTGATGCAACCATCGTAATTGAAGCTGCTATTAGGGGAGGAGCCTTAATCACCGCAGAGATTGCTAACTCTTATAACCGCGATGTTTTTGCGGTTCCAGGTAAATTAGATGATGAATTTTCTGAAGGTTGTAATTTTTTAATCAAAACAAATAGAGCTCATTTACTATCTAAGCCTGAGGATATTGAATATATTATGGGATGGTTTATGAACCAAAAAAATACCATTAAATCTCAACCCAAGTTATTTCCTGATTTATCTACTGAGGAACAAAAAATTGTGAACATTATAAAAGATAATACTACAATAGGTATTGATGATTTACAAGCCAAGCTAGAAATGCCACAAAGCAAATTGGCCATGCTTTTATTAAACCTAGAAATGCAATCTATTATTATTTCTTTACCTGGTAAGGTGTATAGAATGGATATTTAAAAATCTTCTTTTCTTTCTTTAATAGTTTCAAAAAATACAACAGAGCCCGTGTTTTTACTTATTAATGCCCAATCATCAAAAGGGAAATCAATTAACACTACACCACTAGTAGGAATATTAAAGATATCAGCATCGGTGAGGTAAACAGTTAAATCTGTAATGCCATTGTTATGGCCAAATAATGCAGCACTATTTTTACTATTGTCTAAATTATTGATGATATCTAAAAGTGATTTAACATCTGCATTGTAGATTTTTTTATCAGTTTGAATCTCTTGTTTATCTAAACCTAGTTCATTTACAACAATTTCACATGTTGTTAAAGCTCTTAAAGCAGGACTAGTAATAATTAACTCAGGAGTAAAACCTTTTTCTTTTAAACGTTTACCCATAATTGGGGCATTAGTTAGGCCTCTTGGGTTTAATGGGCGGTTAAAATCTATGGTATTAGCGTCGTTCCAGTCAGATTTTGCATGACGCATAATTAGTAATTGTTTACCCATTCATTATAAATTGTGTGATACTTTGTTCATTTATTTCGTTCATGCATTTAAAATGCCCTTTTGGGCATTTAGCTAGTCCAAACTTAGAGCATGGTCTGCATGATAATTCTACACCAGCTTCAAAATGCTTTTCAACCAGATAAGGCTGTACTCCCAATAACTCAGGAACTGTACTTCCCCAAATGGTCACTAACTTTTTATTAAATGCTTCTGCAATGTGTGTTAATCCCGTATCAAAGCCAATAACGCTTGCCGCATTTTTAACAATGGTAACAGAATCGTTCAAAGATACTACTCCAACCAAGTTTATGATGCTATTTGGTAAACAATTTTCTATTTCTATGGCATTTGCCACAACATCTTTACCCCCTAACAATACAATAGGTAAGTTTAAACCCTTACAAATTTCAACTACCTTATAATTTGGTAGTCTTTTTGTGAAATGTGTTGCGCCAATTACAAAGGCAACATAACTGTTTTTTGTGATTTTTGGGTGTATTTCTTCTATTGATGGGGTGTTTTTAGGTAAGAAGTAATCAATGGGTAAATTATCATTTTTAACACCTAAAAATTCTACAGTTTTTAAATATCTTTCTACTAAATGATCTTGTTTAATCAAGTTTATTTTAAATTTTAATGCTAAGAACTTTTTAAAGCGCTCTTTTTTATAAGTAGAGGATTTGATATTAAGTTTAAATTTTAAAATTGTAGATCGTAAACTATTGTGTAAGTCTATCAAATAATCAAATTTTTCGTTTTTTAATTGATTAATGGTTTCGCTTAGTTTGTCTTCTAATAAATGAAGTTTGTCTATGTATGGATTATGTTCTACTAAAAATTTGAAACTTTTCTTGGTTAAATAGTGTATTTCAGCATTTGGTAGTTGTTTTTTTAAGCAGCGTATTACAGGAGTGGTGTAAATAATATCACCCATAGAACTAAATCGCACTACTAAAATCTTAACTTTTCTATGCTCTGCCATTAACCTTTTTTATTGCTAAAATAAGACTCAATTTCGGTTAAGTTATAAGTGTTTAAACAGTTTGAAGCACTTAAGCCACCTTTTCTAGCTACATAAACACCATATTGCATATCTACAAATCCTTCTTTTCTATGTGCATCTGGATTAATAGATAATAAAACGCCTTTTTCTACTGCGTATCTATGCCAGCGCCAATCTAAATCTAACCTTAATGGATTAGCATTAATTTCGATAACCACTTTGTTTGCAGCACAAGCATCAATTATCTTTTTAAAATCTAAAGGATAACCATTTCTGGCCAATAATAATCTCCCGGTAGGGTGACCTAAAATGGTAGTGAACGGATTTTCGATTGCTTTAACCAGCCTAGCTGTCGCTTTTTCCTCGTCCATTTTCATGGCGGAGTGAACTGAGGCAACCACAAAATCGAATTTTGCTAAAATTTCATCAGGGTAGTCTAAACTTCCATCAGTTAAAATATCGGATTCTATTCCTTTAAAAATTTTAAACGGCGCTAATTTTTTATTCAGATGATTGATTTCTTCATGCTGATTGAGTACGCTTTCTATAGTTAAACCTTTTGCATAAACTGCTGTTCTAGAGTGGTCGCACATACCCAAATATTGAAGGTTTAATACATCTCGGCAATATAAGGCCATTTCTTCAATACTATGCACACCATCACTCCAAGTGCTGTGATTATGCAATGTCCCAATCAAATCTTGATAGGTAATTAACTGAGGTAGTTCATTATTTTTTGATAGTTCAACTTCATTAAAGCCCTCACGTAATTCCGGCTCTATAAAGTCTAAATCAGCGGAAGCGTATAATTCTTCTTCTGTTTTATACTTTTTACCATTTGTTATTAAGGCTTTCACTAATTCTACATGCGTTAGAGAGCCAGTCGTTTCAAACAAATAATTTCCTTTTTCGGCTGGCTGGCAAGTGATTATTTTAATATTTACTCCATTAAGATCTTTAAGCGTAAAGCCATCAGCTGTTTGATTGAAGCAAAGGGTTTCAATCTGATTTGCTAAGTCTTTTAATATAGAATTAGCATTGGTTGCAACCACCAAATAATCTAAACGCTCAATAACCTCACATTTACGTCTAAATTCACCAGTTAAAATAACTTCAGCATGGATATCTTTCAAGAAATTTTGAATTAAGATTAGGTACTGATTGGCTAAATTTTCAATTCTAGCATATAAAAATCTGCCTGCATTAGCCATTTTAAATTCTATGGCTAATCTTATTTCTTCTTGTGTTTTTAATCCAAAACCTTTAGCTTCAATTAGTCGGTTTTCATTACAAGCATAATAAAGCTCGCCAATGGTATCAATGTTTAAAACATTCCAAATAATCTCGATTTTTTTTGGTCCTAGTCCTTTAATACTCAGCATATCAATAATGCCAGTAGGAGTAATAGCAATTAAATCTTCTAATTCTTTTAAAGTGCCTGTCTCCAAAAGCTCTGTAATTTTAGCTGCCGAACTTTTCCCTACACCATCTATTTTTTCTAATTCGGCTAAACTTTTGTCCTTTAATTTGAAAGGAAGTTTATCAAGTTTAAAAGATGCATTGGCAATAGATTTTATCTTAAACGGATTTTCTTGATGAAGCTCCATTAACTGAGAAAGCAACTTAAAAACTTTGGCTATGTCTTTATTTTCCATGAAAGGGCAAGTTAAATAGAATATTAAATATTATTGACTAAAAAATAATGAAAAGAATGAGCATAAAAAAACCTCTTGCGGGAATGTAAGAAGTTTTGTACTCATAGCCCCGAGTCAAAACTCGGGGCACACACTAAACGGGTATAAAATTTTAAATTTCTCTTGATGAAATTAATTTTTCGATATAAACCCTGCTTTTCTTGCTTTTAACCTCCAATTCTCTGCGGTTAGCTTCTATTTTAGTTTCAAAAGATTCAATATATACTAAAACCCAAGGACCTTTGTTTCTAGTTGCTTTAACCATCCCTTGGTTATGTCTATTTAATCGACTTTCCATATCCTGAGTATGACCTATATAGAATCTTCCTGATTTTTGAGATTGGATAATGTAAGTGAATAACATAGATGTTACAAAAAATACAGACATAAAAAAAACCTCTTACGGGCATGTAAGAGGTTTCGTACTCAGAGCGGGAATCGAACCCGCACTCCCTTAACGGGAACAGGATTTTAAGTCCTGCGTGTCTACCAGTTCCACCATCTGAGCAGCTTTGAAGCTGATTAGTTAACAAATTAAATTTGATTACTAAGAGCGAAAGACGAGATTCGAACTCGCGACCCCAACCTTGGCAAGGTTGTGCTCTACCAACTGAGCTACTTTCGCATATTTAAAAGAACATTGTTTCCCTTGCGGGATGCAAATATAGACAGAATTATATTTTTTGCAATATGATTTTTAAAAAAAATGAAATAACCTTATAACCCTCTATCTTTCAGTAAGAAAAAAATCAAATCAGATTCAAATCCCCGGATCAAAGCGTATTGTATCGCTTTATTTTTAGTTTTTGAGTCGGTCTTTTTAGCATTAAGGTCTAAGTTTTTGCTTAATATTTTTTCTAACTGCAATAAATACTCTTCCTTATTAATGTGTTCTAATGCTTTTTTTATGAGTGGTGGCGATACTTGTTTAAATTTTAATCCTTGTTTAATCTTCAATTTCCCCCAACCTTTAATTCTAAACTTGCCTTGTACATATGCTTTTGCAAATCGCTCCTCGTTTAAGAAATTATTTTCTATTAATGATAAAATAATGTTTTCTAAATCTTCGTAATAAATACCAAGACTAATCAATTTGCCTCTTACCTCGTATTGACTGCGTTCTTGGTATGCGCAATAAGCCTCAGCTTTTTTCAAACCTGTTTGATAATCTATAGGTATTATTGGTTTTTGATTCATTACAGATAAAATTAGTGATATTCGGGAATATTCATCAAATTTGTGATAAATGATTGAGTTTTCTTATCCAATAAATGAAATAGCAACCTTAATAGGTCAAAAGAGTTTGATTAATTCACCAGGTTTTGCTGTATCGCAAATTTTGACGGATAGTAGAAAAATCACCGATGCTCAAACCTCTCTCTTTTTTGCGCTTGCAGGGAAAAGAAATCCACATCAATATATTGCAGAAATATACGCTAAAGGCGTAAGATCTTTTGTAGTAACTGATACCAATTTTGATATTAATCCTTTTCCTGAAGCCAATTTTATTTGGGTAGCGGACAGTTTACAGGCATTACAGAAATTAGCATTATACCATCGCAAAGAATTTAATTATCCTGTAATTGCGATTACAGGTAGCAATGGTAAAACCATAGTTAAAGAATGGTTATATCAGTTATTAGCTAATAAATATCAAATAATTAGGAGTCCTAAAAGTTATAATTCACAAATTGGGGTACCGCTTTCTGTTTGGCAAATGACACATAAATTCGACCTAGGTATTTTTGAGGCAGGTATTTCAAAGCCAAATGAAATGAGTTTTTTGGCTAATATTATTAAACCTAATATTGGTGTGTTAACCAATATTGGAGCCGCACACGATGAGGGCTTTGCAAACAGGACAGAAAAATTAGAAGAGAAGCTTAAGCTTTTTACAGATTCTGATGTTTTAATTATTGAAGCCAAGAACTTACATCCTTCAATAGCTGCAAAACAAACTTTTAGTTGGAGTTTTACCTCCAATGCCGATTTGAAAATTGTAAACCAAGTTGTAATAGATCAAAAAAACACACTTTTAACAGCAGTTTATATGGGACAAGAGCTACAAATACAAGTTCCATTTACCAATCAGGCATCTTTAGAAAATGCAGTAATATGCTGGGCAGTTTTATTGCAATTAAACTTATCAAATCAGTATATAGCTCAAAATTTTTTAAACTTACAAGCTGTAAAAATGCGTTTGGAGTTAAAAAAAGGTATTAATCAAAGTTCTATCATAGATGATTCTTACAATTCTGATTATGTTTCCTTAGACATTGCTTTAGATTTTCTCAATCAACAACATCAGCATCAAACAAAAACACTTATTTTATCAGATATTGAACAAAGCGGTATCAAGCCACAGCAATTGTACGAAAATGTTGCTCAATTAATTAAAAATAAGGAAGTACACCAGTTTATTGGCATTGGTCAGCAACTTTCATCATATAAAAATTTCTTTAAATCCAATAGTTTATTTTATTCAACCACCACCGATTTTATCAATCAATTTGATAAAGATTTAATCGAAAATACTACTGTACTAATTAAAGGTGCTAGAAGTTTTGAATTTGAAAGAATTAGCAAGATTTTAGCTCAAAAGCTTCATGATACACAATTAGAAATTAATCTGAATGCAGTTGTTCATAACCTGAATTATTATAAAAGTAAGCTAAAGCCTAACGTTAAGTTAATGGCTATGGTAAAAGCTTTTGCCTATGGCAGTGGCGGAGATCAAATAGCTAATTTATTGCAACATAATGGAGTAGATTATTTAGCAGTTGCTTACACAGACGAGGGTTACGACCTCAGAAAAGCTGGTGTAAAACTGCCTATTATGGTTTTAAATCCAGAAGTTACTTCTTTTGATTCTATCATAAACTTTAAGTTAGAGCCTCAAATTTATAGTTTTAGAATTTTTAAAGCTTTCGCCGATGAATTACTTAAACGAGGATTAAAGGATTATTCGGTTCATTTAAAACTGGATACTGGTATGCATAGATTAGGTTTTGTAGAAGAAGAAATACCAGAGCTTTTAGATTTTATAAAATCTAACAATTGTTTTAAAATAATGTCTGTTTTTTCACATTTAGCTGCTAGCGAGAACGATTTACACAAAGAATATACGGCTCAACAAATTGCTACATTCATAAATTGTGTTACTTTAATACAAAATGAGTTAGATTACCCATTAATTAAGCATATTGCCAATACATCTGCTATTACCAAATGGCCAAATGCACAGTTTGATATGGTTAGGTTAGGTATTGGTCTTTATGGTATAGAAAGTAACGAGGCAGAGCGGACTAATTTGCAACATGTTGCAACTTTAAAAACCAGTATTTCTCAAATTAAAGAACTTAAAAAAGGAGATACAGTGGGATACGGTAGGAGCGGAGTAATGCCTAAAGATGGTAAAATTGCTACAGTTAAAATTGGATATGCTGATGGATACCCTAGGGCTTTAGGTAATGGAAATGGTATGATGTTAATTAATAACCAATTGGTGTATACAATTGGTAATATTTGTATGGATATGACCATGTTAGACATTACAGATTTGGAAGTACAGGAAGGTGATGAAGTAATTGTATTTGGCGAAGGTTATCCAATTGCGGATTTAGCCAAGGCAGCAGGTACC
>JBIKIN010000039.1:0-19445 GCA_044361595.1 Pelobium sp. | reverse complement strand
TTTTATCACCATACAAACCTCTAGAAGACCATTAGGTGTTGGAAACTATCAACAATATAATTTTACTACAGATGATGGTTCAAATTTTACTCGTGAAAATCAAACGTTTCTAAAAAGCGTAGTTGTGGAAATTACCAAAATGGATAGAGAGAAAAAACTGATTTCTGGACGTTTTGACGCTGAGGCAGAAGCAGGTACTTTTGGAGGTGTCCATAATTTAAGTAAGTTTAGCGGAACCTTTACGGATATTTCCTTTCCTTAACTTGTCTTTGGGTTAGGTATCTTGTCTTATATCCTAGCTAAGACTCTAAAAACTCTATGTTCTACCATTGTTACGCCCTAGATAATATGAGTAAGGCTATGGTTTTTTGTGGTGCAATAGTACAATAAGTTGCCATTAATTTGAAAAGTGCTGCTGTACCATTGACTTACATGCTGCAACGCTAAGGGGGTATAATTTTAAATTGCGGGACACAGGCCTAGGTTTTCAAAAAGCATATAAGTTAACCTTACCTAACAGTTAAAAAAGATGAATATTAATCCTTATTAAATGTGTATCTAATCCCCCATAGTTGTCTAATGTTTGTTCCATCCTCCACGTAAAATTCTGGAGCAACCTCAAATACAACGGATATTTGTTTAAAATTTTGCAAAGGAAAAATTTCTAACTGTAAAGGAACGGTAAAGCAATTTATTGGATCAATCCCTCTAAATGGTGAAAGGTTTAAACCTAATCCTACCGAAAACTGATGATAAGTTTTTGGGCGAAAATTATACATTCCTGCTAGCTCAAAAAGTGTATTATCAACTTCTCTATTTAAGAAAGCTTTCATTTCTCCACTAATCTTTTTCTCTTTATTGGTATTTACGCCTAAGGCATAAATTGAATAGGATGTTAACCCAATTTGGGCTTTTAATGTGATAGATGTTAAAGAAAACAAGATGATTGATAAGACAATTAATTTTTTCATGAAGGTATATGATTTGAGTGATTATCGAATTTATGAAAAATTAATTTAACGTGTTTATTAAAAGAATATTAATTTATTAAACGGTAATTGGATTGCAAATCCTTTTCATTTTTTAGTTCGAGATGCGCAAGCTAACATCACGAACAGTTTGATTATCCCCCTCTGGAGGGGTCAGGGGGAGGTTATTCAGTTTCTTAACAATCCAACCACAATTATTTTTAATTTAAATTATTTTCAAAATTTAATATAAATAGTTACTTTCAAACACTAAACTTATCTATGCTTATTACAACAATTACCCATTACCTTACTTCAGTAGGCCTATTGTTAGGTTGTTTACCTGTTGCCTACCAGCTATCATCTATATTTTATAAAAACCACAATCATCAAGAATGTTAAAAAACATGGCTAAAGCCGATATCGATTTTGAAAAAGAACTCTGGGATGCCGCCAATGAATTAAGAGGCGCAGTATCAGAAAACAACTATAAAAACTACATTCTACCACTGGTTTTTCTAAAACATTTAAGCGAGCGTTATGATATTGAATATGAAAAATTAGTTGACTTATTACAAGAACCATCATCAACTTATTATACCACCAATCAGGAAGAAAAAAAGTATGTATTAGAAGACCCAGACGAGTATCGTTCTCGTAGTACCTTTGTAATCCCTGAAAAAGCATCTTGGCAATACTTAAAAGACAATGCCGAGCAAGACGACATTAAAATAATTATTGATGATGCATTTGAAGTCATACAAGATTTATTAACAGCGCATAACCCGCAGTTAAACAATTTATTACCACGTATTTTTGTACGATCAGAATTATCTGCAAAGCAAACTAGTGGTATCATCAACCTGTTATCGCACCCTAAATTTTCTGAAAAAGAAAACCCCGAGAGTGATATTTTAGGCCGTATTTACGAGTTTTACATTGGCCGTTTTGCCATGGCAGAAGGTTCTGGTGCAGGTCAATTTTTTACACCGGGCAGCATAGTACGTTTGCTGGTAGAGATTTTAGAGCCTTACAAAGGCCGTATTTTCGACCCTGCTTGCGGTAGTGGCGGTATGTTTGTGCAATCGCTCAAGTTTATTAAAGAACATGGGGGTAATAAAAACGATATTTCTATTTACGGACAAGAGATGACCGCCCAAACACTGCGTTTGTGTTTAATGAACCTTTTGCTACGAGATTTATCTTTCGATATTAAACTAGGAAATTCCCTGTTAGATGATAAATTTTCAACTTTAAAAGCAGATTATATCATTGCCAACCCGCCCTTTAATGTAAGCAATTGGCACCCCGAAGATTTACCCGATGGTGACCCTCGATTATTTGGACCCAAAGAAGAATTTACCACAGATGGCTCAGCCAATTACATGTGGATGCAAACTTTTTGGCATCACCTCAGTAGTACAGGCACCGCTGGCATTGTGATGGCAAACGGCGCCATGACCTCTAATACCAAAGGCGAGAGAAACGTACGCCAACACATGGTAGATAACAGCATGATAGATTGCATTGTGCGCCTACCCGATAAACTTTTTTTAACCACCGGCATACCCGCTTGTCTATTTATTTTGAGCAAAAACCGCGATGGTAAAGATGGTACCCACCGTGAGCGCAACCACGAAATTCTATTTTTAGATGCCTCAAAAATGGGTACTATGGCCAGCCGTAAACTGCGAGTTTTTACCGATGATGATGTAAACCGAATAGCAGAAACCTACCACAACTGGCGCACTGTAGGCAAAAATTATGAGGATATAGATGGGTTTAGCAAAGCCGCAACTTTGTTTGAAGTACAAAAACAAGATTATAAACTAACCCCCGGCATTTATGTAGGCACCCAAGCCGAGGAAGACGACGGAATTTTGTTTGAAGATAAAATGGAAGCTTTAAAAACTACGCTTTTAGCACAGTTTGAAAAAAGCGAAGAGTTGAAAAAACAGATTATAGCTAATTTTGAGAAATTATAGATTATGAGAACAGCCAAAATAGAGTTTAGACAAGATATTTTTGATAAGTATTTTGATATTGATGATTACACTATATCGCATAGCGATCAATTCGATAAAAAAGGTAAAAACTGGATCATATTTAAAGATAATGTTATTGATAATGACGAACAATCTTTTAGGGCTATTTTATTAGATGATATTAAAAATACAATCGGTATAAGCGATTTATTAGAGAATAAAGAAACTGTTATTACGTATGACGATAAAATGAATCCGAATACATTACGGGTACATCTTGACAAACCCGATGGAAGAGTGGTTTGTGAAATTATTGAAATAAATGAAATTTAGATTAATGCCCGACTACTGGAAAATATATAAGCTTTCAGATGTAATCATATCGGCAAATACTGGACTCGATGCAATTAAAAGAGCTCCAATAGTTGATGAAGATACTGGTATTAAATGTCTAAGGATTCAAGATGTATCCCAAGTTAAGGAATTCAAAAATTGGGGATTTACTCAAGTTTCGCCAGAAAATTATAAAAAGTTTTCTTTGAAAGAAGGAGAAATAATCATAGCTCGTACAGGTAATACAATTGGTGTTAATATGTTTATTAAAAATGACGTAAAGTCTGTATTTAATAACGGATTAATTAGAATAAGAATCAATAAAAATATTTGTGATCCTAAATATGTTTATTACAATTTTAGAACTAATATTTTCAAGGCTTATATAGATTCTATTGCATTTGGGACTTCAACACAACCAAACATGCAAATCAACTCTTTACTTAGTTTCGATTTTTTTGTTCCACCCCTCCAAGAACAAAAAGCCATTGCCTCTATACTTTCTGCTTTAGATGATAAAATAGAGATGAATCTACAAATGAACAAAACCTTAGAAGAAATGGCTATGGCTTTGTATAAACATTGGTTTGTAGATTTTGGCCCTTTCCAAAACGGCAACTTTGTAGAATCTGAATTAGGAATGATTCCTGAAGGATGGGAAGTGAATAAAATTGGCGATGTAATTGAAACTTTAGGAGGAGGAACTCCAAGTACCTCTGAAAATAAATATTGGGAAAATGGGGATATTTTATGGTACTCCCCAACTGATCTAACAAGAGAAAAATCCCTTTTTTCTTTTGAAACTGCAAAGAAAATAACTCCTTTAGGATTGCAAAAAAGTTCTGCAAAAATGCTCCCGCCTTATTCTTTATTAATGTCAAGTAGAGCAACTATCGGTTTGCTAACTATAAATACTCAACCCGCTTGCACTAATCAAGGTTTTATAACTATGCTCCCAAATAATAAACTAAGTATTTATCAACTTTATTTTTGGGTAAAGCAAAATCAAGATTTAATTATATCAAAATCAAACGGTAGTACTTTTAAAGAGATAAGTAAATCGAGTTTTAGAGATTTAGATGTGATAATCGGTAAAGAAATTGATTCTTATTTAAAAGAAACAAAAGATATTTTTAATCATATAGAAAACAATATAGAAGAAAACCAAACTCTTACTACTCTACGAGAAAGCCTATTACCAAAACTAATCAGCGGAGAAGTTAGTGTAAAAGATGCCGAACAAACGTTAATAGCAAGCCTATGAATAATACCAAAGAAATAACGGTACAAAAAGCAGCTATAGAATGGTTGCAAGCTTTGGGTTATACCCATAAAGAAGGCAATACTTTAACCCGTGACCTTAAAAAAGTAGTGCTAGAGGATGATTTAAGATCTTTTTTAGTTAAAACCTATCCTAGCGTACCTGCAACCGCAATAAATGAGGCCATGGCAGCCTTTACCCAACATTCGGGGATGGATACTGATTATCGCAACCGAGATTTTCATCGTAAACTAACACAAGGAGTTTCCGTATCATGGAAAGATGCCCAAGGCAAAGAAAACGCCCAACATATTTATCCCATCAATTATCATTCGCCAGAAAAAAATAGTTTTATCTGTGCAGATGAAGTGACCATTATAGGCAAAAACACCCGCCGTACTGATTTATTAATCTTTATCAATGGTTTGCCCATCATTGTTTTTGAATTTAAAAACATGTTTGCCCAAGAAGTAGGCGTAGAAAATGCACATGGGCAAATTGGTCACTATTTATTAGATATCCCACAACTGTGGGATTATAATGCCATCACCATCATATCTGATGGTTTAGAAGCTTTACATGGCATGTATAATGCATCGTTAAAATGGTTTGCCCCATGGAAAAGTTTAGGTGGCGATGATATAGAGCGAAACAAAGAATTACAATTAGAAACCATTATTAAAGGTTTATTTCCAAAAGATATTTTACTCAGCTATGTACAAAACTTCATTTTCCATGAAGACCATAATGGTAAAATCATAAAAAAAGGCGCAAAATATCATCAGTTTTGGGGCATCCAAAAAGCGGTAGCCAGCAGTATCACAAACATTAAACCCAAAGGCGATGGTAGGTTAGGGGTAATTTGGCATACCCAAGGTTCGGGAAAAAGCATTTCTATGGCCATATTAACAGGTATTTTACGCCAACTGCCCGAGATGAAAAACCCAACCATTGTTATACAGGTAGACCGCTCTGATTTAGACCAACAACTGTATGAAAACTTTGTACTTTGTAAAGATTTGGTAGGCGATGTACACCATGCAGATACTACTGATGAGTTACGCTATTTATTAAGTGCCGATGGTGGAGGTGTAATTTTTACCACCATAGAAAAATTTAGGTTAAAAGAATTAGAAGATGGTAAAGAATTAGCGCATCCCGTTTTATCAGAGCGGTATAACCTCATTATTATGGCAGATGAAGCCCACCGTACCCAATACGGTTTTAATGATGGTGGCTTTGCGCAAAACATACGCAGGGCATTACCAAATGCTTCTTTTATAGGATTTACAGGAACGCCGGTAGATGGTAAAACCGCCGATACCGAGTTGATTTTTGGCAAAACCATACATACTTATGATATTAAACAAGCGGTAGAAGATGGCGCAACAGTTCCTATTTATTACGAGCCTAAAATGGTTCCGCTTAACATTAACGCCAAATATGCTGATGAATTAGATTTAGTAAACGAGGACGAGGAAGACAGCAGCCATACCGTTTGGGCAGCCATAGAAGATGCAGCAGGCGCAACAGACCGAGTGAAACGCGTTGCCGCTGATATTTTAGAACATTTTAATGCTCGTATTCAAACTTTAGATGGTAAAGCCATGATTGTTTGTATGAGCCGCAGAAACTGCGTAAAAATATACGATGCCATCACAGCTTTGCCCAATTGTCCAGAAGTTGCCGTCATCATGACTAGTAATATTGGTAAAGACCCAGTAGAATGGAATCCGCATGTGCGCACCAAAGACCATATGGAAGCCATAAAAAAGCGTTTCCGCACACCAGATGATCCACTTAAAATTGTGATTGTTAGGGATATGTGGTTAACCGGTTTTGATGCTCCTTGTGCGCATACCATGTATGTAGATAAGATTATGAAAGGCCATAATTTAATGCAAGCCATTGCAAGGGTAAACCGTGTTTTTGAAGATAAACCCAACGGTTTGGTGGTGGATTTTATAGGAATATCCGGCTTTTTAGCCGAAGCTACCAAGAAATATACAGGCAGCGGCGGCGAAGGAAAACCGACTATTGATATTGATGCAGCAGTAGAATTGTGTTTAGAACAATTTGAGACTGTAAAAGGCTTAATGGGCAATTTTGATATCGAAGCTTTCAAAAACCTGAAAGAAAGTGAGAAATTAATTTGGACAAATACGCTTGTTAATGACCTTTTGCAAACAGATTTAATTACCAATGATTTTTTATTAGAAGAAAGAAAACTAACCGAGTTAGTAGCCATGACCAGCTCTGACAAGCGCATTTGGGAAATACAGGAAGCGGTAGGCTTGATTCAGAAAATTAGAGATGTGATTCGTAAAATTAAGTCGCCCTTAGGTCCGCAACGTCAAAAGAACGATCGTATTAAAGACTTAATTAGCAGGTCTATAGAGTCACAAAAGATTGTGGATTTAGCCGAAATGTACGATTTAGATAAAATTGATATTTCTATTATCGATGATCGTTTCCAAGCAATGGTGAAAGAAAAAGGTGGCGAGAATATAAAGGTGGAGTTACTGCGTCGCATTATTAATGATGAGTTAAAGGTGAGGATGGCAAAAAACATACGTAGAATGACCAGTTTAAAAGAAGAACTGGAAAAAGTATTGAGCAAATACCATCAAAACAGTTTAGATTCTATAGCCGCTATTAAACACCTATTAGACATTGCCACAGAATTTAAAAACGATGACATTAGAACCAAACAACTAGGCTTAACAGAAGATGAATTGGCTTTTTACGATTTGCTATCAGCCAATGAAAAAATACTTAACGAGGCAGGTCCTATTCAAGATTTGGTACACCGCGTTGTAGCTTTGGTTAAGAAAAACCTACAGCTAGATTGGACTAAAAAAGAAGATGCCCGCTCTGCCATTCGCCTAGCGGTAAAAAAAGAGTTAAAAGGAAAAGTACCATTTTCTGATTTGGATAATTTGTTAAAAGATGTTTTAGAGCAAGCAGAAGGGCAATACAAAGATTGGCCGATGGTGGGGTAATTGATTTCGGTCATTGCGATTCGCTTTTTGGCTGATTGGCAATCAGTTAGTGATGGTTGTAGTATTTAAGGGCTGTGGGAACATCATTTTTGAATTTGGCAAAAATATTTCCTACCATTAATAAAGCGTAACCGTTTTTAGAATCCCAGCGTAAAGCGTCAATTAAGCAATTGATGGCTTCTTCTTGGTCGCCTTCATCAGATAATATTTGACCCATAATGCGGTGGAATTCCGAATTGCTAGGGTTTTTTTCTATTAAATTTTTAAGGATGGGTTTTGCTTCGGCGTATTTTCCTTTTTCGCAAAGGGCTACGGTTTTGCGGTAATCTGTGTCTTGAGATAGGATAGACGGCGTGTCGATTTCAATATTTACCCAATCTTTTTCTAGAGTAACTTTAGGTTTAAAAGGGCCGTAGGTATAGTATTTTTGTAACGTGTTGACTATTAAGTCATTAACCCCCCCCATAATTTCAGGGAAAATGGTAAACAAGAACTCGTTTATCTGATGTTTAATTTGCATTTAATTTTTTCTCGATGTTTTTTAAAGGGTGTTTTTGGTGAAGCGATAATTCGTTCAGTAATTCTTCGGCTGTTTTTAATTTGATTTTTCCTTGCTTAGCTAGTTTTACTTCTTCAAAAGCGGCTTTAAATTCCTTTAAAAATTTGGCTTTTTTAGGACTAATTGTTTTTTTGGATTTATTATTTATTGTTTTCATTTTCTAGTCTTCCATATTTTCGGATTCCTGCTCGTGTGGAATATTGCAAAAATCTCAACTATTTTTTCCGACTCGTTAATCGTATAATGAACTAAGAAAGGGAACTTTTTAATAAGCATACATCTAACATTATTATATCTGATACTGAAATTAAATGGTGTTAATCCCAAATTAGAAATTTGCGAATTTAATTGAATCCAGAATCTTATCCCAAGTCCATCTTGCTTATAGTTATACCAATCAATTATTTCTTCAATATCTTGAAGGGCTTCAACATCAATTTGAATTTTATATTTGGTTATCAAGAGTTCAATTTGCTTTCAACATCTTTCCAATCTAGAAGTCTGCTATGATCAGCTTTTGACTTTGCAATTCTTCCTAAAACTATCTCTTGATGTTCAAAAGGTATTTCAAAATCATCTAACCAAATTTCTTCATTTAGTTTCAACTTCTCATCGGGTGTTAAAAATTTAACTACTCCTAAAATTTGCTCAAATTTTATGTCGATTTTTAAATTTTCCATTATAGTTTAATTAACATTTAAATTTAAGAATCTAATTTAATAATTCTTCTACAACCCTCTATAAAATTCCAAACTCTCTTTAATCAAAGCCTCATCTGCAAAAACATCAATTAAACAATTTCCTATTTGTTTAGGTAAAGAGAAGTTGATTTTTCCAGCTACATTCTTTTTGTCGTTTTGCATAATTTCTAATAAATCATGCTCAATTCCGGTTTTAATCTGATAATGATCAAAATATTTTAAAAATGCTTGGGTAATAATTTCTAAATCGCTTTCTGGTAAACCGATTAATTCTTTGGCTAAATAGGCTTCGCAAATCATGCCAATGGCAATCGCCTCGCCATGTAAAAGTGGTCTTTTATCGTTTCTTAAACTCCAAGATTCTATGGCATGACCGATAGTGTGTCCATAATTTAATGTTTTTCTAATACCTTTTTCAAAAGGATCTTCTAAAACTACTTTATTTTTAATCTCGATGGAATGATAGATTTGTGCTTCGGTAATTTGCTCTGGTTTATCTAAAAGAATAATCTGATTAAAGAAGTTTAAATCAGCTATAATACCATGTTTTATCACTTCGGCAAAGCCAGAAGTTAATTGTCGCTGGTCTAAGGTTTTTAAAAAGTCGGTAGCAATAATAACAGCTTGTGGTTGAGCAAAGGTTCCAATAATGTTTTTTACATCATCCATATCAATGCCTGTTTTACCACCTACAGATGCATCAACTTGTGATAAAAGGGTAGTAGGGATTTGTAAAAAATCTATTCCACGTTTAAAAGTAGATGCGGCAAAACTGCCCATATCGGTCACTACACCTCCTCCTAAATTTATCAATAAGGCATTACGGTCGGCTTCAAAATCTAATAACATGCGCCAAATGCCAATACAATAATCTATAGTTTTATTTTCTTCGCCATTGGGAACTTCAATAATATCGAAGGTATCAAAATTGGGTAATTTGGCTTGTAAAACGGGTAAACAAACCGCTCCAGTTACTTCATCTGTTAAAACGAAGATTTTAGAATAAGGCTTTTTAGCTATAACATCAACTAAAGATTGCAAGCTGTTGTCAAAATATATTTGATAATTGTTGTTTTCTATCGTCTTCATATTACTTTAATTTGATGACCGTTAAACTCAATCAAATCGCCTTTTCTAACTTTTAGTCTTTTTCTATAATCAACCTCTCCGTTGTAGGTAACCAAACCATCGGTTACAACTAACTGTGCCTCACCACCGGTAGATACTAAATCTGTAGCTTTTAAAAGCTGAATTAAGGGGATAAATTCTCCTTCTAATTTAAATTCTATCATTTGTTGCAAACTTACAAAATTCAAAAGCGTTGTATATAAGAAGCTGTTTAAATTTATCTAATAAATTTTTATGTATTATTTTCGGCTGCAACTTCGTTTTGTTTTCTTGAGGTAGAAGCTCCGCTATCTCTTCAAAAACAAGCCTCGTTTCGCACAAAAAAATACCATAAAAATATTTACAATATAAACCTAAACAGCTTCTAATAATGATTAATTTTGCCTTTTAATTTCTTCGTTAAATGTCGTTACCAATTGCACCAATAACAAAATTATCTTTTGATAATACCGAGATTGCTTTTAAGCATCAATCTAATAAAGAATTAAAACAATCTTATTGGTTGTTTAAGGCTATCAGTAATAATTTACTAGTTAAAATTGGTCCGTTTTTCACCAAATTAGCTTTAGGCATTAGATTACCTATCTCATCAGTAATTAAGGCGACTATTTTTAAGCAATTTTGTGGTGGCGAGGATATTCATGAATGTACTTCGGTTATTCATAAATTGGCAAAGGAAAATGTAGGAACAATTTTAGATTACTCGGTAGAGGGAGAGGAGTTTGAAGAAGCGTTTGACCACACCCAATTAGAAATCATCAATACCATAAAAAAAGCGGTAGAATTGCCCCAAGCCATTCCATTCTGCGTGTTTAAAGTTTCTGGTATTGCTCGCTTTGCATTATTAGAAAAAGTTAATGCAAAAAAAGAATTAAGCAAGTTAGAGCAATTTGAATGGGAAAAAGTCTTAACAAGGGTTAATGCCATTTGTGATACTGCATCACAATATCAAAAGAAAATTATGATTGATGCAGAAGAAAGTTATATACAAGATGCTATTGATCAAATTGCTTTAGATATGATGGCCAAATACAATAAAACTACAGCAATTGTGTACAATACTTATCAATTATACAGGCATGATAAGCTTGCATCTTTAATTACAGATACTACCATTGCCCAAACAACTTCATTTATTTTAGGCGCAAAATTGGTGCGTGGAGCGTATATGGAAAAAGAACGCAAAAGAGCTGCTGCATTAAATATTCCTTCGCCAATACAGCCAAATAAAGAAGCTACAGATAGAGATTATGATGCGGCCATTTCGTTTTGTGTAGAAAATATCAATCATGTTAGCTTTATAGCTGGTACACATAATCAAAAAAGCTGTGAAATTTTAGCCGAAAGAATCGAGTTTCTAGCTTTACAGCCTAATCATCAACATGTTTACTTTTCTCAACTGTTAGGTATGAGCGATAATTTGAGCTTTAATTTAGCCAATGCGGGTTTTAATGTGGCAAAATATGTTCCGTACGGACCAGTTAAATCTGTTTTGCCTTATCTTTTTAGAAGAGCAGAAGAAAACACAGCAATTGCAGGGCAAATGGGACGCGAATTAACTTTAATTGATAGAGAGATTAAGCGAAGAGGAATTTAGTCTTTTTAGTTCATTGGTTCATTAGGATTTGCTTTGTGTGTTATTGTAGTTCATTAGGCGTTAGTTAATTGAACAGGTTTCAAATATTTAAAAAGCTAATTTTATTGTTATTAACTTCTTTTCCATTGATGAAAAGAAGCAAACCCGAGCGGAGCGAATGCATGACTGCCTAAAAATATATAAATATTGAATAAATCTAGGCTACTGAATATTTGTTTGGTAAGTCTCAATAAATCTTTAACAAGCAAAAAGAAGCCGCGGTAACAAGGGGTGGTGCTTAAACAAAGTATATGCAACGCTCAACTTTTTGCTAAAACCTATGCTATAAATTGAGTTTATGCAAGCAAGATTTATTGGTCTTCCCTTCCAAATCTTCAGAGGCCAGCCTTGCAAGCCGGAATGTCCACACTGATCATCAAGCTTGAACAGCTTGTTTCAGAGAACGCTTCGCTGCCGCCTTACGGGCAAACTTTTTAATAAAAATCTCCTTAAACATCATTAACGCAAAAAACTGGTCGAATTTTTGTATTCTTTTAATACTAATTCCCAAACCATGAAAATTAATCAGAAAGATGCCGATATGATGCGTAATGCGATTGCATTTTCTCAAGAAAGCTTAAATACTTTCAATGTTAAACCTTCTGAAATGGTTGTCATAAAAGACGAAGAATTAATTTCTTCTACAGCAAACACCATCAATCATTTTGATAACTATCCTGGCTTAAACGAGATTCTCGAACCTAATAAAATTTAAGATAACGAGTAATTAGGATGACGATTTATTAAAGTCAATGAATAGAATTATCATAAACAATCTTAATAGGTTTTGTTTTATTCTTGCTTGCCTAAATAAATACTAAATTTACGGCTCAAATCAGATCATTATTCATGCTTATTGCGCAAAATATTACTAAAAGCTACGGCGACTTAAAAATTTTGAAAGGGGTTAATTTAGAGGTTAACAAAGGGGAGATTGTAAGTATTGTTGGTGCTTCTGGTGCTGGAAAAAGTACACTTTTACATATTATTGGTTCTTTAGATAAGCCCGACCAAGGCTCAGTAGAGATTAATAATACAGAGATTACATCCCTTAATTCGAAAAATTTAAGTGCTTTTAGAAATAAAAATATAGGTTTTGTTTTTCAGTTTCATCATCTACTGCCAGAGTTTACTGCTTTAGAAAATATATGTATTCCGGCTTATATTGCCAAAAAATCTAAATCAGAAACCGAAAAACGAGCTATGGAATTGTTAGCTATACTAGGTTTATCAGAAAGAGCACACCATAAGCCAGCAGCCATGTCGGGAGGGGAGCAGCAGCGTGTTGCTGTTGCTAGAGCGTTAATCAATCAACCCGATTTAATTTTAGCCGATGAACCTTCGGGAAATTTAGACTCGCAACATGCCAAAGAACTACATCAATTGTTTTTCGATTTAAGAGATCAGTTTAATCACACTTTTATAATCGTTACTCATAACGAAGAATTGGCAAATATGGCTGATCGTAAAATCACCATGATAGACGGAATGATATCGTAAACTAAAATCCAAATTTTTTGAAAATTTTAATTACCTCTAATCAAACTAAAGCAAGTTTAGCTTTAGCATTTCTTTTAAAAGCTCAAGAACTTGTTTTTGGAACAGATTTTAGTCGTTTTCCTGCTGCAGATAGTGAATCTTTAGCTCACGAGGTTCTAGCTTTTTGTTTAGATCATCAAATAACAGATTTATATCCTACAAGGAAAAAAGAAGTAAATGCCTTATTAAAGGCATCTGTTTTGTTTGCTGAGTATGATATTGCTATCCATTATCATCAAATAGATTTTCAATTCTCTAAAGATACAGCAAATAATTTTGCCGATTTTTCTATAAAAGCTTTAAAATTGGGTTATCCTAAACAAAAAATTGCTATTGGTTTGGAAAACCAAATGGGTAAAATTTTAGTAATTAATGACGATGTGAAAGACTTTAACCAATTTTGGTATGACATTGAACAAATATCTTTTGTGCAAGTAGGTAAATTATTTAACTCGGATAATTTTGAGAAATTAAGCCTCTTTAAAATAGATCAAGATGTAAAAACAAACTATTTATTAGTTAATGCTGGTAAATATCAATTTTTTCGAAACTTAGAAAATAGGAATGTTATAGTTTCACAAGAAGGTTTTAATTCTTTAAAAGAAGGTTTTTATACTTTATACACTAGTGGGGATGTTTTATTGCGATTATCAAACTTTTAATGCATGTTAAATTTTAGTCATTTATATACTCAAAAAGATGCTTTTATTTTTGAATTAGACCAAGTTTTGGTTCCTCAAAAAGATTATGATTTGCAAGTTTATTATCTGTTTGCTAATTTCATAGAGTATCTAGAAACGTTTCCAAATGCTGCTGATATGGTAGAATTTATGAATAAACGTTATCAAATCAAGGGTAATGAAAACATGTTTGAAGATTTGGTAGCTACTTTTGGGATAGACAATAAGTACAAAGTAAACTTAGAATTGCTATTCACAAATGCCAAATTGCCACTAAAAATATTAATGTACAAAGAGGCGTTGGAGTTGCTGCAAGATTTGGTTGTAAACCGAAAGAACATATTTATTTTAACATCGGGCAAACCGCAAATGCAGTTGAACAAAATTACACAAACCGAATGGCATGGTTTGGATAAATACCTCAAAGTGTACTTTGCTGATGAATATGAAGAAAAACCATCAGCGAAAGCTTTAGAAGTATTACTAAAAGAAAATAATATTGATAGGGAGAAAGCAGTTTTAATCGGTAATAACCAAACCGACAAACAAATGGCCGATAATTTTGGTATTACTTATGCAAATTATCTATAACGTAAATTAAACATTATGAAGACTTTAAAATTTATATTTATTGTAAATCTTTCGATAATACTCTTTTCTACTTCATGTAAGAAAGATAAACCTGTTTCGGATGCGACTCGATTAGAGTTAACCAAAGATTCTTTGTTTTTATATGCTAAACAGGTTTATTTTTGGAATGATGCTTTGCCTACTTACGATGTTTTTAATCCACGTAAATACACAACTTTAGATGCAGAGTTATTTGCTATTTCGCAGTTAAAAATTAACCCGACTACCGGTAGGGCGTATGAATATATTGCAGATGAAGATGGTAAACAAATTATGGAACCTAAATTTTCGTATATAGAAGATTTGGTAGCCAGTGGTAAAATCGCTTTTGCAAACCAGAAAATGGCTGTTGATTTAGATGGAGAGGGTAACGATTTTGGATTTGGTGGTCTATCTGCTATTGGAACAGCAACAGATTATAAAATTTATATTAGATATGCTTCACCAGGTTCTCCATTAGCACAAAATGGTATTGGTAGGGGAGATTATATTGATGAAGTTAATGGTAGAAAAGTAGGAACTAACTTTAATAGTGAGCTTGATTTTTTAAATAGTACTTTATTTAGTACTACATCCACATCAATAGCTATTGCAGGTAAAAAGAAAAATGGTGTTAGTTACAGCGTTAGTTTATCTCGTACAAAATATAGTAGTAATCCTATTTTGAAAGACACCATTTTTACCTCAGGAAATACAAAGGTAGGTTATTTAGCGTATGCTCGTTTTTCTAGTACTGAAAACTCTGAAGCGGTCTTAAATGCTGCTTTTGCTAAGTTTGCTGCTCAAAACACAGAAAATCTAATTATCGATTTACGCTATAACGGAGGTGGATATGTAACCACGGCAAGGCAGTTAATCAATTTAATTGCTCCGCCTTCATTAAATGGTACTGTTATGTTTAGCGAGTCTTATAATTCTACCATGCGAAACGGACAAGCAACTTTGTTATCTAAGCAAGCAGTGAGAGACCAAAGTGGTAAAGTAGTTTACCAAAATGGTAGAGCACTTACTTACGGAGATTATTCTTATGCTACCACCAATTATAATTTTTCTAAACTAGGTAATTTGATTAATGTTAAAAAGGTTGTTTTTATTACTGGAGAAGGTACGGCTTCATCAAGTGAATTGATTATTAATTCATTAAAACCACATTTGGATGTTAAAATTGTTGGTGCTCAAAGCTATGGTAAACCAGTAGGCTTTTTCCCAATTAGGATAGATAAATACGATGTTTACTATGCCATGTTTACCACCACAAACTCTTTGGGCGAGGGTGATTATTTTGCTGGTTTTACGCCAAACTCACTAAAAGATGATGATATTACTAGAGATTTTGGTAATCCTGCCGAAATAAGAACTGCTGCTGCTTTATCTTATATTACTACTGGTAATTTTCCCACAAGTGCGGCATCTACCGTAAAAGTTGATCATATTGATACACCAGTTTCGGCAGTAATGATTAGAAATATTGGCGAGCCAGCATCCTTTAAGGGGATGATAGAAACGGAATTAAAAAAGAAGCAATAAAAATTGTTTATTTATAAAGAAGCCCATTTTTGATTTCAAAAATGGGCTTCTCTATTTTATTTATACTTTATACCTTAAACTTTCCACCTTCAACTTTCCACTTTCCACTTTTAACTTTCCACATCAAACCCCAATCATTACACCAGGCTTATTAACAAGAGGAATTTTCATCACTAGCGCAAGTCTTGGCGAGAAGGGCAACGTTTAATAGCCTGACTTGGGCATATGATTAGCTTTTAAATATTTTATAATTTAAAAAGTTAAGAAGCCGAAAAAGTGCCAATTTTCTAAATTTAATCCTGTCTTTGTCTTGTCTTTATCCTGTGAATAAGCGCTAATGATCTTGAAGTTGTTGAATTTGTTGCTTTTTTTTAAAAGGATTGAGTGTAAACAACAGTTTATTGAATGAGATTTTTACAGTTGTTAGTATTTTAATTAGTGGATTTATAGCTAAGAATTTGCCCATTTTAGAATCGGGGAGTAGTTCGGTGATGTTTACTTCTAAAATTTCAGCTATCGATAATAGGCGTTGAATGGTGATTTCAATACTATCTTTTTCTAGTTTACTGTAAGTGCCTTGTGATATATTTAGCATAAAAGCCATGTATTCTTGGCTATATCCCTTAGAAATTCTAATTAATCTTATTTTTTCGCCTATCATGGTAGATTAAGGTTATATTAAATTAAAATTAAAAAACTATTCGTACAGGTACTAAAGTATTCAATTAATGAATAGTATGAATCATTTAAACCGCAATTGGAAAACATACCCCAAAGTGTTAAGTATAGGGAATAAAGCATCTATTACCAATGCTATTTTTTCTTGTGTACTATTTGAAAACTAAATATTTGTACATTAATTAGTTATTGTTCGTTAGGCTTTTAAATCAAATTAGCTAAGTGACTTTAATTAATAGTGTTATGAATTTTAAAATTTAATTTATGTCTTTGAGGCGAAATATTGCTCCTTTAGTAATAGCATTAGTATCGATGTTAAAGAAACTTGAGGTATACCAATTAATCTTTCAATAACTAAATCAATTGAAGGCCAGAATAATTTCTTAATAGCAATAAAACATTTTTAAAATTTTTTCTTGTTCATTTCTCTTTTGCGAAAAAGTTTTCCACATTTTTTCACACTGCAGAATTACTGCAGTGTAATGTTTTATCATCGTGGCAAATAACAATACATGAAAAATAATTTAACTGCGAGAATCTTTAAAAGTATCTACATTTTTGTCTTATTGTTTTGTACTAGTCATAGTCTCTTTGCACAATATGAAGGCTTAATACCAAAGGTAACCACACAAACTCCAAACTCTGTTGCTCTTTTTAAAGCGGAAGCAAAGCCTGTAGGTAGTTACACAGGGACATCAGCTATAAATCTTCCACTTTTTAAGGTGAGTTCACAAAGTTTAGTAGATAATGTAAGTATAAGTTACACCAATGGTGGAATAAAGGTTGAAGAAATTTCAAGTTGGGTAGGTTTAGGCTGGAACCTAAATTGTGGTGGTAGAATTAGTAGGACAGTTAACGGCGAACCAGATGATAACCCTTCAAAAGGATTATTATATTCTATTTTAAAGCCATCAGCTTTTCCAGGTTCTAATAGTATACAAAACTCATCTTTAGTTCTAAGCGGACAGCTTGATGTAGAGCCGGATATTTTTTACTTCAACTTTAGTGGACGTAGTGGTAAATTTTATTTTGATGAGAATGGTAACTTGAGGATAATTGATAAAACTGAGTTAAAAATTGATTTTTATACAAATAATGGTATTAAAGGTTGGGTGATAACAGATGAAAAAGGAACTCAGTATTACTTTGGATTAGATAAATCACACGTCAATTCTGCAACCGATATATCTAACATCAGTTATGACGGAACAGGTTCAGTTCCATCACCAGCTGAGGCATACATTTCTTCATGGCATCTACTAGAAATAAGAGACATGAATGAGCAAAACATTATTAAGTATGAATACGAACAGAATTTTACAAATTTCACTACTAGAAACGGATCTTTTATGTCCATATCTGGAGTAACAGGTCTCGATTGCTCCCCTACAGAAACGGTTGGACAAGAAATGTTTGTTCTAAACAACACTTCTGAGTATCATCTAAAGAAGATAATCACAAATAATCAAGTCTTAATATTTCAGTCTTCTTTAAGTCGTGAGGATTTAAGTGGAGGTGTTAAATTAAATGAAATTTGGCTATGTACTAAAACCAATCAAACGCAACCCATTAAAAAATTTCAGTTTAATTATGGATATTTTATATCACCAAATGCCCCGTCTGGAACATTAAACGATACTTATTATAAGCGATTAAAACTAAATTCTGTATCAGAATTTGGAACTAACAACACTACAAGTAATAGTCATACATTTAATTATCACGAAGATGTTAATTTACCTTCCAGGTTTAGTTATAGTGTTGATTATTGGGGCTATTACAATGGAGCAAACAATTTCGATTTATTGGCAAATGGCGAATATAATACAGGTTCTGGAAGCTATTCTGTTTTTAACAATGCCGATAGGAGGTCTTATCCTTATTACGCTAAAGCCAATACATTAAGAGAAATTGTATATC
Organism: Pelobium sp.; assembly: GCA_044361595.1. Classification (GTDB taxonomy): domain Bacteria; phylum Bacteroidota; class Bacteroidia; order Sphingobacteriales; family Sphingobacteriaceae; genus Pseudopedobacter. Next base: position 898 of record JBIKIN010000039.1, on the reverse strand, counting down.
CAACGGGAGGTAAAAGGGAATATGTTTATGAAGGGAATCAAATATTATTAGATTATTTTTATAATCAAATAAAGCCTGATAATGGTTCTACTATTAATCAATCCTTTTCAGAAACTAATTTCAATTTTTTATCGGAGTTTATGCCATCAGCATCTAAGGCATTTACAATCAATAGTTCTGCTAGCAACACAAATTTTAACTGGTCAGTTAATCAAACAAGTTGTTATAATAATAATTTAAGAGTTAAACTAGTTAAATTAAGTACTTATTTGCCAGAAACTGATATTTATGAATGGAATGGTGATTTCTCAGGAACTTTTGCAATAAGTAATGGCGACTATAGAATTGATGTATATCAGGGATATGATTGTACGTTAAACACATTAAATGGAACATGGACTGAAACTTTACCGCCGCCAGCATCAATCGCCAGATTTAATGGATTATATTTTGCACAAAATAATAATGCTGGAGGAATAAGAGTAAAGGAGATAAAGGATTTTGATGTAAATGGGACTTTAATTGGTCAATTAAAATACGAGTACAAGCTGCCCACAGAAAATGCATTAACTAGTGGGATGTTAGTTAGTCCCGTTGTTGTAGCCACCAGAGGCGGGTGTCCGGCGCCAAATAGAAACTGTGAATACATTAAATTAAATTCAAACAGTGCTTATCCCTTAGCTAGTTATGGAGGCTCTTATGTGGTATATCCCGAAGTAAGGACCATAGAAGAAGGCAATGGTTATACTGATAGGGTTTATTCTTTTGCTTATGATATTGAACCAGGTGCTATAAATTATTATAATGAGTTCCCAATAGTGCCAGCAAAAGATAATAGCTGGAAGAGAGGGATTTTGACTTGGGAGAGATTTTATTCAAATAGTGGACAAAAAATATC
>JBIKIN010000020.1:0-73632 GCA_044361595.1 Pelobium sp. | reverse complement strand
CATGCTAGAGATTTACACAAAACTCAACCCATCATTTTACGAACCGCCGTATACGAGACCCGTACGTACGGTGGTGTGAGAGGCGCACTCTGTCAGGTTGCTGGCAGAGCCGTCTACTCGATTAGCAGAAGTTATTTTAGTCAATTTTATTATGTCTATTTAGTCGTGATTTTATGATAAAGAAACTGATAATAAATGCAATTGTCGGTATGATTACTATTAAATTTATTTTAATCATGTTTTCTCGATAAGGCATTTTATTAATTGCAATCCAAGTTGCATAAACCGTGAAAAGATAGATTCCAGATAATAATATTTTGCTTTTTAGTTTAATCTTAAGAGCTACAATTAGGATAATAAATATAAGAAACGATAAAAATTGAGAAAAGACCATATATAATATTTCTTCTCCATGAGCAAATGAACTAAAAGGAAGTATTAGAAGTAATATTAAGAGTGTGTTTTTTAATCGGTTCATGTCGGCGTATAATTTCTGCTAACGGTTTCGGGCTTGGCGAAGGTGGCGATTTACACCACAAATGTTGATGCGGAGAACCAAACTTTGATTAACCACAAATGAGTCTGCGGAGCACTGAACCGCCACTTTTGCCAAACCCGTGTTACAAGCTGCCCTTCTCTCTGTCGTTGTTGTTTCGGTCATAGTTTGTCGTGTCGTTGTGCGTTGGCTTGGTGGCTCTTTTGGATTTTTTTTGCGTTGGTCTGTGCATTGAAAAAAATTCAAATGTGCCACCAAATGCGTTGGCGTTTATTGTTATGTCAGTTGATGGCATTATTAATTAAATTTTCGGTTGTCAAATGTATCTTTTGTTCTTCAATAATGCTGTTTGTCTTAATCAAAGTCTCTGCAATATTCTTTTCGTTGTCAGTGAGGTATTGCAGAAAGTTGTCATTTCCCCATTTACTACGATGGTGTCTAACCTCGTCTTGTTTTTCCATAAGCGATTCATAATTTGTCGGAATAAAAGCTGTCAATGTTGGGAAGTAGTTTTGCTTGATGTGGTTGTAAATATTTAGTCCGTCAAAGTCCCAGTCGAACAAATACAAAATTGGGATTGCTGGTTTAGGAATGAATTGAAGTTGAATAGTGTTTCGTCCACCGGCATACCAAAACTCAATAAATTCGTGTCTTGGGTTTCTTAAACGGTCAATATTTTCGCATAAAATTATAAACCGAGTTTTGTTTTTGGGATATAAAACTCTTAAAAATTGTTGGTCTTTATCATCTTCAATAAAATATTCAATTCCAACTACAGCTTTAATAGCCGTTGCTAAATTGCTATTTTTCTTAGTGTACTTTGAACTTTTAAAATATTTTGTAAGGATTTGCTGAAAAGTAAATTCAATTAATTTGTCCCTATCTTCTTCAATTTGAATTAAACATTCAAAGTCAAAAATGGTGCAATAATCTTCAATATATTGAATGTTGAATCTGTCAATAAATGAATGAATTTTTTCGCAAAATGGCAAAATAAACTCGCCATATTTGAAAGTGAAATCTGCTGAAGCTGAAATGCCTTTTCCTTTCTTTATTATGTAATTATTGTCAACTAAGTAAATAATTACTTTTTCTTTTTCATATCTAGCAGGTAATGAATTAGCATCATTAAGCCTTGACAAATATTTTAATACCTTGAAAGGAGTGTCTTTTGGGATAATCATCTATCTAATTCAATTTTAAATATGTTGTCTTCAAAATGAGTATTGATATCATCAATTAAACCACTTTTAGAAAATGTTGCTTGCACTCCTTCATTAATATTGGCAAATTCGGGATTACTGTTTGGAATAAACTCATAGCAGATTTGTTTGCCGTCTTCAAAATCTAAATCTTGTGATTTTATTGTCATTGTAAAAATTTGATAGTCTAATTTTTGTGCAATATCATAAAGCATATCAAAATTACTACCCAATCCCCCAACTTCATCAATTGGCAATATCCTTATCCCTTCTCCAATTTTATCAAATGTGTTTTTTAATCTTCCCTCATTTATTGACAAAGTAATAATGCAAAGTAGAGCCAATTTGCCATAATTTTGCCCTGCACTTCCTGGGCTTTCCACATCAAAGGGGTCAACTATTATTGCTGACACATCATAGTAATTGAATGGGTTTAAAATTTCATTGGCTTTGGCATCAAATTTATTTGGGCAATATTTTTTGAAAGTTTTCTCTAAAAGTTCTTGGGCTGTTACTTTATCTTTTTCTCCGAAAAGACTATCGGTAAAATTTACGCTTTGCACATCTTTCTTGAATTTTTCAATCCAATCAATTTTAAAGTCATCAGATAGATTGAATTGTATTTTTACTCTATTGTGTGATGATAGTTTAAAATCTTTCAGTACAGCTTGTGCTTTTTCAATAAATTCTATTTGTTTATCTACTCTAATTTTTAACTCTTTTATTGTGTTATAAATCTTACTAGCTTCTTCCTTGTTCAGTTCTTGCAATTTTCGTTGAAGTTCTGCTAATTGATTTTCAATATCATTTTCCAATGAATTTTCAGGATTGTCAATGTCTGTAATAATTGCTTTTGGAATAAGTACATTAATGATTGTTTTTAAATCATAATTATGTTCTTTAATTTCCACGCTATCTTTTAGAAACTCTTTCATTTCTTCATTTTCTAAAAGGTCGTTGTATTTGTCTGTGTAGCTCCTTTCTGTTGATTCTTGACTTGATTTTAAAGCTGTAACTTTTTCTAATGAAACAGTTTCAATCAAACTATCAGGATTAAACTCAACCTTAAAATGGCTAATATATTCTTCTTTCTTTTTTGTGCAACTATCAATTGTGTGTGGAAGAATTTGATTGATGTTTTTTATTTCTTGTTCAATGCCTCCAATATCTTTACTTAATTTTATCGTTTCTTCTGTTAAATTATTACTATCTAATTCATTCTGATATTTAAATTGTAAACGTTTTTTAATTGCCTCCAAATTTATTTTTAAAGGGTTTTTTATATCATTCTCCCAGCCGATTACTTTTACATCAATTGCGGATAATTCAACATTTTCAATAAATTCAAGCCTTTTATTCTGTCTTTCAATTTCTGGTTCTAGCTTGTCTATTTTCTCCTTTTGTGTTGCTTGCTCAAGTAAAAAAGCCGTTTTACGAGTATCGCTAGTGTTTTTTAAACCAAGCTTATTTTCATATTCTTTTTGTTTTGCCTTGAATAAAATATGTATTTTATCTGCTTCATCTAGAGCTAAATTATTTTCATATTCCAGTATCGCAATATTTAAATCTTCATCAGTAATATTTAAGTTTGGGTCAATTACAAATTGATTTATTTCTTCTCTGTTTTTATAAGCTAATAGATGTTCTTCTGAGTACTTGAATTTATCTGTTAGTAAATCATATTTGCCAATTTCAGCAAGTTGATTTTCAAGTTTTTTAATCGCTTCATTGTAGTCATTCCCAATTTTCTCTAATTCAAGTTTTAACTTTTTTGTATCACTGAAAATATAGTTTTGTCTGCTATTTATGTGATAATGCAAACCTGAAAGATTGATAACAAAACCGTTTGCGGTTTTTTCTCCATTCTTAAAGTTTTCTAAAAATAGTTTTGGGTCTAAAATATAGTTTTCAGTTTCATCAAACTTTGTCGGATTCACGGCAAATTCAAATAGCAATGCCTCTTGTATTTCATTTAATGAGATTGAATTTTTTAACACATATCCTGCAAAGGATACAGGATTTTGATTGTTAAAAATTTCCTTTAGCTTTTTGATGTTTTTAATTTCATCCTCAATTCTAATTTTCTCAGTTGAATAATGTATTACTGCTTCTTTTACCGATTTGGTAAACAAAGAAGATTCAAAGGAGGGTAATAATTTATTTTCATTAAGAAATGTATTTAGCTGTTTTAGCTTTTCGGTTTGAATTTTAATGTTGTTTTGTTGAGTAAACTTCTCTCTTGTTTTTTGAATTGTATTATAAACTTTAAGCCAGTTTGAAACTTTCTGTACTTTATCATTTATTGCTTTTAAAAAACCTAATTCAACATCTACTGCCTTAACAATTTCTTCGATATTATTTAACTCCGTTTCTATTGCTGCAAGATTGATTGTAGCTTCATTGTGCTTTGTATTGGCTACCGACAAATCAGCTACATCTTTATTGGTTTTTTCAATCAAACCATTTTTTTCAAGATTTAATTTAGATTGGTTTATTATTAGTAGTTCCAATTCCGTTTGGTAGAATTGCTCAATTAATTTTTTGAGTTCAATTTGCTTCTTTTCTTGTTGCTGATGGTAGTATGTAGTTTCATAATTTAATCGCATTTCAAAGGCTTCTACTTTATTCTTTTTTAAAGAAACCAGTTTTATTAAGTAGTTCTTTTTCTTTAATAAAGCATTGTGTGTCCTCCAGTCGTTTTGATATACCTTTTGGTTATTTTCAATCTCCTTTGATTGGTCACTAAATTTTTTGGCAATGTCATCTTCATATTGAAAAAGAAACTTTTTAAATTTCATTCCTTTTGTTTCAATACTGTCTCCTCTCGATAATGCTTGTAAAGTATTGGCATATTGCTTTTGTAATTTATCATCAGAAGAAATATCTAGATGAAGAATTTTATTGTCAAATAAAATTTTGTGATAATCCTTAGACTTATGATAAAAATCTTTTAAGAATAGTCCTTGTTTTTCTAAATGCTTCTTAGCATTTTCTATAGTTGGAATTTCGTTATTTACTATAAAATCTTTGAATCGTACAATTTTATCAAAGAGTTTTATTTTTGATATTTTTGCATCATCAGAAGCACTTAATCCTATTTCACTACTAATTATAAAAGGATATAGAGCTTTAGGTGATTTTTTTATCATAACACCGATTACCAAAAACTTATTATGTTCCTTTTCAATATTTAAGAAAGCATAGCCAAGATTATTTAAAGGTAGTTCGTTGTATTCCCTTGGTTTGTCAGATTTTGTAGCTGATTTATAGGAATTTCCTGCTGTCAATATTAACTGGGGTAAATCTGCTCCAATTAACGATTTACCTGTTCCTCCATCTCCTGTAAAATCAGTTCTTATAGGGTGTATTAAAAAATCGCAATTATTGTGATTTCTAATTCCAACAGTTGAAATTGAAAATATTCTTGGATATTTTTTGCCTTCTGTATTCATATTATTCTTCAAGAGATATTTTTATACTGTCAATATTATTTATGGTGTCAACGTATATTTTTGCAATTCTTTCAAATGCTGGCATTATTTCAAAGCTATCTTCATCGCTATTATTTGGAAAGTAAACCCAAGCTAATTTTTCAATTTCATTCAATGAAGTAGAAATCCATTTTAAAATAGTTGTATCGGTAATCTCTGTCTCGGCTTGTTCTGAACCTAATAAAATCCTGTGGATATTGGGCTTGTAATTATTGCTCGAATTTATAACGTCTAAAATATCTTGCTTGGTAAGCCTCGAAGAAAATTTCAATTCAGTTTTGTAAATTGTATATAGAAAGATTGCAAAAAGAGTAACCTTTTGGTCTAGGTTTTTCTTTGTTTTTGAAAGTGTTTTTGATTTCTGCTCGTCTAAATAATCAAGAAAATAGTATTTGCCAGCTACAGTTTCCTGCGGAACTATATCAATATTGAAAAGAGATTCATAGTATTTTTTCAAATCAGAAAAATTGCTTTCAATAAATCTGAAATACCTGCTTTGAGATTTGTGGTCTTGTATGTGAACACCTGACCTTAAAAGAAAATCAGTTTCTGCAAACAATTCTGGGCTTTCTTTTAGTTCAAGGTAGTATTCTTTATTCGTATGTTCCATATTGAGTTATTTGCATTATTCTCATTTATAATAAATTCATTTGAAAGCTCTATTTTAAATTTCTTCTTCCGTAATTTTTTTAAAATGTATTCCGTTCCTTTTACTACCGTTTCTATATCTTGTTCTTTGTTAAAGACATCAAAATAAAGTTGTGAAAAGTCAATTTCGGGTTGTGATTTTAATTTTTCTAATATTTCATTTAGCCAAGCTTCAATTTTTACTGCCCTTTCTTTTTCCTTCATTTTTTTGTCCCTTGCACGTTGAATAGCTTCTTTATTTACAATTCGTAATTCTACTTTTTGATTTTTAGGATTTGAAAAACTTTCATAAAATGCAGGATAATTGAAATTGTCAGGCGAATTACTGACAATACAAATTGGGCTAACAAATTCAGGTAAAATAATATCTGTTTTATAATAGAGATTTTGTTCTACATCTTTTCTGTTTGTTTTGTTTGATGAAATTGTCGTTACCAAAACAGTGGCCAAGAATGTTTCTAATTTTCTAAAAAATGGTTTTTTATCTATTATATCAAATAAGCCTCTTACATTCTTTTTAATTTTTGCAATCCGTTCTTCCGTATTTTCAAGTTTAAATCTTGCTTTATCTATCACATCATTAATTTGTCCCTTTGTTGCAATGAAGCCTAAATCGCTTAAACTATTGAGATGACAGTCAGTTAAGATTTCAGATAGATTGTCCAAGCCATTGAAGGATTTTGAAAGTTTTTTTCTGTCTTCAACTACTCTGTCTAAATTTTCATTGCAGTATCTTATAAGTTCAGGAATAGAGAGTGTTTTGAATTGTTTGTTAAAATCCTTTTCAATTTCTATAAGTTGGTAGTCTAAAGCTGTTATCTGGTCATTTATTTTTGGTTTTGCAACAAGTGTAAAATGATTCTCAAACCAATGATTAAAATCTTCAAGGGTTTCTAATCTTGACAACAAAGTTTTCTCAACATCTTCTAATATTTTTTCAATTTCAGAAGGATTTAATAAAGGCTGAATTTGATTTAAAAACAAATTGCAAAGCTGAACGGAATAGCCCGTTAGGGCTATTCGTTTATCTTTGATAGGTTCAATAAAGTTATGTCCTAATAATTTTTGTAGCTGTTTCTCAACACTACCGCTTTTATCTCTGTCAGAATTAGATTCAAGATATTTTTTAATCTCTTGTCTTATTTCAGATTCGCTAAATGATTTCTTCTCGGAATTGTCTTTTGTTATTAGAAATAATGAAAAAATAACTAATCCGTCTTGTCGGTCAGGAATAATTTCCGAAAACTTTTCATTGAAAAGATTGAATATTTTTTCATTGTCAAACATTAAACAAAGTTATAATTATGTTGGTCAATAATAGTTGTCTCTGTGCGGTTGGGCAAAATTAAATGTGGTGTTTTTGTATCGGCAAGTGTGTAGGAAAACACCTCTTTTAATTTTGCGAAGGGTTGGTTGTCGTTATATGTTTTCTGTCTGTTCATTGTTGCACTGTCGGTCTGTTAGGGTTGCTTGTAACGTTTGGCAGGTTTGAGAAGTTGCGGAGATTTAACCTGATGAACTTCTTTCTGCCCGCACCAAATTAAATAAAAAAGATGAAGAAAGTAAAAGCACAATAACCGCAATTTTGCAAACCTGTGGTTATAAGTTGCCCTGTTTTTTTATTACTTGCAAAAACTTTCATTTCATGCAGAAACTAAGAAGTGGGTTTGGTAGCTTATTTGTTTTTTAAAAAGGCTTGTGAAATGGGCAAAAAACAAATGTGCTACCAAATGTGAAATGGGTTATTTAAAACGGATTTGTAGGTTTAGCTTAAAATAGTAATTTCCATCTTCTTCATAAATAACGCCAAATCCATGTCGTGAACTACTTGCAGTGTCAAGTTTTGTATTAGCTAACAAATAATTCTCAAATTCATTTTTGTTATAAATATGATAACATAGAATTTCCCCGTCTGCTTTTACAATTAAATAACCTCCAGTTGCATCATATTCGCCAGTCCAAACTATTGAAGGCATCATACCCAAAGCTACGTCTGTTAAAAACCGCTTGATTTTATAGCTGTAAAATAGATGTTTGTTAGTTGTATCGAATTGTAATGGATTTTCATGTTCGGTTAACTTCACTAAATCCTCTGTTGTTGAATACGTTGATGTAAAGAAATTCAAAACAACATTTGAAAGAATTTGAGGTAGCAAACTGTCTATTAAAATTAGATTATTACTGAAAATTGCTTTTTGTGTTTTTAGAAATTCAAAAGTTCCTCCTTTGGAAGAAATTTCAATAATTCGGTCTTTAATTTTACTTCGAGTTGAAATATTATTAATAGTTTGGATATCTTCTTTGGAGAAATTAATACCAGTAATTTTAAAAACAAAATTAGTTGTTTCGCCCGCGTTTAAAAGGGTAGAAGGATTTCCTAATTGCGATTTAATACTAAACCCTAAAGATGGTTGAAGTCCAGTTCTTTGGTCATGAACAACAATTGTAATGTCAGTTTTTGCAGAAGAACTTGCTTTGAGAGAAAGACAATTTATGCTTTGCATGAATTCTTCAATTTCTGGAATTGAAAAAGTACCAGAATTGCTTTTAATTTCACTTAATAAGTGTTTTGCTTTTTCTTGAAATTCTGAAATTGGAATACGAAAGACTTCTTCGTTTCCTGAAATAATAACAATATCATCCTCAATTGAGTATTCGAAATTTCCATTTACTTCTGTACGAAGTATTTTCAAAATTGGATAAACAAGATTTTGTATTTTCTTAATTTCGCTATTTCCAGGATGTAACTCTTTGTCGCCTAAAAGTTTAAACAAAGCATAAATTTCACTCCATTCACCTTTATTTCCTGTTATCATTGATTTTAATTCCAATTAATTTTAAAATATTTTCTGCTGTAGCCTGAATTGCAGGAACTGCAACCGAATTTCCAAATTGTTTATATGCAGAAGCATCTGCAACTGGAATTTTATATTCGTCAGGAAACCCTTGAAGTCTTGCCCATTCTCTTGGGGTCATTTTTCTAATTCCTTCTCTATTTACAGTTCCTTTTATGTGTGTGGTTGGTATATAATCTGTAATTCTATGGTCTAAAACTAGATTTCTTTCTCTGCCCATTCCGCCGACAACAATAGCATTTGCTATTCCGTGGTCAGGAATAATTTCATAACCAAAACCATTTCCTTTATTTGCGTGTCGTTCTTTGTGATTTATTAAAGTCTGAACATATTGTGTCGAAAGGTAATATTTGGTCGGAACTACATTTTCTTCTCTAATGTCTGCAAATTTCACTTCCTTTTCGGTCGGTTTTGGATAATGAAATTCTGATACATTTTGGTCGGCTCTAAAACCTACAATGTAAATTCTTTCACGATTTTGAGGAACGCCAAAATCTTTGGCGTTTATGATTTTCGGTTCAGGAACATAATAACCAAGATCGTTTCTTAAAACATTTAAAATGGTTTCAAGAGTTTTTCCTTTGTCGTGGTTTCTTAAACCCTTTACGTTTTCTAAGAAAATTGCTTTCGGTTTTTTTTCTCTGATAATTTCGGCTACGTCGAAAAACAAAGTTCCTCTTGTGTCGTCAAAACCACCACGTTTTCCTGCAATTGAAAAAGCTTGGCATGGAAAACCAGCACATAAAACATCAAAACCGTCCGGGACGAACTTTTTAGTTTCTGGCTTGGTGATGTCACCAAATGGAACTTCTCCAAAATTTGCTTTATAAGTTTTTTGAGCTTCTTTGTCCCATTCAGAAGTAAAAACGCATTTGCCACCTAAATTTTGCATTGCAATTCTAAAACCGCCCACACCTGCAAAAAGGTCGATAAATTTGAATTTATAATTATTAGGAGTTGGAAATGGAACATTTTCTACCTCAAATAAAAGTTGCTGTAAAGCATCTTCGGCAACCATTGAAACATTGTTTTCTTCTTCCTGATATTCAACGTATTCGTTGATATATTTTAAAGCGTCATCTTTGAAATGTTTAGAAACTCCGTTATGAATATTGTGCAAATAGTGCGTAACAACGGCTTTTTTCTCATTGGTAGGTACTGGTTCAACAAGTCTAATTTGAAAGCGTTTGCCATCAAATTCGTCAATACTTATGTTTTCTTTCACTTTCATTTACTGGAAATTTTTCCGAAAGTAAAGTTAGTTTTTTTGTGATTATTTGGAAGCCAAAGTTATCAACGCTAAAAGTCGGGTGGTGGACGGGTTTAGGAGCGTTCGGCAAAATAAAATGTGCGATAATGTGTTTCGGGATTTGTGCTTTGGGAAATTATTGCTCTTTTTATTTTGGGAAGGGTAGGGCATTTACTCATTTCAAATTTCTGTGAATTTTGTCGAGTAGGGTTACTTATAACTTGTATATATGTGATACTCTATTTCTCCAATACACCTAAATTTGGTTGGATTGGAGATACAAAATATCTTTTTTGCAAAATAGTCATTTCTATAAATCATCAAAAGGCTTAGCTAAAATTTGTAATATTATTTTAACTCAAAAACTTATCGGCTACAATTAAATCTTTTGTTCCGTGGCTGTAATTGTAAAACCCTTCTTGTGTTTTAACACCTTTTTTACCGGCAGTCACCATATTTACCAATAAAGGACATGGTGCATATTTAGGGTTTCCAAAACCTTGGTGCAATACTTCCAGTATAGATAAACAAACATCTAAACCTATAAAATCGGCCAATTGAAGTGGCCCCATCGGGTGCGCCATGCCTAACTTCATTACAGTATCAATTTCATGTACACCTGCCACACCTTCGTATAAAGTATAAATGGCTTCGTTAATCATTGGCATTAATATGCGATTAGCTACAAAACCTGGATAATCATTCACCTCAACAGGTGTTTTACCTAATGTTTTAGATAAATCCATAATGGTGTCCGTTACTTCTTGTGATGTAGCGTAACCTCTAATCACTTCAACCAATTTCATTACCGGAACCGGATTCATGAAATGCATTCCTATCACTTGGCTTGGTTTGGTTGTAACCGAAGCAATTTTTGTAATTGATATGGAGGATGTATTTGAAGCTAAAATGGTATTTGACTTTGTAAATTGATCTAAATCTTTAAATATTTTAAGTTTAATATCTATATTCTCTGATGCCGCTTCTACCACTAAATCAGCATCAGAAACACCATCTTCTAAACTTGTTGATGTTTTTATTTGAGCTAAGGTTTCTTCTTTTTGCTTAAGCGATATGACTTCCTTAGCCACTTGGCGGTCTAGGTTTTTAGCTATTGTTTGTAAGGCTTTTTCTAATGCTGTTTCAGATATATCAATTAAATTAACTTCAAATCCTTTTTGAGCAAAAGTATGGGCAATGCCATTACCCATTGTTCCCGAACCTATAACTGCTACTTTTTTAATCATCATTAGTTTTCTCTTTTAATTAATAAATCGGCGAAAGCCTCTAACACTTGTTTATTTTCTTTTGGGGTGTTTATTTGTGCTAAAGCATCCATGGCTTTTTGGGAGTAGGTATGCATGGTATTTTCAGATAAAGTTCTAACGCCTAAATTGTTGTAGATTTCTTTCACCGCCTCTACCTTTTCTTCGGTATTAAATTCCTTTAGGTTAAGCCAATGGTTTAAATTCTCTAATTCTTTGTCTTTAGCTAATGCTAAGGCTTTTATTAATAAATAGGTTTTTTTGTTAGACATGATATCTCCACCCACTTGTTTTCCAAATTTAAGAGGATCTCCATAAACATCTAAAATATCGTCTTGTAATTGAAAAGCGATTCCTAAATTCTCGCCAAATTGATAAAGTAAATCGGCATTTTTCTTATCGGCAGAGCCAATGAGGGCACCAATTTTTAATGCGCCACCAACCAGAACTGCAGTTTTTAGCCTGATCATTTCTATATATTCTTCAATAGTAACCTCGTTTCTGTTTTCAAAGTTCATGTCTATTTGCTGTCCCTCGCAAACACCAATTGCAGTTGCGTTAAAAACTTCTAAAACATCGGTTAAGATTTCGGACTTAACCTGAATCATCATTTTATAAGCTTTTACAAACATGACATCGCCAGAAAGAATGGCTACAGATTCGTTCCATTTGGCATGTACGGTAGGCTGCCCACGTCTTAATGGCGCTTTATCCATAATATCATCATGCATTAAGGTGAAGTTATGAAACAGCTCAACAGCCAAAGCAGGAGCAAGGGCCTCGTTAATGTCGCCGCCAAATAAATCGGTTGCCATTAATACCAAAGCAGGTCGTAATCTTTTACCTCCTAAAGCCATTAAATAGGCAATAGGATCGTATAATTCTTTAGGTTCTTTTGGATATTCTGTTTCTTTAACAGCCTTATCAATAATATTTTGTAATTCTTGTATGGTGTACATTCGTTATTTGGTAATCGGTGTTTTGGTATTCAGTCCTTTTAGGGTTTGTTATTTTGTAATCAGTGTTTTTATAGTTTTATAATTGTAATCGGTACTTTCTATTTTGTAATCAGTTATTTAAAAATTTAAATGCTAGCTTGAGTTTTTAAAGTTGATAAATAATTCAGTAAACCGATTACAAACTTCCCACAATAAATTAAACCGAATACTGATTACAAACTTCCCACAACACTATCAACCGAATACAAATCATCTAAAACACAAGCAATTTACTCCACAATCAAACTAAAGTCTATTTGTCTTTTAGCTAAATCTACACGTTTAACTTTAATCTTAACCTCGTCGCCTAATTGATATTTACGTTTTTTTCTTTGCCCAATAATACAATAGTTCTTTTCATCTAAAGTATAGAAATCATCGGCGATATCTCTTAAACGTATCATTCCTTCACATTTATTTTCAATAATCTCTACGTACATTCCCCATTCTGTCACTCCAGAAATAATACCTAAATAGGTTTGGCCGATGTTATCTTCTAAATATTCGGCTTGTTTGTATTTAATAGATGCTCTTTCTGCATCAGCTGCTTTTTTCTCCATTTGTGAAGAATGCTGACATAGTTTTTCATAATGATCTGCATTAACACTATCGCCTTCTGCTAAATAATGTTCTAACAAACGATGAACCATTACATCCGGATATCTACGAATTGGAGAGGTAAAGTGAGTATAAAAATCGAAAGCCAAGCCATAATGACTACTACTTTTGGTTGTATAAATGGCTTTTGCCATAGAACGAATGGCTAAAGATGTTAACACATTTTGTTCTTTTGTTCCTTCAACATCAGCCATTAACTTATTTAAAGAACGGGCCGTGTCTCTATCAGATTTGGTCGAAATTTTATGACCAAACTTCATGGCAAACTCTGCAAAGTTTTTTAAACTTTCTGGTTTTGGCGAATCATGGGCTCTGTAAACAAAAGTATACTTGTTTTTTCCTTTGCCTTTTTTGGCTATAAACTCGGCAACCCTTCGGTTAGCCAAAAGCATAAAATCCTCAATTAATTTATGAGCATCTTTTCTTTCTTTTACATAGACACCAATTGGTTTACCTTGTTCATTCAATTTAAATTTAACCTCGGTACTTTCAAAACTGATGGCGCCATGTTTAAATTTTCTATCGCGTAAGTAATAAGCTAACTCATTTAGTTTGAGCAATTCTGTAGCGTATTCGCCTGTTTTGGCTTCTAGAATTGCTTGCACTTCTTCATAAGCAAATCTTTTATCGCTGTAAATAACTGTTTTACCAAACCACTCGGTAACGATGTTTGCTTCTTGGTCTAACTCAAAAACTGCCGAAAAACATAATTTTTCTTCTTTTGGCCTTAACGAACATAAACCGTTTGATAAATTTTCTGGAAGCATGGGTATTACTCTGTCTACCAAATAAACAGAAGTACCACGGTCAAAAGCTTCTTTGTCTAAAGCGGTATCTGGTACTAAATAGTGCGAAACATCAGCAATATGGACACCAACTTCGTAATTGCCATTTGGTAAAACTTGGTATGAAATGGCATCATCAAAATCTTTAGCATCAAATGGATCAATGGTTATGGTTAAAATATTTCTAAAATCTCTTCTTTTAGCAATTTCTTCTTTGGTAATTTCTGTAGAAATGACTTGCGCTTCTTTTTCTACTTCTTGAGGGAAAGAAAGTGGAAAACCGTATTCGGCAAGAATAGCGTTCATTTCTGTATTATTCTCACCTTGTTTACCCAATATACTTTTGATAATACCGACTGGGTTTTTAGCTCCGGCAGGCCAATCCACAATCTTTGCCAAAGCTTTCATCCCGTTTCTAGCTCCATTTAAATCTTCTAGAGGGATAAAAATATCATGAAGCATTTTACGATCATCGGGAATAAAAAATGCAAAGTGTTGAGATAGCTTCACAATACCAGTAAATTCCATTTTAACACGCTCTACAATCTCTACAACTTCGCCCTCTTTGCGCTTGCCTTTGCTGCTTTCGTAAACATGGAGTTTTACTTTATCGCCATGTAATGCAGTCCTTAATTTACGTGGAGCAATATAAATGTCTTTCTCAAACTCGTCGTCTGGAATTAAAAATGCAGAACCATCATTAGCCATAGAAATTTTACCTGTAAGGAAGGCTTTTACCTCGTGTAGCTGATATTTTCCTTTAGACACCTCTAAAAAAACGCCATTTACAGTCTCGTCTTCTAAAATTTCTAGTATTGTTGATTTAGAGGAGGGATCTATAATATTAAGTAAATTGGCTACTTGCCTATAATTTAATGGTTTATTACCGTTTTTTTCAAAAACGTTTGAAATAAGCTGTAATAATACTTTTTTAACCGAGTTTCCTTGATGATTGGACATGTGTTTATCAAAAAATTTTTGTTGCTCAAAATAAGGATTTTGTTTTTAAAAACCCTCGTTTAACAATTGTTTAATGTATAATTTGCTAACAAATTAAATTAGGTGTGTATAAGTTAATGATTGGTGTTTTGAAGAGTTAGGCTTTGATTTATGTACTTTAAATACTTAGTTATATTATTGTTTTTATAGATTTTATTTGATTTTAACGTTTTAAAGCTTGAATACAAATTGTTTTAAACAAAAAAGTCCTGAAAATAAATCAGGACTTTTAAAGTGTTTATTATATTTTGCTTTAAAACAAAACAAATTTTTGTGTTTATTAAATTGTGTTTGGTGTAAAAACTTTTACAACTCCATCACCTTCACTACTTACAATTAACAAACTCTTTTTAGTAGGACTGTCTTTTGCTGATATAAATAAAACTCCTTCTGGTGCGTCTCCAGTTTTAATAATTTGTAGGAAAACTGGTATTTGTGGGTTTGTAATATCATAAATCGCCACAGCATCTGCTCTTTCCAATCCTATAAATGCAATCATTTTATTGCCAACTTTACCAACAGTGATGCCTTCTGGTTCAACAGATTTATCATCACTTCTGCCGTCATCGTAAATATTAATGCCAATTGCTTTTTGGTCTAATTCGTTTTTACTATCAAAAACTAACGAGCCAGTATTGCCATTCCAAACACTAAAAGATCTTGATCCTAATGAATAAAGAACGTCATAATCTCCGTCCATATCGGTATCACCTAAAGTGGTAATCAAATTTAATCTACCTAAAATGGCATCCCCTCTTAAAGTTGTTCTGTTAGGGAAAATAGATGCATCTAAATTTAAATCCTTCATTCTTTTAACATCAGCAAATGCAGTATATTCTCTGGCATCACCTTCGTTTGCTGTAAAAATATAAGGAACACCATTATTAGTGTAAACTGCTAAAGCATCGGGCATGTAAACTCCTTTAACATTAAATTTATCTAATTTAATTTGAGAATCCCTATCACTCATATCAACTTCATTTCCGGTAATATTAAAGTCTTTAAACCCTAATGGGAAAATATTAGTAATCGTTTTAGTAGTTAAATCTATTTTGGCAATACCATTGTTCTCTTGTAAGGTAACCCAGGCAAATTTTGAATCTTCGGAGACTGTAATATATTCAGGTTCAATATCTTTAAGAAAATCTTTGTTTAAGCCGTCAATTCTAAAACCTCCAGCTACTAAACTATTTCTTTGTGCCACAAATGCAGCAAAATTTATAGTAACTACACTATAATTATTGTTTACATCAATAATAGAAACAGTGCCTTCAGGGTCAACAGAATAATCTTCACTAGGCTGACCTTCATTTGCCGAAAGTATATATTTACCATCGGGAGAAAATGTAACCATATCTGGCAAAGCACCCACCGTTACCGATTTAATTTCTGAATTATCGGTTGTTTTGAAAATTACAATTTTACCATTAGCTTGAAGGCTTGTGCTTTCTATACCTGCAGCTAATTTACCATCGCTAACAGCTACGCTATTTACAAAACCACCATACGAAGTGGTACTAATAGAAGAAAGCGATTTAATACTTGTAGGATTTGCAAAATCTAACACATCAATTTTATTACCCGCTGTAGAGTTGTTAACTACAAATAAACGTTTAGTTAGTGGGTCGTAGGCCGATATTTCTGCTGCACCAGCATCTCCAATATCAATCATACCAATTTCGGCAAAAGTAGCTGCATCTTCATTCACAAAGAACTCAGGTTCGATTTCGTCTTTTTTACAAGCCGATAAAATACCTAGGCATAGCATTAGTAAAAGTAATTTTTGTTTCATGTGTTTATATTTTTTCTCGCAAATATATTGGAGACTGATTAAGCTACTTTTAAGCTTTGGTTAACAGTTTATAAACATTGGGTTTTGTATGTTAATTGTATATCAACAGTTAGAGAATTTTCAATAAAAAAAGTCCTGATTAATTAAAATCAGGACTTTACATTCATGTTTTAATTAAAATTAGTCTTTTATAAACTTACTATTAATTACTTCGGCTTCGCTCACAAAACTAACCACGTAAATTCCGCTATTTAAACTTAAAGGAATACTAGTCGTGTTAAAACCTTTGTTTAGTGTTAATCTAGTTTCGTTCAATTTTTTACCAGCTAAATCAAAAACTTGTAAAGTACCATTTGTTTGGTTTGCAGAGTTTATAGAAACATTAACAGAGCTAGCAGCTGCATACACCGTTAAACTAGAACTAGAAATTGCTGAATTAACTGGAATGATATCTGATTTAGATGATTTACCATCAAAATCATGTTGTATTAATTGGTAGTAGTTTGTACCAGCAGCTGGGTTGACATCTACAAAAGAATAAGATTTTGCATCAGATGTAGTTCCATTTCCTTTAACAGTTCCAATAGCAGTAAAAGTTTTACCATTGCTAGATTTTAATACTTCAAAATAATCGTTATTAGTTTCAGAAGCGGTTGCCCAATTTAATAATACTGATTTGTCTACTGCTTTACCTATAAAAGAGGTTAAGGAGATAGGTAGGGTACCAGTTGGAACGATTTCACCAGTAGAAAGTATGGCAGCATCTGAATTAGTGGAACCATTAAAAAATTTAATTTGAGAAAGTTGGGCTAATGTTAAACCTGTCGCGTCCGAACCTATAAATATTCTACCTGCTGTACCAGTAGTAGTACCATTAAATGTTCCTAGCCATCCACTAATGGTTAATGTCTTTCCGGCCGTCCAACTTATTAAATTACTGGCAGAAAAATTATGATTTTGCACCGAAGATCCATTTAAAATAATATTTGAATTTTCTGTTAATCTTAGTGTTGAGTAGGTCTCAGAGAATGCTGAGGTTAGTATTTCCCCACCATTAAGAGTAATTGGCGAATTATTAGGAATTACTTCAGATGCTCCTAAAGCTAATCTTGAATTAACTCCCGTTATAACTGTTGGTCCTGTATAAGTATTTGAACCTGATAGAGTTAGTTGTTTTAAACCAGCTGTACTACTTTCTATGGTAAGCCCACCGCCTGTACTGCTTATAACTCCAGCTAGTGTACGTGTGCCACCGGTGCCATCTAAGGTTATAACCCTATCATTTGCTCCTAAATTTATTGGAGCATTAAATGTTAAACTTGCGCTGCTTGCTGCAGGACTTACACTGGAACCTAATGTAAAATTTCCTCCAACTGTTATTGAAGTATATTTACCTGTCAAATCCCTTGTAGCACTTCCTGCAATTGTTCCTCCGTTTATGGTAAGTGTACCTCCAGCTCCCATTGCATTAGCGCCTCTTAAAATTACAGTTCCACTATTCAGTGTAAAGCCACCGGAATATGTACCTCCACCTAATGATAAGGAACCTGCTCCGTCTTTTACAAATCCAGTTCCGGATGCTGTTGAAATTGCTTGAGTTCCAAAATCAAAAAGTTTACCACTTGCAACGTTGATGTTTGCCACTGTACCACCTGTACCAATTGTACCACTAATTGATGTAAACGTTACGTTTTCATTAGCTGTTATACTAGAAAATGCAACAGTTGCTCCGGTAATTAAACTATTTTCCACATTAAAAACTGCGGCACTGTTTGCAACCCAAGGAGAAGAAAAGGGAACAGATCCAGTAGTACTCCAATTTGAAGAATTCCAAGAGTTTACAGGGGTGCCGATCCAATAAAGTTGTGCAAAAATATTTGTTGGATTAAGTAATAGGATTGCTGTTGTTAAAGAAAGTAATAGTTTTTTCATATTATATTTTTAAATTATTTTAACGCATAAAAATATCAATAGAAAAGTTAACTAAATATTAACTTAACAATAAGTTAATCACATTTTTAACTACTTATTAACAATAAAGCTTAATATTTAGCATTTATTTAATATTACCTCAGCCTATCGGCAGATTTTACTATTTTTTCGTCTCTTAAAATACCTTTTGCAGATAATGCTAAAAATAAAACGGCAACAAAGCTCAAACCAGTTCCAATTTTAATAGCTAACTAAATTGGATAAAACAATAAAGCCTGATTTTTTAAAAAATCAGGCTTTGATATATGATTTAAAATAACTTTTACTTCATAAATTTCTGACGGTATAATTTCCCTTCGTTTTCTAAAGTAATAAAATGTATACCTGGGTTTAGGTTATCTTTTAATTCTAATGAATTATAGCCTTTGTTTAAGCTAATATTTTGCTCGCTTATTTTTCTACCGCTGATATCAAATAAACTTAGTTTACCCGATGTTTCATTTGGAGAAGTTATGCTGATATTCACTTTAGAGGTTGCATAAACTGTGATTTTAGTGTCCTCAATTTTAGAATCAACTGGAATTATGCTTGAAGTTGAGCTTTTACCATCAAAATCAATTTGCTTCAATTGATAGTAATTGGTTCCACCGAATGGGTTAGCGTCAACAAAAGAGTACTTTAATTCAGCATTAGAATCACCAGCACCAGCAACGGTACCAATAGATTTGAAGTTTTTACCATCAACAGATCTAAAAAGCTCAAAATTTTTGTTGTTCTTTTCGGAAGCTGTTACCCAATTTAATAGAATTGATTTGTTAGCTTCTTTACCTGTGAAAGAGGTTAGGGAAATAGGGAGAGTGGTTGGATTTGCAGTACCTTTTGTTGAAGTTATTGGTCCTCCCCATGTAAAGTCTGCATAAACGCTTGTAGCCGTTAATGAACCAATAAGTTGAAGAGAAGATCCAGCGGCTTCGGTGCCTGCTTCTAAAACACCAATTCTTGTAGAAGTAACTCCATTAGCATCACCACCTACTGCTACGAAATTGAAAGTACCTTCATAACTTAAAAATTGAATCAAGACACCATTATATGATAAAGCAATGCCATCTGGTGCTCCATTTTGAATTCCGTTTGCAGGGTATGTAAAACTATAATAGGTATAAGTTCCACTTGTACTACCTACTACAAAGTTATTTACTGTTTTAGTGTCATAAACGAATCCATCATTTCCATTATAAAGTTGAATCTTGAAAAGACTTAAATCGAAAGATCCAGGATTTTTAATAACCACTTCTACAAATTCATCTACATCCGATCCAAAGTTATCATAATGAATTTCATTTATCCAAGCTGTTTGAGCGAACGTTAACATTGGAGCAATTAGTAGCGCTATTAGTAATAGTTTTTTCATGTGTTATTTTTTTAAGATTTTAAACACATAAAAATACGTTTGGTAAAGTTAACTCAATATTAAATTAGCAATAAGTTAATCACAATTTTAACTACTTATTAACAATAAAGCGTAATGTTTGGTATTTATTTAATATTACCTCAGTCTATCAGCAGATTTCACTAATTTTTCGTCTCTTAAAATGCCTTTTGCTGCTAAAACCAAAAATAAAATAGAAACAGAGCTCAATCCAGCACCAATATTGTAATTACTTATCTCTAAAGTGGTATTTGCAAACGATTTTACTGTTTGGGATATCCAAAAACTGTATGCAATTAAAATAACTACAAAACTATAAATAAGAGTAGCTTGTCTTTTTCTATTCTTGTATTGAAAAATTAAAATAATAGGTATCAAACCCAAAATTGCTGTAACTATGGTTAACAATAAAAAGGGTTCTGTTTGTACAGTTTGGTTATTTACTTGTTCGTAAACACCTGTTACTTTAATTATTCTAGAGTTAATTCCGTCTAATGTATTTACAAAAGGGAATATAAACAAGGCATAAATAGCTAAAGAAGATAGTAATAGGTAAATAGATTGAATTCTTTGTATCATGTGTAATTTTTTATAAGGATTAAAGTCAGAAATCAAAAGTAAAAAGTTAAAAGGAATTAATACGAATTGTTTATCATTTTTAAATCCTTGGCTATTGTTTTACCATCATTTTAAAACTAATATTTTACATTTGCATCGTGAGTAAAAAACACCGATATTTTTTCGAAATTGCCTACAACGGGACTCCTTATCATGGCTGGCAAACTCAACCCAATGCTTTAGCGGTTCAAGAAGTAGTTGATAGGGCTTTAGCTACTTATTTTAGAGAAGATATAGAAACTTTAGGCTGCGGAAGAACAGATACTGGTGTACACGCATCTCAGTTTTTTTTACATGTAGATTTAGTTAGTCAATTAGATTTTAACCATTTAGATAAGGTTGTCAAATCAATCAATAGTCTACTTCCTCATGATATTGCTCTTTTAAATGTTTTTCAGGTTCAAGAAAATGCCCATGCAAGATTTGATGCTACTTTAAGATCCTATCAATATCATATCCATTTTAAAAAGAATCCTTTCAAGACTGATTTGAGTTGGTTATTTACTCAAAAATTAGATGTAGAAGCTATGAAAGCTGGGGCCGAAATTATCAAACAATACGATGATTTTGGCGCTTTTTGTAAATCCAATGCCGATAATTTCACTAATATCTGTACTATAAACCATTCTTATATAGAAGAAGTACCAGACGGATTAATTTATCACATTGGCGCAAACAGATTTCTTAGAAACATGGTTAGGGCTATAGTTGGCACTTTAATAGACGCAGGAAAAGGAAAAATTAGAGCAGAAGATATTCATCAAATTATACAAAGCCAAAATAGGAGCGAAGCAGGGGCATCTGTACCTGCTTGTGGTTTGTTTTTAACTCAAGTTAAATATCCTTATATTAAATAATGGCAAAGCAAATTATAGGTAAAACGTACGATTGGGGTTTATTAGGTAGGTTAATGCACTATACCAAACCTTATAAAAGTAATTTTGCTTGGTCGGTAATATTAACTTTATCAATTGCCGCAATTGCCCCTGTTAGGCCATTTTTAATTCAAACTACCATAGATCAATACATCTTATTCAACAATACGAATGGTTTGGTAATGATGGTTTTATTGATGCTGGCATTATTGTTTTTACAAACTATTATTCAATATTTTCAAACATTCTTAACCAATGCCTTAGGTCAATCAGTGATCAAAGATTTAAGAATTGATGTTTTTAAGCACATCACTCAACTTCGTTTAAAATATTTTGATAGAACTCCTATTGGTCAGTTAATTACCCGTACCGTATCCGATTTAGAGACCATTGCCGATATTTTTAGTGAAGGTTTAATATCTATCATAGGCGATAGTTTAACCATTATTACAATTTTAGGAGTAATGTTATACCAAGATTGGCGATTAACTTTAATTATTTTAATTCCTATGCCATTGTTAATGGTTGCCACTTATGTTTTTAAAGAAGCTATTAAAGTTGCATTTCAACAAGTTAGAGCTCAGGTTTCTTTGTTAAATACATTTTTGCAAGAGCATATTAGTGGTGTAAATATTATTCAATATTACGCTAGAGAAGAACAAGAGTATAAAAAATTTAAAGAAATTAACGCTTTACATAGAGATGCTCATATTCGATCTAACTGGTATTACTCCATATTTTTTCCGGTAGTTGAGATAATTTCGGCCATTTCTATAGGTTTATTGGTTTGGTATGGTTCAAAAAGTATTCTCAATAATCAGGTTTCTCCAGGTATTGTTGTTGCCTTTATAATGTATGTAAACATGTTGTTTACTCCAATTAGACAACTAGCCGATAAGTTTAATACCCTACAAATGGGAATGGTTGGTGCCGAAAGGGTTTTTAATGTACTTGATACGCAAGAAAAAACGGTTAATTCTGGTCACAAAATACTTCCTAATATGAAGAGTGAAATTGAATTTAAAAACGTTTGGTTCTCTTACAAACAAACCGATGAAATGCCAAATGATGATGAATGGATATTGAAGGATATATCCTTTAAAGTTAAAGAAGGGGAGACATTGGCTTTAGTAGGAGCAACTGGTGCGGGTAAATCATCAACTATAAATATCTTAAATAGATTTTATGAGATTAGTAAAGGCCAAGTATCCATTGATGGCACTAATATAGCCGATTTTGAACTGTCTTATCTTCGTTCTCAAATTGCAACAGTATTGCAAGATGTATTTTTGTTTTCGGATACCATCCAAAACAACATCAGTCTTCAAAATCCTGATATTACCATTAATGAGATTATAGATGCCGCTAAAGATGTAGGCGCACATGACTTTATTAACAATTTACCTGGTAATTATCAGTATCAAGTTCAAGAACGTGGGGCAACCTTATCTGCTGGTCAGGCTCAACTCATATCTTTTATTAGAGCATTAGTGCATCAACCTAAAATATTGGTTTTAGACGAAGCAACTTCATCTGTAGATACCGAAACAGAAGAATTGATTCAAACCGCTATAGAGAAATTAATGACTGGAAGAACGTCTATAGTTATTGCACACCGTTTATCTACCATTCAAAATGCCGATAAAATTATTGTTTTAGATAAAGGTGAAATGATGGAAATGGGAACACATCAAGAGCTTTTAAAACTAGATGGCTATTACAAAAAGTTGTACGATTTACAATTTAGCTCTGCTGGAATAGTAAAATAAAGCAATCTATTTAATTTATATTTTAGTTTAATTAATTTTTATAATGTTATGATTTACATTGATTTAAATTTATAATATTTTGACACAAAATAGTAATTTGATAAAGATTAACGTATTGTTAACAATTATTATATTTGCCAATACATATAAAATATATAATTTAGTGTAATTTTAACACTAAGTGTAAACCGAATAATCATTTAAAATAAAAATACCATGAGTTTAATTCTTGATGTACACGCAAGACAAATCCTAGATAGTAGAGGAAATCCTACTATTGAAGTAGATGTAATAACCGAAAACGGAATTTTAGGAAGAGCAGCAGTTCCATCTGGTGCCTCAACCGGACAATATGAAGCAGTTGAGCTTCGCGATAAAGATAAAAGTGTTTATTTAGGTAAGGGCGTTTTAAAGGCCGTTGCCAATGTAAATGAGAAAATTGCTGAGGCCTTAAGAGGTATTGATGTTTTTGAACAAAATGCCATAGATCAATTAATGATTGATTTAGACGGAACAGAAAATAAAGGAAATTTAGGGG
Organism: Pelobium sp.; assembly: GCA_044361595.1. Lineage (GTDB taxonomy): Bacteria > Bacteroidota > Bacteroidia > Sphingobacteriales > Sphingobacteriaceae > Pseudopedobacter. The sequence goes on along the minus strand of JBIKIN010000020.1, from coordinate 50,073 downwards.
CAAACGCTATTTTAGGTGTTTCTTTAGCTGTAGCTAAAGCAGCAGCACAAGAAAGTCGTCAGCCTTTATACCGTTACATTGGTGGTGTAAATGCCAATACTTTACCAATCCCAATGATGAATATTGTAAACGGCGGTTCGCATTCTGATGCTCCAATAGCTTTTCAAGAATTTATGATTATGCCAGTAGGCGCTTCATCTTTTTCTGAGGCTTTACGTTGGGGAACAGAAGTTTTCCATAATTTAAAAGCGATTTTACACGATAGAGGTTTATCTACAGCTGTAGGCGATGAAGGTGGTTTTGCTCCAACTTTTGATGGTACCGAAGATGGCGTTGAAACCATTATGCAAGCGATAGAAAAAGCTGGTTACAAGCCAGGAGTTGATATTTGTTTAGCTTTTGATTGTGCTGCCTCTGAATTTTATAAAGATGGCATTTACGATTATTCTAAGTTTGAAGGTCCTAACGGAGCAAAAAGAACTAGTGCAGAACAGGTAGATTACTTAACTTCTTTAACTGAAAAATATCCAATCATTTCTATTGAGGATGGTATGGATGAGAATGATTGGGATGGTTGGAAATTATTAACCGAAAGAATTGGCGATAAAGTACAATTGGTAGGTGATGATTTATTTGTAACTAATGTAACTCGTTTAAAGCAAGGTATTGATAACGATACGGCTAACTCAATACTAGTAAAGGTTAACCAAATTGGATCGCTTACAGAGACTATCAATGCGGTTTCTATGGCTCAGCATGCAAATTATACATCTGTAATGTCTCACCGTTCTGGCGAAACTGAAGATGTTACTATTGCAGATTTAGCTGTGGCTTTAAATTGCGGTCAAATTAAAACGGGTTCTGCTTCTCGTTCTGATAGGATTGCAAAATACAATCAGTTATTACGTATTGAAGAAGAACTAGGGAAGCAAGCCAAATTTATTGGTAAAGATTTTAGATTTTTCAAGAATAGAGCGAAATAGTTTTTCTAACAGAAGCTAGATTTTAGATTCAATAATTAAGATAGAGCCGTTTTCAGAAATGAAAACGGCTTTTTTGTTTTCTTTAGCTTCTCAAAAAGCACAAGTCATTCTGAATTTATTTCAGAATCCTACTTGAAGATTCTGCTAACTGATCTATAAAATTCATAACCTTCAATTGATATGCTGATCCGCCGCGGTGGACAACATGACAAACCTTTTTTTAAAACGGCTTTTTTGTTAATATGTTAATCGTTTTGAATTTATAATCTATTTTATTGTTTTTACCTTTTTAACATGAAAATGATTCACTCTACTTTTCTGATCTTAACTTGCTTATTATTCTTTGCCTGTTCTCCCAAAGCAACTCAAACCGGTAAGGCATCTTTTTATGCCGATAAATTTAATGGTAAAAAAACAGCATCAGGAGAAACATTTAGAAACTCTAAATTAACCGCTGCTCATAAAACCTTAGCTTTTGGCACCAAAGTAAAAGTGACCAATTTGAATAATGGTAAAACGGTAAAAGTCAAAATTAACGATAGAGGACCTTTTGTTGCCGGTAGAATTATAGATTTATCTAAAAGAGCAGCAAAAAAAATTGATATTGTTGATTCAGGAGTAGGGAATGTTAAGATTACTTACAAAAAGAAGAAAAAGTAAAAATCTTTTATTTCCTACTTACAGCTTCACATATTTACTATAAAAATCCCAAAGAACAATTCCTGTACTTATTACAATATTGAAAGAATGTTTAGTTCCAAACTGAGGTATTTCTATGCAGCAATCCATGTTTTGCATTACTTCATCGCTTACCCCATTAACTTCGTTACCAAAAAAGAAAGCGTATTTTTCTAAAGGCGTTGGTTCAAAATCGGTTAGGCTGATGCTATTTTCAGCTTGTTCTATAGCTACAATTTGATAATTGTTTTCTTTCAAATGATTTACTGCATCTAAAACATGTTCAAAGTACTTCCATGTTATAGATTGCGTAGCACCTAAAGCTGTTTTTTCTATTTCGCGATGTGGAGGCTGGGCAGTTATACCGCATAAATAAATAGCTTCAACGGCAAAACCATCGGCTGTTCTAAATGCCGACCCTACATTGTTTAAGCTACGTACATTATCTAATACCACGATAACGGGCAGTTTATCCTGTTCTTTAAATTCTTCTACACTTGGTCGGTTTAATTCGTCCAATTTTAGTTTTCTCATGCTACAAATATAAGTTAAGTGCAAAAGCAAATACAGATTTAACAAATAATTTATTGGATATTTGCGCAGATGACAAATCTTATCTCTATTCCTCAAATTTTAAGTCGGTTAAACATTACTGCCTTAAACCCAATGCAACATGCCACACAAAAAGCTATAGATGCCCAAAAAGATGTGATGGTACTTTCTGCAACTGGTTCTGGCAAAACATTGGCTTTTTTGCTGCCAATAATTACGCAATTAAAAGGAGATATTGGACAAGTTCAAGCTTTAATTATTGTTCCTACTAGAGAACTAGCTTTACAAATAGAGCAAGTTTTCCGCTCGTTACAATCGGGCTTTAAAGTTACTTGTATTTATGGTGGTCATTCTACCAAAACAGAAAGTTTAAGTCTATCAGAAACGCCATCTGTAATTATTGGCACTCCTGGAAAAATATCTTACCACATCAGAAATGAAAATTTTGATCCTACAGAAGTTAAATTTTTAGTTTTAGACGAGTTTGATAAGTCTTTAGAAATGGGTTTTCAGGTAGAGATGGAAATGATTATTGAGAACCTAGTTAACGTTAAACAGAAAATATTAACCTCGGCAACTCAAATGGAAGAAATTCCTGAATTTGCACAGGTAAATAACTTAGCCATGGTTAACTTCTTAAATCAAGAGAGCCATGCTCCAGATTTAGATTTAAAGGTTTTGCATACCAAATCTAAAGATAAATTGAAACTCTTGATGCAAGTAGTTTCGGAACATCCAGAAGGTCCAAGTCTGATATTTTGTAATCATCGCGAAGCAGCAGAAAGAGTGAGCGATTTATTGTGGGACAAAGGCTTGAGTAATGGAATTTATCATGGCGGTATGGATCAGCCCGATAGAGAAAAAGCTTTGGTTAAATTTAGAAATGGTACTCATGCCGTTTTAGTGACAACAGATTTAGCTTCTCGAGGCCTTGATATTCCAGATGTGCAGCAAGTTATCCATTATCAAATCCCATTTACGCAAGAATCTTTTACACACAGAAACGGTCGTACAGCCCGAATGAAAGCTAGCGGTAAAGCATATTTGCTTCTTGCTGATGACGAATATGCTCCAGATTATGTGACTGCGCCGATACAAGAAATTACAGAAATTGAAGACTTCAAAATGTTTGATGCTAGCAAATGGGCAACTATTTATGTAGCCGCTGGTAAAAAAGATAAAGTCAATAAAATTGATGTGGTAGGCTTGTTATACAAGAAAGCAAATTTACAAAAGGAAGAAATTGGCTTAATAGAAATTTTTGACCACATGAGCTACGTTGCTGTGAGCAGAAAAAAAGCTCACCAAGCCATCAATGCTATTAAAAACGAAAAGATAAAAGGAAGAAAGTATAAGATTGGGTTGGATGATTGATTCTTTATTGATTAATAAAAATCGTAACATTTTCTACTATTGTTATTAAATCTAGAACCGCGGTTATTTGAAAATCTAGACAAAGTTGTTTCATAGATCAATGAACCTTCTGTAGTTCCTGCTGTATTACCATAACCTAATCTTGATGATGTTGCATCATGGCTAAAACCAAGACGTACCTTATCATAATAATCCTGCTTATTGAATAAATCTAAAATGATTGAAAAAACAACTGCATCTCTTTGTTTATTATCACCCCTGTACCATAAACCCACATTTACACTTTTATTTTTAACTTGAAATCCTAAACTTATTGATTTTAATTCTGCTTGTGAATAATATAAAACCGAAGGAGTAAGAGATGGACTATCCTCATCATCATAGTAGTCTAGAATAAACTTATAGCTAGCATATCCGTTTATGCGCATTGGTAGGGGAGACGAAGTGCCTGTAAATGATTCATTAGGTTTATTGAGATGGTTTCCTGCTGCACCAAACATTAGATTACCTACTATTAAATTAATTCCAACACCTGAATCAAAAAAGAATTTATTATTAAATTCAAGTGGGCTAGCCGAAGAAATCCCACCAAAAATAATTCCATCATTATTTAGCTGATCAAAATAAATTAATTTGTTTTGATCAATTTTTCTGTTTGTAATCCCTCCTTGTATTCCAAAAGATAAATTCCCAGTATTTCCAAAATCAACAGAATAAGAATATATACCAGAGAAATTTGTCTTATTTAGATAAGCAGTTCCTTCACTTGATTTGGTTACTATTGCCCCAAAACCACCACCAAATTCAGGCACACTAATATCTGTAGCAAATGTAAAATAGGTTAATGGTCCCGCAATGTTAGACCATTGGTTTCTATATATAGCATTTAATCTAAAATCACCATTAAACTGACCATTTAAAGCCGGATTTAAATATTGCGGAGCATTATAAAATTGAGAATATATATGATCCTGAGCATTGGATAAATAATCTAAGAATAAAAATGAAAGTATTAATAATAACTTTTTAATCATCGTATTAAGTGTAAAGGTCCAGTCCGCAATTGAGAGCCTTGAGTATATTTCATTCCTTTCCAAATACTGCCGTCAATAAATTTAGCACTTACTGACCAGACATAAACACCTTGTGGTGCTGGTAATCCTTTCATAGTACCATCCCAACTTTCTATAGGCTCGCCATCTTTATTCAAGAGATTTGATTGCCAAATTAGTTCGCCCCATTTATTAAATATTTTAATGTTAAACTCAGACATACCAGAACCTTTTATCCTAAAAGTTCGAATTTCTTGTTTTTCGTTACCTGGCTCAAAAGCGTTTGGTATAAATAAATAACCAGGTACTCCATTTATCTTAACTATTTTAGAGATTGTATCTGTACATCCTTCAATATTTGAGACAATTAATTTCACTTTATATGCACCTGTATCTGCATAAGTATGAGAAGGGTTTTCTTCTTTAGATATTTTACCGTTTCCAAAGTCCCATAAAAATTTAACCGGACTTCCTTTACTTGTGTTCTTGTAATTAAATGTATAATCAGGTATCTTGATAATACTATCCGGTAGAATCTCGAAATTAGCTTGCGGAGGTGTAGAAACTCTTATGAAATTGATTTTAACAGTTGTATCTGCACATCCATTTTCTCCAAATGCAATTAGTTTTATGCTAAAAGGTGAATTTTGGTAATTAAATGTATGTAATGGATTTTTACTTGTAGAGAATGAACCATCACCAAAGTCCCATAAATAGGTTTTGGCATTATCAGAAATATTTTGAAATTGAACGTCCAATTTTGTGCAACCATCTGTTTTATTAACTATATAGGCTGCCTTTGGCACAGGTGAAATTTTTATGTCAACAATACTGGTGTCTCTACAAAAACCATTATAACTTATTAACCTTAGTTTATAAGTGCCAGGAATACCGTAAGTGTGTTTAGGGGAAATTGCAGTACTTTCTGGCGTAGTATCTCCAAAATTCCAAATATAACTTGCTGCTCCTAAACTCTTATTGGTTGTGATTAAATCCAATTTTCCATTGCAACTTACGCTATCGTTTACTGAAAACAATGTTTTGGGTTTTGGATAGGTACTAATTGTCTTTTCAATGCTATCTAATCTGCAACCATAGATATTTCCAGTAACTAATTTTATATTGAATATTTTATTTGGGATATCTAATAGAATGGAGTTAGGGGTTCTTAACGTAGAAACTAATACTCCATTTAAATACCATTTAAAATTATCTGCAAATGTTGAATTATTTATTATTTTAGCAATAAAAGGCGCACAATCAATATTCTTTGATATACTAAAATCTGCTTTTGGTATTGGATTAAATCGTACTTTATGGATAACTGTATCAGGGCAACCTATAGTACTTAACACAATTAACTTTACTTCATATATAAATGGTAAAACTACGTTGGTAGGAGTATTAAAATTATAAGTTATATTTTTCTGATTAGAGATTAATGTATTGTTGATGTACCACCTATAACTTAGAATTCCAGTACCTCCATAGGTTGATTTATTATTAAACTGAATAATTTTTGAAGAACCACAAATTAACGTATCTGCAGTTTCAAATTCTGCCATAGGTGATTCTGTAATTCTAATAATTTGTTCAGTAGAATCAGCACAGCCCGTTTTATTATATGCTATAGATTTAATTTTATAAACACCAGGAATAGTAAAAGTGTGGCTACTTGAAAACCCTTGTGATAAATTATTTACACTTGAGGGATCGCCAAAATCCCATTCTACACCTCCAGATGAGTTTGATGGTGTTGCGTTTACTTTTAAAGTAAAAGGGGCACAATTTAAAATATTACTATTGGTAGTAAAAGTAGCAATTGGTTGAGAAATTACAGATATGGTTTTATTTATTACTGTACTACATAATGTGCCATCCTGGTAAGATTTAAAGGCAGTTAATTTTACATTAAAATCGCCAGATTTGGAAAATTTATGCTTCGGATTTACTTCATTGCTTGTTATTCCATCACTAAAATCCCAAATAAAAGTAAAATTACTAGGTGAGCTATTTGTAAATAAAACATCTTCACCTACACAATATTGTAATTTGTCATTTTGGAAAGATGCGATGGGTTGTTCATAAACTGTAATTTTTTCTGTTGTAGATGCGATTGCGCAACCGTTAGTTGCAGTTAGTTTTACAATGTACGTCCCTGGTGTTTTGAAAATATGATCTAGTGTTCCTGGAGATACACTGGTTGTAGAGGTGGTTCCATCATTAAAATCCCATAAAAAACTATTTGCTCCTTCAGAATTATTATAAAATTTTACTTTAAGAGGTGCACATCCAAAACGGCTATTGCCGTCTATTACTAACTCTGGTTTTATTGTATTTGGATATACTATAATATTGTAAAATGAAGAGTCTATTCCGCATTCATTTTGAGCATATAATTTTACAGTAAAAGTGTCTGTTTTATTGGTTAGATAAGTGTAGTTTACAACTGAATTATCTGTTTTGGTAATCTTATCTCCATTTCCAAAATCAAAAGTGTACATGTTTGGAATTCCTTTAGATTGATTAGTAAATTTAATTGCTAATGGCGAACAACCAATGGTAACATCCGGAGAAAATATAGAAACTGGTTTTGGTCTTACAGTTATAGAATCCTTAAATAAAGTTTCAGAACATGAAGTTTTTGCTATTAGTTTTATAATATAAGTGGTATCTCTATTTAATGGATGAGAAGCAAATATGATTGTTGGCGGATTAGCCAAATTAGAAGTTTGTCCATTACCAAAATCCCAAGTATAACTAACACCATTTAACGGAGAAGAATTATTTGTGAATTTCACCGTTAACGGGCCACAACCTTTTTGTTTGTCTTTAATAAACGAGGCTACTACATTTTTTGTGGTACTAAATGTAATCTCTTTGGTATCGCTATTACATCCGTATTTACTAATAGTTACTAATTTAATTTTTACAATATCCCCATCATTGGTAATAATATAGCCGGGAAAACTGGAAGTGTTCCCAATAACCTGTCCATTGGCAAACCATTCATAACTCAAATTCTCATTAGGGTGAGCAGTAGCGGTAATTACACTTGCTAAATTAAATGGGATACAAGCGCTGGTAGCTACAGTGGTAAAATCGGAAATAGCATTTGGCCTAACAGTAATCTTTACAATATTTGATGTGCTTTTTTGAGCATCTATACAAACATTTGAAGTTACAATTCTCCTAAAATAGGTGTTAATTAGTACATTTGTAGGCTGATAATCTTTCGTTGTAATCCCTGCAATTACAATCCAAACATTGTCATCTAAGCTTTTTTCCCAACTATAAGCATAAAAATTATTTCCTCCGGTTGGAGTTGAACCTGTAATAATTTGGCTAGCCTTTCCTATGCAAATTTCTTGATTGGCAGAAACAGTATTATTTACAATTGTAGGTAAAACAGTTATTAAAACTGCGGTGCTATTATCTAAACAAACATTAGATTTAACAACTCGCCTCACGTATATGGTATTTTGTGTCACAAAACTTAAATTTTTACTCGTTTCATTTGTGATGACTTGCCAAGAACTATTATCTATACTTTTCTCCCAGCTATAAGCATAATTTCCATCTCCGCCAGTTGGTGTATTACCTGTAATTGTAACTTGTTGTCCAAAGCAAAAAGTTGAACTTCCTGTAATTTGATTAACCAAAGGAGGATAATTAAAAATAGTTACCCTACTTTTAGATGATAGACATACACTATTACTAATTTCCCATTCAAAAATATAAGTTCCATTTTGAGTTATATTTACTTCACTATTGGCTAAATTATCGTTGTCAAAACTAATTGTTGGACCGCTAATTTGAGTCCATTTGGTAGTTGCATCATTTACGGAATTTGCTGCTAATGTAATTTTACCAATAAAATTACAAAGCGTTTGATTTGGGCCTGCATTTGCAGTTGCTACGTTTTCACCTAAAGTTATTTTTACCGATGTTGATTTTGCCTCGGTACAAGTTCCACTTTTTATAACGGCTCTAAAATAAGTTGTTGCTGGAATATTTGAATAATTGTAAGTAGAATTTACCGAGTTAGGAATTGCCGTAAAGGTAATATCATCTGAAGAACTTTCCCATCTCACCACACTTCCAATATTGCCAGAGACATTAACAGCACCAGAATTAGTTTTTGAACATAAAGTTTGCGCCCCATTAGCTGTTCCGCCAACAGATAATAGATTTACTTTTACAAAACCTACCTCATAAAAATAGGTATTGTTACAAAGCGGGCTTTGGCTTACTATTTTGAACCTATAATATCTTGTTGTTGTAACATTTGCATCAGTTATACTTGATTTTTTGCTATCTGGTATGCTTATCCATGGCCCATTTATATTTAACGAATATTGCCATTCTAGTATTTCGCCAATTGCGCCTGTATTGCTTAATGTAATACTTTCTCCTGTACAAATCTCAGTAGGTTTTGTGGTTGAACCTGCTGTAGGTTTACTATAAACTTTAATAATTACATTGTCTGTTGATGAGATACAACCCGCATCGTTAGAGGTGGTCCAAACGAGTTCGTAAGTACCAGGAATTAAATTACCTAATATTGCATTTTTATTATTGGGATTGTTATTACTAAAAGTAGGCGTATTACCACTTGGCTTGTTTAAAATAGTCCATGTTCCTGTTTCGTAGGCTCTTGAAGTATTTAAATTACCTTGTAAAGTAAAAGTGTTATTTTGTAAGGGACTCAAAACATAATCGCAAACTGTAGCATCAATTCCCGCATTGGCTGAAGTCACATCTGGGCGGTTAAAAATAACAACATCATCAAATGTAGCTGGGCAACTTCCTATTCCAGTAATAGTCCATCTAAATCCATAAGTTTGGTTTGCAGTTAATCCTGTTACTTTTGTGTTGAATTTATTAGCATCTTCAAAAGTTACCGCTGTGCCGCTAATTTGTGTCCAAGTTCCCAAGAAACTTCCAGCATCATTTCCTAATAAAGTGACTTCGGTTTGATTACATATTTTTTGATCATTTCCTGCTTTTGCTTGTATGGCATTTTCACCTAAAGTTATTTTTACCGATGTTGATTTTGCCTCGGTACAAGTTCCACTTTTTATAACGGCTCTAAAATAAGTTGTTGCTGGAATATTTGAATAATTGTAAGTAGAATTTACCGAGTTAGGAATTGCCGTAAAGGTAATATCATCTGAAGAACTTTCCCATCTCACCACACTTCCAATATTGCCAGAGACATTAACAGCACCAGAATTAGTTTTTGAACATAAAGTTTGCGCCCCATTAGCTGTTCCGCCAACAGATAATAGATTTACTTTTACAAAACCTACCTCATAAAAATAGGTATTGTTACAAAGCGGGCTTTGGCTTACTATTTTGAACCTATAATATCTTGTTGTTGTAACATTTGCATCAGTTATACTTGATTTTTTGCTATCTGGTATGCTTATCCATGGCCCATTTATATTTAACGAATATTGCCATTCTAGTATTTCGCCAATTGCGCCTGTATTGCTTAATGTAATACTTTCTCCTGTACAAATCTCAGTAGGTTTTGTGGTTGAACCTGCTGTAGGTTTACTATAAACTTTAATAATTACATTGTCTGTTGATGAGATACAACCCGCATCGTTAGAGGTGGTCCAAACGAGTTCGTAAGTACCAGGAATTAAATTACCTAATATTGCATTTTTATTATTGGGATTGTTATTACTAAAAGTAGGCGTATTACCACTTGGCTTGTTTAAAATAGTCCATGTTCCTGTTTCGTAGGCTCTTGAAGTATTTAAATTACCTTGTAAAGTAAAAGTGTTATTTTGTAAGGGACTCAAAACATAATCGCAAACTGTAGCATCAATTCCCGCATTGGCTGAAGTCACATCTGGGCGGTTAAAAATAACAACATCATCAAATGTAGCTGGGCAACTTCCTATTCCAGTAATAGTCCATCTAAATCCATAAGTTTGGTTTGCAGTTAATCCTGTTACTTTTGTGTTGAATTTATTAGCATCTTCAAATATAATATCAGCAGGTCCAGATGTCCTAGTCCAAGTACCAACAAAAGTTCCTGGATTATTTCCACTTAAAACAGTCTCTGTTTTATTACAAATTTTTTGGTCTACTCCAGCATTAGCTACTGGTGAAGAAGGGTTAACAGTTATGGTAAAAGTGACAGGAGTACCTATGCAACCATTTAATGTAGGTGTTACAGTAATTGTAGATGTAATTGCGGTTGAACCGGAATTTGTTGCATTAAAACTAGGAATATTAGAACTACCTGTTAATGGTATAAGACCAATATTTCCAGCAGTTCTTGTCCAATTGTAAGTAACACCGCTAATATTACTGACATTGGTAAAAATTATAATTGGTTGATTATTGCTAGGACATAAAATTTTGTCTGAAATTACATTAACAGAAGGTGCTGAGTTAACTGTAATTGTTTTGGTAATTGTCGTAGTGCCACATTCGTTAGTAACATCTAATGTGATAATTTTAGTACCCGCAGTAGAATAATTAATATTTGGTGGTATTGCATCATTAGAACTTGTGATATTTGCCCCCGGAAAGCTCCATAGATAAGTTTCTGCAATGGTTGAATAACAGTTTTTTACCGTTGAACCCAACGCTAAATTTGCGCCTAAACAAACTGAAGAGACTCCGTTAATACTAACAATAGGCTTAGCTTTCACAGTAATTGTTTTTATTGCGGATGTAACACTACAACCAGTACCATCTGCATTTTTAGTTGTAAGTGAAATACTATATGTGCCAGCATTGTTAAACTGAAATTCTGGGTTCGTAAATTTGGCACTTGTGCTGTTTAGATAAGAGAAGCTACTAGTTCCAGCACATCCTTGCGAATCAGTATAAGTTACACTCCAAGTGTAATCATTGTTCCCGCAAATTGGGGTATTAGAATTGTTAGTTGTTTTAACTATCAGAGGTGCACAACCTGTACTTTTATCTAAATCAAAAGCAGCTGTTGGGGTTGGGTTAACACAAATGGTTTTTTCTAAGCTATCGACCCCACAAGAAGTAGTTCCAATTTTTAAAGATATTTTATATTCTCCTGGCTGGGTGAACCTTACATTTAAATTTTGTCCTCCTGTTTGCCAAATTGTAGGATCTGTTTGGTTAAAATCTCTGCCATTAGTACCATTAATAATGGACCAGCCCGTACTTGGTGTTATTTTCCAAATTATTGGTCCGTTAGTACAAGAACTAGACGTTACTGAAGTCCCAGTACTTTTATTTGAAAAGGTTAAGGAATTGTTTACACATATTTTAGTTTGATTTACGATGTCAAATTGAGCTTTTGGCTTATCAGAAACAAAAATACCACCCGCACTACCTGGTGTTGTCCCACAAGGGTTTGCTGCTTCAAAGGAAACAGTAAAAGAATTTGCTAATGAAGAACTTGCACCACATGAATTTTTTGTGAATTTGTGTGTTATAAATTTGTCTATAAGAGGATGAACTAGCGTAATTGGACTTGTGCCATCATTAAAAGTAATCTTATAAGTAGTTCCCGGCGTGTTGTTGTCAATTCCTGAAATATCAAATGTTAGTTCTTGATCCGTACAAATTGTTGTATTACCTCTTGGTACTATGTTTCCAGCAGGATTGCTTCCTACAAAAACATAATATATTTGGGACGAAACGCATCCATTTACTCCCTTTACAGTGTATGTTAAAGTGTCAATTCCTACTTTATAATTATGGGTTAATGAGCTCGTAAAGTTATTAGAAGTATATAAGGGACTATTATCACCCCAATCAATTGTGTACTCAATATTATTAGTTGATGATAAATTTACAAAAGTAAAATTTGAAGGGTTTGGAGAACAAACTCTAAAATAAGGTAATCCATTATAAGTTAATTTTCCTGTTCCCCCTAAATTAGCATCTGGTAATTGCTTTGTGGTTATTACTTTAGTTACTATACTGTTTACCCCATTATTATCTGTTACAGTAAGTTTTACATTAAAGTTTTGATTGCCGCTACCAATCGTACCAACAAAAGTATGAGAGGGGTTTTGAATGGTAGAGGTATTTGAACCACCAGAATTAGGGTCGCCAAAATCCCATTCGTAAGTTAGAGAATTGCCCGTAGAAGTACCAGTAAATACAATTGGGATATTAGTACATACACCATTAGTAGTAAAGGAAAAGGATGCTTCTATGGTAGTAATTTCTGTTAGTTTTACTATATTAGATTTAGTAAAGTTTGTAGAGTTTTTTCTTACCTCAACATAATATTCGCCAATTAAAGTTGCAGTATAATTGGATAAAGTTGCTCCAGGTATTACCGCATTATTCCTAAACCACTTATAGCTGTCTCCAGCATTTGGACTTACAATTTCTAATTTTTTATTCCCGCTTATACCAATAGATGGGGCACCTGCATATTTGATTGAGTCAGAATCTGTGTAAATACTTATATTTTTTGCGCTTACAAATTTGGTTTGAAAAACAGCGGCAAATAAAAAAAATGTAAAAAAAAGAAATTTGTTTTTCATTTATCAATTTATTCAATAATTCAGCTGTATAATTTGGAATTATTGAATAATTAATAATTGTTAATTCACAGACAAAATGATATTTCGGGTAGAAAATCATGTGAATGTAAATATTTTATTTGAATTTTTGCATTTATTTCTTGTGATCCTGTAATTAGTTTAATCTTTTTTGAGTAATTGTTTTTTTTACTCAATTCCATTATTTGATAAAAGTAACTTCTTTAAAAGTAAATTAATCGATACTATCTTAACTCCTGGTATTTAAAATCTTCCTGCTTTAAGTGGTGAAGTATGAGTTTAATTTTAAAAATTATTTTTTTGGGTGCATTTTTCAATAAAGAAAAACAATAGCAAGTAAACAAACAACTAACACTTCAGTTGGGAGAGGGAATATATTAATTATTTCCCTTTTTATCTGTATTTTTTCACGCCATTGTTTAGCGGTTTTACCAAATAAAGCCATATTCAATACGTCTGCTTCATTGGATTATACTAATGAACTCTCTTTTTTCTATGTCGTTGATGGTTTCATCAAAATCCGCAACATCCTCAGAATTATTATAATAATCGCTTAAACGCTCATCTATAACTTGTTTTTGCCACGGTGTCAATTCCTTTAAATTATCTGCTTCCAACTTTTGCAAATCAGTATATTTTGATTTTAAATCCTGCCATTCCTCAATAGGAATGTAAACACCTGTAGTGTTTCCATTAGGATCTTTTATAAATTGTAAGGTCATGCGTTTATTTTTAGAATAACATTAAAGATAATACTAATATACAATTATTTAGAAAGATGTTTGGCGTTAGCCCGCAGAAAAAACGCTGTCAGGCTTTTCATTACAATCTTTTTTTCTCCATCTCGCATTTTCCTTATCCTCAAAAAAAGGATTTTCATTTCTCCGAAGGAGCCCATTGGACAATACTTAACGCATTACGTTATGGAAAAAAAATTAAATCATTTAATTAAAAATGGAATTGCGGCGCTAGGTACAAATTGTGCAACGTCTCCGCCATATCTTAAAATATCTCTTACAATGGTAGAACTTATGGAAGAATAACCAGGTTTACTAACAATAAAAATAGATTCAATATCTGGTACTAAAGCGTGGTTCATCTGGGCAATTGCCTTTTCGTACTCAAAATCCGAGACCGTTCTAATCCCTCTAATCATATAATCGGCGCCAATTTCTTTACAAAAGTTAACAGTTAAACCTTCGTATTTAATCATCTCTAGTTTAGGTTCATCGGCAAAAACAGCTTTAATCATCTCTAATCTAACATCAACACTTAATAAACTTTGTTTACTGCTATTGGTTCCAATACCTACATAAATCTTGTCAAACAAAGGAATAGAACGTTTTAAAATATCTACATGAGCTTTGGTTATTGGATCAAAAGAACCGGGGAAAAGTGCAATTTTCATATTTTTATTGGTTTTTGTTAAAAAAACTAAAAGCTGTGTAACCGTAAGTTCTTTTTTCTTTAAAATTAGGATGATTTGATAAATCTTGCATACTCTGATGCTCGATTATTAAAATTCCATTTGGTTTAAGTAAATCTTGCTCAAAAACTAACGGAGCTATTTCTGGAATTCTGTTTAAATCGTAAGGAGGATCTGCGAAAATCAAATCATACTGCTGATTTTCTTGTTTCAAGTATTTGAAAACATCAGCTTTATAAGCTTTAATTTGATTTAATTGATGCTGCTGAGCGGTATTTTTGAGATAATGATAACATCCAAAATCTCTATCTACAGCGGTAATTTGTTCAGCACCTCTAGAGGCAAATTCTAAACTGATGTTTCCGGTACCACTAAACAAATCTAAAACATGCAGTTCTGATATTTCTACTAAGTTTTGCAGGATATTAAACAAGGCTTCTTTGGCCATATCGGTAGTAGGCCTTACGGGTAAATTTTTTGGTGCTTGTAACCTAATACCTTTTAATTTACCTCCAATTATTCGCATAAATGCAAACTTAATAAAGAAAAAAACTGTGCTACAATTGGTTCTCCCAATCCTTTATAAGTTAATGGTAGGCAATCTTGATCAATAAATTCTGTATTAGGGAATTCTTTCTTTAATTTTTGATGCTTGTCATCATCAATAGCTATCTCTCCGCTAATTTTAACCGTTACCCTAGAAGGCCTAATCTGATTTTGTTGTAAAGACAACAGAATAAAATACATCATCTCATCTATATTTTGATAGCTAAAGATGTTGTAAAAAATAAATTTTTGATTGTCTATTATTGATATTTCTAAAAAGCCTTCGGTCTTAAAATTGATAAATAGCTGGGAAAAGTTTATTTGTTGATAAGCAAAATGCAACGCAGCATTTAATGGTACAAATTGAGGGTAAATGGTAGCATTTGGGAATAAATGCTCTAATTTATCTACTTGTAGTTTGGGTAAAACATAAATAATCACTAAATCCTGTTGATCTATTTTTTGAACATAAACATTCTCGTTTTCTGTAGGATTTAAATAAACACTATAGTTATTTAAGTCTTTTTCTTGATAGACGTTTAAGGGTATGAAAGTAAACTTTTGCGATAGAACTCCAATTTTTATCTTTTTAAAGTTATTTTGAAGAATGCTTCCATTAACAAAATTGTAGATTAAAGAGGGGATATGTGCTACAGATTTTACACTTTTAAGATTAGCATCTATAATGCAATAATTAAATGAATTTGCGCTTACCTCTAAGTTTAAATCATACTCTTTAACAAGCGTTTCTTCAAAATCCGGAGTGGATAGAATTAGTTTATCTGTCATACGTAAACAAAAGTAAAAATTTATCTGTAAGCGTTTAGTTTTTTAACGAAATTTGATTCGATGAGTATCGCACACGATTTAGCAAAGTCTTTTCCGCATTTACCTAACCCTCAACAACTTTATTTATTTGATAAAATAGATGCTTTTTTAAGATTAAAGAACGATAGAACATGTTTTGTATTAAAAGGCTATGCAGGAACAGGGAAAACAACAGCAATTAGTACTTTAATTAAATTATTACCTAAATATAATTTAAAAACTGTTTTATTGGCTCCAACGGGTAGGGCGGCTAAAGTTTTGGGTAATTATTCTAAAAAAGATGCATCTACCATTCATCGGAAAATTTATAGAAAAAAGTCGGCCATGTCTCCTGATATGCATTTTAGCCTCTCTCCTAATTTACATAAAGACACTTTGTTTATTATAGACGAGGCTTCTATGATTGCTGATGAAAAAACAGATTATAGCGGAAGCAGTTTATTAGAAGATGTAATAAGTTATGTTTACAATCAACAAAATAACCGCATCATTTTTGTAGGCGACACAGCGCAATTACCACCAGTAGGATCGTTAGAAAGTCCAGCTTTAACAAAAAATTATCTCGAAAAATTTTCTTTAGAAATTAGTGATGTTGAACTAACCGATGTAGTGAGGCAAGAGAAAGAATCGGGTATTTTATACAATGCAACAACTATAAGGGAGTTAATTAGAACGGCTCAAGAAGATTTTCCGAAACTTCAAACTAAAGGTTTTAGTGATGTTTTTAGCATGATGGGGGATAAAATTATTGAGGGTTTAAATTATGCATACGATAAATATGGATTAGAAAATTGCTTAGTAATTTGTAGATCTAATAAAGGGGCTAACCTTTTCAATCAGCATATTAGACATCAAATACTATGGCGTGAAGACGAGTTAACAGGTGGCGATTTAGTGATGGTGGTGAAGAATAATTATTTTTGGCTAGCCGAGGAGAAGGGTGGCTTTATTGCTAATGGCGATATTGGTAAAATTACTCGAGTAAAAAACATTCATGAGATGTATGGTTTTAGATTTGCCGATGTTCAAATCCATTTTGAGGATATAGACCAAGAACCAATATCTTGCAAAGTGATGTTAGATACGCTTTATGTAGAATCTTCAAACCTACCTTATGATAGACAAAAGGTGTTATTTGACGAGATAATTAATGATTACGAACACTTATCTACAAAAAGAGCAAAAATGGAAGAGATGCGTAAAAATCCGTATTTTAATGCCATACAAATTAAATTTGCTTATGCTGTAACTTGCCATAAAGCACAAGGCGGACAATGGAATGTTGTATTTATTGATCAAGGTTATTTAACCGAGGAAATGCTTAATACAGAACTATTAAGATGGTTGTATACAGCAACTACAAGAGCTACAAAAGAGTTGTTTTTTGTGAATTTTAATAAGCTATTCTTTAATTAGATTTTTCCATCTGAACAGATTTTCTAATATAAAATCCTAAAATTAAAAGGCAAATAATCAATAAGGAGAAGAAAATGAAATTAACTTGCTTAAAAAGTGCTCTTGTTTTGTATATAGCTTGTTTAGCAATGGTTTCTTTATACTTATTTTCTGCGTTAAGCTTTTGTGTAATTTCTACAATGTTGTTCATTAAGTTTAACCCTAGGTTGGTGTTAACCAAGCTTATAGATTCTTTACTTGAACCATTAACTTGATTTTTTATGCTAAAGTCAAGCTCTGCAACCTTTTCATCAATTAATTTTCTTAGCTCGAAAATATCTTTGTTACTATTTTTTTCAATAGAATATTTAGATGTCAATTTATAAAACCTTTCTTTTTCTAAATTGAATTGATATTTATTCTTATTATACTCCTCTAAAAATTGCTGATTATTTGTTAACAAATATCCTCTTTGATAGGACTCTAGGTTTCTTAAGTTATTTATTAGCAAATTAGAACTTTCTAAAAAATCGTATTTATTTTCCGATACTTTAATACTACCTGAAATTTTATTGTAGGTAAAGTCTTGAAAAATCATAAAACCTATTGTTAGGAAAACAGATCCTATAATTAAAGAATAAACCAGAATGTATTTTTTCATAAAAGCGATTGAAAATAAATTTTAATTAATTTGTTTTGAGAACGGATTTAGATTAAAATTTAATTTTTATATGACTTTACCACTAAGACATATTTAGATCCATTTGTAATTCTTCCAGAACTTATATTCTTATCTACAGCTGTTACATCTTTTTTTATTAAGCCAATATTTTTCGCATAAGTGGTATAAACAACATCTTCTCTAATTAAATTGGTCTCGTTAACTTCGGTAACCACCACGGTTGAATCGAAATTTAAATTATTTATAGTTAAAGGAGAAATTTCGTTCTCAATTAAATATTCAACACTGCCTAAGGTGTTTTTTGAATTTCCATTCCATTCTGTACCTACCAAAGGTGGAAAAACTAAACGAATAAACCTTTGATTATTAATAAACTCTTCGCCCGATCTTATCGTTTTATTTCTAGTAAATACTTGTTTAAAAACCCATGGATCTGATGTGGTATTCCTTTTAAATCTTTCAATTCTATAGTTTGTAGCCCCCGATAAATCTGTAAAAGTATTTGTAATACTATCTCTTAATTCGAATTTAAAATTAGTACTTGTATTGGTGAAGTTACTGTATGCGGTAGAATCTACATTGTAGATAATAACAGAACCTACTTTTAAAGGATAAAATTCGCTTAATAAATCAATATCAGGCGCATTATTTTCTTTGGTACATCCAGACCAAATTAAAACAGTAAAACTTAAAAATAAAACAATACGACTAGCCATTAAATAAATTAATCTTTTGAATTAATAACGCTTATATAGTAAACCAAAATACAATAAATTTTACTAATTGCTAAATTAAAAAACCACCACCTAACAAATCATTGCCTTCGTAAAATACTGCCGATTGACCGGGTGCAATACCAGAAACAGCATGGTGGAAATCAACTTTTAAATGGTCACCAATTTGTTGTATATGACTTAATGCTCCAGTATCTTTATATCTGATTTTTGTAACAGCCTCTAAGGGTTCAGTTATAGAGTCATACTTTATAAGGTTTAAGTTTCTTACCATGGCTTCGGTTCTTTGTAATTCGTCTTCAGTCCCTAAAACAACAGTATTACTTTCTGGTAGTATTTGAGTTACAAACATTGGATGTCCAAATGCAACTCCCAAACCTCTTCTTTGGCCAATAGTATAAAATGGATATCCTTTGTGTTTACCTACTTTAGTGCCATTGGTTAAGACAAAATCGCCACCATCAACATTGGCTTCTAAATCTGGTACACGGTGTTTTAAAAATGCTCTATAATCGTTATCAGGAACAAAACAAATCTCATAACTTTCGCTTTTATTGGCCAATTCTTGCTGTCCCATATCCAAAGCCATTTGTCTTATTTCTGCTTTTGTAAAGGATCCCAAAGGAAAGCGAGTTCGGGCTAAATTACGCTGAGAAACTCCCCAAAGCACATAAGATTGGTCTTTGTTTTCGTCTTTACCTTTAGAGATCACGTATCTTCCACTATCTTGTAATCTGATGTTAGCATAATGCCCAGTTGCTATAAATTCGCAATCTAATTTATCAGCTCTTTTCAATAAAGCTTCCCATTTTATATGGGTGTTGCATAACACGCAAGGGTTTGGGGTTCTACCAGCTAAATATTCATCAACAAAGTTATCTATTACAAAATCACCAAATTCGTCTCTAATATCTAAAATATAATGTGGCATACCGTAACCAACGGCTAATGATCTGGCATCATTAATAGAATCTAAACTGCAACAGCCAGTTTCTTTAGAATTTGCTCCGCTAGATGCATAGTCCCATGTTTTCATGGTTAAGCCAATTACTTCATAACCCTGCTCATGCAACATTACCGCAGCAACAGAACTATCTACACCACCACTCATTGCAACTAATATTCTTCCGTGTTTGCTCATTTTATTTAATTATTAAAGTTTGCAAAGATAATTTTAAAATTTTGGATAGGGAATATAGACTAGTCAGGCAGAGGTAAGAATATAGATTTTAATAAGGGTTAAGTAATAAAACAAAAAAGAGAGCAATTTGCTCTCTTTTCAAAACTTATATAATCATTAAAAATTAATCTTTTTTTCCGCCAAAAATAGAGAAACTAACATATCGTTTAGGATTAGCTTTAACATCTATCATTAATTTATCTAAATCTTCTGCCGATTTTGAAAGGTTGTTATATAACTTTTCGTCGTTTAACAATAAAGATATAGACCCAGTTCCGCTATTAATTTTATTGACTGCTAGTTGCAATTCAGCAACGGCTTTATTTGCATTATCAATAGTTTGCTTAATATTTGTCTCAGACATTTGCTTAGAAAAACTTCCAAAATTATTAACCATTTGGTTAATCTTATCGTTGTTGTTTTTTAAGTTATTAGAAATAGATTCTGCATTAGCCAAGATAACATCAATTCGCTTAACTTCTTGACCTATGGCGCCATCAATTGTTTTTGAAGTAGATTCTAAAGTTTCTAAAGTTTTAGCAATACTTGTAAAACTTCTATTTACATTTTTTTGAAAATCTGGATTTAGAATTAAGTTTACTGATGTTAACACCGAATCTAATTTAGCTACTATAGCTTGAGCTTTCTTCTGCACAGGCTCTACCTGTTCCATTAAATTTGCTTGTACATTAGCGTTTAAAGTATCGCCATCTAATGCGTAGTTTAAACTATTTCCTAAATCAAATATTACAGCCTTACTACCTAATAAATCTGTACTTTCTAAACGAGCAATTGTATTTTTTGGGATTTGATATTTTGGATTAACTTTAAACTGTACTAAAATTTGACCATTTTCTAGTAATGTTAAGGATGACACTCTGCCTATTTGATAGCCATTTACCAAGACGGGCTTAGAGATAGCTAAACCATCTATTTTTTCATATTTAGCATAAAATTCGTTTTCGCTAGAGAAAATATCATTTCCTTTTAGAAAATTATATCCAATTATTAAAATTGCAATAGTTACTGCTGCTAGAATACCGACTTTAGTCTCGTTAGATATACTTTTCATGGAATAGTTAAATCATAGTTTAAAATTAAACAAATTTAGATTTTTTAAATTTCTATTTGTTTCTTGTAAGCAATAATAGCATTTAAAATGTTTTTTACTATTTCGGCTTGTCCTTCGGCAGAGTTCATAAATTTTTCTTCTTCAGGGTTGCTTATAAAGCCAATCTCTGTTAAAACTGCTGGCATACCCGCTCTAGCTAATACTGCTAAACTTTTTTCTTGAACTCCGCGGTTCACCCTGCCACTTTTTACATATTCATCCTGCATTAAAGATGCCAGTTTTATACTTTGTTCTCTAAATACGTTTTTCATCAAAGAAAATATGATGTAACTCTCTGGGTCTTTTGGGTCAAAACCCTCATAATTATCCTTATAATCTTTTTCTAAAAGTATAGATGCATTTTCTCTCACCGCAGCATCTTGCTCGGCTAATCGACCAAAACCCGATACAAAAGTCTCGGTTCCTCTTGGCACAGGATTTGGAATGGTTCTATAATATGCCTTACCGTTATTTACATATCGTTGCTTAATATTTGGCATAGAGTTACAATGAATAGAAATAAATAGGTCTGCTTTTTCTTTATTAGCTATATTAATTCGCTCGTATAGCTTTACAAAAACATCTGTTTTTCTGGTGTAAACAACTTTAACATCTGGTAAAGATTCTTCTATAGCTTTTCCTAATTTTAAGGCAACTTCTAAAGCAATATCTTTCTCTTTAGAAATAGCACCATGAGTAGAGCCATCCTCTCCACCATGACCAGCATCAATAACTATAGTTTTTACTTTACTAACTGTTGATAATTTATCATCATTATTATCACTTCTATACCCACTAAATACTATTAAAGTGAAACTTGTTAATATTAAACAGCTAATAAACCTTTTGAATGTTGTAATTTTCATTAATTTTGGACGTTTTTTGATAACCTTGTGTGCAAAAATATTATTCTTTATCGATTTTGAAATTTACCTATATATTTTTTACTAGTCTTTTACTTTTTATTCACATTAGTTTTAAATCTAATGCGTTTTTCCAGCAAGATACTATTAAAACTAATGTCATTAAAGATTCTATTAAGGTAATTAAAACGGATACTTTAAAGAAAAATTCTAAGAAAGGCCAAATTACTGACATTATTAAGGCTATTGCCTCTGATTCTTCATTTTACGATCGAGAAAACAATGCGTTATTTTTATACGGAAATGCAAGAATTACCTATGGAGATAAAGAAGTTGACGCAGGTTTTATTAAGGTTGATTATAAAAGTAATTCCATATTTGCGAAAGGAATTACTGATTCTTTAGGTCGGTTTACTGGTTTACCAATATTTAAAGATCCTGCACAAGGTACTTTGACCGCCGATTCTGTTTTTTATAATTTTAAAACTTCTAAAGGCAGGTTATTTCAGGTGTATACTGAGCAAGAAGGTGGCTATATAACAGGTGGGATCACCAAAAAACAAGCCAATAACGAAATTCACCTTAAAAAAGTAGTGTATTCTACATGTAATTTACCATCGCCACATCAGCATTTTGGTATAGTAATTACTAAAGGGATAGCAACGGAAAATCAGATTGTAACAGGGCCAGCTTATATGTTTATCGAGGGTGTGCCAACACCCTTTGTAGTACCTTTTGGTTTTTTTCCAAAGCCTAATAAAAGAGCATCGGGAATATTATTACCCCAAGTAGGTGAAGACCAAACATTAGGTTTCTTTTTAAGAGATTTTGGTTATTATATTGGTTTAAACGATTATTGGGATATGACTGTTAAAGGCGGTGTATATTCTAAAGGTTCTTACGAGGGTAATATTGCAAGTAGATATACCAAACGTTATAAATACAATGGAAATTTATTTTTCAGTTATTCATCTAGAAAATTTGGTGTAGAAGGTACCCCAGAATTTGAAAACCCCACTAAAGATTTTAGAATAAATTGGTCACATAGTCAAAACCCTAGTGCTCATCCCGGATCAAATTTTAGCGCATCTGTTAATGCAAGCACCAGTGGAGCATTTAGAAATGTGCCAGGGGCTAACTTTCAACAAGTAATACAAAACCAAATTGGCTCTAGTATATCTTACAGTAAAAATTGGGCAAACTCGCCTTTCAGTTTTACTTCAGCTTTAAATCATAGTCAAAACTTAACATCAGGCCAAGTAAATATTGGCTTACCAGCCTTAAACTTTAGCATGACAACTTTAAATCCTTTTGATTCTAAGGATAGAGCTGGCGAGCAAAAATGGTATCAGAGACTTGCGGTAGGGTATAGTTTACAAGCAAACAATCAAATAAATACGCAAGACACCTTATTATTTAGACCAGAAACTTTAAGACAAATACAATCTGGTGCTCAGCATAATATTCCAATTACATTATCATCAAGGGTGCTAAAGTATTTTCAATTTAGCCAGAGTTTTAATTATACCGAGCGATGGTATTTTCAAAGTATCAGAAAATCATATATTGCTATTCCTACACCTATTGGCACAACAAATACATCAAGAATAGATACTATTCCTGGATTTAATAGAGCCGCCGATTATAATGTAGGTGGTAATATGTCAACAAAAATTTATGGTCAAGTAAATTTTAAAAAAGGCAAAATTGTTGCTGTTAGACACGTTTTAACTCCAAATTTTGGTTTCTCGTTTAGGCCAGATTTTGGAAAACCAAGTTTTGGATATTATGACAGTGTGCAAGTAGATCAAAGTGGTAGAAAACAAGCCTATTCAATTTTTGAAGGTGGTTTATACGGTGCGCCTGGAAACGGACGTAGCGCACTCATCAATTTTGGTTTAGAAAATAATATAGAATTAAAAGTTAAAAGCGCTAAAGACACTACAAATAATGGCGTAAAAAAAATACCAATATTGCAAGGCTTATCTTTTAATGGTTCTTATAATATAGCCGCAGATAGTTTGCAATTATCGCAAATTGGCTTTTCTGGTCGTACTTTTTTTACAGAGAAATTAGGGATTAATTTTGGTGGCACTTTAGATCCTTATCAGGTTTTATTAATACCCAATGGTACCCAAACAGAAATAAGAACAATCAATAGATACACCCTTAAAGATGGTAAATTACCTAGGTTAGCTAATTTTAATTTCTCTTTTGATTACAGCCTAAATTCTTCCACTTTAGGTAAAAATAATAGAAGTAATAATCCACCTACCGGTACAACCGATTTATTTAATAGAGTAAATGCAGAACAAGCTGAGCAATTACGCCAAATTAGTAATAATAGTAATGCATTTGTAGATTTTAGTATTCCTTGGAATTTAAGTTTCTTTTATAATTTCAATTTCTCTAACAATGGCCTAACTAAAACCGTTGTTCAAATTTTTAATGCTAATGGAGATTTTAGCCTAACGCCTAAATGGAAAGTACAATTCCAAACTGGTTATGATTTTAATGCTAAAGCTATAAGTAGCACTCAATTTTCAATCTATAGAGATTTACATTGCTGGGATTTATCCATGTCTTGGCGACCTTTTGGACCTCTTCAAAGTTATAGTGTAGACTTAAGAGTAAAATCTGCCATTTTACAAGATTTAAAACTTTCTAAGCGTAGAGAAATTTATAACTAAATATGTTAGCAGAACTAATTACCATTGGCGATGAAATATTAATTGGTCAGATTGTAGATACCAATTCAGCTTGGATGGCTAGCCAACTCAATCAAATTGGAATTAACGTCAAGCAAATCACTTCTGTTTCTGATGATGCAAATCATATTTTAAAGGCTTTTGCCGAGGCAGAAGAACGAGCTGATATCATATTAGTTACTGGCGGTTTAGGTCCAACTAAAGACGATATCACCAAAAAAACCATGTCAATTTATTTTGGAAGTAAAGCAATGGTTTTACACCAGCCTACTTTAGATGTGGTTGAGAAAATATTTGCAAGATACAAAGCCCCATTATTAGAGGTAAATATCCAGCAAGCTTACGTTCCCGATAATTGCGAAGTGTTATTAAATGAACAAGGTACTGCACCTTGTATGCTATTTAGAAAAAACAAAAAGATTTTTGTATCGATGCCTGGTGTACCTTACGAGATGATGAATTTAATGACTAGCAAAGTAATTCCACTGATAAAAGCAGAGTTTAATTTGCCAGCCGTTTATCATCAAACCATTTTAACCGCAGGTGTAGGAGAGTCTTTCTTAGCAGAAACCATTAAAGACATAGAGGATAAACTACCTTCACACATTAAATTAGCCTATTTACCTAAATTAGGAACTGTTAGATTAAGATTAAGTAGTATTGCTTACGCCAATGATTTTGTAAAAGCAGAAATTAACCAATATTGTGAAGAGATTCTAGCTCAAATACCAGATCATTGGGTTGCAAGGGAAGATATTCCAATAGAAAAAGTGATATTAAACCTGATGAAAGATAATCAGCTTACCTTAAGCGTGGCCGAAAGCTGTACAGGTGGAGCTATTTCATCTATTATTACGCAACATCCGGGCTGTTCGGCAGTGTTTTTAGGTGGTGGAGTAGTTTATTCTAATGATTTAAAAATGAAATTATTAGGCGTAAACAAAACTACTTTAGCTCAATTTGGCGCTGTAAGCGAACAAACCGTAAAAGAAATGGCAAAAGGTGCGCTTCAAAACTTTAATAGCGATTATAGTGTTGCTGTAAGTGGTATTGCTGGGCCAGATGGTGGAAGCGCAGAAAAACCTGTGGGTACAATTTGGATAGCCGTAGCGAATAAAAACGAAGTTGTTTGTAAGCAATTTAACTTTGGTAATAAAAGAGCTCAAAATATAGAAAGAACTGTTATGGCGGCTTTAAATCTACTTTTTAGATTGTTAAAGAATAATTTAAAATAATATTTGTTTGTCATGTTGAACCGCTTTTTGGCAGTTAAACATCACACTTGCAGGAGATAATTTTGAGATAAACAATAATTTTTGTTTAAAGACATTTTCTGCGTTAATGATGTGTAAGGTATTTTTGTGCCAAAGGCATTGCGAAGGGAAAAAAATAGCCCGCAGGGCGGGAGCGAAGTGCACCCTGTAACAGCATGACCGCCGCTCTTTTTGCGGGGGTAACGCCCAAATAAATATGATAATTAACTAAGAAAACGGATATATTACTAATTTTGTAAATATTATAAAAAAAATTACATGGCATTATACGAGCTTTTACTACCTAAAATGGGGGAGAGTGTTGCTGAAGCAACTATTATTAAATGGCAAAAAAACGTGGGAGATAAGATAGATGTTGATGATTCTGTTTTAGAAATTGCTACAGATAAGGTTGATAGTGAAGTGCCGTCTCCGGTAGAAGGTAGATTAGTACAGCAACTTTTTAAGGAAGATGAAGTTGCGCAAGTAGGTGATGTTATTGCCATTATAGAAATTGGAGGTGCTGAGCAGGTATCGGCTCCTGTTGTAACTGCCGAAGTTGAACAAGTTGAAGAGAAAGTAGA
This sequence comes from Pelobium sp., assembly GCA_044361595.1. GTDB lineage: Bacteria > Bacteroidota > Bacteroidia > Sphingobacteriales > Sphingobacteriaceae > Pseudopedobacter. The sequence continues at coordinate 23,602 of JBIKIN010000020.1, read as the reverse complement.
AGTTCCATTTGTGCCCGAAGTAGAAGTTACCAGTAAAATAGAAACACCACAAGATTTTTCTTCATCAGATAGATTTTACTCGCCATTAGTAAAAAGCATTGCTCAAGAAGAGGGTATTAGTGTTGCCGAGTTAGATCAAATTAAAGGCTCAGGCGCTGATGGAAGGGTTACTAAAGATGATTTATTAAATTACATTAGTGATAGTGTAAATTCAAATAAAACAGTTCAAAATACAGTAAGTGAACCTGTTAAAGAAATTATTGAAACTCCAGTTGTAAAAGAAGATGTTAAAGTTGTTGCTCCTCAAGCCACACCACAACCAGCAGTAAAAGCTGCTCCGGTTTATTCTAGCGGTGGTGATGAGATTATAGAAATGGACAGAATGCGCAAATTGATTGCCGAGCACATGGTGAACAGTAAGCACACTAGTCCACATGTAACTTCTTTTGTAGAAGCCGATGTGACCAATATGGTTTTGTGGCGCAATAAAGTAAAAAGTTCTTTTGAAAAACGCGAAGGTGAAAAAATTACTTTTACACCAATTTTTGTAGAAGCTGTTGCCAAGGCCATTAAAGATTTACCTATGATTAACGTACAGGTAAAAGGCACTCAAATTATCAAGAAAAAAGACATCAATATAGGTATGGCAGCAGCTTTACCAAGCGGCAATTTAATTGTACCGGTAATAAAAAGTGCCGATCAGTTTAACTTGGTAGGATTAACCAAAGCTGTAAATGATTTAGCTAACAGAGCTAGAGCTAATAAGTTACAACCAGACGAGGTACAAGGCGGAACCTTTACTTTAACCAACGTAGGTACTTTTGGTAACGTGATGGGAACTCCAATTATTAATCAGCCACAAGCGGCAATTTTAGCGGTAGGTGCTATTAAAAAGAAGCCAGCTGTTTTAGAAACAGAGCATGGCGATGTTATAGCCATAAGACACATGATGTATCTTTCGCTTTCTTATGATCATAGAGTGGTTGATGGTTCTTTAGGGGGCATGTTTGTACGTAAGGTTGCCGATTATTTGGAAGCTTGGGATATCAATAGAGAGATTTAGTTTTACGGTTCTCGTTAATCGGTACTTTTTGAGGCGTGGACTTAGAAATCGGTAATCGGTACTTTTTGACGTAGCGATTATTAATCGGTATTTTTAGAATTTATTTAAGAATAATTATTTATAAACTAATAAATACCGATTACAACTAACCCACAACCAACCGATTACCGATTACAACTAACCCACAACACAAGCAACTGATTACCGATTACAACTAACCCAAAACACAAGGCAACCGATTACCGCTTACAACTAATACATTAAAAAGGCAACCGATTACCGCTTACAACTAATACATTAAAAAGGCAACTGCTTACTAATAAACACAAAAGATGACACACCAAGAAGATACCATAGTTGCTTTAGCCACACCAAGTGGAATAGGAGCTATAGGTGTGATTAGGCTTTCTGGTCCTGATGCAATTCGTATTATTAATTCGGTTTTTAAGGGGAAAAATTTAGAACAACAAGAATCTCATACCATTCATTTTGGCACCATAAGGGAAGATGATAAGATTATAGATGAAGTCTTAATTTCTTTATTTGTTGCGCCAAAATCATACACTAAAGAAAATGTGGTAGAAATAAGCTGCCATGGCTCTAAATATATCATAAATTCCATTATTAAGTTGTTGATTAATAAAGGAGCAAGGCTTGCCAAACCCGGTGAATATACTTTAAGAGCCTTTTTAAATGGAGGCTTAGATTTATCTCAGGCTGAGGCTGTTGCAGATTTAATTGCCTCTAACTCCCAATCCTCACATCAATTAGCATTATCGCAAATGAGAGGTGGCTTTTCTAACGAGCTAAAAGTCTTGAGAGAACAGTTGATACACTTTGCATCCATGATAGAGTTAGAACTCGATTTTGGTGAAGAAGACGTTGAGTTTGCAAACAGAGAAGATTTGAGACGATTAATCTCCAATCTCAAATCTATTATCTCCAATCTCATCAAATCTTTCGATTTAGGTAATGTCATTAAAAATGGTGTGCCCGTAGTTATAGCTGGTAAACCTAATGTAGGTAAATCCACTTTATTAAATGCCTTATTAAACGAAGAAAGAGCCATTGTATCAGAAATTGCAGGTACAACCCGAGATACTATTGAAGACGAAATTAATATTCAAGGTATTAGTTTTAGGTTTATAGATACCGCAGGAATTAGGGAAACTCAGGATATTATTGAAGCGAAAGGAGTGGAGCGTACTTTTGAAAAAATCAAAACTTCTGCTGTAGTGATGTATCTATTCGACCCTTCAGAAACTTCTCTAGACGAATTAGAAACCATTATTACCGAAATTAAAACGGTAACTCAGCAAAATAATAGCAGTTTAATTGTTGTTTCTAATAAAGTAGATATCCATCCGTTAGAAAATGATAACAAAGAAATTATTCAAATTTCGGCTAAAGAAAAACAAGGCTTAGATACTTTAGAAAACGCTTTGCTACATACAGTTAATTTAAATTCGTTAAATACTAACGAAGTGGTGATTAGCAATATTCGCCATTTAGAAGCCTTACAAAACACCCAAGAAGCGTTAAACCGTGTTCTTTATGGAATAGACAATCCTATCACATCCGATTTTTTAGCATTAGATATCAAGCAAGCTTTACATTACCTTGGCGAAATTGTAGGTGTAGTAACTACCGATGATTTATTGGAAAATATTTTTTCTAAATTCTGCATCGGTAAATAGCTAAATAACTTCTTAACCCATTTGCAAGGTATCCCCCTCTGGAGGGGGCAGGGGGAGGTTATTCAGTTCATCTCCACTTAAAATAATTTTACAACCATTTCCAACCCATTTGCAAAGTTTCTCCCTCTGGAGGGGGCTGGCGGAGGTTATTCTGTTAATCTTTACTTAAAATAAGTTTACAACACTTTCTAACCAATTTGCAAGGTGTCCCCCTCTGGAGGGGGCTGGGGGAGGTAAATCAAAACATCTCTCGCTATTCCCCACTTCCCATTCAATTTAATAATGGCAACAGCCGGGCTGTGCGGTACGCCGCAATCGCTTTGGTGCTACGCACAAATTTTTGCAAAATTTTACCTACCATCCCTGTTGCAAACAAAAGCTTGGTACTAACCTAATTTTAGGACAAGACATGGCTAAGTATTATTTAAAAATTTCAATCAAAATCAAATTTTATTTTTCATTTACAGATAATTATTATCATATTTAAAAACATTGTTTTTCCTATTTATCATTCTACAATAAATTATTAATCAAGCCTTAATGAATCAAGCTGCACATAATAAGTTAGTGTCTTTTATATGGTCAATTGCCGATGATTGCCTACGAGACGTTTACGTTCGTGGAAAATACCGCGATGTAATATTGCCAATGACCGTATTACGCAGATTAGATGCTCTTTTAGAACCTACCAAAGACGCAGTAATGGAAGAGTTAGCTTTCCAAAGAGATGAAGCTAAGTTTTTAGAGTGGGACACCAGCGGATTAAAAACAGCATCTGGTTATGTTTTCTATAATACTAGCGAATGGACTTTACAACGCTTACACGATACAGCCACTAACAACCAGCAAATTCTGCAAGCCAATGTAGAAGATTATTTAAACGGCTTTAGTGATAACGTAAAAGAAATTATAGAGAAGTTTAAATTGAAAAGCCAAGTGAGGCACATGGCACAAAAAGATGTGCTTTTAGATGTTTTAGAGAAATTCACTTCACCTAAAATCAACTTAACACCCTTTGATAAATTAGACCCTGATGGCAGAAAACTAGCTCCCCTAAGTAATTTGGGAATGGGATACGTTTTCGAAGAGCTAATTCGCAAATTTAACGAGGAGAATAACGAAGAAGCTGGAGAGCATTTTACCCCAAGAGAAGTTATTGATTTAATGACTCATTTGGTTTTTGAACCTATCAAAAATGAACTCCCTCCAGTCATGACCATTTACGACCCTGCTTGTGGTTCTGGTGGGATGTTGACCGAATCTCAGAATTTCATTAAAGATGAAGAAGGCATCATCAATGCCAAAGGCGATGTTCATCTATTTGGTAAAGAAATTAATGATGAAACCTATGCCATCTGCAAATCAGATATGATGATTAAAGGGAACGACCCCGAAAATATTCGTGTGGGTTCTACTTTAAGTACCGATGAATTTGCAGGAAAGAATTTCAATTTTATGTTATCTAATCCGCCTTATGGAAAATCATGGGCGAGTGAGCAAAAATATATTAAAGATGGTAAAGACATCATCGACCCTCGTTTTCAAATTAAACTAAAAAACTATTGGGGCGAAGAAGAAGATGCAGATGCTACGCCACGTTCATCAGACGGGCAATTATTGTTCTTGATGGAAATGGTAAGCAAAATGAAACCGCTCGATCAAAGTCCTACTGGTTCTCGTATTGCTTCGGTACATAATGGTTCTAGTTTATTCACAGGCGATGCTGGCGGTGGAGAAAGCAATATCAGAAGATACATTATAGAGAACGATTGGTTAGAAGCCATCATCCAAATGCCCAATAACCTTTTTTACAATACAGGCATTACCACCTATATCTGGTTATTATCTAACCATAAAAAGCAAAATCGTAAAGGCAAAGTGCAATTGATAGATGCTGGACAATTGTACCGTAAACTGCGTAAAAATTTAGGAAACAAAAACTGTGAGTTTGCACCAGAGCATATCCGCGAGATTGTAAATGTGTATGAGGAAATGCAAGCGGTAGAAAGAACAGGCGATGAAGGTATTGCTTCCAAATTATTTGATAACAGCGATTTTGGTTATTACAAAGTAAGTATAGAAAGGCCAAAACGTTTAAAAGCACAATTTACCAAAGAGAAAATAGCAGAATTACGTTTTGATAAATCTTTACGCGAAGCGATGGAATGGGCCTATCAAGAATATGGCGATTTGGTTTACACCGATTTAAAAAGCCACGAAAAAGAGATACAAGATTGGTGCGATAAAAACGAATTAAATCTTAATGCCAAACAAATTAAAGCTTTATGCAGTGCAAATACTTGGCAAAAAGGAATAGACCTGATGACCATTGCAGAAAGCTTGATGCAAGAAATAGGAACTGATGAATACAGCAATTTTAACGAGTTTATGAAACTCGTAAATGAGGCTTTAAAAGAAAATAAGTCTAAAATTTCTTCCTCAGAAAAGAACGCCATTTTAAATGCCATCAGCTGGTATGATGCTAATGCTGAAAAAGTAGAAAAAGGTATTACTAAACTTCAAGGCGACAAGCTAGAAAATTTATTAGCTCATTTAGGTTGTACAGAAAACGAACTGGCTGATTATGGCTATTACGCCACTGCAAAAAAAGGAGAGTATTTACAATACGAAACCGAAAGCGATTTGCGTGATTCGGAGAATGTACCCCTTAAAGAAAACATACATCAGTACTTTTTAAAAGAAGTAAAACCCCATGTAGCAGAAGCTTGGATTAATTTAGAATCCACCAAAATAGGTTACGAAGTTTCTTTTAACAAATACTTTTACCAGCATAAGCCTTTACGCTCTTTAGAAGAAGTAAGTGCCGATATTTTAGCATTAGAAGCAGAAAGTGATGGTTTAATTAAAGAAATTTTAAACCTGAGTTAATCAAATGCAAAAAGAGCAGGAATATAAAAACACCTTAGCCAGTATTATTACCACCATTAAAGGTGCACAGGTTAAAGCGGTATTGGCGGCAAATAGTCAAATGCTTTTAGCTTATTGGTTAATAGGCTCGCAACTCAGTGCCAATATCAAAGCACATTCTTGGGGTTCAAAAATTATAGCAAATTTCTCGGCAGATATTAGAAAAGAATTTCCAAATATGAAAGGTTTTTCTGTACGTAATTTAGTTTATATGCGTCAGTTTGCCGATGCTTATACAGCCCAAACTATTATAGCACTTCATCAACTTGCATTACAAAGCACTCAAAATACGCAACCCATGGTTGCGTTAATAGAACAGGCAAAAAACATCGCGACAGAATTTACGCAACCAGTGGTTGCGCAAATAGAAGAAAGCTATTTTCTAGAATCTATTATAGGGAAAATATCATGGTCGCACCATTTGGTATTGTTAGATAAATGCCCCGCTTTACACCAAAGGTTTTGGTATATGCTCAATTCCCTAAACCATGGCATTAGCAAAAACATATTGTTGATGCAGATTGAATCTAATTTGTACCAAAGACAATTGGAGCAAAAGAAAATCAGTAATTTTTCTAAAACCTTACCACAACCACAATCAGATTTTGCCCAATATTTATTAAAAGACCCTTATGTTTTTGATTTTGTGCAGGCAAAAGAAAATGCCGACGAACGCAATATAGAAGAACAGTTAACGCAACACATCACCAAATTTTTATTAGAGCTGGGGCAAGGTTTTGCTTTTGTAGGCAGGCAATACCATTTAAAAGTTGGTGGAAGCGATTTTTACATCGATTTATTATTTTACCATACCAAACTGCATTGCTATGTAGTGGTAGAACTGAAAGCTAGGGCTTTTGAACCTGGCGACCCTGCACAGCTTAATTTTTACATTAATGTAATTAACGATATCCTAAAAACCGAAAACGACAACGAAACTATTGGGATTTTGCTTTGCAAAGGCAAAAATGAGGTACTGGCAGAATACGCCCTTAAAGGTTACGCTCGCCCCATTGGCGTAGCAGATTATGAATTGAGCAAAGCTGTTCCGGCAGATTTAAAATCTACCCTGCCAAGTATAGAAGAAATAGAAAACGAACTAAAAGGACTGGATGAAAATGGAAATTAAGCTTGCAAAATACGATAGCTATAAAAGTTCTGGTGTGGAATGGTTGGGAGAAATCCCGAAACATTGGGAGGCTTTATCAAATAAATACATCTTTAATTTAAAGAAAAATTTAGTTGGCAAGAAGTCTAAAGATTACGAACTACTTTCCTTAACCTTAAATGGAGTTATTAAACGGGACATGGAAAATCCACAAGGGAAATTCCCAGCTGAATTCGATACCTATCAGGAAGTTAAAAAAGGAGATTTCATATTTTGCTTATTTGATGTTGAAGAAACACCTAGAACTGTAGGATTATCAGATTTTGATGGGATGATTACGGGTGCTTATACGGTTATGCAACCAAATTCTGATTTTGATAAATCATTTCTTTATTATTTCTATTTGAATTTGGATGCTGATAAAAGAATGAAACCACTTTATACTGGCTTAAGAAATACCATTACAAAAGATAATTTTTTCTCTTTTAAAACATTTTCACCACCAAAAGAAGAACAAACCGCCATCGCTCAATTTTTAGATGATAAAACAACTAAAATAGACCAAGCCATAGCGCAAAAAGAAAAGCAAATTGAGCTGTTAAAGGAGCGTAGACAAATTCTCATTCATAACGCCGTAACCAAAGGGATTAACCCCAATGTAAATTTAAAATATAGTGGTGTGGAATGGATTGGTGAGATACCTGAGGGGTGGGAGGTGAAGAAAAATGGATATTTAGCTAGAATAATTAGAGGAGCATCACCAAGACCTGCAGGTCATCCTATGTATTTTAATGGCATCAACATACCTTGGATAGCAGTTGGAGACATAACTAAAGATGAAAATATTTATTTAGATACTGCTGTTAATTTTTTAACTGAGGCAGGTAAAAAGCAAAGTAGATTTATTAAAAATGGAACATTTGTTTTATCTAACAGTGGCGCTACTTTAGGGGTACCCAAGATAATGTCTATTTCAGGATGCATAAATGATGGTGTTTTGGCTTTTATTGATTTGAAAGAAAATTTGATAAATAAAATATTCTTGTATTACTATTTTAAATCACAAACAATGAGACTTAGGGATGAAATGAATCAGGGCGCCACGCAACCAAACTTAAATACAAACATTGTTAAGCAATTACCAATTGCATTACCGCCAATTATAGAGCAACAAAAGGTTATAGAATATATTGAAACTGCAAATTCCAAAATATCTACTGCCATTTCTTTAAAAGAACAGGAGATAGAAAAGTTAAAGGAATATAAAGCGAGTTTAATAAATAGTGTGGTAACGGGGAAAGTTAGGGTTTGTTAGGGATGAAAGACTAAATTAGTATTTTATAAAATAAATGAAGCAAAAAATATTTCTTTCTAGTGTTCAAAAAGAATTTGCCCAAGAGCGAGAGGCATTGCATCGACATATATTAACTGATCCGGTTTTGCAATTGTTTTTTGAGCCTATTCTATTCGAAAAGTTGCCTGCCAATGGTGTGCAACCTATGGAAGTGTATTTAAAAGAAGTAACCCAAGCACAAGTCTATTTGATTTTGATAGGAAAAGAGTATGGTTATGAAACGCCATCGGATATTTCGCCTACAGAACTAGAATACAATCTGGCTCAAGAAGGCAATGTATTTTCTTTGGCATTTATAAAGAACGAGACCGAGGCAGAGCGACACCCAAAAGAACAAGCTCTGTTTAGTAAAATTCAAAATTCGCTTTCATATAAACGATTTACTACTACAACCGAATTACTGTTTGAAGTTACCAAAGCTTTGGTAGCAGTATTACAACAAAAAGGAATTTTGAGTTCTACTGATTTTGATTCGGAAGTAAACAACAAAGCTACACTAGAGGTGATTGATGAGGATAAAGTGAATAATTTTATCAGTTTAGCAAGATATAAAAGAGGGTTCCCGTTACGGGAAGGAACAGCATTACCTAAAGTGTTGTCACATTTAAATTTCATTTCCAGTACGCAGCTAACTAATAGTGGAATTCTTGCTTTTGGACAAAATCCACAGCAATTTTTTCCGTCTGCCGTAGTTAAATGTGCCCATTTTCACGGATTTAATGTAGCAAAACCCATTCCAGATCATAGAGTAATTAAAGGCGATATATTCACACAAGTAGATGAAGCAGTTGATTTTATTTTGTCTAAAATTGCCATTTCGGTAGGCTTACGTTCTCAGAGTAATCAAGCACCTTTAAACTATGAAATTCCAAGACCCGTTATTGCTGAAGCCATTGTTAATGCAGTTGCTCATAGAGATTATCAAAGCAAAGGAAGTGTGCAATTAATGCTTTTTGCGGATAGAGTCGAGATTAGTAACCCTGGAGGTCTTCCGCCTGAACTAACACTAGATAAACTAAGAAAGGACCATGCATCTTATCCTAAAAACCCCCATTTAGCAGAAACATTATACCAAGCAGGCTATATAGAACGGTTTGGAACGGGTACAGGTGAGATGATTCGTTTATGCAAGGAAGCAGGTCTCAAAGAACCCGTATTCAATTTAGAAGAAGGTTTTTCAGTTACTATTTACAGACCAAATACCGTACAAGTCACCGAGCAAGTCACCGTACAAGTCACCGAGCAAGTCACCGAGCAAGTTTTTATCAATCTTACTGTAACAGATAGAATTGTATGGATTATAAATGATGAAATGAAGCGTGATGAAATTCAACAAGCATTAGAATTAAAGCATCGTGGAAGTTTCATGGATACTTATTTGAATCCTGCCATAGAAGAAGGTTTAGTAGAAATGACCATTCCAGAAAAACCTACCAGTTCAAAACAAACCTACCGCCTAACAAAAAAAGGTTTGAAGAAGAAGAAAGAATTGAAAAATAGACAAAACGAATAACCATGCCATCTCAAACTAACGAACAAGCCCTAGAATCCTCCATAGAAAAAAAACTTACAGGTAATAGCTTGGAAGAACTCAAAGCTAATGGAGCACAAAGTTTTGCAGAGCGTAACGAATTGTACCGTAGCGGAAATGGTTATTATATTGGAGATGCTGCAAACTATAATGCTAAAATAGCCATAGACGAATATCGCTTTTGGGATTTTTTAGAAAGCACCCAAAAGGAGGAACTGGCTAAACTGCAAAAGCAAAGCGATTGGAAGCTTAAAATATTGGAGCGTTTAGACCGAATGATTAAAAAGTATGGCATCATCCGTTTATACCGTAAAGGTTTAGACGTAGATGATGCTCATTTTACGCTTTTATATCCTTTGCCTTTAGCAAGCAGTAGTCCAAAAGTTCATGAAAATTTTGAAAGCAACCAATTTAGTGTCACTAGGCAGGTGCGCTATTCCTTAAGTAATCCCGGCGAGGAGATTGATATGGTGCTTTTTGTAAATGGTTTACCATTTGCCACCATGGAATTAAAAAACCATTGGACAGGGCAAAATGCCAAAGTACATGGTCAAAACCAGTATAAATTTAAAAGAGACATTAGCCAGCCTTTATTAAACTTTGGCAGGTGTATTGTTCATTTTGCGGTAGACACCGATGAAGTGTACATGACCACCAAATTAAATGGTGCAAATACTTTTTTCTTGCCATTTAATTTAGGCAACAACCATGGAAAGGGAAATCCTGTTAATGCCTTCGGACATAAAACTGCTTATTTATGGGAAGAGATTTTTACTCGCCAAAGTATTGCCAATATCATCCAGCATTTTGTTAGGTTTGATGGTAAAGAAACAGAGCCATTAGCTAAAAAGACTTTATATTTTCCACGTTACCATCAATTAGATGTGGTACGTAAAATTATTAAAGATGCCAGCGAAAAAGGAGTAGGACAAACTTATCTCATTCAGCATTCTGCGGGGTCGGGTAAGTCAAACTCTATTACTTGGGCAGCCTATCAATTGATTGAAGCCTATCCAGAAAAAGATGATTTGCCAGGAAGTAAAGGTATATCTTATCCTTTATTTGATTCGGTAATTGTAGTTACTGATAGAAGATTATTAGATAAACAGCTTCGGGAGAATATCAAAGAATTCTCTGAAGTAAAAAATATTGTGGCACCTGCTTATTCCTCTTCCGATTTAAGAACAGCTTTAGAAACTGGTAAAAAAATTATCATCACCACCATTCAAAAGTTTCCTTTCATTGTAGATGGTATTGCAGATTTAAGCGATAAACGCTTCGCTGTAATTATTGATGAGGCACATAGCAGCCAAAGTGGTTCGGCAGCAGGAAAAATGAACCAAGCTATGGGAACGGTGAATGAAGAGGAAGAAGAAGCCGACCCGCAAGATAAAATATTGGAAGTAATGCGCTCTAGAAAGATGAGAGGTAATGCATCTTACTTGGCGTTCACCGCTACTCCAAAAAATAATACATTAGAGCGTTTTGGTAACAAACAAACAGATGGGACTTTTAAACCTTTCCATTTGTATTCTATGAAACAGGCTATTGAGGAAGGTTTTATATTAGATGTGCTGGCAAATTACACCACCTACAAAAGTTATTATGAAATAGAGAAATCTATTTTAGATAATCCTTTGTTTGATACTGCAAAGGCGCAAAAGAAATTGAAAGCCTATGTAGAGCGTGACGCCCAAACCATTGCTACTAAAGCAGATATTATGCTGGAGCATTTCATATCTAAATTGGTAAATACCAAAAAGCTAAAGGGAAAAGCAAAAGCAATGGTGGCTACCCAAAGTATAGAATCTGCCATTCATTATTATTTTGCTATAAAAAATTTATTGAAACAAAAAGGTAACCCTTTTCAAATTGCAATTGCATTTTCTGGAGAGAAGAAAATGAATGGAATAGCCTATACGGAAGACAGCATCAATAATTTTCCGGCTCATTTAGATACGGCAAAACCTACAGACCCCGGTTATATCAGCGATAAGATAGCTAGGTATTTCAACATGGATGAATACCGTATTTTGGTAGTAGCTAATAAATACCTTACAGGTTTTGATCAGCCTAAATTAACCGCTATGTATGTGGATAAGAAGCTACAAGGGGTTTTGGCTGTTCAGGCATTATCTAGACTGAACCGTTCGGCACTTAGTTTAGGAAAAATTACAGAAGATTTATTTATCCTTGATTTTTATAACGCTACTGAAGAGATTCAAAAATCTTTTGACCCATTTTACACAGCTACTTCTTTGAGCAAAGCTACAGACGTAAATGTTTTGCATGAGTTGAAAGACAGCTTGGATGCTGCTGGAGTTTATGAATGGTATGAAGTGGAGGATTTTATAGTAAAATACTTTGAAGGCTTAGATGCAGATAAATACTTGAGTCCAATTTTACAAATAGCCGAAGAACGTTTTAACCATAGTTTAGATTTTACGGATGAACAAAAAGCCGACTATAAAATTAAAGCGAAGCAGTTTGTGAAAATATACGGTCAAATGGCTTCCATTATGGAATACGAAGTACCGCAATGGGAGAAACTGTTTTGGTTTTTAAAATTCTTAATTCCCAAAATGATCATTGTCGACCCTGACAAGGATCAATTAGATGGTTTACTTAACTCTGTAGATTTAACGTCTTATGGTCTAGAAAGAGTAAAACTGAATGTACATATCGGGCTAGATTCAGCCGAAACGGAAGTGGATCCACAAAATGCCAATCCCCGTGGTGCTCATGGTGGAGATGGCGAAATACACGAGTTAGATTTAATCATCAATAGCTTTAATGAAAGATGGTTTCAGGGCTGGGAAGCTACACCAGAAGAACAAAGAGAGAAATTTGTGAACCTTGCCCAAAAAATGAAAAACCATCCGGATTATCAAGAGAAATACGCCGGTAATACTGATATTCAAAATAGAGAGATTGCTTTTAATAAAATCTTTGAAGATGTAATGTCGAAAGAAAGAAAAAATGAGTTAGATCTTTATCGCTTGTTGGCAAAAGATGATTCTTTTAGGTTAGCCATGCAAGATACTTTGAAAAGGGTTTTGAGAGCATAGTTAATAATATATATATACGCCTAACCACCCCCAACCCCCGCCAGCGGGGGATACCTGCAATGAGTATATAAATAGGGTAGGTTAAAATGGAATATATTTTAAAAACCATCCCAAAAACCACAAGCCTTTGTACCTAAGCCCGATTTCAGCGGTATGCGAAATGCAATGGAGCATTTAGCGGAAAGCGGCGGCTGAGGAGGCTAAAAACTACTAGCTTTCACTTTCTAATAATTGTATATCGTCGTCATCCCGCATTCCTGTCCGTTCCGCAGGCGGACATTTCGGGATCTTATCAAGTATTTTATGGATTTGCTTTATGAGATGCTGAAATGAATTCAGGAAGACATTGTAGTAGAGATGCTGAAATGATCCCGATAGCCATCGGGACAGCATGACATTGTGGTAGAGATGCTGTAATGATCCGATAAATATTTATCATAGCCTATCGAGATGAATGGATATATTATTCAATGATGATCGCGTTTGCTGCATCTTTTGCTTTTAAACGTAAATCGTTCATATCGCTAGCTATGCCATCATAAACCAAAGAAACACCCATTCTTCGGTATGGCCTGATGCTTGGCTTACCAAAAATACGAATATCGGTATTAGATAATTTCAAAGCTTCATCAATCCCAGAAATACTAAAGTTATCAGCTGTTTTATGAGCTAAAATTACCGCACTAGCTCCGGCTTTTTCTAGGTTGATATGAGGAATAGGCAGACCCAATATGGCTCTGGCATGTAATTCAAACTGACTTAAATTCTGGGTTCCTGCTAAGGTTACCATACCCGTATCATGTGGGCGTGGGCTCAATTCTGAAAAATAAACCCCCTTATCTGTTAAGAAAAATTCTACTCCCCATATTCCAGCACCAGATAATTCTTTAGTTACTTGATCAGCCATTATTTTTGCATCTGCTAAATCTTTTTCGCTAATGGCTACGGGCTGCCAGCTTTCTTGATAATCTCCCCGCTCTTGGCGGTGGCCAATTGGTGGGCAAAACAAGGTAGGTCCATTTTTTTGAGTAACTGTTAACAAGGTGATTTCAGTCTCAAAAGCGATGAACTCTTCAATAATTACTTCTTTAATATCTCCTCTAGAGTTATTGATCGCATATTCCCAAACTTGTTCCTGATTTTCTAAAGTTTTGAGAACAGATTGTCCTTTGCCACTGCTAGACATTAAAGGTTTAACCACACAAGGCAAACCAATTTCATGGACCGCTTTGGTAAATTCGGCAAAACTGGTGGCATAAAAATATTTGGCAGTTTGTAATCCTAATTCTTTACTCGCTAAATCACGAATCAGTTTTCTGTTCATGGTGTAGTTTGCTGCCTTAGCACTAGGAACAACTTGGATGTGCTGATTTTCATAATCATAAAATCGTTCTGTTCTTATCGCTTCAATTTCAGGAACTATTAAATCAGGTTTGTGTTTAGCAACAATAGCATCTAATTGTTCTCCGTTTAGCATTTCCAGCACCTCAAATCCGTCGGCTAATTGCATTGCAGGAGCGCCCTCATAACTATCACAAGCTATAACGGTTTGTCCCAATCGCTTTAAAGAGATGACCAGTTCTCTACCTAACTCTCCGCTTCCTAATAAAAGTATTTTTTTATTCATGATGTAATAATAATTAAATTCGGTCTAGATTGTTTTAGATGACACGTTTTAATCGCAATTGATATACTTTTAATTATGAAAATATTTATAAAAAAGATAGGGGTTAAGCCATTAGGCTTAAGTGAGTTTACAGATGTTTTCCCTACCTTGAGCGGCCTATCAATTTACTTATTCCTGATTTTTTAGATGGAATTAGTTTAGTGCTTAATATCAATCGTTCAAAAGTTCAAATAATAGAATACTTTTAAAAGTTGATGGTAAAATGATGGGTTATTCAATCTGCAATATACGTTTTAGATATACAGAGTGGTTTAAAGATAGCTAAAGAAATAATACAAATTATGCTAAAACAGCTAACTATCAAACAGTAATTCGTACAGATATTAAATTAAAAAATTAAATAAAAGTTGATTAATTAATCATTTATAGTTGATTTAGCGATGTTAAAAAAGTTTTCTTTTGTGCTTTTATTGATAATTAATTTGAGTGCTTGCGTTCAAAAGCGGGAAGTAGAAAAAACCAGTCTATCCACCGAAGAGGATAAATTAAAATTAATTTTTTCTGACGATTTTGAAAACGACACCAAACAATGGATTACCGAATTTGAGAATCCAAATTCATCAAACTTGAAAGTTATAAATGGTAAGCTTGATTTAAGTAGCACTGCCGGTGCAACCGTTTGGTTCAAAAATAAATTGAAAGGCAACCTTATCATCACTTACAATGTGACTATCGTTGATAAAGGAGGTTTAACAGATAGAGTTTCTGATATGAATACTTTTTGGATGGCAACAAACCCTAAAGATGAAAATCTTTTTAAGCAAGATGGTAAATTCTCGTCTTATGACCATTTAAACTTATACTACGCAGGCATTGGAGGGCATAATAACACCAAAACTCGTTTTAGAAAATATGAAGGTAGCGGTAGCAAAGACATTCTAAAAGAGTATACAGATGAAGCTCATTTATTAGTAGGTAATAAAGAGTATCGTATTAAAATAATTATAAATAATAACCTTATTCAATATTATTTAGATGATAACTTATATTGGGAGTTTAATGATTTATCTAATTATAAAGAAGGATATTTTGGATTTAGAACAACAAATAGCCACCAATTATATGAAAATTTTAGAGTTTTTAAATTCTAGTTTTTTCGTTAAAATTGTTTTTGCAACTTAAATAACAGCCTAAAAAATGAGATATTTCCTTTGTGTTTTAATTTTCATTTGTGTTTTAAACTCAAATGCGCAACAAAACCAATTTAAAACTTTAGAAGAAAACGTAAAAAGTTATTATTTAATGACAGATGATAACTACCTGATACTTAACGAAACTATTAAGGAACTTTACCGAGATCCACAAGCCGTAGATCAAGTTACTATTGAGGTTTATCAGAGAAAGAAAAACGATTCAACCTTTGTTAATAAATGTTTAAAGTCATTTAATACAAACGGAAGCTGGAATGATATTAATTATCAAGACAATAAGCGTTCTGGCTGGGAGCCCAAAGGTCATGCAGAACGGATTCTTGCTTTAACAGTTCTTTATAGTGACCCAAAATCGCCATATTTTCAAGATCAAACCATTAAATTTACAATACATAAAGCCTTAGACTTTTGGTTTAAGGCAAAATTGGTTTGCCCAAACTGGTGGTATAACGAAATTGGGCTGCCTAAAACATTAGGTCCAGTATTTATATTTCTAAAATCAGAACTTTCTGAAGAGGAATTAAAACAAGCAGTTATAGTATTAAATAATTCTAGCTTTAAGCAAACTGGGCAAAATAAAGTTTGGCAAGCTGGTAATGTTTTGTTTAAGGCTATATTGTTAGAAGATCAAAAATTAGCTTTAAGAGCAAGAGATACCATCTTTTCAGAACTCAAATTAACAACAGATGAAGGAATACAACCTGATTTTAGCTTTCATCAGCATGGCCCTCAACAACAATTTGGCAATTACGGATTAAGCTTTGTTACTTCTATGAGTTTTTGGGCTCGCACATTATCCGGAACCGCATTAAAACTTGATGGTGAGCGCTTATCTATCCTCAGAAAACTTGTTTTAGATGGATTTAACTGGGTAACTTGGAATGGCTACTTAGATGTTAATGCGCTGGGTAGACAATTTTTTAAAGGAACACAAGCATCTAAATCACTGGCTTTAGCTTACGCTGTTGTAGATATGATGTATGTAGATAAAGTATATTACAATACCTACACGGCATACATCAGTAATAATTATTCTTCAAATCAAGAACAAGACCTTTTAGGAACAAAACATTTTTGGCGCTCAGACATGACCATTCATCATGCTCAAAATTGGTCATCATCAGTTAAATTATCGTCTAATAGAATTGTTGCAACTGAAGCTTTAAATGGAGAGAATTTAAAAGGGTACCATATGGGTGATGGAACTACATTTCTATATGTGGATGGAGATGAGTATCATGATATTTTTCCCGTTTGGAATTGGAAAAAATTACCTGGCGTAACCAATTATCAAAAATTAGGTGCTTTACCTGTTTTAACCTTTAATGGCTTCCGCAATAAAGGGGATTTTACTGGTGGTGTCACAAATGGGACAAACGGAATTACAGCATTTAAACTAAACAGAGACTCGCTCACAGCAAATAAGGCATGGTTTTATCTTAATAATTCGTTAATTTCTCTTGGAGCAAATATTACAGCTAAAATCCCTGACTCTGTAACCACAACCATTAATCAAGCTTTTGCTAAAGAAAAGGTAATGGTATTTGATGAAAAGTTGAAGGTATTAGATCAAGGAGAACTCGCTTCCTCATCTTTTAAATGGATTTATCATAACAAAATAGGCTATTTTCCTCTCAGCCAATCTAAAATTAAATTGACTAAACAACTGCAAAGCGGTAAATGGGGAGATATTGCTAATGTTTATAAGGGACAGCAAGAAATTACTAAGGATGTTTTTACCTTAGAAATTGAACATGGCAAAGAAGTTAAAGGAGCTAGTTACGCTTATGTAACTTTACCAGGTATATCTTCAAAAGAAATGATGAATTATAAACCAAGTTTCGAGGTCTTACAAAATAGCAACGCTTTACAAGCTATTATCACTAATGATAAAAGTATGGCCATGTTTGTAGTTTACGAGCCATTAAAAATTAAAGTAAATGGATTTGGGAACTTAAATTTTAAAAATGCTGGCCTATATACAATAGAAAAAAACATAAATGGTTGGGTAGTACATGTATCAGATCCTACACAAAAACTTGCATCCATAACAGTTAATTTTAAAAAGAAAGATTATCTGGTAAATTTACCACAAGGTGAAAATAAAGGCAAAACAACAAATTTTACAATAAATCAATTATAAAATCTAAATAAATAAACGTTACAATGAATAAAAAAAGCAAATTAATATTAAACAGTTTAAAGCTGATTTTTTTTATCAGTGTTTTAATACCTAAATACAGTACAGCTCAAAGCACTAATACTGATATTAAAATTGCTGTTACCACTGATAAACCCAATTGGATTTATAAAATAGGGGAAAAGCCTAAATTTAAAATAACAGCTACACAAAACGGTATTCAAGTAAAAAACTTCAAAATTAAGTATGAGATTGGTCCAGAGAAAATGCCTGCTTTTAAAATGGATTCTATAGTATTGGAAAGTGGTGAAGCCATTATTGATGATTACTCTTTAAGCGAGCCAGGATTTTTACGCTTAACAGTTACTTCTCAAATTAATAACCAAAATAAAAAAAGTTCAGCTACAGCGGCTTTCGATCCTCAATTAATAAAGCCTACTATCACTATGCCTAAAGATTTTAATTCTTTTTGGGAAAAGGCAATAAAAGACTTATCGGAGGTACCTGTTGATGCAAAATTAGAACTTTTAAAAGAACGCTGTACTGCTAATGTTGATGTTTATCAATTAAACATTCAAAATATTGGTTCATCTAGAATTTATGGAATTTTATGTGTTCCTAAAAAAGAAGGTAAATATCCTGCAGTATTAAAGGTGCCAGGAGCAGGGGTGAGGCCTTATAGCGGAGATATTGCATTGGCAGAAAAAGGGATCATCACTTTAGAAATAGGTATTCATGGTATTCCAGTAAATTTAAATCCGCAGGTATATGAGGATTTAAAAACGGGTGCATTAGCTGGATATCCATCATTTAACTTAGATAATAAGAATAGCTTTTACTATAAAAGAGTCTATTTAGGATGTATTAGGGCTTTAGATTATTTAGTGAGTCACCCTAATTATGATGGTGAAAATTTAGCAGTACAAGGCGGAAGCCAAGGAGGTGCGCTATCTATTGTTACCGCTTCTTTAGATAAAAGAGTTAAATATTTAGGAGTTTTTTATCCAGCATTAAGTGACCTTACTGGATATTTATTCAAAAGAGCAGGAGGCTGGCCACATTACTTAAACCAAAATGGATTGACTAACAACAATACAAAACCTAAATTAGAAACTTACCCGTATTATGATGTTGTTAATTTTGCAAAACAGCTTACTATTCCAGGATTTTATAGCTGGGGCTTTAATGATGAAACTTGCCCGCCAACTTCTATGTATGCAGCTTATAACAGTATAAAAGCTGCTAAAGAACTCTCCATTTATAAAGAAACTGGCCATTCAACCATACCAGCTCAAAGAACAGAAATGACCAATTGGCTACTTGGTAAGCTAAAAAAATAAAATTTGCTCGATAAAATTGGTATTAATAAGGCTTCAGTATATCTTACTGAAGCCTTTTTTATGTCTTTAATTTGTTGAAACATGTATTCTATATTCAATTAAGATTATCTACCTATTTACAAAAGATTTTCTCTGTTCTACTTTTCAAAGTCTCTAAACATATGTGCAATATCCCTTTTTAGGGAAATTAAAAATGTGGAAATAGCTTTAAAATATATATACCACAGTTGTAATCATGCAACACATATAACTAATTGTGTAACAAATAGCATGTCTTTAGGCAGATATTTGCATTGTTATCCTAATACATTAGCAACAAAAAGAACATGCAAAAAATATTAATAGCCATAGATTACTCCTTAGCTGCTCAAACAGTTGTAGAACAAGGAAATGCCTTAGCAAAGGTTATGAAAGCCGAAATTGTTTTACTACATGTGATAGAAGATTTGCAGTATTATGCATCTACTGTGTACAATCCCATTATGGGTTTTGGAGGTTTTGTAAATACCAATTTTTTAAGTGATGATGTTAAAGAAAGCATTCAAAAAGAAACCTTGGTTTTTTTAGAGAAAACTAAAAAGCACTTAAAAAATAATAACATAAAACTAAAGGTAGCTCATGGAGACATTGTTGATGCTATTCTAGATACTGCAAAAAAAGAAAATTGCCAATTAATAGTATTAGGGACTAAAAGTAGAAATGGTTTTGAGGAGTTTTTTTTAGGCAGCACAGCTCACCAGCTGCTTAAGCAAGCTAGAATACCAATGTATTTGATTCCTGTAGAAAATGAAAAATAAAGATGGATTAGAAAAATAAATCCTATCTAATTATAGAATGTATAGCATCTATACATCATTCCGCAGTCAATTAAACAATTATTAAAAAGACTACAATAGGCATCAAACCTACTTAATAGTTTGTTTCAACTATGAATTATAAAAAGAGATTTAAAAGAAAAGGCCCAATAACAACTAAAAAAGAAAAAATAAATTAAATAATTAATAAGCAAGAAATGCTAAAAGTTAACAAATTAGGCGTAATCCTAAATAAAACCACCCATGCTTTTGAATGTGAAGGTGTATTAAACCCTGCAGTAATTAAAGTAGGAGATACCATACACATGTTTTATAGGGCAGTTGCTAAAAATAATTACTCTACCATTGGTTATTGTACGTTATCAGCTCCAATGACAATAGAAACAAGAAACGATAGTCCGTTACTTTCACATCTTGAGCCATACGAATTAAAAGGATTAGAGGACCCAAGAATAGTGGAGATAGATGGCACTTATTACCTTTCTTATACCGCTTTTGATGGGATAAATGCTTTGGGCGCTTTGGCTACCTCAACTGATTTAATAAATTGGGTTAGACTTGGCATTATCGTTCCACAAATCACCTATGATCAATTTCTAAAATATACAGAAAATAGTATTGCTGTTAAAGAGAAATACGTTCGATTTAATGAGTACCAAAAAAGCCATCAGATACACGATAAAGAATTATTTTTATGGGATAAGAATCTCATATTTTTTCCTAGAAAAATTAATAATAAGTTTTGCTTTTTACATCGTATTAAGCCTGATATTCAAATTGTTGTATCTGTAGATCAAATATCCGATTTAACCAAAGATTTTTGGGAAAAATATTTTATTGACTTTGATAAACATGTAGTATTATCTTCAAAATACCCACATGAGGTAAGCTATTTAGGCGGCGGTTGTCCGCCAATAGAAACAGCAGATGGTTGGTTAATTATCTATCATGGTGTTTTTGATTCCATCAATGGTTATATCTATTCAGCTTGCGCTGCCTTACTTGATTTAGAAGATCCTAATAGAGAGATTGCTAGGTTACCTTATCCATTATTTAGCCCAAGAAAAGAATGGGAGCTTAAAGGCGAGGTTAATAATGTATGCTTTCCTACTGGAGCTGTAACAGAAGATGATGATTTATACATTTATTATGGCGCTGCAGACGAAAGAATAGCTGTTGCATCAATGAGCATAAAAGAATTATTAGCAGAATTAAAATTAAATAAAATTTAAAATGAGAAATTCTATCATATTACATCAAACTACAGCCAAATTTAATTCTTACGAAATAGATGAAAGCATTTTAACAATAAACTCTAATGGTTTGATGGTACAAGAGAGTAAACTTCCAGAAATTCTTTTTGTTACTTCGTTTCCTCCTAGAGAGTGCGGTATTGCAACTTATTCGCATGATTTAGTTAATGCGCTTAATAATCAGTTTAATAACTCATTTACATCTTCCATTTGTGCATTAGAATCTGAAACAGAGCAGCATATTTATAAAGAAACGCCTAAATATATTTTAAATACCGATTGTAGAAATTCCTTTATTAAAACTGCATTTCATATTAATAAAGACGAAAATATCAAATTGGTAGTGATGCAACACGAGTTTGGTTTTTTTGCAAAAAAAGAAGAAGAGTATAAACAATTTTTTGATCTCATCAATAAACCAATTGTATTTGTATTCCATACGATATTACCAAAGCCAAATGATGAATTTAAGGCGAAAGTTCAAGATATGGCAATTATTGCATCATCTATTGTGGTAATGACAGCTAATGCCGCAACTATTTTGATTAATGATTATCATATTGCTTCTTATAAAATTAAAGTAATTGCACATGGCACCCATTTGGTACAGCCTTTAGATAGAGAAAAATTAAAAATAAAATATAATGTATCAGATAAAAAGGTGCTTTCTACATTTGGATTATTAGGAAGTAGTAAAAGTATTGAAACTACTTTAAAAGCACTTCCAATGATTATAAAAGCACACCCCGATGTATTATTTATGGTATTAGGTAAAACACATCCTACCATAGTTAAGCAGGAGGGAGAGCAATATAGAATTATGTTAGAACAAAAAGTGATAGCCTTGAATTTAGAAAAACATGTAAGGTTTGTAAACGAATATCTAGAACTTCCCATTCTTTTAGAATATCTACAACTATCAGATTTGTATTTATTTACTTCTAAAGACCCAAATCAAGCAGTAAGCGGAACTTTTTCTTATGCCGTAAGTTGTGGTTGTCCTGTAATTTCTACTCCAATTCCGCATGCAAAAGAAGTATTAAGGAATAATAATGGAATAATTATAGATTTTGAAAATTCAGAACAGCTAGCCAAGGCTGTAATTTCTCTACTAAATAACGAGAAACTTAGAACTGAAATATCGATCAATAGTTTTCACAAAATGGCTTCCACGGCATGGCAAAACTCTGCAATTGCGCATGCTTTATTGTTTGAAGAAATAACTAATAATGCTTTTAAATTAGATTATAAAGTGCCTCCTATAAATATGAAGCACATTCATAAAATGACAACAAATTTCGGAATGTATCAGTTTTCTAAAATTGCAAATCCGGATATACATTCTGGTTATACGTTAGATGATAATGCCAGAGCTTTGATAGCCATGTGTCAACATTATAAAATGTTTAATGATGAGAAAGATTTAGCCTTAATAAATACTTATTTAGCCTTTATTAAATATACGGTACAAAGCAATGGCTTGTTTTTAAACTACGTTGATGATGAAAAACAATTTACCCAGCAAAACTTTTCTGAAAACTTAGAAGATAGCAATGGTAGAGCAATTTGGGCCTTAGGATATGTTTGTTCTTTAAAGGATGTTTTACCCATAAACTTAACAAACCAAGCAGAAAATATACTTAATAAGACCATACCAAACTTAGTTCATTTTCACTCTACAAGAGCCATGGCTTTTATTATAAAGGGCCTTCATTACCAAAATAAAGCCGAAAACATACAGATATTGCAGGTATTTGCTAACAGACTGATGCAAATGTATAAGCATGAAAAAATAAATAATTGGCATTGGTTTGAAACTTATCTAACTTATGGAAACAGTCTATTGCCTGAAGCTATGCTTTGCGCATATTTGAGCACTGGTAAGCATGAATATGAAAAAATTGCCAAAGAAAGTTTTGCCTTTTTGCTTTCAAAAATCTTTAAGGATGGAAAAATAAAAGTAATATCTAATAAAGGCTGGTATATTAAAGATCAAATAAAAGAAACCACAATAGGAGGAGAGCAACCAATAGATGTAGCTTACACCGTTATGGCATTGGAAAAATTTTATGCTGTTTATAAAAAAGATGAATATAAATTGAAAGCAAAAATAGCTATGAATTGGTTTTTGGGCGATAATCACCTTCAACAAATAGTTTACAATCCTTGTACTGGTGGTTGTTATGATGGTGTTGAAGAGTATAATGTAAACCTTAATCAAGGTGCAGAATCTACAATCAGTTATTTTATGGCAAAATTAGCAATAGAAAGACTGTTTAATCATGTGGATGATTTAAATTTAAATATCTATAAAGAATTAATGACTATAATTAATACAGAGTTAAATTGCTCGGTAAATATAAATGCTTAATAATCCTTAAAATAGGATATACAATATCAAATAGTTATTCAGGATGATTTAATATATAGAATAGGGATACTATCATATTAAGTAAAAAACTTACTT
>JBIKIN010000046.1:0-15647 GCA_044361595.1 Pelobium sp. | reverse complement strand
ATTATTAAGCCTAAAATTAGAAACTAAGTTTTCTATTTTATTAGCATCAATTACTTCGGCAGCTGCAGGATATATATTCCTTAACTATTTAAGTAAGAAACAAACACCAGTAACTTTAGAAGATAAAAAATCGCAAGAAAACTATGTAAGTAAAGAGAAATTAGAACTTAGCCTCTAATTTCTTTCACAAAATTCTCTATATGACTAAGGTAGTCAGTTTTATTTTCTAAGGTTTTAACAAAAGCGCTTCCTACTATTGCACCGTTTGCATAAAGACTAGCTCTTTTAAAACTTGCTTTGTCAGAAATACCAAATCCAATAATTAATGGATTTTTAAGATTCATGGACTTTACTTTATTGTAATAGTCGCCAATAGCATCTGAAGTATCTAATGTTTTACCTGTTGTAGATGATGATGATAATAGATAAATAAAGCCGTTTGATAATTCGTCTATTTTTTTAATTCTTTCTGGCGAAGTTTGTGGTGTAACTAAAAAGATATTACTTAAACCATTTTTTATAAAATCATCTTTATATAATTCCTCATATTCATACAAAGGTAAATCTGGCACAATAACACCATCAACACCAACATCAGCAGCAGCTTTACAAAAATTAGCCACACCAAACTGAAGCATTGGATTTACATAACCCATTAATAAAATTGGGATATTAACTTTGCTTCTTAAATCTTTTAATTGTTCAAAAAGTAACTCTAAAGTCATTCCGTTTTCTATAGCTACTTGAGAACTATTTTGAATTACGGGTCCATCCGCTAATGGATCCGAGTATGGAAAACCTATTTCTAAAAAATCGGCACCTGCCTTTTCTAAGGCTTCGGCTATTTTAAGAGTTGATCCAACTTCTGGATAACCAGCAGTAAAATAGATAGATAGTATATTTTCTTTTTTATTTTGAAAAAGTTGTTTTAATCTGTTCATGTTTTAAACTTAGTTTTTTGCGTTAACGAATGTCCAAAGGACTCTCCAAAGGAGTTCTTTGGACCTTAGGAGAAATGGCATCATTTTTTGACTCCTTCGACTCCGCTCAGGATGGCAAAAAAGATATAGTGTAAAGCTTGTAAAAACGCCCTAACTATTCTCAATTCGTTAATTTTAATCGTTTAACTTAAAATATTGCATAAAGGTATCCAAATCCTTATCTCCCCTACCAGAAAGGCAAATTACTACCACATCATCGGGCTTAAAAGTCATTTTTTCTAATTGTGCTAAAGCATGTCCAGTTTCAATAGCTGGTATAATTCCTTCTAATTTTGACAGTTGCAAACAAGCATCCATCGCTTCAGCATCAGTAATACTTACGTATTCAACTCTTTTTGTTTTATGTAAGTGGGCATGCTGAGGTCCAATACCTGGGTAGTCTAAACCAGCAGAAATAGAATATGGCTCTATTACTTGACCATCTTTAGTTTGCATTAATAAAGTACGTGAACCATGTAAAACACCTTCTTTTCCCAACACCGATGTTGCTGCAGAATGTCCTGAATTTACACCTAAACCTGCGGCTTCTGCTGTGATTAAACGAACACTAGCATCATCTAAAAAATGATAAAACATTCCCATAGCGTTACTTCCGCCACCTACACAAGCTAAAACATGTGTAGGCAATGCATTTCCAGTTTGTTCTGCTAGTTGCTTCTTGGTTTCTAAAGAAATGATTGATTGAAAAAGAGCCACCATTTCTGGATAAGGGTGAGGCCCTACAACAGAACCAATAATATAGTGAGTATCTACAGGATTATTAATCCAATCTCTCATTGCTTCGTTAGTTGCATCCTTTAGAGTTTTACTTCCCGAAGTTGCAGGAACTACCTTTGCTCCCATCATTTTCATACGAGCTACATTAGGTGCTTGACGTTTTATGTCAACTTCACCCATGTAAATAACACATTCTAAACCCTTTAAGGCGCAAACTGTTGCTGTTGCTACGCCATGTTGACCTGCTCCTGTTTCGGCAATAATTCTCTTTTTACCCAATTTTTCGGCCAAAATAATTTGACCTATTGTATTGTTGATTTTATGTGCCCCAGTATGGTTTAAATCTTCTCTTTTTAGATAAATTTTTGCACCAAACTTTTTTGATAGACGCTGTGCTAAAAATAAAGGCGAGGGACGACCGACATAATCTTTTAACAAGCTTTCAAACTCATTTTTAAATTCAGGTTGAGCGATAATATCTAAATATTCGTTCTTAAGCTGCTCTATATTTGGATAAAGCATTTCTGGAATATAAGCTCCTCCAAAATCCCCGTAATATCCATTTTCGTTTACACGATAATTCATATTTTCTATTTTTAATTTCTAATTAAATCAAATGCCTCTTTTAATTGCTCTATATCTTTTAAACTGGGTTCTAACTCAAACTTAGAATTTAAGTCTACCCCATAAAAGAATTCATTTTTTATATTTTTAACCGATGCTAAGTTCTCTAAACTTAGTCCACCACTTAAGAAAAATGGTTTATGTAAGTTATATTTATCAATAATACTCCAATCAAAAGTTTCACCAGAACCACCATGCAAATTTGTTTTAGTATCAAACAAAAAGAAATCTACAACATCTAGATAAGGCTTTAAAACTTCAAAATCAAAGTTATCATCAATACCAAAGGCCTTTAAAACTATAAAACCCTCGTTTTTTATTGTTTTGCAAAAATCCGGACTTTCAGCGCCATGTAATTGTACTGCTTGCATACCATACATTTTACTAAACTCTACAATTTCATGGACTTGAGCGTTAACAAAGACAGCTGTTTTAATAATTTGAGGATTAATATCTGATAAATCTGATTTTAAAAACTCAACACCAATAAACCTTTTAGATGGAGGATAGAATATAAATCCCATTAAATCTGGCTTAACATCAGATAACTTTTTAATGTTATCAGCATATTTCATTCCACAAACCTTAATTGCTAATTCCATTTAATTATTAATTGATAATAAATTTTGAAATGATTTTAATGCTAAACCATCTATCAAAGATTTTTCGGCCTCATAAAAGCAATCTGCAAAAGTTTTAGTGTTATTTATGGTTTTTATTGCCATTGCGGCATTGCATAAAACAACATTTATTTGATTATTGGTTGCATCATTTTCTAAAACTGATTTAAATATTTTAGCAGACTCTTCTACTGTACTTCCCCCGCTAATGGTCGCTGCATCTATCTCTTCAAAACCTAAACTGTTAATACTGTAGATTTGTTCGCCAATGTTAGAAAAAGTTTTAAAATCGCAAGTCAATGAAATTTCATCATAACCTTGTAGGGCGTGTAAAATGGTGTAATTTTTATTAGACTGTTGATATAAATAAGCATATAAACGAGCTAATTCTAGACTAAAAACACCTACAATTTGATTTTGTGGTTGTGCTGGATTAACCATTGGTCCAAGCATGTTAAAAAAAGTTTTTACACCTAGTTCTTTTCTAATTGGCGCAACAGTTTTCATTGCCGGATGAAACAAAGGAGCATGTAAGAAACAAATCCCTGCTTTGTCTAAAGATTTTTTTAAAATATCTTGATTATTTGTAAACTGGTAACCTAAGTGCTCCATCACATTTGAGGAACCACAACCAGAGGAAACGCCATAATTACCATGTTTTGCAACTTGATAACCCGCACCAGCGACTACAAAAGAAGCCAATGTAGAAATATTGAATGTGTCTTTTCCATCTCCACCAGTTCCACATAAATCTATTAGATTAAACTCTGATGTAAGGTTAATTGGTAAACAAAGTTCTAACATGGCATCTCTAAAACCTTGTAGCTCATCCACTGTTATGCTTCGCATGCCATAGGCAGTCATAAAAGCAGCCATTTGCGAAACATTATACTTTCCTAAAGCAATATTTTTAAGTATCTCTTTAGAGTCTTCTTTATTAAAAGTTTTCTGATCAAATAAATGATTTAAAATCGCTTTCATTTAAATTTATTGATTTTTGTATATAAAAAAAGGGTTACCAATGGCAACCCTTTAAAATAATGATTTTTATAGTATAAAAGAGGTTTGCCTTACGAATTTTCGTAATGCCACCACCATATATTATTTGATTTATTTAATTTCATTTGTCTTTTGACAAATATGGTAAATTTTTAAATATCTCAAAAATTAAAAGCAAATTAGCATGATATAAATTATGATAAAGTTAAAAAGCAAAGCTAAAATAGATGAAGATTTAGGATTTGGAAAAAACCCTACTTTAAACAATCAAAGGTTATTAAATAAAGATGGAAGTTCTAATATTAATAGAAAGGGATTGCCATTCTTTAAACCTCACGAAGCTTATAATTCTTTAATTTATATGAGCTGGGTCAGATTTTGGTCTATTATATTTATATCATACCTAGTATTAAATTTAATTTTTGCGTCCTTATATTTTTTCTTGGGGATGGAAAACTTAACTGGATCTACTGGAAAGACAACAATTGACCAATTTTTTGACGCTTTCTTTTTTTCTGCACAAACAATCTCTACTGTTGGATATGGGCATTTGAGTCCTTCTGGTTTTGCAACTAGTATTGTTGCTGCATTTGAATCTATGATGGGTTTATTAGTATTTGCATTGGCAACTGGTTTATTATATGGAAGGTTTAGTAGACCTACAGCCAAAATTATGTACAGTAAAAACATTATAGTTGCACCATACAAAGATGGTTTAGGTTATATGTTTAGATTAGCTAATTTACGAAGTAACCAATTGATAGAACTAAATATTAGCGTTTTATTAAGCATAAACGTTATTGAGAATGATAAACCCACCAGAAGATTTTTACAACTAGAGTTAGAAAGAAGTACTATTAATTTGTTAACCTTAAGTTGGACAGTTGTGCATCCAATTGATAATCAAAGTCCGTTAAATGGTTTAAACAAGCAAGATTTAATTGACGGTGAGGCAGAATTTATGATTCTGCTAAAAGCATTTGATGATGCATTCTCTCAAACTGTGCATTCTAGAACATCTTACAAACCAGAGGAAGTAATTTTTAATGCCAAGTTTGACCAAATTATAAGTACTGATGAGGATGGAATTTTCACTATAGACTTATCTAAAGTTAGTAGTTATAGTTTGGTTTAGCAATCTAGCTTTTATCCATAAAATTAATAATCTTATTGTACATTTTATTCCAGCTAAAAATCATCTGAGTAATCATTGGTACATGTTTTTTGCCTCTAATTACTTCGTAGTAGGCAGTTTTATTTTTGCTTAATAATTCTTGATAAAAAGCTGGAGTTTGCCTCAATATAGATTCGTAAGTTTTAGATCCCACAAACATGATGTAAGGATTATTGATGTTACTTACTTTGAATATTGGCGAAGCTTTTTCCCATTCAATTTCATTGTTTGTGAAAACTTTTAAAAACCCAGGAACATATTCATCATTTGTATTGACTTGAATTTTTAGATACTGATAAATATTAAGTCCAAAAGCATCATTTAAAATAACACCCTTTATAGGATTTTCAATTTTAGCACCATCAAAGTAAATAGGATCTTGATTGATAAGCGCCGACAAATGTGCCCCAGCAGAATGTCCCATAACAAAAATCCTATCTGGATTTCCACCATACTTGGCAATGTTTTCACTAACCCACTTTACGGCTTTAGCACAATCATAAGCCATTGTTTGATATGGATATGTGGGTGATAAAGGATAATTTATAGCTACAAATACCTTTCCTCTATTGGCGAAATTTTTACCTAAGAACCAATAGGTGTTTTTTGAGCCAGAATTCCATGATCCGCCATGTATAAAAACAATTACATCTGATTGCTTTTGATTTTTATCATTATAATAAACATCTAATAGGTTTGATTCGCGTTTATCGGCGTAAGCCAAATTCTTTTCAATTTTAACACCTGCAATAGTTGACAAAAAAGAAAGAATCATTAATAAAGTGATTAGATATTTAAAGAAGAATTGAATAATGGATGATATTTTGAAATTTTTGAAAAGCATAAGGATTTTAAATCGATTGTTTTCAATTACGAGTTTATCTAATTAGCGGATCTTTTTCTTTTTTAAAATGATTATAAACCAGTTTGTCTAACCATTTAGGAAATATTTTTTGCAAAAACACTGTTAATTTACCTTGCCCAGTCATAATTAATTCTCGTTTTCGCTTTATAATTCCATCCACTATTCGCACAGCAACTTCATCAGCAGACATCATCTTTTCTTCCTCCATAGATGATTCTCCTTGTGGTTTTGCTTCGCTATTTAACGCAACATTTCTAATATTTGATGCAGTAAAACCCGGACAAGCTAACATTACATGAATATTATTTTTTAAGTTTTCTACTCGTAATGCCTCTAAAAAACCATTCATTGCAAATTTTGAAGCTGAGTAACCGGTTCGCCCTGGTAAACCTTTGTAACCTGCGATAGAAGAAACGCCCACAATAGAACCAGATTGATTTAATATTTCTTGAAAAGCATATTTTGTGCAATAAACAGTACCCCAAAAATTAATATCCATAATGCGCTTTAAAACTTCTATATCTAAATCTTTAAATAAAGCTCGCATAGAAATACCCGCATTGTTAATTAATATGTCAACCTTACCCATAGCACTTACAGTTTGTTTAATAAGCTCTTTGCAATCCTCTTCTTTAGAAACATCGGTTTGTACAGCTAAAGTTTTAACATTGTATTTACGGTAAATTTCTTCTGTTACTTCACACAACACTACATATTGCCTAGCTGCCAAAACCACATTTGCACCTCGTTTAGCGCACTCTATTGCACAAGCTTTTCCAATACCGCTAGATGCGCCTGTTATTACAACTACTTTACCTTTTAAATCCATATTAAAACTTTAAAAAATACTTTCTTACAAAGATGAACATTGCGCCGTAAAAACTTTGAATATATCGCCAAGAAAGTTTTCTGGTACTTTGCCCCTTAAAATGAATAATATATGTACTTGGTAGATAATAATTTTTATAACCAGCTAAAGTTAAACGGTAAGAAAGATCGATATCCTCGCCATACATAAAAAAAGACTCGTCTAATAAGCCTATTTTTTTTAAAGCATTGTGGCGCAACAACATAAAAGCACCTGCTAAAATTTCTATTTCTGATGTTTGCCCTTCGTCTATCCAGCCCATATAATATCTGCTAAAGACCTTAGATGTAGGGAATAATTTTGCCAAACCAATAAACTTGGTT
Source organism: Pelobium sp. (assembly GCA_044361595.1). Taxonomy (GTDB): domain Bacteria; phylum Bacteroidota; class Bacteroidia; order Sphingobacteriales; family Sphingobacteriaceae; genus Pseudopedobacter. Next base: position 8,456 of record JBIKIN010000046.1, on the reverse strand, counting down.
ATCGATGCCCAAGGGGTAGGTAAGCCCCTTTTAGACTCAGGTAAATATTTTCCTTGGGCATTAATCATTCTTACACCTAAACCGCCAGCATCTGAATGATGATCCATAAAATTTATAGATTTTTTAATGGTGTCTTTACTGGTTATTGTATCTGGATTGATTAATAAAATATATTCTCCGCTTGCTTTTAAAATTGCTTGATTGTTAGCTTTAGAAAAACCAATATTTATTTTGTTAGCTATTAATTTAACCGAAGGGTACTTTTCTAAAATCATTTCTACCGTATGATCTTTAGAGCAATTATCTACAACTAAAATCTCGAACTCCAAATCTTTAGATGCATCTATTAAAGAATCTAAAGCTTGTTGTAGTAAATCTCTTACGTTATAACTAACTATGATAATAGAAATCTTCAAGGCTTATTTAGTCAAAGCATTTTCATAAGGCACTCTAGTAGTAATAGACCGACCTAAAGTTAACTCATCGGCATATTCTATTTCGCCACCAAAAGCAATACCTCTAGCCAAAGTACTTATTTTTACATCAACATGTTTTAATCTTTTATGCAGGTAGAAGATTGTGGTATCTCCCTCCATAGTTGCACTTAGGGCAAAAATAACTTCTGTTACTTCGCCTGTACTTACTCGGTTAACTAAAGAATCTATCGTTAAATCTGAAGGACCTACCCCATCCATTGGCGAAATTAAGCCGTTTAAAACATGATAAACACCATGATATTGATTGGTGTTTTCTATTGCCATTACATCTCTACTATCCTCTACCACGCAAATGGTTTTTTTATCTCTTTTAAGGGTGGTACATATTTCGCATACTTCAAAATCAGAAATATAATGACAGTTATTACAAAACTTAATATTATCTTTTAATGTAATTAATGCATCACTAAACTGTTTTACAACTTGTTTTTCTTGTTTAAGTAGATGTAATACAAGCCTTAAAGCCGTCTTTTGCCCAATACCTGGCAAACTACCAAATTCATTTACAGCATTCTCTAAAAGTTTAGAGGAAAAATTCATTTTGCTAAATTAAAAATTTAATGCTAATTAGCATGAATTTATATCTAACCACTTGCTCTAAACCAATTAAAATATGTCGCCAAATATTTTGTTAGCATTTATCATCGGATACTTTTTAATGCTGATTACAATATCTTTTCTTACATCAAAAAAATCTTCAGATAACGCTACATTTTTTATTGCGAACAGAAACTCTAAATGGTATTTAGTAGCGTTTGGGATGATTGGAACTGCATTAAGCGGGGTAACATTTATTTCAGTACCTGGAGAGGTGGGTTCCCCAGTAGGTAACCAATTCCAGTATTTTCAGTTTGTAATTGGAAATGCAATTGGCTTTATTATTATTGCCACCGTATTGCTTCCGCTTTACTACCGGATGAATTTAACATCAATTTACAGTTATATTGAACAAAGATTAGGTTATTACAGCTACAAAACGGCGGCTTCAATTTTTTTAATAAGTCGTACAATTGGTTCGGCATTTAGGTTATATCTAGTAGTTATAGTGCTACAACGTTTTATTTTTGATGCTTATGGCATTCCATTTTGGGCCACTGTATTAATATCTTTAGGTTTAATATGGTCTTACACTTTTAAAGGAGGATTAAAAACTATCATCATCACAGATACCTTACAAACTTTTTTTCTGGTACTTTCCGTTTTTTTAACCATTTATTTTATTTGCGATAGCTTAGATTTAAGCATTCCACAAACTTTTGAAACAATCAAAAACAGTGGCTATTCTAAGATCTTTTTTTATGAAGATTTCCTAACTAGTGGCTTTCATATAAGTAAAGCAATAATAGGTGGTATTTTTGTAACCATTGCAATGACGGGGTTAGACCAAGATCTGATGCAGAAAAATTTAAGCATGAAAACCATAGGCGAAGCACAGAAAAACATGTTTACTTTTACTGGAGTCTTTGTAGTTCTAAATATATTTTTCTTAAGTGTTGGCGCTTTATTGTACGTATTTGCGACAAAGAATGGCATTGCAGTTCCGTTAGATGATATAACAGGAAACCCTCGCACAGATTTCTTATTCCCTGAAATTGCATTGAATCATTTATCAACAGTACCGGCTATTATATTTATGCTAGGTTTAACTGCAGCAACCTTTGCAACCACAGATAGTGCATTAACCGCTTTAACTACCTCTTTTTGTGTAGACTTCCTAGGAATGAATAAAGAAGAAAACTTAAACAAATTAAATGTTGTTAATCAAAGACATGCTGTACATATTGGCTTTTCGGTATTAATGTTCTTGGTGATTATTCTTTTCAATATAGTAAATGATGAATCTGTTGTAAAGGGTATTTTTAAGGTAGCTTCCTATACATATGGCCCTTTATTAGGACTCTATTCTTTTGGTTTATTTGTTAAAAACAGGGGTGTACATGATAAATTAGTACCTTTTGTATGTATACTTTCTCCTGCGGCTTGTTATTTGCTAAATATGTACTCTACCAAATTACTTGGGGGCTATGTTTTTAGTGTAGAATTGATATTAATTAATGGGTTAATTACCCTTATTGGTTTATTACTGATCAGTAAAAAAACAGATCAACAAACTAAATTTTAAAATAGAAATATGACAGGTGATGATAAAATAAGAAGTGCGTTTGAGAATAAAACGTGGCAAGAAATTAAGGTAACAGACTCGTGGCAAATTTTTAAAATCATGGCCGAGTTTGTAGATGGCTTTGAAAAATTAGCAAAAATAGGTCCTTGTGTTTCTATATTTGGGTCGGCTAGAACCAAGAACGACAATAAATATTATCAAATGGCTGTTGAAGCTGGTCGTTTGTTAACAGAAAGAGGCTATGGTGTAATTACAGGCGGTGGCCCAGGTATAATGGAAGCTGGTAATAAAGGAGCTTTTGAGGCTGGCGGAAAATCAGTAGGTTTAAATATAGAATTACCTTTTGAACAATTTCATAACCGGTATATTGATAGAGATAAGATATTAGAATTTGATTATTTCTTTATTCGTAAAGTTATGTTTATGAAATATTCACAAGGTTACATTGGCCTACCTGGTGGATTTGGCACCATGGATGAATTATTTGAAGCTTTAACTTTAATACAAACAGGTAAGATTGCTAAATTTCCTATCGTTTTAATTGGAAGAGAATATTGGGGCGGATTAATAGAATGGATTAAAAACCACATGCTAGAAGCAGAACATAATATTAATCCTGATGATTTAAATTTATTTAGGCTTGTTGACACAGCAGAGGAAGCGGCCGAACACATATTTAGATTTTACGATAAATATGTTTTGAAACCTAATTTTTAAATAAAAGCTACTTAATTGTAGCTTTTTTGCTTTTAGAGCCTATATTAGTGACATAATTCACCAAACTTAATGACACTAAAAGCCGTTTTAATAATTTTATTGAGTTTTATTTTAACTTTAGTTGTAAAAATATCTAAAGGGCAAGAACTAGTAATAAAAAACGAATTAGAAAAGTATGATGTTTTATCTAATTCTAAAATATACATATCAGATTCTGATTTAAGTATTCAGTCTTTTAAAAACAATCAAATATTCCTCCCTTCTACAACAAGTTTAAATCCTGAAAAAATTAATTGGATACTATTTAAGATTAAAAATAAGTGGAAGGATAACAATATTTTATATCTTAAATCAAATTTTTTAGACTCTTTAACACTTTATAATAATTTAAGCAATCAAATTATTGGAGTAACTGGAAACGGCTTTGGATATGATGCATTAAGTAGAAAACAAGAAGTAGGATACATAAAAATAGAGTTAGCTAGAAGCGAAACTTTAGATTTAGTCTTAAAAATAAATGGTGAATTTCCTAAAGAAAAGATAAAAATAGATCTTATACCTGGTATTGAAATCACTAAACTAGATGAAAAAAACAACTATCAAAACTATTCTTTATTAGCAATAATTCTAAGTTTTTTTGTTTTTAACTTTCTGGTTTACATTATATTAAAAGACAAAACATATCTATATTATTTATTATACTTATTTAATCTTTTTTTCTATTTAGGATCACGAAGTATTGTAAAAGGTTTAAACCTAGAAATAGAAACTTATATAGTAGATTATATCATTGTTGATTTTTTTCTATTGATGTTTAATGTATCAGCAATTAAATTTTCATTATCATATTTAGAGGATTTTACAAATTCTTTATGGAAAAACATATTGAATAAGTACTTATATCTGTTTATCGTACCAATTATTCTTTCGGCAGCATATTACAGATCTTATTATGAAGAACCACAAAATACTGCTTTAGCCATATTATCGCTAACAACAACTATTTTAATTTTAATATTTACTATTTCTAGATTTAAACAAAACAAAAAAGTTACGACCTTATTCTTAATTGCAGAACTTCCCATGATACTTGGTGGAATGTTTGTTGCTTTTGAATTTTTAACAAACAACCTAGAACCTTCACAAAGAATTAGTTCTGATATTTTTAAAATAAGTGTAGTGCTAGAAATTTTACTTTTTTCTTTTGCCTTAGGCAACAAGTATAGAGAACAAAGATTATTGTTTGTTAAACAGTTAGATTTAAATGAAAAATTGAAAATTGAAAAGCTAGAAGAATTAAAGTTTTTATCAGAACAAAAAAATAAAGAGCTAGAGTATTTGGTTAACCTAAGAACCAATGAACTAAGAGAAACAAATGAAAACTTAATTAAGCTTAACAAAGAGAAAAATAAAATATTTTCGATTATTGGGCATGATTTAAGAAGTCCATTAGCTTCTTTAATTATGATGTTAGAGCTTTTTAACAGTACAGATTTAACAGAAGATGAACTTAAAGAGATGGTCAAAATAACCAAATCTCAATTAATTAGCTTAAATGGGTCTATAGAAAATCTATTTGCTTGGGCTCAAAGTCAAATGGAGGGCTTAACTACAAACCCTAATTACTTTGAGTTAGATAAATTAGTTTTAGAAAAAATTAACCTTTTAAAACTTTCATCAGAAAAGAAAAACATTAATATAAAAGTAGAAATTGAGAAAGATTTTAATGTTTATTTAGATAGGAATCATCTTGGTGTTGTATTCCAAAATGTTATCAACAATGCAATAAAGTTTACTAGAAAAAATGGATTGATAACTATTTCGGCACATTTAGATGATAAATATGCAACTATCAAAATTACCGATAACGGAATTGGAATTGATAAAGAGCTACTAGAAAAGTTAAATTCAATGCAGCAAATACAAAGCTCTAAAGGAACCGAAGGTGAAAAAGGAACTGGACTAGGCTTATTACTTTGTAGAGAGCTAATAGAGAAAAATAACGGCACTTTAAAAATAGAAAGTATAAAAAATGAAGGTACATCCATAATTTTAAACGTTCCTTTAAATCAAAATAATGATGATTAAATTAACGTTTACATTAAAAAATAAACCAATGCTAAATTTCAAATCAATTTTAATCTTAATTTTTTCGATTATAGCCATATCATCATGCGCACAAAAAACAAGTAGCACTCAGGTATTGGCAGATTTGAAGGAATTAGCCGATGATAAATATGAAGGTAGAAAAACTGAAACTAAAGGAGCCCAAATGGCTGCTAATTTTATTATCAAAAGATTTACCGATTTAAAACTACAATCATTTAACGAGAGCTTTAAAATGCCATTTAGTTTTAAAGCTAGAGGAGATAAAACCGTGAACGGAACAAATTTAATAGGCTATATCAAAGGTAAAACAGATAAAGTTTTAGTAGTTTCTGCCCATTACGATCATATTGGAGTAATTAATGGAAAAATATTTAACGGTGCTGATGATGATGCAAGCGGTGTTGCAGCAGTTTTGGCTTACGCCGAGTATTTCTCAAAAAATAAACCCGAACATACCCTAATATTCGCTGTTTTTGATGCCGAAGAAATGGGTTTACAAGGTTCTAAACATTTTGTAGCAAATCCACCAGTTGAACTAGATAAAATAGTACTCAATATCAACATGGATATGATTTCCCATAACGATAAAAATGAACTTTACGCAAGCGGTACATTTCATTTTCCAGATTTAAAACCTTATATTTTCTACAATCAAAGTGACGCTAAAATTCTTTTTGGGCATGACGACCCTAAAACAGGAAATGAAGATTGGACATTCCAAAGCGACCAAGGTTCATTTTTTGCAAAAAAAATTCCTTTTATCTATTTTGGTGTAGAAGACCATAAAGATTATCATAAAGAAACAGATGAGTTTCAAAATATCAATCAAAAATTCTACACTGCCGCTGTTAATGCTATTTTAGGCATAATTAAAAATATTGACAGAAATTATACTAAAAAAGATGTTGTTTCTGACAGTACAATCATGAAATAAACCCCAAATTTTATAAATCCTCCATTAAAAATTTGTGAGACTTAACAATATTGTATTAAAACCTGTAAGTGTGCATGATGTACATTTATTGCAAAAAATAAGTATAGAAACTTTTAATTTAGCTTTTGCTGATTTTAACACCACAGAAAACTTAGCTAGCTATTATGAATTAGCATTTAGTATTAAGGCATTAATTAAACAAATAGAAAATCCAAACTCTATTTTCAATTTGGTTTATGTTGATAATCAATTAGCTGCTTACACAAAAGTTAATATCGGCGAAAGCCAAACCGAAATTAAAGCACCTGACGGTTTAGAAGTAGAACGTTTATATATTTACCCAAACTATCAAAACTTTGGTTTAGGAGAATTTCTACTGAATCAAATTAAAGAAAGAGCCTTGGTACTAAATAAAACTTATATGTGGCTTGGTGTTTGGGAGAACAATCATAGAGCTATAAAATTTTATCAGAATTTTGGTTTCGAAAAATTTGATAGTCACATTTATGTGATGGGAAATGATCCACAAAATGATTGGATGATGAAGTTTACCTTATAAATATCACCAAACTATAACAAATATCTTTTACATAAAAGACCTTATTTTTTAAAGCACATGAGCCAAAAATATAGCAGATTTACCACAACCTTAAAAGTTAGACCAGATGATATTGACATGTTTAATCATGTACATAATAGCAAATATTTAGATTATGTACTTGCTGCCAGGTACGAACAAATGGAAATATATTACGGCATGGCTATGGAGCATTTTATGAGTTTAGGATTTGGATGGGTTGTAAGTAGCGTAACTATTGATTTTAAAAGACCACTTGGTTTAGGTGATACTTTTACTGTAGAAACTGGTATAGAAAGTATTCACAAAAAAGGTTGTAGAATAACTTTTAAAATCACCAATTTAAAAAACAAAAAAACCAGCAGTGATGGCTGGTTTGATTTTATCATGATTGACTTAAAAACAGGGAAATCTGCTTTGGTGAGCGAAGATGTTATTGCACTATATAGCGTGTAGTTAAGCTAAGGCCTCATTAATTATCAAAGTGTAAAAATGCATCATGGTCATTCCGGTTGCTCTTACTTGTTGCGGAATAATGCTGTTAGCAGATTGCCCAGGCACAGTATTAATCTCTATAAAAAAGAATTCGTCTGTAAAATCTTGTAAAATAAAATCTATTCTAACCATTCCTTTACAATTTAATTTTAAGTAGGCAGCTTTTACAACCTCTGCTACTTTATCTTCTAAATCAGTGCTAATTACGGCAGGCGTAATTTCTTCACTCACACCTGTGGTATATTTAGCTTCAAAATCAAAAAATTCTTTTGATGATATAATTTCTGTGATTGGTAAAACAACAAGCTCGCCATTTACTTTGTAAACACCTACGGTAAACTCACGTCCTTTTATAAATTCTTCTACTAAAATCTGGCTATCTTCGGCAAAAGCTTTATCTAATGCATCCTGTAAATCACTCCAATTATTTACTTTAGACATCCCTATGCTGCTACCGCCATTATTAGGTTTTATAAATAAAGGCAGTTTTAGCTGGCTTTCAATTTCCAGCACATTACTTTGATCTTGATTAAAAAGCTGAATAGAATTAGCAATATTTAACCCATTAATACCGTTTACAACCGCTTTTGTATAACCTTTATTCATAGTTAATGCAGATGTTGTGGCATCGCAAGTGGTATATGGAATATTTAATAAATCAAAATAGCTTTGTAGTTTACCATCTTCACCTGGCGTACCATGTATAATGATAAAAGCAACATCGAACTTTATTTTTTCTTGATTTAAAGTGATACTAAAATCATTTTTATCAACTTCAACCTTTTTACCATCAAAACTTTGATAGTACCAGCTATCTGGACTAATGATAATTTTAAAAACCTCAAATAAATTGTAGTCTAATACCTCTTCTATTTGAGTAGCACTTTTTAAAGACACTACAGATTCGCCTGTAAACCCTCCTGCAAGTAATGCTATTTTCTTTTTCATTTGTTCTAATTGTGTAAGAATGTTTTCAAATATAATTGTATTCTTTAAATGTGCTTA
>JBIKIN010000023.1:0-61894 GCA_044361595.1 Pelobium sp. | reverse complement strand
AATTAATTTATTGAAAGTCCAGCATAAACTATTTTAATGATTTTCAAGTTCATCATTTAAAATTAATATTCATTACATAGAGATATTATTCAAAATTGAATCAATTTCTATAATTTTGGCTAAGTTTACACTTATCTTGATATCAAATGAATCAGTTTTTTAAATACCTAGTTAGTCCATCATTCAAAAAAAACCTAATAATTGCAGGTTCTATTGTTATTGTTTCGGTTTTTTCATTATACATCGTTTTAAAATACTATACTAGACATGGCGAGGGAAACCCTGTGCCGAATTTGAAAGGATTAGATGTTGAGGAAGCTATAAGCGTTCTAGAAGAACAAGGCTACAGGTATCAGATAGATTCTATATTCGTTTTAGACAAAAAAGCGGGTTTAGTTTTAGAGCAAGACCCAGATGCTAACACTTTTGTAAAAGCTAATAGAATGATTTATTTAACCATTGTTAGCTCACAAACACCAAATGTTAACTTTCCAGATATTGAGCATAAAACCTTTATAGAAGCCAAAGCTTTGCTAAGTAATTACGGATTAAAACTAGGTGATACCACTTATGCAAATGATATTGCAAAAGATGCCGTTTTAGAATTTAGTTATGCTGGTCAAAAAATTACTGTGGGGCAAAAAGTACCAAAGGGATCTAGAATAAATTTAGTGCTAGGAAATGGTTTTGGTAATAGCGAGGTAGATTTACCTAATATTGTAGGTTTAACCATAAGCGAAGCAATGTTTTCTTTAAAAGGCGCATCATTAATGTTTGGTACCATTACTTACGATGGCGCAATTAAAGACAGTTCTAACGCGGTAATTAAAATGCAGACGCCTGTTTTTAATTCTGATTCTTTGATTAAAGTGAATATAGGAACAAAAATTAATGTGACTGTTTCTCAACAATAAGAATAATGGACATTACAGCAAAAGAATTTAATCAGCTCCAAACAAACTATGTTATAATAGATGTTAGGGAAAAATTAGAATACCATACTTTTAACATTGGAGGCTTAAACATTCCTTTAGGAAAACTTCCAGAGATTATTGCAGATGAAGAATTAGATATTGACCAAGAAAAACATATTATTGTAATTTGCCAAAGAGGAATAAGAAGTAAAACCGCTAAATTAATATTACAAAATGCTGGCTATAAAAACGTTAGCAATTTAATTGGTGGGATAATTATGCTTCAAAGATATGCTTAAACTTAGTCTATCAAAATAAATTAAAATAGTTAAAAATTCATCCATTTCTTAAAATGAATAAACCAAAAAAAACAGGAACCATAGTTGCAATAATACTAGTTATCATTATTACCATCGCTGCGGCACTTATATTACCAAGTGTTTACAAAAAGTTTATTAAAGCAAATACGCAAGTGAATTCTAAAACATATTTATATATACCAAGCAAGGCTAGTTATCAGCAAGTTTTAGACTCAATAAAGAAAAATTCACTACTTATAGACGAAGAGAGCTTTTTGAGTTTAGCAAAAGACAGAGGTTTAAGTGAAAAATTTAAAGCTGGTAAATATCCATTTGTGAAGGATATGAACAATCGTCAGATTTTAAATATGTTAATTGTTGGAAATCAAGAGCCTGTTTCTGTTTCTTTTAGAAATATTAGACTTAAAGAAAACTTTGCTGCAAGTGTTGCGAAAAAATTAGAATGCGATTCTTTATCAATTATTAAGCTTTTAGATTCTACAGCATACCTTAACAAGTTTGGCTTTACAACCGATAACGTTTATACGATGTTTATTCCCAATTCTTACGAAATGTATTGGAATACCTCTGCTACAGATTTTTTTGAGCGAATGAACAAAGAATACCTGAAATTTTGGACATCAGAAAGACTTTTAAAAGCTAAAACTTTAAATTTGACCGCACAAGAAGTTACTGTTTTAGCATCTATTGTAGATAGTGAAGCATTGGTAAATAAAGAAATGCCTACCATTGCGGGTTTATATTTAAATAGATTAACTAAAGGGATTAAACTAGAAGCCGATCCTACAGTTATTTTTGCAAATAATGATTTTACTATTCGTAGGGTTTTAAATAAACACCTCAGAAAAGAATCACCTTATAATACTTATTTAAACATTGGTTTGCCTCCGGGCCCTATCATGATGCCATCTATAGCTGCAATAGATGCTGTTTTAAATCGTGAAAAACACAACTTTATCTATATGTGTGCCAAAGAAGACTTTTCAGGATACCATAATTTTGCTATTAATTTAGAGCAACATCTAGTTAATGCAGCTAAATTTCAACAAGCATTAAATAAAAGAAATATAAAAAAATAATGTTCGTTTTTGAAACTAAAATTAGAGTTAGGTATGCCGATACAGACCAAATGGGATATATGTATTATGGCAATTATGCTGCATTTTTTGAAGTTGCTCGTACAGAAATGCTACGTAGTCAGGGAATGACCTACAAGTCTATGGAAGAAGATGGTGTGATGATGCCTGTTTTAGAGATGAAATCTAAATACATAAAACCTGCGCTATATGATGATGAAATATTAGTTAAAGTTACCATTAGGGACAAACCAGGTGTACGCATTTTATTTCATTACGAATTATTTAACCCTAAACAAGAATTAATTCATATTGGCGAGACTACATTAGTATTTGTAGATATGATTAAGAATAAACCCTGCTTAGCGCCACAAGCTTTTAGAGATAAGATTGAAGTTTATTTTTAAATTAGTGAAATGATTTGGCTAAATAACTTCCTTTTAAGATTTAAGTTTTATCAAAATTTTATTGAATGGACCAAAGTTTTAATATTGCCTGGGTTTAGTCCTTTACCCTTATATACTGTTGCATTATTCTTTTTTCAGGAAATACAAAAAGATTCTTTGGTTAACAAAGCATCGTCTTTAGCTTATAATTTTATGATGGCTATTTTTCCTTCCATCATCTTTCTTTTCACATTAATACCATACATACCTATTAAAAACTTTCAAGACCAATTAATGACATTAATTTCTCTTGTACTGCCAAAAAACGCTTATTTAGCGTTCGAAAATACTTTAGAAGATATTGTTAAAAATCAGAATGGTAAATTATTATCTATAGGCTTTATACTAGCTTTATTTTTTGCTACTAATGGCATACATACTTTAATGCAAGCTTTTAACAAATCATCACTAATTGTAGAGTCTAGATCTTGGTTAAAACAAAGATTGGTATCACTAACTCTTACACTATTAACTGCATTTTCGTTAATTATTGGTGTAGCTGTAATGGTAATTGGCGAGTTTGTTATCAATTTTTTTAAAACCAGTTTACAGCTAAATGATGGTAAATTTTGGATTTACCTGATCATGATTAGTAGATGGGTAATTATTGTTATTGTATATTTTGTTACCACTTCTGTACTTTACAGATATGGACCTGCAAATGCTAAAAAATGGAAATTTTTTAATGCTGGAGCTTGGTTTGCAACCGTATTGACCATTATTATTTCTATAGGATTCTCTTTCTATATTAACAATTTTGGAACTTATAATAAAATTTACGGCTCCATAGGAACTTTATTGGTAGTAATGATTTGGTTATACCTAATATCATTAGCATTATTGGTGGGTTTTGAACTTAACGCTAGTTTAGATTTATCTAAACGCTCTATTAAGATTGTAAAACCTAGATTTAATTCTTTTAAATCATAACTCTCTATCAAGCCATTTGCTTAAAAACAAAAAAACCTTTGAATAATAAATAATCAAAGGTTTTTTTGTTGAATTTTAACTTATTAAAACAAAGACTCTTCTTCAAAGAAATTGATTGCTTCCTTACTTTCTAAAGATGAGTGTCCCATTAAAAATTGATCTATTTTACGAGCCGCTTCTCTACCTTCGGATATAGCCCAAACCACCAATGATTGTCCTCTGCGCATATCTCCTGCTGCAAAAACTTTATCTACTGATGTTTTAAATTTACCCTCAACAGCGTCAACATTTTTTCTTTGATCTAAATTAACTCCCAATTGAGCTAACATTCCTTCATATTGTGGGTTTAAAAATCCCATAGCTAAGAAAACTCTTTGGCAAGGAATTATTCTTTCAGTTCCTTCTACTTCTGTAAATTTTATCGGTCTACCTAAGAAATCTGTTTCCCACTCTACGTCTACTATTCTTAATTCTTTTAATTCGCCATTCTCATCGCCAATAAACTCTTTGGTGTTTATACCCCAAAATCTCTGACAACCTTCTTCATGTGAGCTAGTCGTTTTTAACAACATTGGATATTGTGGCCAAGGCATATTATCATTACGCTCTTTTGGTGGCTGAAACATCAATTCAAATTGTGTAATAGATTTAGCTCCCTGTCTGTTCGATGTGCCTACGCAGTCAGAACCGGTATCTCCTCCACCAATTACAACAACATCTTTACCTGTTGAAATAATTTCATCAATGGTTACTTCTATATTACTTACGCGTTTATTTTGCTGCTTTAAAAACTCCATTGCAAAATAAACTCCTTTTAATTCTCTTCCTTTAATAGGTAAATCTCTTGGAACTGTAGATCCTCCAGCAAGTAAAACAGCATCGTAATCTCTAATTAAATCTCTACCATCAATATCTTTACCTACTTCTGTATTGTATTTAAAATTCACACCACTATCAGCCATTAAATTTATCCTGCGTCTGACTACTTCTTTATCTAATTTAAAATCAGGAATTCCGTAACGTAACAAGCCCCCAGCTTGATCGTCACGCTCAAAAACTGTTACTTCATGACCTACCTTATTTAACTGAGCAGCAGCAGCTAAACCCGCCGGACCTGAACCAACAATTGCAATCTTTTTATTTGTTTTTAAAATTGGCGAATATGGTTTTACATACCCTTTTTCAAAAGCAATTTCAATAATATGCTTTTCAATCTCTTCAATTGCTACAGCTGGCTTATTAATTCCTAATACACAGGCTGCCTCGCATGGTGCTGGACAAATTCTTCCTGTAAACTCTGGGAAATTATTTGTGGAACTTAAAATTTTATAAGCTTCTTCCCAATTTTCTTTGTAAACAGCATCGTTAAACTCGGGTATTACGTTACCAAGCGGGCATCCGTTATGACAAAAAGGAATACCACAATTCATGCACCTCGCAGATTGTTCATTCAATTTTTCATCAGAATACGTTCCAACAAATTCTTTATAATTTTTTACTCTATCTTGAGCAGGTACTTTTTCTGGAAGTTCTCTTCCATATTCTTTAAATCCTGTTACTTTTCCCATATTAATAAATTGATTCTAATTGCTGCTTTTGAGATAATACTTTCTTAAATTCTTTAGGAAAAACCTTAATAAATTTAGAAGATTCGTCTTTCCAGCTTTCTACTAAGAACTTGGCTACAGCACTTTGTGTTAATTGGTAATGTTTCTTTAATAATTTGATAATTAATTCTTCATCCTTTATGGATAAAGGATCTAAATCAACCATTTCTTGATTACAGTTATCTGCAAATGTACCGTCAGCATCATAAATTAAGGCAATTCCTCCGCTCATTCCAGCGGCAAAATTTCTACCCGTTTTGCCAATTATTAAAGCAACACCACCTGTCATGTATTCACAACCATGATCACCAACGCCTTCAACTACAGCAGTAGCACCAGAATTTCTAACCGCAAAACGCTCTCCTGCTTGACCTCTTACGTATAATTCGCCAGATGTAGCTCCGTAAAGCACCACATTACCTACAATAATATTATCTTCTGGAATAAACGTTGCCTCTTTATCTGGATAAATAGCAATTTGAGCACCAGATAATCCCTTACCTACATAATCATTTGACTCGCCTTCTAATTCAAATGAAATTCCTTTAGATGCGAAAGCTGCGAAACTTTGACCAGCAGAACCTTTAAATTTAAAGTTGATAGTATTATCTGGTAAGCCAACACCACCATAAATTTTAGCAATCTCGTTAGATAGTACTGTACCAACAGTTCTGTCTGTATTTTTCAATACAAACTCCCCAAATACAGGAGTTTTAGATGCTAAAGCTACTTTTGATGCTTCTAATAATTTCCAATCAATAATGTTATCCATTCCATGGTCTTGCATTTCGCTATTATAAAGCGTCAATCCTTTTGGATAAACCATTGGATGAAGTATGGCAGAAAAATCTAATTTCTTAGCTTTCCAATGTGTAATTCCATCTTTAACTTTTAAAAACTGAACACGACCAACCATCTCATTGATAGTTCTAAATCCTAATTCGGCCATTATTTCACGTAATTCTTGTGCTAAAAACTTAAATAAATTTACTACGTGTTCAGGCTGACCACTAAATAATTTCCTTAATTCTGGATCTTGTGTGGCAACACCAACAGGACATGTATTTAAATGGCATTTACGCATCATGATACAACCTCCAGCAACTAATGCTGCCGTAGCTACTCCCCATTCCTCTGCACCTAATAAAGCAGCAATTGCAATATCTCTTCCAGTTTTTAATTGTCCATCTGCTTGCAGCACCACTCTACTTCTTAATTTATTTTTCACTAAGGTTTGATGAGCCTCTGCCAAACCGAGTTCCCATGGTAAACCAGCATGTTTAACAGAACTTATTGGCGATGCCCCAGTTCCACCATCGTAACCAGCAATTAAAATTACATCGGCATGAGCTTTTGCTACTCCAGCAGCTATGGTTCCCACACCAGCTTTAGAAACTAATTTTACATTTATTCTTGCAGCTCTATTGGCATTTTTTAAATCGAAAATTAACTGGGCTAAATCCTCAATAGAATAAATATCGTGATGCGGCGGAGGTGAAATTAAACCTACGCCTGGAGTTGAATGCCTTACTTTAGCAATCCAATCATCCACTTTATGCCCTGGCAATTGTCCGCCTTCACCTGGTTTTGCACCTTGTGCCATTTTAATTTGTAGTTCGTCTGCATTAGTAAGGTAGTTTATGGTTACTCCAAATCTACCCGATGCTACTTGTTTAATAGCAGAACGCATAGAATCACCATTAGGCAAGGTTTCATAACGCATTTCATCTTCACCACCTTCCCCAGTATTACTTTTACCACCCACACGGTTCATGGCAATAGCTAAAGTACTATGCGCTTCGTGAGAAACAGATCCAAAACTCATTGCTCCTGTAGCAAATCGTTTCATGATATTTTCTGCTGGCTCTACATCATTAATGTCAATTGGCTCACGGTGTTTTGCAAAATCAAGCAAACCACGTAAAGTATACATTTTATCTTTTTGATCATTTATAGCAGCTGCATACTTTTTATAGGTCTCGTAATCATCCATTTTAGTTGCATTTTGCAGTAAATGAACAGTTGTAGGATTAAATAGGTGTGCTTCTCCTCTTCTTTTCCATTGGTAAATTCCACCCTCTGGAAGTAAATGCTCTGCATCTCCTTTAAATCCATTAATGTGTTTAGATAAAGCTTCTCTAGCCAATTCATCTAATCCTAAACCACCAATTCTACTAATTCCGCCACAAAAATATTGATCAACAACTTCATTGTTTATTCCCAAAATTTCGAAAACTTGAGAACCGTGATATGATTGTAAGGTTGATATTCCCATTTTAGAGAATATCTTAAGTAATCCATCA
Organism: Pelobium sp.; assembly: GCA_044361595.1. Taxonomy (GTDB): domain Bacteria; phylum Bacteroidota; class Bacteroidia; order Sphingobacteriales; family Sphingobacteriaceae; genus Pseudopedobacter. The sequence goes on along the minus strand of JBIKIN010000023.1, from coordinate 54,298 downwards.
CATACTGATTTAACGTAGTTTTTAACTAATACTTTTTCTTCTAGATTAGTTTCTAATTTATCTTCCTTTAAAGCATGTATAGAAGCCAAAGCCAAATATGGATTGATTGCAGTTGCACCAAAAGCTAATAAACAAGCAAAATGATGAACTTCCCAAACATCCCCTGCTTCCACTACCAAACCTACCGCACCACGTAACCCTTTTTTAATTAAATAATGATGAACAGCCGAAACTGCTAATAAAGAAGGGATTGGGGCATGTTCAGAGTCAATTGCTCTATCTGATAGAATTAAAACCTCAAAACCATCATTAACAGCATCCTCTGCATACCTACAAAGTCTATCAATACCGTTTTGCATAGAACCTGAAAGTCCATCGGCTTTAAAATAAGTTTGTAAAGTTTTGGCATGAAACAAACCTGTATCAATGCTTCTCAATTTTTCTAACTCGTTATCAATTAAAATAGGCTGCTTTAAAGTAACGCAATGGCAATGCATTTTATCTTCGTCTAAGATATTACCATTGTTACCTATAAAAGTGGCTAAACTCATTACCAAACGCTCTCTTATAGGATCTATTGGAGGGTTAGTAACTTGGGCGAAAAATTGTTTAAAGTAACTTGATATATGTTGTGGTCTGTCAGAAAGTACGGCTAATGGAACATCAGTTCCCATAGAACCAATTGGCTCTTTACCATCCAATGCCATTGGTTTAATGATGGTTTCTATATCTTCTCTAGAGTAGCCAAACACTTTTTGGTAACGATAAACCGATTCTTTAGACATTGCCGTAAAAGAAACTCTTGGTTCGGGCAATTCCTCTAATTTAATTTTATAATTTTCTAACCATCTTCCATAAGGCTGTCTACCCGCTATTTGATGTTTAATTTCCTCATCGGTAATAATTTGGCCATTTTCCAAGTCTATTAAGAACATTTTACCTGGCTGTAATCTACCTTTTCTTAAAATGGTTTTTTCATCAATAGTTAAAACTCCTGCTTCTGATGCAACAATAACTCTATTGTCATTGGTAATAGCATATCTTAGCGGACGTAAACCGTTTCTATCTAAAATAGAACCAATTAATTTCCCGTCAGTAAAAGTTAACGCTGCTGGACCATCCCAAGGCTCCATTAAAGTTGCGTGAAACTCGTAAAAAGCTTTTTTCAATGGATCCATTGCTTCATTTCCATCCCAAGCTTCTGGCACCAACATCATCATTACATGAGGAAGTGAACGACCTGAATGAAATAAAACTTCAACAATATTATCCAAACAAGCAGAATCTGATTGATTGTTATCAATAACAGGTAAGATAATTTCCATTTCCTCGTGAGAAAAATATGGAGATAAATAAGATCTTACACCTGCATAAAACCAATTTAGATTACCTGTTAAAGTATTAATCTCCCCGTTATGAGACATATATCGAAATGGCTGTGCTAATCGCCATGATGGAAAAGTATTGGTGGAAAAACGAGAGTGAATCATTCCAAAAGCAGATACAACTCTTGTGTCTTGTAAATCGTAATAAAATTGTCTAACCTGATAAGTTGTTAACTGGCCTTTATAAACTATAACTCTAGAAGATAAAGAAGTAAAATAAAATTCCGCTTCACCTTCTGCTAAAGTTTCATTTAACGTTTTAGATATTAACCTACGTAAAACATATAATTTACGCTCAAAATCATCATTATTAACTATATGATCAGGTTTACCAATAAAAATTTGTTTAATGGCTGGTTCAACGGCTCTAGCAGTTTCTCCAACAACTTCTGAATTTACAGGAACCTTACGATAGCCTAAAACTGGTAGATTTAATTTTTTCGCACAAGACTCTATTATTTTACGGACAGCTTTTCTTGATGGAATATCTTTAGGCATAAACATCATACCTACTCCATAATTACCAGGCTCACGTAAATCTATGGCATGAGACATACATTCGTCTAAAAAAAATTCGTGGGGTATTTGGATCATAATACCAGCTCCGTCACCACTGTCTGGGTCGCATCCACAAGCTCCTCGATGCTCCATGTTTTCAAGCATGGTTAAAGCATCAACAATATTTTGGTGCGATTTTTTACCATTGATGTTTGTTATAAATCCAGTTCCGCATGCATCATGCTCGAACTTAGGATTGTATAAACCTTCTGGTTGCTGAAAGGGTTGATTCATTAAATTTATATTTGTTTGGGTTGAATTTCTAAAATAGTTATTTTTAAAATAATTAAAAACAAACTAATATTTTTTAATGATTTAAGAATTAAATAATACGAATTATATGAATTTCGCAATTTAATTCTAATATGAATCGGTATAATTTAGAAAATCGAATTTTTTTAAAAAATTAAAAATTAATTTTAGCAATGTTTTTTAAGTGTTTTTAATCAAAAAAAGAGGAAATTATAATATTTATAAAAAAAATAAATTAAATAGACCGTTTTTAAAAACTGTACATTTTATGCTTGCATTGTAAAATTTAAAGTTTTTTATTTTTTACCTTCGCCCTAAATCAAGTAATTATTAATGAAAAATAAAGCGATTTTTTTAGATAGAGATGGAGTGATAAATAAAGAACTTGGAGACTATGTTTGCAAATTTGAAGACTTCGAAATTTTACCGCACAATTATGAAGCATTACAAGAATTACAAAAAAGAGGATACATCATATTAGTTGCCACAAACCAAGGTGGTATAGCAAAAGGCTGGTACACTTTAGAAACTTTAAATAAGATGCATCAATATCTAAAAGAAGATTATGCAAAGCATGGAATAACCATTACCGATTTTTATTTTTGCCCTCACCATCCTGAATTTACCGGGCCTTGCGATTGTAGAAAGCCTAAACCCGGAATGCTTTTAAGGGGAATAAAAGAACATAATTTAGATGCCTCAGCTAGTTATTTTATAGGAGATAAACCCACAGATGTTGAAGCTGCACTAGCTGCTGGTATAAATGGTATACAAATTAAGATAGACCAACCTTTAGGTGAGATTTTACATCTAATAAATTAGTATTTATACTAAAAAACAAGTTTTATTTAGCTTTTAATATATCATTAATAATTGCATCGGCATGTTCTCTACTATTTTCTATAAACCAAACATGTGTATCCATTCCTCCACAAACTACTCCGGCTAAATACATCCCTTTTTGGTTAGTTTCCATTGTTTGTGAATTATGTTGTGGATATTTTTTATCATCCCCACTCAATTTAACTCCAATTTTTTCTAGAAAACTAAAATTTGGCTGATAACCTGTTAGCGCTAAAACAAAATCGTTTTCTATTTTAATTTTACCGTCGGGGGTTTTGATTTCCACATCTACTTCTGTGATTTCTGTAAGGTTGGAATTAAAATATGCTTTTATACTACCTTCCTTTATTCTATTTATAATATCAGGTCTAACCCAGTATTTTACTCGTTCACCAATATCTTCACTTCTAATAACCATAGTTACCTCAGCACCTTTTCTATAACATTCTAATGCAGCATCTACTGAAGAGTTACTTGCACCAACAACTACTACTTTTTGCATAGCGTAGTAATGTGGGTCTTTATAATAATGCCTAACTTTTGGTAAGTTCTCACCTGGTATATTTAACAGTGAAGGTAAATCATAAAATCCGGTTGAAATAATTATATTTTTTGCCTTATAGGATATTTTATTAGTTATAACCTCATACAATTCTAATTTATTTATTCCATTTACTGTCTCAAATAAATTAATGTTGAGTTCAAATTTAAGCGCAACCCTTCGATAATATTCTAATGCTTCGCTTCTGGTTGGTTTTGGATTGTTTGAGACAAATGGCACTCCTCCTATTTCTAACTTTTCTGATGTAGAAAAAAAAGTCATGTTTAATGGATAATTGTAAATAGAATTAACTAAACAACCTTTATCTATAATTAAATAAGATAAACCAGCCTCTTTAGCTCTAATACCGCATGTTAATCCAATCGGACCAGCACCTATTATAATAACATCGTATGATTTCATAGACTAAAAATAAATCAATTTTAAAATTGAATTTGTCTAAAACAAAAAAGGGTCCAATTTATTTTGAACCCTTTTTTTTATTGATTATCTCGCCATTCGTAAACCCAGGCCGACTGAATTTGTTCTAAGTGACCCTCATTACACTCTTCTTTGGTACCTTTAAAATCTGGCAAACTTAAAACCCAATCCATTAAATCGGTAAAGCGTATTCGGTAAATTTTAGATTCACCAAAATCATCTCCGAATTTCTCATAAAGTCCCATAGCAATGTCTTCATAATCATTCCAATGAATAGGAAGTGCAAATTTATCTTGATTCATAATTTTATATTTTTAGTGCCCCATAAACTGAGACTGATCTGGTATAGTGACTTCAAAGTCGCCATCTATTAAAATGCATTGACAACCTAGACGAGAATTAATTCTGGGATTAATGGCTCGGTCTATAAAATCTTCTTCTTTATCTGATATTTCTTGGATATTATCTTCACCTTTGTTTACGTAAACATGACAGGTACTACAACCGCAAACGCCACCGCAATTGTGTTGTAATTCTATACCATTATCCAAACAAACATCCAATACAGATTCTCCTGGTACAATTGGAAGCTCTATTGTTGCATGATCTTTTTCTTCGAAATTTATTTTGAGTTTGTAAATATTCATGAGAGCGCAAATTAACAATTTATTTATTGCCTAAATGACTTTGCTGAAAATTTTTGACCAATTGTTGACTTATAAACTGGTAAACTTCCCTAATTTGAGGTTGTTGTTCTAAAACCGATAAATGCTTATTTATAGTTATTTGATCGTTTCTTTTTGCAGGGCCAGTTTGAACCATAGCCGGAGAATTTAATAAAGCTTTTTCTGCAGTTTCTAATATTATTGGTTTAATAAGTTCAAAGTCTAAATCATTAGATTTTAACAAGTCTTCGGCAATGCTATAAAAGTAATTGGTGAAATTACAAGCAAATACTGCCGATATGTGCAATATCAATCTATTGGCTGAATTAACTTTTGAAACGTTATTTGATAATTTGCAAGCTAATTGATTTAAATTTTCTAAAACATATTCTTGATTTGCCTCTATACAAATTGGTATACAAGAAAAGTCTAAATCTGAATTTTTAGAAAAAGTTTGTAATGGATAAAGCACACCTGTTGAAGAACTAATTCCATCTAAAACAGATAAAGGAGTTGAGCCAGATGTATGTAATACTAACTTTTGGCTCAAGAAATTAGGGATTTGTTGAGCTACCTCCAATATAGCATTATCTGAAACAGTAATAATTATTAAATCAATATTTTCACTTAATTCATTAATACTTGAAATAGAATTTGCACCAATTTCTAAAGCTAAATTGATAGCATTTTCGTTTTTCCTACTCCAAACTTGCTTTATAGGATATCCAGCCTTAATTAACGCTTTACTTAAATGAGTGGCAACATTACCCGAACCTAAAATAGCTACATTCATGCTGTTTTAACTTCATTGGATCTTCTAAAGATGGATAAAATAAAACCAATAACCATGATAATAGTACCTCCCCAAAATAAGTTAATATACGGGAACGAAATAGCTTTTAAAACAATCCAATCTTTCTTATCTGACTTTGGTTTTTCATAAACTGTTAGCTCCAATTTATCCTTTTCTGGAAGTATATTAGTAAATCTTAATTTTAATCCAGCCTCGTCAACTTTTTTACCAAAATCTACTTTAGTATTCCCTTTAATCAAAAATATTGGTTCAGATTGATAAACTTGTTCATTAGCATTTACTTCCAAAACCATTCCAATAGCTACATCTCCTTTTTCTAAAGGGATGTCTTTAATGGTTGCATTTCTATTGATATTTTTAACTAATAGAAAACCATTTCTAAAACGTATGGTGTCACCTATACTAACCTCATGTTTAACAGGCTGCATGTAATTTTCGTCATCAGAATGACCCTCATGATCTTCATGAGCTTCCTCTTTTAACGGCACACTGCTAACATGTGTATAAATATCATGAAACAAATAATGCTTTGTATCTGGTGATGCAATTATTTGACGCATTTTGGCATTTTGCTGAGCATTTGGATATAGATCAAAATTTTCTTTAACCTTTCCTTCTTCATTAATTATTTGATAATTAACACGATAGTAAGTATTTACACCCGATGTAGAATCACCTCGATAAGTAACCATGTACTTATCCATTTTAATAGGCTCATTTTTATAAAGAATAATGTTTTCTCTTGGATTATTGCTCTTGTTAAACTCATCGCCAAAACCAATTCCTGTATTGTTAATAGATATAACTTTATTATTTGCTGCTGCTATCAATGCCCCCAATAAAATAAAAGCAAAACCAATATGTGCTACTGCCGAGCCAGAAAGTTTCCATTTCCCTTTAAATGCTTCGCCAAGTAATTTACCGTTGCATAATATTGAAAATATAGCTGCCCATGTCATTAATATGTACATCACATTTTGATAAATGTCGGCTACATAAACCACAACAGCTGTTAAAAGAATAGCTACAACAACGGAAACTAAAATACTGATAAAAAACTTTTTGTTATCTGTTTTCTTATATTTTAAAAATTGGGAGAAGGCAGATATGGTTGCTATTGCAAAAGCAAAAGCTATTTGCCATTTATTGTAATGTTGTATGGCGTCAGTTGGTGGTGCAATTTCTGTCCCAAAAATAGCATTAAAAACAGGTATAGAAGTAGTTGCTATAATTTGAATACATGAAACAAGCAATACTATTGACCCAATAAACAACCAAAATTCTCTAGAATAAGTATCCTCATCTTTTTTAGTAATTGGTAATTTTTTCCAATTGATGATGATTAAAACTGTTGGAAGTAAAAAAAATACAGCTAAATAAATTAATAATTGATTATCCATACCCATTGAGGTGAAAGCATGAACAGAAGTATCTCCTAATATACCGCTTCTTGTTAAAAAAGAAGCATATAAAACAAGTACAAAACTTATAACAATTAAAAATAAAGCAGTAAAGTAAGAATGCCCTGAATTTTTATATGCTATCATTACGTGTACGCCTGCAATTAAGGTTAACCATGGAATAATTGATGCATTTTCTACAGGATCCCAGGCCCAAAAACCTCCAAAATTTAAAGCTTCATAGGCCCAAAATGAACCCATAATAATACCTGTTCCCAAAATCATTACGGCAAATAATGCCCAGGGCATAGCTGGCTTAACCCATTCACTATAACGTTTTTCCCATAATGCGGCAACACCGTAAGCAAAAGGAACAATCATAGAAGCAAAACCAAGGAATAAGGTTGGAGGGTGAATAACCATCCAATAGTTTTGTAATAGCGGATTTAATCCATTCCCATCGGCAATAAGGGATAAATAGTCTTCTCTTTTAAAAACTGGTGCGTCCATTGCTTCTCTTAACAAGATAAATGGGGATGACCCAATTTTAAGTCCAAGAATCTCTACTCCTAATAACATAAAGGCTAAAAAGACTTGAGATAAAGCTACAATGGTTAATACACTGTTTTCCCAGGTTTTTGCTTTAGCTATTAGTATGCAGCCTAAAACTCCTTGCCAAAAAGTCCATAACCAAAAACTACCTTCTTGTCCTTCCCAAAAACATGAAATAATATAATAAACTGGTAATATTTTAGAAGAGTGTGCCCAAGCATAATGATACTCAAACATATGGTTATAGATGATATAGAATAACGATGCTCCTATACCAATAACAGAAAATAGATTTAGACGAAATGCTAATCTGCCAAGTTTTGTCCACGATAAGTCTGACTTATCTTTATTTACAGTGGCAAAGTAATAACTAATTAAGGCTAATAAAGATGTGCCTATTGATAATATAACAAAGAACTGACCAAGTTTTCCTGGCAGCAGGTTTTCGCCTGCGTATTGAATTTCCATTAAATAATTTAACTTTTTGCTTGTGCTTTTACTTCTGTAACTTCTAACTGATCTTGCTTGTACTTAGATGGACATTTCATTAAAATTTTATTGGCTTGGAATCTGCCATTATTCATTTGTCCAGTTAAAACTATTTGTTCTGATCTTTCAAAATCTTGCGGTTTAGTACCTGTAAATTCTACCTTACATTCTTTTCCCTTATTATCTATCATATAGAAAGAAAAGTAATTAGCATCTACTTCGGGGTTATAAACCATTTCTTTATTTTTAACTAACTTACCTACCACGTGTAATTCTTTCTGAGTTTCTTGTGCTTCAGAAAAAGAACCATAGGTACTGCTATCTGCATAGGTACTTACAATTACGCCAATGGCTATGGCTATAATAATCATCCCAATAATTGAACTTTTTTTCATATCTTTTAATTGGATTTTGGAATACAAAAATACAAATACATAATCTTAAGCAATAAAATAAGCAAGTTATATGCTTATTAAGAATTATTCTAAATAAACTAATTAAAAATTAAACCAAATGATGCTTAGATATTTTTTATAGATAATTAAACGACCCAAATGCTTCAGAAATTATCTAATAACTAAGTAACAATTAAAACAAATAAAGATTGGTACAACAAGTAATTATTTATCCCAAATATTCTTAAGTTTTAAATCAATTTTATCTTTAAAAAAGAGTTTGGTACTTTGTTCAAACGCCGTAGTCTTATCAGAAACATAAAAAAGATGATTTACATGAGTACCTTCTGTATTTAGAATTTTTAATGCCTCTAATTTACTTTTCACATCATCAGCTACAATTTTAGCAGTATTTAAAATTTCTACCTTACCTTTAAAATATTCGTTAATTTCTTCTCTAATTAACGGGTAATGCGTACAAGCTAAAATTATAGAATCTATATTTTTTAATTTTGATGAAGACAAATAAGCGTTAATAATGGTTTTACTAATGTTATTATTAAAAAAACCCTCCTCTATCATTGGTGCTAATAACGGAGTTGCTAAAGATTGAACTTTGATATTTGGAATTTCTAATTTTAACTTTTGAGCATAAATATCAGACTTTATGGTTGCTTTAGTCCCTATTACTCCAATTTTATGATAATGCGTTTGATTTTTGCAAAAATTAACAACAGGATCAATAACGTTTAAAATTGGGATTTTATCTCCTAAAAAATCTTTTAAATCTTGATATCCTAATGATGATGCTGTATTACAAGCTATCACTATTGCCTTACAACCTTGATCTTGTAAAAATTTACCAATCTTTAAGCTATAATATTTAATAGCCTCGGCAGATTTATCTCCATAAGGCATGTGAGCTGTATCGCCAAAGTAGACCAGGTTTTCTTGTGGCAACACTTGTCTAATAGCATTGGCCACTGTTAAACCTCCAATCCCTGAATCAAAAATACCTATTGGATTTTGCATCTTTTTTAAGCTAAACGCTTCAAACAAAAAGCTTAAAGCATGATCTGCAAATTAATTATTTTAAAATAAAAAATGCGAAGTAGCATGATGAGCCACTTCGCATTTTTAAATATTATTGTTAAAACTATTTTAAACCTAATTTTAATTTAACGTCGGCTAAGATATTAATACCACCATCAAAATAAACAATTCCTGGCTGTGTGGTATCAAATACATAGGCATATCCTTTTTCTTTAGCAACAGCTTTTACAGCGTCTTCTGCTTTCTTTAAAATTGGATCATAAAGTTCAGTTCTTTTCTTTTCAAAATCCTCGCCTGCTTTTTGTTGAAATTCTTCAATACGCTTTTGTAAATCTTGAATTTCTTTAACTTTTGCTTCTTTTAAAGCATCGCTTAAAGTTTTTTCTTTAGATTGAAAATCGGTAACCTTAGCTTGGTATTCGCTGTACATCGTTTTTCCATCACCGTCTAAAGAGGCTTTAAAAGTTTCTAATTGCTTATCAGCAGTTACAACTTCTGGCATAGACTTAATTAATTCTGCAGAGTTAATGTGCGCAATTTTTTGTTGAGCGTTAGCTAAGTTACCTGCAAACAATAATCCTCCAGCTACTAAAGCAATCTTAAATAATTTTTTCATTTTTTTTTGTGTCTTTTTTACAATTTTAAACAATTCTTGCTAATTAGCAAATGATCCGGGTTTATATCCTAATTTTATGATTACATCATTTGTACCATTAAAATTAGCTCTAGCGAAAAGCAAAGTTACTGTGCTTTTATCTAATACCAAATCAATATTTTCCTTATTTGCATATTCTTCTATTGCTTTTGCAACTCTATCTTGAATAGGCTTTATTAATCTTAATTTCTCTTTATACAATTCTCCTTCAAAACCAAACTTGGCTTGTTGTAAATCGTTGGCTTGTTGTTCTTTTTGAAAAATTTCAAGCTCACGTTTTTTACGCATATCTTCTGTTAACAAAACTTGATCTGCTTTGTAATCTAATTTCATTTTCTCTACTTCGGCAAATTTATCATTAATATCTTTTTGCCACAACTCTGCCATTGCATTTAGTTGTTTTTGTGCCGATGAATACTCTGGAATATGTTGCAAAACATATTCTGAATCTACATACGCTAGTGTTTGAGCCAGAGCACCAAAACTAAATATAACTAAAAAAACAAATAATGAAATATACTTTTTCATGTTTTTAAATTACGTATTAGTTATTAAAGCCTCCCAATTGTTGTGCAATACTAAAAGTAAAGTTTTGTCTACCACCATCGGTTCTGTTTCCTGGTATTGGATCAAAGCCTCTTCCGTAATCTATACCTAATAGTCCAAATATAGGTAAGTATATTCTAGCGCCAAAACCAGCAGATCTTTTCACATTAAATGGATTAAACGTTGAAAAATTATTCCAAGTATTACCGCCTTCGGCAAAAGCTAAAACAAATACTGTAGCAGATTGATTTAATGTGATTGGGTGTCTTAATTCTAAAATGTATCTATTAAAAATAGGACTACCTGCATTTGGAAGCGCACCTTCTGGAACTACAGCATTATTAGCATAACCTCTTAAAGCTATAATTTCTGAACCTTGTAAGAAATCAAATCCTTGTAAGCCGTCTCCTCCGAGTTTAAATCTACCAAATGGAGCTTGCCCCACTTCTTTGTTATAAAAACCTATAAATCCAAACTGAGCTTGAGCTTTTAAAATTAATTTACCATAAACTCTTTGGAAAAATTGCGACTCAAATTTCCACTTATGATATTCGGCAAACCTATATCGTTCTGTAGTAGAAAGGTTATTATAGTTTTTTCCGTTGAATGAAGAATATGGAAGTGTAGCTTGTACTGTAAACTTTAGGTTTGAACCTGACGTTGGAAAGATTGGCGCATCAACAGAGTTTCTACTTAAAACTTGACTTAAGCTTAAATCGTACGAAGTACCGTTATCAAACAAAAATCCACTATAATTATTTAGTTTAAATTGCTGTAAATTGGTGGCGTAATCTACTCTAAAATAATCATCTGGAAACTTTAATTGTTTACCTAAACTAAAAGTTACACCATTTAATCTAATTCTCTGAGAACCAGGGTTATTATTACTTAATCCATTACTTTGTAAGGAAGTAAAGGCACTTATACCGAAATAAATTGGTTTTTTACCTCCAAACCATGGCTCAGAGAAAGAAAAGTTATAAGATTGATAAAACTTGCCATTTGTTTGGCCTCTTATACTTAGCTTCTGACCGTCACCACGTGGCAATGGTTTGTATTCTTTTAGATTAAATAAATTACGGGCAGAAAAGTTATTGAAAGTTAAACCTAAGGTACCTACTACCCTACCTCCTCCAAAACCACCAGAAAGTTCTATCTGATCTGATGGTTTTTCTACCACAGTATATTGGATATCTACAGTTCCATCATTTGGGTTAGGAATTGGTTTGATGTCTATTTTTTGTTCATCAAAATTACCTAATTGAGTAATTTGTCTTTGAGAACGAACTAATAAATCTTTTGAAAATTTTTGACCAGGTTTAGTTCTAATCTCTCTAAGTACAACTTTATCATTAGTTACTTCATTACCTTTTAAAATAATTTTATTGATAGTATATTGAGGACCTTCGTATATCCTAATTTCTATATCAACTGTATCGTTATAAATTTTAGTTTGTACAGGATCTGCATTAAAAGTTAAATATCCGTCGTTTAAATATACCGATGAAACATCGTCGCTAGAAGGACTGCTTCTTAATGTTTTTTCTAATTTAGCCTCGCTAAAAACTTCGCCCTTTTCTATTTTAAGAATTTGCTGTAAAACGCTAGAAGGATATTTTGCATTACCTGCAAATGTGATGTTTCCAAAATAATACTTTTTACCTTCGTTTAATTTAATATCTATTTTAATAGACTTGTCATCAAACTTATAAACAGAATCTTTAATTATTTCTGCATCTCGGTATCCTTTCTCTCGCATTTTAGCTACCAAATTTTCCTTATCTTCTTCGTATTTATCTTTTAAAAATTTGCCAGAACCCAATACTTTGTACCATGCCATTGGGTTTGTTTTCTTTAAAAGTTTATTCAATTTAGCATCAGAAAAATCTTTGTTTCCGTCAAAATTGATTGCGTTTACTTTTACCTTACTTTTCTTATCAACAATTATATTTACGATTCTACTATTAGCATCGGAAGTATCTTGAACGGGGTTGATTTTAACTGATGTGTTTAAATATCCTTTTTCTGAAAAATGCTTGGTGATGATAGAATTAATTACATTTCTTAAATTATCGTTAACAATCTTACCTTTCTGATTATTCAGCTTTTCTTGAATATCCGAAGTTTCGCTTTTCCCTAAACCTTTGATTACTACTCTAGAAACTCTTGGTCTTTCTGCTAAAATTAAATCGAAATAAACAGTATCATTACTTGTTCTATTAATTTCTAAAGCAACATCATCAAATAAACCTTGTGCCCATAAATTTTTAACAGCATTTGATGTTGCTTCACCTGGCACTAAAATTCTTTCGCCAACGGCTAACTTAGAAATAGTAACCAATACAGAAACATCTAAATATTTAACTCCCTTTACTTCTACTCCACCAATAACGAATTCTTTGGGATTTGTATAATCAAAATCATCTGTTTTAGTTTCTGATTTGGTATTTGTTCTGAGTTGAGAAAATCCTTCTATAGACAGAAAGGTTGTAAAAATAATTAATATAAAATTCTTCATTTATCTACTTAATGGGGCTAAATTACTTCTAATCTTTGTTAATTTTTGTTAAAAGTAAAATTTAGCTTAATTGCTCGCTGGTTAGGCCAAACCTGCGTTCTCTTTGTTGGTAATTAAAAATGGCTTCAAATAAATCTTCTCGTCTAAAATCTGGCCATAATTTTGGTGTAAAATAAAGCTCGGCATAAGCTAACTGCCATAATAAATAATTGCTTATTCTATGTTCTCCACTGGTTCTAATCATTAATTCAGGATCAGGAAGGTTGTGGGTAGATAAGTAACCTTCAAATAATTTTTCAGAAATACTATCTTCATGAATTAAACCAGCTTTTACGTCTTTCGCTAACTTCTTGGCTGCATTAACAATTTCCCATCTCGAACTATAGGAAAGGGCCAATGTTAGGGTTAACCTTGTGTTATCTTTGGTTTTATCAATGGCTTCTAACAACTCTTGATGGCATCTTTTTGGTAGCGATTCTAAATCACCAATAGCGTTTAAACGAACATTATTTTCCATTAATGTTTTAGTCTCTTTATTGATAGTACTCACTAATAACTCCATTAGTGCAGTAACTTCTAATTTAGGACGATTCCAATTCTCGGTAGAGAAGGCATATAAAGTTAAATTTTGTATACCTAATTCGGCGGCGCCTTCTACGGTATCTCTAACAGCTAAAACACCGTTTTTATGCCCAAAAACTCTTAATTTTCCTTTTTCTTTTGCCCATCTACCATTTCCATCCATAATTACTGCAACGTGTTTTGGCAGTTTATGTATGTTTAATTTATCTCTAAAACTCATTATGTAAAGGAAATTCTAATTTAATAATAACAATCTTGGCTCACAAAGGTATAAGATAAGGTTATACCTACAAACACATAGCTATCCTTTTTTCTAAAATCTCCTCTTTGAGTACCAGGAATTGCAATATTATTTATCGCTCGATCTGACAATGCTCTTCTAATAGCTGTATTGTTTGGGTTTACATCTTGTAATTGGGCTGCAGTTGGATAAACAGTACTTACATCATCTAAATAGTCTGTACTTAAATTTCTATACCCAATTTCGCCAATAACATTAAAATACTTGCCAAAGTTATATTTTATACCTGTACCAAAAGGTATTGAATAAGCAGTTGTGTTATATGACGACTGACCTTCTGTGTTATAAAATTTTAATTCGTACTCTCCCCCGTTATAAATAGTTTTTGGATTAAATAAGGTTAATGCAATACCAGTAAATAAAAAAGGAGTAAATTTCCGCTGTCTATCGTTAAAACCGTAATCAAAAAAATTAAATTCTAGTATGAGGTTTCCCTCATTAATAGGTGTAAAAAAACTTAAATTTCTAGTTCTTTCGTATTCACTTTTAGATTTAGCCTCGTTATCGCTTACTTTACCATTTAGGTAGCTAAGTCTTAGCGACCAATAGGCATCAAAATTTCTTTTTACATTAAAACCATATCCTAAGTTATTTAATTGAAAAAAGTTTGTTTGATTTAAATCTCCGTTGTAACCTAAACCACCAGCACTTACTCCAATTTCCCATGTTTGTGCCATAGAAGTACAGGCAGTAATCATGATGAGCATAAATACTTTGAAATTAAACGGCATTAGAAATTTTTAGTAGTTTCTGGTATCAATACCCCAAAATAGTTTGTTTCTTAACGTAGATAGATAACTTTCATTGTTAAGTCTAATTAAATTAATATCAAAATCGGCTCTTTTAACATGTAACCTATAATTTGCTTCTATCACTTCTGTTCTAGAGTCACAACTCACCAAATATTTTGAACTTCTACCTTCTATTTCAAAAGTAAGGGTATTTTCATCTGAAATAATAACCGGTCTTACATTTAAATTATGAGGCGAAATTGGCGTTATTACAAAATTTCCTGAACGTGGAAATATAATTGGCCCTCCACAGCTTAGCGAATAGGCGGTTGAACCTGTTGGCGTAGCTACTATTAATCCATCGGCCCAATAAGAGTTCAAAAACTCTCCATTTAAAAAACAATGAATCAAAATCATTGCAGAGGTATCACGCTTTAGAATAGTAAAATCGTTTAGAGCGAAATTGGTATCACCAAATAGACCAGTACTTGAGTTTACTTCTAATAATCTTCTAGTGTCTAAAGTAAACTTCTTTTGAATTAAAGCGTCTATAGCAGATTTTATTCCTTCTTTGTTTATACTTGCAAGAAAACCTAAACGACCAAAGTTAATTCCAATCATAGGAATGCCAGAATCTCTAACCAATGTTACAGTGTCTAGCATGGTGCCGTCTCCGCCGAGAGAAATCATAACGTCAACCTCTTCTTTTAAATCGATATGTGTTTTAAAAGAACCAAATTTTTTGGGTAAAAAGAGTTTATCTTTAAGAAAGTCATAGAATTCTTGATAAACTAAAACTTCTACATTTTTTTCTACCAAACAATCAAATACCTGTTGTACATAAGGTATAACGGTATTATTAAACTGACGGCCGTAAACTCCAATTTTCATTCAAATATTTTTAAAAACTGAGGTAATTCATTAAAGAATCAAAACGATTTAAAGTGCTATCATCATCTCTTGTAGCATTATGAATTGATAGTACAGTATAATCATATCTTAATAATGAAGCTACAATTTGACTTACCTCTGTTTTATTAATTTTAAGTGTGACTGTTAATTTAGTTGAATTTGAGATACTGTTGGTATATGAACTTAATATTTGAGCATTTTCTGACTCTACTACTTGAGCCATGTGCGCTAGCGAGTTATCTCTATTATTTATTTCTAAAACTATGATGCTTCCTGGTGTACTTACAGCAGTTAGACTTGCCATATAATCAACCATGGCGTTGATTGATATTAAGCCTATGTAATTTAACTGATGATCTAAAACAGGTAAAACAGTTATTTTTTGTTCATGAAAAATCCTAATTGCATCGTAAACATGTTGCGTATTAAAAATATAAGGATTAATTAATGATAAACTAAGTGCTCCTATTTGTGTTTCGTAGTTTTCTACCTCTATGGTATCATCCTCAGAAATTAAGCCTAAGAATTGCTCGTTATTTACTATAGGCAAATGATTTACCCTAAACTCTACCATCCTATCAAGCACCATTTGAATTGTGTCTGATGTTTTTAAGGCTGGTATTGCGTAAGATATTAATTCATTAGCAATCATTGGTTACTTAATTTTGTTTAAGAATTTTTTAACTATCTCATTAAATTCTTGCGGATGTTCCATCATTGGTGCATGACCACATTCATCTATCCAAGATAATTCTGAATTAACTAGAAGTTGATTAAATTCTAAGGCCACCTCTGGAGGTGTTATTCTATCGTTTTTGCCCCAAATTAATGATACAGGAACGGTTATTTTATTAAGTTCTTTAGCCATATTATGCCTGATGGCTGATTTTGCCATAGCTAAAATCCTAATCACTTTATTTCTATTGTTAACGGTTTCAAAAACTTCATCAACTAACTCTTTTGTAGCGGTTTCTGGTTTGTAAAAGGTAAATTCTACTTTTTCTTTAATAAAATCATAATTTTCTCTTTTTGGAAAAGAGCCACCAAAAGCATTTTCATAAAGTCCAGAACTACCAGTTAAAACTAATGCTTTTACTAAATCTTGATGAGCCAATGTGTAAATTAAACCTACATGTCCGCCTAGAGAGTTACCTAAAAGCGTAAAATTTTGATACTTTTTATACTTTACAAACTTGTGAACATATTTTGCTAGAGTTTTAACGCCAGTAGTTAATAAAGGCAAATCATAAATTGGCAACATAGGAATAACCACTGTATATTTGTGCTTAAACTCTTCTATTACACCCTCCCAATTACTTAAAGCACCCATTAAACCATGTAAAAGCACTAAAACTTCTCCTTGGCCTTCTTCAATGTATTTAAAACCAGCTTCCTCTTTAATGATGTACTCCATAAAATTTCACAAAATGTGTGTTTAATATCTTTGCTAAATTAATAGTCTATTTTTAAAACGAGTATAAAAATTATTATTTTGATGCTAAATTACTATTAAAGCACCTGCAAAAAGAATTTAATTAGCTTAATAAAGCTTTAATAGTTTCAGAAATTGCTTTGCCATCGGCTTTGCCAGATAATTCTTTATTGGCAACACTCATAATTTTACCCATTTCCTTTACAGATGTTACGTTTAACTGATCCATTAAGCCTTTAATGTAAACATTTAACTCATCTTGTGATAATTGTTTTGGCAAATATTTTTCAATAACTGCAATTTCATTAGTTTCTATTTGATAAAGGTCTTCTCTGTTTTGAGATTTATAAATATCAGCAGATTCTTTTCTTTGTTTTACTAATTTTTGCAAAACTTTAATTTCTACATCTTCAGTTATTTCTGTGTTAGCTCCTTTTTCGGTTTTTGCTAATAATATTGCAGCCTTAACCGCCCTTAAACTACTTAAAGTAACTTGGTCTTTAGCTAACATTGCTGTTTTTATATCTTGATTTATGGTGTTTTCTAACATAATTAAGTGAATTTTGAATGAATAAATGAATGATTAAGTGAGGTTTTAATGAATGAATTTTGGATGATTGAATTACGACTATTGAACCAATGAACTTAATAACTAAATAGACTTATTCCAATATACTGCCGATGCTTGTGCTGTGGGCATAATAGTTAAATCGTTAATATCTATATGCGAAGCTCTGCTTGTAGCGAAATATATAGTTTCTGCAATATCTTGCGCTACTAATGGATGATATCCTTCGTAAACTTTAGCTGCTTTTTCTTTATCGCCATGAAATCTAACGACAGAAAACTCGGTTTCTACAGCTCCAGGATTTACTGCGGTAACCTTTATTCCATGAGGTAATAAATCTATACGCATAGCTTTGTTTAAAGCATCTACAGCGTGTTTTGTTGCGCAATAAACATTGCCATTTGCATAAACTTCTTTACCAGCTATTGATCCAATATTTACAATATGTCCCTTTTTGTTTTCAATCATCCAATTAGAGACAATTTTGGTGACATATAACAAACCTTTAATATTGGTATCAATCATGGTATCCCAATCTGTTAAGCTTCCGTTTTGGATAGAATCTAAACCTTGACTTAAACCTGCGTTGTTAATCAAGATATCAATCTTACTGAATTCTGATGGAATTGTATTTAATTTAGATGCAACAACATCTGAATCTCTAACATCAAAGCATAGCGCTAATACTCTTACACCAAAATCTTTCTCTAAGTCTAATTTAAGCTGATTCAATTTTTCTTCTCTCCTACCTGTAATTACCAAATTATAACTTTCTTTAGCATAAAGATTAGCACAAGCTTTACCTATGCCAGAAGTTGCTCCTGTTATTAAAACTGTTTTTTGTTCCATTAAAATTAGATTTGATAAATTACTCAAAATACAAACTAAATACAAAATTACGTAAAAAGAGTTTGTCTAAAGGGCTAGTGTATGGGTGTTCTTCCCTTTTTAAAATTGAATTCACAGAGTTGCTTAATTTAATTTCTGGTGATAGTTTAAAGTACTCGAAGTATAAATCGAAGCCAATACCTGTTTCATAAGATAAAATGGCTTTATTATTTTTTAATAATCTATTAATCGCAATCTCTCCTTGGTCTTCAGGTACTTTTTTAGCAGCAATATCTAAACCATACTTTGCCCCTGCTAAAATATAAGCTCTAAAATTGTTTCGTCTATCTGATTTTAACTTAATGGAAAACGGAAACTCAAACATGGTTGAAGAAACTGTTCTGCGAGTAAAACCTTTTGGGGACTCTGTATCGGCTCTATCATAAGAAGCGCCGTCATTAAATTCGTAATCTATAATTCTATCGGCAAAGACAAAAACTGGGGTAAATCTTAAATCAACGTTTGGTGTAATATATAAATTAGAAACAAAACCTATTCCAAATCCAGGATTTTTTATTGATCTAATGCTTTTCAAACCTTGCGTAACTTGAACTCCGTTCTCAAAAAAAGGTTGTTGCCAATCACTAAACTTTATTACCTTATATTCTGATGTTAAATATTGAAATCCAAATCCAAAATGTAAATTTTGATCATCAACACCACCTCCATAATTTCCTTGCGCAAATGCTGATTTAAAAACAAAAATTGAAAGAAAGATTAGGAATGAGGTGCTTTTTATCATTTAATACCCGTATAAATTGAACAGATACCGAACGCTAATGGTCTACATTTGGTATTTTTGTAGCCTACTTTATCCATTAAGGCGGTAAAGTTAGAGCCATCAGGAAACGCCGCTACCGATTCTGGTAAATAAGCGTAAGCACTGTTATCTTTAGAAAACACCTTACCAATTGTAGGTGTTATATATTTGAAATAAAAGTTATACAACTGCTTAATGGGAAATGCTTTTGGTTTAGAGAACTCTAAAATTACTGCCTTACCATTGGGTTTTAACACCCTAAGCATATCTGCAATACCTTTTTCAAGATTCTCGAAATTTCTTACTCCATAAGCAACGGTTACTGCATCAAAAGAATTATCATCAAATAATAATTTCTCAGAATCGCCAAGCCTAACTTCAAAAACTTCAGATTTATTTCTTTCTAAAATCTTTTTATCGGCTACAGCTAACATCCCTTCAGAAATATCTACACCAATAATTTTTTTAGGCTTTAAGATATCTAAAGCTTCAAAGGCAAAATCTCCGGTACCGGTAGCAACATCTAAAATAGTATCTGGTTTATTATTTAAAAGTTCTTTAATGGCTATTTTTCTCCATATGATATCAATTCCTAAAGAAAGAAAGTGATTTAAAAAATCGTAAGTTTTAGAAATATTATTGAACATGGTTGCCACCTGTTCTTTTTTACTCGAGTCTAAATTTTTGTAAGGCGTTACCTTGTTTTGTGTCATTTGCGCAAAGATATTATTTTGTCTCTAAATTCAATTTAAAGATAATAGATGTTTATCTAGTTTTGTTTTACAGATTTTGCCAAACAATATTTAATTTAGCTATAAATTATTATTTTTAAACAAACCTTTGTTATTCTTATCCATATTATGGAACAAACTGTTACAAATTTTTACAATCAATTAAGCACAGAATATACCCAATTAATTGCCAAATGCGTTCCAAAATATGATGAAATGCTCTATAATTTATTTTGTTATCTGCCAAAAGACTTTAAACCTAAAAAGATTCTAGATTTAGGTTGTGGCACTGGCAATCTAACAGCTTTGGTTTTAGCTAAATTTCCTGATGCTGATATTTATGCATTAGACATATCACCAGAGATTTTAAATCAATGTAAAGAGCGTTTTAAAGATCATAATAACATTTTTTATGTAGAACAAGGTTTTGAAAATTTAACTTTTGACGATAATTATTTTGATTTGATAGTTTCTAGCATTGCTATTCATCATATTAATGATGATGCCAAAGTGAACTTATATCGAAAGATTTATGATGTTTTAAAGCCTAATGGAATATTTGAATTTGCCGACCAAACCTACGGGGCAACTGAAGAAATTTATCAAACACATTTAAAAAGATGGAAAAAAGCTGCTTTTGAGTTAGGTAGTAGTCAAGAGAACTGGGACATGTGGATGAAACATCAAAAACAACACGATTTTCATAGTCCTGTTTTATGGCATATTAATAATTTAGAAAAAACTGGATTTAAGAACGTAGATGTTTTATGGAAAAACATCATGTGGTTGGTGCTTTACGCAGAGAAAAATTAATGATGGAATGAGAGAATGACTGAATGAGGGAATGATTAATTTACCAAACCATGTTCGTAAGCGTATTTGATTAAACCTACAGTAGAGTGACTATTGGTTTTTCTAATCATATTTTTTCGATGGGTTTCTACAGTACGTTCAGAAATAAATAAAATTTCGGCTATTTCTCTACTGTTTTTTTCTTCGATGATTAATTTTAATACGTCTATTTCTCTATCCGTGAGAATTAATTCTTCTGTTTGCAAACCTAAACCTCTTACTAAAATATCGTTCACCTCGTTACTCCAAAATTTACCGCCATTTTTAACAACATCGTAAGCGGTTTTCAATTCTTGTTGAGCATATTTTTTTAATATATAAGCATCTATCTCTAAAGCAATCATATCTTGAACTTTAACCGGCTCGTTATGCATGGTCAAAACCATTACTTTAAGATTTGGGTTTATTTCTTTAGCTTTTTTTACTAAAATCAAACCATCCATATCAGGCATAGAATAATCTGTTAGCATTAAATCTATGGCTGTTGATTTAATAGTTGCCAAAGCAAAATTACCGTTAGAAGATGTAGAAACAATTTCTGCATCTTTAATTTCTTTGAAAATAGAAACCAAACCATCAAGCATTATAGCATGGTCATCAACTATTAGTATCCTCATTTTTTAAAATACGTAATTATTGGTATGGTGGCATTTAAAATTTTTACTAATATTAGAAAAAAAAATCATTCTAGAAATGAATAAACTTATAATTTCAGTTTTTCTTCTTTTTAACTCCCTTATTGCTTTTACCCAAAGTATAAAAAGCGATACAGTAATTTTAAATAAATTATTAACCAGAGGAAGTTATCACTTATCTAATAATTTAGATTCGGCACTGATTATATCTAAAATTTGTATCAATAGCGCTTTAAAATCTAAAGAAAAAAAATTTATTGCTCAAAGTTATAATTTGTACGGGCAGGTAAACTATAGATTAGGTAATTTAAACTTAGCACTAAACAGCTTTCAGAAACAAGAAACTAATGCTCCTAATTTGACCGAAAAAGCTGCGGCAATTTTAAACCAAGGAAATATTTACATAGAAAAGGGAAAAACTGATAGTGCATTATTTCTTTATAAAATTGCAGGCGATGTAGCTAAAGAGGCAAAAGATACCTTAGATTACATTAAAAGCAGAAACAATATTGCATTTGTTTATAAAATAGAGGGTAAATATGATAGTGCAGTTTTTTACCAATTACAAGCATTAAAAGCGTTTGAAAAATCAAAAAATAAAAATGGTATTGGACAGTCATATGTTCAGTTAGCTTTTACACAATACTCGAGAAAGTTTTTCCCTGAAGCAAAGACATACATCACAAAAGCTATTTTAATTTACAAAGAACTGAATGATATTCCAAACCTTGCAATTAGCTATACCATTTTAGGTGGGATTTACAGTGAAATAAATGAGCTAAAAAAAGCCGAAAAATATCTTTTATATAGCCTAAAATTAAATTTAAAATTAGGGGATCAAAGACAAATTGGATCTAGTTACAGTGATTTAGCAGAATTATATACTCAATTGGGTTACGATGATTTGGCCTATGATTATGCTTCAAAAGCACTGCCATATATCAAACGCTCACAATCAAAAAGTAAGTTATCACATTCCTATATCACCTTTGCTAAACATTATCTAAATCAACAAAACTACTTAAAAACTAAATTATACTTAGATAGTGCCAAGCTGTTTAATACAGCTAAAAATTTGCAGAATAAAAAAAGACTATTGGAGGTAGAATCTAAACTTTACGAAGGTACCAATCAAAAAGAAAATCAAATTAAAGCTTTACAATCATTGCTTTTGGTGAAAGACAGCTTGTTTAATACAACAAATAGCGAGCAAATAAATACGCTTACCACCAAATATGAAACAGAGAAAAAAGAAGAACAAATTAAAGACTTAAGTCAAAAAGCTAAGATTAAGGATTTAGAAATTAAACAGAAAAACGGAATTCTTCTTTTCTCTTTAGCATTATTTATTGTAGCTGCTATTGGAGTTTGGTTGTTTATCAATCGCCGACAAATTCAAAATAGAATTGCTTTACAAAACGAGATTATGAAACAGCAAGATATTGCTACCAAATCTATCTTAGAAGCAGAAGAAAGGGAAAGAAGAAGAATTGCTGGCGATTTACATGATGGCGTAGGACAGCTTTTATCTGTTTCATTACTAACCTATAATAATTTATACAGCAATTTAAAGAATAACTTAGAAGGAGAAGACGCTTTAAATGCAGAAAGAATTGCTGGTTTAATTAACGAAAGTTACGACGAGGTGAGAAGTATTTCTCATCAAATGATGCCAAATGCCTTACTAAAAGCAGGTTTGACTACTGCAGTTAGAGAGTTTATTTCTAAAATTGACGCTAACAAATTAAAAATAAACTTAGGTATTTCTGGGATTACTGAGCGTTTAGACGCACAAATTGAAACCGTTTTATATCGCGTTATCCAAGAATCTGTTAATAATGTAATCAAACATGCTAAAGCTAGTTTGTTAAGCATTCAACTAGTGAGAGATACAGAAGGAATTAATCTCACGATAGAAGACAATGGCGTAGGTTTTGACAAAAATACTACCAAAAACGGAATTGGATTAGAAAATATAAAATCGAGAATTGCCTTAATAAATGGCGAAATAGAATATGATACTGCTGTAGGTAAAGGAACTTTAGTAAATATTTTTATTCCTAATTAATTGAAATAAAAAATGGATTTAACTCTTTGACAACTGAGTTAAATCCATCTTAAAAATTTTAATCTACAATAATCAAGAAGTAATTCTTTTTGCCCTTTTGAGCCACTAAAAACTGATTATTGATTAAATTACTAGCTTGATAAACCGTGGTAGCATCAGTAATTTTCTCTTTATTGATAGCTACTCCCCCCCCAGCAATCATTTTTTTAGCCTCTCCTTTTGAAGGGAAAATAGCAGTCTTATCGGCTAATAAAGTCAAAACATCATAACCTTTTTCATAATCTGCTCTATTGATAGTAAATTGAGGAATTCCTTCAAAAACTTGTAGAACCTCTTCGCTATTTAAAGATATTAAAAAGTCTAAAGAACCATTTCCAAAAAGAAAATCGGTTGTTTTTAAAGCAGTTTCTAAAGCTTTTTCTCCATGTACTAATTTAGTTAAATCTTGAGCTAATTCTTTTTGTAAAGCTCTTTGGTGTGGCGCTTCTGCATGTTTAGCTATCAATTGATTGATATAATCCTCGGTAAAAAAGGTAAATATTTTTATGTAATTAACAGCATCTTCATCAGATGCGTTTAACCAAAATTGATAAAATTGGTATGGACTAGTTTTAGCAGCGTCTAACCAAATATTCCCTCCTTCGGTTTTACCAAACTTAGTGCCGTCAGATTTTTTGATTAATGGAGAAGTTAAAGCAAAAGCTTGCCCTCCATCCTTTCTTCTAATAAATTCTGTTCCGGTAACAATGTTACCCCATTGGTCTGATCCTCCCATTTGTAAAACACAGTTTTTGTGTTTCCACAAATAGTAAAAATCATAACCTTGTACTAACTGATAAGAAAACTCTGTAAAAGACATTCCCACTTCACTTTCCAAGCGTTTTTTTACAGAATCTTTAGCCATCATGTAGTTTACAGTGATGTGTTTACCCACATCACGTATAAAATCTAAAAAGGTAAAACTCTTAAACCAATCGTAATTATTTACAATTTCTGCGCTATTTGCACCACAATTAAAGTCTAAAAACTTTTCTAATTGGCTTTGTATTCCTTTTAGATTCTTATTTAAAATATCTTCAGATAATAAATTTCTTTCTTGTGATTTTCCAGATGGGTCCCCCACCATACCTGTTGCACCACCTACCAATGCAAAAGGCTTATGTCCAGCTTTTTGAAAACGCATTAGGGTGATAATTTGCAATAAACTACCTACGTGAAGCGAGTCGGCAGTCGGGTCGAAACCAATGTAACCGCAAGTCATACCTTTAGCTAATTCATCTTCGGTACCTGGCATTATATCATGCAGTAACCCCCTCCATCTTAATTCATCAACAAAATTCATCTATATGGCGTATTTAAAATCAATAATTTTTTAAGGAGGCAAATATAATAATAGGATTTAGGAATTTGATTTACAATTTACTTTCGCCTTCAAAATCCCAAACTTTCACCATTTTATCATCACTCACAGAAATGAGCTGTTTACCATCAGTAGACCAATCAATATCATTAACTGATAAGCGATGGCCATCATAACCCTTATCCATGCTGAGGTTTTTAAATAAAGAATAATCGGTACTACGCCAAATTTTTACTGATTTATCTCGACTTGCAGTAGCGAAATAAGGTAAAATAGGATGAAAGAGTATTTTGTAGATGGTAAATAAATGTGCTGCAAACTCTTTAATACAAGTTAGATTTTCCAATTCCCAAATTTTCAAATTAGCATCCTTTCCCCCGCTTATTAAAAATTTATTTGTTGCATCATAAGCTAAAGCCGATACGCCCAAATCATTCCCTTTAAATTGATTAATGAAAGTGTAATCGTCTAAATTGTAAAAACTAATTAGGCCATCATTAGCTACGATTGTTAAATTATTTAAGTTCGAATTAATTGCAAAAGACCTTATTTTTTGATTGCTAGCATTAAATTGATGTACTATTTCTTGTTGATTTAAACTTACAATATACATCACGCCACTGTCGGTACTTATGATGAGTTCGTTTTTAGATTCTACATATTTAACGCTAAAAATTGCCGAGGCAAGATTGATATTTTTAATGAGTTTAAACTCCTTCAAATCAATTAGAAGTAAATCTCCATTATTACATCCAGCTACTATAATATTTATATCGTTAACAATTTCTAAAGCATAAGTAGTGGCTTTTATAGCGTTAAAAATTCTTTGATGTGTTTTAGAATTACTATCCCATTCTACAATTCCTTTATCATTGCCAGCTGTGTAAAAAAGGTTTTTTGTAGGATGATATTTTACAGCATAAATTGGATTTTGATGACCTGAAAGGGTTGTAACTTGCATAATATATTAATTGAAATGATGATAAATTAACTTAAAACTTCTTCTAAAATTAGGTTTGATTTTACAGCTCCAAAATCTTCGATATGTAATTTATAAAAGTCGATAATTTTAGCTAAAAGATATTTCCTGGTTTTTGCATCAATTTTTAATTCGTAAAAATTATCAATGGATTGAGAACATAAGTTGCGCCAAGCATCAATATATTCTTCTTCTATAAAGTAAGTATGCGGTGGCTGATTTGGAACAAAAACGCCATCTTTTAAATCGAAAAATGCAAAGTTTTTCTCTTGAATAAATTCTGGATAAAAACCTAAAAAGCGTGTGAGTTTAATCAAAAAAATTAAATGGAAATTCACAAAGTTTTCTTCGCTGTGGTCTAAGAGTTCTATGCTTTTTTCTATAAAAGTGAACATAATTTCATCCTCGTGTTGCTGTTTTAAAGATTTATAAATCATCTCGTTTAAAAACATCACCATAGCACTTTTGATGATATGATAAGGAATAGATTGCAAAACAGGATCGGTTTTAGCGTCAGAAATACGTTGAATATTACCCTGCGGCTTATGGTAAACTACCAAATCTAGAATGTGCAGCGGTTGCAACATATTCATTCTTATTTTGGCCTTGGGCTTTTTCACCCCATTAATCAAGTAAGATTGTAAGCCAAATTTAGCGGTGTAAATTTTCGCTATCACACTGTTATCTGCATAATCTGTTGTTTTTAATACAATTCCCTTTGTTTTATGCAGCATAACTATTTAACAAACAAAATTTTAGAAACGGCAGTATCGGTTCCGTCTTTGTTAACCACTAAAACCAAATAAACACCTGTACCTACCCTATCCCCATTTTTTAATCGGCCATCCCAATTTGCTTGTCCGCCTAAAGCGTTGGTTTGATAAACTAAACTTCCGTTAATATCGGTGATTTTAACAATTGCATTTTCTGATAAACCTTTAATCCCAATAGTTCCAATAAAATTTGGACGCACCGGATTTGGAAAAACAGTAATCTTACTCATTTTAGAAACTGGCGCCGTGGCATCTCCTCGATAAGAAATTATTCCGCTAGCAGTTCCAATAAAAACTTCACCAATATTGGTATCAATAGCGATAGAGATAATATTGTTATCAATTAATGGACTATTATTTTGATTAAAAAAACTAATTTGTTGTGAGCCATCGGCACTAAAAAGCCAAACGCCATTATTAGTGCCAATCCACTTTCTATTTGCACCATCTACAGCAATGCAATTAATGTTTTCAGTAGCTAAAATTGGCCGTAAAAACTGTCCATCAATAATATTTGGTATCTCTACATTAGCACCTCTAAAAACCTCGTTAGTATTAAATGCAACGGCTACACCTTGATTAGTACCTATCCAAACAGCACCTTCTCTGTCTAATGTCAAACAATTTACATTAGAACCAGGCAAGCCGCCATTATTTGCATTAAAACCTAATTTTCTAGAAACTGAACCATCAAAAATTACAATACCATCATTTCTAACTGGCATCCATTTATACTCATCAAAATCCAACAATAAGCCAGTTAAATTTACAGATGGAGAAGATATTACGCTGGAAAAAGAAAAAGAATTCCACTGACCATCGGGAGTTTTTCTAGAAAGGGGTCGCTGCACTCCGTATTGAGTTACCCAAACATTTTTATTGGCATCTAAAGCTACTCCATTGGTTCTAATACTTGCAGCATCACCAATGGTGGTTTGTAAACTGCTATTGTTTTGATTGTAAATTTTGAAATTGTGATCGGGATTAAACTCTATTAGTCCATTAAAATAAGAATTAAGATAAAATGTCTGGTTTTCGGTATTTAAAGATGAATTTACAATATCTCTTACGGGTATAAAATTAGGAATTTGCTGGTCGTAACTTTTCCATTCCTCGTTTTCAAAAACACTAAAACCATCAAAATTGAAACTTGGTGCCAATACTTGCGAGATTGTTCCAGGAGATAAAATAACCTGATTGTTAATTGCATTTAAATTTTGCACCGCATTTGTATTAGGTCCGTTTGGTTTGATGTTGATAAACTGATTATCAGTAGATACTTTAATTAAACCTTTAACCCCATCAGTCAGATAAATATCTCCACTAACAGAAGAAATACCGTCTTGAAGATTATTAAATTGAGCTGTATTTTGAATATTCTTTACTATATTTTCCTGATTGTTATAGGAAATCAGCCTAAAATCGGCTATAGAAAGCAAAAAACCATTACTTGTTTTTAATCGCTTAACGTTTGGAGAAAAAATAGATGTTAACTGCCAGGTGTTTTTATTGTATTTATAAATACCATTTGAAAATAAGCCATAAACAAATCCATTAAAAGTAGTTATAGAAAGTGGATTACTATTTGGGTAAATCTGGTTATTTGCATGTTTTAACCATGTATTGGCATTGTTAATTTGAGGGTTATTGATATTATTCTCTAATATGCCGTTGCTTGTTAAGGCTAATATCATTTCGTCAAGAATTGCTATTTCTAAAACCTCTATATTACTTCCATTTGGTCCAATAAAGTAAGTATCTTTAACCTCACGGCGGTTTAAATCATATACTACAATACCAAAACCCATGCTTAAATAAGCAAACTGATTTTTAAAAGTAACTGCATTAATAGATTTGTTTCCTAGACCTTGTCTGGCAAAAATATCATTAACCTTAAAAACATCATCTTTAACCAGTAAGTCTATCTTACTATTTTGATAAGCAATAAAAAGTTGAGATGTAGTTGAACTGTAATTAATAAGTTTAGTGTTTACACCTGATAAATTATCAATGGTGCTCCATTGTTTAAGCTCATTAGTAGCCTTATTTAAGCTAAAAAGTCCACCTGTTGTTGCACAGTAAATATTTTCTGCATCTTCTGAAACCGATTGAGCTCGCTGATAAGGTAAATGTGTTCGCCACTGCCCTATTGGAACTTGTTGACCAAAACAAATTTGTTGTATAAAACAGAGGACTAAGATTAAAGATTTCTTCATTTTAAGAGTGAACAAAATTACTGATTGTTAAACCAAAATAAAGAATTGAAAATTTTCTTGTTTTTTATTTGATCAAAAATGATTTAAAATATTTTTTTTTGATCTCCGTATCGTTTAAACATAAATAAAATGTAAAAAATTAAACCTAGTGCCAAAAACATCATTCCAGAACCAATAATATATTTCCCGTACATTTCTTTAAAAAAATAGACTAATATGCCTAAAAATATAACGGCGGCAGAAACCTTAAATATTGAAATAGATTTTCTTAACATTTACTTTTAAATGTAAGGTAGCAAAATTCGTTCCGTAAAGGTAATTTATGACTTAAATTTTCAAATTATACCATAAGTTTTAATCATATTTTTTACATGTAACCTAATAATTGCCAGCTAAATGACAAATTGTTTAAAAATAATGTAGTCAATAGATTAAATAAACAAATATTACTAAATTTTTTGAATCTCAATTAGTAAATTTGCAACCTTAAAATTTGAGAGAGAAAAAGCTGATGTACAAAGAATATAAGCAATTAAATTTATCACAAATAGGAAAAGAAGTTTTAGAAGATTGGAAGACAAATCAAATTTTTGAGAAAAGCATCCAAAATCGCCCTGAAAACAAGCCCTACACTTTTTATGAAGGTCCACCATCTGCAAACGGAATGCCTGGGATTCATCATGTTATGGCTAGATCTATTAAAGATATTTTTTGCAGATATAAAACTTTAAAAGGCTTTCAGGTAAAAAGAAAAGGTGGCTGGGATACGCATGGTTTACCTATTGAACTTGCTGTAGAAAAATCATTAGGCATTACTAAAGAAGATATAGGTAAGAAAATCTCAGTTAAAGATTATAACGAAGCTTGCCGTAAAGAGGTAATGCGTTACACTGATGTATGGAACGATTTAACCGAAAAAATGGGTTATTGGGTTGATTTAGAAGATCCCTACATCACTTATAAAACAGATTACATAGAGTCTCTTTGGTGGATTTTAAAGCAATTACACCAAAAAGGATTTTTATATAAAGGATATACCGTACAGCCATATTCTCCAGCAGCGGGAACAGGCTTAAGCTCACATGAATTAAATCAACCAGGCACTTATCGCGATGTCAAAGACACTTCAATAGTTGCACAATTTAGGTTGAAGAAAGAGCAAGTTCACCCTTTAATAAGTACCTTATTTGATTCCCTTCACGAGGATACAACTATTATAGCTTGGACAACTACTCCTTGGACTTTACCATCTAATTGTGCTTTAGCTGTAGGAGAAAAAATAGATTACGTTAAAGTAAAAACCTTTAACCAGTATACTTTTTTACCAGTTAGCGTAATATTAGCTAAAGATTTAGTAGCTAAATATTTTAAAGAAGATGCCAAAGACGCATCTTTCCAAGATTATAAACCAGGTGATAAAATAATTCCTTGGACAGTTTCGGCTAGTTTTAAAGGTTCTGATTTAATTGATTTAAAATATCATCAATTAATGCCTTATGTAAGTAATCAAGATTTAGAAACCAATGCTTTTAGGGTAATTGCAGGAGATTTTGTTACTACAGAAGATGGTACTGGTATTGTACATACTGCATCAATTTTTGGTGCAGATGACTTTAGGGTAGCAAGAGAAGCTGGTGTCCCATCTGTTTTAGTTAAAGACGAAAACGGAAACGACATACCTTTGGTAAACAAACAAGGTAAATTTGTTGCCGAAGTGACTGATTTTGCAGGAAGATATGTAAAAGAAGAGTATTACAGTGACGAAGAGAGAGCATCTAAAGATTTTAAGCCTACTGACGTTTTAATTGCAATTAAATTAAAGGAAGACAATAAAGCCTTTGATGTAAAAAAATACGAACACAGTTACCCTCATTGCTGGAGAACTGATAAACCAATATTATATTATCCTTTAGACAGTTGGTTTATTAAAACAACTGCTGTTAAAGAGAAATTAGTTGCCTTAAATAAAACGATTAATTGGAAGCCAGAAAGTACTGGAACTGGTCGTTTTGGTAATTGGTTAGAGAATTTGGTAGATTGGAATCTCTCACGCTCTAGATATTGGGGAACCCCTTTGCCAATTTGGAGAACTGAAGATGGAACAGAAGAAATATGCATTGGCTCTATTCACGAACTGAAAGAAGAGATGATTAAAGCTATAGATAGCGATATTCTTACTTCTGCAGAGATTTTAAAGGTTGATACCTATTTACAAACTATTGGCTTAACTGAAGAGTTTGATTTGCACCGTCCTTATGTTGATGATGTTGTCTTAATATCGCCAAAAGGAAAAAGAATGCATCGTGAATTAGACTTAATAGACGTTTGGTTTGATAGTGGCGCAATGCCGTATGCACAATGGCATTATCCTTTTGAGAATAAAGAAGCTTTCGAAAGTGCTTATCCGGCAGATTTTATTGCAGAAGGTGTAGACCAAACTCGTGGATGGTTTTTTACATTACACGCCATTGCTACCATGTTAAGTGAAGCTAGCGATGACATAAAAGATGTAAACGAAAAAAACCATAACAAAGGAGTAGCATTTAAAAATGTAATATCTAACGGCTTAGTATTAGATAAAAACGGTAATAAAATGTCTAAAAGATTAGGCAATGCAGTAGATCCGTTTGTAACAATAGATAAATACAGTGCTGATGCCACTAGATGGTATATGATATCTAATGCATCGCCATGGGATAACTTAAAGTTTAACGAGGAAGGTTTAGACGAAGTGAGAAGAAAATTCTTCGGTACACTTTACAATACCTATGCTTTCTTTGTACTTTATGCTAATATAGATAAATTTACTTATTCCGAAGCCGATTTGGAGCTTAACGAAAGACCAGAAATAGACCAATGGATTATTTCTCTTTTGAATACGCTAAGTAAAGAAGTAGATGAATTTTACAACGATTTTGAGCCTACAAAAGCAGCCCGTTCTATTCAGAGTTTTGTAGATGAGCACCTTAGTAACTGGTATGTAAGATTAAGCCGTAGAAGATTTTGGAAAGGCGACTACAGCCAAGATAAAATATCAGCATATCAAACATTATATACTTGTTTAATCACTATAAGTAAATTAATGTCGCCAATTGCACCATTTTTTGCTGATAGATTATTTAACGATCTAAACAAAGTTACCCAAAAAGAAGATCACGAATCGGTTCACTTATCTAATTTCCCATCGTACCAATCTTATTTGGTAAATAAAGATTTAGAAGAAAGAATGGCATTGGCACAAGATATTTCATCTTTGGTACTATCGTTGCGTAAAAAGGTAAGTATAAACGTTCGTCAGCCATTAAGCAAAATATTATTACCAGTATTAGATAATGGCTTTCAAGAAAAGGTAGAGAAGGTAAAAGAATTAATTTTATCTGAAACAAATATCAAAGACATAGAGTTTATAAGCGATACTGCTGGGATTATTAAAAAGAAAGTAAAACCTAATTATAAAACTTTAGGAAAAAAACTTGGCAAGGATATGAAGGCTGTAGCCGATGTGATTACCAATTTTAATACAGAAGAAATAGCGAAATTTGAACTAGACGGTTTTACTGATATTTTAGGTTTTCATATATCTCTAGAAGATGTAGAAATTATTGCGGAGGATGTTCCAGGCTGGCAAGTTACCAATTTAGGTAAGTTAACAGTTGCATTAGATACCAATATAACTACTCAACTAAAAGAAGAAGGAATTGCCAGAGAAATTATTAATCGTATTCAAAATTTGAGAAAAGAATTAAATTTTGAAGTAACTGATAAAATAAAAATTACACTACAAAACCACGATTTAATAGCTAAGGCGGTAGAAAATAATTTAACTTATATTTGCGCCGAAATATTAGCAAGTACCTTATTTTTAAGTGATCAAATAGAATCTACAAACAAAATAGAAATAGAACAAACAGAATTAACGATTTCAATAGACAAAGACTAACATTATGGAAAAAACAACTGCTAAAAACCGTTATTCTGACATAGAATTAATGGAATTTAAAGAATTAATAACAGATAAATTAAATAGTGCTAAAGAAGAATTATTAATCTTGGCCAACTCTTTAAGTAGCCCAAATAAAAATGGGACAGATGATACAGCAGGTACTTATAAAACTTTAGAAGACGGTTCTGCAACATTAGAAAAAGAATCATTAAATCAGCTTGCTGCTCGTCAAAAAAAGTTTATAGAAAATTTAGAAGCTGCGTTAGTACGTATAGAAAACAAGACTTATGGAATTTGTCGTGAGACTGGTAAATTAATTCAAAAAGAACGTTTAAGGGCAGTTCCACACGCAACATTAAGTATGGAGGCAAAATTAAAGCAAAATTAATGAGGGGTTATAACAAGCCAATAATTTTCATTTTAGTAATTCTAGTATTAGATCAGGCTTTAAAAACTTGGGTTAAAACCAATATGTTTATAGGTCAAGAATTTCATTTAATTAAAGATCTTGCTATTATTCATTTTACTGAAAATAATGGAATGGCATTTGGGATGGAATTTGGTGGTGAATTGGGTAAATTAGCTTTGTCTATTTTTAGGATAATTGCAGTTGGTGGTATTGGTTATGGCTTACATTACCTTATTAAAAACAAATATCACCGTGGTTTAATCCTAAACGTAGCCTTTATATTTGCTGGTGCACTAGGTAACATTATTGATTCTGTTTTTTATGGAATGATTTACGGATATGAGAAAATTTTTCATGGCCGTGTAGTGGATATGTTTTATTTCCCCTTGTTTCAAGGTAATTTCCCCACATGGTTACCAGTTTGGGGAGGCGAAGAATTTATTTTCTTTAGACCAGTGTTTAATATCGCCGATTCAGCTATATCAATAGGTGTAATTATGATATTAATTTATCAAAAGCGCTATTTTAAAGAAGAAATTGTAGAACAGCCTAACCTTAATAGCGAAGTTGTTGAAGATTAAAACTTTATAATTTATAGATATCAAAAAGCTAGATTTTATCGTCTAGCTTTTTTTTTGTGGCATTATAAGCTGATCTTCAAACAAATAATAGTTTCTATAATTACATTTGAATCTTAAAACAAATATACCTCCGCAATAAAGATTTATTAAAACAACACATGATTCAGGAATATTTTGTAGGAAGTAAACAATTACAAGTTTCAGATAAAACTTTAAATATTTCATTTCCAGTATTGCTACAGTATCCTACTTTAAAAGCCTCAAAACCCGTTGCTTTTGGTCATTATCTAATGGATGTAAGTGTAGATGCAGAAATTTCTGAAGGTAAATTTCCATTAATCATTATTTCACATGGAAATGGTGGCTCAAATCTTTTATATAGAACCATTAGTACTTACTTAGTAAAAAATGGATACGTAGTTGCTATGTTAGAACACTATGGCAATAATCGCAATGATAATAAATTAGAAAACACAATAGAAAACCTTGAAAATAGACCGAAACATGTTAGCCTAACTATTGATTTTCTATTATCAAATAATTGGCTTAAAAAAAGTCTTCTAATTAATGAAATTGCGGTCATTGGTCATTCTATGGGCGGCTATACTGCACTAGCTTTGGCAGGAGGCATACCAAGAACAAGAGAAAGGGAAATAGTTAAGGTTACAGCCGATAAAAGAATAAAAGCTATTGTTTTATTAAGCCCAGGAACTGGATGGTTTTTAAACTCATTAGAAAAGGTATGTATTCCCATTTTAATGATAACAGCAGAACATGACCCTATAACACCTCGATGGAATGCCGAGATCGTTTTAAAGTATATTAGTAACAAATCACTAATCAAATTTATAGAAGTTGAAAACGCTGGTCATTTTTCTTTTTTGAGTCCTTTTCCAGAGAAAATGAGAAATCCAAACTTTCTTCCATCAACAGATCCTTTAGGTTTTGATAGAGATGAATTTCATCAAAAACTATCCATAGATATTCTTAATTTTTTAGATGATAAGCTAAAAATAAATTGAAACAAAAAAGGAGACCAAATGGTCTCCTCTTCTATAAAAATTATCTGTTCTCTTAATTAGAAAGCGTAAACTACAGCCATAGAAAATTGAGTAGCAGATTTGGTAGCAGCACCATTAGCATCAATAAAGCCAAAAGTATTAGTTTTAGCATTATCTAATCTAAACTCTGGAATGAAGTTTAAACCTCCACTTTTTAAGTTCGCAGTTAAAGTTAATGCGGTGATGGTATCATCGCCTGAGTTCTTTTTGAATTTAAAATTTTCACCTCTTAAACCTAATGCAAATGCATCAGTAACTGCAACAGATGGATAAAGAGCAAAACCTGTATAACCTACATCTGTTCCATTTGAAAAGTCAGCAGCATTTAAGCCTAATTTAAACTTCTTAGTAATTTGATATGCTGTTGTTAAATCATAAATAGTACCTGATGCAGAACCAGAAGCAAAATTAAGATATGCCGACCATCCTTCTACCGGTGCTAAACTTAACTGAGCACCAAAAGTATTTAAACCTAAAGAAGGGTTGGCAACATAAGTATTCCAAGAATCTTGAAACAAACCAGCCATAATTCCTACTTTGCTTGAAATAGCATAATTTGCTTTTATACCAGCATTTTGGAATGGACCGTTTGTAAATAAATAAGAAGTAGAATAATGGAAGTTTCCTACCGGAGAAATTACTTCATAACCTACAAAAGTTCCCATATATCCTGCTGTCATACTAAACTTATCAGTAAAAGCATAAGTAGCATACAAGTTTTGGATATTGAAAGAAGAACCAGCCGGATCTGCATCTGGAATAGACTGTCCCTGACCTCTAGGTCCAAAAGAGATTTCTCCTACAAAAGAAGCCTTACCTGTTGTTTTCTTTAATGCAATATCAATCATACCTAGAGAAAGGGAATTATGATCTGATGCAAAACTAGTTCCAATATTACCAGTTTTAGCAAAATCATACTTCCAATAAGCATCTGCTGATCCAGATATAGATAAAGGCGTTGAAGTACTGTCTTGCGCTTTAGAAGTAATAGTTACCAAAATGGCAGCAGTTAAAGTTAATAATACTTTTTTCATTGTTTTAATTGTTTAGGGTTGTTTGTTTATTTATAAAATAGGTCGGTTGTAGTTGAAGCAACCGACCTGAAGTTTTAGTTATTTTATATCAAAGGAATGATTGAAGAGATAATTTTATAATTCTTCATCATGTTGTGTAACATCTAGTCCACTTGCTTCTTGTTCGGCAGTTACCCTTAATGGAATAATCATATCCGTAACTTTTAAAAGTATCATTGAACCTACAAAAGCGAATACAGAAACAGCAACCAATGCTACTAGGTGAATTACAAATAATTTAGTTTCTCCATAAAATAAACCATTACCAGTTGTATTAGCTGAGTTAACACTTTGAGTTGCAAATACGCCCGTTAAAAGCATACCTACCATACCACCTACACCATGGCAAGGAAAAACATCTAAAGTATCATCAAGACTAGTTTTAGATCTCCAAATTACTACCAAGTTGCTCACAATAGCAGCTACAAAACCAATAATTAATGCACTTGTAATGGTAACATAACCAGCCGCAGGAGTAATAGCTACTAGACCTACTACCGCACCAATACAAGCACCAACTGCTGTTGGTTTTTTACCTCTTAAAATATCAAAGAAAATCCAAGTGATTGCCGCTGCAGCAGATGCTGTAGTAGTTGTTGCTAAAGCTGTTGCTGCTAAAATGTTAGCACCACCTGCTGAACCTGCATTAAATCCGAACCATCCGAACCAAAGTAAACCAGTACCTAAAATCACATAACTAATTCTAGCTGGAGTATGGTCTGGCGTATTTCTTTTCTTTAAGAAAATAGCTGCTGCTAAAGCTGCCCAACCTGCCGACATGTGGACAACAGTTCCGCCAGCAAAATCTAATACACCATATCCAAATAGAATTCCATTTGGATGCCAAGTTGCATGAGCTAATGGTGCGTATATAACTAATACGAATAAGGTTATGAATATTAAATAAGAATTAAAACGGATACGTTCTGCAAATGCTCCAGTTATTAACGCTGGTGTAATAACAGCAAATTTTAATTGGAACATGGCAAATAATATTAATGGCACTGTTGGCATTAAAGACCAAGAAGCTAAACCTAAAGTATCTTTCATCATAAAGAAAGTTCTAGGATCTCCAATTATTCCACCTATGTCTTCTCCAAAAGCCAAGCTAAATCCAACTACCACCCATAATATGGTAATTAAACCCATACAAACAAAACTTTGTAACATGGTAGAAATCACGTTCTTTTTCCTAACCATCCCGCCGTAAAAGAAAGCTAAACCTGGGGTCATTAATAATACCAAGGCTGTAGAAATTAAAAGCCAAGCAGTGTCACCTGTATCTATGGTGGTACCTTCAACATTAAGGATTGTTGTGTTTGGAAACACAAAACATAATATTGCTACGATTAGCAATGCGAGAAATGGGATTACTTTTTTCATTTTGTCAATTGTTTAGGGTTTAGTTTAAATTAATATTTGTGAGTATAAATTATTTTAATGATAAAAATTTAATAAAAGATTAAATTAAATAATCAATTTTTGATATGCCTAAAATGAAGATTTTATGAAAAACATCAAAATATTGATTGTATTTTGTTAAATTTTTAATAAAAAATCAAAATACTATTAATATTTTAAACTAAAATTGAGTATTTTTTAATTAAAACAGATAAAAATTATATTATCTTAAAAAGAAATTTAAAATTAAAAGCACAAAAGAAGTTAGATATTGATTTAAAAGTTAGAGAATCGTAACAAAACAGCTATATTTTAGAATAAATTTCAAAAAAACAGGACGTTTTTAAAGTAATTGTTAATAAAAATTAAAACATTTTTTACTTTTTTACTTTAAATTTAGAAAAAATGAATATTTTAGCATTAATTTATATCATATTACTTATATATACTTAATCAATAACCTTATAAATACCCTAAACAATGTCAACAATTAGATTTCAAGCGCTACAATCTGTATTAGGAAGAACAATACCAGAGGTAAAGGCTCCATCTCCAAAAATTTCAGACTATTATTCTTGCAATGTTTTTGATAAAGCAAAAATGAAAGACTACATGTCTAAAGAAGCTTTTCAAGCAATTGTAAGTGCTGGTGTAAGTGGAACTCCTATTTCAAGAGAAATTGCAGAAAACATTGCCTCGGCAATGAAATCTTGGGCCATGAGTAAAGGCGTTACTCACTACACACACTGGTTCCAACCTTTAACAGGAACAACCGCAGAAAAACACGATTCTTTTTTTGAACCAGATTCAAATGGAATTGCAGTAGAAAAATTTTCTGGTGGTGCTTTAGTTCAGCAAGAACCAGATGCATCTAGCTTCCCTAACGGTGGAATTAGAAGTACATTTGAAGCTAGAGGATATACCGCATGGGATCCTTCATCTCCAGCCTTTATTTTTGGGAAAACTTTATGCATTCCTACTGTATTTGTTTCTTACACTGGCGAGGCACTAGATTACAAAGCTCCCTTACTAAAAGCATTATCTTCTTTAGATAAAGCAGCTGTTGATGTTTGTCATTATTTTGATAAAGGTATTTCTAAAGTAAATGCTTCTTTAGGTATTGAACAAGAGTATTTCTTAGTAGATCTTGCCTTATATAACGCAAGACCTGATATGTTATTAACTGGAAGAACTTTATTTGGACATTCTTCTGCTAAAAATCAACAACTAGATGATCATTATTTTGGATCTATCCCAGAACGTGTATTAGCCTACATGCAAGATTTTGAAACAGAAGCTTTAAAATTAGGTATTCCTTTAAAAACTCGTCATAACGAGGTTGCGCCTTCACAATTTGAGTGTGCTCCAATTTATGAGGAAATAAACTTAGCGATTGACCATAATCAATTGTTAATGGATTTGATGGACAAGGTTGCTAAAAGACATCACTTTAAGGTTTTATTACACGAAAAACCTTACGCGGGTATCAATGGATCTGGTAAGCACAATAACTGGTCTTTAATTACCGATACCGGTAAAAACTTACTTGCTCCAGGTAAAACTCCTAAAAACAATTTGATGTTCTTAACTTTCTTTGTTAACACAGTGAAAGCAGTACACGAACACTCAGATTTATTAAGAGCATCTATTGCATCAGTTAACAATGATCACCGTTTAGGAGCAAACGAAGCGCCCCCTGCAATTATTTCTATTTTCTTAGGCTCTCAATTAAACGATGTTTTAGATGAAATAGAAACTTCTAGAATTAGCAAAAAAGCTAAGGAAGAAAGCACCATGTGGCATAGTATTCCTAAAATTCCTTCAATTTTATTAGACAATACAGATAGAAACCGTACTTCGCCTTTTGCATTTACAGGAAACAAATTTGAATTAAGAGCGGTTGGGTCTTCTGCTAACTCTTCTAACCCAATGACTGTTTTAAACATGATTATGGCAGAACAATTAGTTAAGTTTAAAGCCGATGTAGATAAATTAATTAAAAAAGGAGAGAAAAAAGATGTAGCCATCTTAACTATTCTTAAAAAATACATCAAAGAATCTAAAAACATTCGTTTTGAAGGTAATGGATATAGCGATGAGTGGGCAGAAGAGGCAAAAGCAAGAGGTCTATCTAATATTAAAACCACACCAAAAGCTTTGGATGCTTTAATTTCTGAAAAATCGACTAAATTATTTAAAGATACTGGTGTATTTAGCGAAAGAGAAGCTCATGCTCGTCATGAGATTTTGTTAGAAGAATATTTCAAGAAAATTCAAATCGAATCAAGAGTAATTGGAGAATTAGTAACTAATGTTGTTATTCCTGCTGCAATCAAATACCAAACTACCATGGTAGAAAATGTTAAAGGTTTAAAAGATATTGGATTAGTTGATGCTGATTTTGAAGCTCAAATGATGATCATCAAACAAATTGCCGAACACGTTAACTTTATTAAGAAAAACGTAATCGAAATGGTTGATGAACGTAAAGCAGCTAATGCAATTGAAGATATACGTGAAAAAGCTATCGCTTACGACGAAAAGGTTAAAAATTACTTTGTGCCTATTCGTTACCATGTAGATAAATTAGAATTATTGGTAGATGACAACATTTGGCCTTTACCAAAGTTTAGAGAATTATTATTTATTAAATAGATAATTAAAATTCATTTAAAAGCCGTTCTAATTCAAATAGAACGGCTTTTTTTTTATGCTCCTCATTTATCAAAAGGATTAATCCTCGTTAATTACATCTATTATATTTGGGTAGGTATTTGCTCTTATAATTATCCAGTCTTTTTTAGCAAACCATTTTACTTCTGTAATACCTTCTTCTAACTGTGGAACTAACTTTTGATTACTTTTAGCATGCATAGCATACCAATGAGATATTTTTAAAACCACTTTACCTTTAAGTTCATAAATATGGTAGGTTTTTAAAAGCTTTTTATCTAGTTTTTTTACGGTTATGCCACACTCCTCTTCTACTTCTCTAACAGCAGCGTCCTTTTTTTTCTCGTTTAATTCTAATTTACCTTTTGGTAAATCCCATTTTCCGTTTCTTTTAATAAAAAGATACTTATTTTGTTCGTTCATCACCAATCCGCCTGCCGCTTCTATCACTTTTAACCTATCTTTAATTGCTTTAAATAGCTTTTTTGGTGTTTTAGTAACGATGTAAAATATAGATTTAGAACTTTTAGATAAACTTTTATAAAAGTTTAAAAAATCAAAATCTTGTGCTTCAATAAGTTGAAAACCTGATGCATTTTGAGGCATATCAGAAGTTATAATTAAAGCTTTTTGGTTAATATAAATATTGTATTTTTGCGCCATGTACAATAAAAGTGAGATTGAACAGAAAATTGCTGAATTTCTGATGCAAATAAAAGCAATTAAATTGCAACCTACTAATCCTTTTACATGGGCATCGGGATTAAAGTCGCCTATTTATTGTGATAATCGTATTACACTCTCCCATCCATCTATCAGAACCTATATTCGTCAGAAATTAGCAGAGTTAGTACAAGAAGAATTTGGTAGTGCAAGTGTGATTGCTGGCGTTGCAACAGCAGGTATACCACAAGGAGCGTTAGTTGCTCAAGAACTAGGACTTCCTTTCATATACGTACGTAGTAAAGCTAAAGAACATGGC
This sequence comes from Pelobium sp., assembly GCA_044361595.1. Taxonomy (GTDB): domain Bacteria; phylum Bacteroidota; class Bacteroidia; order Sphingobacteriales; family Sphingobacteriaceae; genus Pseudopedobacter. The sequence goes on along the minus strand of JBIKIN010000023.1, from coordinate 13,280 downwards.
ACCCAGAGTTTAATTGAAGGTGAAATAAATCCTGGACAACGAGTTATTGTGATAGAGGATTTAATTTCTACAGGCAAAAGTAGCATTCAAGCTATTCATGCATTAAGAGAAGCTGGCTATGAAGTTGCCGGATTAGTTGCTATTTTTTCTTATGGGTTAGATGTAGCTACAAAGAACTTTGCCGATGCTAAATGTAGATTCTCAACACTATCAAACTATTCTGCTTTAATTCAATATGCTGAAGAACATCATTTTATTCAAAAAGAAGATGTAGAGGCTTTAAATGAATGGAGAAAAAGCCCGGAAAATTGGAGTAACCAAATTGAATCTAAATAAATAATACATGACAAATTTTGAAAGTAAGGTTAACCTTTCTGCAGACCTTAACAAGGTTTATTCATTTTTAAGCGATTTAAATAATCATGAAAAATTGATGCCTGCTAATATATACAATTGGAGCAGTACAGCTGATGAAGCAAGGTTTACCATTCAAAACATGGCTAAATTAGCTTTAAAAGTTTCATCAAGAATAGAGAATCAAGAAATTAATATTGTCCCAGCAGAAGAAGCTCCGTTTGCAGTAGAAATGAAATGGATAATTAGTCAAAATGGTTCAGAAATAGAGGCAAAATTGATTGTCTCTGCCGAACTAAATATGATGATGAAAATGCTAGCTAGCGGGCCACTTCAAAAATTAGTAGATCATCAAACATCCGCGTTAAAAGATATTTTGTCGTAAATGAAATGGAGATTAAGAATTATTGGCATTTTAGACGCCATTACATTCTTTATCTTTATATCTGCAAAAGCAAATTACCTTTTTGCAACATTTAGCCTTTCTTATGCCTTAAATAACCAAATTGGAGCAATTTGGGATATTTTAGTATTATTTTTATTCTTAATTACAGCAATATTACTCTGGTTTAAGCCTACAAAAGGACTTTTCTTAAGTTTTTTATTGATCCCCCTTCGTATTGTTTTCCTTTATTTTAGTTTAGATTTTTTAAGCTACCTAGCATATAACCTAGGATATGTAGAATTTATTTCGACCGGTATTTTTCAGCAAAATTGGTTTTACTTTTTATTGCTTGGTGAAGGGATTAGATACATATTCTCGTTTTACTGGTACTATCAAATAAAAAGCAAATAAGCTGCTTTAGCATTTTATCCCTTACCACTTTTCGATATAATAGTTTTTTTCTTCCTTCTTAATATCGTTATCTCAGATAATCAAATTCGGAAATTTTGACATTATTTTTAAACTAATTAGACAAAAAGTTACTAAAAATCAATTAGTTACGACAATTTTTCCGATTTTAATAACCACATTTAATTGGTTCTATTTTTGATAACTATAACCTGAGGAAAAAATACCATGAATTTTAACAATTTCACAATCAAAGCACAAGAAGCTGTACAAAAAGCATCAGAAATAGCCACTGGATTTCAGCAACAAGCCATAGAAAATGCACATATTTTAAAAGCACTATTATCTGTAGATGAAAACGTTGTGGGTTACATTCTAAAAAAACTAAACGTTAACGTAGGTAGGTTAAATACTTCATTGGATGAGCAAATTGCTGGTTTTCCAAAGGTAAGCGGCACAAATGTCTATTTATCAAATGCTGCAAATACTTCTTTGCAAAAAGCAACAGGTTATTTAAAAGAATTTAAAGATGATTTCGTATCGGTAGAACATTTATTATTAGGAATTCTAGCTGCAAACGACAAAACTTCGGTTCTGTTAAAAGATCAAGGCGTAAATGATAAAGATTTAAAAACAGCAATATTAGCCTTAAGAGGTGATTCAAAAGTAACCGATCAAAATGCGGAAGCTAGCTATCAAGCATTAAATAAATATGCCAGAAATTTGAATGAATATGCCGAATCTGGAAAATTAGATCCCGTAATTGGTAGAGATGAGGAGATTAGACGAGTGATTCAGATTTTATCTCGTCGTACTAAAAACAACCCTATTTTAATCGGAGAACCAGGCGTAGGTAAAACCGCCATTGCAGAAGGTATTGCATTTAGAATTATAAAAGGCGATGTACCCGAAAACCTAAAATCTAAAGTAGTTTACTCATTAGATATGGGGGCTTTAATTGCAGGGGCAAAGTATAAAGGTGAATTTGAAGAACGTTTAAAAGCAGTAATTAAAGAAGTAAGCGATAGTGATGGAGAAACAATTTTATTTATTGATGAAATACATACGCTTGTAGGTGCAGGCGGTGGCGAGGGTGCAATGGATGCTGCTAATATTTTAAAACCTGCATTAGCAAGAGGTGAATTAAGGGCTATTGGAGCGACAACACTAAATGAATATCAAAAATATTTAGAAAAAGATAAAGCTTTAGAGCGTAGGTTTCAGAAAGTTATGGTAGAAGAACCAAACACTGCAGATGCCATTTCTATTTTAAGAGGTTTAAAGGAAAAATACGAAACCCATCATAAAGTTAGAATTAAGGATGAAGCCATTATTTCTGCTGTAGAATTATCTCAACGTTATATTTCTGATCGTTTTTTACCTGATAAGGCTATAGATTTAATGGATGAAGCTGCTTCTAAATTAAGAATGGAAATGGACTCGGTTCCGGAAGTTGTAGACGAACTGGATAGAAAAATTATGCAGCTAGAAATAGAAAGAGAAGCCATTAAGAGAGAAAAGGACGAAAGAAAAGTTACTGATTTATCTAAAGAAATAGCAGATTTATCTTCAGAAAGAGACGAGTTAAGAGCTAAATGGCAAGGTGAAAAAGATTTGGTTGATTCTTTAAATTCTAAAATTGAATCTATTGAAGATTTAAAATTAGAGGCGGAACAAGCAGAGCGAGCAGGAGATTACGGTAAAGTCGCCGAAATACGCTACGGTCGGATTAAAGAAGCACAAGAAGAAGTAAGTAAGCTAAAAGCTGAATTAGAAAGTAAAACATCTGATAGCAGAATGTTGAAAGAGGAAGTAACCTCTGAAGATATTGCTGGTGTAGTTGCTAGATGGACGGGAATTCCTGTAAATAAATTGATAGCTAGTGAAAGAGATAAATTATTGAATTTAGAAGACGAATTACATAAGCGAGTTGCTGGACAGTCTGAAGCGATTGAAGCTTTATCTGATGCCATTCGTAGATCTAGAGCAGGTTTATCTGATCAAAAAAAGCCATTAGGTTCTTTTATTTTCTTAGGAACAACTGGAGTAGGAAAAACAGAACTAGCTAAGGCTTTAGCCGAGTTTTTATTTAATGATGAGCAAAGTTTGGTAAGAATTGATATGAGCGAATATCAAGAAAGACATGCTGTTTCTAGGTTAATTGGAGCTCCTCCGGGATATGTTGGTTATGATGAAGGCGGACAACTAACCGAAGCCATAAGAAGGAAACCATATTCTGTAATTTTATTAGACGAGATAGAAAAAGCGCATCCAGATGTATTTAATATTCTTTTGCAAGTATTAGATGATGGTAGATTGACTGATAATAAAGGAAGAGTGGTGAATTTTAAAAATACCATCATCATCATGACCTCAAATATTGGTTCTAACATCATTCAAGATAATTTCAATTTATTATCTGATGAGAATAGAGATGAAGTAATTGCAAAAACAAAGAATCAAGTATTTGAGTTATTAAAAAAATCTGTTAGACCAGAGTTTTTAAATCGAATTGATGAAATCATCATGTTTACACCTCTAAATAGAGATGAAATTAGAGATATTGTAAAACTGCAATTTGCAGGTGTACAGCAATCGTTATTAGAAATTGGTGTTACTATAGATGCTAGCGAGGAAGCCTTAGATTGGCTAGCTGAATTAGGCTACGACCCACAATTTGGTGCTCGACCTTTAAAAAGAGTGATTCAAAAACGAATACTGAACGAGCTTTCTAAACAAATTTTAGCTGGTACTGTAAACAGAGACAGTAAAATTAAATTAGATGTATTTGATCATCAATTTGTGTTTCTAAATATCTAAAACAAAATAAAACCTAAATAAGCCATATTCAAAACCAGTATGGCTTATTTTGTTTTAAACTCAATTTGTTTTTATAAGTAATAAAATTTAGCTTGTAATAGATTTAAGTTAATTAGTTTTGATATACTAAAGAAAATAAGGCTAAATTCAACCAACATTCAAACTATTATAAGATGCAATCAGCTCAAAAAAGTGTTTTTAATTCAAATACAGTTAACGAAGTCATAACAAGAATAAAAAACTTAACACCAAACTCACAGCCTCTTTGGGGGAAAATGAATGTGGCGCAAATGCTAGCACATTTAAATGTTTCTTACGAAATGATTTTCACAAACAAACATCCAAAACCAAAAGGCTTGATGAAATTTATTCTTAAGTTCTTTATCAAAAAAATTGTAACAGGGGACAAACCTTACAAAAAAAGCTCACAAACAGCACCAGCATTTATTATTACTGATGCTAAAGATTTCATAAAAGAACAAGAAACTCTAATAGCATATATTAATCAAGTTAAAGATTTAGGCGAAACCCATTTTGAAGGTAAAGAATCTCATTCTTTTGGAAAGTTAAATGTAAACGAGTGGAATAATATGTTGTATAAACATTTAGATCATCATTTGACTCAATTTGGTGTTTAATGTTAAATAAAACCCCTATTCTATTAATTTACAGTAGATTAATTTCAGGATTTCTGATTTTAGGTCTCGCCGTTTTAAAAATCAATAACTATCCAATACTGGCAACTATTTTAATATCTTTTGGTTTGTTGAGCGATATTTTTGATGGTATTATCGCCCGAAAATTAAATGTTTCAACCGAAAAATTACGAAGACTGGACTCTACTATAGATCAAATATTTTATTTGAGCATTGTATTAGCTAGTTATATTCATTGTCCAGATTTTTTTAAAAATCAGAAAATAGAGATTGGAATAATTATAGGTATTGAGGCCCTAGCCTATTTAGTTTGCTACTTAAAGTTTAAAAAAGAAATAGCGTTTCATTCTATTGGAGCAAAAATTTGGTCGCTGTTTTTATTTAGCTTATTAATACAAATCACATTTAACTGTACCTCAACAGTAATATTTCAATTGGTTTTTTGGATAGGAATAATAACCCGTTTAGAAATAATAGCTATTGTTATAACTTTAAAAAACTGGACTAATGATGTTCCATCACTTTACCATGCCTTTCAACTAAGAAAAGGAAAAATCATCAAAAGAAACAAGTTATTTAACGGCTAAATATTGAGTTTAAATCACTTGTAAATATCACGTTACGATAATTTAACACCCAATTTTTAATGCATATTTGATTATCAAAACAATTAAATCATTTTAAAATGACTAAAAAACTAATTCTTAACATTTTTATAGCGAGTAGTATTTTTTGTACTGCTTATGCTCAAGATAATGTGAGTTATCAAACCCCACCTAAAGAAATATCGGATTTGTTATTGGCAAAACCCACCCCATCGGTAAGTATTGATAGCAAAGCCGAGTGGATGTTATTTAGCGAACGAAATACTTACCCATCTGTAGAAGAATTAGCAATGCCTGAGTATAGAATTGCAGGTTTAAGAATCAATCCAAACAACTACTCTCCAAGTAGACAATCATTTATCAACAACTTCAGTCTTAAAAATATTAAAACCGGCCAAAGTTTTAACATAATAGGTTTACCAATTCCATTATTAGCGGGTGGTGCAAGCTGGAGCCCATCAGAAACTAAAATAGTTTTTACCAATACCACGCAAAACGGTGTTGATTTGTATATGATTGATTTAGCTTCAAAAAAAGCTTCAAAAATTAATAAAACTTACTTAAATGCAGTGTTAGGAACCGGAGTTACCTGGGTAAACGACCAAACTGTAATATACAGAGCCATTACAAAACCAGCAAGTGCTGCACCTCCAAAACCATTAATGCCTAAAGGTCCAACAGTACAAGTTAACTTAGGCAAAACGGCACCTAGTGCTACTTATCAAGATTTAATAAAATCTCCATACGATGAAAGTTTATTCGAGTTTTATGGCACCTCTCAACTAGTTAAAAATTCAGCAGGTGTAGAAACACCAATTGGCAAACCAGCTATTTACACAAGCGCTGGTTTATCGCCAGATAAAAAATATATGCTTACCTATACTGTAAGAAAGCCATTTTCTTATTTAGTTTCGGCAGGTGGCTTTCCTTCTACAGTTACCATTACAGATTTAACCGGAAAAACCATTAAAGTGTTAGCAGAATTACCTTCTAGAGAGGGAACACCATCTGGTTATGATAATTTACAAGATGTACCACGTGGTTTTGATTGGAAAGATGATGAAGCTGCAACTATAACTTGGGCTAAACCTTTAGATGGAGGTTTAATTAAAAAAGAAGTACCTTTTCATGATGCTGTTTATTCCTTTTCTGCTCCGTTCACAGGTCCAGAAAAAGAATTATTTAAAACAGAAACTCGCTATCGTGGCACACAATGGGGTAATGCTAACATTGCTTTAGTGCAAGAAGGTTTAAGAAGCAAGCAAACTACTAGAGTAAGTATCTATAATTCTACCACAGGAAAATTAGAGTTATTGTACGATAGAAACCAAACCGATGCTTACAACGCTCCTGGCAATCCAGTTACTGCTAAAAATCAATTTGGCAGAGAGGTTTTATTAACCATAGATAACGGAACTAAACTATTAATGAATAACACCACAGGTGCATCGCCGAAAGGAGATTTACCTTTTCTAGCCAAATTTGATTTAAAGACAAAACAAAATGAAATTATTTGGAGATGCCAAGAAGGAACTTATGAATACGTAAGTGATGTTGTTGATCCAAATAAATTGGTAATTATTACCAGAAAAGAAGGTCAAACAGTTGTTCCAAACTACTATCTCAAAAACTTAATGCTAAAAATTGCTGATAAAGCTTTAACCAACTTTAGCAATCCTTACCCTGGTTTAGTAGGCGTTAGCAAAGAAAAAATAAGTTATAAAAGAGCAGATGGAATAGATTTAACAGGTGATTTATATTTACCAAAAGGTTATGATAAAGCTAAAGATGGTCCTTTACCTACTATTATTTGGGCTTACCCACGTGAATTTAACTCCGCTGCAGATGCTGCTCAAGTTAGAGGTAGCGAAAATAGATTTACCACTTTAAGCTGGGCAACTCCTATTTATTGGGCAACCAGAGGCTATGCCGTTTTAGACAACGCAGAGATGCCAATTGTTGCTGTAGAAGGTAAAAAACCAAACGACACTTTTGTTGCACAATTAGAGCTAAATGCCAAAGCAGCCATAGGTAAATTGAGCGATATGGGTGTGGGAGATAAAAACAGAATGGCTGTAGGCGGCCATAGTTACGGGGCATTTATGACAGCTAATTTATTAGCGCACACCAATCTATTTGCAGCAGGAATTGCCAGAAGCGGAGCTTATAACCGCACTTTAACTCCTTTTGGTTTCCAAAACGAGGAACGCACCTATTGGCAAGCACAAGAATTGTACACCGCCATGAGTCCGTTTACCTATGCAGATAAAATTAAAACTCCAATTTTATTAATTCATGGAGATAGTGATGATAATCCGGGTACTTTCCCTATCAATAGCGAGCGTTTATTTAATGCTATTAAAGGTAACGGCGGAACCGTAAGATTTGTGTTTTTACCTTACGAAGCTCATAGTTACCGAGGCAAAGAAAACATTTTGCATATGCTTTACGAGCAAGATGCTTGGTTAGAAACTTATGTGAAGAATAAAAAGTAATTTAAGGATTTAAGCATTTTATCCACCAAATGACGGATTACACTGTATCTTTTTTTGTTTTTTATCTTTAGCGGAGTCGAAGGAACAAACAAAAAAAGCTCGCAAAAAACAGAGGGGATGCTACTTGAATCGTTAATGCAATTGCCAAGTTTTAAAATCCTCAGTAAAATTATATTACTGAGGATTTTTTATTTCAAAACCATCGGTAAACCAGAAACCATCAAAATTGCTTGATCTGCTTTTTGAGCAATAAATTGGTTAGTCCACCCCTGCAAATCGGTAAATTTTCTACCACTTTCTGAATCGGCATGTAAACCCATTCCTAACTCATTAGAAATGATAATAAATGTTGCATTTTGTTTAGCTAGCAGCTCAACTTCAGCTTTAATTTGTAATAAAACCTCCTCAATATTGTATTTACAATCCACATAAAAATTGGTTAGCCAAAGCGTAACACAATCTATAACTACTACCTTATTGGTAAAATCTAGTTTAGATAGATTTTTTTCTTCTTCAATATTCTCCCAACGTTCATCCCTATCTGCCTGGTGACGTTTAATCCGCTGATCAAAATCAGCATCCCAGTTTCTGGCAGTAGCTAAATAAATAGGATTATCAGATAATTTTAAAGCTAATTTTTGAGCATAAGCACTCTTTCCAGATCTTGCTCCGCCAGTGATGTAATAAATCATTTAAGTTTATTGATTGTTTTCCTTTTTAAAGCTGATTAACTAATCTATGAATTCCTTCTTTTAATATCTTACAGTTAAAGTTTATCAGTAATCCCAATTTTAAATTAGATAATTTTAAATACGTAAGTAATTGAGAATAATGAACGGGTGCTAAATTTTCTATTGACTTAACTTCTACAATTACTTTATTTTCTACAATTAAGTCAATCCTATAGCCAACATCCATTCTAATTTCTTTATAAATGAAAGGTCTCGCTACTTGCTGCTTAACATCAAATCCTGCTTCTCTTAAATCATAAGCCAAAGCATTTTCATAAACAGATTCTAACAAACCTGGTCCTAAATTTTTATGTAATTCTAAGGCAATACCTATTATTTTATAGGATAGGTCGTTTTCATTCATTTATTAAATATAGAAGTAAATAATTTTTCACGCAAAGAAAAAATTATGAATCGAATACTTAAAAACCTCACTGTAAACCTCTAAACCATCTCAATAAGTCTTTGCGAGCTTTGCGTAAATCTTTGCGAACTTTGCGTGAACTATAAACCTAGTAATAAATTTGCTAAGTCTTTTTTTCACGCAAAGAAAAAAATAAGAAGCGCAAAGAGCGCAAAGCCTATCTGGTTGCTCTGATAAATGTTTAAAAACTTATTAACAGTCTTTAATAATCCTTTGCGAGCTTAGCGTAAACCTTTGCGAGCTTTGCGTGAATTATGTACCCAGCAATAGATTCGCTAAGTCCTTTTTTCACGCAAACAAAAAAAGCGATGAGTAATCATCGCTTTTAACATTTATAAAATTGTAGAACTAAGAATTAACCTTAACTGGCTTTAATCTTAATACTGTGAATTTATATTTTGCTAATTCAAAACCACCGTATAAAATGGCTCCAAAAATTAAATTTCCAAATAACAAATTACGCTCAAAAGGAATAGCCGCAACTAAAGATTGAAAATATCCTTCAATACCTTTAGCGTACAATGTCCCACCTAACCAAGGCTGAATATCTGTAATTATCCAGTGAACAAAAACACCAGCTAATGAAGCTAAAAACACATTACTAACTTTTACATTCTTAATTAAACTTCCAATGTAAACCATTAGAGCAAAACAGATGTAAACCCATTGAAATCCTCCATAAAACAGAGTCCACTCGCCAGTGTAAGAGTAAGTGATAAAAATATCACTGACAAATAAGGTTAATAATGGAACTAAATATGCTTTATAACGATTTTGAAAATAAGTTCCTCCAAATAATGCTATTGCGCCTACCGGAGTAAAGTTAGACCATTCAGATTGATTATCTAAATTGATAAAGCGAGTTGCAGCAGCAGTCAAAATAATCAGGAAAAGGACCCAATTTCTAGCATTTAAGTTTTTTAATGACATTGTTATATTTTTATGATTTGTAAATTTATTAATTCTTAGCGTAAATTAAAGCTTAATCCGGTATTAAAATTAATACCTTTTGCGGTATAACCTGCAAACTCGTTAAAATTAGCATCCAAAACGTTCTGAACATCGGCAAACAATCTTATTTTCTTAATTTGATACTGTAGGTAAACATCAACTTTACTAAAAGATGTTAAATCAACTCTTTCTACACTAAAAGTAGAAGTGTTGTAGTACTGATCTATTCTTTGATCATTAAACCTATAATTTACACTAGCTAAAAATTGCTTGCTAAATTGGTATCCTAGGTTTGCTCCAAAACTATTTTTAGGTCTTCTAAACAAATTAAAAACTTCTGGCGAAGTTTCATTAACTTTTACTTTACCATCTACATAAGCATAAAAAGCATTGATTGTTAGTTTGTCCAATGGTTTGTAAGATACTTCTAACTCAACGCCTTCATCATTTTGGAAGTTTTGATTAACATACCCAAATTTGTTAGGACTAATCACCCCAAAATCAATCACATTCTCTATTTCTCTGATAAAATAAGATCCTGTGATGTTGAATTTGTGATTAAAGAAATTACCTTGAAAACCAGTTTCGTAGTTTCTAGAAGTCTCTGGCTTTAAATTAACATTCCCATACTCTGAGTTTAATTGGTATAAACTTGGAATTCTAAATGCAGATGAAACATTAATATAATATTTTAAACTCTTTGCTAATAAGACAGAAGGGTTAAAATTGTAGGTAAAATTATCTCCATATTGGTTGTGCTTATTATACCTCCCGCCTATTTCTACATTTACCGTTTTAGTAGGACTAAAAAACAAAGAATTATAAATACTTAACAAATTGTTGCTCGATATAAAATTAGTTTGATTGGTATTAAAATCTTTATAATTCACCCCTGATGTTAAATCAAAAAAATCTGAAAACTGATAGTTAAAAATACCTTCAAAGTTAGTAACATCCCCTTTATTATTGGTTGTATTTGGCTGATTATCAAACACATTTTCAACATAATTTTTAGAAAAATTAAGGTTAATTTCCCCTTTATTTAAAATCATTTTAGTGTTTAAATTGGCTAAAAGTGCTGTTTTGTTGTAAGTATAATCTTTATCGTCTGCAAAAGCACCACCATCTAAATCGGCTTGGTTTTGGTTAGCTTGCACCATTGCACTTACCGATATTTTATTGGTTACATATTGAGATAAATTTAAACCAAAGCCAGTTTGGTTGAAACCGTCATTATCAAAATTAGCGTTTGTATTTGGTCTTGGTTCTGCTGCAGAAATATTATTAGATTGTAATCTAGAAAATGTAGCACTTATTTTGGTTTTATTAACTGCTCCGCTAACACCAAAAACTCCTTTATAAGTTTGATAAGAGCCTGCACTTAGCACAGCATTAGCAGCTAAATCTTGAGAACCTTTTTTTGTGATGATATTGATTACACCCGCTACAGCATCAGAACCGTACAAGGTAGAGCTAGCTCCTTTTAAAATCTCCACACGTTCAATCATACTGATATCGATAGCTGCTAAATTATATTCTCCAGAAATTCCAGAAGGATCATTGACGGCAATACCATCTATTAATATTAACGTATTAGAGGCAGAAGCTCCTCTCATGTAAAGAGATTGTATATTCCCAGGGTTACTACCACTTCCTGCTATAGTTAAACCTGCAACTTTATTCAATAACTCTGGCAAAGTACGCCCTTGCGCTTTAATTAAATCTTCGTTGGTAATTACTTGAACAATTTTACCCACATTAGCCAATTTCTTGGGCGAGCGAGATGCTGTGATAACAACTTGTTCTAATTGATTGGTTTGTTCTTGCGTTTGCGCAAAAACATGGGCATTCAAAAATGCCAGCTGTGCAAACCCTAGGCCTACAATCAGCAAAATGTTTCTTTTTTTCATTTTGTTGTGAGTTTTTAGCCCACAGCAAACAGAAAACTGATTAATTTTTAAATGAAAATACTATTGTGCAGTACTCACACTCAAAAGCTTCAATCCCCGAAAGCTATGAATTTTATACGTTTTGGCAGGTCTTCTGACTTACTCCAAGTTTTTCGGCCTTCCCATTCGCAACAGCGAAAAGTGGCCACTAGATTGAAAAACTTTAATAGAGCTTACAGCTGCGGGACAGTTTAGGATTTACACCTTATTCCCTTTTAATCCTCGCCTAAGCGAGAAACCATAACTAATACAAAGAAAGTTAAAAAATTAACTTAAATCAATTAATTGTTACTAACATTAGATAAATTTAATTTGCTAAAGAAATTCAAAGGATTATGATGTCTTTAAATGTCTAAAACAAACACGCTATAAATTTCAAAGGATGAACATTAAAATTATTCTAATATTAACAATTATATTTCCAATGCAAGCAAAATCGCAGGATAATCCTATTGAAAAGATTTTTAAAAATCATCCAGAACTTTTTAAAGAAGTTTTAGTCGACGATAATCAAAAAGAAATTCAAATTATTTACTCTCAAATTAACCGAGACAAAAACAACATTGCTAATTTTAAAACATTTTCTTACCATGTAGATAAAAAACATTACTTCTACCCTGCAAGCACCATTAAATTACCTGCTGCGATATTTGCATTAGAGAAACTAAACGAATTAAATATTAATGGTTTAGATAAAAATACCTCTCTAAAAATTGGGAAAGAATTTGGGAAACAAACTAAAGTTGATGAAGATTTAAGTTCAGGAAATGGGCTGCCAAGTATCGCTCATTACATCAAAAAGATACTTTTAGTGAGTGATAACGATGCGTACAATCGTTTATATGAATTTGTAGGCAGGAATGATATTAACCAAAAATTAAAAAAACATGGTTTTAAAAATTCCCGAATAATTAGTCGTTTGTCTGTAAATGATGGTGCCGATAATGCCAGATACACTAATCCATTTACTTTTTACAGCAACAATCAAGAAATTTTTCATCAAGCGCAGCAATTTGACCCTAATGATTATCCTTTAAAATTAAATGGATTATTAAAAGGAAAAGGATATCTAGACAATAAAGATAGCTTAATTTTACAACCTTTTAATTTTGCAGATAAAAATGCTTTTTCATTACAAGATCAACATTTGTTAATGCAAAAATTGATGTTTCCAGAAAGCTTTTCAAAAAGAGAGCAATTTAATTTAAAGCCTTCGGATTATCAGTTTTTATATACTTACATGAGTAAATATCCTACCGAAAACATTAAACCTAATTATCAAAGTCCTGATTATTATCCAACATATTGTAAATTCTTATTTTACGGAGCTGATAAGAACATTTCCCCTAATCCAAATATTAGAATTTTTAATAAAGTGGGAGATGCATACGGTTACACTATTGATAACATGTATTTTATAGATTATGAAAATAATGTAGAATTTATTTTAAGTGCTGTTGTACAATCTAATAATAACCAGATTTATAATGATAATACTTATG
>JBIKIN010000018.1:0-81256 GCA_044361595.1 Pelobium sp. | reverse complement strand
AGAATTTTACTGTTCTGCCTGTGTTTTTGCTATTTTTTTGATGATTTCATCTAGTTGATTGGCGCTGTACTTTAATTTTTCGATTACTGCTTTATTTTCTTCGTTTAGCTCTGTTAATGTAAAATTTAACAAGTCTACTAAACCTAAAATATTAGCCAAAGGCAATCTGATGGTGTGAGATTGAATAAAATAAATTTCCTTTAATAGGTTTTGCTGTTTTATTATGGTCTCTTCGTTATTTTTTCTTTCAGTAATATCTTGTAAAATTCCTTTAACAATTTTAACCTTATTGTCTTCAACAACACCTTCTCCTTTTACTCTTAACCACTTTTTTTTGTTTTTAAATGAAATGAATCTTGCCTCTAAATCAAAACTAGCTCCAGTAGTTGAAGCTTTATTAATGGCATCTATGATTAAAGACTGATCTTCTTGCTCGTAAAAACTTATTCCATTAGCTAAGTTTTGATTGTGACCGTTTTCTATTTCATATATATCATAGATTTTATCTGTCCAAATGGTTTGTTTAGTCTCTAAATCTAATTCCCATCCACCTATTTCACCAATTTCTGTTGTTTGTTTCAGTAGGTCTTTCTGATATTCTAGTTCTTTTAAGTGATTTGTTCGCTCTGTGATGTCTCTTATCACACTCCAAACTAATAATTCGTTGTTTTTATCTTTAAAAACTAATTTATTAACGTTAACATCAATTAAAAATCCACTGGAGTGTATAATTGCCAGTTGTTTAAAAGAGCTTTCTTTGGTGTTTTTAAGTGTTTCTAAAGTTTCTTTTATGTTATCCCAAAATTTTTCAGGCACATAATGAAGGATGTTGTTACTTTTATGAGTGGAGTTTTCGTAATCAATCAAATCATAAAATGATTGATTTACCATAAGTATTTCTCCATTTAATTTATGTAATACAAATGATAAACTTTTTGTGTTAAAAAGTGCTTCAAATTTTGTGTTTATGTTTTCTATTTCATTAGAGATAAGGTTTTGACTATTTTTTATAAAGTCTGATTTATCAAATCCAATACCTACAATCTCTGGCGAAAGTCCATCCACATCATTCTCGAGTATAAATTCCCACTCTGTATATTTAAAATAGTCTTTAAATGGCTTTCTTAATGTTACTTTAAAAGGTTTTGAAGGGTTATCAAAACACATTTTAACTGTTTGTAAGCAAATTTCATGGTCTTCTTTTAAAATAGAATCCATAGAGTTGATACCCAAAATATTCTCTTTTTGTAATCCAAAAGATTTTAAAAAAAAAATCGTTTGCATAAGTGTAGTTCGCATGAAGGTCTGTTTTGATGAAATATAGTAAATCAGATGCTTCTAAGTAATGTCTAATTTTCCCCATAGATAATTTGTTTTTTAGATAATTGGATATTACAATTTAAAAAATTCTATCTAAAAAAATGAAATAAAAAAAGCGGTAGTGTTTTTTCTACCGCTTTTTAAAAGAAAATATTTACTCTTATTTTATTTTGAATTCAACTTCTACATCGCCCCAAAGTAATTGAACTTCTCCACTTTTATCAATTGCAAAAGTCATTTGTTCTATCGTTTTTTCTGATTTTTCTGATTTTGCAGTAACTCTTAAAGCATCTTCTGTTTCTTTGTAAACTGTACCCCATTGTTTCCAAGTTTTATTGAAAATTACCGTCCATTCTTTTTCTCCTGGTATTGTGTATAATCCATATTTACCAGCTGGTAAGGTATTGTTGCCTATTTTAAGGTCTTGAGTGGTTTCAAAAACAGTAGCCTCGTTAGCTCCTGTACGCCATACTTTTCCAAAAGGTGCAATATCTTTACCAAGCGCTCTACCTTTTAAAGAAGGTTGACTATAACTTATAGTAACCACTGCCCCAGATTTTAATGTTTGTGTTGCCACAGCGGGCGGGCTAGGTCTTTTACTCTTATCTGTTTGTGCATTAACCGTAAATCCTAAGAATAATACAATTGCAATTAGTAAAGAAGCTTGTTTTTTCATAATTTTTAATTTTTTAATAATTTTTTAAACGAAGTAA
Organism: Pelobium sp.; assembly: GCA_044361595.1. GTDB lineage: Bacteria > Bacteroidota > Bacteroidia > Sphingobacteriales > Sphingobacteriaceae > Pseudopedobacter. Next base: position 79,223 of record JBIKIN010000018.1, on the reverse strand, counting down.
AACATAATTTGTTTATACCTAATATTTTTAATGTAAAAATTATATGTTTTTCTATTTGTAATTAATTTGCCATTTATAATTTCAGCTTAATTAACTAAAAATATTTAAACCATTTTTGCATTAATTTTATTAAAACGTTTACAAAGCAAATTCATTTTGAAAAAAAATAAAATAATATACTACGCTCTTTTTCTCTTCATCACAATGGTGTTAAGCCAAAATGCTTTAGCACAAAAAAATATTACACTTAGTGGTATAATAAAGGATAATAGCACAGGAGAAACATTAATTGGAGCTTCTATACAAATTATGGGTTTAAAAAATATGGGTGCTGTTACCAATGCCTATGGTTTTTACTCCATTAGTTTAGCAGCTGGCGATTATAAAGTGATTTATAGTTATGTAGGTTACCAAACTCAAATTAAAGAGGTAAAAATAGATAAGGATAATCAAATTAATATTTCATTAACATCAACTAATGAGCTAACTGAGGTTATTGTTAGTGCAGAAAAGAAAAATGAAAATGTTGTAAATCCGTTAATGGGTGTGCAAAAATTAAATGTAAAAGAAATAAATAGCATTCCAGTTTTATTTGGCGAGCGTGATATTTTAAAGACATTGCAACTATTGCCTGGGATTTCATCTGCCGGCGAAGGGAATAGTGGCTTTTATGTAAGAGGAGGAGCAGTGGACCAAAATCTAATTTTATTAGACGAGGCTCCGGTTTATAATGCATCGCATTTGTTAGGCTTCTTCTCCACTTTTAACTCAGATGCCATTAAAGATGTTACCGTTTACAAAGGAGGAATGCCTTCGCAATATGGAGGTAGGTTATCGTCTGTTTTAGATATTAAAATGAACGATGGTAACAAAAAAGATTATACTGTAGAAGGTGGTATAGGATTAATTGCATCGAGATTAAAAGTAGAAGGGCCTTTTAAACAAGATAAAAGTTCTTTTATGATTAGCGGAAGAAGAACCTACGCCGATGCTTTTTTAGCTTTTGCTCCAGATACTTCTATTAGAAATAACACCCTTTTCTTTTACGATTTTAATGCCAAGGCAAATTATCAGATAGACAATAAAAATACACTTTATCTATCGGGGTATTTTGGTAGAGACAAACTAGGCTTAAGTAATACTTTTGGGTTTGAGTGGGGCAACGCTACAGGAACATTAAGGTGGAATCATTTATTTTCTAATAAACTATTTTCTAACACATCTCTAATATATAGTAAGTACGATTACAAAATTGAAAACCTATTAGCGGATAATAATTTCCAAGTAAACTCATCAATAAAGGATTATAACTTCAAACAGGATTTTCAGCTTGCTGCAAATAACGATCACACTTTAAAATTTGGTTTAAATGCTATTTATCATACTATCGAGCCTGGCAGATTAACCTCTGATGGAAATTCTAGCGTAAATCAAATCACTATCCAAAACAGAAAAGGGGCAGAGGTTGCCGCTTATATTTCTGATGAGTGGACCGTTAACGATAAATTGAATGTTGTTTATGGCGCTAGATTTAGCAATTTTACCCTATTTGGCGCTGGAACTTTTAACAGCTACGATACAGATGGAAATATTACTGAAACAAAGACCTACAAAGCTGGAGAAACTGTTGTTAATTATTTTAATCTAGAACCACGTATCTCGGCTAGTTTGCAATTATCAGAAAATAAAGCCCTAAAAGGTTCATTTACTAGAAATACACAAAACTTACATTTAATGTCTAACTCAACGGCTACGTCGCCTACAGATTTATACATTATGAACAGTAACAATACCAAGCCCGAAATTGCTGATCAGTTTTCCTTAGGCTATTTCAATAATTTCAAGAACGATAATTATGAGTTTTCGGCCGAGGTTTATTACAAAAAAATGCAAAATCAGATCGATTACAGAAGTGGAACAGATTTAAGAGGAAACCAAAACGTTGAAGCAGATTTAGTTTACGGCCAAGGGCGGTCTTATGGTATTGAACTATTTTTAAAGAAAAAATATGGTGATTTTAATGGCTGGGTAGGTTATACCTTATCTAAAACAGAGCGTCAGTTTGATTTAATAAATCAAGGCAATTGGTTTAATGCTTTGCAAGACCGCACACATGATGTTGAGGTAGTAGGTATTTATAAGGCTAGTAAAAGATGGACATTCTCCTCTACTTTTGTTTACAATACTGGTAATGCAGTAACCTATCCAAACGGAAAATATCAACTTAATGGTTCAACCGTTTTTTATTATTCTGAAAGGAATGCATACAGAGCTCCAGCTTACCATCGTTTAGATTTAGCTGCTAATTTAGAACCTAAAATTGTCCCTAATAAGAAATATCAATCTAGCTGGTCTTTTAGTATTTATAATGCTTATGCCAGAAAAAATGCCTTTGCAATAGATTTTAGAGAAGATCCAGAAAACGCCAATAAAACTCAAGTAGTTAGAACCAATTTATTTGGTTTAATACCTTCTGTAACCTGGAATTTTAAATTTTAAGCCATGAGAAAACTTCAAATCGTTAAAATAAACATTCTTTTTGCTTTAATCATATCACTTTTATCTTCTTGCGAAGATGTGATTGATTTAGAGCTAAAAAACGCTCAACCCGTGGTGGTAATAGAAGCAAATGTATCTGATCAGTTTGAACAACAAACTGTAGTTATTACACAAACTAAGCCCTTTACCGAGGATAACTCAATTGTTCCAATTACAAATGCGTTAGTTACTATTAGCGAAGAAGGTGGGCCTACTTATACCGCTTCACCCACAACCTTTAGTGGCACTTATGCTACTCCGGCTTTTGCAGGAAAACAAAATAAAAAGTATACAGTAAACGTATCGGTAAATGGAGTTACTTACACAGCATTTTCTACCATGCCTAGTAAAGTACCTTTAGATTCTTTGTCTATTACAGAGCTAACCTTTTTTGGTAGCACACAAAAATTTGTACAAATAAACTATAAAGACCCTGTAAATGTGCGTAATTTTTATAACTCTTTACTTACTGTAAATAACGAATTAAGAAGTGGATATTATGTTGAGGAAGATAGATTTAATGATGGTAATGTGGTTAAAAACACCATTTTTAATAGCGACCCTGAATTAAAAGCAAATGATGTAATTAAGTTGGAGTTTCAATGTATAGATCAAAATATTTACAAATATTTTTTCTCTATCTCCCAAATTTCTGGAAACGGAGGACCGCCTACTGCGCCAGCAAATCCCAATTCTAATTTCAATAACGGGGCTTTAGGATATTTTTCGGCACATACTAGCGAAATTGTGACGGCTACTATCAGATAAAACTCGGTGTTTTGGTAAATTGATTACGATTTAAGAGCTTCAATCAACATTTCGGCATTTAAATCAACACCTTTAATAACAACTTGGGCTTGCTCATAAAAAGGTCGGCGTTCAGTCAATTTAGCTTCAATAAATTCTATCAGTTCTTGTAACGATTTTCCCTTTACTAGCGGACGTTCAACTCTTGCATTAATCAGTCTATCGGCTAGCACTTTTACAGGACTATCAATAAAAACAGTAATTCCGTTCTTGTTCATCCAATCCATATTATCAAAAAAACAAGGCGCTCCACCGCCTGTTGCAATAATGGCATTACTATCCATAGCCGATTGTTGCAAAGCTTCTTTTTCTTTCAATCTAAAACCTTCTTCGCCTAAATTTTCAAATAACTGTGGAATACTTTGTTGATTGATGGTTTCTACCAAAGTATCTAAATCTAAAAAAGGCACTTCTAATTTGTTGGCTAATGCTTTACCTAGCTTACTTTTCCCGCAGCCCATAAATCCAATTAAGAATATTTTTTTATTGGGAATGCCTTCAAGTGGATTACTTAATTTTGTCATTATTTTTCTAACCTAGTTCAATTTAACCCGTGGGTCTAAAATTGCATAAAGTAAATCTGATAATATATTAATAATGATAAATACAAATGCAATAAACAAAATGGAACCCATAATTACCGGTAAATCGGCAAATTCTAATGCATCTACAGTTGCTTTACCTAATCCATTAAATCCAAAAATATACTCTACAAAAAAAGAACCTGCCAATAGGGAGGCAAACCAGCCCGAGATTGCTGTAACTACTGGATTTAATGCATTTCTTAATGCGTGTTTAATGATAATTTGATATTGGCTTAAGCCTTTTGCCTTTGCAGTACGGATAAAATCTCTTTGTAAAACATCTAACATTTCTGAGCGTGTTAGCTGCATAATAATAGCAAGAGGTCTTAGTCCTAATGTAAGTGCTGGTAAGATCAAGTTTTTTAAAACTAGAACTTCGCCACGGAAAGGGTCATAATCGTATAAACTACCGCTCATATTTAAACCTGTGTACGGACTTAGCAAAAAGCCAAAAAACCATGCTATAATAATCCCAGCGAAGAAAGAAGGAGCAGAAATGCCTAAAATAGAAGCAGCAATAGCCGATTGATCTATCCATGTGTTTTTATAAACTGCAGCTAAAACACCTAAAATTATCCCAATAATGCTGGCAAATACCATCGCCGAGATTGCCAAAATAAAAGTATTTGGCACAGTTTGCGCTAAAATGCTAGTTACTTCTCTTTTGGTTTGGTAAGAGCGCCTTAAATAGGGAATTTTTAGAGCTAAAACTTGATTTTGGTTAATGCTTAATATCTTTTGATAATGATATTTAGCTTGTGTAGTACTATCTTTTTGATGGATTGCGATAGGTGATAAATCGTTCAAATACATCAAAAACTGAGTTGATATCGGTTTATCTAAACCAAACTCTTTTCTTACTGCTTCAAGCGATTGCACATCTGAGCGTTGCCCTTGGGTCATTCGGGCTGGATCAGATGGTAAGATGTTAAATAAGAAAAATACAATAACTACTACACCAAACAAAACGGCAAAGCCATAAGCTAATTTGTGTAGTAAATATTTTAACATTAAGGCTTAGATAAATAGTTTTTTACTAAATCATCATAACTTGGCAATGCTGTTGATGGCCATTTTTTTATCACTACGCCTTCTTTAATTAGCATTAATCCGGGATTAGATCTTACCATGCTTTTCAACGGAACAGCATCAGCAAAGAAAACATCTGGCAATAACTTTAACTCTTTAACTATTGTTTCTGCGTCTTGTGGCGAGTTAGAGGTTAAAAAAACGCTCCTTGTATTAAAGTTTTCCTTCGCATTTATAGCAAGTGCATTAATATCACCCAAAGCCTTTTTGTTGGTTTTATCCAATTTCCAGCCTACAGCAACTAGGTTATAATAAGGATTATCGAATATTTCTTGAGTATAAGATACGCCTTGCGAGTCAAAAACATTTAAATCTTTAATTTTAGGCTGGAAACCCTCTTTGATGAGTGTAGGTTCTGATGAAGATTCTAGAACCCAATTGGTATCGGCATAAATTTTTGTAGCAATATAATCTTTGTCGTTTATCTCTTTTTTCTCTCCAGTATTTTTATTTTTTAAGGTATATATAATTTCAAATTCGTCTTGTGGGGCACCTTCTGGAATTTTCATCGACTCAATAATATTTGCGCCCTCTTTATAAGGTAAAAAATCTAGAATAGGTAAAAAGGTAATACTGTATAAGCCAAATAGAATTGGTAAAATTACAAAAACTACACTGGTTGTTTTGATAGTTTTTTGCTGATCTGAAATTGATTGAATACTATTCTTGTTGATAAAAATATATATTATTAACACCAATAAAATTAAATCTTTAGTAAAAGATTGCCAAGGCGTTAATGGAATAGCATCGCCAAAGCAACCACAGGTTTTCACTACGTCAAAGGCTGCCGAGTAAAAGGTTAAGAATGTGAAAAATACAATTAACAATAATAAACCCCAAGCTACTTTTTTAGCATAAAAGCCTGTTAACAAAAATAAACCTAAAATAACTTCTAAGGCGCAAAGGGTAACAGAGATAAATAATGCTAATGGATTTAAGAAAACAACATGAAATACTTCAAAATACTCTTCTAGTTTATAAGAGAAACCTAAAGGGTCATTCAATTTAATTAAACCAGAAAAAATAAATAATAAACCCACCAAATAACGGGTTAGCCAAATAAGTTTGGTGCTATTTTGTGTCATTTGTTATTTTTAAGAAACCCCTAACTTTATTAGGGCAAAAATGGAGTAATTAATCATATCTTGATAGTTAGCAAACACTCCTTCGGATGCTAAAGTTTTGCCTTTGTTATCTTCTATTTGTTTAACTCTTAAAATTTTCATTAGAATTAAGTCGGTTAAAGAACTCACTCTCATGTCTCGCCATACTTCGCCATAATCATGGTTTTTAGCAAGCATTAATTCTTTAGTTTCTAGTACTTTTTGGTCAAAATTAACAGCAACCTCGGCGGGGTTTAGTTCTTGCGGAGCATCTTGAGAAAGCTCTAATTGCATCATAGCAATTACGCAATAATTAATAATGCCAATATATTCGCCAATAATATCTTCGCCTACTTTACTTACTTTTTTTTCTTCTAAAGTACGAATGCGTTGTGCTTTGATAAATATTTGATCGGTAATGGATGATGGTCTTAAAATGCGCCATGCTGTGCCGTAATCGGTTGTTTTTTTGATAAAAAGATCTTTACAAACCTTAATTACTGCGTCGTATTCTATTGATGTATTATTTGCCAAAATTGAATATATACTTGTTATAATGATGAAATAATATCTATTTTGCTGAAAAAATAGATGGCTAAAGATACATTTTTTCAGATAAAGACATCCTTAAATGTAGGAGGTAAAATATTAGATTTATCTACACCAAAGGTGATGGGAATTTTAAATATTACTCCCGATTCTTTTTTTGAAGGAAGCAGAACACAATCAGAAAAAGAGATTTTAATACAAGCAGAAAAAATGCTTACCGAAGGTGCAGATATTTTAGATTTAGGCGCATATTCTAGTCGGCCAGGTGCAACTGATATTTCTGTGGAAGAAGAAAAGCAAAGATTAATACCAGCTGTAAAATTAATTGCAAATCATTTTCCTGAAGCGGTTGTTTCTGTAGATACTTTTAGAGCAAGCATTGCCAAAGAGGCCATACAAAACGGAGCACATATCATCAATGATATTTCTGGTGGAAATTTTGATGCTGAAATGTTTAAAACTGTAGGTGATTTAGGCGTTCCTTATATTTTAATGCACATGAAAGGTACACCGCAAAGCATGAAAAATTTGGTTCATTATGATGATTTAATTGGCGATTTAACTCACTATTTCTCTATTAAAATAGCTCAACTTCAGCAAGCTGGAGTTAAAGATATAGTCTTAGATTTAGGTTTTGGCTTTGCCAAAAATATTACTCAAAATTTTGAATTACTTAAACAATTAGAAAATTTTAGGAGTTTAGGTTTTCCATTATTAGCAGGATTATCGAGAAAAAGCATGATTTATAAAACATTAGCTATTGATGCAAATGAAGCTTTAAACGGTACAACAGTTTTAAACACTATCGCTTTGTTAAACGGAGCAAGTATTTTAAGGGTTCATGATGTGAAAGAGGCGAGGGAAGTAGTTAAATTGTTAGCTTTTCTAAAGTAGTTATATTAATAAGTTTATCTTCTCATTCATGATTAAAACATATAATTTTTCTTAATTTGCTTTATGAAGTTTTTAGATTTTAGCTTTCTTGAAATAAGCCCATTAGACATTGTCGATATTTTATTAGTCGCCATTATTGTTTATTATATCTACAACTTAATAAGAGGAACTATAGCCGTAAATATTTTTATAGGTTTTATATTAATTTATATTCTTTATTTCATTACCGAAGCATTAAAGATGAAACTGCTTGCGGGTATTTTACAAAGTTTTGTAAATGTTGGATTTATAGCTTTAATAGTCGTTTTTCAACAAGAGATTAGACGATTTTTACTTACCATAGGAAAAAACATATCGCTAAAAAACAGAACTTGGCTTAAGTATATATTTAGAAAAGAAGAACTCGAAAAAAATAACATGGCTAAAATTAAGCCCATAGTTGATGCATGTAAGACCTTAAAGAAAAATAGAACAGGTGCTTTAATTGTGTTTGCAAAATATTTTGATCAGGATGTTTTTGTAAACAGTGGAGAAATGATGAATGCAAATATATCTAAACGTTTATTAGAAAGTATTTTTCAAAAAAATAGTCCCTTACATGATGGTGCCGTAATTATTTCAGAAAATAAAATAAAATCGGCTAGTTGTATTTTGCCATTAACAGAGAACGATAAACTTCCTGCGCAATTTGGATTAAGGCATAGGGCAGGAATTGGAGTTACAGAATCAAGCGATGCAACTGCACTAATTGTATCTGAAGAAACTGGCGAGATTTCTTACGCACAACAGGGAAGAGTTAAAATGAATATTAGCTTTACCGATTTAGAAAGACTTTTAAACAAGGATTTTAATTAAGAACGGTTTTAAAAGAAATTAAGGATTTTTAGCCTATAAAAGATTTCATTAAGTTTTCTAATTCTTCCAAATCAAATGGTTTAGCTATATGTGCATCTGCACCTGCTTGTTTAGTTAGTATTTGGATATCGTTATTAGCAGAAAAGTAGATTACAGGTATATTTTTGAATTCTTCGTTATTTTTTAATAAACGGGTAGCTTCTATGCCTCCAATTTCCGGAATCCAATTATCCATCAAAATAGCATCTGGTTTAATAGCAGAAACTTTCTCTATAATATCGTGTGATGTTTCTGATGTTTCTACGTGATAACCACATTCTGTTAGAATTATAGAACATAGTTCTAAAATATTTACATCATCATCAAAAATTAGTACAGTTTTTTTCAAGTTAAAACAATCTTATGTGTTGAAATTATTAATTAAATGAGCCATATCAGCTACGTTAGCCACATAAGTGGGCTTAAATAGCTTAATTGCCGAGGCTGGCATATTTTCTACCTCTGCAGTTGCGGGATTTTGTACAATAGTTGTTCCAAAATTTTGATGAATATATTCTAAACCTTTTGCACCATCATTATTAGCACCTGATAATAATATAGCGGCTAATCTAGATTGATAAATTTGCGAGGCAGATTTGAAGGTAATATCTATTGCGGGTCTAGAATAGTTTATTTTTTCTGAGTAGTCTAAGCAGATGCTATTGTCTTTTTCTATCATGATATGATAATCTGCTGGGGCAAAATAAATATTATTGGGGAGCAAGGTTTCTTTGTCCTCGCACTCAAATACTTGTAAGGTTGTTTTTTTATTAAATATATCTGCTATAGAGGTTTGAATACTACTTTTACGATGTAAAACTATTAAAATTGGAAAAGATATTTGTGGTTTTATGAGGGGTATTAACTCCATTAATATACTAAAAGAGCCTGCAGAGCCGCCAATTACTAATAAATCTATAGATTTATTTAGCTCGTTTTTCTCCATATACGTTCATTTTTAATAGGTTGGTATTTTTTGGAAATACCAGAATATCTAATGGTTTCTTTAGAGCCTAAAGCTAAAAAGCCTAGTTTCTCTATGCTATTATCAAAAAGAGTGAAGACTCTTTCTTGTAAGTTTTTGTCGAAATAGATTAATACATTTCTGCAAATGATTAACTGGAACTCGTTAAATGAACTATCAGAAACTAAGTTGTGCGTAGAGTAAATAACAGATTTTTTTAAAAAATCTCTAAATTTTACATGAGAATAATTGGCTGTATAATATTCGCTAAAATCTTGAATTCCCCCACTATTGATGTAGTTTTCTGAGTATAACTTCATTTGCGAGATATTGTAAACACCATTATTTGCTTTTTCTAAAACTGTAGGGTTAATATCTGTAGCATAAATAACAGCTTTATGAATCAATTTTGCTTCGTGTAGTAAAATGGCAATAGAATACACTTCCTCGCCAGTAGAGCAGCCGGCTAACCATATTCTAATATGAGGTTGTGTGCCTAATAATGGAATGATATCGTTTCTTAAAACCTTATAAAATGAAGGATCTCTAAACATTTCAGTTACATTTACTGTAATTTCTTCAACAAATCTTTGTAGGTAATTTGGTTTATTAAATATCGCAAACTTTAACTCTTCAAAACTTTTATGTTTATCTAAGATGCAAAGTCGGTTTAACCTTCTTTTAATAGATGTTTTACTGTATTGGGTAAAATCATAGCCATACTTATACAAAACCTCGTTTAAAATGATTTCTAATTCTTCATCATTAATAATATCTGCTTCTATCATTTTATGTAGTTACTAATGAAACTCATTAAAATAGAAATATCTATTGGTTTAGATATATAATTATGGGCACCAGCTTCTAAACATTTTTCTTTATCTCCCCACATGGCTTGTGCTGTTACCGCTATAACCTGTATTTGGTTAAATTTTGGATTGCCTTTTAATATTTTTAATGCTTCATATCCATCTATATTCGGCATCATCATATCTAATAAGATGATTTTAATTTGTGGATTATTTTCTAATATTTCTAAAGCATCATTAAAACTTAAGGCGGTAAAACATGGTGATTTTCTAGATTTTAATACCGTTTTTAGAGCGTATAAATTTCTATAGTCATCATCTATTATTAATATTTGAGTTGTGTTATCCATCATTACTATGCTTTATATAACCAAACCCTAAGTAAAGAAAGCAGTTGGTCTAAATCAACCGGTTTGCTTATATAGTCAGAGGCCCCTACTTTAATACATTTCTCTCTATCGCCCAACATGGCTTTCGCGGTTACCGCTATAATTGGTAAATATTTAAATTTTGGATTAGCCCTAATTGCAGATATAGCTTCATATCCATCCATTTCTGGCATCATGATATCCATTAAAACGATATCTATATCTGGGTTTTCTTGTAATTTTTCTATTGCTTGCCTACCATCTATAGCACTCACAATTTGCATTTGATATTTCTCTAGTGTTTTAGAAAGAGAGAATATATTTCTAACATCGTCATCAGCTATAAGAACTTTTTTGTTTTTTATTACCTCGGTAAGAATGCCAAGTTTCTTCAAACTATTCTCGTCTTTAATGGCTGGTCTATCATCTACAAGGTGTAAGAATAAGCCTACTTCGTCTAAAACTCTTTGGTAAGAATGTGCAGTTTTTACTACTATAGAGTCGGCATATTGTTTAATTTTTAATTCTTCAACTTTAGATATATTTTTACCTGTAAAAACAATTATGGGTAAGCCCTCCAAACCTTTATTATTTCTAATGGTTTCTAATGTTTCATAACCACTTTCATAAGGCACTCCCATGTCTAAAATTACACAGTCAATATCTTTATTTTGAAGAGCTTGCGTACTGTCTAATACGGAACTTTTAATTTCTGTATTGATATTGAAACTACTTAAATAGTAAGACAAGGCCGTGGCATGCTTAGTATTTTCTTCTACAATTAGTACTTTTTTAGGATACTTATTTAAGGCTGTTTCAATTTTTGCGAAAACAGATTTCATATCCTCAATAGCAAAAGGTTTATTGATAAAGTCTACTGCACCTCTTGTTAAACTTTCTTTCTTTGCCTGGTGAGAGCTCATCATATGTACAGGAATATGTTTTGTTCTAGAATCGGATTTTAATTGTTCTATTACAGCATAACCATCCATTATTGGTAATTCAATATCTAATAGAATAGCTTTTGGTTTGTAATGAATGGCGTTAAATAGCACTAAATCTCCTCTAACTATAACAATGCCTTTGTATTTTTCTTTACGGGCATTATCAAGCAAAATTTTAGCAAATATGGTATCGTCTTCTACAATTAAAATAACTTGGTCATTTTCTTTAATATTAGAGCGGTCGTCTTCTATTTCGGCAGGTATTTTTGAGGCAATAAAACTAGATTGATAATGCTTTAAAGGTTCAATTACTTTAATTTCCTTTTCTTCTATCTCTTCCTCTTCTATTTCTTCTTTAATTACTTCTCCATTTATAGGTATCGTAAAGTAGAATTTACTTCCTTCTCCTTCTTTACTTTCTACATTTATTTTACCACCTAATAACTTTACAATTTCTCTGCTTATAGATAGACCTAAGCCCGTACCACCAAATTTTCTTTTGGTAGAACCATCTGCTTGTTGAAATGCCTCAAAAATTAGTTGCAATTTATCTTGAGAAATACCTATACCAGTATCTATAACTTCAAAAGTAATTTTCTTATTACTCTCAAAAATATTTACGGTTACAGTGCCTTTTGGAGTAAATTTAATAGCGTTAGAAATTAGATTTTTTAATACTTGCCCTAACCTTAAATCGTCAGTTTCAAAACTTTCTATTTGGTTTTTTATATTAATTTCTAATTTAATGTCTTTATCCCTTGCTAAGGGAGCAAAAAGCCCTTTGAGTTGATCAACAAACTTTTCTATTTGAAGAGGTGCTTTATCGATAAGCATTTTACCAGCTTCTATTCTTGATAAATCTAAAATCTCGTCTATTAGTGATAATAGGTTATTCCCTGAATTTACAATAACTTCTGATGATTGAACCTGATCTTCTGTTAAATTACCTTCTATATTTTCGGCATTTAATTTTGATAGCAGCAGTATAGAGTTTAAAGGTGTTCTTAACTCGTGAGACATGTTAGCCAAAAACTCCGATTTATATTTTGTGCTTAAAGCTAATTCTTCTGCTTTTTGAAGTATTTCTTTATTTCTATCGCTAATTAATTGGTTTTTCTCCTCTAAAAGTTTTGATCTTTCTTCTAATTCTAAATTTGATTGTAAAAGTTCTTCCTGTTGCACCCTTAGTTCTTCTTCTGATGCCTGTAGCTTTAACGTTTGTGCTTCTAACTCCGCATTTAAGTTCTCTAACTCGTTATGTTGCACTTGTAATTCTTCCGTTTGTGTTTGTGTTTCTTCCAATAGGTTTTGTATTTTTCTTCTTGCCATTGCAGATAGCATGACATTGCTAATTGTAGTCACACTTTTTTGATGAAACTCTATGTCAATATCACTAAACGCTAAATTACCGCCTATTTCAACAACGCCTAAACAACCTTCATCACTTATAATTGGTAGAAATAAAAGGTGCTTTATTTTTATTTCACCCGCAGAAAATCCTATGCTAAAATCATCATCGGTTAAATTACTTACCATTTTAAACTCGACATTTTTAAAAGTTTGCCCTAAGTAACCTTCTCCTTCTGCAAACTGTTCTTTCATGTGCGCAGTCTTGTTGTTGGTACTTATAAGCTTTAAAAAGCCATCATCAAAAAGATAAATGGCACCTGTTTCGCATTGCCCATAGGTAATCAAGAAATCAAGAGAATACTCACAAACTTCGTTTACACTAATGTTACCAACCAATCTTTTATTGATAGAAGCCAAGCCTTTTTGCAACCACTCGTTATCGTTTAAATCATCAAAAGATTTTTCTAAAGAGTTAGCCATATCATTTAAAGAAACACTTAGCTCACTTAACAGTCCTAAACCCTCGGTTTCAACCCTAGTTTTATAATTTCCTTGTGATATTTCTTTAGCAATCTCTTCAATATTAAGAATGCTTTTGCTGGTTTCCGCTTCGTTGCTTTCTAGAATTTCATTCAATAGTTTTCTCTCATTATAATCTTCTTTAATTCTAAAATAAAAAAATAATGTAATGAGAAGTCCTAAAATAGATGATATTACAATTAAAATGGGTGTTTGAGAAGAGGAGTCATTAGTATTTGCTGTTTTAATTGAAAGGAGTTTGTTTTCAACAGATACCATTGATTTAATCTGTTGCTGCGCAGCTTCCATCATTTCTTTTCCAACTTCCATTTGTTCAATAGAGACGTTTTTTTTTTGTTTTTTAGCCTCAATAATTTGATCTAAATAGCTATCGTAGGTTTTTAATTTTTCAATTAAATTGTTGGTATTTGAAACCTGTAAATCGTTGTCAATTACTAAATTTTTAAGAGTAAATAGTAAAGAATCTGTATTCGTTCTACTTTTATAAAATGGCTGTGCAAATCTTTCGTCTTTTGATAATAATAGCCCTCTAATACCAATAACTTTATCTTTAAGATTAATGCTAACATCATTTAAAGCATTTAAAACATCTAAAGTATGTTTTACCTCATCTTGGTTTTTCGTCAAATTTTTAATTGATAAAAAAGCAAGCGTGGATGAAAAAATTAATATGATAAAGGAAATGGAAAAACCTAACTGTAGTCTACTTAAGAATTTATTGGTTTTTTTCATGATACTTTTGTGGGGATTTTAAAATAAAATTCTGAGCCTTGGCCGGCTTCACTTACTACGCCAAAATTGCCTTGGTGTTTTTTGATGATTTCGGCGCATATATATAAACCAATACCTAAACCTTGAAATTTTAAAGATGATTCTTCTACTCGATAAAACTTACTAAAAACATTTGCTTGCTTATCTAGAGAAATTCCAATACCATAGTCTTTTACTTTAACTAACAATTCGTTATTGGCAAATGATCTTGAAATAACCATATTCTTATTTTCTGGCGAGTATTTGATGGCATTGGTACAATAATTTAATAATACTTGTTCAATTCTAGCCTCATCTGCAAAAATTATCAACTCATCCTCATTGCCAACAACATTAATTTCACAATCAGTATGGTTATGTTTGATTGTTTCTATGCAGTTTTCTATCAATTTCTTAATGTCAAAAGCTTTAATATTCAGTTTCAATTCGCCACTTTCTATTTTAGATATATCAAGTAGGTCGGCAATTAATTCATTCAATTTATAAATTTGAGTTTGTGCTTTATCAATATAAGCCGAAACTTCAGGGTTTACATTTGTTTTTAAAGCTCTAGACAATAATTGAACATAGGCTTTTATACTTGTAAGAGGTGTTTTAAGCTCATGGCTGGCAATACTTAAAAACTCATCTTTCTTATGCTCTATCCGCTTTTGGTCTTCTATATCAGTAAATGTACCTACCCATTTATTAATTTTTTTATTATCTATTATTGGAACTATTTTTATTAGATGGTAGCAAAATTCAAGTTTATCTGGTTTGGCTAACCTAGCTTCTAATTCTATAGAATTTCCACTTTTAATTGCTTTTGCAAATTCTTCTTCAATATTTTTATCTTGTGGATGCGTAAAAGGAAAAATATTACTTTTTGTGGAGTAATTGTACCATCTTTGATTTACAAAATCTATTTTTCCATCACACTCTGCTGTAAAAGCAATTATAGGTAAAGACTCTAAAGTATAATGTAATTGCTCTATTCTTTCTTTTAGTTCTAACTGTACTTTTTTCCGTACATCTATTTCAATCTGTAGGTTTTTTTGGACTTTTTTTAAGGCTATGGTTTGTTCATACAATCTTACAAAGGTGTTAACCTTTAAAAGCAGTATGTCTGGATCTACAGGTTTGGTAATGTAATCTATTCCTCCAGATGCATATCCTTTAGTAATAAATTGCTTGTTTGTATTAACTGCAGATAGAAAGATAATTGGGATATCTTTAGATTTTTTAAAGCCAGATAAATGCTCGGCTACCTCAAAACCGTCCATCCCTGGCATTTGAACATCTAAAATAATTAATCTATAATCATTACTTAAAACTTTGGTTAATGCCTCTTCTCCAGAGTTTGCCGTGTCTACTTTAAAGTTTTTAGATTCAAGTAATTTTTCAAGTGCATATAAATTTTCAGGTTTATCGTCTACTAATAAAATCATTTATCGCTATATATTTTGAGGCTTATAAGGAATTTAATCCACTTAGTTTGATAAACCGGGTTTACAACCCAACTATTAATCCAAAAACATTTTTACATTTTTAAAATTTATTATGCTTGCATAGTAAATTTAAGATTCCTATATTTGAAATACCAATTTAAATTCTTTAATGAAACATCAAGAAACAATAGATTATTTTCTAAAAGTTACCTGGCAAAATATTGCTAATACCTATAATCAATTGGCTTCGGAGTTTGGGATTACACAATCTATCGGTTACCTACTTATCAATATAGACGATATAGAGGGGACTACCGTTTCTGAGGTTGCTGCTTTATTAGGATTAAAATCTACCAGTTTAAGTAGAATGCTCAAAACACTAGAAGCCGACGGTTTAATTTATAAAGAAGAACATGCAACTGATAAAAGATCGGTAAGGATATTACTTACGCCACTTGGCAAAGAGAAAAGACATTTAGCCCGTGTTGTAGTAAAAAAGTTTAACGATTATTTAAACAAACATATCTCAGAAAAAGATAAGACACAATTAGTTAATTCTTTGAAAACTATTAACGAATTAACCACCAATTATAAACAAGAATAGAAATATTTATTTTTTATGAAAAGAACAATCAAAAAAGTAGCAGTACTAGGGTCGGGGATTATGGGTTCACGTATAGCCTGTCACTTTGCAAATATTGGATTAGAAGTTTTGCTTTTAGATATCGTTCCTAAAGAATTAAACGATGCAGAAAAAGCTAAAGGTTTAACATTAGAAAAACCTGTTGTTAGAAATAGAATAGTGAACGATGCTTTAGCTTTTGCAGCCAAATCCAATCCTTCACCTGTCTATAATAAATCAGTTTTAAACAAAATTAAAACTGGAAATTTTGAAGACAATATGAAAGATATTGCCAATTGCGATTGGACAATTGAGGTCGTGGTAGAAAATTTGAATATCAAAAAAATAGTTTACGATCAGGTAGAAAAGTTTAGAAAACCAGGGACTTTAATCACTTCTAATACTTCTGGAATTCCTATTCACATGATGGCCGAAGGACGGTCGGATGATTTTAAAAAGCATTTCTGCGGAACGCATTTCTTTAATCCGCCACGTTACTTAAAATTACTAGAAATTATTCCTACGCCAAATACAGATCCAGAAATTGTTGATTTTTTAATGCATTATGGCGATAAATTTTTAGGTAAGACAACTGTTTTATGTAAAGATACGCCAGCTTTTATTGCAAACCGAGTAGGCGTTTACTCTATCATGTCGCTATTGCATTTGGTAGAAAAAATGGATTTAACCGTAGAAGAAGTAGACAAATTTACTGGTCCTGCTTTAGGCCGACCAAAATCTGCAACTTTCCGTACTACAGATGTGGTAGGTTTAGATACCATGATTAACGTATCTAACGGTTTAGCGCAAAACGTACCAAACGACGAGCAAAAAGAAGTTTTTGTTTTACCAGAGTATGTGAAGAAAATGCAAGAAAACAAATGGCTGGGAGATAAAACTGGTCAAGGTTTTTACAAGAAAACAAAAGACGCTAATGGCAAAACAGAGATTCTAGCCTTAGACCTTAAGACATTAGAATATCGTTCACAAAATAAAGTTAAATCAGCCACTTTAGAGGCTACAAAACCGGTAGAAAATCTTCGTCAAAGAATGAAGGTTTTTGCAGCCGGAAAAGATAAAGCAGCGGAATTTTTTAGAATATCTTTTTCCGGATTATTCGAATATGTTTCTAATCGTATTCCAGAAATATCAGACGAAACTTATCGTATAGATGATGCCATGCGAGCAGGTTTTGGATGGGAGCTAGGTCCGTTTGAAGTTTGGGATGCCGTAGGTGTTAAAGAAGGCGTAGAAATGATGAAAGCAAACGGGAAAACTCCTGCAGTTTGGGTAACCGAAATGTTAGCAGCCGGACATACATCTTTCTACAAAATCGAAAATGGAAATAAATCTTATTACGATATTCCTTCAAAATCTTATAAAGCTATTCCAGGGCAGGATGCATTTATTGTCTTGGATAATATTAGAGCAAATAAAACCATCTGGAAAAATGCAGGAACCACGCTTACAGATTTAGGCGATGGTATTTTAAACCTAGAATTCCACACTAAAATGAATACCATTGGTGGCGAAGTTTTAGCAGGAATTAATAAAGCCATAGATATCGCAGAGAAAGATTATAGAGGTTTAGTCATTGGAAACGATGGTGCTAATTTCTCTGCTGGTGCTAACGTGGGGATGATTTTTATGATGGCAGTTGAGCAAGAATGGGACGAGGTAAATATGGCTATTAAGATGTTTCAAAACACCTCGATGCGAATTAGATATTCATCTATTCCGGTAGTAGTTGCGCCACATAATCTAGCTTTAGGTGGTGGATGCGAGTTTACTTTACATGCCGACCACGTTCAATTAAGTGCCGAAACTTATATGGGTTTGGTAGAGTTTGGTGTAGGATTAATCCCTGGAGGAGGCGGAACCAAAGAATTTGCTTTAAGAGCATCTGACCAATTTGGAGCCGATCAAATAGAACAAAATATATTAAAAGATAAATTCTTAACCATTGCAATGGCTAAGGTTTCAACATCGGGTTTAGAAGCTTACGATTTAGGCTATTTACAAAAAGATAAGTTTTCTATATCAATGAATAGGAGCAGGCTTATTGCCAATGCTAAAGAGAAGGCTTTAGAACTAGCTAATGCAGGTTATACGCAACCCGTTAGAAGAACCGATATTAAAGTATTAGGTAAATACGGATTAGGAATGATGTATGCAGGAGCTAACACCATGCGTTCTGGAAATTACATTTCAGACCACGATCAAAAAATCTCTCAAAAATTAGCTTATGTCATGTGCGGTGGCGATTTATCAGCACCTACTTTCGTAACCGAACAATATTTACTGGATTTAGAAAGAGAAGCATTCTTATCGCTTTGCGGAGAGAAAAAGACTTTAGAAAGAATTCAATCTATTATAACTAAGGGGAAACCGTTGAGGAATTAGAAGATAGATATGAGATTTTAGACATGAGATATGAGACTCATAAAGTTTAAAATAAGCTTAATAAATAAACAATATGTTGATTTAGTTTTAAAAATATTTTAATTAAATCTAATAAAAATACGATGAGCAGCTTTGTAGATTCTCAAATCTCAAATCTCCCATCTCAAATCAAAAAAGAATGGAAGCATACATTATAGCAGGATATAGAACAGCAGTAGGTAAAGCGCCAAGAGGTGTTTTCCGTTTCACTAGAGCTGATGATTTAGCGGCAGAAGTAATCAGAGAATTAGTAGCTTCTGTTCCTAACTTGGATAAAGAACAAATAGACGATGTAATTGTGGGTAACGCTACACCAGAGGCAGAACAAGGTTTAAACATTGCCCGTATGGTTTCTTTAATGGGTTTAGATACTGATAAAGTTCCTGGAGTAACAGTGAACCGTTATTGCGCCTCAGGTTTAGAAACCATTGCTACGGCAGTTGCGAAAATTAAGGCTGGAATGGCCGATTGTATTATTGCCGGTGGAGTAGAAGTAATGAGCGGAATGCCTTTTGGTGGATGGAAAATTGTTCCAAACCCAGAAGTGGCTTTAAAAAACCCTGATTGGTATTGGGGAATGGGATTAACTGCCGAGGCGGTAGCAAAGGAGTATGAAGTTAGTCGAGAAGATCAAGATGAATTTGCGTTTAAATCACACCAAAAAGCTATAGAAGCGATTAAAAATGGTCATTTAAAAGATGGCGTTCTTCCAATTACAGTAAAAGAAAACTACTTAGATGCGAATATGAAAAAGAAAACTCGCGAATATGTAGTTGATACAGATGAAGGCCCAAGAGCCGACACCAATTTATCGGCTTTAGCCAAATTAAAACCAGTTTTTGCAGCAGGTGGTTCGGTAACAGCTGGTAATTCTTCACAAACATCAGACGGAGCAGCTTTTGTATTGGTAGTTTCTGAAAAAATGTTGAAGCAATTGAATGTAGAGCCAATCGCAAGGTTAGTAAGTTATTCAGTTGCCGGAGTTCCTCCACGTATTATGGGAATTGGTCCAATAGAAGCTATCCCAATGGCGCTTAAGCAAGCCAATATGAAGTTAGATGATATCGATTTAATAGAACTAAACGAAGCTTTTGCATCGCAATCTATTGCCATCACTAGAAAATTAGATTTAAATACCGATAAGCTAAATGTAAACGGTGGCGCTATCGCTTTAGGTCACCCACTTGGTTGCACAGGTGCTAAACTATCTGTACAAATATTTAACGAATTAAAAAGAAGAAATCAGAAATACGGAATGGTAACTATGTGCGTAGGTAGCGGACAAGGTGCTGCAGGGATATTTGAGATTTTTTAGATGTGAGAGTGGAGATGTGAGATTTGAGAGTTATTTAAATTTAAAGTACGAAATTAAAATATTGAGAAATGAATAATCTTAAAGAGCTTAAAATTTGGAATAAGGCGATAGACTTAACAGTAGAAGTTTATAAGGCTACATCTAATTTTCCCTCTGATGAACGATTTGGATTAACAAGCCAAATTAGAAGAGCCACAGTTTCTATTCCTTCAAATATTGCAGAAGGTGCTGGCAGGAATTTTTTAAAAGAATTTAATAATTTTTTAGGTATTTCAAATGGTTCTTCTTTCGAATTGCAAACACAACTTATTGTTGCTAATAAACTGGATATGATATTAGATGAAGTGTTAAATCCATTATTAATCCAATTGGATGAGCTACAAAAAATGACCTATGGATTCCAACAAATGTTAGAAAAGAAAATAAATAAAAAATAAGATGAGCAGACTTGCAGATTCTCAGATCTCAGATCTCTCATCTCAAATCATATAAATTATGGAAACACAAGAGAAAAAAACAACAAAAGGTGGCGAATTCATCATCACCGAAACAGATTTTCAGGATGTATTTATTCCAGAAGAATTTGACGAAGAACAATTAATGATTAAGAAAACTTGCGAGGATTTCTTAACGTCAGAAGTATATCCTAATTTGGATAGAATTGATAAACTAGAAGAAGGTTTAATGCCATCTTTGATGGATAAAGCCGGCGAATTAGGCTTATTGGCAGTTTCTATTCCAGAGGAGTATGGAGGATTTGGTAAAAACTTTAACACCTCTATGCTAGTGGCCGATATTATTGGTTCTGGACACTCTTTTGCAGTTGCACTTTCTGCACATACTGGAATTGGTACTTTGCCAATTTTGTATTATGGAAACGCAGAGCAAAAAGACAAATACATTCCAAAACTAGCCACAGGCGAATGGAAAGCTTCTTATTGCTTAACCGAGCCAAATTCAGGTTCTGATGCTAACTCAGGGAAAACTAAAGCAGTTTTAAATGCAGAGGGAACACATTACATCATCAACGGACAAAAAATGTGGATCACCAATGGTGGCTTCGCTGATATTTTCATCGTTTTTGCTAAGATAGATGATGATAAAAACCTTTCTGCTTTTATTGTAGAGAAAGATTTTGGTGGCGTAACCATGAATGCTGAAGAGCATAAAATGGGTATCAAAGGTTCATCAACCCGTCAGGTTTTCTTTAATGATTGCCCAGTACCTAAAGAAAATTTATTATCAGAACGTGAAAACGGATTTAAAATAGCGGTAAACATCTTAAATATTGGTCGTATTAAATTAGGAGCAGCAGCTATTGGCTCTTCTCGTAAAGTGATAGATCATGCCATTAATTATTCTAATGAGCGTGTTCAGTTTGGTTTAAACATCTCCAAATTCGGAGCTATTCGTTACAAATTGGCAGAAATGGCTGTTCGTAATTTTGCGGTAGAAAGTGCTGCTTACCGAGCAGGACAAAACATTGACGATGCCTACGACGCTTTAGTTGCAGGTGGAATGGACTCTGGAAAAGCCAAGTTAAAATCAACCGAGCAATTTGCAGTAGAGTGTGCGATTATCAAGGTTTGGGGATCAGAAATGCTAGATTATATTGTTGATGAAGGCGTACAAGTTTATGGCGGTATGGGTTACAGTGCCGATGCACCAATGGACAGAGCTTACCGTGATAGCCGTATCAACCGTATTTTTGAGGGAACAAACGAAATTAACCGTTTACTGATTGTAGATATGCTATTGAAACGAGCCATGAAAGGCGAGTTAGATTTAATGACACCAGCTACAGCAGTTGCAGGCGAATTAATGTCGATACCAGAATTTGGAGACGAGGAAGATGCTTTATTTGCAGCAGAACTAAAAACTTTAAAAAACCTAAAGAAAGCAGGTTTGATGATTGCAGGTGCAGCGGTGCAAAAGCTAATGATGACGCTTGGTAAAGAGCAAGAGATTTTAATGAACATTGCCGATATTATTGGTTCGGTTTATATTGCAGAATCAACAATCCTAAGAGTACAAAAATTGGTGGATATGCGTGGTGAAGAAGCTTGTGCTGGCCAGATTGACATGATGCGCATTTACCTACAAGAAGCCGTTGACCAAACTGCTTTAGCAGGTAAAGAAGCTTTAAACTCTTTTGCCGAAGGCGATGAACTAAACATGATGTTAATGGGCTTACGCCGATTTACGAAGGTTGCACCTTTCAATATTAAAGATGCTCGCCAAAGAGTTGCTAAGCAATTGATAGAAGCGAATAAATATTGTTATTAAGATAACTCGTCCGTCATGTCGACGAAGGAGACATCACATCATATAAGCTGTTAAAAGACTTACGAAGTTTTAAAAACTTCGTAAGTCTGGAAAAAAAGCCGTTCAGATTGATTTTGAACGGTTTTTTTATAGAGCAATACCTCAATTTACAATTCAATAAAAAAATCGTTATTTTTGAGTTCGATTTAAGCTTATGAAATTACTATTAGATATTCAATCAGATAATCTAAGTCCAATAATGGATTTTCTTAAAAGCCTTACAGATGTTAAGGTAGAAAAGATTACAGATAAAGAAGCTGATTTATTGACTGAAATAAAGGAAATCAAACAAGCCTTTAAACATTCAGAAATGATTGACTCGGGTAAATTGAAAACTAAACCTGTTAGTGAATTATTAGATGGCTTATGATGTTTACACTATCGAATATTTTGATAAGCAATTCAAAAAACTAGTAAAAAAATATCCCTCTCTAAAATCAGAACTGATTGAATTAATCGGTAATCTAAAGCAACAAGCTATTTTAGGGACTTCTTTAGGTCATAATTGCTATAAAATAAGATTAGCAATTTCATCAAAAGGAAAAGGAAAATCTGGTGGAGCAAGAGTAATAACCTATGTTACTATTTTACAAGAAAAAGTATTCTTGTTATCCATTTATGATAAATCAGAACAAGATACCATTAGTGATTCAGCTTTGTTAAAGCTCTTAGAAAAAGTGAAGTAGAAAGCCGTTCAGATTGATTTTGAATGGCTTTTTTTTGTTTGGCAAATATGAAAACTCTTTTTATTTGTTACAAGAGCAAAAAAAGGATACCGCTGCAATCGTTAATACGAAAATAGGTAGTTGCTGAACCCTTGTGAAATACCTTGAATCATTATGTTTATTTTTGTGGAAATAAAAAAATAAAACTATGAATTATATAATTTTTGATAAGAGACAAGAAAAACCAAAATTATTTAATCTTAAAGAAACTGAACAAGATGTAACATTGAATGCAATAAAAACCTTTGTAGCGGGTAAAAGTGAAATTAAGTTTACATCACCAAATATCACTGCGATTTTTATTGGGAAATCAGATAAAGAGATGAAATTAGCTTTCGAAATGTATAATCAAATTATCAAGCCTAAGACGCTAACAGGTAATACTTATATGCTTAATGATGATGAATGTATTCAATTCTATGATTATTTAGAGCACATACAAACCTCAATTATTATGATATTCTCTGCTGTGGAATCTTTGGTTAATATACTTATTCCAAATGATTACTTATATATGAAGAAATATAGAGGTAAACTCCAAAATATAGGAAAAAAGATTATAGAGAAATCATGTGGAACAGAAGAAAAGTTAGTTGAAATATTGCCAAAAGCGCTTAATATTAAATCTCCAACTCAGTTCAATTGCTGGGAAAATTTCAAGTTATTGAAAAAATTAAGAGATGATATAGTCCATGCAAAAGATGATAAAGCAAAAGTATTGATTGAGGAATTAATGAATTTCAAGGTTTTTAAACTAATAGAATCTGGTAAAAATTTAATTGAAAATTTAAAGGAAGTATTACCGCAAAATAACAAATTTCCGATTTTGAAAGAAACTGAACCATTAATTAAAGAGTATTATCAAAATATGGAACACGCCAAATTTAGTAGAAAAATGTAATTTTATGGCTATTTTTAAAGCATGAAAAACTTGAAATTCATAGTTACAATTGTTATATCAGCTTTCATAATCCAATCTTGTTCGGATAAAAAGGAACAAGTAGTTCTTGATTTTTTAAATAAAAGCGAACTCGAGTTTGACAAAACTAAATACGAATTGGTTGAATTAAAACTAGTTGATACAATATTTGAAACTGATATTCCTGATTATAATAATTTCTCAGAATATCCAAAACTTAATCCTGAAGATTATGAATTGGATTCAATTATGGTTGATGATAACTATATCCAAACTCAAGTTTACTGGGGAAGTAGCACATATTCAAAGCAGTTCTACGATTTTTTAAGATATGATGGGAATTATAGTAATTACACAATAGAGTATGAGTTACCGAATAAATTCTTAAATAATTTAGTTAAAACAGATTATTATTCATTTAGTAATAAATTCTTAAGTGATATAAGTTTTCAAAAGCAATTGAAAGAAGAAATTTCAAATTATGATTATTTCAAAGGAGTTTTTTCATCAGATTCTCTTATTAAATTTATCGAGTTAGAAAATATCAAGAGAAAGACAATTTATGGCTTCTTATATAATTTGAGTTTTAGAACAAATTCAGTTTTGCAAAGGCGTCAATTAATCTTTGACTCTAAAAATCAAAAAATTATATCTTATAAAAATCAAAAAAGTAATTAAATAACATAAATTTGAATTCTTCAACCTCAGTCTGTGTCCCCACAGACCGAAACTTAACTTAAAACAAAAATGGTCTGCGAGGACACAGACCATGGAAAATAAAATAAAACTTATTTTAAGCCAAAAACACTTCAGCAGGAATCCCCAATTTTTGGTGCAAAATCTTGGCAATCTTTAGGGTTAAAGGTTTCTTTCCGCTTAGTAGAGACGATACATAGCTTTTGCTACCAATCCATTTGGTTAAATCTTTATTTTTTAAACCTTCTTCTTCCATTTTTTGCTTTACTGCTTCACCTCGTTCTGTGTACCCATAAACCGAAACAAAAAATAAATCAAAATGGTCTGTGAGGACACAGACCATGGGTTATAGGAATAACAAGAAAACAAAATTCTTTTAAAGAAATATATTTTCAATTATTTTTACCTTTAAGAAAAATAAACTTAAAAAAGATGAGAAAAATAATTTTAATGATTGCCATAGTAACAACTTTAAATGTTACTGCATTTGCGCAAACAGCACCTGAAAAGGTATCGGAATGGAAGATTGTAACTGTGGTAGAGTCAATTGTTCCAGCAGGCCTAGGAAGATCTAGAATGATTGAAAACACAACTGAAGTAAACACTGATCAATTTAGAACCAGTAGAACAGATGGAAAAAAATCTGACCAAAGAACTGTTAGTAGAAGTGAGTTAAAAGTAGATAAATTTGATGAAGCTAAATTATTGAACTTTTTTAGCGTTGCAGGTATTAATTTTCAAAATATAGCTTCTAATGATGCCATGATAGGTGCTAGAATTATGGAGTTAGAAGGGCTTGGTTATAAATTAATTTATGTAACCAGCGGTGTTGAAAGCCACGCTGGAGGTGATGACTCTGGCGGTATTTTTATTACCCGAATGTTTTTTAAGAAATAAGTTTTAAATCAAATCTGTACGTAGTCCTAAATTCAGTAAGACTAGGTACAGATTAATGAAAAGGAGTTTCCTTACGCTTTTTTTCATCTTCCTATCTTTTCTACTAAATAGAAACATAATTTATTGTTAATTAGATAATGGATACATAGACCATTGGGCCATAAATTCTAGATTTTCCTCAAGCTCATTATTCTTTTTTCAAAATAATGGTATGATAAATAGGATATAATTAATGCTAGCAAAAAGATAAACGAAGAAGCTATAACTTTAGAAACTAAAAGGAGTTGTGTAGCATTAAATAGCATTTCCAATAATTGGGGCTTAATAAGTACGTATAATATCCAATGATAAACGTATAAACCATAAGCAATTTTACCTATAAACTTTAAATACTTATTGTTTAAAATTGCATTTAAAAAGTTGTTTTTAAAGTTAGATATAGAATATATTAAAACGCAAGCAAATAATAGTGCAAATGCGGTTAGGCCTAGTGTGGCAATTAAAGGGTTACTAAAATGTAAATCTTGATAAATTAGAATAGCTACGATAATATAGCCTAATGCACTATAAAAAACTAAATGCACATATTTTTCTAGATAATGTTTGTTTTCTCTTACCAAATAGGCAAGCAATGCACCTATACTAAGAGCATCTAGCCTCGATACCGTTGCCACATAATAACCTATATTGTTATTAATGAAATAGTAATACCTAGCTCCAATAGGAACAGCAATAAATAATAATAATACAGATACAAGATTTTTCTTTGGTACATATTTTATTATAAATGGAAACAGGAAGTAAAACTGTTCTTCTATGGCTAAAGACCAAAAGTGATTTAAGGTATCTTTACCATCGGGAAAAAGGCCATTATAAACATACACCCAGTTTTGTACATAAAACCAATAAGACCAAGAGCTAAAACTCACCGTATTGATATTAAAAAAATCTTTAGGGATAAGAATGATGATAAGTATTAAATAATAGAGAGGAAAAATGCGTAGTACTCTTTTTAACCAAAACTTTTTAAGGTAATTATTATCTTCTTTAGTTTCTATTAAGCTACTTGTAATTAAAAATCCAGATAGTATAAAAAACAAATCAACACCACACCAGCCTAAAGTAAAATGAAAGGTATGAAAAAGTATAACCAATAAAATGGCAATTCCTCTTAAACCATCTAACGCCGGGATATAAGTTTTAGCATTTTGATAATTGATAATTACTGCTGGAAAAAAAAGCTGATAGGTTTTATTATCGCTTTTGCTCATATATAATATTAAGAATTGTAATCACCACTCCAATAAATTATCTAAAAATAGAATTTACTTTACTCTATCAAAATTATATTTCTATTTATTTAAAAAAAAGATTTTCAAATATTTGAAAAATGCAAAATTTTTAATAGTCAAAAACATAACCTAAGCAATATTTTTCAAAAGAAAGAGAGGTGATGTAATTTTTCTATTTCATTAATTTCTCTAAAATAATAGCATTTTTTTTAAATAAAAACTATGTATTTAGTAAAATACTAGAAAGGTTAAATTTTTAAACCTGATTTTAAGTTTAGATTTTGTGATAGCTCTACCTACGGCTTAAATGAAATAATTATTTACCTTGAATAAAGATTTTATCAATATTATAGCTTATACTAAGTTGAAGCATTTATCTACTTCAAATACTTGAATACTACCAGTCAAAGCTATTGTGAAACGTCTATTTAATTTATGATTTTTTGAAGATTAATTTTTTAAAATAGTCTGATGATTTCACTTTTATAATGATATACAACACAATTTAGTTCAATTTGACTATTTTTCTGTTCAATAATATAAAAATTGATTTTGAGTATTAATTAATTCTTACTTTAGAATTTCTAATTATATAAACCAACATAAACATGAAGAAGTATTTATCCTCAATTTTGTCTGCAATTATTGTTATAATTAGCTTACAAATAAATGCACAAACTAAACTAGCATCGCTCTTTAGCGACCACATGGTTTTACAACGTAATGCCCAAGTCGCAATTTTTGGTTTCGATAAACCAAATGCTAAAATTACCATAAGCACCACATGGGGCGCAAAAGCAAGTGCTACTACCAATGCCGATGGAAAATGGAAAGCAACTTTAGCTACAACTAAAGAAGGGGGACCTTACCAAATAAAAGTTGTAGGAAGCACTATGGTTAATGTAAATGATGTTTTACTTGGTGAAGTTTGGTTATGTTCTGGACAGTCAAATATGGAAATGCCTGTTAAAGGTTTTAAAGGGCAGCCTGTAGAAAATAGTAATCAATTAATTTTAAAAAGTAACAATAATCAAATTAGGTTTTTTGATGTAGCAAATAAAATATCCATAACACCTTTAGATACTTGCAAAGGAAAATGGCTAAATGCTTCTTTAGAAACCACGCCTAATTTTAGTGCGGTAGCTTATGTTTTTGGTAAAATGTTACACGAAAATTTAAACGTTCCTATTGGTTTGGTTACGAGCGAATGGGGAGGTACCGTTGCGCAAGCTTGGACAAATAGGGAAACCTTAAAGACAGGTTTTGCCGAAATTAAATTACCAGCAGATACAACAAAAAATGTAAATCAAAATACACCTACCGTTTTGTTTAATGGGATGATTAACCCATTAGTCCCTTTTACTTTTAAAGGTGTTATTTGGTACCAAGGAGAAGGTAACCGTAACAATGCTTTGCAATACCAAAAACTTTTTCCTGCTTTAATTAACAGCTGGAGAGCAAAATTTATGCAAGAAGAAATGCCATTTTATTTTGTTCAAATTGCTCCGTTTAGTTACAATAATCAAGGTAATTCTGCTGGTTTAAGAGAAGCCCAGTTAAAAACCATGCAAACGGTTAAAAACACAGGTATGGTTTCTACTTTAGATATTGGTGCTTTAAATTTTATTCATCCACCAAAGAAAATTGAGGTAGGAGAACGTTTAGCATTATGGGCTTTAGCAAAAGATTATGGTTTTAAAGGGATTAGCTACAGTGGGCCAGTTTATAAATCTATGAAAGTGGTTGATAAAAAAGCCATTATTACTTTTGATTTCGCAGAAATGGGTTTAAGTTCTTTTGGACAAGAATTAACAGATTTTGAGATTGCTGGTGCAGATAAAAAGTTTTACCCAGCAAAGGCAACTTTACCTGGAGGAGTGCTAGAGCTTACAGCTGACGAAGTTCCAAACCCTGTTGCAGTGCGTTATGGCTGGAAAAATTATGTAAAAGGTACTTTATTTAATATTGCAGGTTTGCCAGCATCGTCTTTTAGAACAGATGATTGGGATTAAGTACGGCTTAAATAGTTAAATTATAATTGGAGTTTGATATAAAAAAACCTGCTTATTTATCTTGATAAGCAGGTTTTTTTGTGCTAGGGATTGTTCAAAGGACTCCCTTGGAGAAGCGGCAGCTTTTTTTAGTCGTCCTTCGACTTCGCTCAGGATAACAGCTAAAAAAACTACAGCGTAAAGACCGACCCCGCTTTTTTTTTGCGGGGAAACACCCAAATTATTTCACTAATCGCACTCTGGTACCGAAAAAGTATGCGTTTCTATGTATCCAGTAGGGATAAAGTATTTATCGCTTTTGTTAAACTGCCACCAAAAATTATTGCGTGGCTGTTCGGTATTCCCTAACTGATTCATGGTTTCTGCTTCAAATAACCTTCCGTTAACCATGGTGTATTTAATTTTATCGCTATTTCTAATATCATCTAAAGGGTTTGCATTAAGGATTATTAAATCGGCTAGTTTACCCTTTTTAAGCGAGCCAATTTCTTTATCCATGCCCAAGTAAGCTGCTCCGTTTATGGTGGCTGCTTTGATACAATCTAGTGGTTTCATGCCACCTTGTGCAAGCATCCAAAGCTCCCAATGAGCACCTAAACCTTGCAGTTGTCCGTGAGCACCTAAATTTACTTTAACACCATTTTTAGACAAATCGTTAACGGCTCTAGAAACATCAATATGCCCGTAATCGCCATATTCTGATGTGTTTCTACGTCTTGATCTTTCATCTACTATTGCTTTTGGAACATAACTTAACAACCTTTCGTTTTCCCAAACATTGGTTCTATCGTACCAATAGTTTTCGCCAGATTGTGAGCCATAACTCACAATTAAGGTAGGAGTATAGCCAGTTTTACTTGCGCCCCAAAAGTTTAAAACATCTTTATAAACTGGTAAAACAGGAATGTTGTGCTCTATGCCGGTATGGCCATCGGCTATCATGCTCATGTTTGTAAAAAATGTAGAACCACCCTCGGGCATTACTTCCATGCCCAATTCTCGGGCAGCTTGAATCACTTGCTGGCGTTGCTCTCTTCTTGGCTGGTTGTAAGATTTTACCGAGAATGCACCTACGGCTTTCATTCTTCGAACATGAGATCGAGCATCATCTAAGTTATTAACTACCGCTTTAAAATCGCCATCTGCTCCATATAAAATAGTTCCAGTAGAAAACACTCTTGGGCCAATCATTTTACCTGTTTTTAGCATTTCTGACTGACTAAAAACCATTTCTGTATTGCTAGAAGGATCATGCGAGGTTGTTACCCCAAATGCTAAATTTGCAAAATAAGACCAATCTTGTTGTGGCGAAACTCCATCAGGACTGGTTCTTAAATGAGCATGAACATCTACAATACCTGGCATAATGGTTTTACCTGTAACGTCATAAACTTTAGCGTCGGCAGGTATGATAACATCATTTTCTATACCTACAGTCTCTATTTTATTTTCGTTAATCACGATTGTACCTTTTTCAATTACTTCGGTACCGTCCATGGTAATAATTCTTGCTCCTTTAAATGCAATACGTCCCGAAGGTTTATCGGCAGGGAGTTTTAAATTAAGGTTTATACCTGCAGTATCTATAGCTGGTAATTTTTCCGGAGCACCATCTACAAAAGAGAATGAATTTTTAATCTCGCGACTATAATATTGGTTGCCTAATGTCCAGTTTAAAGATTTGCTATCGGCACTCCAATGAATGTACGACCCTGCATCGCGAGTTAATTTTTTTAATGGTAAAGTTTTATTTCCTGATGATAAATCTAAGGGTGTGCTTAGGGTTACTAAGGGAGTTAAATACACATTAAATAGTTCGTTAAAGGCAATCCATTGGTCATCTGGACTTGGTATAAAAGCATTAGCATAAGTAGAAGTATAATGTGTTCTAACAGTTCCACCATTTAAATCACAACTTTTAAAAGCTTTCTTTTCTCCTTCTTGTGCTTGAAAGTAAATGCGGTCTCCTTTGCTGTTAAACGATGGTTTAGTGCCTTG
Organism: Pelobium sp.; assembly: GCA_044361595.1. Lineage (GTDB taxonomy): Bacteria > Bacteroidota > Bacteroidia > Sphingobacteriales > Sphingobacteriaceae > Pseudopedobacter. The sequence continues at coordinate 48,349 of JBIKIN010000018.1, read as the reverse complement.
CTTGCTAATTAATTTTGTTTTGTTGCTATCTAATTCTAGCACATAAATCCCCGGATTTTTTCCGTAGGTGTATCCTAAAACATCGTTACCTACACCCTTTCTATAAACAATTTTGTTCCCATTTGGGTTAAACTTTGGGGCGTAATAAAATCCTCGCTCTGTGGTAATTGGTGATGCTTTTTTATCCTTAAAATTGTATTTAAGAATATTGCCTTTCAATTCATCGTTCCAAGTAGTAAAAATTACCGCCTTTCCATCAGGACTAAAATAAGGGTCAAATTCAAAATCTGTTCCATCAGTTAATCTTTGTGGTTTCCCGTTCGGTAAATCTTTGATGTAAAGGTAACCTGCGGCGTTAAAAATTACTTTTTTACCGTCGGGCGATGTAGTTAACTGTCTCATCATTTTAACTTCAACCTCGTTCTCAAACACTTTATTCTCGAAATGTAAAGCGTCTTGTATAGTTTGTTTTACATCAACAGAGAAAGGTATTTCTTCTGTCTCTAACGTTAAAATGTCAACTTTTTTAATTTTTCCATAGGTGTAAAAGACTATATTTCTACTGTCGGGTAGCCAATTAAAATTAGGGTATAAACCAAATATTGCCCAAGCTTCTTGCTGGTCTTTAGATAAATCATTAAAAATAGGGTACTCTTCACCGGTATTTAAATCTTGAACGTATAAAACAGATTTTAATCGGTCTCTTTTAACGTAGGCTAAATGGGTACCATCTGGTGATGTTTGCGGACGAACGGCTCCACCACTACCGCCGGCAATTTTTTCGATTTCGTTAGTTTCTAGATTTAGTCTTTTTATTGCATAAATTTCGCTGTTAGGGTCTTTATTATATTGAAAAAATGGACCTGGACTCACATCCTCGCTAAAGTAAACGTATTTACCATCCGCAGAAACCCATGGTTCACCTAAATCTTGCTGATCGTTTTTACGCTTAGTTAATTGCACACCTTCTAAACCACCGGCAATATGGTACATCCATAATTCGCCAGCCCCTAAAGACCTAAAACCTGTATAATGCTTGCGGGCAATAATATATTTTCCATCAGGTGTCCACACGGGGTTGTTTAATAACCTAAATGTTTCTTTTGTAATTGGTTTTTGGTTAGTGCCATCTAAATCCATTACCCAAATATTATCACCACCATTTTTATCACTTGTGTAGGCAATTTGTTTTCCATTTGCCGAGAAACGAGGCTGTACTTCATAAGCCATTCCGCCGGCTAGTAAAGTAGCTTTACCACCTTTAATAGGCATTTTATAAATGTCACCTAATAGATCAAAAACTATAGTATTTCCGTCAGGGCTAACATCTAAATTCATGAAAGTACCTTCTGTGGTGTTAAAATTTATCGTTTTTGTTGTACCTGTAGGCTTCTCTATATCCCACTTTTTTGCTTCTTTATCTTGAGCAATTGAGATTTTAAAAAGACAAAATATGATACCTATGCTTGTTAGAATTTTATTCATTTTGGTGGTTTTTAACTAATTCGCAATTTAGTTATTATTTATAAAATGTTTGGAAACTGATAGTAACGTTTTGATTGAAAATAGTTGCAGAAAAATTCTACTTTATATCAGGATATAGGGCGCTCCCTTATCTTGCGCAATACCCAAAACTCGGTCGGGCTACTTCAGGGTTCCGTAATTCATTTGTTTGCGTTCAAAAGCAAACTAATAAATGTACCAAGCCCTCCGTATCCCTAGCGCTTTATTGATAGGTTTTATTCTTGGGATTTCAACAAAAAATAATAATTCAGCAATAATCGAAATTATACTTCCACCCAGTAAAAGCACAAACAACCATTAATCGGTAATTCAGCCTTGTTTGTTGCGATTTGGATATAGAAAATCTTAGCACTTCCTTTGTAGCAACAAACGCAGCGGAGAGTTTATTCAATTTGTTTATATTTTCAATAGCTTTCATGTGTTCACTCCTCCCGGGTTTGGGTTTTTTTTTTTTTTTAAAACTGTTAGCATTCTTAAAGGCCTATTAAAACAATAACAAAAACTGAAAAAAGTGATTAGCTATTCGCGGCAATGAGCGAGTTTTGGAGTAAGCCAAAACGAATTATTATAATAATTGAATTTGTTCTTTTGTCTTGACACAAAAGAACCAAAAACTCAAGGCTTGCATCTTTAATCGCATAAAGTCATCATTATTCTGATAGCGGATGAATGAGACCTCCTCCGCTCAAACCATTGCCCTTTGGCTGCATTCATCCTTGGTCTTTCGCTAAATGGTTGTTAGCGCAATGAATAATAATGGCTTTCTACTTCTTACTTCTGCTAGGCCGTCCTATAAGATTGCTCTGTATAATTTCCTTTCTAATTTAATTAGATTTTGACTAAGTCAAAATAAAACAATTTTTAAAATAGTAATTTAATCTGCGTAAGCATCAAATTTAAAATAAATACTTATTTTGCTTCATCAATCCTACCATGGCTATCAAAGAAATTTTAAAACAATACTGGGGTTACGATAATTTTAGACCTCTACAGGAAGAAATTATTAACTCTGTGCTTCAAAAAAAAGATACTTTAGCCTTATTGCCCACTGGTGGTGGTAAATCTATATGCTTTCAAGTTCCGGCTATGGAATTAGATGGAATTTGCATAGTGATTTCTCCGCTTATAGCTTTAATGAAAGACCAAGTAGAGAACTTGAACAAGAGAGGAATTTTAGCTATGGCCATTTTTTCTGGCATGGGTAAACGCGAGATTGATATTGCTTTAGACAATTGCGTTTATGGACCCGTTAAATTTTTATACCTCTCGCCCGAGCGTTTATTAACAGATTTAGTTAAAGAACGTATTAAATATATGAAGGTAAACTTGCTAGCTGTTGATGAAGCGCATTGCGTATCGCAGTGGGGTTACGATTTTAGACCTCCATATTTACATATTGCCGATATTAGAGAGTTACATCCAAACGTCCCTATTTTAGCTTTAACAGCATCGGCTACAGACGAAGTTAGATTAGATATTGTAGATAAATTAGCCTTTAAAAATCATCAAATATTTAAAAAGAGTTTTGAACGAGTAAACCTAAGTTACTCGGTTTTAAACCAAGAAAACAAGCTTCAAAAGTTAATTGATGTATGCAATGGAGTGAAAGGCAGCGGCATTGTTTATGTGAAAACAAGACGAGATACGGTCGAGATTGCTAAATTTTTAAATCAGCACCAAATACCTGCTCAATATTATCATGCTGGTTTAAATTTAGAAGAACGTGGGCAAAAGCAAAATTACTGGTTAAATAATCAAGTAAGGGTTATGGTTGCTACCAATGCTTTTGGTATGGGTATAGATAAGCCAGATGTTAGGTTTGTGGTGCATTACGAAATTCCAGAAAGTTTAGAGGCCTATTATCAAGAAGCGGGTAGGGCAGGAAGAGACGAGAAAAAGGCTTATGCTGTTATTCTTTTTCAGGAAAGAGACCAATTGGTTTTTGAGAAGAGATTTGTTCAAAATTTCCCCGATTTAGCTTTCATAAAACAAGTATATCATTATTTGTGCAATTATCTTCAAATACCATTTGAAGCCGGTCAAGGCATTACTTATAATTTCGATTTAGCTGTTTTTTGCGCTAAGTTTCAAATAGATATTTTAAGTACTATAAGCGCTATTAAATTTTTAGAAAACGCCATGTATTTTGTTTTGAGCGAGAATGCCTTACTGCCTTCACGCTTACAATTTATTGTTACTGGCGATGACTTATACAAATTCCAAGTAGAGCATTCTAAGTTTGATGGGTTTATAAAATCTGTTTTAAGGCTTTATGGTGGTGCTTTTGATCAATTTATTGCTGTAAAAGAAAGTGATATTGCACAAAAAACAGGTTTGTCTAAATCTGCAGTATGGCATTATTTAATTGAGCTTGATAAGCTAGAGATTATCAGCTACCAGCCACAAAGTAATTTACCCTTGTTAACTTTTTTACAACCAAGAATTAAAACAGAGGATGTTGCTATTGATAGTAATCATTTTGAGAATAGAAAAATCACTTATCAAAAAAAGATGCAAGCTATGCTAACATTTGCTACTAAGCATATTTGTAGAAATATTCAACTTCTAAATTATTTTAACGAGTCTAATGCTAAAGAATGCGGTGTTTGTGACGTTTGCCTAGCCAATAAAAGAGCTATAGAACATGACCTTAAAAAAGTAATGGCCAGGCAAATTATAGCGGCTTTGCAATTAAATAAAATAGTATTAAAAGATTTGATTAAGATGATAAAAAAGGGATCGGAAGAAGATAAGCTAGAGTTAATCAGGTTAATGTTAGCCGCTGGCGAAATTAAGCAACAAGACCAATTTTATTTTTTGTAGGTTTTAATATGATGTAGTTGATAAAGTTTTAAAATTGATAATACTTTATTAGTAAATATTTTAGGACCATTTATTAAATACTTTTTCAATAAAATAATAATTGCCGAATTAAAAATACTGATTAACCATGTTAATTTTAGTGAATCTAATTGAGTGTAATTATTTAAAATTTTAACTTCTTTTTCTATTTGGAGGTCTTTTCTTGATACCTCTATCTTGCAAAGGTTTACTATTGCTTGCTCTACATCAATTAAAAACTCTGTATTCGTTTTTAGCCCAGTATGTAATACTTTGTTATTAAGATTAATAAGGTTTAATCCTAGCCTTTTAGCCTCAATCCCAAAAACAACATCTTCATAACCGTAATTAGTAATACTTTCATCAAAAGTCAGATGCTTGAAAACATCCTTTTTAATTATAAAATTATTAGAGTGAAACTGAGCATTATTGCTAGATTCTATTTTAAAACCATAATTCCAGTGTAAATAATATTGATTATTCGGTTCCTGATCAGAATACGCTCTTCCTCCAGAAATAATATCGGCAGATAGGTTGTTTAAATAAAACCATATAAAGTTTGAATCATTAATAGTAGAATCGCCATCTAAAAACAATAACCAATTATATTTTGCTTTTTGGGCTAATAAATTCCTGATTTTAGATCTTCCAATATTCTCCTCCAAAAAAATAACATTACAGCAGTTAGAAATAATCTTGGTAAGATATTTTTTGTTTTCGGGTTCCGATGCATCATCAATCACCAAAATTTCATATTCAATTGCTAATGCAACACATTGATTATTAAGCTTGGTAAAAAGCTTTTCGTTAACAAAATTATAGTGAGGGACGCAAATAGATAGCATGTTGCAAAGTAAAGTAAAATAATAAAATATTAATATTATGCTGTTTAAATACTTTAAAGCAACATTTACTCAAATGAAAATATTTTTTTACAATTAAGTGTAACGTTTAGAAACTAGCGACGTCTTATTATCGTATTTAGGTTCTAAATAAGGCTTAAAAACAATCGTTAACGAAATATTTAAAAATCAGCATAATACTATGCATAACATAATAGCATAAACAGCTGAATATATTGGGAAATAAAAAAATTAATTAAAAAGTAAAAAAAATTAACAAAATGAAAAATTTAAAAAAAGGAATATTAGCCATCGCGATGATTGCAATTTTCACATCAACATTATCTGCAACAACAATATCTGCAAGTAATGAAAAGAAAGCATTAACAACAATTAGCAATGCTCAAAAAATTTCTAAATTAGAAGTAAAAGGAAACGTAAATGTTTTCATTACTCAAGGAAGTACAAACAGCGTAAAAGTTTACGATAACTATTACAGCGAAAACGCTTATATCCAAAATGATAACTCAACATTAAGAATTACCTCTTACGGAGATACAAAATTATCTGTTTGGGTTACAGTAACCGAATTGAATGAAATTGAGGCTTCTGATTATGCGCAAGTATTTTCAACCAACACAATCAATTCTTTAGATTTAAAAATCACCTTAAATAATCATTCTAGCGCTAAGTTAGACCTAGATGCTTATCAATTAAACACTAAAATTGCAGGTAATGCAAATTTAGAGTTATTAGGTAAAACAGAATTGCTTCAAAACAATGTTTCAAACAATGCTAATGTAGATTTAAGAAAGTTTACTGCAAGCAAACAAGATATTTTAATTTTTGATAACGGTGGAGTAACTTTTGGCAGTGCTTTTTCTAATCAAACTAAAGAAGTTCTATTTTAATACTGCTTTTTTCATACCCTATCATATATTTAAAACAGCTATTTTGTGCAATAGCTGTTTTTTTATTTAAAAAAATCGTAATTTGAAACATACTAAATCAAAAATCATGAAAATTAACTTCAATAAATTTAAGACACTTCTATTTTTAACGGTTATTACGCTAAATGCCTGCAATGTAGATTGCACTGAGGGTTCAGGCAAGCAAATTACAGAAAGTAGAACAATTTCTGATTTTGATAAAATAGAACTAAATGGAGCCATTAAGTTAGAGATTATTCAAGATAGTACTTTGGGTATGCAAATTACTGCAGATGATAATATACTTTCTCAATTAAAAACTACAGTTAATGGTGGGGTTTTAGAAATAGGTTTAGAAGGTAATTACTGTAATACTGGCGAAATTAGTATTGTTGTACATTCTAGAAATCTAAAAGCGATAGATGTTTCTGGAGCCTCAGAAATAATTTCTAATACATTAATTTCATCAGATGAATTTAAGTTAGTTTTAAGTGGTTCTTCAGAAATAAGCCTAAACTTAAGCGCTGGTAATTTAATTACTAAGTCTTCTGGCTCTTCAACCATTAACCTAGTGGGTCAGGCTCGTAAACATGATGTTGATATGAGTGGGTCTACAGAATTGAATGCATTTGATTTTACAGTAAGCGAATATATTTTAGAATCTTCTGGTGCTTCTAACTGTAAAATAAATGTACTAACTAGTTTAATAACAAACACATCTGGTACAAGCGAGATTGTTTATAAAGGCAGTCCAAAAGATATTAAAAGCGATAAAACAGGTGTTGCTACCATTGAAAAGTTTCAATAATTGGTTTTTTCAAAAAGGGGCATAAAAAAAGGCAAATTCGATTTAGAATTTGCCTTAGTTTTTTCTTGAAAGATTTTTGGTGATCCCGCTGGGATTCGAACCCAGGACCACTACATTAAAAGTGTAATGCTCTACCAGCTGAGCTACGGAATCATTTTGTTTTCAAGAAGAGATAAAAAAAGCCTCAATCGCTGAAGCTTGCTATTTTGGTGATCCCGCTGGGATTCGAACCCAGGACCACTACATTAAAAGTGTAATGCTCTACCAGCTGAGCTACGGAATCATTAAACTATCAAAAACTAGTTTTTAATAATTTGAGTGCAAAGATAGAGTTTCTAAATTACTCTGCAAATCATTTGTAGCTTTTTTTAATTGATTAATGTTAATAAGCTTAAAATCAATCTGATTAATTGCTTTAACGTTTAAATAATCTTTAAATAATATTAAAACAGCATCTAATGCCTAGAAATTAACTATAACTAATTCCTTGTTTGTTAACAAAATCATGATACAAAGGTTTAAATTTTTTTTCATTAACTATACAAAAAACCTCGCTTTTTAGCAAATATACATTACCAAATAAGTTAGCAACTGGTACATCAGCGGCATCTCTTCCTGTTGCAATTTTAATTAACCCATTTATAGGACATAATTTAGTGGCATCAAACAATAGCCATTCTCCATTAATATAAGCCTCAAAACAGGCATGAAAATCTTGTGGGATTAATTGATAAGCGTAACAAGTAAAATATCTAGCAGGAATAGTTAAAGCCCTACAAAATGTAATACCTAAATGAGCAAAATCTCTACAAACACCTACCTTACTATGAAAAACATCAATCGCTGTGGTGTGTTCATTAGAAGAACCACTTAAATACGTTACATTGTTATAAATCCAATCTGTAATCGCCGCTACTTTATCATAATCATTTTCATAAGCACCAAATATTTCTCCCGATACTTGGTACATTAAATCAGATTGACAGTATCTGCTTGGGTTAAGAAAACTTAATACTTTGCTACTTGCATTAGCTATTTCAAGCTCTTTAATCTGTCTGCAATTGTGTAGTTTAAACTTGTTATCTACTACTGTTTCATAAATTATTTTAACATAAGTGTCTTCTAAACAAGCTGCGCTAAAAAACCTATTATTTGAACCAGATGGATCTAAAAATTTAACTTCTGCATTAACCCTTAAATTTTCATCAATAATTTGCTGATTGTTTTTATTAGCCAAAATGCTCAATATCAACGTACTATCTGAAAAGATTTGATAATCTAAATTTGCGTTAATTTTGAATTGCATGTTTTTGTTGTTCTGGATATATTTTTTTGCAATAACTGTACCCAAATGACGAGTAGGAATTTTGAAAATGAATTAACAAATATTGAATTAAAAATCGGATTTAATGAATTGTTAAATTATATTTAGCTCTTATGATTGATTTAAGAAGCGATACAGTAACCAAACCTACCAAAGCAATGCTTAAAACTATGTTTGAAGCAAATATTGGCGATGATGTATTTGGCGAAGACCCGACAGTTACTGCCTTGGAAGAAAAACTTGCTGATATGTTTGGTATGGAGGCTGGTTTGTTTTGCCCATCTGGCACCATGACTAATCAAATTGCCATTAAATGTTTAACTCAACCTTTAGAAGAGATTATTTTAGATCAAACTGCTCATGTTTACCGATACGAGGGTGGTGGGATTATGTTTAATGCTAACGCATCTGTAAGGTTATTAAATGGAGAGCGAGGCAAAATAACTGCAGAAATGATTGAGCCGGAAATTAACCCCGAGGGCATATACTATCCAAAATCTAGTTTAGTAGTTGTAGAAAACACAGTAAATAAAGGTGGCGGTATTTGCTATACATTACAAGAGATTAAGCCTATTCATCAATTGTGTGAACAAAAAGGTTTAAAATTACATTTAGACGGAGCTAGAATTTTTAATGCGCTTAGTTATACAAAAGATAGCTCAAAAGATTATGGTCAATACTTTAATAGTATTTCAGTTTGCCTTTCTAAAGGATTAGGAGCTCCAGTAGGCTCTGTTTTATTAGCCGACAGAGAAACTATCAATTACGCCCGAAGAGTAAGGAAAGTAATGGGCGGCGGAATGAGGCAATCAGGGTTTCTAGCTGCCGCTGGTATTTATGCATTAGACAACCATTTAGAACGATTAGAAGAAGACCATAGGCATGCAAAAATTTTAGGTGACGCTTTATTAGAATTAAATTATATTTCTTCCGTTTTACCTGTTCTTACAAATATTGTTTTGTTTAAGACCAATCAAAATATAACTAGCGATGACTTGGTTTCTAAATTAGCTAATCTTGGTTTATTATGTAGTTTAATGGATGCAGAGACAGTAAGATTTGTTACTCATTTAGATGTTGATAAAAACCAGGTTTTAAAAGCAATAGATATTTTAAAAAGCCTAGAAGCTAACGTTTAAATGGTATTCGGTATAGTGAGAATAAAAGTTGTGCCATTACCTAATTCACTCTCAACTTTTATTTCGCCACGTAAGTTTTTTAATAACTTTTTGACTATGTATAAGCCTAAACCAGATGAACTTTCGTTATTGGTTGGTTTGTTTTTTAGCTTATTAAACTTATTAAATAGTTTTTCTTGGTCTTCTTTAGGTATTCCTGGGCCCTCATCCTTAACACTAATTTCATAATTATTTTGATGGTCTATAACAGAAATAATAATTTGTTTTTCAAATGAAGAAAACTTGATAGCATTTGAAATTAAATTGTATAAAACTCTTTTTAAAAAGTTCATATCTGTTGCAATGTTAGTTGTTTCGCATTGGTATTTAAGAATAATTTTAATGTTTTTGGCTTCGGCAGTAGAGTCAAAATTTTTAATTATTTCTTCAATAAAATTTTTAAGATTAAAATCTTCTAGATAATTGTTTAATGGGAAATTTTCTACACTATTTAGAGTTTCCATTTGCTCTATTAAATGGATGATAAAGGTTAAGCTGTTGTCAAATATCCCCAACAAATCTTTATGTTCTTCGCTTTCAGAAAACTCCTCAAATAGATAAGAAAGCATTTTAATATTACTTAATGGCGATTTTAAATCATGAACCAAAATTTGCATTAATTCATTTTTATCACCCATTATTTCTTGAAGACGAGTGTTATTATGCTCTAATTGTTGATTTAATTTCTCTAACTGTAGATTTTTATTATTAAGGCTTTGTTTGTAAAAAGTTCTATCTAAAAAGTGATTTACCCACTGTCCTAGGTAAGTCACCAAATCCTGATCCTCTACTGTAAATGGGTTTTCTTTAGCTGTTGTAGAACTGAAATTAATAGTCCCTAAGTCTTTTTCATTAAATTTTATAGGTATTCCTATGTATGATGCAACTTGATATTTTAGGTAACTAGTGTGATTTTTATATTTAGAATCAGGAATATTATGAATAGCTAGAATTTGGTTTTCTTTGATAGTTTCTACACAAAAAGCTTCATCAAGTCTTAATTTGTTGTTTTTATCAAAGTTATCATTGTCTTTTTGGTAAATCTCTAAAATTTGATACTCGTTATCTTTGACACTACAAACAATTCCAGTATCTAGATTTAACATTGAGCAAGCTAATTCTAATATATTTTTTAGCCTATTTTCATCATGATCATCATTTAATAATATTGAGGTGATTTTATAGATTTCGTTTAACCTTTCATTGCCCTGTTTGCTCTCCAGTTTCATTAATTGAATGACTAATTTATTGTGTTAAATACACTGCAATATATCATAATTTTGTTAAATGGGGCTCTAAATACCATAAATGCACTAAATTTATTACACATTTGGGCAATTAGCTTATTATCATAAATTTGTATCGATGGAAAAAATATTGGTAGCAAACAGAGGCGAAATTGCTCTAAGAATTATGCGAAGCGCTCATGAAATGGGTATTAGAACTGTTGCTGTATACTCAGAAGCGGATAGAAACGCTTTACATGTAAGATACGCTCATGAAGCTGTTTGCATTGGACCCGCTCCTTCAAACCAGTCTTATTTGGTTATTGATAAAATTATAGATGCTTGTAAAGAAACCGGCGCTCAAGGAATACATCCCGGTTATGGTTTTTTATCAGAAAATCCGGAGTTTGCCCGTAGAGTTAAAGCAGCAGGTTTAATTTTGATAGGTCCAAGTCCCGAGGCTATGGAAATTATGGGTAATAAATTATCCGCTAAAGCGGCCGCACTAAAATATCAAATCCCCATGGTCCCCGGCACAGAAGAGGCTATTACAAATATAGAAGAAGCCAAACAAAGAGCTGTGGAAGTCGGCTTTCCCATATTAATTAAAGCTGCTGCAGGTGGCGGAGGTAAAGGAATGCGCATTGTAGAAAATGTGGTTGAATTTGAAGAGCAAATGCAATTAGCTGTTTCAGAGGCAATTTCGGCGTTTGGTGATGGTGCCGTTTTTATTGAAAGGTACGTTACTTCTCCTCGTCATATAGAAATTCAGGTTTTGGGCGATAATCATGGAAATGTGGTTCATTTATTCGAGAGAGAATGTTCTGTACAGCGTAGACACCAAAAAGTGGTAGAAGAAGCTCCATCATCTGTTCTTACTCCTCTAATAAGAGAGAAAATGGGCAAGTGTGCTGTAGATGTTGCTAAATCTGTTAACTACAGCGGTGCAGGTACAGTAGAATTTATTTTAGACGAGAATTTAGATTTCTTTTTCTTAGAAATGAATACTCGCTTACAAGTAGAACATCCTGTATCTGAATTAATTACAGGAATAGACTTAGTTAAAGAACAAATAAAAATTGCTAGGGGAGAAAAGCTATCATTTACTCAAGAAGATTTAAAAATTAGTGGCCATGCTGTAGAATTGAGAGTTTATGCAGAGGATCCAAAGAATAACTTTTTACCCGATATTGGCAATCTTCAAACCTACATCACACCAAAAGGTAACGGTGTAAGGGTTGATGATGGTTTTGAACAAGGTATGGATATTCCAATTTACTACGATCCCATGATCGCTAAGTTAATTACTTATGGTAAAGATAGGGAAGAGGCTATAAAAAGAATGATAAGAGCTATAGATGAATACGAAATTACCGGAATAGAAACTACATTAGGTTTTGGTAAATTTGTAATGCAGCATCCTGCTTTTATTTCTGGTAACTTTGATACACATTTTGTAGCTAAATATTATAATCCAGATGAAGATTTGACTATAAATAAAGATGAGGCAGAGATTGCTGCGCTTTTAGCTACTAAATTGTGGCTCACTAAGTCAAACAATAAAACCTTAAGTTCTGTTAATGAACAAAAATCTGCATGGCAGACAAATAGGAAATCGTACCAAAATTAAAAGCTTTGTTTACAGGAATTATAGAAACATTAGGTGAAGTTACTCAACTTCAAATGGAAGGTAGTAATCTTCATATTACCGTAAAATCATCAATATCCAAAGATTTAAAAATTGATCAATCTGTTGCACATAACGGTGTTTGTTTAACAGTTGTAAATGTAAATGAAAACACACATACCGTTACGGCAATTGCAGAAACATTACAAAAATCTAATATAGGTAAGTTTAAAATACATGATTTAGTAAACTTAGAAAGATGTATGCAAATGAATGGGCGATTAGATGGTCATATTGTGCAAGGCCATGTAGATCAAACAGCAATTTGCACAAATTTAGAGGTAGAAAATGGGAGCTGGATATTTACTTTTCAATATGATAGCAGTTTAGGAAATATTACCGTAGAAAAAGGTTCTATTTGTGTTAATGGAATAAGTTTAACGGTTGTTAATTCAGGGATAAACCATTTTTCGGTAGCTATTATCCCTTATACTTACGAAAACACAAATCTTAAAAATATAAAACCCAATGATATGGTAAACTTAGAGTTTGATATCATTGGGAAATACGTTGCCAAGATGATGGCTAATAGATAACTAAATCTTTTAAAATCTTACACCAAAGGTTAAAGATATATTATTTTTTTGAGTCGCAATATTTGAAATTGGCTGCCTGTTTTGGGATAATTGATAGTTACTATAACTTAATGATTGGGTATTGTAAGCGTATCCTAAATCTAGATAGTATATACCATCTCTATATCCTAATCCCCCAGAATAGGTGTTTATAGTTTGATTGTTTCCGCCAAGATAAGGGTCGCCTTGAGAATTATAGCCTAACCTAGCCATGTAATTACCCGTCAATTTAATTTCTCCACCTACGTTAAAGTTCACAGCGTTTGTGAAATTAGATCTTATGTCACTATTGTTATCAATATCAACATTAGCGTTACCAGATTTAAACTTAATTTTGCTATAGTCTACATAGCCCAAATCTGCAGATATAAACCCTTTGCTTCCAAAGAAAAAAGCCATTCCTCCAACTATTCTTAACGGGGTGTTTAGAGCGTATTCAAAAGGGTAATTGTCAGTTTCATTAATATTGTCTAAATCATTTTTTAATTGTTCCGAGTAATTATCAGTGACATTAAACCAAGTAGGGGACTCTATAGATAAGCCAATTCTTAATTCATTGGTAGGTTTAATTATTGCTCCTAATTTTAAATTAATTCCAGATCCTTCGGTGTTAAAGTTTCTAATATAATTTACATCATAGTTAAAATCATTTCCGCTGGTTGGATCTCTAAATAAACCAGTTTCTTTAGTGTTTTCTATAGAACTATATCTAAATGATGTTAAGCCAATGTTTGCTCCTAAAAAAAGTTTATTGCTAACATTAATTGCGCCAGCAAAATCTACACTCGAACTCATTCCTGTTCTATTTACAGATTGATTTTGCTGAGCGGAGGTACTTGTAATAGGATCGTATAATGTTTGGGAGCCAATTCTTTGATTAATTAAGAAAGAATTATAAGCCCCAAAATTTACATTCGAAACAAAATTTTGAGGAACAGAATTTTCTGTAGATGCGGTACCTGCAAAATAATCTCCTAAACCATTGCTAGAAGTTGTGTAGTTGTAGTTAAAGTTATTTTGAAAGTTATTTCTACTTTGATAGCCTATCCCAAAAGAAAAGCTAATTAAACCTTTTTTTAAATCTTTATTTTTATAAGTTTTGCCACTTAATACAATGCCAATATTATCTAAATTTAAATTATTGTTAGATGTATTAGAGTTAGTTGTATTTGCTGTAATATCATTATTTCTTAAGCTTAAACTAGGGGTTAGGTTAAACTCCGATTTAGAGAACATACCTAAACCAGCTGGGTTTCCATACAATGAACTCAAATCTCCTCCAACAGCACTTTTAGCACCTCCCATAGCATCAAATCTGGCGGTGGCGCTACTTTGAAACTGTGAAAATCTGAGTGCATCTGTATAATATTGAGCGTAAGAATATCGAGTGGCTATTACTGTAATAGCCACTAAAAATATTTTTTTTATATTCATATAATAAGTCTTCTAGTTACCCCCAGTTCTTGTCGGTCTAGATGTTGAAGAACCTCCTCCACTACTAGACGACGACGATGAACCACTGCTTGAAGGTGGTGGTGATGTTGGCGTTTCTGTTCTAGTTGGTCTACTAGACGGTTGACTACTTGGTTGTGATGATCTTGAACTGTCATCACTTCTGGTATTGCTACTTGTAGGTCTTGTTGGTCTTTGCACTGGTTGTGTATTTGTTGGATTTGAAGAGCCACCGTTTCCAGTAGGTCTTGTGTTAGGTCGGTATGTACCACTTCCGCTTCTACCACTATTATCTACGGTTCTAGTGTCATTTGGATTGCTACTATCTGGTCTTGGCAATCTATTTGCTGGTATTGGTATGACTCTATCGTTTCCATCACCTCTAACATTATCATAACTACCTCTAGGTCTAGGGTTTGTATTCCTTGGATTATTGATACCTATAATTTGCCCTCCACCAAAATTATTAAATCCACCATAATTACCATAAAAACCTTGACTATAGTAAGAATATATTCCTCCAAAACCAGGCGACCCGTAGAAAAAGTTAGCGTTATTCCACCCAAAATTGTTCCATCCAAAGTTATTCCATCCAAAATTGTCCCAGCCACCAAAGTTGTTCCACCTGTTAAACCCATTATTAAAGAAATAAGGATTATTCCACGAGTTTGCGCCAAAAGAAAATCCCCATCCACTATTATAAATTCCATTATTCATCCATAACCCATTTCCAAATCCAATAAATGGATCGTATCCAAACATATTATTCTGGAAATAATAATCTCTAAAGCTGTATGGGCTATTCCAATTGGTATTTAGTCTACTATTAGTTCCATAGCTGTCGTAATAGTCGTTATTATTGTAATTACCATTCTGACTTTGGTAATTATCATTAGAACTATCTGTGTTTTTACTATAGTTATAGTCTATTTTTTTTGCGCTTATATCTTGGAAGTAAACATCATCATTACTCTCAGATATAATTTTGTTCGAAGCACATGAGTTCATAAATAGTGCTATGCCTATTAACGGTAGAAACTTGTTTGTGATAAATCTTTTCATGGCAATATTGGTTTATGGCTTAGGCTATAAATTTATTTATAACTTTGGCCTAGTTAATTATCAATTTTAAAATTACAAAAATTATTTCAAATATAATATGAGTAAAGGCCTAACAAGTAGATCAGACGATTATTCACAATGGTATAACGAGTTAGTTACAAAAGCAGACCTTGCAGAACACTCTGCCGTTCGTGGTTGCATGGTGATTAAACCCTATGGTTACTCCATTTGGGAGAAAATGCAAGCTGTTTTAGATCAAAAATTCAAAGAAACAGGTCACAGTAACGCTTATTTTCCTTTGTTCATTCCTAAGTCATTTTTTTCTAAAGAAGCTAGCCACGTTGATGGTTTTGCCAAAGAATGTGCAGTTGTAACACACTATCGTTTAAAAAACGATGGAAATGGAAACATTATTGTAGATGAAGACGCAAAATTAGAAGAAGAACTTATTGTACGTCCAACTTCAGAAACTATTATTTGGAACACCTACAAAGGTTGGATACAATCATATAGAGATTTACCAATTTTAGTTAACCAATGGGCTAATGTGGTGAGATGGGAGATGCGTACCAGATTATTTTTAAGAACTACCGAGTTTTTATGGCAAGAAGGACATACAGCACACGCAACAGCCGATGAAGCTATTGCTGAAACAGAACAAATGCTTCATGTTTATGCAGATTTTGCAGAGAATTGGATGGCCATGCCTGTTTTACGAGGTAAAAAGACTGCTAACGAACGTTTTGCTGGTGCTTTAGATACTTATTGCATTGAAGCATTAATGCAAGATGGAAAGGCATTACAAGCAGGTACATCACACTTTTTAGGTCAAAATTTCGCTAAAGCTTTCGATGTGAAATTTGCATCAAAAGAAGGAAAGTTAGAACATGTTTGGGCAACTTCTTGGGGCGTTTCTACACGTTTAATGGGTGCATTGATCATGGCGCATTCAGACGATTTAGGGTTAGTTTTACCTCCAAACTTAGCGCCAATACAAGTAGTTATTGTTCCAATATATAAAGGAGACGAAGAATTATCTAAAATTTCTGAACAGGTTGCAATCATCACTAATGCTTTAAAAGCTAAAGGAATTTCTTTTAAATACGATAATAGAGACACTCAGCGTCCTGGATTTAAATTTGCCGAGTACGAATTAAAAGGTGTGCCATTAAGATTAGCTTTTGGAGGTAGAGATTTAGAAAACAATACCATCGAAATTGCTAGAAGAGACACTAGAGAAAAGCAAACCATTTCTAGAGACGGAATTGCCGATGTTATAGAAAAGTTATTAGAAGAAATACAAGATAATATCTATCAAAAGGCATTTAACTTTAGATCAGAAATGACTACAGAGGTTAATTCTTACGATGAATTTAAAAAGGTATTAAATGAAAAGGGAGGTTTTATTGCTGCTCATTGGGATGGCACTTCTGAGACCGAAACTAGAATTAAAGAAGAAACAAAAGCTACCATTCGCTGTATTCCTTTAGATAATAAACAAGAAGAAGGTATTTGTATAGTTACTGGCAAACCTTCTAAAGAAAGAGTGATTTTTGCACTCGCCTATTAAAGTTTAAGGGCATTTAAACCCGCTTTACACTGTATCTTTTTTTGTCACCCTGTGCCAAGTTTAAGCACAAAAAAAAGGATATCGTTTCTCCGAAGGTTCAAAGAACTCCTTTAGAGAGTCCTTTGGACAATCGTTAATGCAAAACCTATTGTTTTAATTAATTGATTTTTTTAAATTTTAAATTACAAAGATGAAATTCGCAACTAAAGCAATTCACGCTGGTCAGCATCCAGATCCTACCACAGGGGCTGTTATGACTCCTATTTATCAAACATCCACTTATTACCAGAAAACCCCTGGTGATAATAAAGGATACGAGTACTCCAGAGGTACTAATCCTACTCGAAAAGCTTTGGAAGATTGTTTGGCGGCTTTAGAGAACGGTAAATTTGGATTAGCATTTTCTAGCGGCATGGGTGCTACAGATGCTGTAATGAAAACACTAAAACCTGGTGACGAGGTCATTACAGGAAATGATTTGTACGGAGGATCATACCGAATTTTCACCAAAGTTTTTGCTAACTATGGTATCAAATTTCATTTTATAGATTTAACTAATGCTGATAATATTAAGCAGTATTTAAATGCAAATACTAAAATGATTTGGGCAGAAACGCCCACTAATCCAATGATGCAAGTAATTGACATTGAGGAATTAGCTAAAATATCAAAAGCTAATAATTTAACATTAGTGGTTGATAATACTTTCGCGTCTCCTTATTTGCAAAATCCTTTAGACTTAGGTGCTGATGTGGTCATGCATTCAGTTACAAAATATATTGCTGGCCACTCTGATGTGGTTATGGGAGCATTAATCACTAACAACGAAGATTTATATAAGCAACTATGGTTTATATACAACGCATGTGGAGCAACACCTGGACCACAAGATTCTTTTTTAGTATTACGCGGTATTAAAACGTTGCATTTAAGAATGAAAGCACATTGCGAGAACGGCGAGAAAGTCGCTCATTTCTTAAAAAATCATCCAAAAATTGAAAAAATTTACTGGCCAGGTTTTCAAGATCATCCAAATCATTTAGTGGCTAAAAAGCAAATGCGTGGTTTTGGCGGAATGATTTCTATTGTTTTAAAAGATGCAGATTTAGCAGAAACTTTTAGAATATCAGGTTCTTTTAAAGTTTTTACTTTAGCAGAATCGCTAGGTGGTGTTGAATCTTTAATCAATCATCCGGCAACTATGACACATGGTTCTATCCCAAAAGAAGAGCGTGAAAAAGTTGGAGTGGTTGATAACCTATTAAGATTAAGTGTAGGTGTAGAGGATGTAGAGGATTTAATTGATGATTTGAAGCAGGCTTTAGCTTAAATTAACTTCCTAAATTTGTTCTATATTTCCGCTAAATCTAATAGCATCACGGTTTTGAAATTGAATATTTAAGCTAGCATAACCATTTTTATCTATCGTGAAAAAAAGTTTGCTGGCTTTTTCTATGTTTTTTGGAATGATGACGTACTCTGTTATTCCTTTTTTGTTAATTTTTTTATCAAGCGTAAAATCTGTTGTTGTAAATTTTATACCATTATCTCGAGTATTATAACCACTTGCTTGGTTAACAACTCCAAAATAGGGTAAATTACATATAATGCTATCTTGTTTAATTACAACATCATAATAGCCGTTTAAATTATTGGTAATTAATGGATTTAAAATTAGGTTATTGATGTTTCCTGCATTTCCAATCAGTACGAAGTTATTTCTTAAAGGCTGAGCATTTTGGGCTACAAACTTAAAACAGTCTTTGGATACAGCTGTTTCTAAAGCACTATTCAATTCCGACTTTTCTTTTTGAGTTAAGCAACTAAACAACCCAAAGCTTAACATCATTAGAATTATGATTATTTTTACACCTGAATTTTTCATATCATCAATTTAAATTTATAAACGCTGAATAATCTTATAAAGTTTAAAAACTTGCAATATTTCTTAGAAGAAAAAGTTGCGCAGTACAATCAACCAAACTTTATTCCAAACGATCCTGTTTGTATCCCTCATCTTTTTACCAAAAAGGAAGACATAGAGATTATGGGTTTTTGGAGTGCGATGTTAGCTTGGGGACAACGTATCACCATCATCAATAAATGTAAAGAACTCATTAATTTAATGGATGGAGTTCCTTATGATTTTATCATGAATCATAAGGAAACTGATTTAAAAAGAATGTTAAATTTTAAGCATCGCACCTTTAACGCAACAGATACGCTTTATTTTATCCATTTTTTTAAACATCATTATTCTAATTTCGCTTCTTTAGAAGATGCTTTTTTGCCCTTCAATTATCAAAACGAAGAAACTACAGAAAAACATCTCAATCATTTTAGGGCTTACTTTATTTCCCTTCCTGATTTCCCTCAGCGAACCATTAAGCATGTGTCGTCTCCATCAAAAAAATCTACTTGCAAGCGCTTAAATATGTTTTTACGCTGGATGGTTAGAGATGATGAAAACGGAGTTGATTTTGGGATTTGGAATAGGATTAAGCCTGCCCAATTAATTTGCCCATGCGATTTGCATGTAGACCGAGTAGCCAGAAAATTAAATTTAATAACCAGAAAACAAACCGACTGGCAAACCGCCTTAGAGTTAACTGCTCAATTAAAAACATTCGATGCTATAGATCCTGTTAAATTCGATTTTGCTTTGTTTGCATTAGGTATTGAAGAAAAGTTCCAATTTTCTTAGAGATAACCTATGAATAAACCCAAAGAAATTTTAACAAAACAATATTCCTTGGCAAAAACTTTTTTAAGATTTTAATTAATCCTCTTTATCGTTATTTTTTTTTGATGTTTGTGAGGATTGTGCATGAAACATCGGACCAAAAATGAATACACCAAACAATATCGTTACAATTACAGTAAGAATAATTAAATCTAAATATTCCATATTAATTTTGCTTTTTTGCTAATCTTAAATAAATTAATAGTCCAAGCATTGTAGGAGGCCATAAACCGATAAAAATAGCTCTATCGTGGTCTTTAAGTACAACATAATAATATTCCGAAAGAAAAATAATCGCAACTGTAGCTATTAAAATAGCTAATTCTATAAAAGGAATTTTTTTAAACATTTTAGTTTTTTCTGAAGTTAGCAATTCATAGCAAATAATTACTTAATCTGTGGAAAATGATTTTGCCTTGTTTAGTTTAGGAATTGATGAAAAATTTCAGAATAGTTGAGTTTGTTTATGGTTTATAGTCCATGACTCATTGACTATCGACCATGGTCTACCTACTTTCCTCCGTTTTTAAAATATCTTCTATCATTTTTAATTCGCATTCCTCAAAATAAATATTTTCCAAAGCTTTTAACGAGTCGGCTAATTGAGTTGCTTTACTTGCTCCTACCAAAACGGTTGTAATTCTATCGTCTTTGAGTAGCCATGCAATAGCCATTTGTGCTAAAGTTTGGTTTCGCTCTAAAGCTAAGTCATTCAATTTTTTAACTTTTTCTATTTTATCTGGCGTAGCGTAATTTTCGTTTAAAAAACCATGTGGTTTAGCCCATCTACTGTCATCTGGAACACCATTCAAATATTTATTAGTTAATAAACCCTGCGCTAATGGTGAGAATGGAATGCACCCCACTTGATGTTTTTCTAAAGAATCCAGCAAACTATCTTCTACCCATCTTTCAAACATAGAGTATTTAGGCTGATGGATTAAACAAGGTGTACCTAGTCTTTTTAAGATGGAAAACGCATCTTCAAATTCTGTAGTTTGATAGTTACTTAAACCAATGTATAATGCTTTGCCTTGTCTTACTATCAGATCTAGAGCAGCCATAGTTTCTTCTAAAGGCGTTTCAGGATCTGGACGATGATGATAAAATATATCAACATAATTTAAGTTCATTCTTTTTAAACTTTGGTCTAAGCTAGAAACTAAATATTTTTTAGAACCCCACTCACCGTAAGGGCCTTTCCACATATAATATCCTGCTTTGGTAGAAATAATCATCTCGTCCCGGTGTGAGGCGAAGTCGTTCTTTAATATTTTTCCAAAATTCTCCTCCGCCGATCCTGGCGGCGGGCCATAATTATTAGCTAAATCAAAATGGGTAATTCCGTTATCAAATGCGTAATGCAGAGTTTCGCGGTAGTTTTCAAAAATATCTACTCCTCCAAAGTTATGCCATAAGCCTAAAGAAATAGCGGGTAATTTAACACCACTATTGCCGCATCGGCGGTATTCCATATTTTGATAACGATTTGGATTTGGTTGATAGGCCATATTTAGGTTCTTTGCTTAACTCTTCGCAATTTAATTAATCGTTTATAAATTCTCTAATTTTAAAAGGATAAAATAATTAATTTAATTTTGTATGATATGTCAGTCATAAATGGTGATTTTAATTATTAACGAATGATATACCATACATTTTTTTAATTAAATATAAATTTATATATTTGAATGGTAAATCATACATTAAGTATTATTTTATATTATTATGAATGATAAATCATACAATAATTCTATTTCTTTAAGCGATCAATCTTTAACTGCTAAATTTGGGAAATTTGTGCTTCATCATAGAATACAACAAAATAAAACTCAAGATGAAATAGCAAAAGCTGCTGGTATTAGTCGTTCTACCTTAAGCCTCTTAGAACGGGATGGGAATACTACCTTAAATACGTTTATTCAAGTTTTAAGGGTTTTAAATCTACTATATGTGATGGATATTTTTGAAGTTTCAGAAGAGATTAGTCCATTAGCTTATGCTAAAATGAAGAAGAAAGCAAAAAAAAGAGCCTCTAAAAGTAATAACATGGTTAATGATAGTGGGGATTTAGGATGGTAGATGTAGCTGAAGTTAAAATTTGGGGAACCTTGGTTGGTGCTGTAAAATGGAATGATGAACAGCAATTAGCCAGTTTTGAATATGCACCAGAATTTTTAAAAACGAACTGGGATTTATCTCCATTAAAGATGCCTATTGCCAATGGAGCTAGAGTTTATAATTTTCCTGAATTAAGAAAAGGGAAAAACGATACTGTAGATACTTTTAGAGGTTTACCAGGGTTGCTTGCCGATGTTTTACCCGATAGATACGGAAATCAGCTTATTAATATTTGGTTAGCGCAACAGGGTAGGGCAATTAACAGTATGAACCCAGTAGAACAATTGTGTTTTATTGGTTCTAGGGCAATGGGGGCATTAGAATTTATCCCTGCTCAAGTGCCAGCAAATAAGCAAACATTTGTTATACAATTAGATAGTTTAGTTAATGTTGCGCAAAGGTTGCTTTCTGATAAAGAAGCATTTGAAACTAATTTAAGTGATGATGATGAGAAAGCCTTGACGCAAATATTAAAAATTGGAACTTCTGCGGGTGGAGCAAGACCAAAGGCTGTGATTGCTTATAACGAAGAAACAGGTGAAGTACGGTCGGGACAAACTAATGTTCCCGAGGGATTTGAACATTGGTTAATTAAATTAGATGGAGTTTATGATGCACAGTTTGGAGAAAGTAGCGGATGGGGAAGGGTAGAATACGCCTATTATATAATGGCAAAGGAATGTGGTATTGAAATGTCTGACTGTAAATTACTGGAAGAAGGGAATAGAGCACATTTTATGACTAAACGCTTTGATCGGGAAGTAAATAATATCAAGCATCACATACAAACGCTTTGTGGTATTAACCATTTTGATTATAATAATTTGTTTGCTTACAGCTACGAGCAGGTTTACCAAACCATGCGATTATTGCGATTAACTTATCCAGAGGCAGAGGAAATGTTTAGAAGAATGGTTTTTAATGTATTAGCAACCAATTGCGATGATCATACCAAAAACTTTTCATTTATGTTGAAGAAAGATGAAAAATGGAAGTTAGCACCGGCTTATGATGTTTGCTTTGCCTACGACCCAGACAACGTTTGGGTAAATCAGCAAACTTTAAGCGTAAATGGAAAGTATCGTAATATTAACAAAGAAGATTTAATGACTATCGCAATAGCAAATAATATTAAAAAAGGTTCTAAAATTATTGACGAAGTGAACGATGTAGTAAAAACTTGGATTCAATTTGCTAGTAAAGTAGAAGTAAGGGAAGATTTAAAACAATTGATTCAAAAGAATTTACATACTTTATAATTTTAAGTTAATTAATCCAATTGATAGGCTCCTCCAAAGTTTCGGTTTTATTTTCTTTTGATTGTGGCACAATTACATCAGGAGTAATACCTTTAAAATATTTTTTTTGATTTCTATAAGTAGCATAGTTGGCTGCCAAAACTAAACTTTTACCGTTAGGTAAACTACAAGTCACATTCCCTGTACTGAGCCTCCACTTTGTTGTTCAAAAATTTTCACATTGTTCTTTCTAATGAAAGATATGGCTGTCATTTCTCTGCTGCTACTGGTTTTTGCATTAATTAATTAAGTTTGTTTTAACATTATGGCTATATCTTATCAACTCTGTTGCAGCAAGTAAAAAAGCTCCAACTCCAAAATCAGCAGTAGAATTGGCATTAACTATTTGTCCGGGTATGGCCCGTTCTCCAATGGGTTGAATATAGCCAAGAGTACCATCTTTTTGCACAGCTGTTTGGCTTAGATATTTCCATCCATTTAAAGCTACAGGGGCAAAACTATCTTTATTGAGTATTTTATTATTTATTCCCCATAACATTCCATAAGTAAAAAATGATGTTCCACTAGTTTCTGGTCCGGGAGCTTGTTCAGGGTCTAAAATACTTCTTGTCCAATACCCCTCTTTTTGTTGAGTTTTTTTAAGAGTTTCGGCCATTTTAGTAAAAACTTGTACATAATCGTTGTAATGAGCATCTGTTTTTGGCAACTTATCCAATGTTCGGGCTAAAGCTGCAAAAACCCATCCGTTTCCTCTTGCCCAAAAATCTTTAATCCCATTTTTAGTTTTATGATTAGGATAGATGTATTTAGCGTCACGATATAATAGACCTGTCTCTTGGTCGTAAACCTCTTTTAAAGTAAAGCTGTAATATTCATGCAATTTTTTAAGGTAAGTTTCATCTTTGGTTAACTCATACATTCTAGGCATTACAGGCATCACCATGAAAAGACCATCAATCCACCACCAGTATTTATTTTCATTGGTTTTTATTTGATAGCCCATCACTTCTTTTGCTCTACTTATTTTAAACTCTTCTGGGCTTATTTTGTATAAATCTATGTAAATTTGAAAACAAGCTTGCCAATCGCCAAATAATACATAATTATCTTTTTCTCCGTAAGAGAATTTCCAATTTTGAGGATCCTTTGATTTTGCACCCGACCATTGATTATTTTCTGCCCATTTTATGGTGTATTCGAGGTATTTTCTGTCTTTGATGATTCGATAAGCTTCTAAATTACCAATGTGATATGTTGCCGGATGCCAGAAAGAATTCTGTTTTAAAACATCGTTTTCTGATTGCCATTTATTATTGACTTTTATAATTTTTTTTGTTGCCTCAATTTTTAATGATGGAGAACATGAGCATATTATGGATAATAATCCAAATAATATTAAATCCTTCAAATAGGTGCTTTTTTTCATTTTATCTAAATAAATCTATTTTAAACTATAAGTATCCGCACTAAAGGTGTATATATTATACAACTTCTTTTAAGTATTTATTTTATTTCTACCTAGCAAAAGTATTTATTTTATGGATTTAAATCTGTTTGTGCCTTAAGAATTTGTTGAATTACTTGGATTAATCTCTTTCAACCAGCGACGGAGGTAATAAAAATCGATTAAGAGATTAATAGTACTTAACCCCGCAATTTTTTAAACCTATTGTTTGCAGTTGGTAGTTTCTTGCTATTTTCTAATATGCGTTTCAAGGATTTCTCATTGCTTTTTGTTTCCAAACCAATAAAAAGGAGATTTGAATTTAAATCTGCTATAGACTATTATATTAATTAAAATGACCTCTTTATAGCAGAGAATTATCAACTCTCCTCTTCAAATTAATGGTAGAAGTTACTGTTTAAACCAATTTTCTATACTTAATACGCTTCGGCGCTACATCACCTAAACGTTTCTTACGGTTTTCTTCATAATCAGAATAGTTTCCTTCAAAAAAGTAAACTTGAGAATCGCCTTCAAAGGCTAAAATATGGGTGCAAATACGGTCTAAAAACCATCTATCGTGAGAAATAATAACAGCGCAACCACCAAAATCTTCTAAGGCTTCTTCTAAAGCTCTTAAGGTGTTTACGTCGATATCATTAGTTGGCTCATCTAATAAAAGAACATTGCTACCTTCCTTTAAAGTAATTGCCAAATGAACACGGTTTCGCTCACCTCCAGATAATACACCTACTTTCTTTTGTTGGTCTGCTCCGTTAAAGTTAAACTTAGAAACATAGGCTCTAGAGTTAATTACTCGGTTTCCTACTGGTATATTCTCTAATCCTCCGGTAACGTTTTCCCAAACAGATTTGTTAGGGTCTAAATCATCGTGGCTTTGATCTACATAACCTAATTTCACTGTATCGCCTACTCTAAAGGTTCCGTTATCTGGCTGGTCTTGGCCAGTGATTAACCTAAATAAAGTGGTTTTTCCAGCGCCGTTAGGGCCAATTATTCCTACAATACCCGCAGGTGGGAGCGAGAAATTTAAGTTATCAAACAAAACTTTATCGCCAAAGGCTTTGGTCACATTGGTTGCTTCTATAACCACATTTCCCAATCTTGGTCCTGGCGGAATAAAAAGTTCTAATCTTTCTTCTCTTTCTTTAGTTTCTTCTGAAGCTAATTTTTCGTAATTAGATAAACGAGCTTTAGATTTAGCGTGACGAGCTTTTGGTGCCATTTTACTCCATTCTAACTCACGCTCTAAAGTTTTCTGACGCTTACTTTCTGTTTTTTCTTCTTGCGCCAAGCGTTTTGCTTTTTGATCTAACCAGCTGCTGTAATTTCCTTTCCATGGTAAACCTTCGCCACGGTCTAATTCTAAAATCCAGCCGGCAACATTATCTAAGAAATACCTATCGTGGGTAACGGCAATAACAGTGCCTGCGTATTGTTTTAAATGTTGCTCTAACCAATCAATAGACTCCGCATCTAAGTGGTTGGTAGGCTCATCTAATAATAAAACATCGGGTTGTTGGATTAATAAACGACAAAGCGCAATACGTCTTTTTTCCCCTCCTGATAAATTTGCTACTGAAGTTTCTGGATCTGGACAACGCAAAGCGTCCATTGCTCTTTCTAATTGTGCATCTAGTCCCCAGCCATCAACAGCGTCTATTTGGTCTTGCAATTCACCTTGTCGGTTCATTAACTTTTCCATTTTATCGCCATCTTCGTAATACTCTGGTAAACCAAATTTTTCGTTTATCTCTTCGTATTCTTGCAAAATATCTGTAATGGCTTTTGCGCCTTCTTCAACAATTTCTTTTACAGTTTTTGTAGGGTCTAACTCTGGCTCTTGGGCTAAGTATCCTACGGTATAACCTGGCGCAAATACTACTTCGCCTTGGTAGGCCTTGTCTAAACCAGCAATAATTTTTAAAACTGATGATTTTCCAGATCCATTTAAACCGATAACACCAATTTTAGCGCCATAAAAAAAGGATAAGTATATATTTTTTAAAACTTGTTTTTGTGGTGGGTAAATCTTGTTTACTCCAGCCATAGAAAATATAATTTTTTCGTCTGCCATGTTTAATTTTTTGGAAATGCAAATATGAGAAAATCATTAAGCACATTGAAATATAATTGAAGATGGTTATTTATTGAATATTTAATTGGGTTTTCCCTTATAGCTTAGGCTTGGAGCGGGCTACGTTCTGTATTTTTTTGTCTTATCCTTCCACTCCGCCAAGGATGATAAAGAAAGCTTTTGTTTCTATCCCTAACGCGAAAACCCAAAGATCCGCTCTGCTGCTTAAGGGATGGAAACGGCAGCTCCCGATTTTTCATTGGGACTATATTGTACAGCCCGGCGCCACTTTTTTGCGGGGCTATGCCCATATTATTCAAATGTCAGTGTAGATTATTTTACAATTCTATAAATCATTTAATCATTCTCCATTTAATTCCATCAACAATTCAGTCCTTCACTTATTCTCCAATTCATTCAGTATGCAGCCCTGCCATTTTGCCGTAAAGTAGTTCCGCAACTGTCATTTTTGCAAACAATTTATTTTAAATTTATTTTTTTGGTCAGGAAATAGTAAATTATCAGCTGGTTGTTTATAAAGTAGCGTTTTCCACCCTTTTGGACATATTGTTGATAAATACACATGAAGGTTGCGGGTAAGTTTAGAAAACTATTTAATACTTTAGGACGTTGAACACTTTATAAGAAAGGTTTTATTATGGAAGCAAAATTTTCACCGAGGGTTAAAGACGTAATTTCTTACAGCAGAGAAGAGGCTTTAAGATTAGGTCACGACTATATAGGTACAGAGCACCTCTTGCTAGGGTTGATAAGAGAGGGGGATGGTATGGCAATCAAGATTTTAAAATCTTTAAGTGTAGATACTGGTAAATTAAGAAAAGCAATTGAAGATGCGGTTAGAGGTAACTCGGGAACAACTGTTAATTTAGGGAACATACCACTAACTAAGCAAGCAGAAAAAGTTTTAAAAATAACTTACTTAGAAGCTAAAATATTTAAAAGCGATATTATAGGAACAGAGCATTTGTTGCTTTCTATATTACGCGAAGAGGATAACATAGCTTCTCAAATATTAGCTCAATTTAATATCAATTACGAGATTTTTAAAGCAGATGTTGAGAACAACAAATCTGGTTTTAAAGATGATATTACTAATTCTGCAGCTGGGGAGGAAGATTTTAAAGACGATGATGCTTTTAGCGCACCAAAGAAAGTTTCTGATATTAAATCTAAAACACCTGTTTTAGATAATTTTGGAAGAGACCTAACTAGAATGGCAGAAGACGGTAAGTTAGATGCGATTGTAGGTAGAGAGAAAGAAATTGAGAGGGTATCGCAAATATTATCTCGTAGAAAAAAGAACAACCCAATTTTAATTGGCGAGCCAGGCGTGGGTAAATCTGCCATTGCAGAAGGTTTGGCCTTAAGAATAGTACAACGTAAAGTTTCTAGAGTTTTATTTAACAAACGAGTGGTTACGCTTGATTTAGCTTCTTTAGTTGCCGGCACAAAATACCGTGGGCAGTTTGAAGAGCGTATGAAAGCAGTAATGAACGAATTGGAAAAATCGCCTGATGTTATTTTGTTTATAGATGAAATACACACTATTGTAGGTGCTGGAGGTGCATCTGGTTCTTTAGACGCTTCTAACATGTTTAAACCTGCATTGGCAAGGGGCGAAATTCAATGTATAGGTGCTACTACTTTAGATGAATACCGTCAGTATATAGAGAAAGACGGTGCTTTAGATAGAAGATTTCAAAAAGTTATGATTGAGCCTGCTACTCCGGCAGAGACTAAAGAGATTTTAAATAAAATTAAAGATAAATACGAGGATCATCATGGGGTTACTTATACAGACGAGGCAATTGATGCTTGTGTGAATTTAACTACTAGATATATTACTGATAGGTTTTTACCTGATAAAGCAATTGATGCTTTAGATGAGGCTGGTTCTAGAGTTCATTTAACTAATATCCATGTTCCACAAACCATCATTGATATTGAGCAAAAAATTGAACAAATTAAGATAGAAAAGAATAGAGTTGTTAAAAGTCAGAAATACGAAGAGGCTGCTAAACTTAGAGATACTGAAAAAAATCTTTTAGAAGATTTAGAAAAGGCTAAAACAGAGTGGGAAGCCGAAACTAAAAGTAAGAGATATACAGTAACTGAAGATAATGTTGCTGAAGTTGTTTCTATGATGACCGGTATTCCGTTGCAAAGAGTTGGACAAACAGATAGTGTTAAGCTATTAAATATGTTCGATAAAATTAACGAGAAAATTATAGGTCAGGATGATGCTATTAAGAAATTAACTAAAGCTATACAAAGAACTAGAGCAGGATTAAAAGATCCTAAAAAACCAATTGGTTCGTTTATTTTCTTAGGCCCTACTGGTGTTGGTAAAACAGAATTAGCTAAAGAATTAGCAAGATTTATGTTTGATACCGATGACTCACTAATTCAAATTGATATGAGTGAGTATATGGAGAAATTTGCCGTATCTAGATTGGTTGGAGCGCCTCCAGGATACGTTGGTTACGAAGAAGGGGGTCAATTAACTGAAAAAGTTAGAAGAAAACCTTATGCTGTAATACTATTAGATGAGATTGAAAAAGCGCATCCAGATGTATTTAATATATTGTTACAAGTATTAGATGAAGGGCAATTGACAGATTCTTTAGGACGTAAGGTAGATTTTAGGAATACCATTGTAATTATGACTTCTAATATTGGTGCTCGTCAGTTAAAAGATTTTGGACAAGGAGTTGGTTTTACTACTACTGCTAAAGCTCAACAATCAGATTCGCATAGCAGATCAGTTATAGAAAGTGCATTAAAGAAAGCATTTGCTCCAGAGTTTTTAAATAGGGTTGATGATGTAATAGTTTTTAACTCTTTAGCTAAAGAAGAGATTTATAGAATAATTGATATTGAATTAAAAGCATTATTTGGTAGAGTAAATTCTTTAGGTTATGATATTCAATTAACTGAGGCCGCCAAGGAATATATTGCCGATAAGGGTTTTGACTCTAATTTTGGAGCAAGACCACTAAAAAGAGCTATTCAGAAATATTTAGAAGACCCAATTGCTGAGGAAATTTTAAAAGGTGAGTTAAGCGAAGGTGATGTAATGGAAGTAGACTTTGATAAAGAAAAAGAAGAGATAAAAATTGTTGGTAAAATAACCAAAAAGAAGAAAAAGAAAGAGGAAGAAAAAGAAGGCGGAGAGTAGTAATTTTAAACTCAAGGATAAAGGCATTTGTAATACTACAAGTGCCTTTTTTTATTGCTTTTTTTATTAAACTGATTAAGCAACCTTTTGTAATTTTCAATCGTCTTATAAATAATTAAAACGCAGTTTTTTCAAAACTGTATAACATTTTAATATGATAGATTATGAGAAAGCTTTTGATTCTGTTTTTGGGCCTATCGATACTGGGAGTATCTGGTGGTTGCCGTAAAGTGATTAATGAATATTATGAAACACCCAATCAAACTATTTACTATACCATAAACGCAAATACTTGGGTAACTAGCGATGGTGGGAGGACTTACACCGCAAATTTAACTTTTCAGAATACAGATATTTATATTAATAGTTCTGATGGTATTTTGGCTTATGTTTCTTTTGCAAATGGGGTTTATGAACCAGTTCCGCAAACTTATTTTGGCATATCTTATTCTTATGAGGTTACCAATCAAAGAGTACAATTAAGAATTCAAAGTTCTGCAGGGTCTGGCACTATAACTCCTCCAGGCTCTATAAGTGCAAAGTTGATTCTAATACCTTCGAAGCAATAGAGCATAGATAAGTATTTACAAAAGCCTCACAAAATTTAGATTTTGTGAAGCTTTTGTTTTATATGAATTACCTTTTAAAGGTTATCGCCAATTTTATCCATTACATCCATGCTTACTCCTGTTGAGGAATACCCACCATCGTGAAATAGGTTTTGCATGGTTACCATTCTAGTTAAATCAGAAAATAGTGTAATACAATAATCAGCACATGACTCGGCATCTGCATTACCTAGTGGCGAAATTTTATCGGCAAAATCATAAAAATTGTCAAAACCTTTAATTCCAGAACCTGCTGTTGTACGTGTAGGCGATTGTGAAACCGTATTAATGCGCACTTTTTTATCAACTCCGTAATGGTATCCAAAAGATCTTGCAATAGACTCTAACATGGCTTTTATATCAGCCATGTCTGTGTAAAATGGATATGTACGTTGCGCAGCCATATAAGTTAGTGCAACAACACTACCGCCTTCGTTAATAGCGTCTAGTTTTTTAGCAACTGCAAGCATTTTATGAAGAGACATGGCAGATACATCAATTCCTTTTGCGAAATAATCGTAATTGGATTCTGTATAAGGGATTTTCTTTCTAATGTTTACACTCATTCCAATAGAATGTAAAACAAAGTCAATTTTACCTCCTAATATCTCTTGTGATTTTGTAAACAAATGAGTTAAATCTTCTATGTTTGTTGCGTCGGCAGGCACAATTTGTGATTCAGTTTTTTCTGCCAAGCCATTTATTTCGCCCATACGCATTGCAATAGGTGCATTGGTTAATACAAATGTTGCACCTTCTTCATGTGCTTTTTCTGCTACTTTCCAAGCAATAGAGTTTTGGTCTAGTGCTCCGGTAATAATTCCTCGTTTTCCTATTAGTAAATTATAAGCCATTTTATTTGTAATGATTGTAAAATTAAAATATTTGAATTTGCAAATATTGAAACTAGTGAACTAGATTTAAATGTTAATTTTTGAGCAACTCTTTTGCATTTTCAATTGCAGCTTCTTTTGGATTTTCTCCACTCAACATTTTTGCTATTTCTAAGATTCGCTCTTGAGTTGTAAGACGTTTAATTTGAGTATATGTAAAATTGTCTTTTATTTGTTTAAACACAAAATAATGTGCGCTTCCTTTACTTGCCATTTGTGGCAGATGCGTTATGGTAATTACTTGCATATCTTTAGCTAGCTCTGTCATGATATTGCCTACTCTGTTTGCTACTTCGCCAGATACACCGGTATCAATTTCATCAAAAATAATGGTTGGCAAGGCTGTTTTTTTAGCGATTAATGATTTAATGCTTAACATTAATCTAGACAATTCTCCTCCTGATGCAACTTTGTTTAATTCACTTAGTTGATGACCCTTATTGGCATTAAACAAGAATTTAACTTTATCAATTCCATTTTTTTCTAAAACATTAGAGTCATTAGTGTTTTGCTCAATTTTAATTTGAGCGTTTGGCATACCTACATCAGCAAGCATTTTTATAATATACTGCTCTATTGTTGGTAATACTTTTGTTCTATTTAGACTTAACAGCTTAGCCTTATTTATTAAAGAAGACTTTATTTCGGCTATTTTTTTTTCTAACTTAATAATTTCATCATCACTAGATATTATCAAATGAAGCTTATCACTAAAACTGTTTTTTAAAGCAATTAACTCTTCATTTGTTTGTACTCTATGTTTCTTTTGTAATGTATAAATTAGGGTTAAGCGTTCGTTAATTTCATCGGCTTTAGCCTGATTGAATGAGGTACTTTGTTCTAGATTTTCTAACTCTGCACTAATATCTTTAATTTCTATAATGGCACTTTTTAGTCTACCTGCAAAAGAAGTTATAGAAGAGTTATACCTTTCTAAATTTTGTATTTGCCCTAATGCTTCGTTCAATTTAAGAATTGCAGCATCATCACTCAAATCAATTAAAAAGCTTGCCGAAATTAAATTTCTCTTAATTTCTTCAGCATGGGTTAAACTATTTAATTCAGCCTCTAGCTCAACTTGCTCATTGCTTTGTAAGTTAGCCGCTTCTAATTCATCAAATAAAAATTGATAATAATCTTGATCTGTTTTAGCTTTTTCTGCTTGTTCTAATTTAGATTTAAGTAGTTGAGTTAATTCTTTATAGGTTTTAAACTGAGATTTATATTGTTGAAGCAATTCACCATGCTCAGCCATCACATCAACTACTAATAATTGAAAGTCGGCATTGTTAATTTCTAAAGTTGCATGTTGCGAGTGTATATCTATTAACTGTTCTCCTAAAGCTTTAATGACGTTTAGGGTGACTGGTGTGTCGTTAATAAATGCTCTAGATTTTCCATCTAAAGCTATTTCTCTTCGTAAAACGGTTTCTTTTTCATAATCTAAATCATTATTTAAAAAAAAATCATTTAGATCATAAGATTTAATATCAAAGAAACCTTCTACAACACATTTTTTTTGCTGGTTAAAAAAATATTTGCTGTCAGCTCTTTGACCTAATATTAAGCCTAAGGCACCTAAAACAATAGATTTACCAGCGCCTGTTTCGCCGGTAAGCACATTTAAATCTCTATCAAAGTTAATTTCTAGATTATCAATTAAGGCGTAGTTTTTAATAACCAAACGGTTAAGCATAATTTGTTATTTGGCTTTTTTTAAGGCTTCGTATTTTGATGTATTTGCTGGGTCGGCATCAACAAGAGCGTTGTAAATTTTAGTTCTTTCTAATGGATCGGATTTACTGAAAACATCCACAATTTCATCGCCCTTTGCCGAAAAAAAGATTTGATTTAAAATATATCCTTGCTTTTGTTTGTCTAACTCGTTTAATCCAATAATAGCAGCAGCCATATTTTTCCTAGCTTTATTTGGGTCTTCTACCATAATGTCAAATCCTAATCTATGGTAGTTATATAGTAAATTTCTAATGGGCAAATAGGTTCTATTTAAGATGTTTTCTATTATCCAATATCTGTTTTTAAGATTTTCGAATGCTTTCCAGCCAGCAAAAGGAGCGTTTTGAGCATTATTTAAAACATCTTGAGCTTTATTAAAATAATCTGTGCCGCCTAGTTTAGAAAAAGTATCAGCATCTAAACCTACAATTACATAAGCGTAAAAGGCTAAAAGAGAACTTAAGTTATTTTGGAAATTTTGATC
The DNA here is from genome assembly GCA_044361595.1 of Pelobium sp. Lineage (GTDB taxonomy): Bacteria > Bacteroidota > Bacteroidia > Sphingobacteriales > Sphingobacteriaceae > Pseudopedobacter. The sequence goes on along the minus strand of JBIKIN010000018.1, from coordinate 14,745 downwards.
TGAAAAATCCAAGGGTTGCCCTTCGGTATAAGAAAATTCAAAATTTTTGTCGTTAACACTTAATATTGTAGAGTTGTAAGATGTTCCAAAAATTGGTCTACTACTTAAAATTTGAGCTTCGCATTTAAAATTGCTAGATCCATCCCATTCTTTAACGTTAATTACAAAATTGCAATCAATTCTTTCTTGAGATTTAAGCTCTAAAGTACTCCATTTTCTATTATTCAAAAATTCGACAATGGCTTGTTCTAGCACTTCTAGAGGCCTTTTATTTGTATTTTGAATGGTAGGCGATAATACCTGAACTTTTGCATTAAGGTCCTGAGCCTTACTTTGCAGGCTAAGAAGTAATATAATTAATACTAAAATCTTTCTCATATCATCGAGATTATTTTCTGGCAAATGTCTTTTGCTATTTCTTTTTTAGACTTTAAAACGGATGTTGTTGAATTTTGGTCTTTATCTATCAAAGTAACTTGGTTTGTGTCGTGTTTAAAGCCTGCTCCTTGGTTTCTTAGCGAATTTAATACTATTAAATCTAAATTTTTCCGTTTAAGTTTTTCTTTCGCATTTTCAATTTCGTTTTCTGTTTCTAATGCAAAACCTACCAAAATTTGATTCTTTTTTTGTTCACCCAATTTTTTAAGAATGTCTGTAGTTTTGGTTAGTTCTATATTAAATTCATTACTATTCTTTTTGATTTTCTCTACGGCAACTTCTTTAGGTGTATAATCTGCAACAGCAGCACTCATTACACAAATATCGACACCATTAAAATAAGATTGGCAAGCATTTAACATTTCTCCCGCACTAGTTACATCAATTCTTTTAATTCTAGGATTAACTTCTAAAGATGTTGGGCCGCTGATTAGAGTAACTTCAGCACCATTTTCATGAAATTCTTCGGCTAAAGCGTATCCCATTTTACCAGATGAATGATTGCCAATAAATCTAACAGGATCTATCGCTTCAAAGGTTGGGCCAGCGGTAATTAATACTTTTTTGCCAGTAAGCACCTTCTCTCGAGCTATTTTATTTTCTATAAATTCAATAATCTCAAATGGTTCGGCTAACCTACCTTCGCCATGTAGGCCACTGGCTAGTTCGCCATTGTTTGGTTGAATGATGAGATTACCAAATGAATTTACTTTTTCGATATTTTTTTGAGTACTTGGGTGTTTCCACATATCCAAATCCATAGCTGGGGCTATAAAAACTGGACATTTGGCAGATAGGTAAACTGCACTCATTAAGTTATCACAAAGTCCAATTGCAAGCTTTGCAATTGTATTTGCTGTTGCCGGAGCAATAACCATATAGTTTGCCCATAATCCTAATTCTACATGATTATTCCAAACACCATCATCTTTAGAAAAGTAATTTACTAAAACAGGATTTTTAGATAGTGTTGCTAAGGTTAATGGAGTGATAAAAGATGTAGCATCTTTAGTCATTATTATCTTGACGTTTGCACCAGCCTTCACAAAAAGCCTCGTTAATTCCGCTGCTTTATAACTTGCTATGCTGCCGCAAACGCCAAGTAATATATTTTTATCTTTAAGCATATTGGGCATGCTCAAATATAGAACAAATTACTTTTGTTCTTTAGCTGGATTTCTATGATAAATTTTATCGTGAATAAATTCATCAATAGCAATTAAAGAAGGCTTTGGCATTCTTTCATAATGCTTAGAGATTTCAATTTGCTCTCTGTTTTCAAAAATCTCTTCTAAATTATCATTAGAACTAGCAAATTCTGCTAATTTACCATGTAATTCTTCTTTCATGTTAGCCGAGATTTGGTTTGCTCTTTTGCTAATTACTACAATAGACTCGTAAACGTTTTGCGTTCTAATGTCTAATTCTCTTAAATCTCTGGTTACTGTAGTATTTGCTACAGTAGGCTTATTGATATCTTTATTGTTCATCATTTTTACTTTCGGTTTTTATTCCAGAATATTGTGCTAATAATTTTTTTACCTCTTCTATTCCTTTTAAAGAGTTGTTTTTTAATTCTTCTGCTTCTTTTAAATAAGTACTTTTAGGATATTTCTCTACAAATCTTTCGTATTCTTCTATCGTTTCGTTAAATCTCTCTTCTTGTTTAATTTCTAAACTGTTTTTTGCGTATAGGTATTGAGATTTTACAATTAGAAAATCCATTTCTTCTGCAAATTTAGTGTCAGGATAATCTTTAGTTGAATTCCTAAATGCAATTACTGCTGCTTGATAATCTCCTATATCTAAAAATATTTTAGCATTCTCGTAAGATTTACGTTCTAATTTGTCTCTTAAATCCAATATCAATTTACTTGCCTCTGCAACTCTATCGCTTTTTGGATAAATATTAATAAAAAGCTGAAGAGATTCTATCGCTCTTAAAGTATTATCTTGATCTAAACTAAAATTAGGAGAATCTAAATAATAACAGTAAGCTGTTAAAAATCTACATTCCTCTGCTTTCGGACTGTTTGGGTAAGTATCTGAAAAAGTTTTAAAATGATATCTTGCAGATAAATAATCTTTTAATTGATAATTAGTATAAGCAAAGTAATAATATAAATCCTCAGCTTCGGATCTTCCTCTATATCTTTGAACTAAATCTTCAAATAAAACTAAAGCCTTAGAATATTCTTTTTTGTTATATAACTTAATGGCTTCTTGGTATTTACGCCCAATATCCGTACTTAGTCTTAACTTTTCAAATTTGCTTTTACAGCTAGTAAACGCAATTGTAAATAATAGTATAAAGCTCAGAATTGCTAAGCTCTTGTTTTTAAACATCCTGCAAAGATAGATTAATAAATAATACGAGTCAATTTTTTAATAAAACCTAAAGTGTAAAACTAAATTATTTTGCTTTAGGGAATAATTAATTAACAATTTTTAACAGCATTTATTTTGAGAAAGGTTATTTATGCAGGTTTTTATGCTTTTCATTTCAATATATAAAACAGGTATTACTTTAAATTTTAAGTTCATTTTATAAAATTGTTATATTTACACCTAAACTTTTTTGTCCTAATTCTTCAATTATCTTAATACCTGCCAATAATAAATGGATAGCAAAATGTTACTCGAAATTGTAAGAATGAAAATGCCTTTTGGTAAATATCAAAATAAACTATTGTGTGATTTACCAATTTCATACTTAGAATGGTTTGCAGCCAAAGGTTGGCCTCCAGGTAAATTAGGTCAGCTTTTAGCGACAGTTTACGAGATTAAATTAAATGGACTTGATTACTTATTAAAACCATTAAGATAGTTTGAGATTTATTTTAACCTTTTTCATATTTATATTTTTTGCTTTTAATGGCTTTGCACAAGTATGCACAGGTAGTTTAGGCGACCCTACTGTTAACATAAATTTTGGGTCTGGTTCTTCCGTTGGCCCAGCTCTATCATCTAATAATACCACTTATCCTTACAACGGTAATGATTGCCCTGGCGATGGGTTTTATGTAATTAATAATAAAACACAAGCATGCTTTAGTAATACTTGGCACACATTAGCTCAAGATCACACCTCCGACGATAATAACGGATACATGATGATTGTTAATGCTGGCTTTACCAAACAAACATTTTATACGTTAAATGCAAATAATTTATGCCCAAATACAACATACGAGTTTGCAGCTTTTATTGTCAATCTTATTAAACCAAACGTATGTAGTCCTACACAATCTAAACCCAAAATTAATTTTGTAATTGAAACTGAAGCTGGTGTTAAATTAGGGGAATATACCACTGGTTCTATTAGTGAGTCTAATAGTCCGCAATGGAATAAATATGGCTTCTTTTTTAAAACACCAATAAATGTTACTACTGTTGTTTTAAAATTAATTAATGATGCTGATGGAGGTTGCGGTAACGATTTAGCTTTAGATGATATCACTTTTAGACCCTGTGGACCTAATATTACATTAACAGAACCAAACATTAGTAGTGTAAACAACAGTTACAATGTTTGTGAGTCCCAAAGTCAAAATTTCAATTTCAGTTCTGCATTAACCTCTGGTTTTACAAACCCTAGTTATCAATGGCAAACATCAGGAAACAACGGTGTTGACTGGATAGATGTACCAAATCAAAATAACAGCAATTTTAATTTAAATATTACCAATGCTAATTTAAGTGGTTATCAATATCGATTAGCAGTAGCTGAAGGAACTAACATATTTAGTCAGTCTTGTAGAGTTTATTCTAATCCTATTATAATTGTTGTTAATCCTGTTCCTGTTGTTAATGCTGGGGTAGATTTTTTTCTTTTAGAAGGTTCTCGGTCCACAATTAATGCAGTAGCACCACAAAATCTTAACTATAAATGGGAGCCTATTAAATACCTAGATAATCCAAATTCTTTGAATCCATTAGTTACTCCGTTAGAGACCACAACTTATAAATTAACAGCAACAGATCCGCTTACAGGCTGCTTTTCTCAAGACGAAGTTGTAGTTACAGTAAATAATGTTTTAAAAATTCCCGATTCCTTCACCCCAAACGACGATGGTGTTAACGATTTTTGGAATATTAATGGCTTGGCCGGTAATATTACCGCAGATATTACAGTTTTTAACAGAAATGGAGAAATCATTTTTAAATCTTTAGGTTACAATCAACCATGGGATGGAAAATCTAAAGGTAAAAATCTTCCAATCGGCACCTATTACTATATTATCAATCCAAAATTTCAGAACTTGCCAATATATAAAGGAAGTGTATTTATTTTCAGGTAAGATTTTTTACAGGGCTTTAAGCCGATGTTTTTGTGCTCTAATTAAAATATGTTAGCCTTTTTTGAAAGAGAAATTTCTTTGTGAGAAATAGCTAAAAACAGTAACTAAGCCAAATGTCAGGATGTAGGATGGAGTAGGGTACCAATTAAATTCATCAACAAATAATTTCATAAAGAAATAATTAAGTCCAATACAAAACACAACAATTATTAAATATCTAAATAATTGTACACGTTTTAATAGGTAAGAACCATCAAAAACTACAAAAGTATTTAAGTAAAATCCGATAGGAAAAGTAATACTAAAAGCTAAAATAAAAGAGAATATGTGCGAACTAATGGCCAAATCTGGAAATAGATGAACAACTTGTTTTTTAACTAAAAAATTTTCTGTAAGGAAGAAGATCAAAAAATTTAATAATGCGTTACCGCCACCGCAAGCTGCATATCTAAAAGTTTGTTTAGGCATAAAACTTTTAAATGGTGGGTAAAAAAAATCGATAAAATTTAGAATTAATTTTTGAAGCCAAAGGTGTGATTTATGTAGCATTTATCGCAAATATAAAATCTTTAAATTGTTACAGATGTTTTGTTTAATATTTTATCTTTTTATTGAAATATACTTTTAACTATTATTTATTTTCTTTATATTTAAAGAAAATAAATAATTTTAAAAAAAAATGAAAACATCTCAAAACATCTCAAAACATCTCAAAACATCTCAAAACATCTCAAAACATCTCTGAATTTTAAAATTTTATTAATTCTGTTAATTTCAGTCGGGGTTTTTTTCGCTTGTAAAAAAAGTGTAGTTGAGGATGTAAGTCTTAATGAAGATTATCAAATTCAAATAAAAACTTACCATCAATCACAAGATTACAAAAATTTACAAAATTTATATCCAAATCACATTTTCGTAGATTTACCTATCACAGAAAAGGGAGATTTGAAGGTTATTACAACAGATATCATCAATACTAAAAACGAAATTGTAAAAGCAATAACTTTCTTTAAATCATCCAAAATAGCCCTGATAATTGGTTCCCGACCATAATTTATAAAATTTCATCTGAAACGGAGAGCATTTCTGCAATGCAATCTAAAAAGAAATTTACAGGTATTATTCAAATCACAAATACATCAGGGTTTAATATCAGTAAAACTAAAATTAAATCAAACGTCGCTATTTATGAAGACAAATTAATGTACAACAAAAAAGGAGACTTAAAAAGATTTACAGGAAATGATGGAAATCTGAAAGAAGTTAATGTTTCTGAAAGTCCTGCAAGTGATTGTCTAGTTGCTGTTGTTGATTGTTTGAACAGAGAAGTTGGAAACATGGGATATTATGCTTATGCTGAATATTGTATTACATATCCTTTATCTGCTGTTAAAATAATGGGAGATTGCATGTTGCATGAATCTGCTTGTTTAGGTTTAACAAAACCAACTCAAACTACACAACATTAGTTGACAAAAATTTTATATTAAACCTTTAAAGATAATTATCATGAATTTATTTACTATTACAATACCATTAATTATTTATTCTTTATTATTAATTTATGGAATAACGTACATAAAATCTCAATCTACTCGTCTACAAATTAAAAATACCAAAAAATGGTATGTGTTTTTAATTTTGATGCCATTTGTAGCACTTTTATTTTTTCATTTCACAGAGGTGAAAAAATAAATATTTTAGTCGCTACCGCGTGATAAGAAAAGTTGTTGTTCAACAATGATTTATAGTCCTGCATAAAAGTGAAATTATTAATTTCACTTTTATGCAGGATTTTTATTTTTAAAAAAAATTAACTCATAAATTATAAAAAGTCCAAGGAGCAAATATTCTATAATCACTAAATTTAAATTTTCTTCATAAGGAATAACTCGATAAGTGTAGTAACTTAAACAAATTAAAACCGACCATAAAACAGCAAATCTCCATTTCACAAAAGGAGTAAACGCAACCAAGATTAAAATATACCAAGGATGTACAATTGCTCCAAAAATGTTATAAACAAGCATCAACCAAAATATGCCTTCAAAAATATTTTTGCTCTTTAAATAGGAGGCAAGAAAACCTAAAAGGGTTAAAATCAATAATATTTTGCTGGTATAAGTAATTGGATTGTAGCCAAGCCATTTCCAGCCAATGGCTTTTAAAATTTGATAAACACTTCCATTAAACTCAAATTTTCCATAATAAAGTTGAATACTTGATATAAAGTTTTGAGCTAATTCTAGATTATAAATAAAAGGAAGAAATAAGACTAAGATAGTCAATCCACAAATTAGGCCAGCATAAATTGTTTTCTTCCATCCAATATGTTTGATAAATAATGGTAAAAAAATTAAAGGAAGTAATTTAGAACACACAGCAAGTCCCAATGCAAAACCCGCAATTAGCCATTTATTTCTAATCAAGAACCAAATACTTAATAAGGTGAAAAATATCATTACTGCCTCAAAGTGAAGGTTTCCTGTAAACTCTGTAATCACTAAAGGATTTAACGCATACCAGAAAACCAATTTTTCGTCTTTCTGGTAGAATCTTAATAATTTTTTTAGGATATATATATTTCCAATATCGAAACTTAATATAATAATTCTTAATAAAATTGTTGAAAGTAATAAATTGCCTTTTCCTGGAATTGCGCTTATTAAAAAAGCAATTTGATTAATAGGAGGGTAAACTGAATAGTAATTGGGCGAATTCATCTTTCGATAGAGATCAATGTCTACCCAGTCTAAATTTTTGTTTATTAACTCCGTAGGTGTAAAACTAAATGGATTGATGCCGTTTAATATTTGTGCTCCATCCCAAATGAAACGGTAAATATCATCGCTTAATAGCGGAAAACTAAATAGTAAAATTAGTCTGCTAGCATAAGCTAAAAAGTTGTTATGCCATTTATTTTCCTGCTTGTTTTGTTTGTATAAGATGTAAAAATATGCTAGAAACATAAAACCTAAGCCTAGCCATATTTTTATCGTATCAGTTCTATCTAATGCAAAATAACTTAAATTTAATAGTCCAACCGTAAAAATTGAGGAAACTAAAAAGCTCCAAATATTAATATTATGACTTTCTTTTTGTTTCATTTATTTACAAATGATTTAATTTGTTTATGCAAAAAAAGGAATTTATAGATCAATTAGACAATAGAGTAGAAATTAACTTTCCACCAAAACGTATTATTTCCTTGGTTCCCTCACAAACAGAATTACTTTTTGATCTAGGTTTAGACCAAGAAATTGTTGGCATTACCAAATTTTGCATTCATCCCAAAGATAAATTTAAAAGTACTGCCAAAATTGGAGGAACCAAAAAACTTAATATTCAAAAAATAAGAGATTTAAAACCAGATTTAATTATTGGTAACAAAGAAGAAAATCAAAAAGAAGATATCGAGATTTTAATGAAAGAATTTCCTGTTTGGATGAGTGATATTTTTGATTTAAAAGACGCTTTACAAATGATTAAATCTGTAGGGGAAATAGTAAACAAAAAAGACGAGGCAAATTCTACTGCAAATGAAATAGAAAATAAATTTAAGGATTTGAAGCATTCTACAAATATCCAAACACCTAGAAATGTGCTATATTTCATTTGGCAAAACCCAAATATGTTAGCTGGGCAAAACACTTTCATTAACGAAATGGTTACTTTTTGTGGACTAAAAAATATCATTCAAGAACACCGTTACCCAGCGCTAAATAAAGATGAGTTAGAAAAACTAACACCAGAAGTCGTTCTGCTTTCTTCAGAGCCTTTTCCTTTCAAACAAAAACACATTGAAGAATATCAAGAAATTTGGCCTAATTCAAAAGTGATGTTAATTGATGGTGAGATGTTTAGCTGGTATGGAAGTAGATTATTAAAATCTGCGGAATACTTTAAAAGTCTCATAAAGTCGTTACTGTAGATCGAGTAAATTTTAAAATCCATAAATCCGTTTAATCCATAAATTAGTGCAATCACGAAAACAATAATCTTTGTAATCAAAAATTATAAAAAAACATTTGCTTTAACTATTTCAAATCCTATCTTTGCAGTCCAAATTAAAAATATGTTAATTTGAAAAAATCCTAAATGCGGAAGTGGCGTAATTGGTAGCCGCACCAGACTTAGGATCTGGCGCTTCACGGCGTGGGGGTTCGAGTCCCTTCTTCCGCACTAGTCCAATCCCTCCCCAGCAACAGGGAGGGATTTTTGTATCAAAAAAAAGCAAAAGTTAAATAAGCAATAAATGAATATCACACAGGAAAAGATTAACGATTTAAGCGCAGTTTTAACCGTTAAAATTAGCCCCGATGACTATCAGGAAAAAGTAAATAAAGCAATCAAAGACCAAGCTAAGAAAGCTAAATTACCAGGCTTTCGTCCAGGAATGGTTCCTCCAGCTCATATCAAAAAAATGTATGGTAAAAGTATTTTGGTTGATGAAATCAATAATTTGCTTTCAGAATCGGTGAACAATTATATACAACAAAACGAAATTGAAATCTTGGGACAACCACTTCCAAAAGAAGATGATACACAGTTTAACTGGGATTTTAACGATGATTTTGTCTTTAATTATGAATTGGGTTTAGCACCTGAGGTTGATGTTGATTTTAATGCTAAAGATAAATTAACCCAATATATCATTAAAGTTGATGCTGATACTTTAGCCGCTAGGATTAAAAACATTAGAAGAAGCTACGGAAAAATGACTAACCCTTCAGAAGTTGTTGATTGCGATGTGATTTTTGGAGAGTTTATTCAATTAGATAATGATGGAAATATATTTGATGGCGGAATTAACGTAACCACATCACTAAGGACTGACATTGTTAAGGACGCAACTGCATTAAAATCATTAATTGGCTTAAAAAAGGATGATGTTGTAAAATCATTCGATTTAGTCACAGCTGTAGATGATAATGTTCAATTAGCTAAAATTTTAAAGCTTGATGATCAAGATCCTATTATTCCACAGTCTAAGTTCCAGTTAACAGTTAAAAACATCAACAGATTAGAGGAGTCAGATTTAAATCAAGAGTTTTTTGATAAACTGTTTGGAGAAAGTGTAGTAACAACCGAAGAAGAATTTACTGCTAAAATCACTGAAGAGTTAGAATCTATGATGCAACAAGATGCTGAAAAGAAACTTGCTGGAGATTTATATAAATACGGTTCAGAAAAAGCAACTATGGCCCTTCCAGATGATTTTTTAAAGCGCTGGTTAAAGATTTCAAATAAGGAAATTACTCAAGAAGAATTAGATAAAGGGTACGATGATTTTGCTAAAAACTTAAGATGGACTTTAGTTGAGAACAAAATTGTTAAAGATCAAAAATTAGAGATCAAGTACGAAGATGTTTTCCAAATGGCTAAAGCTCGTTTAGATGCTCAGTTTAGAATGTACAGTCCTCAACCTTTAGAAGAAGAACAATTAGGCCAATACACAGCTCAATTTTTGAAAGATAAAGAAAATGCTAATCGTATTTTTGAAGAAGTTAAAGCTCAAAAGGTATTTGATTATTTAAAAACGGTTATAACTCTAGAACAAAAAGAAATTGCCTACAATAAATTTCAGGAGTTAAATTAATATTCTGTTAACTTATTTTAAATAAAGCTAATAAAGAGCAGTCTTGCACAAAGACTGCTCTTTTTTTAAAATTATTTTTTTAACATAATAAATGTTAACTTAATAAAATTTTACAACCAATTGATAGGTCTTTTTTTATAAATTGAAATTAATAAATACCTTGTGCGTTTACTAAACAAACAAATTTTATATTTACTCCTTTATAATAAATAGATCAAATTAATCATCATGAACATAGATAAAAACGAATTTAGAAAGTATGCAGTAAAGCACCACAGAATCGGTGGTATGCATGTAGATAAATATATTAATAATGCCCAAGGTATCTTAAGACCATCAAGTATGACACCTTACATTATTGAAGAGCGTCAATTAAATGTTGCGCAAATGGATGTGTTTTCAAGATTAATGATGGATAGAATCATTTTCTTAGGAGACGCCATTTATGATCAAAATGCAAACATCATTCAAGCACAATTATTGTTTTTACAATCTGCAGATGCTAAAAGAGATATTCAAATTTATATAAATTCTCCAGGTGGGTCAGTTTACGCAGGTATGGGAATTTATGATACTATGCAATATATTTCACCAGATGTGGCAACAATTTGTACAGGTATGGCAGCATCTATGGGTGCAGTATTAATGTGCGCAGGTGCAAAAGGTAAAAGAGCAGCATTGCCGCATGCCCGCATCATGATTCATCAACCATCAGGTGGAGCTCAGGGTGTAGCGTCAGATATGGAGATTAACTTAAGGGAAATGTTGAAGCTTAAAAAAGAGCTTTATGACATAATATCTAAGCATTCTGGTCAAACATACGATTGGGTAGAGAAAGCATCCGATCGTGATTATTGGATGATTGCTGAAGAAGCTAAAGGCTTTGGTATGATTGATGAGGTTTTAGGTCCTAATTCAGATAAATAATGAGTAAAAATCAAAAAGATATCAAATGTTCTTTTTGCGGCGCAGGAAAGCAAGATTCTTTAATGCTTATTGCTGGTCTTGATGCCCATATTTGTGATAAGTGCGTAGGGCAGGCAAATGATATTTTGGCAGAGGAATTAATTTTAAAGAAAGGTAAAAGTATAAATTCTGCTTTAACTTTACTTAAGCCTCAGGAAATTAAAGCGCATGTAGATCAATACGTTATTGGGCAAGACGATGCTAAAAAAGTTTTAGCTGTTGCAGTTTACAATCATTACAAACGTTTAAATCAGAAAGTTGGTAAAGACGAGATAGAAATTGAAAAATCTAACATCATGATGGTGGGCGAAACCGGGACAGGTAAAACATTAATGGCTAAAACTATCGCTAAGATTTTAAATGTTCCATTTTGTATTTGCGATGCCACCGTGTTAACAGAGGCGGGTTATGTGGGTGAAGATGTCGAAAGCATTTTGACTCGTTTACTTCAAGCCGCTGATTATGATGTAACAGCAGCCGAACGTGGTATTGTTTACATAGATGAAGTGGATAAGGTTGCTCGCAAAAGTGATAATCCATCAATTACACGTGATGTAAGTGGTGAAGGAGTACAGCAAGCCCTCCTAAAAATTTTAGAAGGAACAATAGTAAACGTACCTCCTCAGGGCGGCCGTAAGCACCCTGATCAAAAAATGATCCCAGTAAATACAAATAATATCTTATTTATTTGCGGTGGAGCCTTTGATGGTATCGAGAAAAAGATAGCAAACAGATTAAGAACACAAACAGTCGGCTATAAAGTAAAAGCCGATGACGTTGAAATCGATTTAAAAAATCTATACAAATACATTACTCCTTTAGATTTAAAATCTTTCGGAATGATTCCTGAATTAATTGGTAGAGTACCAGTTATAACTCATCTCAATCCATTAGATCGCCAAACTTTATTAAATATTTTAACAGAACCTAAAAATTCACTAATTAAACAATACCAGAAGTTGTTTGAATATGAAGATGTTAAATTAGAATTTAATAAAGATGTATTCGAGTTTATTGTAGATAAAGCAATGGAATTTAAATTAGGAGCAAGAGGGCTTAGGTCTATTTGCGAAGCAATCATGATAGATGCCATGTTTGATATTCCTTCTCAAAAACAAGAATCAAAGACGCTACATATAGATTTAAACTATGCTTTAGATAAATTCGAGAAATCAGATTTAAAAAAACTCAAAGCAGCATAAAATAAGAAATAAATAAAAAGTCCCGATAAAGCCGGGACTTTTTTGTAAATAAATAAAAATATGAACGAAGAAAAGGATATAAAAAAGAAAAATGTTTCTACACCAGATAAAGAAGTAAAAGTATCAATAAAAAAAGGACTAAAATCTAAAGAAGACATTGTCGCAAATTGGTTGCCCCGTTATACAGGTCGTCCACTAGAAGAGTTTAGTCAATACATTCTGTTAACCAACTTCTCTAAATACGTACAGCTTTTTTCAGAATGGAACGATAATGCACCAATTTATGGTTTAGATAAACCAATGCAAAGCGTAACTGCTGGTGGTATAACCATAATAAATTTTGGAATGGGAAGTCCATTAGCCGCCACCATGATGGACCTTCTAACCGCTATACCAACAAAGGCAGTTTTGTTTTTAGGTAAATGTGGTGGATTAAAGCGTAAAAATGAAATTGGAGACTTAATTTTACCAATTGCTGCAATAAGAGGCGAAGGTACTTCAAATGATTATTTGCCTGCCGAAGTACCGGCTTTACCTGCATTTGCTTTACAAAAGGCAATATCAACTACTATTCGAGACCATTCTCGCGATTATTGGACAGGAACAGTATACACTACAAATAGAAGAGTATGGGAACACGATAGAGCTTTTAAGAAATATTTAAAAAGCGTAAGAGCAATGGCCGTAGATATGGAAACTGCGACTGTTTTTATAACTGGCTTCGCAAACGAAATACCTACAGGTGCTTTACTGCTAGTTTCAGATCAACCAATGGTACCAGAAGGGGTAAAGACTGCCGAAAGTGATAGTTCAAAAACATCAGCAGAGCATGTAGAGTCGCACCTAAAAATCGGAATTGATTCTCTAAAACAATTAATTAATAAAGGACAAACTGTTAAACATTTAAAGTTTTAACCTTAGAAGCCTATTATAATATCTCTTAATAGCGAAGTATTAGTGTTATTAATTCGAAGTATCCCAATAGTTAAAATATAAAGCTATTGGGATATTTAGTTCTAAAATAATTTTCATTAACTTGTTTTTAGCGTTTAGATACACATTGCGCTCGTACTTCACAAAGTTTTACCTGTATCGCTGCCCGCTCTGTTCAGGCGGGCGCAACAATCGTTAACGCGATTACAGAGATTTTTATTAGTCGTTATATCCCATATTCACCACCTGAAACCCAGACCAAGTCCAGCTGGCTTGAATATTCGTAACCTTGCGTACTACATCCTATGGACAAACAGAAAGACAGCCATCCCACGAATTCTACAGCATAAGCTCCGTAGCATATTTATATAGATGTATGAGGAGTTAGCAAACATGCCCGCCAAACCACGTTCATTTAATCCCTAATACACCCCTGAAAAAAATATTGACCTATTTACCAGGCAGTTGCGATAAAAATCCAAATAAAACCAGAAATAATTAATAATAATACTTGCGTAATAATAAAAAAAGTCACACCTTTGCACTCCGCAAACGCGAGGAATGCGGGTTATGAAGAGGGAAAAGAGAGGTTGAGTATTGAATGAAATGAAAGAGTTAAGAGTTAAAAAAATATTTTAAAAAATATTTTGAAATATAAAAAATTAACTTCATCTTTGCAGCCCGTCAAAAGGGAAACATTAGCGAGCGATTCGTTAATGGAATGAAAGCAGAAAAATTTAGTTACTCATTGGAGTAATATAAATATAGATGTCAAACCGCGAGGCAAGACACAAAAGTTCTTTAAAAAGATATCATGTAGCGTAGATAACACTAACAAATCTGTTAGGGTTATATCAAACAAGAATAATTAATATTAACATCAAGTTAGTATCAAACCAACATTATACAATGGAGAGTTTGATCCTGGCTCAGGATGAACGCTAGCGGCAGGCCTAATACATGCAAGTCGAACGGGATTGGAGAGCTTGCTTTCCATGAGAGTGGCGTACGGGTGCGTAACGCGTATGCAACCTACCTTAATCAGGGGGATAGCCCGAAGAAATTCGGATTAACACCGCATAAAAACACAGTATCGCATGATACAATGTTCAAATATTTATAGGATTAAGATGGGCATGCGTGACATTAGTTTGTTGGTGAGGTAACGGCTCACCAAGACTACGATGTCTAGGGGATCTGAGAGGATGACCCCCCACACTGGTACTGAGACACGGACCAGACTCCTACGGGAGGCAGCAGTAAGGAATATTGGTCAATGGGGGCAACCCTGAACCAGCCATGCCGC
>JBIKIN010000016.1:0-90212 GCA_044361595.1 Pelobium sp. | reverse complement strand
GCCAATACCATCCATATTAAAGGCAGGGTCGTGTTTCATGATTTTAAAGTAAAGGGCTACAAAATAATCTGTGCAGCCTAAAGAACCACCAGGGTGTCCGGATTGGCATTCATAAACCATACGTAAAATGTCTCTTCTTACTTGAGATGCCATACGTTTTAAATCAGCATTGTCTAATGTCATAATGGATATTAAAAGTTTTATTGTTTAATTGAAAAGTTGTTAACTTAATTGATAAGAGTTATATGAAAAAAATGGATGATTAAATTCCGAGTAATAATTCAATTGATTTTAAAATGTATTCGAGTTCAAAATTATAATTAACATTGATAATTTTAAATTGGAGATTGATATTATACCCAATAATAAACCAAATTAAACATTTATAGTAATATTATAAACAAATGTTCTACATCTAGACCTTGTTGATATATAGTTTTGAGAATGTTAAATTAATTGGATTGGCTATAAATGCTGAAAACATTATCCATGCAAAACAAGGTGATTTTGCTTAAATTTAATTACCAAACTAAACTATAACCAAACAATTTTTTTAATGAAGACAGAATCATTATCCACTGCAGATTACATTGTATTTCATTATTGTTGCCGGCTACGGTTTTTGGATTTATAACAAGAAGAAGAGTAAAACCAGCGATTCGAAGGATTATTTTTTAGCAGAAGGTTCTTTAACCTGGTGGGCAATAGGGGCATCCTTAATAGCTTCTAATATTTCAGCCAAGCAGTTTATAGGGATAAGTGGGTCAGGATTTCAGTTAGGTTTAGCGATTGCTACCTATGAGCGGATGGCAGCAATCACCTTGGTGATAGTAGCTGTATTCTTTATTCCGGTTTACTTAAAGAATAAGATATTTACAATGCCTCAGTTTTTAAGCCAGAGGTATAACGAAACAGTAGCGATGATTATGGCAGTATTTTGGTTGTTATTATATGTAGTAGTCAACTTAACATCCATTCTTTTCTTAGGAGCCATAGCGGTAGGTAGTATTTCAGGAATCAACTTCACAGTTTGTATGTTAGGGATGGCGGTTTTTGCAATTGTTATCACCCTAGGTGGAATGAAAGTAATAGGCTATACAGATGTAATTCAAGTATTCTTTTTAATATTAGGAGGATTAGCCACCACGTATTTAGCCTTAAACTTGGTAGCCGATCATTACGGACAAACGGGCGTAATCGCAGGATTTACACAAATGACAAGTCAGGCAAGCGACCATTTTCAGATGATATTTGATAAAGAAAACGAGAACTTTATTGAGTTACCAGGCTTAACTGTTTTACTAGGAGGAATCTGGATAGTAAACTTAAACTATTGGGGATGTAACCAATACATCACCCAGCGAGCTTTAGGAGCAGATTTAAAAACCGCTCGAGGCGGAATCTTGTTTGCAGCATTTTTAAAGTTATTAATGCCCATTATAGTGGTATTACCAGGTATAGCAGCGTATTTACTTTACAAAGAAGAAGTATTTTCGGTAGAGATTTTAGTAGATGGTAAAGTACAAGTAGATAGAGCCTACCCAGTATTATTAAACCTACTACCAAGCGGATTAAAAGGTTTATCGTTTGCAGCATTAACAGCGGCAGTAGTAGCCTCTTTAGCAGGTAAGGCCAATAGTATAGCCACTATATTTACCTTAGATGTATACAAGAAAGTGTTCAACAAGGATGCGAGCGAGAAGTCATTGGTAATTACAGGAAAGATTACGGTAGTGGTATCGATGATTTTAGCGGTAGTAATTTCACCGTTTTTAGGAATCGAAAAAGGTGGATTTAAATTTATACAAGAGTATACAGGTTTCGTATCTCCAGGTATTTTTGCCATGTTTATTCTAGGTTTCTTTTGGAAACGCACTACATCATCAGCGGCCTTATTTGCAACTATAGGAGGATTCATACTATCCATAGTATTAAAGTTTTTGCCGGAGTATGTGGATTTGTCATTCCTATACTCAATGGGATTTGCAGTACCAGTAACTGGAGTTTACGAGATACCATTTTTAGATAGGATGGGTTTTGTATTCTTATTCTCAATCATAGGGATGTTTTTCATCTCTAAATTGGAATACAAGGACTCACCTAACCCTAAAGGTTTAGAAGTAGATGCTAGCATGTTTAAACCTACGGCTGGTTTTACAGTAGGTGCAGTACTAATTATTGGAATATTGGTAGCACTTTACACCGTTTTTTGGTAGATAGATTCTTAAAAATTATAAATCCTCAATTCGATCATCTAATTGAGGATTTTTTTTGATTTTTTTTGATATAAAGTTTATCAACAACATCAAAAAACATATCTTTGATTCTTAATGAGGTTTCTCTTTCCCGAGTTTCTTTTTGCATTGCTTCTAATTACCATCCCGGTAATCATTCACTTATTCAATTTTAGAAAATTTAAGAAAGTATACTTCAGTAACGTAAGGCTTTTAAAAGCTATTGAAATTCAAACTATTGCTGCTCAAAAACTTAAAGAACGCTTAATTTTAGCTTCAAGAATATTAGCATTAGTTTTTTTAGTTTTAGCATTTGCACAACCCTATATTAAGAATAATGCTGATAATCAGCTTTACAAAAATTATACAGTAAGCATTTACTTAGATAACTCTTATTCTATGGAAGCCGTAAATAAAGACGGTATTTTGCTAGATGAGGGGAAAAGAAAAGTTATCGAAATTTTAAAAACATATAGTTTAAACGATAAATTTCAATTAATAACTAATAATTTCGAGGGTAAACAACAGCGATTTATCGCCAAAGACGAATTATTAGAACAGCTAAATACAATTTTTATTTCTCCGCTAAACAGAGATTTTAACACTATAACCAATAGGCAAAAATTAATTTTAGATAAAGCCAATGGGTATAAAAAAGTAGCCTATTTAGTTTCTGATTTTCAAAAGCAACCCAATATTAATCAAGAATTTATTCTAGACACTAACATTACTCAGTTTTTTGTACCCTTACAAGGCAATACTTTACCTAATATCTCTATAGATTCTATTTATTTTTTAAGTCCATTTCATCAGCCTAATCAAAAAGAAAATTTGGTGGTAGTTGCTAAAAATCATTCATCAGAAGATGCTAACTCTATTCCTTTAAAATTAAATATCAATGGACTTCAAAAAGCGTTAAGCAGCTTAGATATTAAAGCAGGATTTTCACAAAAAGATACTTTATCTTTTTCTGGATTATCTACCGGATGGCAAAATGGATTAATCACTATTAAAGATTATCCGATAACTTTTGACGATAATTTTTATTTCTCTTTTGAAATAAAAAATAAGTTAGAAATACTCAGTATTTATCAAAATCAACCTGTTGCTAATATTTCTATAGCTTATCAAACCGATGATTTTTTTAAAACCACACAAGTCAATCAATCACAAATTAGTTATAGTGAATTAAGCAAGTATCCTTTAATCATATTAGAGAATTTAGGAACTGTTTCTGATGGTTTATCACAACAGCTTAAGCAATACGTAGAACAAGGCGGAAGTTTGTCTGTTTTTATACCGCTTAATGCAGATTTGGGTTCTTATCAATCGTTTTTAACTAAGTTAAATGCTGATTATCCAACGGCTTTGGTTAATCAGCCTATAAAAGGGAAAAGTTTAGATTTAAAACATCCTGTTTTTAGAGATGTTTTTGAGCAAATCCCTAAGAATATAGATTTACCTTACGCAACCCAATATTTTGCTAGCTCTAATTTGGTTAAAACAACTAAAAAGGTGTTATTAACTGGAGATAACCAAAGTCCTTTAATCAGTAATTATCAGCTCCAAAATGGAGAGATTTATATTTCTTATTTACCATTAAATAATGAGGCTAGTAACCTTACCAAGCATGCTTTATTTTTGCCTTATTTGTTTAAAACGGCTTTGCTATCGTCTAAAGAACAGTTATTATTTAAAATAATTGGTAAAGAGAATCAAATCAAAATAAATAGCATCAATTTATCAGAAAAGGACAAAATTTTAATAATAGGTAATAAGCTAGAAATTATTCCAGAGGTTATTAGAACGCCTTCTCAAACTATTTTAAATTATGCCGATCAATTAACAAAACCTGGTTTTTATCAGGTTAAATTGAGAGATACCACAATGAATACTTTTGGCTTAAACGAAGATAGAGCCGAGTCTCCTTTAGAATTTTACAGTAATCAAGAAATTGAATCAATATTTAAGACCAAAAATATATTAAATAGTAAAGGCGCAACAATAAATCAACAAATGGAAAGTACCAATAGAGGGTTCTCTTTATGGAAAATTTGTATAATTTTAACAATTGTATTTTTGTTGCTAGAAGTCTTATTGATCCGTTTTTTTAATCAGAAAATAAAGAATTAGAATGTTAAAATCAGTTTTAATTAAATCTTGTAAAGTAGTAGATACTAACTCTAGCCTAAATCAACAAGTTGTAGATGTGTTGATAGAAAATGGCATAATTACTAAAATAGGGAAGGATATTGCTTTTGATGGGGAAGTTTTTAATGGGGAAGGTAAGTTTGTTGCGCCTGGTTTTTTTGATTTAAATGTGAGCATTGGAGAGCCTGGTTTAGAAACAAAAGAAGATTTTAAAACTGCTTCTAAAGCTGCAATTGCAGGTGGTTTTACAGGATTAGGTTTAATGCCTCATAATCATCCAACTACTGATTCTAAATCACAAGTAGAGTTTTTAGTTAATAAAGCCAAAGGTAATTTGGTTGATATTTATCCATACGGGACTATATCTCAAGAAAGGGCAGGGAAAGACTTAGCCGAAATGTTTGATATGCAAAATTCAGGCGCCATTGCATTTACCGATGGAGACAAACCCATACAAGATGCGGGTTTAATGGAAAGAGCACTATTATATGCCAAAGGTTTTGATGCTTTGATTTTTTCCTATGCAGAAGATGCGGCCATAGCAGGTAAATCTAAAATGAATGAAGGCGTGATGAGTACCTTATTAGGGATGAAAGGAATACCTAACCTTGCAGAGGATTTAATGATTGTAAGGGACTTATATTTAGCAGAATATACCGATGCAAAAGTTCATTTTTCTACTATTTCTACAGCTAAGGCAGTGGAATTAATTAAAGAGGCTAAGCAAAAAGGTTTAAAAGTAACTTGTGATGTAGCTGCTCATCATTTAGTTTTAACAGAAGACGCATTATCAGATTTTGATACTAATTATAAAGTAAAACCACCTTTGCGCACTCAAAAAGATGTAGATGCATTGTTAGAAGGAGTTAAAACTGGAGTAATTGATGCCATAGTATCACAACATAAGCCACAGGAAATAGAGTTTAAGCAAGTCGAATTTGAAATTGCTAACTATGGTATAATAGGATTACAAACTGTTTTACCATTGTTACTAAAAGCAAATCTTTCTTTAGATTTAATTATAGAAAAGCTAGCCATAAAACCTAGAGAGATTTTAGGTTTACAAATCCCTAAAATAGAAGAAAAAGAATTAGCTAACTTAATTGTATTTGATAAAAGCGAGTGGATTTATACAAAGGAGAACAATTTCTCTAAATCTTTCAACTCTCCGTTTATCAATTTAACACTAAATGGAAAAGTTTGGCTAGCTTGTAATAATTCACAAATAAATATATCTAATCACTAAATCTTCAAAATAAAATGGATAATAAAGTACAATTAGCCTTAGAAGCTTTGTTTAATACTTTTTCTGCATTAGAAAATGTGCCTGCGCAGCAAGAGCTAAAGAAAATGCAAAATCTTTTTAATGGTGACGAAGATTTTATGAGTAAGTTGCTGATTATGGATAAGGTTTTTGACGATTCGCCTGCCTTAGATGCCATTAGAGAAGTAACCTTTGATTTACTAATGATTAATTTCTTTGCCGAAGATGCTAAAAAGTTAGATTCTGATTATTTAGACTCGCCAGAGTGGGAAAAGATTGAGGAAGAAACTTTAGACCGTGGCACCGAGCTTTTAAATCTTTTATTATACCTAAGAGAGTGCGAAGATGAGGAAATTGACCCTACTTTAGATGATTATTTAAAAGAGTTTTTGTTAGTAGAGGAGGATGAGTTTCAAGACGAGCATCGCATTTATGAAGATGTAATTGCACATCAAATATTAATGGAAAGTAGTATTGAAGAAATTGCTAGGGTTTCTAAATCATTAGACATCGAATCAGAGATTAGAGATTTATTTTATCCGCTAATGGCGTTTTTCTATCATCCAGAACCATCAGACCAAGAGCTTAAAACTTTTAAAAATTTAAGTGAAGATCCGGCTTTTGATGCTGCAATTTTAAATATGATAATTAATTACAACCAATAATTTTTTCAAACCTAAAACTAAAAAACAAACATGGAAAATCTAAACAAACAAATCATTAACAACGGTATTATACTTGGTATTCTAAGTGTTGCTATGCAAATAATTATTTATTATGCATTCCCATCTATTATTGGCTCATTCTCATTCTCAATTATTTTTGCCGTTTTTTCTTTATTAATGTATATATTCTTTACCATAGATTTAAAAAAGAAAGTAGGTGGCTATTGGACTTTTAAAGAGGCTTTAAAAGGAATTTTTGTGATGTCTTTAATTGGAAATGCAATTTCTAGTGTTGTGAATTTTGTGTTTTTTAAATTTATAGAGACCGATGCTTTTGAAAAATTAGCACCATCTATAGAGCAACAAGCCATTGCGAACTTAGAAAAGTTTGGTGTTACAGACCAAAAAGCTATTGATGCTGGAGTAGAGCAAGCATTATCACAAGTAAAATCAATCTATCAGCCAGATTTAAAATCTTTTGCCATTAGTTTTGCCTCAGTTATTATTGTAGGTTTTATTATGTCTTTAATTTTTGCGGCAATTTTCAAAAAGAATCCACCTATATTTGCCCCAGTAGAGGAAAACGATTAATAAAATTTATATTTATAGAATATTTAAAACGTTTGATGTTTAACATCAAACGTTTTTCTTTTTACTATCAAATTAATACGCAACAGACCTTTAGTCTTTAGCTTTAAGATTTAACAAAAAATGAACATTTCTGTAGTTGTACCATTATATAACGAAGTAGAGTCTTTACCAGAGCTTACACAATGGATAAAAGATGTAATGCATAAGAATAACTTTTCTTATGAAATCATTTTAGTTGATGATGGGAGCAATGATGGTAGCTGGGATAAAATGGAAGAGTTAAGAGCTAATCATGCAGCAGTTAAAGGCATAAAGTTTAGAAGGAATTACGGAAAATCTGCGGCTTTAAATGTAGGTTTTGCCATGGCACAAGGGGAGGTTGTAATTACTATGGATGCTGATTTGCAAGACTCTCCCGATGAGATTCCAGTACTTTACAATCGTATAAAAAACGAAAAACTAGATTTAATTTCTGGCTGGAAAAAGAAACGTTACGATCCATTAAGTAAAACCATACCTACTAAATTTTTTAATGCCGCTACAAGAAGCATGTCGGGGATAAAAAACCTACACGATTTTAATTGTGGTTTAAAAGCTTACCGTAAAGATGTAGTTAAGAATATTGAAGTTTATGGAGAGATGCATCGTTATATTCCAGTTTTAGCTAAATGGGCAGGTTTTCATAGAATAGAAGAACAAGTTGTAGAACATAGAGCAAGAAAATATGGCACTACTAAATTTGGCTTTAGCCGATTTATAAATGGCTTTTTAGATTTATTATCTATATTTTTTGTAGGTAAATTTGGAAAAAGACCCATGCACTTTTTTGGCTCTATGGGTGTGTTAAGCTTTTTATTAGGAACAATCATGGCTTTATGGATTATTGGCGAAAAGCTTTATCATATTGCTTATCATATAAAAATAGAACGAGAGGTTACAGAGCAACCTTTGTTTTATATTGCACTAGTAGCTGTTATACTAGGCTCTCAACTATTTTTAACTGGTTTTGTTGCCGAGCTAGTTTCCAGAAACTCTGTTACTAGGAATAACTATTTGATAGAAAAAGAGCTTGTTTAGCGTTAGGCTTTACTTCAGCAAGTAATAAGTTGTGTTTAAACACATTTTTAATTTAATTTATTAGTTATTAAAAAAAGTGAAACGATAAAGTGCTGTTAGTTATTAGAATATAAACTGTAGTTTGATAATAAAAATACTTTAAAATAGATTATTAACGTATTTATAGAGTTTACAAGGCGTTAACGATTGAAGCGACATCCTTTTTTTTGTCATCCTGAGCGGAGTCGAAGGATAAGACAAAAAAAGATACAGCGGAAAGCGTGTTAAAACGCACAAAACTAAAATTTTTAAAATAGTATTATTGTACTTAAATTAGAAGAGTAACTAATAGCTTTAATAAGTCTAATTCCCTTTTATCCAGCCACCATCAACGGCTAAAGATTGCCCTGTAATATAGCTTGCTCTTTTGCTTAATAAAAACGCAGCAGCTGCAGCAAACTCTTCTGGCTTACCAAAACGTTTCATGGGAATAGTTTCTTTTACCTCATTAACTTTTGGATTTTTCTCTATCAATTCTTCTAATCTATTGGTACTGGTGTAACCTGGCATCAAGTTATTTACTGTAATACCAAAAGAAGCAAGTTCGTTAGATAAGCTTTTTACTAAACCCAATAAACTTGTTCTAACTGCATTTGAAGAAATTAAATTATCAGCTGGTTGTTTTAAAGTAATGGAAGTGATGGTTAATATTCTACCAAATCCTTTTTCTTTCATTGATGGAAGAACTTGCTGAATCACATCAACAACGCTTAAGAAAAGTGAATTATAGATTGCTTTCCAATCTTCTAAATTAAATTGCTCAAATGGTCCTGAGGCTGGTCCGCCTGCATTGGTTACTAAAATTTCTATTGGCCCAAAAGCTTTTACACTTTCATCAACCAAAATTTTACGCTGCGCCTCCTCAGTAATATCACTTACAAAAGCGGCAACATGGTTTGGTACGATAGCTTCAATTTCCGCTTTAGTTTTTGATAAAGCATCAGCATCCGTTCCGCAAATAATTACTTTAGCGCCTTCTTTTGCTAATTCTAATGCAACAGCTTTTCCCAAACCTTTGCTAGATGCTAAAACTAAAGCAACTTTGTCTTTTAATCCTAAATCCATTATTTTCTTAAATAAGCATCAGAACCATCAATCCAATCTTGGCGAGGTGGTGCAAAAGTATCTATTTCTATTACTTTACCAATCATTAAGGCTCTATGTCTTCGGTTTCCTGGAATAACTATAGACTCGCTAGGTAAAATATCTAAGTATTGATCATCTTTATCGTCAAACCAGAAACGTAAAACACCTTCAAAAACCTCGGTTATTTGCTCATTCTCATGCGAGTGCCACGGCACTTCAAAGCCATCTTCAAATTCCATTTTGGCAATCATTACTTTCTCGCCATGTATAAATTGGCGTTTCATTTTCTCGTTTACTTGCTCTACCGGAACATTTTTCCAGCTAATTTTTTCTAACATTTTATTTTACTGTTTATACTTTTTTTAATGATATTTTTTATTCGCTTCGGGTTGTTTTAAAATCAAAAAGATATATAAATCTACTATTTTTTAATTTATGTGGGTTAATTTAAACTGTAAAGCTTTGTAAATATCAAGTATTTATTACTCCATCTTAAATGAAAACAACATTATTATTGATAAGTTATTTAGATAAATAATTGGCGTTCATCCTATTTTTTATTTCTTTAATTTAGCCTAATAATTAATTAATATAATCACATCGTCCAAAAGGCTTTTTTAGTTTTTCTATGTTTTTTTCTGTAATTATTCCTTTATATAATCGTCCACAAGAAATAACCGAGCTTTTAAATACATTAACTAAGCAAAGTTATACGGCATTTGAGGTGCTCGTGATTGAAGATGGATCTAAGCTAGACGCTAAAGAAATTGTAAAATCTTTTGAGCAATATTTAGACATTAAATATTTTTTTAAGCCTAACGAAGGGCAAGGTTTTGCTAGAAACTATGCATTTGAAAGAGCAAAAGGCGATTATTTTATCATTTTTGATTCTGATTGTTTAATTCCTGCTGATTATTTAGAGAATGTTAGAAATCATCTTTACAATAATAATTTAGATGCTTATGGCGGGCCCGATGATGCTCATACTTCTTTTACACCAATTCAAAAAGCAATAAGCTACGCTATGACTTCTGTTTTTACAACCGGAGGTATTAGAGGAAAATCTAAAAATGCAGGCGGGCAATATCACCCACGAAGTTTTAATATGGGTTTATCTAGAAGGGTTTGGGAAAAAGTAGGTGGTTATAAAATAACTAGATTAGGAGAGGATATAGAGTTTGCCATTAGAATTCACGAGGCAGGATTTAAATTGGGTTTAATAGAAAACGCAAAGGTTTATCATAAAAGAAGGACAAGTTTTTCACAATTTTGGAAACAATTACATTTTTTTGGAAGAGCCCGTATAAACATTACCTTATTTTATCCAAAGAGCTTAAAACCAGTACATTTCTTCCCTGCAATATTCACTTTAGGAGTTCTTCTATTAATTGTTACAAATGTTTTGAGGCTTGAATTAGCTTTTCTTGGAAACTTATTCTTACTTGTCTATTTTTTGTTGATATTTTTTGACTCGTGGACAGTAAATAAATCGTTAAAAGTTGCATTTTTGAGCATCTTTGCATCATTAATCCAATTAACAGCTTATGGTTTGGGTTTTATGAAAGACTATTGGAAGAAATTGATAATTAAAAAATGATTGAATTTTTAAAGCAAAGCACTTTTGAAGTAAGTGAGGTTACTCAAAAAGCATGGAACATTACCATGAGAAACTATGTTTCCATTGCATTGTTATGTTTTTTAATGTTTGCTGCCTTAGGCTTATCTAGCTTGTTTGCCGTATTTTTAGGCGATCTAAATCCATTTTTAAAGTTTTTATTGTTTGTAATTTTTATTGGTTTTTATTTGGTAGTTAATTTAACCTTGTTAAAATATATATTCTATTTAATAGACCACGACGAGGATCACTTAAGTATTAAAGATAGCTTACCTACTAGAAAGCAAATAGTTAATTTTTTGATAGGAAATTTGTTGTTTACCGTATCTATTTTAGCAGTTTACATTGTTGTTACTTTATTGGTTTTTCCTTTTATTTATACAGGCTATAATTTACAAATCTTCATCAATATTGCTATTTCGCTAGGCCTAGTAGCTATTTTTATTACTTGGATAAGGATTTCCTTTTTTCCGTTTTTTATCATAGATAGAAATTTGAGTCCGTTTACTTCTCTTAAATTTAGTTTAGCCATCACTAAAGGTAATTTTACTAAAATAGTAATCTTGCTATTTTTCTTGGCCTCTTTTCAATTGTTATATCTTTGCTTAAATTATTTCGATTTAAGTTTTTTTGCAACTTTTGTAAACGTAATTAGTTCTTTTGTGGTAATACCATTATCAAGCGTAGCTTTGGCTTTGGCTTATCGTCAAATGATGAAAGATTATAAGGGGCAAGAACAACCAGATATACTTCACAATATTATTTAAATTATTTTTTGATGGGGATTAAAGTGTTTTTGGGTAAAATTTGGGCATCACTTAGCGTAAAAAATATGCAAAAGTGGATGCTAAACGCACCTGCAAAACAAGATGAAATATTTCAACAACTTATTAAAAAAGGTAGAAATACAACTTTTGGGAAAGACCATCATTTTGACAAAATAAATAGTTACGAGGATTATAAAAAGTATGTCCCTATTCATGATTATGAAGATTTACGTCCTTATATAGATCAAATATTAGCAGGAGAAGAAAATGTACTTTGGCCAAAAAAACCACTATATTTTGCCAAAACATCTGGTACTACCTCAGGTGTAAAATATATTCCTATCTCAAAAGAATCAATGCCTCATCATTTAAATGGAGCTCGATTAGCCCTTTTGTCTTACGTTAACGAAACTGGTAAAGCCGATTTTTTAGATGGAAAGTTGATTTTCTTACAAGGTAGCCCTAAAATGGACACCAAAGCTGGAATTAAATTTGGGCGCCTATCCGGAATTGTGGCTAATCATGTCCCTAGCTATTTACAAACCAATAGGTTGCCAAGTTATGAAACCAATTGCATAGAAGATTGGGAGAAAAAAGTAGATGCTATTGTAACCGAAACTTTGCCAGCAGATATGCGTGTAATATCGGGCATACCACCTTGGTGTCAAATGTATTTTGATAAATTACTAGAAAAAACTGGTAAAAAATATATCAAAGACATCTTTCCTAATTTTAAACTATTTGTTTACGGAGGTGTAAATTATGAACCATATAGAGCTAGAATTAAAGAAAGCTTAGGTTTTGAGATAGACAGTATAGAAACTTATCCAGCCTCTGAAGGCTTTATTGCTTTTCAAAACAAGCAAAACGACCCATCCTTATTGCTACTAGCTAACGCGGATATTTTTTACGAATTTATCCCCGCTGCCGAGTTTTTTAATGAAAATCCAACAAGACTTAATTTAGCACAAGTAGAATTGAATCAAAATTATGCTTTAATTTTGAGTACAAAATCGGGATTGTGGGCTTATTCTATCGGCGATACCGTCAAATTCGTATCAAAAAATCCTTATAAAATATTGGTTACTGGACGAATAAAACATTATATTTCGGCTTTTGGCGAACATGTGATAGGTGAGGAGGTAGAAGGTGCTTTAATAGAAATTGCCAAAAAAGAAAATATAGAAATAACCGAGTTTACAGTTGCTCCGCAGGTTAATCCTACCGATGCAGCTTTACCTTATCACCAATGGTTGATAGAATTTGTAAACGAACCTAAAGATTTAAACCATTTCGCTTTGCAGGTAGACCATGCCTTACAAAGCAGAAATATTTATTATAAGGATTTGATTACAGGTAAAATATTACAGCCATTAGTAATCACATCGTTAAAGAAAGATTCATTTATTAACTATATGCGTACAGAAGGTAAATTAGGCGGCCAAAATAAAGTTCCTCGTTTAGCTAATGATAGAATCATAGCCGATAAATTAGAAGTATACATTAAATAGCATACAAATTGCAGCAGCAGATTAAGAATATAGCCATTTTGGGCTCAACAGGTAGTATTGGAACGCAAGCTTTAGAAGTTATAAGCGCTAACCCAAACTTGTTTAAAGCGGTGGTTTTAACGGCACAAAGTAATGTGGATTTATTAATTACCCAAGCGCTTGAGTTTAATCCAGAGGTTGTTGTAATTGGTGATGAGCAAAAATATCATATTTTAAAAGAAGCTTTAAAGCACACTTCAATTATTGTAAAGGCTGGTGTCGACGCTTTATGCGAAGTAGTTGAAATTCCTAAATTAAACATAGTATTAACTGCTTTGGTAGGTTTTGCAGGTTTAAGACCAACAATTGCTGCCATAAAGGCAGGAAAAGATATCGCTTTAGCAAACAAAGAAACATTGGTAGTTGCTGGGCAGTTAATTAACAGTTTAACACTACACCATCAGGTAAAAATATTGCCTGTAGATTCAGAGCATTCTGCTATTTTTCAATGCTTGGTAGGCGAAGAGTCTCCAATAGAAAAAATTTATTTAACAGCTTCTGGCGGTCCGTTTAGAGGAAAAAGTATTGAATATTTAGCCGAAGTAACAAAACAGCAGGCTTTAAAACACCCTAACTGGGTAATGGGGGCAAAAATAACTATAGATTCTGCAACGTTAATGAACAAAGGTTTAGAGGTTATAGAAGCAAAATGGTTGTTTAATTTAGAGATAGATCAAATAGATGTTATAGTGCATCCACAATCTATTATACATTCAATTGTTCAGTTTGAGGATGGTTCTATGAAAGCTCAAATGGGTTTGCCAGACATGAAACTGCCTATTCAATATGCTTTGGCTTATCCCGATAGGATCAAAAACAATTTTAAAAGATTTAACTTTTTAGATTATCCAAACTTAACTTTTGAAAAGGCAGATACATCAACTTTCAGAAATTTAGCCTTGGCTTACCATGCCATGAGATGCGGAGGAAATATGCCATGTATTGCTAATGCTGCTAATGAAGTGGTAGTGGCAGAATTTTTGAAAGATAATATTGGATTTTTACAAATGAGCGAAGTAATAGAAACTTGTATGGCTAAAATTGAGTTTACCAATGAGCCGTCTTTGGATGATTACTTTGAAACAGATAAACAAACACGCATTTTTGCGCAACAATTAGTAAATTATATTTAAAATAATAAAGATAGATGGATGTTTTGGTAATGATCGGCCAGTTAATTTTAGGCCTTTCTATTTTAATAGTTTTACACGAGTTAGGACATTTTTGGGCAGCAAGAGCCTTTGGAATTAAAGTAGAGAAGTTTTATTTGTTTTTTGATGCTTGGGGATTTAAACTTTTTAGTGTCAATTATAAAGGTGTAGAATACGGAATTGGATGGTTACCATTAGGTGGCTATGTTAAAATTGCTGGTATGATAGATGAATCTATGGATACCGAAGCCATGGCTCAACCTATGCAACCATGGGAATTTAGATCTAAACCAGCTTGGCAGCGATTAATCGTAATGTTAGGAGGAGTTACCGTAAATGTAATTTTAGGGATTTTAATTTTTTGGATGCTTACCTTTAAATATGGAGAAACCTACGTTCCAAATGATGGGTTAGCTTATGGTATTTCTCCAGGAATAGTTGGTAAAGAAATTGGCTTAAAAGCTGGTGATAAAGTATTAGAAATAAACGGTCAAAAACTAACACGATTTGAAGATTTAAGAAGTTCTGAGGTATTACTAGGTAACTCAACACTTACGGTGCTTAGAGATGGTAAAACAGCAATTATAAATGTTCCTGCAAATATTTTGAATACCATTTCTGATTTAGGAATTGATGAATTTGTAATGCCAAGGATTAAGTCTAAGGTAGGAGAAGTAATTCCTAGTGGTCCAGCAGCTAAAGCAGGAATAAAAGAAGGGGATGAAATTATCGCATCAAATGGTAAAGAAGTTGTTTTTAGTGATCAATTAAGAAATGTTTTAGATAGTCAAAAAAATAAAACAGTTGAGTTATCATTATTAAGAAAAGGAGAGCAATTAACTATTCCAGTTAAAGTCTCAGAGGAAGGTAAAATAGGTTTTGCTTTTGATACAAAAGATATCAAAACAGAAACACAAGAGTTTGGTTTAGTTGCGGCTTTGCCAGAAGGAGCTTCTAAAGCTTGGGGATCTCTAACCGATAATGCCAAAGGATTAACTAAAGTGGTAAAAGGTGAGGTTAAAGCAAACAAAGCATTTTCTGGTCCAGTAGAAATCGCTAGAAAGCTGTATGGCGGAACTTGGGATTGGATTAAATTTTGGAGTATTACTGGTTTACTTTCTATGGCTTTAGCTTTAATGAATTTATTGCCTATACCTGCATTGGATGGTGGACATGCTGTGTTTTTATTAATTGAAATGATAAAAGGAAAGCCCTTAAGTGATAAATTTATGGAGCGAGCACAAATAGTAGGTTTTGTATTGTTAGCTACGCTGATGGTTTTTGTGTTAGGTAACGATATTTTTAAAGCATTTACTAAATAGGCTAAAAGCTTAAAGCCGAAGGCATAAAGCTCTAAAATGAGTTTTTGCTTTTAGCTTTAAGCCTCTAGCTTTAAGCTTCACAAAATGGACTACTTTCAATTTTACGATATTCCACTTTCTTTTAATCCAGATCAAACTATGGTTAAAAAAAAGTTTTATGAGTTAAGTAAAACTTATCACCCCGATTTTTACATCAGCGAAAGCGATGAAAAACAACAAGAAGTTCTAGAAAAGTCTACTTTAAATAATAAGGCTTATCAAACTTTATCAAATTCTGCTAAGCTATTGCCTTATATTTTAGAATTAAAGGGTGTATTGGTTGATGGCGAAAAGTATAACCTTCCACAAAGTTTTTTAATGGAGATGATGGAGGTAAACGAAGCATTAATGGAACTAGAGTTTGATGCTGATGAGGAAAGTATAATAAAGGCTACTGAGGATGTGGTAGCTATGGAAAGTACTTTAACCCAAGAGTTGACTCTCGCCGTGACTCAATTTGACATTGCAGCGGAAAATCAAAAAACTATAGCTTTAAACCAGATAAAAGATATTTACTATAGAAAAAAATATTTGTTGCGAATACGAGAATCTATTGATAAGTTTGCAATCCGTTAAATAAGCAAATGCCCAGCTGGCGGAATTGGTAGACGCGTCGGTCTCAAACACCGATAGGAAACTGTGCCGGTTCGATCC
Source organism: Pelobium sp. (assembly GCA_044361595.1). GTDB lineage: Bacteria > Bacteroidota > Bacteroidia > Sphingobacteriales > Sphingobacteriaceae > Pseudopedobacter. Next base: position 74,007 of record JBIKIN010000016.1, on the reverse strand, counting down.
CGGCGCTGGGTACGATCTAGTTAAAACAAATCTTAAAAAGGGTTGCTTTGAAAGCAACCCTTTTTTGTTTCATATTGATCCAAAATTTGTTCTAAAATTATTTAAAAGTATTATTAAAATATTTAGACTAAATTTTAATCCATATAAGAATTAATGTTATAACTGAATTTCTTTGTTTTAAAGTAAGACTCGAAGTCAGGATAAAGCAGGATGAATTCTGATTTAATTATTGTCATTTTTGAATTAGCCAATTATATTTTATTTTCAAGCCAATTATTTTGATGTATTAAAAGTCTATTTTAATGAATTTCAGTTCATTTATCAAATCAACTTAACATCTTTCTATTGCTGAAAATATTATATCTATTATGTGAGCATTTCTTTGAATTATTAAATTAATGGAATTCATAATACTTAGTTTTTTTATAAAAACAGCGTTTGAAAAAATAAAACTATTTAATTTATAAAAGTGCTTTTTAGATTCAAAAAAAAATAATTGTGAATAGTTGCCCTATTAGTTTTAGATATAATTGATTAATAGTTTGCGAGTAAAGATTATTTTTTATTTAGGTGCTTTGTTTAATAAAAAGGGAAAAGTGTATTGAATTTTTTTTGATTAGGAATTAAGTTTAGAAATTGGTTATATAGTTACGTTTAAAAAAAATAGTAGTTCTTCTAGTAGTAATTACTGTTAAAGTTTATAAAAATTCAACCTCCAAAATTATAACAATTTAAAAGTAGGAATTTAGTCTTTATTTATCCTTACAAGATTTAAATGTAACTAATGCGTCCTATTTTATATTGACATTTTATTTTTTAAGTTATATTAACATTAATTTTATTGTATTAATTTTCAATTTATGTTACATTCCATCAATTGAGCTATAACTTGTTAAAATTTGAATAATTTATAAAAGAATTTTATAATGATAAAGTTTTTTTTTGAGTTGAATTTTAAAAATAGTTATTTATGTTAAATCAAAAATTTATTAAATAATGAAATTTTTATACTTATTTATTTTATTTCTTTCAAATCCTTCTTTTATTTTTTCACAAGAAATATCAAATGTAAGTTTAGCGTGGGCTGGTAATAGTGTAAATACAGTGGTTTTTAGAAGGAATTCTGTAGTCACCTATAAAAAAAATCAATTTACTTCTTTTTATGATTCGGTTGGAAATGTAATATTGGCAAAACGAAAGCTTGGTTCAAATAATTGGGAAATAAAGAAAACGCCTTATAAAGGGAATTATAAAGATGCTCATAATTCTATTAGTATTATAATTGATGGAGATGGCTTTTTACATGTTTCATGGGACCATCATGCTAGCAAATTAAGATATGCAAAAAGCATTGCGCCTTACTCTTTAGAATTAGGGCCTCAAACTCCCATGATTGGAAAAAATGAGGCCGAGGTAACCTATCCAGAATTTTATAAAATTAAAGGTGGCAACTTAATTTTCTTATACAGAGAAGGCGCTTCAGGAAAAGGAAATTTGGTTTTAAATCGATATGAAACTAAAACGAAGAAATGGTTTCGTATACATGATAATTTGATAGATGGACAAGGAAAACGGAATGCATATTGGCAAGCCTGTATTGATAAATCAGGTGTTTTTCATTTGAGTTGGGTTTGGAGAGAAAAAAGTGATGTAGCAACTAATCATGATATGAGTTATGCTAAATCATTAGATGGAGGTAGAACGTGGTTATCGTCCAAAAATGAGAATTACACTATTCCAATGAACATTTCTAATACAAAACCAATTCTAATTATTCCAGAAAAAAGTGAGTTAATAAATTCTACTTCGATGACTACTGACGAGAAGGGAAACCCTTATATCGCAACTTACTGGAGAGTACAAAGCTCCAAAATTCCACAATATCAACTCATTTATTTGAAAGATAATGAATGGAAAGTTCAACAAGTTTCAAATAGAAAAATCCCATTTTCATTAAGTGGAGTTGGCACTAAGAGAATCCCTATTTCTAGACCTCAGGTTGTAGTACACAAAAAAATGGTTTCAGTGATATTTAGGGATGAAGAGCGAGGAAGTAAAATTTCAATTGCGACTAATAAAAATATTAATGATAAAGTTTGGAACACAATAGATGTGAACAATAATGAAGTTGGACAATGGGAACCATCTTATGATACTGAACTTTGGCTAAAGAAAAAGCAACTCCATTTGTTTGTTCAAAAAACAGGGCAAGGAGACGGTGAGAAAACCGAAAATTTACCTGCTCAAATGGTAAAGATTGTTGAAGCCAAGCTGAGTAATTAAGCATAAAGAATTCATAAATTAGGTTTATTATTAAATACAAATTACTAGTTTTTAACGCTCTTTTTGGAAGCTTCTAGCTAATAATTTGTATCTCAGCAATAGCGGAACATTCATTAAATAAGCCAATCTGGCACAATCAAGAAAGGGAGTTATGGTCTAGTTTGTGCTTTAAATTTCTTTTTAAGACTAGAGAATTGCATCGTCAATCTTTATCTGCTTGATAAAGCAAACTTTACTATAAAATTAAATCCCTATTAGACTTTACCTACACACTTTATGGGATACTGTATTCATCAGTAGTACTCTAGGCGTTTCCCTTTAGCGTAATAGGAAATTAAAATTTGATGTTTGTTATCCTTATTAGTTTTGGGCTTTAAATATACTTTTGGTTAAGTCATGAAATTCTTTGTTTCATTTCAAAGACAGTAATTTGTACGCGGTTTTGCACACGATTTTAACTTTATTTTAAACTATATCAATATTGTTTTAAATTTTCTATAGTTAGCTTTAAATCCATCAAATAAAGCTTTTTTTTTACTTATTGATAGTTTTAATTTTCTTAATCATATATTAATAAATACTCAGGCGCTGGGTACAAAAAAGGAATTTCTTCCAAATTTTAAAAGGGTTACTCTTAATTGAGCAACCCTTTCTATTTTAATCTTAACCTCTTTCTTTAACATCCCTCTTTTTGTAATTCACTTAGTTTTTTTAAAAGTCTTTAACCTTCTTATTTTAAGGCTCAATTTTTTTTTAAAATTGTCTTAATCCGTTCTAAATCGCCTTTATTTTTCTAATTTAACTAAAAAATACAAATGACCTCTAAATTGGATACATATGACCTAAGGTTGCGTAGCGCTAAAAAACTAATTTTATTAAGTTAAATTATAAAGTAAACCAATTAAAGTTTTAGAAAAAAGATCAAATTTTTCGAATTTATAAAGTTCTGATTTTATCTATATAGAAGAGACAAAACTACTTCATAAAGCAAGTTCAAATTTAGTGCTATTATGCATGTTTGAGTTAAATTTAGATTGAATGGTTTAAGAAATAAAGTTTGTATATGACTTAATTTAACATAAAATGAACTAATTAAAAAAATAAGAATAACCATTATGAAAATAAAAAAAGCGTTTATTTTAAAATTTGTTTTTTTAATCTCTGTTTGTAATTCTTATAGCCAAGATTGGAGAAGTGAACTGTATCCATACCATTGGAAGCCGGGTTTTGCCAAAGACGGAAAATATATTCAGGATTTTTCTTACGCGGGTTATCGTAAAGGGGAGCAAGCAATACCCTTCATAACCAATAACATTATAGATGTAACGCAAGCCCCATACAACGCTGATAAAACAGGAACAAACAATGCTACAGCTGCAATACAAGCAGCAATAGATTATGTTTCGGGACTTGGCGGTGGTGTAGTGTTTTTGCCGGCAGGAACCTATAATGTTCAGCCAAATGGTGCTAGTACTAGCGCCTTAAGTGTAAGAAGAGATGGCGTAGTGATAAGAGGTGCAGGTGTAAGCCAAACTAGGATATTAAACACCCAAACTAACATGAGGTCAAAAAGTATTATCAGCTTTGAGCCTTCAACAGAGGCCGATTGGTATAGCCCTTCCGCAACACCAGTTCCATTTGTAAAAAATGTTATTGAGCATGATACTACTGTTTTTGTGGCAAATGCTAGCTCATTTTCAATTGGCGACAGGGTTGTTTTAACCACAGATTTAACCGATGAATGGATTGCTGAGCATAACATGAAAGGCTTATGGAATAGTACAATGCCTGGCGTGGCATTTTCCCGTACGATTAAAAATATAAATGCTACAACTAATTCAATTACAGTAGACATCCCTATTCGTTATTTTCTAAAAACCCGTGACAATGCCCGTATTTACAAGATTAACAGACCCATTTCAGAATGCGGATTAGAATCGTTATCTATAGGCAATTTGCAAAATAATAAAACAGGATGGGGCGACGATGACTATGCCGTTGCCGGTACAGCTGCATTTGAAGTACATAATTCACATGCCATAAAAATGACAAATGCTGAAAATTGCTGGATGAAAAATGTAGCTACATACAAGCCAGCTGCCAATACCTTAGATGTACACGTTTTATCTCATAGTTTTCGGATGGTACAGTGTCGCTTAATCACCGTTGATGCCTGTGATTTTATGAAGCCGCAGTACAAAGGTGAGGGTGGAAATGGATATATGTACATTTTAGAAAGTAATGATTGTCTCATTAAAGACTCAAAAGCAACCAATGCAAGACATAGCTACTCTTTTAGATTGGCCTCTAGTAATGGAAACGTAATTTATAATTGTTTGAGTAAGGATCCTAGATTAGCGTCAGATTTTCATATGTGGTTTAGTATGGCAAATTTATTTGACAATCAAATCTGTGATAAGGATTTCATTGAAGCAGTATACAGACCTTATGGAGGAACCCTTGAGCATGGCCAAACGACTACACAATCAGTTATTTGGAATACAAACGGATTGAATTATCAAACAGGTGAAACTGCTATTGTGCAATCAGCACAATGGGGCCAAGGCTATGTTATTGGAACACGGGGTGCCGCTCCAAATGTACTGCGGCCATCAGGCAATAATTCAGAACCCATTGACCACCTAGAAGGACAAGGTAGAGGAACGCAACAGCGCCCAGCCTCTCTTTATATAGATCAACTTAACAGAAGGTTAAATGGTTTGGGCTTTATTGATAATTTTGGAATGAATGCAAATATAATTCCACAAGTAAGTCTAATAGCGCCCCTAGACGAAGCAATGGTAGACGTATCTACCACAGTAACTATTTCTGCAACAGCTTCAGATGCTGATGGTAGTATTACAAAAGTGGAATTTTATAGAGGAACAACCTTGATAGGTACCGACACAACAACACCTTATAGTATTAATTGGACACCAGCAACAGCTGGAACTTTTGTAATTACGGCAAGAGCCTATGATAATAATGGAGTTACTAATAACACGGCTGCCGCTAGTGTGATTGTAGGGAGTACGATAACAACAACACTAAATACTACTGCTGATTCATACGTAACAGGTGGTACTAACGCAGATACAAATTATAATGGTGTTTCTAATCAAGGCAGTTTGATTGTTAAGAATAATCCGGGAAGCATATCTAATACAAGCAAGTCTGTCCTTAAATTTGATGTGACTGGACAAACTAAAATACAACAAGCTAAGGTGAGGCTTTTTGTTAGATTTGGTACTCCAAATTCCATAACCGCTTATCAAACTACTGATGGGTGGACAGAAAATGGAGTTACTTGGAATAATTTACCTGCTTTAGGAAGCCAAATGGGAACTGTCAATTTTACAACAACTGGCTATAAAGAGTGGGATGTAACTGCCTATGTTCAAAGTCAGGCGGCAGGAGATGGGGTAGTGAGCCTGATATTTCAAGACGATGCAGTAGCTAACATTCAACTAGGGTTCAGTAGTAAGGAATTTGGTTCAAACCCACCAGAATTGGTACTTGTTAAGAGTGCAGTAAATAGTCCACCAATAATAAGTTTAACAGCCCCCTCTAGTGGTACAGTAGTTGATGTTTCTACAGCGGTTACCATTTCTGCAACCGCTGCAGATAACGACGGAAGTATTACAAGGGTTGATTTTTACAATGGTACAACACTTATTAGAAGTGATAATACTGCGCCTTATAGTTTCAGCTGGATTGCGCCGTCTACCGTTGGATCTTATGCCATAAAAGCAAAGGCTTTTGATAATGATGGAGATAGTACAAGTTCAATTACGTCATATTTGGAAGTGAAAAGTTTAGTTATCACCACACTAAATCCTATTGCAGATTCCTATATACAGGCAGGAACTAATGCAAATGTTAATTATGGTACAAATACTAGTTTGATCATCATGAATAGTGCTACTAGCGTAAACTCTGTAAGAAAGTCTATTCTTAAATTTGATTTAACTGGTAAAACAGGAATACAACAAGCTAAAGTAAGGATTTTTGTAAGGTTTGGCTCCCCCAATTCTATAACTGCTTATCAAACAACTGATGCATGGACTGAATCAGGAATTACTTGGAATAATGCTCCACCTACAAGTACTCAATTAGGAACTAATACTATAACTGCCAATGGTTATTGGGAATGGGATGTGACATCCTATGTTCAAAGTCAGGCAGCTGGAGATGGTTTAGTAAGTTTTATGTTTCAAGATGACGCAGTGGTTAACCTACAATTAGGGATAAATAGTAAGGAATTTGGCTCTAGTCTACCAGAATTAGTGTTATCATCAAGTAACACTTTACCTGTAGAATTAACTTCATTTTTAGGGAGAGCGGTTGATCAATCTATTCTTTTAAATTGGACTACTGCTTCTGAACAAAATAGCGACTTATTCAATGTTTTGAATTCATCAGATGGTAAAAATTTTAAAAATAAAGGGAGTGTTTTGGCTGCAGGAAATAGTAATTCCACTCTGCATTATTATTTTAAAGATGATAATCCTCATGTAGGGAATAATTATTATCAATTACAACAAGTTGATAAAGATGGATCTGTTCAATATTCATCCGTTATTCAAGTAAAATCTAATTTGATACCGCCTTCTATTACTGCTCATGCCAAGTCAACAGCTTTATCTTTAAATATTTTTGTAGATAAATCAGCCAAGACATCTGTATTTATTTTCAATATCGGCGGACAGCAAATAGCAAAACAAGAGGTTAGTTTGGAGAAAGGATATAATCAGTTTCAAATTCCAATGAATTTGCAAAGTGGCGTTTATTTAGTCAAAATGATATTGAACGATAAGTTATTAGTGCAGAAAGTAATCAGTAATTAGGAAGGCGACTCTTTAAATATCCATCTTATCTGATTACACTAAGTATATTAAATTTGGTATGTTTTGTTTCCAAACCAATTAAAGAGCTAAAAGCATTTGAAAGAGTTTTTTTAAAAGCTGGAGAATCTAAAACAATTGAATTCACTTTAAGCCCAAAGGATTTTAAGTTTTATGACTGGGAAATGAATTGTATTTTAGAATTAGGGAATTTTTCTATTATGGTGGGTAACTCGTCTAAAGATAATGATGTATTGACTGTTAACTTGAATATTAAATAAAATTAAATTCACAATTAAGACACTTTATGTTTGTTAATTTGATTAGAAAAGTGGTATAAACAAGTTGAAATTAGGATTTTTAAAAACCATTAGCATTCCATTAAATGATAAGATTTACCTAAAATCATTTAAAATTTTTAAATCAACCTTAATCTAATTGTGGTCAATAGGTTTCAGGTCTTATTATTATAACTTCTTGTTGATAAAGAAAATATCTAGCTAATTTCTTGTTTTAGAAAGTTTTGAAAGCATTAATATTGCGAAATAATTTTTTTAGATTTAATATTATTTGATGGATATTTTTTCTTGGTAGGGTTATTTAAATTTAATAATTCTATTTTTGAATCAACCAAAATAAACCGCAACTTCATAATAATATTTTAGCATTTTAAATCCTGATTTGATTGCTAATGAATAGTTGTTTATCTAATGATTTACTGATTATAAATACGCTAGTTTGAATTTAAAGTTCAATAAAAAAGTTTTTTACCTTTTATTATGGTGTTTAATTACTCCCTTATCCTTATTTGCTCAAAATTTAAAATTTAATCACCTCACTGTTGATAATGGCTTATCTCAAAATTCGGTTAATAAGATTATCCAAGACCATAAAGGGGTAATATGGATTTGCACCGGCGATGGTTTAAACAAGTATGATGGATACGATTTTGTTATTTACAGGAAGGATAGCAACAATCCTAAAAGTTTAAATGATAATAGAGTAAATACCGTATTTGAAGATAAGAGTAATCATTTATGGATAGGTACTACAACAGGATTAAGTTATTTCGATAAAGATAAAGACGAATTTATTCCTTACTTGTTAAAGTCTAGCAAGGGTTATACTGTTAAAAGTATTGTTGAAGATAATTCAGGCAATCTATTTTTAGGGACAAATTTTGGATTAAAATTTTTTGACCGAAAAAGGAAAGTAATAAATGATATCAAGCTAAATAATGATGACAAAATTCAGTCATTGAGTATTGATAAGGATAATTTATGGATAGGGAATAATTCGGGCTTAGTTATTTACAGTTTTAAAAATCATCAGCTAGTTAACTCCTATAAACAACTCACACAAAGATTTAAAAATATACGAATTAATGCTATAAAGCATGAAGCTGATGGCACTGTTTGGATTGCTACTGAAGCCAATGGAGTTGCTCGCTATAGTAAGAACGGAAGAATAAAATTTATTACAGACAAAGAAGGCCTGCTTTCTAACACAGTTAGAGATTTACTCATCGTAAAAAACAAAGAGGTTTGGGTAGGCACTAAATTTGGTTTAAGTATATTTAATAAAGAAACTAATAAAATTCAAAACTATACTTATAAGGAAAATGGTGCTCCAGAACGTACATTAAGTCAATCATCTGTTCATAATTTATTTGAAGACAGAACTGGAAATATTTGGATAGGTACTTATTCTGGTGGTGTAAATCTCATTTATAATTTTAGTCAGAATTTTATTTACAAAGGACATGGGTTAAATGATCCTTCAAAATTATCAAATAAGGAAATCAATTCTATTTCAGAAGAGGAAGATGGTAGCGTTTGGCTTGCTACAGATGTTGGCGGTTTAAATTATTGGAAGAGAGAAGTTAATAGTATAGATGTATATAAATATGCTCCTAATCAAAGTGCATATAATACCATAAAGAACATACATCAAGACCAAAAAAACAAGAATATTCTTTGGTTAGGCACCGGTAGTGGAATTTTAAAATTCGATAAAAGAAAAAAAGATTTCCAGCAATTTGATTTATTTCAAAAAGTTATACCAGCTTATATCCATGAATATACATTCGAAAACTCAAAAAACGGCATTTGGATTGGGACCGATTTTGATGGTTTATACTTAGTTGAAAACGACAAAAAAATAAAGCAATATGACCGTAGTACAAATAAAAATCTTCTTTTAAATTCCAATTTTATTTCGGCCTTAGAAGACGATCAAGGGAAAGGTTTATGGATTGGAAACCGAAGCGATGGCTTAAATTATCTTGACTATCGAACAAATAAAATAACAAGCTATGTTTCTGAAAAGGATAATCCCTACAGTTTATCTAATAATGGAATTCTTAGTTTATATCAAGATAGCAAGCAAAGGCTTTGGATAGGTACGGATGGTGGAGGACTAAATTATTACGATAAGGCAACCAATCAATTTTTAATCATTAATAAAAGTAATGGTCTAGGGAACAATACGGTGCAGGCCATTACAGAAGATGAGGCCGGCGCAATATGGATAAGTACTAATAAAGGGCTTTTTAGAATAAAAGTTAATGTCAATCATCAGCCTTTAAAATTCCAAAATTTAGAAATAGTTAATTACACTGCTAAAGATGGTTTACAAAGCAATCAGTTTTCTCAGCATTCGGTTTTTAAGGGCTTAAATCACGAGCTATTTTTTGGTGGTATCAATGGTTTAACAATATTTTCGCCACAGTCCATCTCTAAGAATATGGATAAGCCAAATATCATTTTTACCGAGCTTTCTGTTTTAGATAAACTGGTTAAGGTAGATCATAATAGTGTTTTAGATAAACCAATTGACGAACAAGAAACTCTTATTTTACCTTTTGACCAAGCCTATTTCACCCTAAGATTTTCTTTATTAAATTATATTTATCCTGAAAAAAACAAATATGCCTATGTGCTTGATGGCTTATCAAATGATAAATGGCATTATGTAAATGGTCAAAGACAAGCTACCTACACTAACTTAAAGCCTGGCAATTATACTTTTAAATTAAAAGCAGCCAATAATAGTGGTGTTTGGATTGATGAACCACGTACTTTGAGTATCATTATTTTACCTCCATGGTATCAAACTTGGTGGGCATATGCTATTTATACTTTTGTTTTTCTTGCACTCTTATACCTCTTTTACTATTACACAAAATATACTGAGCGCCTAAAAAATAAGGTGGTTTATGAGACTTATATTGCCAAACAAGAGCAAGAACTAGCGCAAAAAAAATTGAGTTTCTTTATCAATATTTCGCATGAAATTAAGACGCCTATTACTATGATTATGGCGCCCTTGCAAAAACTGCTAAATGCGAATCAAAATAATGAGGCATGGAGCCAGTATTTAAACTCCATGAACAAGAGCGGGCAAAGACTCCTTAATTTAATTGACCAGTTATTAGACTTTAGAAAATTAGATGCCGGAGAAACCAATTTAAAAGCGGCAAAAGGTAATATGGTGAGATTTATTAGAGAAATTGTAATTATTTCAAATAGTTTGGCAAACTCTAAAAATATAGATTTATCATTTACAACTTCTCATCAAAGTTTAGAGGTTTGGTTTGATAGAGACAAGATGGAAAAGGTAATTTATAACATCCTTTCCAATGCCATAAAATACACGCCAAACTTTGGGAAAATAGTGGTTAGTTTAGATTTAAACAAATTAAATAAGGAAGTTATTATTAGTATTACTGATAATGGATGCGGTATATCAGAAGACAAACTTCCATTTATATTTGAACCATTTATACATCATGATAGCGCATTAAATAATGTATCGGGTACAGGTATTGGTTTAGCATTTGCTAAAGAATTGATTGATTTGCATCATGGAAAAATAAACGTAACTAGTACCCCAGCACTTAAAAACGAATTTGGATATACGTGTTTTGAAATAAACCTCCCATTAGGTAAATCTTATCTCTTAGAATCAGAAATAGATGATCAGTATTTACAAACAGAAAATATTGATAATTACAAAGATTTACCTCAAATAAAGCAGTCTAGTTTTGAAGAAATAAAGAAAAAAATAAAGCAAAATCATACTGCAGATAAATTGGTGATGCTTATTGTAGAGGATAACGAGGAAGTACTTCAATTTTTGGGCGATAATTTTAAAGATGAATTTGAAGTTATCAGTGCAGCCAACGGACTAACAGGATTGGAAATAGCCTTAGCTAATATTCCAGATATCATTGTTAGCGATGTGATGATGCCTGGAATGAACGGAATAGAGTTTTGTAGTAGAATTAAAGAAGATATTAATACTAGCCATATTCCTTTAATACTTTTAACTGCTAGAAGTCCTCTTTTATTTAAGTTGGAAGGCTTAGAAAACGGCGCTGATGAATATATTTCTAAACCATTTAATCTTAATTTATTAGAAGTAAAAGTTTGGAATTTGATTGGCAACAGGCAAAAGATGAGGTCAAGGTTTCAGAAAGAAGTTTTCTTAGAGCCCACAAATACAGTAATTTCTACTGTTGATGATTTGTTGATAGAAAAAATTATTAAGTATATAGAGGATCATATAGATGAGGAAGGTTTAAGTGTAGAAGAGTTAAGTGACTATGTAGGAATGAGTCGTGGGAACCTTTATAAAAAACTAAAAGCCTTAACTGCAAAAAGCCCAGTTGAATTTATCAGGTATATCAGATTAAAAAGAGCCTCTCAATTACTTAAACAGTATAAAGTTTACATTAATGAGGTTGCCTTAATGGTTGGTTTTCAGGATATAAACTATTTTAGAAAATGTTTTAAAGAAGAATTTGGAGTTAGCCCAACAGATTTTGCGAAACAATTTAAAAATATAGAGGAAAAAGTTATTTAGTATCTACAAAATAAAAATAGCATTCATTTTCTTCAAACTCATTGGTGCCAATCCAACAAACTTCAAAACGTTTTAAATAGAATTAGGCTTAGTTAACACCTCTCATTAAGCCTAACGATTACGAGAAATATGGTTTTTATAACCATTCATTTTAAATGCTATTTCTTCAAATAGCTAGAAGGAAATTAATTAGAAAAGTCATTAGATACATTTATCGTGATAAATGGACCCATTTGACATGCACTTTAGCTATTAATTCAATCTAATTTTACAGCAGCATACTTTAACCAATAAGTATTTAACCAATTATAAATAATAAAAGAATAGTATATATACTCACGAGTGTTGGTTTCACTTGTATGTTTATATATAACATTTAGATATTAATAATTACAGAAAAAAACCAAGAATCTCCTTAGACATCAAATTAAAAAGAATCTTATAAAATTTCTTCAGAATGAAACGTATTAAAAAGTATTCAATATTTATCGTAGTCATTTTTTTAATTGTTGCATTTAAAAATTTTCCTATAGGAAATCAGTCTATTCCTGTAGCTCAAATTTTTAAAACTGCCCAAATCCAATATAAAGAAATGTTAAATGTAGGGCAAGATTTATCTAAGTATCCTCGAACTACCGCACCAGATGGCTCATTAAAATTTGTTGATATAAATAATTGGACAGGTGGTTTTTGGCCGGGTAACCTTTGGTATATGTATGAGTACACAAAGAATGATTTTTGGAAAGAAAACGCTATTAAATGGACTAAATCTTTAGAGCAAAATCAATACAATACCAGCCATCATGATCTGGGTTTTATGATGTTTAATAGCTATGGCAACGCCTATAGAATCACTAAAGATTCAACATTAATTCCAGTACTTATCCAGTCGGCTAACTCGTTAATTTCTAGGTATTCGCCTGCTGTAGGGTGCATCAAATCTTGGAATACAAAGACATCATACAATGGTAAGCACATTTGGAAATATCCTGTTATAATAGATAATATGATGAACCTTGAATTGTTATTTTTTGCATCAGAACAAACTAAAGATCCAAAGTATAGAGAGATAGCTATTAAACATGCCGAGACAACTATGAAAAATGGAATAAGGCCAGATTTCAGTTCTTATCATATGATTAATTATGATGAAAAAACCGGCGAGGTTAAAGATCGTAAAACTGTACAAGGTTACTCTGATAATTCTCAGTGGGCTCGTGGTCAGGCATGGGGTGTTTATGGTTTTACTCAGGTTTATTACTTTACTAAAGACAATAAATTTTTAGCTACTGCGCAGAAAATGGCTGATTTTTATTTGGATAATCCTAAACTACCGGCAGATAAGATTCCTTTTTGGGATTTTAATGTAGGAGAAAAGGGATATGAGCCCGAGTGGAATTATATTCCAAATAAACATCAACCTACTCCAAGAGATGCTTCAGCAGGCGCTATTATGTCTTCAGCCTTATTTATGTTAAGCGATTACACCACTAAGCCAGCACTTAAATTAAAATATAGAAATGCTGCCGAATTAATGCTCAAAAGTTTATCTAGCTCAGATTATTTGGCTAAGCCACGAACTAATAATTATTTTCTTTTAAAACATTCTGTTGGATATATGGAGGCACATTCTGAAGTAGATGTGCCGCTAATTTATGCCGATTACTATTTCTTAGAAGCCCTATTGAGGTATAATAATTTACTAAAATCTTGAACCAAATAAATAAACCAATTATGATGAAAACCTTTAGAAATAAAGTAAGAGTACTCAGGAAAATTTTTAATCTACTCCTGATGATGGCTCTTTTTTTAGGAAATAAGACTTACGCCTCTTCCTTAAAAGAAACTTTCTTTACCGAAAGACTCAAATCTAAACCAGATAGAGTAATTAGTGGAAAAGTTATTGATGCATCGGGAATTACATTACCAGGCGTAAATATTAAACTTGTAGGAACAAAATTAGGTGTCATTACCGACATGGACGGTAATTACAAAATCACTATACCTGCTCAAGAAACTGCAAAAATTTTAGAATTTAGCTATATGGGTTATACCAAACAACAAATCAATGTTGGTGCGGGCAACGTATATAATGTTATCCTTATAGCCGAAATAAGTGCCTTAAATGAAGTGGTTGTAGTAGGTTATGGTTCTGTTGCAAGAAAAGATTTAACAGGCGCTGTATCTAGTGTTAATGTTAACGATTTGCAGAAAGCTCCTGTATTATCATTTGATCAGGCATTGGCAGGTAGAGTTGCAGGGGTTCAAGTTACTTCTAACGATGGCCAACCAGGAGCAGGGGGCATTAATATAGTTGTAAGAGGTTCTAATTCTTTAACTCAAAATAATTCGCCATTATTTGTGGTTGATGGATTTCCGACAGAAGATTTTAGTACATCTTCATTAAATCCTCAAGATATTGAATCAATTACTGTACTAAAAGATGCATCTTCAACTGCCATATATGGCGCCAGAGGTGCAAATGGAGTTATCGTTATAGAAACTAAGAAAGGTAAAGATGGCGCTCCTTCAATTGATTATAGCGTAAATGTTGGATTCAATAACATCACGAAAACAATTCCAATGATGAATGGGTATGAATATGTTAAGTACCAAATTGAGAAAAATGCAGTACCTAACACGATAAATTATACCCCAGGAGATTTAGACCCTAGTAATCCTAGATATAAGGCAGATGGTTTAAAATTAGAAGATTACCGTAATTTACCTTTTACTAATTGGCAAGATCAGTTATATACTCAAGGAAAAACGCAAATACACAATCTTGCCATAAGAGGCGGTAGCAAAAGTACAAGATATTCTTTATCAGGTTCTATCTTTAATCAAGATGGTGTAATCATAAATTCAGGAGCTAAACGATATCAAGGGCGCTTAAATTTAAGGCAAGAAATTAATAGTAAACTATCTGTTTTTGTAAATGTAAATTACTCCCATAACTTTTCTTATGGGCAAGATGTTGCAGCAGGTGGACAAGGCGCAAACTCTACAAGTTATTTGTTATATGGCGCTTTGGGCTTTAGACCTTTACCTTTTTCAGGTACAGATTTAGATGATTTTGAAAATGGTCTTTTTGACCCAGATGCGGTTGATTTAAATAATGAAGTCAGAATTAATCCTATACAATCTGCTAAGAATGAATTAAGAGAAGTAAGAAATAGTCAAATTATTAGTCAGGCATATTTAGATTACAATTTCTCTAAAGATCTTACTTTAAGGGTGCAAGGTGGATTAAACAATGTGTTTGGTAGAAATGATCAATTTTACAATTCTAAAACTTCTAGAGGAAGCCCATTATTACCATTTAATGATAGAGGAGTTCAAGGATCTGTCTTTTTTAACAACGTAAATACCTGGAGCAATGAAAACACATTAACCTATAAAAAGACAATAAAGAAAAAACATGTTTTAAACCTTGTGGCAGGTTCTTCTCTTCAAGGAGTAAAATTTGAAAATTTTGGTGAATCAAGCATTAAAATTCCTATAGAGTCATTAGGGATAAGCGGTATTGATTTAGGAGTTCCTAATCCCATTAGATCTTCACAATCAGAAAATAAGTTAGTGTCTTTCTTTGGAAGAACAAGCTACATCTATAATTATAAATATTATTTTACAGGAACTTACAGAGCAGATGCTTCATCAAAGTTTGCTTCAAACAATCGTTGGGGTTATTTTCCTTCTGCGGCAATATCATGGAGAATGAGTAGAGAAAAATTCATGAAACCGCTTAAATTTATTTCTGATGCAAAATTAAGACTTTCTTATGGTGCATCTGGAAATAACCGTGTGAGTGATTACGCTTATTTAGCGGCATTTGATTTCCCATTAGGTGCATCTTATTCGTTTGCAAATGGGACACCTCAATTGGGTACAGTACCAACAGATTTGAGTAATAACAATTTAAAATGGGAAACCACACGCTCTTTTGATATTGGTTATGATATAGAACTATTTAAAAGTAGGGTAACGCTTACTTTAGATTGGTACAGAAAAGTAACTGATGATCTACTATTAAATGCTCAAATTCCGTTTACTTCTGGCTATAATAGTGCTTTTAGAAATATTGGAAGTGTTGAAAACAAGGGTTTTGAAATTACCTTAAATACAATTAACGTAAAAACAGATAAGTTTGAATGGTCTTCTAATTTTAATATCAGTTTTAACCAAAATAAAATTTTAAGCTTAAATAAAGACCAAGATTATTTATTATCAGCCTTAAACTGGGATTTCTTTTACAGAAACAATTCTAATTACGTTGCTAGAGTTGGAGAACCAGCTTCACAATTCTTTGGTTATATCTTCGATGGTATTTATCAAACATCAGATTTTGACGGTACCCCAGGAAACTATGTTCTTAAGCCAGGAATACCTAATAATGGAGATCTAAGAAGCATTATTAGACCAGGCGATATTCGATATAAGGATATCAACGATGATGGAGTGGTTAATGCCGCAGATCAAACAGTTATTGGACGTACAATTCCCAAACATGTTGGTGGATTTATGAATAATTTCTCCTACGCTGGGTTTAACTTAGGGGTGTTATTACAATGGTCTTACGGTAATCAAATACTTAACGCAAACAGACTATTTTTTGAAGGAAGTAAATCTCAAAGTCTTAATCAATTTGCTACTTTTAATGATAGGTGGACAGAGACAAACCCAAGCAATACCTTACCTGGCGTTAATGGAAGAGGACCAGACGGAACATATTCTAGCCGAGTAATTGAAGATGGTTCTTATTTAAGGTTAAAGACAGTCTCTTTGGGTTATAATCTTGCAAAAAACATAACCAATAAATTAAAATTAAAAGAAGTTAACCTATCTGTTGCAGCACAAAATCTTTGGACTTTTACTAATTATTCTGGTTTTGATCCAGAGGTTTCTGTAAGAAACTCTACGCTAACACCTGGGTTCGATTTCTCTGCTTATCCAAGAGCACAAACAGTAGTATTTGGTATTAACGCTAAATTTTAAATTTCATGAAAAAGACGATTATATTAACACTAGTTACTGTAGCGCTTAGCTTAAGTGCTTGTAACGATTTTTTAGATACAAAACCTTTAGATTTTGTATCCTCCGTAAATTATTATCAAACCGAATCAGAATTGAATACAGCATTAAATGGGGCTTATGAGAAGTTAGGCAATAATGCTCTTTATGGTAATTTTTTAATTGGGATAATGCAATTAGATGCAGACGAGGGGTATTATGCTAGAGATTTTAATTTTACAGGGACATTTGTAAATAATGTATTTCCTGCAGACAATTCTACAACTGGTGTTTGGCAAACTTGCTATGCGGGTATAAACATGGTAAATTTATTGTTAGAAAACATAAATAAAGCCCAAGGTGTAAGTCAAGTAAATAGAAACGCTATTGAAGGAGAAGCTCTTTTCTTAAGATCATATTATTACTTTTTATTAGTGAGTAATTTTGGTGATGTTCCTTTGGTGTTAAATTCTCTGCCTAATGCCGAGAATACGGATATTGCCCGCACACCTGCTAAAGTAGTTTACGACAAAATTATTGAGGATATGACATTAGCCGAGACTAAGGTAAAACCAATAAGTGTTGTAGGTTTTGGCGGTAGAATAAGTCAATCTGCCGTTAGAGGTATGTTAGCTAGAGTATGTTTATACGCAGCTGGTAATCCAATTAACGATACTAAAAGATTTGTAGAGGCTAGAGACTGGGCTAAAAAAGTAATGGATGATGCAACAGCTGGACATGCTTTAAATCCTGATTATAGTCAGGTTTTTATCAACTATGCTCAAGATAAATATGATTTTAAAGAAAGTATTTGGGAAGTAGAATTTTGGGGAAATGTAGCATCTGGTTTTACAGAAACAGGAAGAACTGGTTCTAATAATGGGATTAGAACTGGAAACGAGAATATAGGCTATGCCTATGGTTTTATTAAAACAACAGGAATGTTATTTAATAAATTTGAAAGAAGAATTGATGGTTCCTCACCAGATTTAAGGAGAGATTGGTCTATTGCACCTTTTTCTTATGTAGGTGCCACAACAACTAAAAGCTTATATTCAGCTACTCAAATATTTCAAAGAGATTGCGGTAAATTCCGTAGAGAATTTGAAGTTGTTTTACCTAAAGATAAAGATAGAACCCCTCAAAACTTTCCTCTTTTGAGATATTCTGATGTTTTATTAATGTTCGCAGAAGCAGAAAATCAAGTAAATAATGGCCCAACACCGGCAGCATATGCAGCAATTAATTTAGTAAGGGCAAGAGCCTATGGAAAATTATTACCTGGAGCAATTAACTTAACTGAAGCAAATTTAACAGGTTTAGATAGGGCAAGTTTCTTACAGGCAATACAAGATGAGCGTTCTCGCGAACTGTCTTTTGAATCTTTAAGGAAACGTGATTTGGTACGTTGGAATATATATTTGTTCACTCAAAAACAAGCGCTTGCAAATTTTAGTACCGCTCCAGCTAATTTAAAATTTGGAGAATTAGCATTTAAGAATGCCACCGCAAGAGATGCAGTGTGGCCAATACCTTCTAGAGAGATAGGTTTAAATAAATTGTTAACTCAAAATACAGGTTGGTAATTAAAAAAATTAAGACATGAAAAAATTAATCTATATATGCTTGTTAAGTGTAATCTATGTTGGGTGCACTAAAGACCCACAAGTAGAAATTCCACAATTTGAAGCTAAATTAGAAAGTCCGGATAATGTGACTGCAAATCAAGAAACCAAATTTTTATTTAGTGGCAAAGCCGATTTAATTACCTTTTATTCTGGCGAACCCTTAAATGATTATCAATTTAAATCAGGTAGAACGATAGAAAAAGGACAAGTTACACTTTCATTTGATAGCAGAGTTAACTTTGGCACACAAGCAAATCAATTAGCAATATTGGCATCTACAGATTTTGATGGTATATATCAACTTAGTAATGTAAAGGCTGCCACGTGGTTTGATATTACCAATAGATTTACATTACCAACAGTGGCTTCAAGTAGTGTTTTTTTACCAACTTCAGCTGATATTAGTGATTTAATAGTTGATAAAAAACCAATATATATTAAATTTAGGTATCGTGGTCGCCCTCGAGCTCAGTTTGGCGCAGGTAGAATATGGTATGTGCAAAATTTTAGTGTAAAGTCTGCAACTTCTGTAGGGATTTTAGATTTGGCTACTTATTCAAGCGCAGGATTTCAAATTGTTCAAGAAGGAACTATTATTGATCCTAATAGGGCACAAATTTTAACTGCCAACCTTCAATTGGCTGCTAATAATTCTACAGCAGGACAAGAGGTTGAACATAATTGGTATGTGATTACTAAAGCCTTAGATGCAAGTTCTAAAGATTTAGGACCAGATAATGGTGTTGCTATTAAAGGTTACGTAGATCCGTTTTCTCCAGTATATCCCTATACTTATACTAAACCGGGCACCTATACCGCTACTTTTGTGGCTCAAAATGCAACCATTTATGGTGATGAAAAAGTAATTAAAACTGTTAATGTAGTTGTAAAATAAATAGTTTTAAATCTATTAATAACCGTTTAATTTCAATAGTCTTACTTAACGCAGTTCTTCAATCTCATAATTAAGATTAGAATTGCGTTTTTTTTACGATTTACCAATTATGATTTAATTGATTTGAATAGCAATTCTTTAGAAGTTGATTAAGCTTTGGAGCATACAAATGACCTCTAAATTGGATACAAATGACCC
Source organism: Pelobium sp. (assembly GCA_044361595.1). Lineage (GTDB taxonomy): Bacteria > Bacteroidota > Bacteroidia > Sphingobacteriales > Sphingobacteriaceae > Pseudopedobacter. The sequence goes on along the minus strand of JBIKIN010000016.1, from coordinate 54,283 downwards.
AATTTGGGACTTTTTAAACGGTTAATTTTACATTATCCAATTATATAACCAAATTTAATTTAAAACTAATTAATGGCTTTTATCAATCATTAGCTATAAAAAATAACGAATATGAGAATTAAAATAATTTTATGTCTATTGTTTTCAATAGCTATTAATCAAACAACTATTTATGCACAGCGAAAAGTTCCAAATGTAGTTTTAATCTATATGGATGATATGGGCTATGGTGATTTAGGATCCTTCGGAGCTACTGCATATCAAACGCCTAATATTGATAAAATGGCCAAAGAGGGGATGCGCTTTACAAATTATTTAGCGCCGCAAGCTGTGTGTACAGCTTCAAGAGCTGGACTATTAACCGGTTGTTATCCTAACAGAGTAGGTTTGGCCGGGGCCTTATTTCCTGATAGTAAAAAAGGAATTAATCCTTCAGAAACCTTAATGTCTGAATTATTTAAACAAAAAGGCTATGCTACTGCAATTTTTGGCAAATGGCATTTGGGAGATCAAACTCCATTTTTGCCTCTTCAACAAGGGTTTGACGTGTTTTTTGGCTTGCCTTATTCTAATGATATGTGGCCTTTTGGTCCCGCAGGTAAGCAACTAGGACCTAATTCTCAGAACAAGTTTGTTCCCTTGCCTTTAATGGAAGGCAATAGTAAAGTTAGTATAGTCAATTCAATGGAGGATCAATCTCATTTAACGGGATTATACACAAAGCATGCCCTTCAGTTTATCAAATCAAATAAAAAGAAGCCATTTTTCCTTTACATGCCTCATTCTATGCCACACGTACCCATTGCCGCTTCTGAAAAATTTAAGGGTAAAAGCGGGGCAGGTGTTTATGGTGATGTAATGATGGAACTAGATTGGTCTGTAGGAGAGATATTGAAAACGATTAAAGAGCAGGGGTTAGAAGATAATACCTTGATTATTTTGACAAGCGACAATGGCCCCTGGCGTAAATTTGGGAATTGGGGAGGCTCTAGCGGTGGATTACGAGAAGGGAAAACTACAGTGTTTGAGGGAGGACAGCGAGTTCCATGTGTGATGAAGTGGAATGGGAATATTCCTGAAGGAGTAGTGAATAATAAGTTGGCTTCTTCTATTGATCTTCTTCCTACGTTAGTTGCAATTTGTGGTTTACAAATGCCAGTAAATAAAATTGATGGTGTAGATATTACAGATTTACTCAAAGGAATAGCTAAGCCAAGTCCGAGGAGTAATTTTTATTATTATTTTGATGATAACTCGTTAAAGGCGGTAAGACGTGATGATTGGAAGCTAATGCTCCCGCATGATTTCTTCACTTACGAAAAGGATTTGCTAGGTAAAGACGGAGTACCTGGAAAAACAACTAAGGTTAACTTCCCAATGGCACTATATGACCTTAGGCAAGATCCAGGAGAACGATATGACCTTCAAGAATCTTACCCCGAGATTGTGGTTGAGCTTCAAAAATTAGCGGATAAAGCTAGAGAAGATTTGGGAGATGATTTGAAAGGAATAATAGGAAAGAATCGTCGTCCGGCTGGTACGTTAAATAATTAGTGATTTCAACTAACAAAACCTAAATTTTAATGAGAAATTTACACAGAAAATTAGTGCTATTAAGCGGAGTAATCCTTTTCATTTTACCCGTTACATTGTTTGCACAACGTATTAACCCTCAAGAATTACAACCTTTAAGCCAGTTTAATGGTTTTCCTAAAGGAGCAGTTTATCAGAATCCAAAACTGAAGCCAGCAGAAAGAGCTCGTAATTTAATAAGCTTCCTTTCTTTCGAACAAAAAATGAGTTTTACAGGAGGATATCTTGGATTTTGTTTTCCGGGCATTAAAAATTTAGGAATTAGACCGGTTATCATGGCCGATGCTTCGCAAGGCATAAGGCTAGAATCTATCGCTTCTGAGAAAGAAGTGAGTACCTCGTTCCCTAGTATGCAAGCTTTAGCAGCTACTTTCAATCCGGCATTAGCCGGAAGATTCGGAACAGCCATAGGAGAGGAGTGTAAGCAACATGGTGTAGATATACTTTTAGGTCCGGGAATTAATATGCAACGATTATCAGAGGGCGGAAGAAATTACGAATACTTGGGCGAAGATCCTCTTTTAACCACAAAAATTGCTGTTCCTTATGTAAAAGGCTTGCAAAGCGGAGGAGTTATTGCTACCGCGAAGCACTTTATCTGTAACGATGTAGAATTTATAAGGCACATTGTTAGTAGTGATGTTGATGAAAGAACATTGAGAGAATTTTATCTTCCACCTTGGAAAGCTTTAATTCAGGAAGCAGATTTAAAAGCCATCATGAGTGGGAATAATCTAGTAAATAGCATCCCAAACTCTATGCATAAACCTTTAATACAAGACATTTTAAGAGACGAGTATGGTTTTAAAGGAATTGCCATGACCGATTGGCAAAACACCAATTATTTCCCTAGTCTACAATATCTAGCGACAACATCAGGCCTTTCTTTAATGATGCCTGAGAATAATACGTTTGCAGATTACATCAAAACCTATTTGATTTTACATCCTAATCAAAAACCAAAAATAGAAAAGGAGTTAGATGAGATGATTTTTGCTAACCTATCTACCTTCTTTGCAGCGGGAATTTACGATAGAAACCCGGTAGATAAAGGTATGCTAGGTAAGATAGCAGAGCACAAAATCATCGCACAAAAAACGGCTGAAGAAGCTATTTGCTTATTAAAAAACGAAAACCAAATTTTACCTATTGCTAGAAATAAGAAAATTTTATTGACAGGTAAACCAGAGATTTTCACTGGTGAAGGTGCTGGTTATGTAGCAGGGTTTGATCATATAGATTTTTCTACAGCATTAAAACAAGTCTATGGCAAGCAATTAATCGTAACTGAAAAACCAACAGACGAGCAAATTAAAAATGCTGATGCAGTTATTTTTAGATTAAGTAAAGATGCTGGAGAAGGATATGATATTCCTTTTACTGGTCCAGATTCCGCCCATAACGCCATAAAAAACCTTTGCAAATTAAACCCAAATGTGATTGTTTTAATTAGCTCTGCTAACGGTTTAGAATTACCTTGGTTAAATGATGTAAAAGGAATATTATGGACTTTTATGCTAGGCCAAGAAAGAGGCACAGCATTGTCTAATATTATTAGTGGTAAAGTAAGTCCATCGGGTAAATTACCTTTTACTTTAGAAAAATCTTTTCAAGATAGCCCAGACCCTGATTTTAATTTTTTAGGTGGTAAACCTTATTGGAAGGGTGCTAATAGCTATTATAAAGAGTATTGGAAAGCAACTAATCCCAAGGCAACATCAGAAATTTCAAAATTTGTACAGCCTAACCAATTGGTTCATATGCCTTATTCAGAGGGAGTTTTTGTAGGATACAGATGGTACGAGAAGTATAATAAGCCTATACAGTTTCCATTTGGTTACGGATTGTCTTATACGCAATTTAACATGAGTGATTTGACATTTTCATCTGATAAAATAAAAGAAAGGGATAGCATTCAGATTGCTGTAACGGTTAAAAATACTGGTAAAATGTACGGAGCAGAGGTAGTACAATTGTACGTTTCTGATTTGAATACTAAGATCCAAAGACCAATAAAGGAGCTGAAAGCATTTGAGAAGGTATTTCTTAAGCCAGGTGAGCAGCGAAAAATAAACTTTAATATTTCCAAACAAGATTTATTAGCCTATTGGAGTAACGAGAAGCATAAGTGGGAGATACAAGAAGGATCACATCAAATCTTGATTGGAAACTCTTCAGCAAATATTCAATTGAAAAAGGATTTATTGTACAGTTCAAATCAATAGTATGATTTTAAGCAATAAACAATACAATTGACCTTTAAATAGGATACAAATGGCTTGTTTGAAGCTTGACTAATGGATTACTTTTGAAATAACTAATTAAGCCAAATACTTCTTTTGGGGTATCATTTATTCACAAACTTTAAAAATAACGAATATGAAAATTGCAACAATTTTGAGCCCTCTAATGCTGATTTCAGTTATGGGTTTTAACCTATCTCCAGTATCTGATGCTCATTTCACAGCAACAGCAGATAAAACAATAACAGTTAATCCTACCGATGATACCTACATTATGGGAGGAACAAATGGGGAAACAAACTATGGTAGTGAACAAAATTTAATTATAAGGAATAATCCTAATATAAGTGGATCAAGAAAGACTTTCCTTAAATTTGATGTAAAAGGGCTAAAAGGGATACAAAAAGCAGTAGTAAGACTCAATGTTAAATTTGGTACGGCACTTTCGATAACTGCCTACAAAACAACAGATTCTTGGACGGAATCAGCAATTACTTGGAACAATGCCCCAGTAGCAGGAGCTAATCTTGGAACTGTTGCTATTACTGGTAGAACTTACCACGAATGGGATGTTACTGATTATGTTAAAAATGAAGCAGCTGGAGATGGAATGGTGAGCCTAATATTTCAGGACGACGCGAAGGCTAATATACAGTTAGGTTTTGGAAGTAAGGAATTTGCTTCTGGCAAACCAGAATTAGTAATCACAAGTAACTAACTTACAATTAGTGCCATTAAATTATTTAAAAAGAATTTTTTCAATATTAATAATTGGTTTATGCTAATGGACAACAGACTTAATTGTTTCGTTGTCCATTTTTTTTGTTTTAACTTTTAGGATTAAAATTATTAAAGCCTATTTAAAACCTATTTCATTGAAGTATTGGTTAATTTGATAAAATGAACTCATTAGCCCTCTAAATTGGATACAAATGACTCTTTATGATTTTGCTTAATTAATTACTTTTATAGCATCCAATAATAATGAACCTAATTTTAATCACATTGAATCGAAAGCCTTTAACGTTCTGTACTCTCTTTTTCTTAACAGTAGCTTTGTGTTCTAAATTGAGTGCTCAAGAGGTACCTGGTAAAAAGTATTTAGCTCCTAAAGAGGTACTATCTACTTACAACGGTGTAGCTATCACTAAAAATATTAGATACGGTTCTATTCCTAATCTCGCCACAGATTCAACATCAGATAGAATTCTAGATTTATTTTTGCCTAAAAAAGCGAATAAAACAGAGTTAGTTCCGGTGTTTTTGTTTATTCATGGCGGAGGATTTACAGGCGGAGATAAAGGAAGTATGACTAGCCTTTGTAGTAAAATTGCAGCACAGGGTTTCGCAGTAGTTTCTATTAATTACACCTTATATTTAAAATACAAGGGCGTTAAAGGTTCTTATTGTTCAAATAATATGGCTAATGGATTACCACAAAATGATTCTTTTCATCCAGTATTAAATGAAGCTGTAGCAAAAGCATCAGAAGACGCCCTTGAAGCTATGAAATGGGTTAAAGATAATGCTGCAAAATACCACTTCAATACTAATCAGTTTGCTATTGGAGGAGGATCTGCCGGTGCCATGACAGCTCTCTATGTTGCATATGTTTCGAAGCAAAAAGTGCTTGCTGTTAAAGCTGTTGTAGATTTATGGGGTGGTCTAGAAAGTACAAAATCAATTACAAATAATAAATTACCAGTTTTAATTTATCATGGAGATAAAGATGAATTGATAAATGTTCAATTTGCTTATGCTTTAGATAATAGGATGAAAGAAATAGGCTCTAAAAACTCTGTTTTGAATATTATGATAGACAAGGGACATGTACAATATAAATACGTTGAGGACACAAAGATTCCTGAAATTGTTTCTTTTTTACATTCCAACCTCTAATTGCACCTAATAGTTTCAAAAAAACATGAACGAAATCAAATCATTTATTTGGACTTTATTTTTCCTAGGGTTAATTCTTAATAGTTCAATTGTTTTCTCACAAAATGAAAAGTCTTTAATTACGGTAGATAAAGTAACTAAAAGAATTATTTATTCTCCCTATACGCCTCAGGGAGACATCATTCCAGATTTTTCTTTTTGTGGTTACAAAGGGGGAGGAGTAAATATCGATATTCCTAAAGTGGTTAAAATATTGAAACCATTAGATGGAGATAATACTTTATTGATACAAAATGCTCTGGATAGCGTAGGGCAACTCCCATTAAATAAAGATGGATTGAGGGGAGCAATTTTGTTAACCGCTGGTGAATACAAAATAGCAAAAACACTTAAAATTAATTATTCAGGTATCACTTTAATGGGTGAAAAATCTAAGGCTAAAGAAACTATTTTAATTGCCACTACTCCAAAGCAGTACACGTTAATAGAAGTTGGGGAACCAGAAAATGCTAATGTTGATAATCAATCTAAAAGGCAGGTAATTGCTGATTATGTCCCATCAGGAACAAAAAAATTATTATTAGATGATGTATCTCCTTTTAAAGTTGGGGATGCTATTATTGTTGAAAGACCTAGTACAGCAGAATGGATTTCTTTTATTGGAATGGATAAAATTGAATCAATTTGGCTTCCGGTTGCAGAATTAAGCAAAGCTTACTTTGATAGATATGAAACAGCTGGTAAAATAAGTGAAGATAAGAAAAAATATGATGCAACAGAGCAGTGGATGCCGGGCAGTAAGAACTTAAAATTTGAGCGAACCATTACCGCTATTAAAGGAAAAACCATTACTTTAAATATTCCTATTACCAATGCCCTACAGAAAGAATTTGGTGGTGCAATAGTTTATAAATACAAGTATTTTAAAAGATTAACCGAAGTTGGGATTGCTAATTTATCTGCAACTTCTCTATTTAATAATAGTGTTACAGATAAAAGTAAAGGAAACACCAGTTATTTTGCAGATGAACAACATGGATGGACTTGCGTAGAATTCGTAAATGCAGAAAATAGCTGGGTAGATAATGTAGAATCAAAAGTATTTTCTTTTGGCTTTGTTTGCGGTGTAAAAAGTAGATTTATCACTATACAAAATTCTAGCTTTTTAGAACCGGTAAGTTTAATTTTTGGCGGCAGAAGATATGCATACTTAATTAATGGGCAGCAATGTTTGGTTTATAATTGTTACTCAAGCAACGCCCGTCATGATTTTATAATGGGTGCTGTAGTTGCAGGTCCAAATGCATTTTTAGATAATAAGGCCGAGCTTTGTCATAATTTCTCAGAACCACACCAAAGATGGGCTACAGGAACGCTTTTTGAAAATTGTTCAGTTTCTGGTCCAGATGCAGCATTTAGTTTATCAAACAGAGGAAGTTGGGGTTCAGGACATGGTTGGTCTGGCGCCCAAATGGTATTATGGAACTGTATTACCCCTTTAGCTGTCATCATGAAACCTCCTACAGGCCAAAACTTTTCTTTCGGAACTATTAAACTTAAAGACCAATGGAGTTCTGATCAATCCATCCAAAATAGATTAAATAAGTTAAATGTGGTATCTAATCAAAATTTTAAATACACGGGTCCCCCATCAGTTGGTGATGGTTATATATTTTCTGATGGAGAGAATATTATGCCTAAATCATTGTACTTTCAACAATTAAAAGAAAGAAAGAGTAAGTAATATTAGCTATTAGTTATCATTAAAAATGAAAAGAAAGACTAACATCAACATCATCATTCTATTTACGCTCTTATTTTCTGGAGTTTACAATATCTCATCAGGACAAACTAAAATTTCATTTACTCAAGAAGAGGTACTTAAATTTAAAGCCAAAGGATATGTAACTTATAATGATTTAGGGGCAAAAGGAGACGGGAAAACTAATGATATTTACGCCATAGCTGCAACCCACACATTTGCTAATCAAAATAAGTTAAAGGTAAAAGCTAATGATGGTGCTACTTATTATATCGGGGCCGAAGGACCTACAGCCATTATCCAAACCGATACCGATTTTGGAACAGCAAAATTTATTATTGATGATACCAATGTTAGTTCGCAAAACGCGAGTTTAAGCGTATTTATGATCAGTTCTAGTCTAAAATCATTTAAACTTAAAGGAATTTTCAATCTTAAAAGAAATCAGGAGAAAATTGATATTACCCTGCCAAGCACCTGCATAATTACTGCAATTAACTCCAACGTTTATCAATACATTAGATTTGGAGGAAATCAAAATAATGGAAAGCCTCAAACAGATATTTTTATTGCTGACAAAAAAGGCTATTTGGACAAAAATTCCCCCATTATTTGGGATTTTGAACAAATTACAGATATCAACGCATTGCCAATTGACACGGTAAAGCTATCTGTAACCGGGGGGCAATTTTTAACGATAGCAAATAATGCAAAATCAGAAGAAAAATACTACGCCAGAGGCATTGCAGTTAGAAGGTCTAATGTGGAATTAAACGGTATAGAACATCGCATAACAGGCGAGGGAGGACAAGGAGCGCCTTATGGTGGTTTTATTAATATTGGTGATTGTGCCTATATAACGGTAAGAAATACTGTACTTACTGGGCACAAGGTTTACCAAATTATTGGCTCGGCTGGTGTAACTGTTTCTAAGGGTACTTATGACATTTCTATAAGCAGAGCATTAAACGTGTCATTTATAAATTGTAAACAAACAAATGATATTAATGATAGTAAATACTGGGGTATCTTGGTGTCTAATTATTGCAAAAATCTACTTTATGATAGCTGTACATTTTCTAGATTTGATGCTCATATGGGAGTTGCCAATGCAACTATTCGCAACTCAACTTTAGGGCATCAAGGTATAAATGCAATTGGCAGCGGAACTTTTTTGGTAGAGAATTCTACTATATATTCAAAAAATCTAATTAATCTTAGATCTGATTATGGGAGTACTTGGCAAGGAGAATTCATTATTCGAAATTGTAATTTTATTCCAGCAAATGGGAAGTTAGCTAGCTTTAATTTAATTGGTGGATCTTATACTGGTTTACACAACTTTGGCTACACCTGTTACATGCCTGAAAAAATCACTATCGATAACCTTCGCATTGATGATTCTAAGTATCCAAATGACCATAAAGGAGGGTCAGTTTTTGATAATTTTAATACAAAAATGATTAATGATTCTTATGTAGAAAAATTTCCTTACGAGATAACAAAGGAAGTTATTTTAAAGAACGTGACTACAACTAGTGGTAAAGAGTTAAAAGTCAGCAACAATCTTTACATGTTCAAAGATGTAAAAATCAAATACCTAAATGGTAAAAATTAAATAATCTATCAAATTAAGAGATGATCAAATTTGATAAATATTAGGGATGATTCGCTTTTAACCTATTTTGAATTATTAAATTATATATGATGAGAAAAAGTAAACATAAAATTTTATTGTTTCTGGGTTTGGTAGGCTTAGTTGTTTTGTTTGGAAAAGCCAAAGTTGATCCATCGCCATCTAAAATAGATAAGAAACCAATGAATGTATTATTCATCGCTGTGGATGATCTTAGACCCCAATTTGGTGCTTATGGCAATAAAGTGATTATCACGCCCAATTTAGATAACTTGGGAAACACAGGGGCTGTATTTGAGCGAGCTTACTGTCAACAAGCTATTTGTATGGCTTCTAGGGCAAGTATTTTAACGGGGATGTTACCAGAGACCAATCAAATTTACAAGATGGGTCCAGTTAATGAATCTTTTCCCAATCAGCCAAAGCTAGATGATATGTTCAGAAATAATGGATATGAGGTATTAGCTTACGGTAAAATATATCATTTTGAGAGTGATGCAAAAAAACAGTTTGGTAAAAATTGGATAGATGAAAATCCAAATAGCAAAGAAAAAGGAAGAGGATATTTAGATCCATCTAGTGTAGCCAATATTGTTGATAATATGGGCCGTGGCCCAGCTTTTGAAAGTCCGGATGTTGCAGATAATGCTTATTTTGACGGCTATCAAGCTGAGGAAGCAGCTAAAACTTTGGAGGGTTTTTCAAAGTCAGGTAAACCATTTTTTATGGGTTTGGGATTTCATAAACCTCACCTACCTTTTAATGCCCCAAAAAAGTATTGGGATATGTATTCTGAAGAAAATATCAAACTAGCAAGCAACCAGTATTTACCAGAGAATTTCACAAAAAACACACGTTATAATTATGGCGAGCTTCGTAACTATGCTGGAATTCCAAAAGGAGATTCTCTTTTGCCAATTCCTCTTCAGAGAAAATTAATACATGGCTATTATGCTAGTGTTACCTATACTGATGCCATGTTAGGTAAAGTATTACAGAAATTGAAAGAAACTGGTCTTGATAAAAATACTATTGTGGTTTTATGGGGTGATCATGGGTGGAAACTTGGAGAACATGGGATGTGGTGTAAGCATACTAACTTTGAATTGGATGCTCATGTGCCATTAATTATTAGAGTGCCGGGGATGAAACCAGCTAAGGTTAAATCATTTGCAGAGTTAGTAGATCTTTATCCAACTTTAGCTGATTTATGCAAACTAAAAGCACCGGCAGAACTTCAGGGTAAAAGTTTAGTTCCTCAAATGTTAGAGCCATCAAAAGTAATTAGAAAAGAAGCATTTGGAATGTACCCTCATGCGCAAGACAATAACAAAAAAGTAGTTATTGGTTATGCTGTTGTGAATGAACGTTATCGCTACATCAATTGGGTTCATATAGAAAGTGGTAAATCAGAAGGTAAGGAACTATATGATCATGCTATTGATCTAGGAGAAAATGTTAATGTAGCTAATGATACTAAAAACAAGGCTATTGTTGATAGAATGGATGCCTTGCTTCATACCAGATTTAAAATGAATGCCTCTATTCTCACTAATAAAAATTAAAAAAGGATAAATTATGAAACGATTAATCATCAGCTTGATAGTAGTATTGATTCTTAAATCAACAGGTTTTACCCAAACTACCAAGCACATTTTATATAAGAAAGTTGATACCTCTTCTTTGTACATGGATATCATTTACCCTAAAACATTTAAAACGAATGTTTCTTCCCCAGCTGTTCTTTTCTTTTATGGTGGGGGCTGGTATTCAGGATCTATTAAACAATTTGAACCTCAAGCCAAGTATTTTGCTGAAAGAGGCATGATTACCATTATGGTGGATTATAGAGTTGCTACTCGTCATAAAACAACTCCCTTCGAATCCTTAAAAGATGCAAAATCGGCTATGAGATATGTGAGATCTCATGCTAAAGAGTTAGGCATCAATCCAGATAGCATCGTAGCTGGTGGTGGTTCTGCTGGGGGGCATTTAGCAGCAGCCACAGCATTAATAAAAGGCTATAATGAAGCTTCGGATAATTTATCAATAAGCTGTATTCCAAATGCGTTAATGTTGTACAATCCGGTAATTGATAACGGACCAGGCGGTTATGGTTTTGAACGCATTGGAAATAAGTACAAAGATTTTTCTCCGCTTCATAATATCGAAAAAGGAGCTCCTCCTACCATTATTATGATAGGAAATAAGGATAATCTAATTCCAGTTGAAGCAGTAGAATATTATAAAATGGCGATGACCAAAGTAGGTGGCCGTTGTGAGTTAAACTTGTTTGAGGGTCAAGGCCATGGATTCTTTAATAAGCCCGAGTATCTAGCAAAGACCATGCTTTTGGCCGATCAGTTTCTAAAATCATTAGGTTATATCAAAGGTGAGCCTTTACTAGATTTGATTAAGTCTTATGAAACTCCGAAAAAGTAATTATTAGAATATTCAGGAAATTATAACCCTAGTCTCAAGTTTTATATGATAAAGAGTTCATAAATTATAGTCCTAATCATTATAAATGCTTTCACTAGCAATTTAACTGCACAGATTAAGTACACCATCAATGAATCTTGGCACTTTATAAAAAGTGATACCGTAACGGATATAAATAAGTTGATGTCTCAGAAAAATAAAGATGAGCTTGTAAATCTTCCGCATACTTAAAACACCGACGATGTGGTTTATAAAAAAAAATGGTTATAATAGGGGTGCAGGATGGTACTAACTTTTCAATTAAAGTCGCTTTTAGATTTGTTCTAGATCGTTTTTTTTAAACACTTTGTGTAAATAACAATACGCCATAATATGCCCTTAATTCCCTTTAATTATACTTACTAAGTTTTCAGAAAACATATCTGCTCCAATATTATTTAAGTGAAACTCATCGGCAAATAATTGGTATTTATTATTATAAAGGGTATCGCTTGTATAATCTAAAAAGGTAACATTTTTATATTCCTTAGCAATTTCGGCAAGTAAACTCTTTTCTTCAGAATTTGGCTCTTTTAAAATGGTGGGCGATATAATTACAAAAGTTTTGATGTTTAAATCGGCTGTCTTTTTTAAAAATTGGCGATAGTAAGCAACCGCTTTTTTGTCTATTTTAATATCTTGTTTAGCTCTTTTTTGGTTGTAAGTTTCCTGATTTACTTTATAAATTTTAAACTCTTTTTCACTCACTGTTCTCACTAAAGGATAATAACCTCTGTCATCTTGTGGCAGTTTATCAGAATTAATATAATCATAAACAGAGATGAGCAGTGTGGAATTATAAGGATAAGTTTTACTAATTAATTTTAGGTTTTCGTATTCACTTATTTCTGCGGTATATTTTTTTAATAAAGGATGCTCATTAACGTATGGGAGTAAGGTAGAAAGTTTAAAATACTTCGATTCGTTAGGGCCAAGTTCCCAAATGTTAACGTCTAAAATGATGATCTTAGGTATCTTTCTTTCTAATATTACCTCTTGAGATGCGCAGTAAAATGGTAAAAATTGCCCATCTCTTCCAGCATTATAAATACTCAAGTTTAATTTTTTCGATAAAATTTTTGAAGAATAATGATGTAAAGCTCTAGAACTTCCAAATATTAAAATATCTGGCGATGCTTTGTCTAAGGCGTAAGTGTTTTGTGCAAATTGCCCAGTTTTTAAACTAAAATAGAATTTCTCTAATGCAAAACCAAAAACTCGGTCTAATGTGAATATCACAATCACAAAAATGATGATGTTTTTAGTAAAATGAATTAGACTAGATTTTCGCATGGTTTAAAACTGAAAGTAGATAAACTGACCACCATTAAACACACCTAATGTTAAAATGATAAATAACAACGCCATAACAGATGCCCATCTTACCAATGGTTTAGCATGATTCATTAACTTAAAATTAGGTTTAAACTCCATAAAATATTCTATGCTAAATAATAAAACTATGGCTAATATGCAATGTCCAAATTGGTTAATACCTCCCAAAAATGGCATTTTACCAAAGCTATTTAGGTTAGAAATCAAGGTATAAGCATCAGTTAAGGTATTTGCTCTAAAAAATATCCATGCAAAAGTAACGATGCTTAAAACCATAGTGCCTTTTAAAAAATTCCAAATAGATAAAAGAAAGCCACTAAAATGACTTTCTAATTTAGATAAATAAGGCTTTATAATTAGGCCAATAATTTGATAAAAGCCGTGTAAAGCACCCCAAATTATAAAGTTATAACTTGCCCCATGCCATAAGCCACTCACTATAAAGACGATAAAGAGGTTTAAAAACCTTCTCGACACTTTTACACGGTTTCCTCCAAGAGGAATGTATAGATAATCTCTAAACCATGTAGAAAGGGAAATGTGCCACCTACTCCAAAAATTGGTTATAGATGTTGCAAAATATGGTCGTTTAAAATTGGTCATTAAATCATAACCCATAGTACGGGCAGCTCCTATAGCAATATCAGAGTAACCAGAAAAATCGCAATAGATTTGAATGGCAAAAAACAGTGAACTAATTACTACAGTAGTTCCATTATGCAACTCGGGGTTAGGATAAACAGTCTCTACGTAAATGGAAAGTCTATCGGCTACTACCAATTTTTTAAAAAAGCCCCAAGCCATTTGTTTAAACCCGGCAGATAAATTTGCGTAGCTAAACTCGTGTTTAGTATGCATTTGCGATAGTATGTTTTGAGGTCTTTCTATCGGACCCGCAACAAGCTGCGGGTAAAACATGACATATAAGCTATAAATACCAAAATGCTTTTCTGCTTTTTGATTGCCACGATAAACTTCTATAGTATAACTCATGGCTTGGAAAGTATGAAACGATAAGCCAATAGGTAATAAAATATTTAAATATGGTATGTTATTGGTAAGATTTAGATTGGTGGCTAGTATAGATATATTATCGTTTATAAAGTTATAATACTTGAATACAGCCAATATGCCAATATTAGCCACTAAACTGCATATTAAGAGAATTTTGCGCCTTTTGCCAGCTGCGTTTTCTATATAAATACCGGCAAAATAATCTACCACAATGGTAAAACCAAGAATAAGAATATATAAAGGCACAAAGGCCATGTAGAAATAGCAACTGGCTGCTAACAATAAAAACCAGCGACTTTTAAAGGGCAATACATAGTAAAGTATCGTTACTATGATGTAGAAGAAAACAAAATCAAAAGAGTTAAATAACATTAATCTACGTTAGCGTTTTATACAATTCTAAAGTTTTTGACATGGATTTGCTTAAAGGAAAATCTAAAAGACGTTTATTCCCTTTTTGTACTAAAGTATTTCTTTTTTCTTTATTATTAATTAAGTCTTCTATTTGAAAAATTAAATCGTCTAAAGAATGCGGACTAAAAAAGGCAGTACTATCAGCAGATATTTCTTTAAAACAATCGGTGTCGCTTAATAAAACAGGGCATTGTGCTTTAAAAGCTTCTAAAATAGGTAATCCAAAACCCTCATATAGCGAAGGATAAATAAACAATATAGCTTGCTGATACAAGTAGTTTAGTTGAGCATCGTTTACGTTAAAATGATGCACTTTTTCATTTAATTTTAATCTATTGATAATTTCCACATCTGCTCCTTCTAATTTACCACCACCAGAAAGCACCAAGTGGATATCGGGGTTTTTCTTTGAAATTTGCTCAAAAGCATCAAGCATCAAATAAAAGTTTTTATAACCCCCTCTATCACCAATAAAAAGTAAATAATGTTTTGGCAGGTTTTCTACTTGCTTAAAAACAGCAGGTTTTTCTAAATCTATTCCATGGTAAATTACTTCTATTTTCTGTTCATCAACTACCAAAAATTTCAATAAATCTCTTTTTGTAGTTTCTGATATGGCTATAATTTTATCGGCTCTTTGGGCGCTTATTCTTTTGTAAGATGTTAATGGGTCTTTTACCCAAAAATATTCTGGCAACTTTTCATAAGTCATATCATGAATGGTAGTAACCATAGGTTTTTTTAGGTGTTTTATAAAGTAAGGGTCGTAATAAGTGGGATGAAAAACATCAAAGTTATTTTGCTTTAGCAAATATTTGCAGTAATACTCGTTTAACTTAAACTTTCTATATCCATATTCAGACTGTATCAATTTGTTAAATATACTACCGTTTAAGAATTGTTTTTCGTTTTGAATGTAATGGTTGTTAGAGTTTACAACGCCTAACAAATAGCTAAAATTTGGGTCTTCTTTTATACTTTCAATAATATTTGCAAAATATCTACTAATGCCACCAAATTTTTGGGTACTAAATTTCTGATGGTCAAAAAAGATTTTTTGCATACTAGCCCTTTTTATAATATTCTTCTAATATATTAGAAAACTCGGTTAATCTTCTATCCCAAGTATTTTCTTTTGCTGCATTTAAACGTTCTTGTTTTTTTTGCATAGTATCATTCTGTAAGGCATCATTTATAGCTTCAGAAAACTCAATAGCGTTTGTACAAAATGGTACTGTTCCAAAAGTAAACTCGTTTAAATGCGTATTAAAGTTAGTAGAAACAACAGGTTTGCCACTTCCTAAATATTCAAAAAGTTTAAGTGGGAATATAGTATAGCTAACTTCGTCTTTTTTAAATGGAATAATCGCAACATCAAATCCTTTAATAACATTTGGCATTTCATCATAAGGAACTCTACTAATTAACTTTAAATTTGGAATTTCACTTGGACTAATTTTTTTTAAAAATTCAGGTTCTACAGGCCCTACAAAAACAAAAGTTTTATCCAAATTCATTCGCATAACCTCATGAATCATTCTGTAATCTAATCTTCTTTCTATATTTCCAAAATAACCTACTATAGGTCTTTTTAAATGTTCTAATTCTGGATAAATAGGAGTGGAGTCTAGCAAAGCTTTTTCGCTATGCTTAAAATCTGCAGCATTTGGCACAAAATAAGTGTATGGATGCATTTCGCTTTTTTCTAAAAAAAGCTGTCTGCTGGTACAAACCACTAGGTCGCATTCTTTGATGATAATTTCTTCAGAAATATGTCCGTGTTTTGCATCGTATTTTTCTATGATAGGATCTACGCAATGATAAACATTAAGCTTTGGTTTTAGTAAAGAACCAATGCTTGGATAATGTATATTAAATGAATTGATGAATATAAAATCAGTTACTTTATCTTTTTTAATGATGCTTTGGATTCTTTTAACAATTTTATTTTCGTTGTACCTCAATAGTGTTCTATACAGTTTTCCCTCTGGCAAGAAATTGATAGAGAGCAAAAGTGGGGTAATTAAGATATTTAAGTTTGGATTTTTAGTATTTAAGACACCATCGGAATTTTCAGAAAATAGATCTTTCTTTTTTTTAAATTCTGCCGATTTTTTAAGTCTAAAATAATCTTTAATAGTAGCAGGATATTCTATGTAAAAAACTTGATTGTTTTTAGATAGATGCTTTGCTAAAGTGTATCCAGTAGACTCTATTGGGGCATCGTATTTTGCATTACTTAAAATAAATACGAAAGTGTTTTCAAGCATCTTAAATAATAATCAATATCGATTTAACAGACAAACTTCTAAATTAAACAAATAATTAATATAAGATAATTTTAGCTTTGTTTTAAATCAAGAAACCCGATAATCTATTACTTTTTTTGCCGGTTTAGAGATAACCAAAACTTCTTCTTTTTTTTCATCATCAAAAATTTTGGTTAGCGTGATAATGGCTAAAACTAAATAGAAATAGATACTTAATGGATATTGTACAATAGCCTCTTGCGGGTAATTACCTAAAGACATGGCAAAAACTATCAAAATCATCGAAAAACACATAGCTCTAAGTTCGGGGTCTCTAATAGAGAAATAATTTTTTATGCCTACATATAATGCTGTAAACATAATACTACATATTAATAGTAAACCTACCCAACCTAATTCCATAGCCACCCTTACATAACCGCTATCTGGTGGAAATTGCGCTAAAAATGAACCCGGTGCAAATCGCACTCCCCACACTCCAGAGCCGCCTAAACCACCACCAAATGGATGAGTTTGTACAAACGGTTGAACCTTTTTCTGATTTAATTTTCTAACATTATAAGAAGCATCATCATTAGGTGTAAAAGCTGTTTGAAATCTCCTTAAGGTAGAATTTGAGGTTGGCATATTTATCAAAATCATGAATCCAATTGCGGCTGGAATAGTTAAGGCTATTAATGTTCTGTTGAGTTTTAATACAACAAATAACAAAAAGGCCGCAGGAATTAAAACATAAGCACCTCTAGTACCCGAGTAGGTTAATACCGTACAAAACAATACAATTAAAGCCCCTAACAAAACTTTATATTTCAATTTATAAGGTCCAGTAATTAATCCTAGACATAGTAAAGTAGAAGCAACCATGTTATAAGAGAAAGAAACCGGATCTGAAAATATGGAGTTTTTACGCCACTTTCCATCTATAAAATTTAAATTAATGTATAATTGGTCGTATTGGTTTTTTTGTTCAAATGCAAAAAAACCAAAATACTCTTGCTTTATTGCCCAAAGAGCCCCTACAACAGATAAGCTAAGCCAAAATATGATAATGGTTTTTAAAAATTTAACGTTTTTAATGTAGTAGGTGAAAATATAATACGAAAGCATCACTAATGCCACATTTCTAATCGTATATAACCATGCTAGCTTAGATTCTGCAACTGGATTAAAAAACTGTAAAATGTTATAGGTAATCCAAATAAATAAAATATACGAAATTGGGTTTTTAAATATCCAATAATTACGATTATACTTCTGACTGATAAAAAAGGAGAGAATAAGAATGGCCAACATGCCATCCATCAATGTTCCTAGCGGAAAGGTAGTGTTAATTAAGGTGATAAAAAAAATGATAAAATATGCTCCAGATAATAGCGCTAAAACGGCAAATTTAGGTTCTTTTATTACCACATAAATAAAAGTTAATCCAAATAATACTGCTAATGGGAGTATACCAAACTTAATACCATATAAACCGAAAATAAATACGCTAATTCCAGATAATACCAATAATATGATAAGTACAATGGCATAAATATTATTGCTTTTACCTTCTGATTGTATGTCTAAATTTTCCATTAAAAGAATACAATTTTAAACACAAAAAAATAAGTTAATACTAGGCATATTACAATAGCCAAAGTTTGCTTAAACTTCTTTAAGCCATCCTTTTTTCTTTGTTCAACAGTACCTATTGGGTCAACTCTCATTTAAATTCTTTAATGTATGATTATTGTTTTTGATGTTTAGTTGCAACAGAAATCTTGTTTGCTGCTTTAATTTTGCTTAACGATACTATCTGATAAAACATAAATTTAGGTATCCCAATTAATGATTTATATATTCTTTGATCAGTTTTAGAGTTAGTTAATGCAAGTAAAAATCCAATTATAAAAGCTACAAAACCTAATAGCCAAATTACATAATTTAAACCTAAGACAAAATTTGCCGCCATAGCAATAATTGATAATATCAAAAATATAAATAATGGTGGTCTTAATAATACTAAACCAAAGATAAACTGATTGATAGATAAATTTTTTACTCCTTTAAAAATCAAATCAAATCCGTAAGTGAAATATTTAAACCAAGTGTTTATCCATCTAGATCTTTGTTTTACCAATTGATCTGATTTAGACGTCTTTTGATCAAAAACTATAGCGTTTGGATTAAAAGCTATTCTGATGTTTTGCTTAACTAACCAATTTTGCAAAACTTTATCAAAACCAGCACCGCTAACTTTATTTTCAATTAAAAATTGGTGATATAATTCAGTTTCAAATGCCATTCCAGATCCTGCTAATGTTGCAGAAGAACCACTTTTAAATAATTGCTCTCCATCATAATAATGATAATAAATATCTCTAGCGGCATCTAAACAAGCCACTGTAGTGTCTAAGTTTTTTGCTTCTCTTAAACCTTGTACAGCTCTAAAATTTAAACTCAGTGTATTTAAAATTTCGATTAAATAATTGGGGTCTAAAATATTGTCGCTATCTACAATAGTAACATAATCATGCTTTTTAATAAAATGATCAAAAGCATAATGATGTGAGCCAGTATTACTTCCAATGGTGGTTTCAGGTTTTAAAACTATAACTCTTGGGTCTTCAAAAATTAAGCTTGTGATATCGCATTTATCGGCAACCAAGTAAATAGTAAAGTTTGCATAGCTCTGCTTAAGAATTGATTCTACAGCACTGGGCAAAAAAAATATCTCTTCGTACGCGGTAACAATTACTGCAAAATCAGCTTGTTTTAATTGTGTAGGTTTTTGATGTACTTTCTTACCAAAAACTTGATTAAATAATAGTAAAACGATGGGGAAAATTAAATGGAAGCCAATTAATAGTTGAGCTACAATCCAAAAGTTACCTATCGTTTTTTCAATCATTTATCCTATAAAGTTAGCATTAAAATTGCTCTCTTGTTTTAAATTTGTATCAATAGAGACTTTATTTAATACCCATCCTATAAACTGTCCGTTTAGTGATTTAAGATAATTAATGTGTTGTTTTTTACTAGCAGATATAGATTGATTTGCTTCAAAAACACCCATTACTTTATCAGATATTAAATTCCATTCTTTAGCCTTACTTAAAGTGTCTAAAGAAGGTGTTTCAATTAAAATTACATCAAATTCTGATCTTAACTGATCAAATCTTTGCTTAACTGTTTGCTCGTCGGCAATTTCGAAAAGTGATTTATCTTCTCCTTTATTACCCATTACCATAATACCAGCGTTAAACTCTGCCGAACCTAAATTACCGCTTTTTAAGAAATCTTCTATATAAAACTTGGTATTAGAATTTTCTGTGATACTTGGGTGGTCAAAGTTTCCATCTATTAACAGCACTTTTTTACTGATAACAACGTAAGAATAAGCAATACAAGCAACTAGTAATGTTTTTCCTTCAGAGTTATTCATACTCGTGATATTTAAAACCTGTCCTTTTGTGTTAACTGCTGGTTTCATTTCTCTGCTAATTTCGTACCTAGCAGATCTTAATTGTTTTTTAAGTTCTTGCATCTCTGGGTTAGCATGTAAATTACTCCAAATTTCTTTTAGGGCTAAACTAGCGCTATTTACACGGTTTATTTTTCCTAAAACAGGGATTTCAGTTATTTGGGCTAACTCTCTTGGCGTACCAATTTTATTATCAAAGTAAAATATGATAAAGAAAACTAAAATACAGAACACAAAACTGATGATACCACTTAAGATGATTAAAAGCATCTTTTTAGAGGGTAATTGTGTTCCTGGATTAGCAACTTGTACTTGTCTTAATCTAGAGGTTAAACTGGCTTCTAAACTAGCATCATTAAACTTATCTAAAATGTCTAAATACTCTCTACTAGCAATATCAATTTTACGTTCTAAAGTTTGAATAACAGCCTCGTGAGGAACTAATTTATCAAAACGATTGTTCATATCAGCCAATTCTCTTTTTAATAAGTTTAGGCTATATCTGGCAATATCATAATCTATTTGAAGCGTTAATTTTTTAGCAATTAAATCTCTTTTTTGATTCATTGGGTTATCAATGTATTTATCAGATTGTGTTGCTATTTGTTTTTCTTTAACCTTCATTAAAGAGTCTATTTGTGTTTTATAAGCATCTTCAAAACCACTTTGAATGTATTTTTCTGTAACTAATGCTAGTTCTTTTCTAGTTTGAACAATTTCACTATTTACTTTAGTTAATGCGGCTTCAGCATACTTCCTTTGATTAGGATCAAAGTTTTTATCTATTCCACCAATTGTACTTTTTAGAGAAACAATGTCTTTCTCTGCTTCTTGCTTACGTCTTTCGTACTCAGCAGATAGTTCATACATCTTTCTAGATTGTTCTAGTAAGTTGATAATTCTATTTTTTATTTTGTATTGTTTTAAAGCCTGTACATTCTTGTTTAAAGTATCACTTTTGATTTTTGCCTTTTCAGATAAAAATTTAACAGCTTTAGTTTGATTTTCTTTTAAAATTGATGTATAGTAGCTTACAAATTCAGTACTAATAGTGTTTACAATAAACGCAGATAATTCTGGATTTTCTGAAACATATCTAACCGAGATAAAATCACTTGTTTCTAATCTATCGGCAGAAAAACTCTCTAGAATATCTGTTGAAGTATACCCCATAGATTCTAAGATGTCATAAAGCTCTTTATCTTCATTATTAAATCTATTAAGTGATTCTCTAAAAGAAAACTTTTTCTTAAAAGCATTTAATATTCTTCTTCTTTCTATCTCAGATAAATCTTTAATCTTGTTATTCCATTCTCTAAAAGGCTTTTCGGCAGTTAAATCATGAATAATTAATTGATAAGAAACCATGTTAGTTATTTTTTCAAGTTTCATAATTTCTATTAAATTACTAAACTCTCTAATAACACTAGTTTCTTGCTTATCTGTGTTGTTAGCTAAAACTTGCGTTTCATCTACAATTCCAGTAGCTATTTGTCCCTCAGCTATAAACTGATCTTCAAGGTTTCTAACCAAGAAAAAAGCGATAATAATTGTGATAATAGGTACAGAAATAATTATAAATCTGTACTTATAAAGTAGGTTGTAAAATTTCTTTAACTCTTCCATTATTTTATATCTTCTAACTTAGTTATGGTTAATTCTTCTATTAATGCTTTGGCAGTTAAATAACCCGCTTCTGCTTCTAATTTTTGCTTGCTTAAACTACTAAAGTTAATTAAAGCCTCACTGTAGTCTCTAAATTCCACTTCGCCTCTCTCGTATTTTATTCTTAAATCTTGTACTAAGCCTTCTGAATCCTGCAAATTTTTTGTAAATAATTTTACCGAGTTTAATTGTTGTATGTACGTAAAATATCGTGTTTTTATTTGTGCCTCAATAGTAGCCTCGTATTGGCTAGTAGTTTCTTTAGCTAATTGTAATTGCTGTTTGGCAATTTTAATATTATTAGGAGTTTGTAGAGTTTGCGCAATATTAATATTGATTGCTAATTGCACCCCATTTTGGAACAATGGATTAACTAATGCTGCGCCTCCCATTGGTTGAGATAAATACAATGCGTTTACGGAATTAAACCAAGTTAGCTTAGAGTTTTTAACGTTATATTCCTCTACTTTTTGTCTAATATCTAATTGCTTTAGTAAAGGATAATTGGTTTTGGCTGTTGCAATAATCTTTTCTAGAAATAAATATGAAATGTCTGGAATCATAGTTTCTTGTGCCTTCACATTTTTAGAGAAGCAAAATAAGCTAATCATTAAGATCATAATATATGTGGTGATGAATCTTACGCGTTTCATATAATTTTGTATTAGTGTTTGCATAATTTGAGCTATAAACTCCGAACAAGGTGCTACATTATTATGCCAAGAAATTGATTGTTTATATTTACATTTTAAAAACGGCTCTATGTAAACAATAAGGCATTTTTTTCTCTAAAACACACACTTATTAACATTTCCCAAAAAAATGTTTCCAAAAAAAAATCGGGCAATATTCACACTTAATTGGGGAATTATTTGCTCAGTTTTTTAATTTTATAAAAGTTTGTTAATGGTCTTTGAAATATTAAAAAAGCTGTTTTGAATATGTCAGATGGTATATATTTGTTATCAACTTATATTCTTATATATTGGATTGATTTTTGAATTTATCTTCACCAAATATTTACAATTGTTAATAAATAACTAACGCTCATTATGAAATTAAAAATACTTCCACGTCTAGTTTTGACTTTGGTATTTACGATAAGTAGCCTACTTAGTTTTGCTCAACTACCGTATTTCCAAAGTTTTAAAGATGCTACAGCAAGTAATATTGTTTTTGGAGGTGCTCCAACAGCAATTTTAACCGCTTCTCCAACTGCTGCTATAGATTTACCTGGCGCTGGATACCTCAGACTTACCAATAATGCTTTTAACCAAAAGGGCTACATTTATGGGTCAGACAATTTCACTACAAATCAAGGATTAAGTATTTCTTTTGAATATTATACTTATGGTGGAACTGGCGCAGATGGAATATGTTTCTTTTTGTTTGATGCCACTGCTAATCCTTTTAATATCGGAGGCTTTGGAGGTTCTTTAGGATATGCGCAATTTAATTTAACAAATCCTGTTTCTCCTGGAGTAAGTAAAGGTTATATTGGTGTTGCCATAGATGAGTTTGGTAATTTTCCTAATCCAAGAGAAGGTAGACAAGGTGGAATAATAGGCCCAGGCTTATTTGGAATTTCTACCAAATCTGTTGTTTTAAGAGGTAAAGGTGATGGAGCGGCACAAACTCCAAACAATTACAGATTCTTAACTTCGGTTACTGCTAGTGATAAAGGAGTAGATTTAGTAGATGACGGTGCAGCAAGTCAGCGTTCTCCAGATAGTACTCAATTGGGTTTTAGAAAAGCATTTATAGATTTACAACCTAACCCTGCTGGTGGATATAATGTTTCTGTTAGAATACAAGTAGGAGGTATTCCTACCAAAACAACAACTGTAATTGATAATTACTACTATCCAGATTTAGCTCCTGCTCAAGTACGATACGGAATTTCATCTTCAACTGGAGATAAAACTAATTTTCACGAAATTAGAAATGTAACTATAGATATTTACAAACGTCCATTTACAAGTCCCACTGCCTTAGATGATTTAATAACAGAATGTCCTAGTAAAACAACAATTATTAACGTAGTTAGTAATGATGTTTCTACAAATGTAGGTGGTAATATAGACCCTACATCAATAGATTTAGATCCTTTTATTTCTGGTGTTCAAAAAACTTTCTTAGTTGTGGGTAAAGGGGTATTTACCGCTAACAATAATGGTACAGTTACTTTTACCCCTTTAAATCAAAACGTTACAGGGTCAGTAACTGCAAGGTACACAGTGGCTGATAATTTTGGATATGTTTCTGCACCCACAACTATTACCATTCAAGAGCCTGTAAATGTTATTTTGGCTAACGCAGGCGTAGATCAATTAATAAATATAAGCACACAAACTGGTGCTGCCTCTGTAACCGGAAATTTTCCGCCAAACTCAACAGGTATTTGGACACAAATTAGTGGGCCAAATGGACCAGTAATTGTAACGCCAAATTCAGCAACAACCAACATAACAAACATCCCTTTAGGTATATTTAGTTTTAGATGGACACTTACTACAGTAGGCCAATGCCCCGTATCCGATGATGTTCAATTAATTATTAATGCAATTCCTGTTGCTGTTAATGATGTTGTTACAGCTGTGCCTAATGCACCAATTGACATCAATGTTTTAAATAATGATACCGATCGAGACGGCAACCCAACAATAGATAGAACTACTGTAGTAATTGTAACACAACCTGCAAATGGAACAGTAACTGTTAATCCGTTAACAGGTGTTGTTATTTACACCCCTAATCCAGGGTATACTGGTCCAGATAGTTTTACTTATACCGTTAGAGATAACAGGGGTGCAATTTCTAATGTTGCGACAGTAAATATTACGGTTCCAACACCACCAAAAATTGGTTTAGCCAAACAGTTAATAGGTATTTCAGAGTTGGCAGATGGATCTTTTGATGTTAGGTTTGATTTTTTTATCAAAAATTATGGGACCTCTACGCTTCAAAACTTATCATTAAGAGATAATTTAGCAACTACATTTGCAGGCGCAACATTTACTATTAAAAGTTTAGTTTCAACAGGTTCAACCACTTTGGTAACTAATAATAATTTTAATGGAGTTAGCGATATTGAAATGCTTGCCGGAAATAATCAACTCCTAGGTAATGCAACGGCAAAAATTGAATTAGTAGTGAATGTTAAATTAACAGGAACATTTAATTTTAGTAATACTGCCTTTGTTCAAGGTACTGTTGTTGGATCTACAGCTATAGTAAACGACCAATCTACAGATGGAGGTGCTCCAGACCCCAACACCCCTGATGATGTAAGCCCAGCTGTTCCAACGCCAATAAGATTTATAGTAGATATAATATTCATTCCTGGAGGGTATTCTCCAAATGGAGATGGCATAAACGATGATTTTGTTATTGTTAATGCAGGCTTAACTCCGCTTACCTTAGAAGTTTATAATAGATGGGGAAATGTTGTTTATTCATCGTCAGATTATTTAAATAATTGGAGAGGGACTTCTAATAAAGGTTTGTTAATTGGGCAAGATTTACCAGTAGGGACATACTATTACTTAGTAACCTATAATGGCAAAAAATATTCTGGCTACTTAACCTTAAACAGATAATAATCATGAAAAAAAATATATTCAAAGGTATTACCATACTTTTATTAATGGTATGCGCATTCAAGGTTAAGGCGCAGCAAGACCCAATGTATACACAGTATATGTTTAATATGCTTGCTATCAATCCTGCCTATGCAGGAAGTAGAAATGTTGTTTCGGCTACGGCTTTATACCGTAACCAATGGACTGGTTTAAATGGTGCTCCAGAAACAACAACCTTTACCATTGACGCACCAATTAACGATAAGAAGATTGGTTTAGGTCTTCAAGTATTTAACGATAAACTAGGCATAACAAACACTACGGGTGTTGTTTTATCAAGTTCGTATAGAATTAGAATGGATAGAGGTACTTTATCTTTTGGTTTGCAAGGAAATGTAGCTAATAGAAGAGCAGATTTTACTCAGGTTAGATTAGACCCAAATGGTAATTCAAACGACGTAGCTTTCCAAGATTTTGTTAGCCAAACTAATTTTAATATTGGTACTGGTATATATTATAATTCAGATCGTTTTTATATTGGATTATCATCTCCTCAATTACTACCTGTTGTTTACGCTAATTCGTCTGGTAGTAATTTATCTAAACAAGAAATTCATCTTTTTCTAGCAACTGGTTTTGTTGCTAAACTAAGTGAAGATTTTAAACTGAAGCCATCTGTATTGGTAAAAGCTGTTGGGGGTGCACCCCTACAAGCCGATATTAACGCCACTTTTTGGATAAAAGATAGGTTTGGTATTGGCGGGCAGTATAGAACCAATGCCGATGTTTCGGCCTTTTTAGAATTACAGTTAAACCAGCAAGTTAGATTAGGTTATGCATATGATTACGCAGTTACTAATCTTCAAAGTGTTAACAGTGGAAGCCACGAATTAATGTTACGTTATGAGTTTGGTTTCGAGAAGGATAAGTTTATTTCACCAAGATTTTTCTAAGCTCAAAAAAATGAGAATATTAAATAAAAAATTAGGATTTATAATTGGTTTGGTTTTGATTGGGCAAACTGTTTTTTCTCAATCTATTCAAAAACAATTAATTGCGGCAACCAATTCTTTTAAAAGTTTAAAATACGATTTGGCTATTACACAACTAAAGCCAATAGTTACAAAAGACTCGGCAAATTTAGGGGCCATGGTTATGTTAGCAGAGAGTTATCGTTTAACCAAACAATATCCAGAAGCTTTAAAACATTATGAAATTTTAGCACTAAAATCTAACCCTAAAGCAGATTGGGTTTTAAGATATGCTGAATCTTTAGCAATAGATAAAGCTTACGAAAAGTCTGAACTTTGGTATAGAAAGTATTTAAGTATGATGCCAAGCGATAGAAGAGCGGCATCTTTCTCTAAGGCCGATTTAGAAGAAATTGGTAAGGAGTCTAGCTGGATAGTAAATTATTTAGATATCAACACACCAGCATCAGAGTATAGTCCAATGCTTTATAATAATGGTTTAGTTTTTACTAGTAATAAGTATTATGCAAAGCCGGTTAATCACGTCTTTGCATGGGATAATACTCCTTTTTCTGATTTATATTATGTTAAAGATTTAAATAATATACGTGAAACAGAGATGAAGGGCGACTCTTCTAATATTACAAAAACCAGTAAAGACGGTAAATTTAATGACGATAATACGGCATTAACAAGTAACGATACCAAGGCTATTGGTATTTTTGATAAGAAGGTTTACACTACAATTGAGGTAAATAAAACAAATGAAATTGTGCCTATTAATGGTAGAATCAATACCAAGTTTCATGAAGGGACATCTGCGTTTTTACCAGAGGGGGGTATCATATTTACAAGGAACAATTATTATAAGTCGAACAAAGGAACTAGTAAAGACGGAAAGGTAAAGTTGAAGATGTATATCGCTAAAGGGGAAAATCTTAACGAAATTGTTCCTTTCCCTTATAATAACGATCAATATTCTGTAGGGCATCCAACGGTAAGTAAAGATGGTAAAGTTCTAATATTTGCTTCTGATATGAATAATGGTTCTGGTGGTGTAGATTTATATTACTCGGTAAGGATAAACGAAAAACAAGATTGGGGCCGTCCGGTTAATCTAGGTAGAAAAGTAAACACAGAGGGCGACGAGGAGTTCCCTTTCTTAGATGATAATAATGTTCTATATTTTTCATCAAATGGTTTAGCGGGTTTAGGTGGATTAGATGTATTCTCAATTCAGCTAAAAGATTTATCGCCGGTAGGCGTTCCCAAAAATTTAGGTGCTCCATTTAACTCTTCTTTTGATGATTTTGGGGTAGCAAAAACTGGTAAACTAACAGGTTATTTAAGCTCTAACCGTTTAGGAAACGATGATATTTATTCTTTCGTTCAAAAACAGTTTGGTATCATTTTAAAAGGAGTGGTTACTGATGCAACTACAGGAATGCCACTAAAAAATGCTAAAGTAACCTTAAGAAATGGCGAAGATGAAGAGGTTTTAGAATTAGATGAAAAGGGACAATTTATTAAGCCTTTGTTAAAAGATGTGGGTTACGAGTTAAAAGCCAGTTTAGCAAATTATTTACCAGAGCGTAGATATGTAGGTACTGATGGTATAACTAAAGACTCTGTAATTTATGTGCCTATTAAACTTAAAGGCGTAAACGATATTCAAAAGTTTGTTATAAACAACTGCGATTCACTTAAAAAAGTGTTTCATGTTGATAACATCTATTATGATTTAGATAAGTATTTTATCAGAGCAGATGCAGAACCAAATTTGAAAAAGCTAATTGCATTGATGAATAAATACCCTGAACTTAAAGTAGTAACTAAGAGCCATTGCGATAGTAGAGCTTCTGAAACCTACAATAGAATTTTATCTTTAAGAAGAGGAGAAGCTGCTAAGGCTTATTTAATCAAAAACGGTATAGAGGAAAGCAGAATTGTAGATCCAGCAAGAATTAGTGTCCAATATTTTGGTAAAAGTAAGTTAGTAAACGGTTGTAAAGACGGAGTGGCATGTTCTGAAGCCGAGCAGCAAATGAATAGAAGAACCGAGTTTGAAATTATCTACAATGGGATAAATTTAGCCCTAATAGATTGTAAATAATTTTTTTGATTAATTTTTTAAGGTCGGTAAGAAATTACCGACCTTTTTTTATGCTTAGATTTTGCGTTTGGTGGCTGGAATATGGTTTTTTATATTAAATTAAGCCAGTTGTTTGTTTCGCTAGTTTTCGGATCAAAAACCGTAGCAATGTAAAGTATGGAAACCAAAAGCCCCGTACTAAATTCATAGGTTAGAGGGTAACGCCCAAAAAATAAGTTTAAAAAGAAAGAGCCGTTTTTCAACAGCTCTTTCTCTATTATAAGTTAATTTAATTAAACCTCGTAAGTGGTTGAAGATGTGTTTCCGCCATGTCCAGTCCAATTGGTATGGAAAAATTCACCTCTTGGCTTGTCTATACGTTCATAAGTATGTGCGCCAAAATAATCTCTTTGCGCTTGTAAAAGATTAGCTGGTAAACGCTCACAACGGTAACCGTCGTAGTAATTTAAACCTGCAGATAAACAAGGAACTGGAATACCATTAGTAGCAGCGCCTGCAATTACTCTTCGCCATCCTGCTTGCGATTCTTCTATCTTTTGGGTAAAGAATTGGTCTAATAATAGATTTTGTAAATTAGGATTGCTATCAAAAGCATCTTTAATATTGGCTAAAAATCTAGAGCGAATGATACATCCTCCACGCCACATTAATGCTATACCGCCATAATTTAAATCCCATTTATACTCGGCTGATGCTGCTTTCATTAATTCATAACCTTGTGCATAGGAAACAACCTTTGCCGCATAAAGTGCGTCGCGTAAATCGTTAATAAATGCTTTTTTATCGCCTGCAAAGGAAGGTTTTGGGCCTTTTAAAATTTTAGATGCAGAAACTCGCTCATTTTTTAGTGCAGAAAGGCAACGCGAATAAACCGACTCTGTGATCAGTGTTAATGGAATACCTAAATCTAACGCAACTGTACCAGTCCATTTACCTGTACCTTTTTGCATCGCGGTATCTAAAATTTTATCAACTAAAGGTTGCCCATCTTCGTCTTTAAAAGCTAAAATATCTCTAGTAATTTCTACTAAGTAGCTATCTAATTCCCCTTTATTCCACTCGGCAAAAACTTCATGCATTTCATCGGCACTCATACCTAAAACATCTTTCATCATGTGGTAAACCTCATTAATCAATTGCATATCGCCATATTCTATACCGTTGTGTACCATTTTTACAAAGTGGCCTGCTCCGCCGCTTCCTACCCAATCGCAGCATGGTTCACCACCATCTACCTTTGCGGCAATACCTTGAAAAATTGGCTTTACAGCTTCCCAAGCCTTGGGCGAGCCACCCGGCATAATAGAAGGACCTTTTAATGCGCCTTCTTCGCCACCGCTAACTCCTGTGCCAATAAAGTACATTCCTTTACTTTCTAAATAGTTTGTACGACGCTCGGTATCAGGGAAATGAGAATTTCCCCCATCTATAATAATGTCTCCTTGGCCTAAAAGTGGAATTAATTTATCTATAAAATCATCAATTGGTTTACCAGCTTTAACCATTAACATCACCTTTCTTGGGCTTTTTAACGATGCAATAAAATCCTCTAAAGAAGTAGCGCCATATATGTTTAACCCTTTAGCTCTTCCATTTACAAAATCTTCAACTTTATCTACCGTACGGTTAAATGCCGAAACGTGAAAACCTTTACTTTCCATGTTTAAAATAAGGTTCTCGCCCATAACGGCTATTCCAATTACACCAATATCAGATACTTGATTCATAATAATTTATTTTTTGTTTTGCGATTGATGTTCAAATTTATATTGTTTTATGATAAATAGATAATTTATATTGTTTTATTGGATTGATATGGTTTTTGATCAACTAAATTATTTGTTAAGCGGCAAGAGTTTTAAATTTATGCGTTTAAACTGCTATGAAGATAACTTCGTAAATAAATTGAAGGAAATGAATTTTTAATTTCTCAAAACCTTTTAAAATCTTAATTTTGTGAGCTTCATTTAAGGACTTTAATGAGCGATCAAATTAAACACGAGTGCGGTATTGCATTCATCAGATTAAGAAAACCTCTATCATTTTATCAAGAAAAATACGGTACGTCTTTGTACGGCCTCAATAAGTTATACTTATTGATGGAAAAACAGCACAACCGTGGACAAGATGGAGCTGGAATAGCTACTATAAAACTTGATGTAAAACCTGGTAATAGGTATATCAGCAGGCATAGATCTATGGAGAAAAATGCGGTGCAAGATATTTTTTCTTATGTAATGAAAAAGTTTGCCGACATTGAAAAAGAACAACCAGAACTTTTGAAAGATACCGAGTGGCTTAAAGAAAACGTAAGTTTTACTGGAGAGGTACTTTTAGGCCATTTACGTTATGGTACTCATGGAAAAAACAGTATCGAGGCTTGTCATCCTTTTTTACGTCAGAATAATTGGATGACCCGTAACCTAGTAATTGCCGGAAACTTTAACATGACTAACGTTGACGAGCTTTTACAACAATTATACGATTTGGGTCAGCATCCCAAAGAAAGAGCAGATACTGTTACTGTTTTAGAAAAAATTGGTCACTTTTTAGATGATGAAAATCAATTTTTATTCAACAAATTTAAAAGAGAAGGATATGATAATGCAGAAATTTCTCAGTTAATTGGTAACCATTTAGACGTTAATCGCATTTTGCAAAAATCAGCCAAAACATGGGACGGTGGTTATACCATTGCCGGTATCTTTGGTCATGGTGATGCTTTCATATTAAGAGATCCAGCAGGTATTCGTCCGGCGTATTACTATTATGATGATGAAATTTTTGTAGCAGCATCAGAGCGCCCAGCTTTACAAACTGCTTTTAACATTAAAATAGGGCAAGTAAAAGAAATTGAACCTGGACATGCTTTAATCATAAAAAAAGATGGTTCTATTTCTGATGAAATATTTAGAGAGCCAGTAGAAAAGAAGGCTTGTTCTTTTGAGCGTATTTATTTTTCTAGAGGTAGTGACGCAGATATTTATAAAGAAAGAAAAAAATTAGGGGCCATTCTTTGTCCTAAAATTTTAGATCTTGTAAATCACGATTTAGAACACACTGTTTTTTCTTATATTCCCAATACTGCTGAAGTATCTTTTTATGGCTTGGTGGAAGGTTTACACGCCTACACTAAAAATAAACAACGAGATGCGCTAATAAATAGTCGTGATAATTTAACAGACGAAGAGTTAGACCGTATTTTAAGAATAACGCCAAGAGTAGAGAAATTAGCCATCAAAGATGCTAAAATGAGAACATTTATTACGCAAGATGCCGAGCGTAGTGATATGGTAGCCCATGTTTATGATACTACTTATGGTTTAATCAAAAGAGATGTAGACACCTTAGTTGCAGTAGATGATTCTATTGTTAGAGGTACTACTTTAAAGCAAAGTATTTTACGAATTTTTGATAGGTTAGGTCCAGTAAAAATTATTATTGTTTCTTCTGCTCCGCAAATTAGATATCCAGATTGCTATGGGATTGATATGAGTAGGATGGGAGAATTTGTTGCCTTTGAAGCTGCCATTACACTTTTAAGAGAGCGTAAGATGGATGATGTAATCACCGAAGTTTATAATCAGTGTAAAGCGCAAGAAAATCTTCCAAAAGAGCAAGTACAAAATCAGGTTAAAGCAATTTATGCTCCATTTACAACAGAAGAAATATCAGCTAAAATTGCCCAAATTATTACTCCTAAAGAGATTCAAGCAAAAGTAGAGGTGATTTATCAAACCCTAGAAGGATTACATGAGGCTTGTCCAAACCATCTTGGCGATTGGTATTTCTCTGGTAATTATCCTACGCCAGGCGGTAACAAAGTAGTAAACAGAGCTTTTATGAATTGGATGGAAGGTAAAAATGCGAGAGCTTATATGTAGTTTTAAAGTTAGTTAGTCATTCGTTTGAAATAGTTTGTTAGGCGCTTTTATGTTCTAAATAATAATATTTTTAAATTTTTAAGGATACTTTTTAGGCGACTAATAAGCATTTGCGAACTTTTCGTAAAAACCACAAAAACTTAAATCAAATTTTGAGTAAAAATTAGATTATAAATCAGCTTGAGCGCAAAGATGATGATAACAATTCCGGCAATTTTATTCAGTCTTTGTATCGCTTTCTCTTTTATTTTAAATCTTAATTTATAGGATAAGTACGCTTTTAAAGTATCCATGGCAAAAAGTGTAATTAGAATAGAGCCAAAAAACGGAAAAATTTGCTCGCCAGTTAATGTGCCATATAAAGCGTAAATTCCGCTAGTAACGCTTATCCAATACAAAAGAATGAAAGGATTGAAAATACACATGAAAAATCCTTTAAAAAAGTAACCAGCATGTTTTATTCTTGAAGTAGTTGTGTCCTGATTAATTTTTACTTCTTTAAAGAAATAATAAGACCCAATTCCTAACAAAATAATGCTTCCTACAATGCCTATTGGTATGCGATAAGCCTTTTCAAAACTTAAAAAGCTTGTTCCAAATAAGGTAATAGCCATGTAAATAAAATCAGATACCACTACGCCGGCCGCTAAAGCAACACCTGCATAAAACCCTTTTTCTATACTGGTTTTAATTAATGCAAAGAATGCAGGGCCGGTTAAAAAAGAAAGTACTAAGCCTAATCCAATTCCCGAAATAATAAGTTCTAGCATTTAGTATTTTTGGTTGAAGAGTTGTAAATATGCAATTTTCAGGTTCAAATTCATATTTAAGTTTTAAAAAGTTACTTTAAATAAATATTTTAATTAGAGTTTGATTTTTTAATAGGAGCATATTTTATTTATTAATTTGCGACATTGAGAAAACGCGATATGAAATTAAGCTTTAACGATATTTATATGAATTTAGCTAAAGACCTAGCTAAAAGGTCGCATTGTGTAAAAAGGCAGGTAGGCGCAGTGCTTACTAAAGATACTCGCATCATTTCTATTGGATACAATGGTCCGCCGCCAAATACACATAATTGCGACGAAGAATGGCCGCAAGAAGGCTGCCCTCGCGATTCTAGAAATAGTTGTTCTTTAGCTTTACATGCCGAAGAAAATGCCATCTTATATGCTGTAAAAAACGGAACTCAAATCAATGGTTCTACCTTATACACCACATTATCACCATGTATTGCATGCGCCAGATTAATATTATCATCGGGAATTAAAGAGGTATTATATGCCGATTCTTATGCTTCTTACAAAGGTTTATCATCTGATGAGGGGGTAGATTTTCTGAATAAATTTGGAGTTAAATGCCATCAGATTAACTAAAATTTGACAGAAATAAATCTATGAAAGTTTCAATAACCCTATTATTTTTTCTCTGTTCTTACCAATTATTTGCTCAAGAGCATCGGCTACAGGAAAAAGAAATTAGCGAATGCTCTGGTTTAATTTGCTCTTCGCTAAATAAAAATTTAATGTGGGTACATAATGATAGCGGGGATGAAAGTATCATTTATTCCATAAACCAAAAGGGAGAAACAATTGCTAAATATAATTTCAATAAAGAGGTTAGAGATTGCGAGGATATTGCGATTTGGAATCCTAAAAATAAAAAGTCACAAATTTTTGTAGCCGATATTGGCGATAACAATGCCAAAAGAGAATACATCACCGTTTATCAATTTGATGAACCAAAAATTATAAGTAGCGATAAGGAACAAGCTATCAATAAAGTAAAAACCATCAATTTAAAATTTCCAGATGGCGCAAGAGATGCAGAATGCTTAATGTTTGACCCCATAGAGGAAAAAATTATTATTATATCTAAAAGAGAAAATAGAGTAGGTGTTTATTCAATTTTACTTAGCAATTTAAAAAGCAACGTAAATATGCTTAATAAAGATGCAACACTATATTTTAGAGGTAGCGGAGCAACCAAATGGATTACAGCTGGCGATATATCTAATGATGGTTCAAAAATTATTGTTAAATCATATGCGCAAGTTTTTTATTGGGAAAGAAAGAAACAGCAATCTGTCGCAGAGGCTTTAAAATCACCTTATAAACTGTTAAATTACAAGGCTGAACAACAAGGAGAAGCCATAGGCTTTACTCTAGACGCAAAACATTTTTACACGATTAGCGAAGGTAAAAATGCAACGATATACCAACGGGAAATCAATTAGAATAACAAGAGATGCTTTTTGAATTTAATCTTTACAGTACGCTTCCGCTGATTTTCTTTTTCCATATCCTGATTTACAGTATCTTATTTTTTATAAGAAGTAGCCGGCAAGAAAACTATGCAGATAAATTGATGGGCTGGTTTCTATTTATTGGTGCTTTTATAGTTGTTCCTTGGATGGTTGGCTTTGCCGGTTGGTATGACAATCAACCTTATCGGGATATATTATTTTTCACTCCTTTTGTCCATACTTTGGCCGTTGGGCCGCTTTTATACGTTTATGTAAGAGCCATAACCGATTTTAATTTCCGGATTAAAGGTAAAGCTTACCTACATTTTTTACCCGCTATTTTATATTTGGTTTATAGGTTAACAGCTACAGGTTTAGATGTATTAGTTTTTGATAAATATAATTTAACCAATGAATACGAAGACCCAGATTTTGCGGGCTGGTACAATGCCTTATCAACCTTAAGTGTTTTGGTTTATTTGTTTCTTTCTATTAAACATTTTAGTGCCTATAAGCAATATGTTAAACTAACCACTTCCTTTGCCGATTTGATAAGTCTTAAATGGTTGAGAAATTTTCTTTATGCTTTTGGCTTGCTTACCATTTTACCAATTATAAGAGATGTTTTATCTAACTTTTCTTTCTTTGAAAAGATGCGATATTTTGGTCCGTGGTATTATTATGTAGCTTTTGCTATTGTAGTTTATTATATCGCTATCAATGCTTATCAGGCGGTGTACATCCATTTAAGAAAAATAGAATTTAAGCCTCAATTATTATTAGCCTACCAAGAGCCAGGAAAAGATTTGGAGTCTAAATCTGATGAAGAGGTAGTTATTTTACCTGTGGATGAAAAAGGTATTGAGCTAAAAAATAGGATTCTTAAATTAATGGAAGAAGAATTGCTTTTTGAACAACCAGACCTAACTTTAAGCGATATTGCCGAAAAATTGGCCACCAATTCGGTGGTTTTAAGCAAGGCTGTGAATCAGCAATTTGGGATGAATTTTAACGATTTTATAAATCAGTACCGTGTTAACGCAGTTATTGAAAGAATAAATGACCCGAAATTTAAAAATCAAACTTTACTAGCGGTTGCATTTGATGCGGGCTTTAATTCTAAAGCTACTTTTAACCGAGCTTTTAAAAAATTCACCAATAAAAATCCTAAAGAATTTCTAAATTAAAACATTCTGTTTGCGTTAGGGATCGTCCAAAGGAAATCTTTTTTTAGTTTGTCCCTTCGACTTCGCTCAGGATGACAAACGAAAAAATATAGTGGACAGCCCGTCCGCCCTTTGGCGGAAACGCCCAAATATTTCTAACCTTTTTTCATTAAACAAGTCTCAAATTATGATTTGAAGCGATGCGCCTTTCTTTTTACCACACCTTTGGAGAAACAAAAAAGAAACAGCATGAAAAATTTAGTACTCATCCTTGCAATTGGCTTAGCTTTTAAAGTAAGCGCACAACAAAAAGACAGCGTTAAAGTAGATACTATTAAAACACAAAATTTAATGGAGGTTGTTGTAAAAAGCGGTGCTCCATTGATTCAGGTTTTAACCGATAAAGTTTTGTTAAATGTTGATGCCATGCCTAATGCGGCCGGAACTAACGCTTTAGAATTATTAAGATTGGCTCCAGGCGTAACAGTTGATGGACAAGATAATATCCAAATGAGCGGTAAAAAAGGGGTGCAAGTTTTATTAGATGGCAGGTTGCAAAATTTAAGCGCCCAGCAAATTGCATCTTTACTAAAGGCTATCGATGCTGCAAATATAAAAACGATAGAAGTGATCGCTAATCCATCTTCTAAATATGATGCTGCCGGTAATGCCGGAATTATAAATATCGTTTACAAAAAATCTAATCAATATGGCACAAATGGTAGCGTAACTTTAGGCTATCAGCAAATGCAAAATTACCGTCAAAACAGTGCTTTTAACTTGAACTGGAAGGCAAAAAACGTTAATGTTTTTACCAATGGTAATTATGATAACAGCTTACAATTTACTACAGTTAAAAGTGATCGGTATTTAGCAGATAAAACTTTTTTGCAGAGCGGTGTTGAGCAACAAGGATATAAAAAACCGGGGGTGAGGGCAGGTGTAGATTATCAGTTAAATAGTAAAAATACCATTGGTGCTATTGTTAATTTCAATCAGATTTGGGACGATTTCCCTTCGTATGCTACTACACTAATTCAAAATGGCAACCAAAACCAAATATTAAACACTATTACTACAGCAAACCTTACCGAAAACAGATTGGGTACTAATTTAAATTACCAGTTTAAGGATACTACTGGAAAAACTTTAAATGTAGAGGCTGATTGGCTTAATTATAAAGCTAGGTTAACAAATTTTGTTTCTAATACTTTTAACGATAACAATGGCATTAACAGTTTTGATAACGATACCAAAACAGGTATAAATTTATTTTCTGCCAAAGCAGATTTGAGTACTAAATTTTTAAAAGACGGGAAATTTGAAGGTGGGCTTAAATTTATATCAAGCCAAACCGAGAATAATTTAAAAACCATGCAAGAAGATGTAATGCTGCAACAAAATCAAACTAATGATTTTAATTACCGTGAGCAAGTTTATGCAGCTTATGGTTCTTTCAATAAAAATTTTGATAAATGGAGTTTAAATGCTGGTTTAAGAACAGAACTTACGCAAAGCAAAGGTCAATCATTAGATAATGAACAAAGCAGAACTATACTTTCTGATAGTTTGTACCTTAATTTTTTTCCTACGGTGTTCTTAAGATTTCAAAAAGATGAGAATCATTCTTTCGGATTTTCTTATACCAAGAGGTTAAATCGACCATCTTTTCAAGATCAAAATCCATACATCTACCGTACTGATTTTTATTATGCACAACAAGGTAATCCATTGTTGTTGCCTCAATACACTCAAAGTTTTGGTTTAGATTTTACTTGGAAAGGGCAAACTCAAATCAAACTAAACTTTAATCAGACTAAAAATTTGCAAGAGAATATCATTATACAAACAGGCGATCAGACTTTGGCAAAATGGGTAAATGCGGGTACCAGAAGTTTTTTAAACATTAATGTAAGCTCACCTTTCCAAATTGCTAAATTTTGGAGCGGTTATGCATCTGCAGAGCCATATTATCAGTTCTACAAAGCCGATTTAAGTAAAATAAGTAGCCTAGGAAATATCAACAATGGCGGTTTAGGTTTTAATTCGTACATCAGCAATAATTTTGATTTAGGTAAAAAATGGACTGCATCTTTAAGTAACTGGTTTAACTATGCAAGCCGTTCTTCAATTTATAAGACAAAAGCCATTACTAGTGTAGATGCAGCTTTTAAAAAGCAGTTGCCTGGCGATAAAATGACTTTGAATTTAGCTTATCGTGATATTTTTAACACCCAAAGATGGGTACAAACGGCATTGGCTGGAGATATTAATCAATCTAGTGTGCGTAAATGGGAAAGTAGCGGAGCATACATTGGTTTAAGTTACCGCTTTGGTAATCAAAAAATTAAAGTTAATAAAAAAGAAGTCCAAACAGACGAGAGGATTAAATCGAGAAATTAAACTAAATAATATTATATAACATATTCTAAAACAACATAATCATGAAAAAAATAAAAATCATTACACTCTGCATCATTTCGTTCATTGTACAATCATGTGCATCATTAAATTCAGAAACAATTATCGAACCCAATAAAACTTTCGTTTTAGGCGAAGGTAAACACGCAAGTTATTCCGCTATTGTTAAAAATATTGGAAATGTGAATTTAGAAATATTTAAACAGGAGCTGGGAAGAGAAAAAATAAGCGCAGGAATTTTAAAAATAAACCAAGAAAACAGTTTTGACATTGCTAAAAACACAGCAGTTTTCTTTCAAAATTATAGCTCGTCTAAAACAGTAAGGTTAAAAATTAAGCTAGTAGGTACAAGCAATTTATCAATGGGATATCAATAGAGATTTATACGCAAACCGAAATCAATATGATTGGCAATAGTGTTTAAAACCGTTTTAATGATGTGGAATTAATATTTCACATCATTATGTTCTTCATCTGGTAAAATAAAATCATCGCCAAATTGTTAGTTAACATCATGTGCCCAATGCTCTTTTTTGGTAGCTTCGTGTACATTTTCGGTCTTTTTGTTCACTACTTTTTCTGCATCGTTATTTATTTTAACGTCATCTGCATTTTTCTTCAAGTCTTTAGGGTCTTCTTCAATTTTCATAATCGGTTTTTTTGATAATTAAGGTGCAAAAAGCTTACCAATATTAATAATTTTGGAGCGTGTTCCACTTTAGAAAAAGTGAGAAAAGTTGTTTAATTAAAAAATTAAACTGTAGGCTTTTATTTTTTATTATAAATAACAAGAAAGAACAATATTGTTAAATTAATGTTAACTTAGGATTAATTAACACAAAAAGAGTTAAATATATTATCTCTTTAATAAACCAAGCCGAATTCTAATTATTCTAATTATCAGATTAATAACTAGTTTATTTTCTGTTTGCTTATATGCTAGAGACTAAATAAGACTAACCTAAATTAATGAACTCAAAATTTTTTGGAATTTACTTTTTTATCATCATTAGTATCTTTTATGTTAAAACTTCAAATGCACAATCATTACACACTGATACAACTTACAACCAAATAAATAAAATAAAGTCTGATTCTTTACGCAAGGAAAAACTAATTGCTTACGCAGAAAAACAAGTTGTAAATAAAGCCAAAAACGCATCGTTATTAATTTCTGAATTAGGAAACCAAGCTTTAAAAACTAAAGATTTAAGTTTTTTAGGTAATATATACAGTAGAATTGGGTTTTCTTATATCTCTTTAGGAGATTATTCTAACGCATTACCATACTATTTAAAAGCAGTTAAAGTTTACGATCAAGTAGATGAGCCCATAAAAAAAATAAGGGTTTATCAAGATATGATGTGGATTCAATTACAATTGAAGGATTATGATGCGGCTAAAAAGTATCTAGATATTGCTTTAGAGATTGCAGTTGATAAAAAAATAAAATCTAAAGAAGCCGAGGTTTATAATTTTTTTGGAATCTTATTCGACAGTCAAAAGCTTTATAAAGAGGCTATTTCAAGCTATAGAAAGGCATTAGAAATCAATAAATCTTATGGAAATAAATATAACGAAATAAGTACGTTAACAAATCTAGGTATTAGTTTAAGGCGCTCTAAATTGTACAATGAATCGTTAATAGAATTAGAAAAAGCTCAAATACTTTCTAAAGAGATAAATAATCCATATTATAAGCAAGCATCGGTACAAAACCTAGCCGAATTAACCTTCGAAATGAAACAATTTGACTTAGCCGAAAAGTACATAATTGAGGCTTTGTCTTATCAAAAAAGTAACGAATTTGTTTTAAAAAGAGGGCTTTTTGAAAATTTGATTAAAATTTTTAAGCAAAAAAGAGATTTTGAAAAAGCACTTCAATTTTCCGATTCTTTACTTGTTTTAAACAGTAAAGTATTTGATCAAAATAAGGTGGCCGAATTAAGAAACTTACAAGCCAAGTTTAATTCTTCATTAAAGGACAAGCAAAACGAGTTACAACAAATTGCTAATTTAAAACAAGCTAATGACATAGAAAGGTATAAAAACATGATTGAATTAGCTGAACGGCAACAGAAAATTGACGAATTAAAATTAAAGTTTCAACAACAACAAGCTATAAATTCTAGTAAATACCAAGCTAATATTATTCAGAGAAACAATTTGTTAGCTAAAAAGGATGCGGATATTGCGTCTAGTAAACTTGCAGAAGAAAGTTTAAAAGTAAAGAGTATTAGAAACGGACAGATTATTTTGGTAGGCGTAATTTCTGTGACTTTTGTTTTTATGATTATTCAATTTGTTTCTTACCAAAAAAACAAGAGTCTAAATCAAATCATAACTCAACAAAAAAATCAATTAGAATTAATTAACTCCGATAAAGACAAAATTTTTAGCATTATTGGCCACGATTTAAGATCACCTTTTAACACCTTAAAATCATTTACAAACTTAATTGATGATGAATACGTAAATGAAGAAAATATTAAAAAATATGGACATGAATTGAAAAATATTTTATCAAGAACAACAATTCTATTAGATAATCTTTTGTATTGATCTAATAGTCAAATGCAGGGTAATAAAGCTAAAATCGAGAATGTGTTACTATTTAATATTATTAATACAGAGATTAATAATCTAGCTTCAGAAGCAAGTAATAAAAAATTAAACATTTTAAACAATGTCCCTACCGATTTAAGTGTTTCAACAGATTTTAACATGCTTAGTGTTATTTTTAGGAACTTCTTATCAAACGCTATAAAATTCTCTAATGTTGATGGTTCAATATTTTTTGATGTCCAAGTTTTAAATCATCAAGCAATAATAAAAATTACAGATCAAGGAGTAGGGATTACTGATAAACTACTTGAGCAATTTAATGCAGAGAAGATAGAATTTGCAAGTGAAAGCAGTTTTGGTACCAATAAAGAAAAAGGTACGGGCTTAGGTTTTTATTTAATTAAAAACTTTGTA
This sequence comes from Pelobium sp., assembly GCA_044361595.1. Classification (GTDB taxonomy): domain Bacteria; phylum Bacteroidota; class Bacteroidia; order Sphingobacteriales; family Sphingobacteriaceae; genus Pseudopedobacter. The sequence continues at coordinate 13,142 of JBIKIN010000016.1, read as the reverse complement.
AAAATTATAGATGGTGATGTTAAAGTGAGTAAAGCAAGTGAAAGAAATGGAACTACCTTTACCTTAATTTTGCCTGTTTTTGTCTAGTTATTTTAGTTTCTAGATAAGATTCTATCATTTACATTAATCATTAAATTTGGCTTGTAACTGCTTCCTAATGGGATAGGAATTGAATTTTCTAAAATAACTTCACTATTTGTTATGGAACTTATTTTATTAAAATTGATGATAAATTTTCTGTGTATTCTTTTAAACTGATTTGCTGGTAATTGTTCCTCAATAATTTTTAAACCTGCTAATACAATCTGTACTTTTTCATCAACCATAAAAATCTTTGAAAAATCACTCATACTTTCTATATATAGCACATCGTCGTTAAATATTTTTGTAATAGAATGGTTTTCCCTTATGAAGAAGTGATCATCTTTTTGTATGATTAAATCTGATATTGAGTTTGTTTTATTTTTAGGAGAAAACTCGATGGCTTTATGAATAGCCTTTTCTAACCTACTAAATGAAATAGGTTTAACAATGTAGTCTATTGCGTTTAATTCGAAACCCTCCACAGCAAAACCTAAATGCGAAGTGGTGAAAATAAATGCGGGTGATGTTATTAGTACTTTAATCAGTTCAATACCCTTTAAATTTGGCATTTCAATATCAGAAATAACAATATCTATTTCGTTTTCCGATAAAAAATTTAATGCCTTTAAACCATCCTCAAAAATGGCTTTTACGCTTATATTAGGCATTTTTTGTGCATGCGATATTATTAAATTCCTATCAATTAAACTATCTTCAATAATTACACAAGTATAAATTTTATTCATTTATTTAGGTTTGAGAGCGTATGCAATTTAAATCTTTAATTGTTCTTCAACAACAACTATTTATTGCTTTTTGATTTTTTCTTTTTTTTAATCTACTTATTACTATTGTTTATCTACTTAATCAAATGGTTCATCGACTTTTCAATTTTAGATGTTTGTAAAGATTTACATTGGATCATAAGTATAATTTAAATTAATACAAATGATGAAAAATTTACATGAATTAAAACTTAATGATGCTTCTTACGGGAATCAATCAAATAAGTTTAGAAAAAAGCTAAAGAACTTTACTTTTTTCTCGTTAACTATAATGTTAATGTTTTTTTCTTTGGCTTCTTCGGCAAGTCATATTCGTTATTTAAACTTAACCTGGCGTCCAGTATCTGGCAGAACAGTAGAGTTTAAATTCAGTTATGCCCAAGCTGGAACAGCATCAATAGGTCAACAATTAAATTTTGGTATAAATACTGGCGCAGGAAGTGTCACAATACCAACAAGAGTTACATCTAATAATACTGCCGAAAACTATTTCTATGCAGAAGGTACTGCACTATACACTTACCCAGCTAATGGTAATTACACCGCATCTTTTTCTAGCTGTTGCAGAATTTTCGGTATGGTAAATAATTCAAGTGGTTCAGTTTATGTAGGCACAATTGTTAATGTAGGTACAGGTAATTCTTCACCAATTGCTACTTTACCACCAGTGGTAAATGTTTCTAGAGGAGTTTCAGCAACTTTCACATTACCTGCGAACGATCCTGATGGAGATGTATTATCTTATAGATTGGCTATTCCATCAGAAATGGGAGGTGGTACACAGCCAGCAGGTTTATCTGTAAATTCATCAACTGGTTTAGTTACATTTAATACAACAAACGCATCAATTAATCAGCTTTATAGTGCTGTAATTATTGTAGGTGATGGCAAAACAAGTATTTCGGTAGATTTTATTATTAAAGTAACCCAACAATCTATTCCTCCAGTTTTTGATTATTTGGTTACACCTGCATCAGGGACAGTATTTCAAGTTTCTCCTGGTCAAGCGGTTAATTTTAATTTAAGAGCTACAGATAGTGATATAGGTGATAATGTTTCTCTTTCTGGAGTAGGTATTCCTTTAGGAGCAGTTACTTCTCCATCACTTCCAAGAAGTGGAAATCCTGTTCAATCTTCTTTTTCGTGGACTCCTTCTAATTCAAATCTTGGAACTAATGTAATTAACTTTATTGCACAAGATAATCAAGGAGTACAAACAACAACTTCGGTAACTATACAAGTAAGTTTAAAGCCTATTTTCAATAGTCCACCAACACCAGCCGGTAATTCTACTACGTTTGTTACTGCAGGAAATGCAATTAATTTAACAATTCAAGCATCAGATCCTGATCCAAACGATAGGGTTCAAATTGTAGCTGCAACCTTACCTGGTGGTGCAAGTTTGGGTTCATCTTTACCAACTGCTTTAGGCAATCCAACATCAACCAGTTTATCTTGGACTCCAGCAGTTTCACAATGGGGTTTAAACTCATTTAACTTTACAGCTAGAGACACCTACGGCGATCAAACAAATCATAAATTTGATTATGTAGTTAACACACCTCCTGTAATTACTTCTGTTGCACCATCTACAAATTTAGTAGCTGGTCAATTATTTACATACAATATTGTTGCTGCTGATTCAGATTTACCTTTTGGTGATGAATTAGAATTTACTTCAACTCAGTTACCTAGCTGGTTATCTTTAACAGATAATGGAGACGGTACTGCAACGTTAACAGGTACACCTACTATAGCTGATGCAGGTAGCTTTAGTTTAAATATTTTAGCTGAAAATACTTATCATCATGATGGCGGAGTAAATCAACAAACTTTAAATTTTGTTGTTGTTCCTTGTAATACTACTTTAGCTTCTGTTGTTACTGATGTAGCTTGCCCTGGTTATTCTAATGGCGCTATCAGCTTAACAGTTAATGGCGGAACAGCTCCTTTTACATTTGCATGGTCTAATGGAGCAGACACAAAAGACTTATCTAATTTAGCTGCAGGAAATTATTCTGTAACAGTTACAGATGCTAATAATTGTACTGAATCTTTAATTGTAACTGTTCAAACTACTCCGGACGTAACTGCACCAGTTGTTCCAGTTTTAGCTGATGTTAACGGTCAATGTTCTGCAACTGTAACAGTACCATCAACTACAGATAATTGTGCTGGAGTGATAGTAGGTACAACTACAGATGCTTTAACCTATTCTTCACAAGGTACTTATGTTGTTACTTGGAGTTTTAACGATGGTAACGGAAACCTATCTACAGCTACACAAAATGTAATTGTAAAAGACGTAACTTCACCAGTTGTTCCAGTTTTAGCTGATGTTAACGGTCAATGTTCTGCAACTGTAACAGTTCCATCAACTACAGATAATTGTGCTGGAGTGATAGTGGGTACAACTACAGATGCTTTAAGCTATTCTTCACAAGGTACTTATGTTGTTACTTGGAGTTTTAACGATGGTAACGGAAACCTATCTACAGCTACACAAAATGTAATTGTAAAAGACGTAACTGCACCAGTTGTTCCAGTTTTAGCTGATGTTAACGGTCAATGTTCTGCAACTGTAACAGTACCATCAACTACAGATAATTGTGCTGGAGTGATAGTAGGTACAACTACAGATGCTTTAAGCTATTCTTCACAAGGCACTTATGTTGTTACTTGGAGTTTTAACGATGGAAACGGAAACATATCTACAGCTACACAAAATGTAATTGTAAAAGATAATACAGCTCCAGTTGTTATCACTCAAAATTTAACAATCCCATTAGTAAATGGAACTGCAACTATAACTGCAGCTCAAATAAATAATGGATCTTCAGATAATTGTGGTGTAGCTTCAATTTCAATAGATAAAACTTCTTTCAATTGTTCTACAATTGGAAACCACACTGTTACTTTAACCGTTACAGATGTAAATGGAAATGTAGCTAGCCAAACAGCAAATGTAACTGTAGTAGGTGAGTTAACTTCAAGCAGTATTGCTTCTGTACCAACAAACGGTACATATACAGGTGGAGTTTCTACTAATCTATATTTAGGTTATGGTGCTCAAAGTACTACTTTACAAGTAAGCAATTTAGTAATTGGTGGCAACGGTGTTGCTCCAAGATCATACACTTATACATGGTCTGGTTCTGCTGCATCTCAATTAAGTAGCACTACGTCTGGCTCTCCAGTATTTACGCCAACAGATGCAGGTTACTATACCTTTAATGTAATAGTAACTAACAAGTACGGATGTACTTCGGCTACAACTATTAGCATTTGTGTGAAAGATATTAGAGAAGTAGATAAGAAAGGTAAATTTACTGGTAAAGTATTTATTTGTCATGCGCCTCCAGGAAATCCATCTAATAGCAATACTTTATCAATCAGTGTAAATGCAGTTGCTGCTCATTTAAGTCAGCATAGTGATGATAGATTAGGAAGTTGTTCTGATGCGCCATGTGCTGCACCAAGCAATTTGACAATGTCTACTAATGCTACAAATGGTTCAATTAGTGCGCCTACTAAAGTAGATGCAACAGAGTTTATCATGAACAAAGTAGAAATGGTAGCATATCCAAATCCATTTACACAACAAACAACTGTAAGATTTACTTTGCCTTACCAAGAAGATAATGCAACTTTAGATATCTACGATTTAAAGGGTGTTAAAATTCAAACCTTGTTTAAAGGTAATGCAAATGCACAAACCACTTATGAGGTACAGTTTAATGGTCAAAACTTATCAGCAGGAACTTATTTCTTTAGATTAAGTACCGCCAAAGAAGTGAAAAACTTTAAGGTAGTAATGAGTACTAACTAAATAAGTATTCCAATCATTTAACGCTCAAACTAAAGAGCCTCGATGAAAATCGAGGCTCTTTTTTTATAACTTTTAATTTATTGATGATAGGCCTTAAAATCAAGAAATCATTAAAAATTTATGTTTCCGTTTCTACATTACTAGAAACTAATTCACATTAGCTTTGAATTAATTGATGCTCAGGATTTTTTTAATTAAGGCGCCTTTTGAATTCACCTGAAGTTTGATGTAAATATTTTTTAAATGATGATTTACAGTGCTATATTCAACGCCTAAGTTTGAGGCAGTTTCTTTTAATGTCAATCCATCAGCTATACATTTTGCAACATCTTTTTCTCTGTTGGTTAAAAGTTTAATCTTTTTTTCTTTTGATTCTTTAGATGTTTTAAAAATTTCAATTAATTGTTTTGCAACTTGTGGCGATATCGCCGATCCATCATTTTTGTAACTTTCTAAAGATTTTTTAATTTCATTTAATGATGTGCTTTTAATTAAATATCCGTTTGCGCCATGTTCTAATGCTTTATGAATAAATTCTTTTCTGTCATAAGCTGTTAGCATTACGATGATAACTTTTGGAAACTTTTTTTTCAAATACGAAATTCCCTCTATCCCAGAAATACCAGGCATATTGATATCTAATAAAATAATTTCTGGAATTATTTCAATAGTATTTTGTTGTTCTAAAAAATCATTAATGCTAGAGAACGAAAAACATATTTGGTAGTCATCCTGATATTGAAAGTACTCAATATAGTTTTTCAGTAATTCAGTGTTGTCTTCAATTAATCCAATGTTTGTCATTCAAGTAATGTTATTTATTTCAAATTGATTTTAATGAAAAAAGTAATTTTTTCTTTTTCAAATTCATAGAAAAATTCAGCATCGTTTAACTTACATAGTTTTTGCACTAAAAGAAGTCCAACGCCATATCCTTGATGACCATTTAATGATCTATTTGAGTCTAAAAAGTTTTTATTTAAGTTTAAATCTAATTCTAAGTTATTTTCACTGTTAGTAAAGTTTGAAACGTATATCTCAAGCTTATCATTTTTAATGTTGATACTTATCGTGATTGGTGTTTCTTTTTTGCTATGCTTTAAACTATTTTCTAATAGTTCGTTAACTATTTTTAATAATTCATTTTTTCCTATATCTGCTGTAAAACTAGATTCTTCTACGTTTTTATCTACAAAAAGTACTATTTTATTGTTGCGATTTTCTTCTTTTTTGAGATAATTATTTAAAAGAGCATCTATTGCGATAGCTATATCTTTTACACTTAAAATTTGTTGAATGTTTTTATTAGTTTGATTTGATAACTCAAGGTAAGAGAATAATTTTTTCTGATTAGAAACTAATCTTTCACAAGATGTAATGATGACTTTTAAGGAGTCTTTAATTTCTTCCTCACTAAATTTATCATAGTTATTTAGAATTGCATAGGCTAAGCTTAAAATACCGTTCATAGGTGTGTTTAACTCATGACTTAGTATTTTTGGGAATTCATCTAATTTTAGGCTTAATTCTTTAAAAATTCTGTTTTCTCCAGAAGTTTTTTTATCAAGTCTTAAATTAATAAGATGTAAAAGGTCGTTTATTTGAAATGGTTTAGTGAGATAATCATCAGCACCCATATTCATCCCTGCCCTTATATCAGTAAGTTCTGTTTTAGCACTTAAAAATATAAATGGAATTTGTTTGTTGTAAATTTCTTCTCTTACAAAAGCTAAAATCTCTAAGCCTGTATAGTTTGGCAAAACTATATCTGATATGATTAAATCAAAGTCAGCATTATTTTTTATAAGATCTATAGCTTTTTTTCCATCATTGCACAAGGTTACAGCAAAATCATTAAGCGTAAGAAGTTCAGAGATATTTTCACTCAGTTGAGGATCATCTTCAATTAAAAGAATATGTTTTTTCATAAAATAAAATTTTAATATGGAAGGTCTATTGTTACAACGGTGCCTTCATTTATTTTGGATTCTACTTTAATTTTTCCTTTGTGTAATTCAATAAAATATTTTACCAAAACTAAACCTAGTCCTGTACCGTTTATTGAGTTAACATTTGAACCTCTATGAAAAGGAATAAATAGGTTTCCTTGATCCTTTGCTGGTATACCTATTCCATAATCTGTAATTGATAGAATAACATTTTTTTCTTCGTAATGAAGGTCTATTTGTGGTTTTGCTTTTCCTATAGAATATTTTAAAGCATTACTAATTAAGTTTGTAAGTACATGTGTTATCAGTTTCCAATCTAGCTTAATAAGTTTTTTCTTTCCATAAAAATTAATAACACAATCGTATTCATTATTAGACGAGAAGTTTGCAGTTAAAAAAGAACTGATGTTTTTTACTAAATCTATCTCTTCTAAATTGGCGGCAATAGTGCCAGATTCTATTTTTCCTAATATGAGAACGTTATTCATTAAGTCGCCAATTCTAATGATTTGATCTTTTATTCTATTAAAATGTCTCGTATTTTTCTCTATTAAATCTGGTTGTGTTTTCCTATTTATTATTTCTAATAATTCTACACTAGATAAAATCCCAGCTAATGGTGTTCTCACTTCATGTGATACCATATTTACGAAATTTGATTTAAGATTATTAAGTTCAATGGCTTTATTTATGGTAGAAACTAAATTTTCTTGTGTTCTAATTTGTTTTTCTATATCAGTAAAAACGCCCCAAAAAGATTTTATTTCGTCACTTACCGATAGTTCTTTAAAAATAAAGCCTTCTACCCATCGCAATTGATTTCCTTTAATTTTTAGTTTGAATTTTAAGTTTATTTCTTTTTTGCCAGCGTCTTTACAGAATGCTGTAATTTTTTGTTTTACATCATTTTCTGATATAAAATCAAATAAATGTTGTTCTAAACAATCGCTGTTCTTTAAGCCTGTTGTTTTTTCCCATGCAGGATTTAAGTTTTTAAAATTTAAATTTAGATCTGCTGAAAAAACCATACTCTTAATTTGATTTTGTAAAATATTACTCTTTGTTTCTTGAGTAATTAATTCAAGAGTTTTAATTTTAAATTCGGTAACATCTAATCCGTAACCAACCACAAACTCTATTTCATTATCATTTAAATATGGTTGTAAAATTCTTAATATAATTTTTTTGTCACCTTCTTTTGTTGTAATGAAATCTTCCCATTGCACTTTAGATTTTGACTGTATCGCTTCATCAAAATATGCTCTTCTAGCTCTAGCAATATCTAATGGTTTGTTTTTTTTCGTAAAATAATCTTCATCCTTTTTTCCTATCATCCATTTTCTTAAACTATCATCTTTAATAGCTGTTTTATTTATAAATTGATATTGATGATTTTTATTGAACAAAACAATATCAGCAGGAATAGAGTCTAAGATGTTTTGGAGGAAAATACTTTGGTCTGCTAACTTTTGCTCACTTATTTTTTGTTTGGTGATGTCAGCGTAACACCAGCTGTGTCCTAAAAATTTGTTTTCTGCATTGTAATAAGGGATATAGGTGAGTTCTATAAGTTTGCCGCTATTTAATTTAAATTCAAATGGGCCTGCTTTTATTTTACTAAAAACACAATTACTAACAACATCAATAAAATAGGCAAGGTCTTTAAAGTTGTTTCCAACTTGTTCTGCAAGTAATTCACAATCAAATCCTTTTAAATTATCAGGCATTAGGTTTAAATCAAAAATATCTAACAGGGCTGTGTTAACAGAATGAATTTTTCGCTCTTGATTTTCTATTAAAACGCCATAAGGTAAATGTTGAAAGATATAACTTATTTGATCTAAATGATTTTTTGGTTCTGTCATTTAATTAGTAATCTAAATTATTGTGTGCCTTTTCAATAACAAGGTTAATTGTAGTTCTCATTGAATGAATTTTAGTAAAATAACAACATAATAAACCTATTGTTATCCCTAGTTTTAGGGGTATGTGTATTGTCAGATTTAGCAGTTTAAACCTTATGAATATTTACTTAAAAAACTATAATATTGAAAGAAATAAAATTGAATTAGTTCAATTTTGATATCTAATTTATGTTTTGAAAATTAATTTTTAGTGAAACCTTTCACGGCTTTTTCTAAAATAGAGTGTAACGTTTTAAATAAATGGTCTTTTATTTAAAATTCGAGTATTCTGTAAGTTATTTTCTAGTGTATTATGTCCACTCTTGTACGTATTTATATACCCTAGGTTGCAATATTTACCAATTAAAATAAAATTGAATAATGTTTACTTTTTTATAACAAGCTTAAACCTGATTCTACAATTATTGTGTTTCGCGGTTATAAATTTGTTATTTCATTTGTATGACTAAAAAATTGGACAGTTTATCATAGCGCTTCACTTTTTAATTAAAAAAAATATTATCCCTTATAAAAGGGATAATGGCAAGGTTTTGTTTTTTTAGTATTGCACTAGACTAATTACAAAATTTCTGTTCAATAGATTTTAAGTTTCAAATATTTAATAAATGAATTTTAATTTAGAGCATCATCTTTACACAGCACTCTTTCTTATAACTCTCATAGTTGTTTTTGAAATTATATTTAACTTCAAAAGAAACAACTCAATAAAGCTGATATTATTGGGATTTAGTGGAGGCGTTTTATATTATTGTTTCATACAGCTTTATTACTCATATTTTTTTGTTAACAAGTATCTTCTGGAAATCCCTTTTCCTTTTCTAACTTTTTTCTACATTTCCTTTTTATCCAAAATATGTTACAATAGAATCAAGAAGTATTTATGCGCATTTTTTATGTTTGTGATTTTAATTTATAGTTCTTTTTTTCTGTTTGATAGTACTAATAACATTAATTTACAAATATCTGCACATCATGAATCAAAGCTTAATTTAACTTTTGTATACACTAAATTGTTTATTTTTTTAATTTGTCTTTCACTAATCGGAGATTTGTTTTTGAAAATTCAGAAAAAATATAAAGCAGACAATATTTACTTCAAAGATTTACGAAAATGGGTTTCAATTAGTCTGTTTCTTATTTTAATTCTAGTTATAGTTGCGTTTACTAAAGTTATTTTTGGATATAATAGTTTGGTAAGTAAGTATTTAACTTTGATAGTGTTGTTCTTTATTATTTTGTCGTTTTTATTCAGGCCTAAATTTTTAAATAAAACTATAGCTCGTTATGCATTAGGTAATACTTTTAACAAAGAGCTTAATTTAAGTTTAAGTTTTGAGCAATTTAATGAAGCTTTTTTTACAAAATTGTATTTTCTTAATCCAGAAGCTTCTCTAGATGATTTTAGTAAAAAAATTGATGTACCCTCAGAAGAATTATATCGTTTCATATATATGAATTACCATTCAGGTTTTAACGATCTCGTAAATGAAAATAGAGTCAATTATTTTATTGATGTGGTTAAAAGTAAAAAGCACAATAATTATACTATAGATGCTTTATCTCAGATGGCTGGATTTAGTTCCCGACATCATTTATATAAACCATTCAAAAAATTTCATGGCGGAGTTCCTTCAGATTTTATGAGGTCGTTAGATTTTAGCTAATTTATTGATAATTTTTTTATTTTTTTCTCTCTCTTTAATCAAACAATTATATAATTATTTCTTTTCCTGTTATTAAGCATTCATTATATAAGTTTTATAAAACCTAAGATTTACTTTATAAAATTTGTAATAATTGTCTAGTTTTTATTCCTCCAAATTCAATAATTTTTTTGTGTTCAATCCAAATCTATCTTCGATTTGTACTTATAAATTCAATTAAATTTCTGTTTAAATCTGTTTAGTCACAATAATTTTTTATTGCAAATTGAAGCAAATCTATTTTTAATATAATCTGTAAAAAAGACACTAATTCATTCAACTATGTGTTTTTATTTTAATTATTAAAACATTGATTTATAATGCGTTGTAATTGTTAACTATGTTATTTTGCTGGTTACTCATTATTGTTTTATTCAGCCCAAATCTTATTTAATATTGCGTTGATTAAGTTGCGTATTTAGTTATTTAATACAGCTAACAGTTTGTGTTTAATAACAAAAAGAGGGGTTTATTTTTAATTCATTTATCCCCTCTTTTTTAATTCACTCAACACATTTACAAACAATTTTAAATCAGTTTATGGTTACAACACGATTTTTAAAGATTTCATTCTTTTTACTTTTTTCTTTGATAGCAACTCAGTCAAATGGTCAGCAACTACATCGTCAGATGCTTTCTTCTACGGGCGGTACATTCATTACAAACACAGGGTTAGTAGTGCTTCAAACAATTTCACAGCAGAGTGTTGTAGGCACAACGTTAGTCTCAGATTTAGTAATGCAACAAGGTTTTCAGCAAAGTCTATTATCTACATATTTCCCGTTAACAAGCATTAATAAAATCACAACCTCTGTTTATCCGAATCCATTTAAAAATAGAATTACTATAAATTTTAGTGAATTAGTTCCAGGTGATATGACGATAGATTTATACAACATGTTTGGAGTAATTACACACAAGTATCGTGTTAAAGATACGCCATTAACAATGAGTTATGATTTTGGTGAATTACCATCAGGTAGTTACGTTTTACAAATCAAAGCCCCCAATTATACATTTACTAAAACTTTAATTAAACAATAATGAAAAGATCCATTCTATTGAGTCTTGTTTTGCTTCTAGGCATTCAGGTTTTAAAGGCTCAATCTATTTTTATCAAATCCGGTAGAAACCTTACGAACTACAAACTAAAAGGAACTACCAACCAGCCTGTTTTCTTGCAAAATGAAATAGGTCAAAGTTACGAGATAGGTTACCAAAGTAAGCAACCTGATGTTAAGCCTTATTACTATGGCATAAGTTTAGGATTAGAACAATTTAATGCTTCTGGGGGTAATTATTCACCAAATAATTTAGTTTGGGAAACCAATTACGCGGTTCTTAAAGGTTTAGGGTATTTTAGAGTATTTGAAAAGTCTAGTCATCAGCTATCTCTTAAGGGAGGTTTGGGTTTAGCAACTTTAATCCATGGGCGTCAAGAAATTAATGGAGCCCGATACGATTTATTAAAGCAAAAGGAGTTTAACGGATTGTTTTTAAGCCCGCAGGCAGGAGTTTCTTACAGATTAAAGATTAATAACGATATCGGTATTTTACTTGATTATGATTATGCAAATCAGTTTAGTGTAACCAATAGTAGTGAACAAAAACTAAAATTTATTAACCACAGTCTTAACTTGGGTTTTAATGTAAACATCAATTAATTCAAATTTTTTATGAAAAGAATAATACTAATTTTAATAACATTTATATCAGTAAATGTTTTTGCGCAGCAAAAAGGGATCAGTTACCAGGCTGTTATATTAAATCCTAAGGGGGCTTCTGCTCCAGGTGTAGACGTAGCAAATTCACCACTTTCTAATAAAAATGTTTGTATGTTATTTGAGATTGTTGACGGTAGTACTCAAGTAGAGTATCAAGAAACAATACAAACAAGTACAGATCAGTTTGGAATGGTAAACTTGGTAATAGGGACAGGTACCAAAACTGGTGGATATGCTACCAATTTTAGTAGAATAAATTGGGCTGGAGGAAACAAAAAGTTAGTAGTTAAAATTAACACTAATGGTAATTGTTCCACTTACACAGAGATAAGTAATCAACCTTTAATGTATGCACCTTATGCATTATTTGCAGAATCAGCAAGTGTAAATGATGGAGCGGTTACTGATGCAAAAATAGCTGGAGGTATAAGTCCATCAAAAGTAGGTTTGGGAAATGTGAATAACACTAGCGATGCTAACAAACCTGTAAGTGTAGCAACACAATCAGCATTAGACATTAAAGAAAATTTGGCAAATAAATCAACTGCTACAAATTTAGGAAATAGTAATATACTATACCCAACACAAAATGCCGTTAAAAGTTACGTTGATTCTAAAGTATTAAGTGGGCCTAAAGGAGACAAGGGAGATACAGGCGCAGCGGGACCACAGGGAATACAAGGAATAACTGGTGCTGCAGGAACTCAAGGAATTGCAGGAGCAAAAGGTGATACAGGAGTTGCCGGAGCAAAAGGCGAAAAAGGAGACAAAGGCGATACTGGTGCAAATGGATTAGATGGTGCAAAAGGTGATACTGGTGCAAACGGATTGAATGGATTAAACGGATCAAAAGGCGATACTGGTACAAATGGATTAGATGGAGCAAAAGGCGAAAAAGGCGATAAGGGTGAAACCGGAGCTGCCGGATTGAATGGATTAAATGGATCAAAAGGCGATACTGGTGCAAATGGATTAGATGGAGCAAAAGGCGAAAAAGGAGATAAGGGCGAAACTGGAGTTGCCGGACTGAATGGATTAAACGGAGCAAAAGGCGATACTGGTGCAAATGGATTAGATGGAGCAAAAGGCGAAAAAGGAGATAAGGGCGAAACCGGAGCTGCTGGATTAAATGGAGCAAAAGGC
>JBIKIN010000060.1:0-7244 GCA_044361595.1 Pelobium sp. | reverse complement strand
TTTAATTTGTTAAAAGTTCCGTAACTCAAAATAATTTAGTACTTACTCAAATAAAATGTTTCATGATTTTCATCAAAACGCAATACATCTGGCAAACCTTTAAATTGATTTCTAAAAATAGACTTTACTTTCTTAGGTATTAGGGCACTATTCATTAAAATAAATAATGTCCTAGTTATTAATTTTTTTGGCTTAGCGTTAAAATGCCTATACTGTAAAATAAATTCCTCAATATCAGTATCAGAAAGTTTAGGAAATATATAATTTGTACCTATCCCAAATTGACATACCACTATAAAACATTGGTATTTGTTAGTTAGTTTAAAGAAAAAATCATGTAGAGAAGATGGGTTGCTAGCGAAACTAGCTGAACAATGTTTTTTAAAAAAATTTAATTGAGTATCTGTCTTTAGTTCTCTTTTAAGCATTTTTTTATAAACATCGTTTAAGTCTAAACGATATGGGTCTAATTCTGTGCTTTTTAAATTAATATCCTTATTATGTGTATGCTCAATCCCACAAATCCAAGGTAACATTGGATAGGATTTAAATATGGATTGTACCTTGCTAAATGTATTTTGATGGTATATATTTCCAGGATGAATCCAAGTTAAAATGTCATTTGTTGCGTTTTTAAAGCCTAATGCTAGTAAAGCAGGAAGTGCAAGTTTGATTTCAGGTATTATTAAACGTACATCTTTACCAGTTTTTAAAATAAACTTGCTTAGACTTTCATTATTACACAAATTGGATACTAGGATACATTCCAAAATGCCAGATTGTTGATTTAGAACTGAATCTATTGTTGCTTTTAAGTTAGATAAATTTATTTCATCAATAGGTATTATTATAGATATACTATTTCGCTTTTCACTATTATAAGCATCTAAGTAATTATAAAGTGTGAGTTTACTTTTAGAAAACTTATTTTCTGATTTTTTATATAAACCAATTCTATTACCTGGTAAATTTAATATCACATTTGCTTCAATTGGAATCAGACTATCATTAAAAGATATTACTGGATTTTGACCCTCTTTTGAGCTAAGTACATAATCAAAGTCGTTTTCAGCAATTTGTTTGGTGCCATACAAATCTACTTCGTAGTTATATTCACTTAATAAGGGTTGAAACAAGTTGAAACATTTAGGTAAAAGTTCAAAAGAAGCGTCATAAACTGCCCAAGATTGATTTAAATCTCTAAAGTGATATGTTTTTTTAGTTAGTTGTAAAGCAACTTGAAATATATTTTCTTGAGTTGAATTTGTACCAGGTTCTTCAAAATTAGTGCTTAATGATAGACGTGGAAAAACAAAATATTTAGAGCTAACTATTAGGTAATTTATATAATGTTTTTTCCAAGAATTAGGCCCCCAATTTTTTACATAACTAGGTATTATTTTATTGTTTATATTTGGATTTAAAGCAAACCATTCTTCAAAAGCTTCCCATTGTTGTTTAGTCAGTAAAAGACCCCATGATGAGGGCACCTGCATAAAATAAACATCACAACCATCATCAACTGCTTTATAGCGAAAGAAGCAACTTTCAGCAACTTGGTAATTATATAAAGAAATGCCAGCGATAGATTTATCATTAATATAATAAATACTAGCTTGATTTGCATATTCATAAAAATATGGCGAAACCACAAGATCATCTTCTAATAGAATAATTGAATAATATTCTTTAGTTAGTGCACCACAAAATAATATATGTTGCTTTAATCCTAAATGTGTTTGGTGGCAGATAATCCTCTTCTTTCCAAAAAGCCAATCAAACTTTTCAGCAACTTTTTTCACTTCTAAATCGAAGCTTTTATCTATACTAATTACTAAGTTAATGGGAGTATTTTCATAATAAGCGCTAGCTATGGAATTAAGAAGTCTTTGAAGCGTATGCGGCCTTCTATAGGCGCTAATTACGATTGTAGGATTAATTTCCATCTGGTAGAAGATATTATGATAAATTTTTGTAGCAATCTATCAATTGCCCATTCAAATTGGCTTTTCCATTTATAATATTTTTCCACTTGCGTTTGTAATTGCTTCTTCATGTGTTTTAACCAATTTTTTAACTTTAAAAATGTGGTAATCACTTTTATTAAATTAATAATTTTTTAAATCCACACTACAGAAATTATAAATCTTAAATTTAAATTAAGGAATCACCTAATTTTAAATTACTACTCTTAAAATGGAAACTTTAATTTAATAATACTAAAAATAATAATAAGATAGTTTTATTTTAAACTTATTCAAGTTGTTTGTCTACAATGTCTGAAAGTTTTTTGATATACATATTGATATCATAATTTTTTTGAATGTATTCAGAGGCCTTTTTGCCTATTTCTCTTGCTAATTCTGGGTTTTGAATAAGAAGTTCAATTTTTTCGGTCATTCCATTTACATCCCTTTCATCTACTAGCAAACCATTTACTCCATTTTTAATGATATCTAATATACCTCCATGCTTTGTAGATATAACTGGTAAGCCTACAGACATGGCCTCCATAATTGATAAAGGAGTTCCTTCTGAATCATGATCATCTGTTGATATTGAATGCTGTAAAAATGCAAAACTATTTGAATATAAGTTTGAAATTATGTTTTGAGATTGTACACCTTTAAATTCAACAGCTTTATTTACATGAAGTTCATTGGTAAGATTGATTGCATCAGAAAGCAACTCACCATCACCAATCATAATTAATCTGATACTTTTATTTTTATTGTACGCTTTCGCAAAAGCTCTGATTGTAATTAGAGGAGCTTTCTTTTCAACAAATCTTCCACATGAGATAAATGTAAGGTTACTTTTTTTTTGATTAGAAAATTTAAAAATAGTAGTATCAATACCGTAAGTAAGAAGAGTAAGTTTGATTTTTTCGCATCCTAATTGAATGAGTTGATTATACATGTGCCTTGATACAACAATAATTTGCTTTGCAATGAGAAATAGTTCTTTGTATTCTTCTCTGTAAAAAGTTAATACATCATTTCGATAAGCATCATAACCATGAAAGTGAACAATCAATGGAATATTTAGCTTTTGCGCAATATGCATTATAGAAACACCAGATGGACCGTATTCACAAATAATTACTTTAATTTTTCTTTTTATTAAATACGATTGAATGGCATTAATTAACTGATTTTTATCAAGAGCGGATTTTTTTCTAAATACCAATAACCAATTGTTTAAATGATTAATAATTGGCGAAAAAGTAATCAGCCTATCTTCACTATACATAGTTGGTAAATACCCCTCGCACAAAAAACTAACCGTTTGTGGTAACATTTTTACGTGTTGATGAATAAATGTTTCGGAGTATTTATCTTTATTTTTTGATATGATTGCTATAGCTGGCATTATTTTTACTATAAACGATTTATTTTTATAAAAAGCTGATCTACAATATTAAATTACTGCTTAAAAAAGGTAATTAACTAAATACATAAACCAACTTCTTCAAAATAATAATTAATAAACTCCCATCATTTTAATCATACAACTTCCTTAATGCATGTGTTATGTGAAGCTATGTAAAGCTAATTTATATTGTGAAAATACGGCATAAAATGTTATATTATAAATAAGCATATCTTATAAAGTACGCTAAGCAGAACCTCTATTTACAAATCTATTTTATGAAATTTTGGCAAAAAAGAAATATAATAAGGATTATAACGGCGTAGTTAAGAGATATGAATAGTTATTAAAAAAGTCAATTTTTATAACCTATAAGCTTTAGTAAATAATAATGAATTCTGCTAATCACCATATTTATAGTATAATTTTCTAATAAGAATGATTTAATACCATTCCTGAAAATTAGAAAATGTAAAATTATTAGTGGACAAAAATAGATGCTTTTAATACATAGGGCTGTGAGCACAGCTAGTGGAAGCCATTTTATGTACAGATTATCTAGAAAAAGATTGGCTCGGTCTCTAAAGTTGAATTGACTGATTATATTTTTATTTTTTACAAAAACTAAAATCCAGTATCCAGTAATTAAAAGAATTAGAAGCGAATTAAACTTTAAAATGAAAATTGAGAAAAGCAAAAAAGAAGCAACCTCTATGGGTAATAACCAATTTTCACATAAGTTAATTGATTTTAGCTTCCCATATGTTGTTACAAATGTGTTTGTTCCTGATGAAATATCATTCTCATAATCTTTTATCTGATGAAAGAAAATATTTCTAATTCCTAAAATAAATTGCCACAAACATAAGAATAGTACAAACTGTATAAAATTATGAAATGAAACATATCCCAAAAGATAAAAAGTATATGCAGCAAGTAAAGCTGGGTTAACATGAGCGTATAGTGAATCAGTTAATATACCCCATAAGCCTTTTTCCTTTAATCTGAATGGTGGTAAAGAATAAAGACAAAAAAGAAAAATTTGAAACATTAGTAATAAAATACTCATTTTATTAAAAGGGAGATAATACCAGGGCATTAAAACTAGTGTCAAGAAAAAAAACATCAGGATAATAAGGTTTAGACCAGATAGGTTGCTTGCTACATTATGCTTTTGCACTAAAGCGTCTTTTTTTCTATCTCCTATATCATTTGTTAAATATCCAATTCCGGAAACACCAATGATAATTGTGATTGAGGCCAGTATATTATAGAAAGAATGTTTACTCGAGTTATTGTTCCCTAATAGAAACAAAAAATAGGGAACGCATATTAAAAAAGGAACTTTATAATTCCAAGGATTGCTTAACCTTAATTTTTTTGTAAAAAATCCAAAAAATGTATTGAGTTGACGCAGTTGTCTTAAAATGGTTTCCATTTATTTAGTTAACTGATTTGTTTAACTGATTTGAATAAATTTTTCAAATTAAACATCATTTTTTTAGACTTGAGAGTTTCACAAGGTCTCATAATGTATATTTTACAAAACTATTTTAAAATTGAAATTAGTTTCTACTTTTCAACTCTAATAAGCCTTTTAAAAATTCAGCATATTTTTTGTGACCTTCATTATTAAAATGATTACCAATACTTTTGCCGTCATAATCATTAAGTGAAAAACCTTCGGGCATATAAATATTTAAACCTTTTAGCATAAGTGGGTATTGGTATTTTAAAGCATTACCTTTGCTTGCCTCTTTGGGGCTTGGAATACCTACAAAAATTACGGGCACTTCTGCCGAATAGCAAGCTGATTTTATGTTAGTCAGAATATCATTTGTGATTTTTTCAGGCGATTCAGGCGATTTAATGCCTAATTTAGATTTTATTTTTACCCATTTTCTTTGACTTAATTTATGTTCTACAGCTAAATATAATTTAGAAAAACAAACACTATAGCTAATTACTTTTTCTAAAAAATTTCTGTTGCTACCAAATAAAGTATAATTATCTATATAGAATTCAAAAGCTTCATCCGGATTTTTTAAAGTATAATTATTTTTTAATGAAATATTGTTATCAGTACAAGAAAAAAGCCATAAATTGTCCTTAAATGGAAACGTTAAAGGTGTTCCAGGGCTTGGCTTTCTATAGAAAGAAAATATATCATTTCCGAAGTAAAAAGTGATGATAACCTTATCAGGTTTTAACTCTTTTACATATTTTTCTGCAACTAATAAATATTGAGTGGGATCTGTACCGGCAACTCCAAAATTTAAAACACAATAACGAGGGTCTCTATTTAATAAATCTGGAAATGAATTTGTAACTGTATCTGCACAACAGCCTTCAACAAATGAATCACCTATAATCATGATAATTTCTTTTTTCGTTTTTAGGCGAATAGAATCTACCACTTTTTTTGTGTAGTCAAAAGACCCTCGAAATCCTTGGTGATTAATTACTGTCCCTAACATTAAGTTTTTAGCGTTTGGATTCAAATGGTTAATTCCTTTTTCATCGCTAACAAAACGCTCCTCATAAATTGGGTTTTCCTGATATCGCAAAGCATTGATTGAAGTACCCGCCCTAAAACCAAAACAACGTAAAGCAATTTCTAAAAATAGAAAACCAATAAAGAAAATTTTGAATTTGATTCTCCAAGCCTTCCTTTTAGATATTTTAGGAAAATCGGTATTACCAAGGTTTCTCAAAATCTTTTGGATTAAACGTTCTTAAAGACTCTTTAAAACTGCTGTTTTTGTTTTTTGATAAAGGCATAAACTCATCAACAATAAAAAGTCTTTGAAGTAAAGCAATTGGGGTTAAGAATAAATAGAATATCATGCTTAGTATAACATTTGGCATAATATAACTGAGTATTTTTGCTAATGTCATCCAAGCTTTATGAGCGTAATAAGCTAATTTTTCCGACAAAAGTGAAAGAACGCCTAAAACAAGTGACACGTAAAGTAAACTACTAGATTCAAATACTAAATTCAACACTATTAACCCAGTAATGATGGTCAAGATGGTTTTTAAAGATTCAGAAGTGCTCTCTTTCATTTTAAAAAAGTGAATAAATAAATGGCGCAGCAGCTGAACCGCCTCCAAAAATAAGCAAGGCTCCTAGTATTAACAAAATGAATATAACGGGTGCAAGCCAAAATTTCTTCCGTTCAAAAACAAATTGGATGATATCTTTTAAAAACTCCATATTAATCTTTTTCAAATTTAGTGACCCATTTTTCGGGATTATTCTGTTCAAGTTGATTTTTTTTAGAAAAAATATAATTGTTTATTACAAGATAATCCATATCTGTACTCATAAAACATCTGTAAGCGTCTAGAGGGGTACAAACAATTGGCTCGCCTCTAACATTAAAACTAGTATTAATTAAAAGACCTAGGCCTGTTATGTTTTGGTATGATTTAATCAGTTGGTGAAATAATGGATTTTGTTTTTTACTTACTGTTTGAATACGAGATGAAAAATCAATATGGGTTACCGCGGGAATTGTACTCCTACTATAATGTAACTTATTCCATAAGCTAAAAGAATTATAATTTAAAGGTAGTTCTATTCTTTGATGATCTAAAACAGGACAAGTAAAAAGCATGTATGGTGAAGTATCAATAAATTCAAAATAATCTTTAACACACTCTTCTAAAACTGAAGGAGCAAATGGTCTGAAACCTTCTCTGTTCTTTATTTTTATATTTAACTTTTTTTGCATGTCGGGATTGCGAGCGTCTGCTAAAATGCTCCTATTACCTAACGCTCGAGGCCCAAATTCCATCTTCCCTTGAAACCATCCAACAACATTACCTTTTGCAATTTTTTCTGCAATTTCTTGTGAGAGTAAAGAAAA
>JBIKIN010000057.1:0-9141 GCA_044361595.1 Pelobium sp. | reverse complement strand
AATTCTGTTAAAATAGTATTTGGGCTATTAAATTTTATAATTAATGATTTTATAAAATAGTGTTTGTCTCAATCACAATTTTTCTCACAATTGCATCCATTTCAAGGCTAGATATATTTATTTGCTCTAATAAAAACGATAATTCTTTTTCATCCATTTCATTTTCTTGCAGCAGATTAACTATTCCGAGTATTCGAGATAAAGGAGCTCTAACAACGTGAGATTGTGTCCAAGCAATTTGCTTTAGTTTATTGTTTTGCGATTCAATTTGTTTGATATAACTATTCCTACTTAATGCAAAAATTATGCTTTTACGTAATAGTATTGGGTTTAATTCATCTTTTACTAAGTAGTCTGAAACGCCAAGTTGAAGACTATTTTCTGCCATATTTAAGTCTGAATAACCGGTTAAAACTATAATAGGGATTTTAAAATTATAATCATTTAATCCTTTTATTAATTCTATTCCTGCTAAATCTGGTAGGTTTAAATCTAATAAAATTATACAAGGCTTTTCTGTAGTTTGTTGAAGATATTGAATAGCACCATTAAAATGCGTTTGGTGTACAATTTTAATGTTTGAAAATTTTTCTAATAAATTGTCTTCAATCAAAATGAAATCACCAGGATTATCCTCAATTACAAGTACGGATTGTTTTAAATCAGAGCCTAATTTACTTTGCATAAACCTATTTTGGTAGTGTAGTTAAATGGAGCCAAAATTCATCAATCTTTAGTATGGCACTTAAAAAATCTTTAATATGAAGAGGTTTTTCTACATAACTATTGCAATGACTTGCATAAGCAGCATCTATATCTTTTTGATTGCTTGAAGTGGTAAGAATAATAACAGGGATTTTCCTAAGTTCTGAATCAGATTTTATCTGGCTTAAAACTTCAAGCCCAGAATAAATAGGAATATTAATGTCTAATAAGATAAGATCGGGTGTATTTACTTTACTATATGCGCCTCTTTTAAATAAGTACTCTAATGCTTCTTTACCATTTCTAGCAATACTTATTTCTGATTTAATTTTGCATTCATTAAATGCTTCTTGGGTTAACACAATATCCCCTTCGTTATCTTCAACTAATAAAATTTCGGCTATTTTAAAATCTTCTTTACTCATTTGATTAATTTTTGGCTATTGTAAAATAAAATGTGGAGCCTTCACCTTCGGCAGACACACACCAGATTTTTCCACCTAAAAATTCAACCTGTCTTTTGGTTATAGACAAGCCTATCCCTGTTCCCGCAAATTCTTTCTTATTGTGAAGGCGTTGAAAAATTATGAAAATTTTATCGTGAAATTTAGGGTCTATTCCAATTCCGTTATCTTTTATGGTAAACTGATATTCGGTTTCATTTTCCACCAAGTTAATCTCAATTTGAGGAGGGATATTTTCTTTACCATAGTTTAAAGCATTATCTAACAAACAATGAAAAATTTGAGTAATAGGAACTTTAAATGAATTTAAAACAGGAAACTCAGTATAAATAATTTCAGCTTTTTTTTCACTAATTAATTTTCTTCTTAACTGCTTATATTCTGATAATATGCTGTTTATATCAACTTCATTTTTTATTTCATTAGATTTACCAGCTCTAGAATAATCTAATAAGTCTAATATAATTTGTTTCATCCTTTTTGCACCATCTGTTGCAAAATGTACATACTGATGTCCTTTTTCATCAAGTCTGTCACCATATTTTCGGTCTAATAAATCCATAAAACTTGCAATCATTCTAAGCGGTTCTTGCAAATCGTGAGAGGCTACATAGGCAAATTGCTCTAATTCTTCGTTAGAACGTTCTAGGTCTAACATGTACTTTTTCAGCAACTCTTTGTTTTTATTTTCTATCGTGATATCAGATGAAATCCCTAAAAGGGCTGTTAATTCATTTCGTTCGTTATAAATAGGGCTGTTAGATGACATGGCAATAAATTCAGTTCCATCTTTTCTTTTTACCCCAAACTCTCCCTTCCAAGTTTTACCATTTTTTAAGGTTTCTATTATTTCTTTTGCTTGCTCAACAGTAGCTGCACTTGGTGTTAGTTCTAAAATACTTTTTCCTATGGCTTCTTCTTTTGTCCACCCATAAATATTTTCTGCCGCCTTGTTCCAATAAGTTACTACACCATTTAAATCAATTGAAATTGCAGCTAGCCATATATTATCCAATAAGTTTGCTTTAAATAAATTGTCTTCTTCGGCATTTTTTCTAGCAGTAATATCAAATCTAATGGCTAAGTATTGAATAGGTTTATGATTGTCATCTAAAAATGGAACTATGGTAGTATCTACCCAGTAGTAGGCGCCATCTTTTGCTTTATTTTTAATTTCTCCTCTAAAAACTTTTCCCGATGAAATGGTTTTCCATAAATCGATAAAAAACTCTTTTGAATGGTGTTTAGAATTGATAATTTGATGAGTTTGGCCAATAAGTTCATCAGCGCTATACCCAGATATTTTACAGAAATTATCATTTGTTGATGTAATGACCCCTTTGCTATCTGTAAAAGCAATAATAGCCGATTCATCCAAAGAAAATTTATAGTCTTGTAGTTCTTTTAAGCTTTTTTCTAATGCTAATGCCGCAGTCTTTATATCATGAATGTCTTGAAGACTTCCGTATACTCGTTTACATACACCATCTATAATTTCTGCTTTTGCGGTGGTACGTACCCATAATTCTTTGTTGTTTCCTGTTATTATAATCGCTTCAAAATCATAAGATTTGCCTGTTAATGCGCAATTTTCAAAACTTGATTGAACTAAATCACGATAATCTTCTCTATAAAAATTGACAGCTATTTCTACATTAGGAATAATTAAATCAGGGTTTGCTTCATGTATTTTAAAAACTTGATCAGACCAATAAACAGTATCTTTAATGATGTCTACTTCCCAATATCCTATTTTAGCCAAATTACTAGCTTGGGTCACAAAGTATTCGCCCTTTTCAGCTTTTTCTTTTGCCTTTCTTAATTCATTTTCTATATCAATTCGTTCTGTAATATCTTGAGTAGTTCCTTTAAAGGCAATTACCTTATTGTTTTGGTCAAAAATTGGAGCCCCTATGGTATTAACATTTTTTTGAGTTCCATCGGGGTTAATAAGTTCTAATTCCATTTTATAAGGAATGCCTTTTTCTATAGCATCATTTATCACATCATTAAAACGTTCCCAATCTTTTGGATGAATTAGTTTTTGATGATCAACAAAATTTACCGAAGTGGTTTCAGGATTTAATCCCCAAATACGATAAGTCTCATCAGACCATTCAGAAACTTGGTTAACAACATCGTAATACCAACTACCTAAATGAGCGAGTTTTTGAGCCTCTTTCATTTTATACTCGTTTTCCTCGGCAATTTCTTTTGCTTTTTTTAAATGGTCTTCAGTTGTCTTACTTTCAGATACATCTCTTTCTATAGCAATCCAATGTGTAAACCATCCTTTATCATTGGCCACAGGTATAACTTTAAAATTAATCCAAAACTCCTCGCCAGTTTTTTTATAATTTATTGTGGTAATTTCGTAGGGCTGCCAATTTCTAATGGCTTTACTTAAATTCGATAATTCTTTATGGTTTGAGTTTGGGCCTTGTAATATCCTAGGTGTTTTACCTATTACCTCTTGGGGTGTATATCCAGTCATTTTAGTAAATGCATCATTTACATAAACAATTTTTGGACCTGGTAAATCATGTGGTTCAGCTTCTGTAATAAGTACAGCATCATGAGTATTGGTAATCACACTCTCAAGTAGTTTTAGTTGTTGTTTTTCTTCAACTATATCTTGGTTATCTCTTGCAACGCAATACATGTTTTTTGATTCATTATCCCACCTAGCCGACCATAAATTATGGGCGATACTGCCATCTTTTCTTTTGTACCTATTATTGAAAGATTTTATCTCCTGTCCTGAAAGAATTGCATCAAATACTTCATTAGTCCTACTAAAATCATCGTCTAAAATTAAATTTCGGTATGATTTTCCTATTAACTCCTCTGGACGATAACCCCATAGATTTAAGCATGCACCATTTATATAAACAAAATTACCTTGCTCATTAACGGCACAAAAAACATCTAAGGAAGCGTTTAATAAGGTGCCTGCATCTGTATTTTTACCAATGTTTTGGCTTATTAATTTAGACTGACATGATATTGCTATTATTTGCTTTTCGTTACCAAATATTGGTTTAAATGATACAATTAGGTTTTGATTATCTTTTGTTTCTGGAAAATAAAAAACTTCAATTATTTCAAAATATTCTCCACCTAATGCCCGCTTGTAATATTTACTCCATTTTTGGATATAATTTTCATCGTTATTGATGTTAAAAACAGCTTTATTGATCTCTATTTCTTTTTGAGTTAATACTTTAATATAGTTTTTGTATGCTGTGTTAGCGTAGACTATATTAAAGTCAGAATCAATCATCCAAATAAAATCGTTTGATTGTTCTAAGAATTCTTTGAAGAGATTATTTTTAGACATCTGATTTAAGATCTGTTTTGATAATCTATTACCTAGACTAAATAATTGATTTATTTAGAATATTAAATGTTTTTCTATAAATAAGTTATTCAAAATACTAATTTTTTTTCTTATCCAAATTTTTTTTTAACTTTTTTCAATTAAAATTTGATGTTTAAACAGATAGATTTATTTTTTTTCTTAGACTAACTTCCCTAAAGTCTCAAAAAATAAGTGCTAAAATTATTTGTCTATGTTTTGATAGCTTTCCAAATGATAGTTTTCTTAATCTTATACTTAATTTTTAAATGCTTTATTATATTTTACTTAAACACCAGCTCTATAGATCTAAGGCTTGATTACTATTTTGTAAAAGCATAATGAGATGTAGTTTAAACTCAGAGTTTAAATTTAAGATAGTTTAACAATTTCAAATTAAAATTTAACCTTAATTAAAATTTTATTTTACAGACAATTAATCCATTGTTTGTAGTAGGAAGTATTTCTAAGTACCCAAAACGTTAAAGTAATAGTAAATATAATGTAGGGTGTAAGCTTATGGTACAATATTTTAAAACGATATTCTTTGTTTGTGAAATAAGATATCACTTTCAAAGTGAAGTGGTAGAAAAGAATGGGTAAGAATAGCACCAATAAGAGGTTAAATTTTAATGCACCTAATAAATTAAGGTTTAAAAGTTGATGTATAGCTCGCTGAGATCCACAGCCAGGACATTCTAAATGGGTTAACATTAAGAACGGACATTTTGGAAAAAATGCGAACAAGGAGGGATCAAGAAAAAAATATAGTGGCAATAAAGCTATTGCCACTATCATGATATAAATTTCCGATTTTTTAATAGTCATTTAGTTGCGCTTCCGACATCATGCCAACTCCAATTCCTAAAACAACAACAAAAATAATGTATAATATAGCTATACCAATACCTACAAAAAAACCTATTTTAGTCCACTTACCAGCTTGTTTAGAGGAGTATAGAGCACCTTCAATATTTCCAGATTCATATTTACTGTTTACTGCGGCAGCATTAATGATCCCTACAATACCAAAAGGTAAACAGCAAAAGATGGTTACTAAAATTGATTCTACTAACCAATTTTTTGGTCGCATTCTTAATTCTTGATTGGGTTGATTTGTTTCCATGATGAAGTTTTAGTTTAAGATTTATCTAAAATAAAAATTAATATCAAAGAAACAAGGTGTTATTTGATATTTAAGTTATTTTAATTTATGATAAGTATTTGATTGATATTATCTTATGATTTTCATTTTAATGAAGGTGTTTTATTTTAACCCAAAAATTTAAATATTAAAATTAAACTTAAATAAAAGACAACCTCAGCAATTTGTTGTACAGCCCCAAGACAGTCGCCAGTGTACCCACCAATCCATTTATTGAAATAATTAGACAAATAAAGCTTCACTAAAATTAAAGGAACAATGGTTAAGAAAACCCAATAGTTAGGTAGTAAAAGGAGTGGAGCAAGTCCAAAAAATGTAGCAATCAAATAATTCCCAATACTCATTTCGGTCGCCAACGGCTTAGCTTTGCTTAATAAATCTTCTCGGGCGTATTCTTCAGTAAAAATTAAAGTGACGGAGGTTAACCTGCTTATAGCATGCCCACTAATTAGAATTGCAACCATCATTTGAGAAGGTAATTCGTATAAAACAGCAAATTTAATTGCTAATGTTAAAGTAAGTCCTACTAAACCAAAAGTTCCAACTCTAGAGTCTTTCATAATATCTAGAATTTTCTCCTTTGTCCAGCCGCCACCAAAGCCATCGCAAACATCAGCTAATCCGTCTTCGTGAAATGCCCCAGTTAATAATAAGGAAACAGCAAAACTAAGTAAAAGAGCTATCGTTTTAGAAAAAATCAATGCTGCTAAAAAGAACGAGAATCCACATAAAGCACCTAACAACAAGCCCACAAGTGTAAAATACTTAGACGATTTGTTTAAGTAATCTGGATGATGATCAGTAAATGATGGGCATGGAATGCGAGTAAAAAACATCACTGCCGTAAAGAATATTTTAATTTCTTTTTTCATTTTGTCAGTTCAATAGTCTTAAAAGTTCATTGATTATCAAGATTTCACTAGCTCACTGAGTATCGATAGCTCATTAGGCTTATAGTATTTTTATTAGTTCATTAAATTTCATAAGTTCAATAGACTTATAAAGTCGCAAATTTTGTAATTATTACTTAGCTATAATAGTATATACAGTAAGTTCTAATCAACCAAAGACTAATTAATAATTTAGGACGAAACTCCAGCAGATTCAAACGAAGCCATATCATTTAAAAAATTAACGGAGGCTTGTATTAAAGGTAATGCTAAAGCTGCACCTGTGCCTTCGCCTAATCGCATATCTAATTTTAATAAAGGGTCGGCATTGAAGTAATTTAACATTTTTTGATGACCATTTTCATCAGATTGATGTGCAAATACACAGTAATCTAATACTTCTGGATGCAAAGCATGAGCAATCAGCAGGGCAGAGGTTACAATAAACCCATCAACTATAATTAACATCTTTTGCTCGGCAGCCCTTAGCATGGCGCCTGCCATCATTGCTATTTCAAAGCCTCCAAACGTTTGCAAAATAGATTTTGGATCGATTACTTCATGCTTTAAGATCGCTTTCTTTAAAACATCTGTTTTACGTCTTAATCCTGCATCGTCTAAACCGGTTCCTCTACCTACACATTCCTCAATTGGGAGCTTTAAAATCTTGCTCATGATTACCGCAGCCGAGGAAGTATTTCCAATTCCCATCTCTCCAAAAGCAACACAATTTGATCCCTCTTTTTTGTGAAAATTGATAAACTCTTCACCAGTTTCAACGGCTTTTTTTAGCTCCATTTCTGTCATGGCTGGCTCGTGTAAAAAGTTCTTGGTGCCGTAATTTATTTTGACATGATGTATGGGTAACGACTCGCTAAATCTAGTATTTACTCCAGCATCTATGATATTTATTTTCCAGCCATTTTGCTTGGCAAAAACATTAATGGCAGCGCCACCATTTACAAAATTCATCACCATTTGCCAAGTCACTTCTTGTGGGTACGGACTCACACCTTCTGCCACAATTCCATGGTCGGCGGCAAAAATAAGCATAGTAGGATGGAGGATTACTGGCTTAATTGTTTGTTGAATTAATCCAATTTTTAAAGCCAATTTTTCTAGTTTTCCAAGCGCTCCAATAGGTTTTGTTTTGATATTTATTTGATGCTGAAGTTGAGTTATCAGTTCTTGGTTAACAGCTTCAATTTGGTATGTCCTTATCATTTATTTGGCTTTTTTGCTATACAAAATTTAATTTTTTAATCGTATATAAAAATCTGTAATTCAGTTTATTGATTTTAATTGATTTAACAAAAACTTTACTAAAGTATTTGTTTCGAATTCGCATTTTATAGTTTTTACAGAATTAAATTTCGAATTACACTAATTAAAATTTTAAATTATTAATTTATAATGTTTTATGTGCTTTGTTTAAAGTATTAATTATACTTATTGTAAGTTGCAATAAAATCGGCTCTCATGCCAATAAATCTGTTTAAAACAGATTGGATAAATTCTTCATCAAGAATTTCAAAGACACCATTTACACCATTTAAAATATCCATTTCTGCAAGCTTGTAAGTTTGTTCTAAAGTACCTTGTTCAAATTTGATGATGTATTTATTATTCATCGAAAAAATGGTAATCTTACAATCCGGATGTGGTAACTCTGCTACTACTCTCATGTTAATTTCTTTTTAAAATTTTGATTAAGAAACAATCAAATTAATGGGTCAATTCCGTTTAAAGTTCCTTTGCTTTTTATGATTTTAAACCGGGCAAAAAGTTCTTCACTATACCAATTTTCCTTTCTGGTTAGTCTAATCACTTCGGCATGTTCTTGGTCTTTGTATGCAAATTGTTTGACATCCTCAAGGCTGTCCCAAACAGAAAAAGTAGCCTGCATAAAAAATGGTGCTTCGCCTATTCCAATAGAGGTTATAAATCCTTTAGACTGCCCCATAATCGAAGCTACTTTTGGTACATTTTGCCAGAAATTTTTTAGACGAGAAGGGCGTATAGTAGCTCTAGTCAATACGCCTACTCTTCCGGTATGTCCTTTAATTTTAGGTTCGCCAAATGGTTTTTTGCCACTCCATAAACCATGTGCTTCTGTAGGTTCGCAATAAATTGTGTATTGCTCGTTACAAAATAATCTCCACCATTTTGCAACAAATGATGTAGATTGAAATCTTAAAAAAGATTCTTCATCTTTCCAAACGGCTAATAATCCCCATTGTTGATAATCTGGGTTGATATCAAAAGTTCCGTTTTTACCACAGCCTAATAGTTTCCAAAAAGTACAACCTGAAGTTAAAAATAAAGGAATACGATGTATTGCCATCGCTAAAAATGCAAAGGGAATATAACGTTTAGGGTATCTGATAATAGTAATAGTGACTAGCATGTTTTGCTAATTTCGATATTAATTAGCTCTGCTTCTTATTTGGTTGATAAATTGGTAAATGTGGATACTTTTTTAAAAGCTTGTAAAGTTATTTTTTAAGTATTTATGGTGTGATCAATTTATAAAGTTATTTAAAATGATGAAAGGCATTA
>JBIKIN010000047.1:0-15152 GCA_044361595.1 Pelobium sp. | reverse complement strand
CCGTTTTTTTTTATTATTATTTTAATTACTCAACACAATTGTTACTCAATAATCCACTTTAAAATTTTTTGATTTTTATTTAAAGTGATTTTAATAATTAAATTTATAATTCTAAACTTTTTACATGAAGAAAATTATACCATTTCTAGCATTAATGATGTTAATAAGCATTGTTTATGCTCAAACAAAAAGAAAAATGATACCAAGTGATGTTTACAAATATCAAAGCATTGGTAATCCACAAATCTCGCCCGATGGTAAATGGGTTTTATACTCTGTTTCTAAACCAGATTCGGCAAAAAATAAATCTACAACCGATTTGTATCTTACTAACTGGCAAGGAACCGAGACTTTACAACTTACTCATTACGGTAATGCTGGTGGTGGTGCGACTTTTAGTCCAGATGGAAAATATATTTCATTTGTTTCTTCTAAAGAAATAGATAGCACAGATAATGCACAGCTTTGGCTAATGGATAGACGAGGAGGAGAGGCTTTTCAATTCACTAAAGTTAAGGAAGATTTACAAAGTTACGTTTGGTCTCCAGATGCTTCAAAAATTTTATTGGTAATGAAAGACATCGATAAAAAGAATAAAAAAGCAAAAACTAAACCTCCCATAGTAAGCACCAGGTATCATTACAAGCAAGATGTACAAGGATATACAGATTCTTTAGCAACACATTTATATGTTTTAGATGTGAAAACTAAAAAAGTAGAACAATTAACTAGCGGTATTTACAGCGAAGGGCAACCATCTTGGTCGCCTGATGGTTCTAAAATTACTTTTGTAAGTAATAGAACAGAAGATCCTGATAGAAATGACAACTCAGACATTTTTATAATTGAAGCTAAAATGGGCTCAGAAATAAAGCAATTAACTACCTGGAAAGGTCAAGATCGTAACCCGGTATGGAGTAAAGATGGAAAGTACGTTGCTTATTTACGTTCTACATCTGATGATACTTTTGTAAACTATGATCAAAATATTTTAGCCATTATGAATCCAGATGGCTCTGGTAATAAATTATTAACCGCACAATTAGACAGACCAGTTTCTAACCCAAAATGGACAAAGGATAGTGAAAATATTTACTTTTTAGTAGATGACGATAGACAAAGCTATATTTCTAAAATTGATTTAAAAACCAATAAAGTAGAACAAGTTATTGGTGGCGATAGAAGTTTTTCTGGCTTAGAATACAACTCTAATGGTGATTGGTTAACTGTGATGAGCGATCCACAAAATCCTTCTAACTTTTACACTATAACAAACGGTAAATTAAATAAGATTACCCATGTAAATGAAGAATGGATTAATGGTTTAGCTTTAGCAAGTGTACAAGGCTTTAAATCTAAAAGTAAAGACGGCACTATAGTTTCTGGTTTGTTTTTTACACCAGCAGGTTTAAAAGCAGAAAAACTACCGTTCATATTGTTTATACACGGCGGTCCAGTTGCGCAAGATGAGTTTTCTTTTGATTTCTCTCGCCAGATGTTAGCTGCACAAGGCTATGGCGTTGCGGCAGTTAATTACCGAGGAAGTAATGGAAGAGGAATAGCATTTTCTAAAGCCATTTATGCCGATTGGGGAAATTTGGAAGTCATGGATTTATTGGGAGCTACTGATTATTTAACCAAGCAAGGCTGGATAGATCCAGCTCGTTTAGGGATTGGAGGCTGGAGTTACGGAGGTATTTTAACCGACTATACCATTGCAAAAGATACACGTTTTAAAGCAGCTTCTAGTGGGGCAGGAAGCGCCATGCAGCTCTCCATGTATGGTATAGACCAATACATGTTACAATGGAATGAGGAAATTGGTTTACCTTGGACAAAAAAGGGTTTAGATAAGTATTTAGAAATTTCTTATCCGTTTACCCATGCAGATAGAATTAAAACGCCTACTCAGTTTATGGTAGGCGAAAAAGATTTTAATGTACCATCGGAAGGAAGCGAGCAAATGTATGCCGCATTAAAAACATTAAACATCCCAACCGAGTTAATTATTTATCCAAATCAGTTTCATGGTATTAGAGTGTTGAGTTACCAAGAAGACCGATTTAAAAGATACATAGAGTGGTTTGGTAAATATTTGAAATAGATTTGGGCGTTCGAGCGGGTCACAAAGCGACTCCTTTGGAGCTATTCGTTATAATCTTTTTGTCTTATACTTCGACTCCGCTCAGCATGCCAAAAAGCCTGCCCGATAGTTCAGACGGGGATTTACACTACTATCCCTAACGCAAAAAAAAAGCCATTTTGATAAGAAATGGCTTTTTTTTATAGGGTTATTTCCATTCCATCTTTAACAATAGGAATTTGAAATTTATCTAAGTTGCTCAAAGCATCATCTCCTAAATGAGATAATAAAAGATGTTTACATTTTAGATTTTCTTGTTTTTGTGTAATGGTGTCATAATTTAAGTGCCCTTTACCCTTTACTTCATAAAAATTACACTCACAAATAAATAAGTCTGCCGCTTTAGATAATTCTATTAAATGATCAGTCCATTCGGTATCTCCACTAAAAGCAATAATTTTATCATCAATAAAAAGTTTTAATCCGTGAGGTAAAGAAGGGGCAGAGTGAATAACTGGAAAAGTTTGTAGTTTAAAAAAAGCCGTTTCTAAGATGTTTTCTGATTGATATTCTTGAAAAGCTATTAAGCTTAAATCTAGGTCGGTTTGTGTTCCCGGATAGAGTAATTCTAGTATTGCTAGCGTTTTCTCTTTAATCCCTTTTGGCCCAATGATAGTTAGGTTTTTAGCTCTGTTTTTACGAAATAAGTCTAAAAGAATAAATGGCAATCCTCCAAAATGATCGCCATGTAAATGACTGATTAAAATATAATCCAAATCAGCAGGTTCAATTCCTTGTTTTTTTAATCCTACTAAAGAAGTGGCT
The DNA here is from genome assembly GCA_044361595.1 of Pelobium sp. Lineage (GTDB taxonomy): Bacteria > Bacteroidota > Bacteroidia > Sphingobacteriales > Sphingobacteriaceae > Pseudopedobacter. Next base: position 12,244 of record JBIKIN010000047.1, on the reverse strand, counting down.
CCGCAATCTATTAATAATTGGGTATGAGTAGATTTTAAATAGAAACAAGTGTTCATGTTACCACCACTTCCAAAAGCATCACCGCCACCAATTACTTTTAAAATCATTTAGACAAAGAGAAAGTTAAGTTTAATTCCATAGATACGACAAAATAACTTTTTATTAAAGATTACCATATTCTATTTTTTACATACTGATCAAAAATTTGATCAGAACTTATTAAAGTCATATTATCAATTATTGACTGAGAAATTATTAACCTATCAAAAGGGTCTTTATGATGAAAATCTAATTCTTGTGTCTTATAGATGTGTTCTAATGATATTGGTAAAGGAGTGTATTGATAGTCTTTTTGGAAATCTTGAATAAAAGTGTTTAAATCTTTATGAAGAGATAATTTCTCTGTTTTGATTTTTATCGCCATTTCCCAAACAGAAACATGACTAAAATAAATGTCTGCTTTCTTTGATAGGATTTCTATAGTTTGGTCTGATAATTTACTGGAATCACTTTCTAGCCAAAGTATTACTTGAGTATCAATTAAAAAACCCATTAAATATAGTCTTTAAAATCGATGGGTGTTTCGTTGAAATCTTCTGATATTTGAATTTTTCCCTTATACCTACCCATCAGGTTTTTTCTTTGCATTTCTAGGGTATTTAAATTTGAGTCAATATTCAGATATTTGTCCGCCAAAAAATTAATAAAATCTTCTACTTCCTGCTGTTTTGATACAGGTAATAATTTTATTTTGTCTAAAACAGATGCAGTCATATCCAAATATAAAAGTTAAAAATTTAAATCGCAATAAACTATGTATTAGAATTTTCTAAAACAGCCTGTTGAACTTTTGAATGGAGAATTTACTCAATTAATAAATCAAATACTATTTAGTCTGATATTGAAGATTCCTCAAATAATGGTCAATAATAACCAAAGCAGCCATAGCTTCTACAATAGCAACTGCTCTAGGAACAACACATGGGTCGTGTCTTCCTTTTCCTTTAATTTCTGATGCTTCACCAGCTTTATTCACTGTTTCTTGGTTGCTCATAATTGTTGCAACTGGCTTAAAAGCAACCCTAAAATTAATATCCATCCCGTTAGAAATGCCACCTTGCACTCCACCAGAGAAATTAGTTTTGGTAGTTATTTTTCCGCTTTCGCTCGATTGAAAGACATCATTATGCTCAGATCCTCTCATGGTAGAACCATCAAAACCTGAACCATAATCAAAACCATGAACAGCGTTAATGCTCAGCATCGCTTTACCTAAATCGGCATGTAGTTTATCAAAAACAGGCTCTCCTAATCCTACAGGGCAGTTTTTAACGAAACAAGTAATTTTGCCGCCAATGGTATCACCTTCTTTTCTAATACCATCTATCAGCTCAATCATTGTTTCTGCAGTTTTTTCATCGGCGCAGCGCACAATATTTGCTTCTCTTAGGTTTACAAATTCTTCTGCATCGTTAATCAAAACTTCCGGAGCATCGATTAAACCCACGCTACTTACATGTGCTAAAATGTCAATTCCTTTTTGTTTAAGATACAGTTTAGCAATTGCTCCTGCGGCTACACGAGCAGCAGTTTCTCTAGCAGATGAACGCCCTCCGCCTCGATGATCTCTTATACCATATTTAGTTTGGTAGGTATAATCTGCATGAGAAGGACGAAAAGTATCTTTATTATGATCATAATCTTTAGATTTTTGATCCTCGTTTGGAATAATGATAGCTAAAGGTGTTCCTGTTGTTTTTCCTTCAAAAACACCCGATAAAATTTTGAAAGTGTCAGATTCTTTTCTTTGCGTAGTGATTTTAGACTGTCCAGGCTTTCGTTTATCCAATTCAAGCTGAATAAAATCTAAATCTACCTCTATATTTGGAGGACAACCATCAATAATAACCCCAATAGCTTCTCCATGCGATTCGCCAAAGGTGGTGATTTTAAAAGCTTGTCCAAATGAATTTCCTGCCATATTTTCTTAGTATCAAGTATTGAGTATCAAGTATCTAGATCGCTGCTTAATGGCAACGAATCTATGGATTAAATTATTTCTGCTTGTTTAATTATAAATATAAAAGTACTGTTTATTAACTATTGCAAGTCATCTAGCTTCTTGATACTTATGTCTTGCTACTTACATCAAATCCTAATTTCTTTAAATCTTCCCAAAAAAGTGGATAAGATTTTTCTACTACCATTGCTTCCTCTATCAACACGTTTTTAATTTTAACGGCCATTGGAGCAAATGCCATAGCCATACGGTGGTCTTCGTAAGTTGCTATGGTAATACTTTCTGGTAATTCTATTTCGTCACAAAATAGTTGATAAACATCCGCTTGAGTCTCAATCAATTTCACTCCAATTTTAGCCAATTCTGTTTGTAAAGCTAAAATACGATCGGTTTCTTTTATTTTTAGAGTTTCTAAACCTTCAAAACTAAATTCTTTACCTAAAAGTGCTGCGCAAACAACTACTGTTTGTGCCAAATCTGGACATTCCTTAAAATTGATTAACTGTGGCTTAATTTCTTGATCTACTTTTTCAATCTCAATTCCATTTTCTAAATAAGTAGTTTTTACGCCAAAAATCTCCATGATATCTGCAATGGCGCTATCACCTTGTAAACTGTCTTTCTTAAGATAAGGAAGCGTGATTTTTGCTTTTTCTGATAAAGCAACCATACTGTACCAATAAGATGCAGCGCTCCAATCTGGTTCTATTGTTAACGTATTTTCTTTAAAATCTTGAGGCTCTATAGTAATTACATCACCATCCCAAGTATGTGAAATACCGCATTGATTGAGCATGCTTAAGGTCATATCTACATAGGGCTTTGACGTTAACTCGTCCATAATTTCTAGCTTAATACCTAAAGGTAGTGAACTAGCAATTAAGAGTAGAGCGGTTAAAAACTGAGAGCTAATGTCACCTCTAATCAGAACATCTTTAGTTTGTTGATCTAAAGCTCCATGAATACTAACAGGAGGGAAGCCATCATTTTCTATATAAAATAAATTTGCACCTAATGTTTTTAAGGCATTTACCAAAGTACCTATTGGGCGTTGCTTCATTCTATCAGAACCGGTGATGGTAATAGGCAAGCCTTTTAAAGACAAGTAAGCCGTCAAAAAGCGCATTGCTGTTCCAGCTGGCCCTACATTAACTTCTTTAATGTTAGTGTCTTGGTTAAAACTATTTAAAATAGCACTTAAAGTAACTGTATCTGCTGCAGAAGATAAATTATTGATTTTAACTAAGCCATTACTTAATGCAGCTATAATTAAAGCTCTATTGCTTTCGCTTTTAGAACCCGTTAAATGAATAGTTGCGTCAGGTACAATATGATCTTGTTTTAAAGAAACTGTAAAATTCATTAGCTTAATGCTGTTTTAGCATTCATAATTGCAGTTTGTTTACGGATAGATTCGCTGTGAATAAGTTCTAAAACTTTTTCTGTAAAATCCTTTTCTAAACTTAAAACAGATCCATAAGCGATTCTTTTTTGTAAGATTTCATCCCATCTAGAAACTTGTAAAATGGTTACATCGTTGTCTCTTTTATATTCTCCAATTTGAGCAACAATTTTCATTCGCTCTCCTAATTTTTGGAAAATTTGATCGTCAATTTTATCAATGCTTTCTCTTAGTTTAGATAACTTATCTACAAATTCAGGATTTTTAGACTCTGCTTTTCTTAAAACAAATCCATCAATCATTTCGCTTAACGCAGCTGGAGTAACTTGTTGTTTAGCATCTGTCCAAGCAACTGAAGGATCGATGTGTGACTCTATCATTAGTCCTTGCATATCTAAATCTAAAGCTTTTTGTGAGATAAAAGGAAGCAATTCTCTGTTTCCACAAATATGAGATGGATCGTTAATGATTGGCAAATTAGGAACTAAAGTTTTTAAACTAATTGCTAAATCCCACATAGGCTCATTACGGAAAGCAGTTTTCTCGAAAGAAGAAAAACCACGGTGAATAGCAGCTAATTTGGTGATACCTGCTCCGTTGATACGTTCTAAAGCACCAATCCATAAAGATAAATCTGGATTAATTGGGTTTTTGACCATTACTGGTATATCAACACCTTTCAACGCATCTGCAATTTCTTGTACCGTAAATGGGTTAACTGTAGAACGAGCGCCTACCCATAAAATATCAACACCTGCGGCTAATGCCTCTTCAACGTGTTTTGCGGTTGCTACTTCTACTGCGGTAGGTAAGCCAGTTTCTTGTTTTGCGGTATTTAACCATTCTAAACCAATGCTTCCAATTCCTTCAAATTCTCCTGGACGAGTACGAGGTTTCCAAATTCCTGCTCTTAATACGCTCACTTTTCCGGTTTCTTTTAATAAACGAGCGGTTGCTAATAATTGATCTTCAGTTTCGGCACTACAAGGGCCAGAAATGATAAAAGGTTCGTGAGTTACTTTAGCCCAATTGCTAAATGGCTCTATGTTTAAATTTGGTTTCATATCTTTTGTTGATTATATTTTTTTATTATTGAATGATAGAATGAATGAATGTTTGCTTGTTGTTATTTAATATTTTATTTTTTGACTACTGACTACTGACTACTGACTACTGACTACTGACTACTGACTACTGACTACTGACTACTGACTACTGACTACCGACTACTGACTACTGACTACCGTCTACCGACTACCGTCTACTGACTACTGACTACCGTATACCGTCTACCGACTACCGTCTACTGATCTCTGATTACCGACTTCTTTAAACCCCATCATTTTTAACATATTCGCCCATGATGCTGAAGTTTATAGTGTATTTTAAAATTTTTCGGATCGTATCTTCATATTTTTTGGTGTCTGTCCACTCTACATCAACATAAAAATTGTATTCGTTTCTTTTGCCTAAAACCGGCATCGATTGAATCTTACTCATATTGATTTCGTTCTCGGCTAAAATATTTAACACTTTGGCTAATGAGCCTACATCGTTACTTACTTGGAAACATAAAGAGGCTTTATTGGTGTTTTTGACTTCTACTTTTTTATCGGTTAAAATCAAAAAGCGAGTGTAATTCTTTTTATTTGACTCTATACGGCGTTCTAAAATGTTTAAGCCATACAATTTAGCTGCTAAACTATTCGCAATGGCAACAGTATCTGTTAGGTTTTCTTCTTTAATCTTTTTTGCGCAAGCTGCGGTATCACTACTTTCTATTACTTTTAAATCCGGGAAATCATCTAAAAAGTCACCACATTGGCGTATGGCAATAGGATGGGAGGTTACCGTTTTAATATCCTCAAACTTTACTCCTGGTAAAGCCATTAAATGCAACTGAATGTGTAAGTAAACTTCTCCTATTACTGGGAAATTATATTCTCTTAATAAAGTGTAGTTCGGTAATAAACTTCCAGCAATGCTGTTTTCTATGGCCATTACTACAAAATCAGCTTCGTTATTGGCTAACTTTTGAAAAGTTTCTTTAAACGAATTACATTCAATAGTTTCTATGTCTTCGCCAAAGAACTTGAATGCAGCCTCTTCATGAAAAGAAGCTCTAATTCCTTGAATTGCAACTCTATTTTTAGCGCTCATTTTTGCTTAAAAAAAAACCCAGCTTTTTTGGAGCCGGGTTTGTTTATGTTTTTATGTTTTATTACATATTAATCCCGGCTCTTATTCTTAAAATAAAAGTAACCAAAGTAATATGTAGTGTTATTTATCATTTCTTTTTAACGATGGCGAATATACAGAATTATTTGAATGGTCAAAAAAAATTTAATTTTTTTTATTAAAAATTTTCGAAATTTAATATCGGGTTTTGAGTTTAAAATTAAAATAAATAACACTAATAATTTTATGCAACCCTTTGCGTAGAATTTTAAAAAATTAATATGTTTAGTTTATAATTAAGTTATAATTTACGATATCAATTATCAACGGCTTTATTGCCTAAACCTTAAATTCTTATAAATGAAGCTTAAATTTATTACATGTGTAATTACAATTGTAATTGCCCTATCTTCTTATGTCCATAGTCAAACTAAATGGCAAAACTTATTTAACGGAACAGATTTACAAGGTTGGAAACAACTGAACGGAAAAGCTAAATACGAAGCTAAAAACGGTGAAATTATTGGTACAACTGTTAGTAATGAACCAAATTCTTTCCTCGCTACTGAAAAAATTTATGGCGATTTTATTTTAGAATTTGAGTTATTGGTTGATAACTCTATGAATTCTGGCGTACAATTTAGAAGTTTAAGCAAAGCTGATTATAATAACGGAAGAGTACACGGTTATCAGGTAGAAATTGACCCATCAGACAGGGCTTACAGTGGTGGAATTTATGATGAGGCAAGAAGAGGCTGGTTGTATACGATGGATATTAATCCCGAAGGAAAAAAGGCTTTCAAAAAAGATGTTTGGAATAAATACAGAATTGAATGTATTGGAACAAGCATCAGAACTTGGGTAAACGGAATACCTACTGCACATGTAATAGACGATGTGACTTCTGAGGGATTTATTGCTTTGCAGGTTCATTCTATCAATAAAAATGAAACTCCGGGTAAACAGATAAAATGGCGAAATATTAAAATAGCAACTGAAAATTTAAAGCCATCTCCATTAGATAACATCGCGGTAGCAAATTTTGTAACCAATGATTTATCGGCTCAAGAAAAGAAAAATGGCTATAAGCTTTTATGGGACGGAAAAACAACTGAAGGATGGAGAGGAGCTTACAAAACTACTTTTCCTGAAAAGGGCTGGGAAATTAAAGATGGTATTTTAAGCGTAGTAAAAGCAAGTGGAGCCGAATCTACTAATGGAGGAGACATCGTGACAGAAAAAGAATATGGTGCTTTTGAAATGAAGTTTGATTTTAAATTGAGCGAAGGTGCAAATAGTGGCGTTAAATACTTTGTGACCGAAAGTGAAGGTAATAAAGGTTCGGCAATTGGATTAGAATATCAAATTTTAGATGATGCGAAGCATCCAGATGCTAAATTAGGAAGAGAAGGAAACAGAACTTTAGCCTCTTTGTATGATTTGAAAACGGCTAAAAAACCAAATAATGGTATCAAAGCAATTGGTGTGTGGAATCAAGGTATCATCAGGGTTAACCCCGATAATAAAGTGGAATATTTTTTAAACGGATTTAAGGTTTTAGAATTTGAAAGAGGCTCTAAAGAGTTTTTGGATTTAGTAGCTATTAGTAAATACAAAGATTGGGTAAACTTTGGAATGGCACCAAAAGGTAGAATTTTATTGCAAGATCACGGAGATGCGGTTTCTTTCAGAAGCATCAAAATTAAAGAACTAAAAAAGCCATAAAATGATGGAGAATTCAAGAAGAAAATTTATCAAACAAAGTGCAATTGCTTCGGCAGGAGTTTATTTAGGAAGTTTAGGGTTTAGCGCTAAAAGCTACGGAAGAATTATTGGGGCAAATGATAGGGTTAGGGTTGCAGCTGTTGGTTTTTCCGACCGATTTAGACAAGCTTTATTTCCATCGTTTTTAAACCATAACAAAGAATTAAATTTCGAAATTGTTGGTGTTTCTGATTTATGGAAAATGAGAAGAGAAGAAGGGCAAGCATTTTTAAAAGAGAAAACAGGGAATGATGTTTTAGCCTTTAGAAATAATGATGAACTGTATCAAATGAAAGATTTAGATGCAGTAATTGTTGGTACAGCCGATTTTCAACACGCTTTACACGCTATAGAAGCAGTAAAAGCAAATTGCGATGCTTATGTAGAAAAACCATTTGCTGAAACGATGGAGGATAACAGAGCGGCTTTTAAGGCTATTAAAGCATCAGACAGAATTGTGCAAATTGGCTCGCAACGTAGGAGCGGTAACAATTATAAAGCTGCAGAAAAGTTTATCAAAGAAGGAAGGTTTGGAGACATTACCATGGTTGAATTAACATGGAATGTAAATCAGCCGGGTAGATGGCGCCGACCAGATTTAGTGGCTAAATGCAAAGAACAAGATACCGATTGGAAACGCTTTTTATTAAACCGACCTTATGAAGCTTGGGATCCTAGGAAATACTTAGAATACAGATTGTTTTGGCCTTATTCTTCTGGAATGCCGGGGCAATGGATGAGCCATCAGATTGATACCGTACATTGGTTTACAGATTTAAAACACCCAAGAAGTGTTGTAGCAAACGGAGGAATTTACCATTGGAAAGACGGCAGAAGAAATTGGGATACCACAACGGCCGTTTTTGATTACGGTCCGCAAGATGATATGACCAAAGGTTTTCAAGTAACTTTTGGCTCTAGAATGCATAATGGCGACGAAAAACCAGCTGAAATTTATTACGCAAATGGTGGTGAATTGAATTTGATTACCAATAAAGTTTCTCCGATAGGTGGTTTAAGCGAAAGACATGCATCAGCAATGGGTATGAAAGCTAATTTATTGCCCGAAATTAATTTAACCGACAAAGTTGAAAAAGTAGTTGCATCAGCAAATACAGGTGCCGATCCGCTAACATCAGCACACATGCGTAATTGGATGGAATGTGTAAGAAGCAGAAAACAGCCAAATGCACCTGTAGAAGCTGGTTATTACCATTCAATTGCTAACATCATGACTAATGCAGCTGTAAGAACTGGTTTTAAAGCTACGTTTGATGCTAAAACGCAAGAAGTAATGGCAAACGGTAAAGTGTTTAAGTATTAAGTTTAATTAAACATGCTTAAAATAAAATGGCTCTTATTGAATAAAAAGTTAGTTTTTACAATCATAATAGCCATTTTATTAATTTCTTTTAAAACAGATTCTGCTCTTCAGAAATTTCGTTTAACCGGATTTGCACAAGGAACTACCTGGCAAATTACCTATTATGCTAAAGATAGTTTGATTTCGATTGATCAGGTTGAGCAAATATTTGCAGAAATAGATAGTTCCATGTCGCTTTACAAGCCATTTTCGGTAATCAATCAATTTAATGCTTCCGTAAAAGGAGTTAAAATTGATAAGCATCTTAAACGAGTAATTGTTAGATCTAAAATTGTGAGTGAAGAAACGAATGGGATTTTTGATATTACCGTTAAGCCTTTAGTAGAGGCATGGGGTTTTGGGGTAAACAGCCAAAACACTAATCCAAACAAAAAAGAAATTGAAGAAATTTTAAATTGTGTTGGAAATCATCAAATTATTTTAAAAGGTGATAGCCTTATAAAAACAAAGCCTTGTGTACAAATTGATGTAAATGGAATTGCCCAAGGCTATACAGTTGATTTAATTGCCAATTATTTAGAAACAAAAAGCATCCGCAATTATATGGTTGAAGTGGGTGGCGAAATTATGGTTAAAGGCAAAAAAAGCGATGGAAATCATTTTACAATTGGTATCGAGTCTCCTGATGATGTTTTAGATTTACCATTTAAGCAAATAATTTCTTTAAAATCGGGTGCTATAACAACTTCTGGTATTTACCGTAAATTTAAAATGCAAGGCAGTAAAAAGTTGAGTCATTTAATTGATGCCAAAACCGGTTACCCAATTGATAATGAAATGATAAGCGTAACAGTTTGGGCTAAAGATGCTATTTTGGCTGATGCTTATGATCATGTTTTCATGAATATGGGAATCACAAAATCTTTCGAGTTTTTAAAAAATAAAAAAGATATGGAAGTTTACTTTATTTATATTGATAAAAGTGGAAATGTAGCCGACACATCAACCACTGGTTTTCGTGGTTTTTTTAAAAAAGAGGGTGAATTAATTTATGAGTAGAAGAACTTTTATTAAGCAAAGTGCTTTAATTACAGGTGGTTTGTTTATTAATAATCAGTTGTTTGCAGCCGTGGCAAATAACAATAATAAAATAATGAATATTGGTATTATTGGTTGTGGCGATAGGGGTACAGGCATTATGAAAGTAATGAAAGAATTGCCCGACCTTTATAAAGTAACCGCCATTTGCGATACCCTTGATTTTAGATTAACCAATGCTACCAAAATTGAAACAGCTAAAGTTTATACTAATTATTTAAAACTTTTGGAGGATAAAAACATAGATGCCGTTGTAATTGCAACACCTTTAAACCTACATTTCGAAATTGCAAAAGCAGCCTTAGAAGCTAATAAACATGTTTTTTTAGAAAAGGCAATGACACATACCATTGCACAAGCCATTGAGCTTACAAAAATTACGCAAAAGTATCCAAAACAAACCTTACAAGTTGGTCATCAGTATCGTTCCTCGCCTTTGTATTATAAAGTGAAGGAAATGATTAAAAGTGGTTATTTAGGAAAAGTTACCCAAATTGATGCCCGATGGGATAGAAATTGGAATTGGCGTAGACCAGTTCCTAATCATTATACCGATAGACAAATCAATTGGCGGATGTATAAAGAATATTCGGGTGGATTAGCAGCCGAGTTATTATCGCATCAAATTGATTTTGTAAACTGGGCTTTTGATACCCAGCCCGATCAAATTTATGCCACCGGTGGTATTGATTTTTACAAAGATGGTAGAGAAACTTATGATAATATACAAGCTACCTTACGTTACCAAAAAGAAGGAATGGTAGGTAATTTTGGCGCAACATGTGCAAACGAACGCGATGGTTACCTTTTTAAAATTAAAGGAACAAAAGGCACTATTTCTTTATTAATGAACGAGGGCATTTACTATCCCGAAAAAAAAACCAAAAAAGAATTAGATACTGTTGACGGTGTTACCGGAGCCACAAAAATAACTTGGAATACCGATGGCGGCTTTGCATTACTACCTGAGCCAACAAAAGACGGTACTTGGTACGCTTTAAAAGCATTTTATCAATCGGTTAACGAAAATAAAATACCCGATTCTAATATTTTTACTGGTGCTAAAACTGCTATTGCCGTAAGTATGATTAACGAATCTGCCTATACCAATACTATTCAAAATTGGCTACCACAGTATAATTTGACTGATTTGAAATAAAAAGGATAATTGACTTCTAGAAACTTAGAATTAACTCTCTTTGATACACAATAATAAACCAAACTCCTTCTCAAGATTTATGTTAGATTAGCCTTACGAAGTTACAAAAAACTTTATGAGGCTTTATTTTCTAAACCCCAAGTTTTATTTCTTAAATCTTTAGTATCTATATCATAATCTTTCCAAATACCAGCTGTTAACGGGAATTCATGTTTATCAATCTTATCTGATTTCCGAATAGTTTTAATCTCGGCTTCAATATCCCAGCTTTTCAAAAACTGAATAAGAGCATCCATTTTAGATTTAGATAGATCTTTTTTTAAAATAATTTCTTGCATAAGTCTTATCCATTTAAAGTAACTAGTGTCTCTTTCATCAAATATAATTAATAATTATTCGATTAATCAATCTTCATTTACAAAAAATTCTTCATCGTCTTTGCGGCTTAATATTGTATCATACAATCCAATATTTTCGCCTTTATGTTTGTTTATGCCTACCTAATCTAAACTTACATCTTTATAACATTTAAATCCGAAGACTAAAAGATCAAGTCTCAAAGCAAACTTATAATTAGCTTACAAATATCAATATCCGTATAAATGGGTATAGCTAAGGCCATTAAACCTTCTAATTTTACAGATGAACAAAAGAAATAGAAATATGAACTTTATAAAACTTACTTTTTTAACTTGTTTGGTGCTAGGGTTAATTACTGGTTGTGGAAGTGAAAAAGAGGAACCCTGTAATTTAGGAGCAACAATTTCATTAAATGGTAACGCAGAATGTGTGACCGGAAAAGTTACTTATTTTAAGAAAAATGGAACTATTGGCGAAAGTATTGGTATTCAGTTTAGTAATGCTATTGGCAAACCTTTTATCACCATACAAACCTCTAGAAGACCATTAGGTGTTGGAAACTATCAACAATATAATTTTACTACAGATGATGGTTCAAATTTTACTCGTGAAAATCAAACGTTTCTAAAAAGCGTAGTTGTAGAAATCACCAAAATGGATAGAGAGAAAAAACTGATTTCTGGACGTTTTGATGCTGAGGCAGAAGCAGGTACTTTTGGAGGTGTCCATAATCTAAGTAAGTTTAGCGGAACCTTTACGGATATTTCCTTTCCTTAAAGATTTTTGGGTTAGGTATCTTGTCCTATATCCTAGCTGCGAATCTAGAAACTCTATGTTCTACCATTGTTACGCCCTAGATAATATGAGTAAGGCAATGGTTTTTTGTGGTGCAATAGTACAATAAGTTGCCATTAATTTGAAAAGTGCTGCTGTACCATT
>JBIKIN010000059.1:0-7485 GCA_044361595.1 Pelobium sp. | reverse complement strand
ATGATGAATTAAAAAAAAAATATTCTACCTATTATATGTCTTTACAATTATTTAATAGAATTGAACAAGTAGATTACTTGATTAGTTCTAAATCTACAGGCAAACCAAAAGAATTCGCAAAGAAAATTGGGCTATCGGAAAGAACTTTATATGATACCATCAATTTGATGAAGAAATTAGGAGCGCCAATTTTATACTGTAAACAGAAAAAAACTTATTTTTATGGTGAATCTGGTAAATTATTAATTGGCTTTATAAATTTTAATGTAAAAGAGAAGCAAAATCTTTTGGCTATTCAAAATATTGCTTAATCAGATAATGCAATTGTATTATTAATTTAGAGACTAATATTTATAGCATAATTTAATTTTAAACTATAGCAAATATTGAATGAAAAATTCTAAAATATTGAAATTTAAACTTTCTGCATATACTTTAACAGAAATTTTAGTTGTATTAATTATTATAGGGATATTAATATTATTGGCCTTACCTAATTTATTGCCTTTAATTACCAAAGCAAAAAGTACAGAAGCAAAAGTGCAGTTAGAGCATTTACAAACTTTACAGAAGAATTATTACTACGAACACTCCAAATACTCTACCGATTTAGAAGAACTAGGTTTTGAACAGCAAAAGCTAAGTACTAGTGAGGGTGGAAGAGCAAATTATAAAATAGAAGTTGTTGAAGCTGATAACAAAGGATTTAAGGCTAAAGCAACAGCTGTAGTTGATTTTAATAGTAATGGAACTTTTAATGTTTGGGAGATAGATCAAGATAAAAATTTAAAAGAAGCTGTTAAAGACTAATGTGGTTTCAATTGTTATTTATGTTGTTCCTTATTCCAATTATTATCCAAGATTTAAAAAGTAGGGAAATTTCTTTGTTATGGTTCTTGTTTTTGTCACTTACAGTAGGGTTTCTGTTTTTCTTTCAACCCATTCATTTACCATGGCGTAATCTACTGTTAAACGTCTTTTTTGTAGGATTACAACTTATATTACTTTCGGCCTATTTTAGCTTGAAGAACAGAACTTGGGTTTGGATCACTCAAATTGGTTTTGGTGCTGGTGATATTTTATTTTTACTCTTGCTAGCTTTTTATTTTCCATTTTTGAATTATCTGTTTTTTTATTTGATTAGCTTATTTTGGTCACTTTTGTTAAGTGGATTATCTGTTTTGGTAAGCAGACAAAAAGTTGTAAAGTTGCCTTTAGCAGGTTTACAAGCATTGTTGTTGGTGTTCTTAATGCTGGCCGGTTTTATTCTTAAGATAAATATTCGTTCAGAAGACTGGTTATTGAATGTTTTACCTATATGAGCAATCAAAATCCCATTATCATGCAATTTACTGCTGAGCAATTGCATTTGCTGCGGCCTGAGCAAGCTTGGCATTATAGAGTGATTCCTTTAGAGAGAGATGGCAATATCTTTAAACTTTTGGTAGATCAGGCGCATAGCACTTCTGCTTTAAGTCAAGAGTTAGCAGTTATATTTGATTGTAAAATAATTTTTGAGGAGGTAGAAAGTGAGCACATGGAACGCTTATTACATACCTATTATTTCAGAAATAAAGAAAGCAAAAGCAAAGAAGCAAGCAAAGAAATCTCCACCCAGCAGCAGGATTTTATTCCCCAGTTGATTGCCGAAGCTAAAGCGCTAAAAAGTAGCGATATACATATAGAAATTTACGAGAAAAAGTGCCGTATCCGTATCCGTATAGATGGTAATTTGGTAGAGCGTTATCATATTCCACCACATGCTTACCCTGCCATTATCAATAAAATTAAAATTTTAGCAAATTTGGATATTGCAGAAAAGCGCTTACCACAAGATGGTAGGATTCATTTTAAACATGATGATATGGCTTTCGATATTCGTGTTTCTGTTCTTCCTACTCTTTATGGAGAAAAGATTGTCATGCGTTTACTCAATCAAGATGCCTCTCATATTCAATTAGATCAACTGGGTTTTGCAAAGCAGGATTTAGAACGTTACTTAGAAGGAGTGAAGAAACCAAATGGTATGTTATTGATTAGCGGACCTACTGGATCGGGTAAGACCACAACATTGTACGCTACATTAAAATTATTGAATAAGGAAAGCAGAAATATTATCACTGTTGAAGACCCAATTGAATATACCTTAGATGGCATAAATCAAGTACAACTCAAAGAAGACATAGGATTAGATTTTGCGGCTTCCTTAAGAACTTTTCTCCGACAAGATCCAGATGTCATTATGGTAGGAGAAATTAGAGATGCAGATACTGCTAACATGGCTATTCGGGCATCCTTAACAGGGCACCTCGTTTTATCAACCATCCATACCAATTCTGCTTGGGGTACCATATCACGTTTAATGGATATGGGCATTCCTCCTTTTTTAATTGCAGGTACACTAAATACTTCTGTGGCGCAAAGGCTTATCAGGAAATTATGTGTTCATTGCAAACAAGAACAAGATTTAGACCATCAGTTATTCCCAAGAAATTTTAAGCCTTTTAAAAAAGTAGAAAAACATTACTTAAGCATAGGATGTGAACATTGTTTTTACACCGGGTATAAAGGTAGGGTAGCAATTTATGAAGTTATTAGTTTAGATCATGAACTTGCCGAGCAGATTAAAAACGGAAATATGAATGTTAATGAATTGCTCAAAGAAAGAGGAATAAAAACCTTAGCAGAAAATGCGTTTGATTTTTTTGAACACGGAGATACTACTTTAGAAGAAATTTATTCATTATTGTATAATATTTAAAAGCCTGTGAAGCTAAAAATTTACCTTAATCTTTTTTTATTATTAATTACTTTTTCGGTTTTTGCCCAGCAAACCGAAGAGCAGCGTATTGCTGGTGTAAGGGAAAGGCTAGAGGCTCTGTCTGTAACCTTACCTGCTTTAAAAGATCCAGTACAACTTACGGTAACAGGAGCATCAGTCCAAGAGTTTTTAAGAGCTATGGCTCGGTCTAATACCTTAAATATCAACATTGATCCATCTTTAAACTTTAAAATATACAATAGCTTTAATAATGAAACACCTCTAAATATTTTGGTGTTTTTAGCTAAAGAATTTCAACTGGATATTAATTTGATTGGATCAATTATATCTGTTGTGCCCATAAAAAAAGTAGTACCACCTAGGCCAATTAAAGAACTCAATATTAACTATAATGCAGCTGCCAATACCTTAAATATAGAATTGAATAATGATACTTTAAGTGCAGTAGCGAAAAAAATTGTTGCGGTTTCTGGTAAAAACATAGTTGTTCCATTTGCTTTATTTAATAAAACCGTAAGTGGTTATTTTAACAATGCCCCTTTTGAAGATGCACTCAATAAATTGGCTTATGCAAATGGTATTCGCTTTATTAAAACAAGTAATAATATTTATCTTTTTGAGCCTTTAAAAGAAGGGGAAGAATTTTACATCAATCAAGATAATAACCCAGATGTTCGTAGGATATTTAAACCTACTACTCCACAACAAGGTGGTGTTGGAGGTTTTCAACTAGCTTCTAGAACAGTAAATGGAAGAAAATTACTATTTGTTGATGCTAATAATACCCCTATCATTGATTTGGTAAAAGCTGGAGCCAGAGAATATAACTTGAATTACTTTTTATATTCAGAAATTAAAGGAAATATCACTACACATGCAGAAAACATGAGTTTTGATGAATTTTTGTCGGCTATGTTTCAAGGGACAGCTTATACCTACAGAAAAGACGAAGATCGCTATTTGATTGGAGACCGCACATTAGAAAGCTTAAGGGCAACCAGAATTATACAATTACAAAATCGTTCTATTGACACTGTACAGCAAATGATTCCTGCTGATTTTAGAAAAGGCGTGGATATTAGGGAGTTTAGGGAGCAGAATACTTTGTTACTAACTGGTTCGGCTCCTGAAATCAAGAATTTAGAAAATTATATCAAGCAATTAGACAAGTTAGTTCCATTAATATTGATTGAGGTTACTTTAGTAGATGTACGAAAAGGTAATGCTGTGAAAACAGGAATAAGGGCTGGAGTTGCCGATAGTGTTAAAACGGGGGGGACCATATTACCTGGTATAGATTATACTTTTGGTGCAAATTCAATCAATGCCTTTTTGGCTAGGCTAGGTAATAATAACTCTATTAATTTAGGACGGGTTGCACCCAATTTTTATATTGGATTGAGCGCTTTAGAAAACAATCAAAATGTGGAAATACGCTCTGTACCCAAGTTATCAACCTTGAATGGACATACAGCGAATTTAAGTATTGGTAGTACGCGTTATTATAGTAATTCAACACAAAATGTTATCCCATCTTTAAATACACAAACTGTAATAACCCAACAATTTATTCCTGTTGAGGCAAATTTGAGTATTTTTATCAAACCAATTGTCTCTGGAGATGATCAGGTTACTTTAAATATTAAAGTTGATATATCTGATTTTATCGGGACCCCACCAACTAATCAACCACCGCCAACATCTACAAGTAAGTTCGAGTCTATTATTAGGGCAAAAAATGAAGATATGATTGTTTTAGGAGGTTTAGAACGAACTGAAAAAAGCGAGAGTGGAACCGGCGTTCCGTTTTTATCTCGTATACCGGTTATTAAATGGCTTTTTAGTAGTAGAGAAAGGTCTAATAACAAGGTAGTGACTATTGTATTCATCAAGCCCACCATTATTTACTAATGGTTAAGCGCTGGTGGGAAGAGAATACCGAAATACGTGAAGTATGCGGAATAGAAATTATCATCAGTAAGGATGCTCAACAAACCTATCAGCTTTGTACCCTTAAATTAATTAGAAATAAAGTATCATTAAATAATCAATTCTCCTTTCATGAGATTGAACAATTGATTAAAAAGCTTAAAGAGAAAAACATCCCGATAGCAATAAATATTAGTGGTGATGGAATAATAAGCAAAGTGCTTCCTAAACCTGAAAAAGGTTTAGCTTTAGATCAAGCATTTCCTGGCATTGAGCAAGAGAAATTTTATATCCAAGAAATTGAACAACAAAATACTGTAGTTGTCACTTTGATTAAAAAAAGTATAGTAGAAGTTATAATCCAAAAACTTCATAGACAAACAGTTTTAAATGTCAGTTTAGGCGGTTTTATCCCTTCTATTTTAAAAAAGGATTTGGCTCAAAACCTACCTAGCCTAGACTTTGGGCCACATCGTTTAATTTTTGATTCCAAAGATCAGATCACTGCCTATGATTTCTTGCAAGATGACATGGTTGATGAAATGGTTCGTTTAGAAGGCGTCAAAGTGAAAGCTATGCTCTTAAATGCATTCTCACAGGCTTTTCAATTGTTTTTTTATCCTCATCTCACGACCATTGGGATAAAGCAATTTCAGCAAGAACTGTCCATTTATCATAAGCGCATTAAAATTAAGCTAGCCACTACAATCATAGCACTTTTTACTTTTGCTATTTTATTGGTAAACTTTTTAATATGGAATAGTTTCTATCAGGAGAAGCAGGATTTAGAAAATCAGGTTTCTTTTAACCGCGATATGGTCAGTAACAGAGATAGCTTACTGAGCAGAATAAATAAAAAAGAATCAGAGATGATAAATTTGGGGATTATCCCTGTTCAACATCAACAGATCTATTATAAAATTAGTAAATCAGTACCCCAATCTATTCAAATTACCTCCATAGTAATTAATCCACAGATCAGTGAAAATCTAGCCTACGGTAAGATTTTGGTAAAAGGTACTATGAAAAATGTTAATGATTATAAAACTTTCAAATCAAATTTACTTCAAGAAAAAATCTTTAGCATCGAAGGTGAAAATTTTGGTTACCTAGAAAACAAACAAACAAATTTTTTCGAAATTAAGCTTTCTATGTTTGATGTTCTAGATTAAGCTGAATAATATATTTGTATGTAAATCAAAATCTTATTAATTTTTATTTATTGATTTTTCTAGCAAATAAAAAGTTTTCCACATTTTGTGCACTGCAGTTTGGCTGCAGTGTGAAGCTTTAGATTTGAATAAAGTATTAGTAAACAATTAAAAATAACTATCTTATTTATACAATTACAAGATCAAAATAAGGCTAACACTAAAGAACGCGTCCAAAAATCAGCCAAGAATTAGGGATTGATAAAGAAAAATTATCTTCATTGCTAAAAGTTCTTGATGAATATTAGCAATCTATCAGCTAATTGATGAAGAATGATAAACAAAAAGGAAAAGTAAAGCAAGATTAACTAAAGACATTGGTGCAGCAACAACAACAAGCTGTAGCAGCGCTACTGAATGTAGAAGAGCTAGGTGAGATAAAAACATTGCTTAAGGGCAAATATGAGGGAGAGAGAAAAGCAAGAGAACAAGAGCCAAAGAATAAAAATAAAGCAGTTACTAAATAAAAACATTAAATCTATCTATTCATGAATTGCATCAGAACAATGAACCATAATTGGATAAAAATGTTGTTTGTCATTCTTCTGGTGATGACTAAACAAGAGTTGACTTACGCCCAGCTTAGCCCAAGCCAAGACAAGAACTACGTGATCACCTATAGCCCAAGACAGCCCTACAGTACAGGGAGCCAATTAATAGGGCAGAGCGTGTCCAATGTAAACGTCACAGTACAATACTTCGACGGCCTAGGCAGAGCACTACAAACAGTACAAGTAAAAGGCAATCCAACTGCAGACAAAGACATGGTGCAACCAGTACAGTACGATGCTTATGGCAGAGAAGCCAAGAAATACCTGCCCTATACCAGTGCTACAGCAGACGGGAGCTACAAGGCAGATGCTTTCACGGTACAACCCAATTTCTATAACAGCCCACCCACAGGAGTAGTACAAACGAACTTCGCTTTCAGCCAAACCATATTTGAACCCAGTCCACTGAACAGGGTAGTAGAGCAGGGTGCACCGGGCCAAGCTTGGCAACCCGTACCAAACCAGAGTACAGGACATACTGTAAAGATGGAATACGGTAGCAATACCACAAACGAGGTGAGGCTATGGACAGTAAACAGCGGTGGAGCGACAGGAACAAGCTACTACGCAGCCAATGAACTTTACGAGACCATCAGCAAAGACGAAAACTGGACAAGCGGAACAGAGGGAACAACCGAAGAGTTCAAAGATAAAGAAGGTAGAGTAGTACTGAAAAGAGTATGGGAAACCAGTATTAAGAGCCTGAGCACCTATTATGTTTACGATGATTTGGGTAACCTGCGGTACGTACTGCCACCAGCAGTAAACGAAAACGGACAGGCAACCATCAATAGCTTTACAGATGGAGACGCTAACTTCAATAACTACATTTACGCATACCGCTACGACGGCAGGAGAAGATTGATAGAAAAGAAGATCCCGGGTAAAGGCTGGGAGTTTATGGTATACAATAAATTGGATCAGGTTGTATTTACTCAGGATGCCAATCAAAGAGCAAAATCACCACAACAATGGCTATACACTAAGTATGATGGATTGGGAAGAGTAATAA
>JBIKIN010000015.1:0-98455 GCA_044361595.1 Pelobium sp. | reverse complement strand
TGGATGATGGACTATAATTATCACAGGCCACATCAAGCTTTAAACTTCAAATCTCCCGCTGATTTTTTGCAGGAAGTTTGATTTGAAATTCTACTTTTGATTGGTCTGAATTTCAGGGAAGCTTACAGTCAAATCTATCAATTTTAAAAAGTGATTAACAAGCTTAATCACAGTCTTACTAAAATCAAATCTAAATTAAATTTAGAAACCCTATATTTTTAATAGCTTATTAATAACAGTTATTAATTTTAAAATCAACAATTAAAATTTTTTAACGATAATGCACTTGGGGTTTTATTAAATGATGCAGCTGCTGCTGAACAAGTGAAAGTTACTATCAAAAATTTAGAAACAAGTAGCCAGAAACTTGATGAGAATTTAGAGGCTTTGCAACATAACTTTTTATTGAGAGGTTTTTTTAAGAAAAAAGAAAAGGAAAAAGAAAATCAAGCAAATTAGAATTTACGATTAACGCTGATTTTTTAAACCAAAATTAGATGGTATAAATCCCAAAGAACAGGTTTTACTAAACCTAACTCTTTGGGGTTTTCTTTTTTTAGGCTTCGCTCTTTTTATCCGAACTAATGTTTAAATTACTAGAGCCAAACTCGTGATAAACCGTACGAGAAGGATAGGCAAACTCAGCTCCATTATTCAACACAATCTCCATTACCTTATAATTTATTTCTTCTTTAATTTTCATGTAGATGTTGTAGTCAACAATCTCTATATGATAAAGCACCATTATGTTTAAAGATGAATCGCCAAAGGAATCAAAAACCACTAAAGTGTCGGCATTGGTTTCTAGATGATTATCAATAAAAGCCCTTATTTCTTCCGATATTTTTTTAATCGTTTCTGGAGGTGTACCGTACAAAACTCCAATATTAAACTTTACCCTTCTCAGGTTTCTAAGGGTTTGATTTTCTAAAGGGCTATCAATCATCTTTTTGTTGGGTATAATTACTAAAGTTTTATCTAAAGTACGTACTACAGTACTTCTAAAACCTACTTTCTCTACCACAGCATTATATCCGGCAACGTTTACTAAGTCGCCCACTACAAAAGGTTTATCAGCAAAAATGGTAAAAGACCCTAATAAATTTTGCAAAGTGTCTTGTGCTGCTAAAGCAATAGCTAAACCACCAATTCCTAATCCGGCTACTATGGTTGCAACATTAAGATTAAAAACTGCACCCATTACCACAAACACACCAATAATAATAGTTAATATTTTGGTTAGCTCTCTTAAAAATGGCACCATCTGATCATCAGATTTCGATTCTGTTAAACTCGCTCGGTACTCAAAAACATGAGAAATAAAATCAATGAATCTTAGTAGGATTTTAAAACTGGAGAAGATAATTAATAATAAAAAAACCTTGTCTAAAACATCAATAATGGAAACAGTATAAGCCTCTTTGTTTAATGTGCGCTCAAATACAACTATGTTTAACGGGTAACCAATTTGGTTAATGGCTAAATAAAGAAATAGTATTAAAATCAGAAATTCGATGGGTCCAATTAATAATTCTAAAAACTTATCAACTTTAATTTCTTTAGAAAATTTCTTGAAAAAAGTATATATAAACCTACTGATTAATTTGGAAAAAAATCTTTTAAAGATTAAACCTAAAACAATAATGCCAACAAACAGCAAATAGCTTTTTATGCTATTACCCCCAACTATTATTTTTAAAAATCCTAAATCCATAGTGCAAATTTATTATTTCTAATTTAAACCACCCATGTAAAACAAAAAAGCCAGCAATAGATGCCGGCTTAGTAAAATAAATTTTGAGATAATATTATAAAGTAGTGATAGGTTTGTAAGCCGGAACTAAACTTTTCATAACTACCCATCCTACTAAATAGCAAACTGCACAAACAGAAAAAATGATGAAATAACCAGCTTCAATCCCTTTAAATCCCATAAAAAGCATATTTGTTGTTTTGGTATAATCAAATAATAATCCAGAGCCTTTATTAATAAAAGTAGAACCTACACCACCAGCCAAACCACCAATACCTGTTATGGTTGCAATTGCTTTTTTAGGAAACATATCACCAACTGTTGTAAATATATTAGCCGACCACGCCTGATGCGCTGCACCTGCTATGCCTATTATAACAACAGGAATCCAATAAGTTATATGCCCCAATGGCTGTGCAATTAATGCCAATAGTGGAAAAAAAGCGAAAATTAACATCGCTCTCATTCTACCATCATAGGGGTTCATTCCTTTCTTCTCTACAAAATAAGTAGGCAACCATCCTCCAATTATAGAGAGCAAAGTAATTGCATATAAAACAAATAGCGGAAGTGCGGCTTGGGTAGAATCCATGTTATAAACAGAACTTAGGTACGCCGGAGTCCAAAATAAGAAGAACCACCAAACACCGTCAGTCATAAACTTACCAAAGGCAAAAGCCCAGGTTTGTTTATATTTTAAACATTCTAGTAAAGAAACTTTAGCTTTAGTATCTGGTACATAACCTACTATTTTACTATCAGCAATTTCATCTTGCTGAATATATTCTAACTCGGCTTTAGTAACTTTAGGGTGTTTCTCTGGCTTATCGTACATAAAAACCCAAAAACCCATCCATACAAAACCTAAAGCACCAATTATCAAAAATGCCATTTCCCATCCATAAGCAGCAGCAATAAATGGAACAGAAACAGGAGCAGCCAAAGCACCTACTGTTGCGCCAGCATTAAAAATGCTGGTAGAAAAAGCTCTATCTTTTTTAGGAAAGTACTCGGCAGTTGTTTTAATAGCAGCAGGAAAATTACCAGCTTCGCCAAGAGCTAAAACAAATCTTGCGAAAATAAATAGGGTGACACTGGTAGATATAATAAGACCTGTATCACTTACTGTTTTTAAAGATTCTTTTGCGCCTTCAAAACCAACAATCCAGTTTCCGGTTAACATACCTGAAGCAAAAATTCCGCAAAAAGCGTGTAAACAAGCTCCTACAGACCATATACCAATTGCCCATAAAAAGCCTTTTTTAGTATCTAACCAATCTACAAACCTACCTGCAACTAATAAAGAGCCAGCATAAAAGATAGAAAATAGCGCAGTAATATTACCATAATCGTTGTTAGTCCACCCAAACTCCGGAGCAATAAAATCTTTCCAGGTAAGCGATAAAACTTGCCTATCTAGATAATTTATTGTTGTTGCAAAAAACAGAAGAGCACAAATTGTCCATCTGTATTTACCTACTTTTTCTACTACGCTCATGTTGCTTAAATTATTTAATTGATTGAATTACTGCCAAAACTTCTTTAGTATTCTTAGTTAACAAATCGTAGTTTTCATTATCCATAATGTCTTTGCTAATCAATTTACTTCCCATTCCAACTGCACAAACTCCAACTTTAAACCAGCTCGAAATATTTTCTTTACTTAAATCTACACCGCCAGTAGGCATAAATAATTGTCCTCTAAATAATTCTTTTATAGATGCAATAAACTCTTGACCTAAAATATTTGCCGGAAAAATTTTAATTAAACCAGCACCTAATTGTTGCGCAACAGAAATTTCAGTCGGCGTCATACAACCTGGTACCCATAATAAATCAGCTTTTGCACAAACTTCAGCAACTGCTGGCGTAACCACAGGGCAAACAATAAAATCTGCTCCCGCATCAATAAAATCTTGAGCTTCTTCAGGAGTTTTAATGGTTCCAATACCCAATTTTAACTCGGGCATACTCACTAAAGCAACTTCTTTTAGTTTTTTAAAATTGGCTAATGCTTCTTTACCACGGTTAGTGTATTCTATTACCCTAACCCCTGCATCGTAAACAGTTTGAGTAAGTTTAATACTTTTTTGCTCATCAGCATGAAAAAATAAAGGTAACATACCTTGGTCGGTAATTGCTTTTAAAAGCAGCGATTTTTTATCCATTTTTGAAATTAGGTTTTATTAAGAGAATCCTAAATTAGAGAAATCTTGAATGTTTTGTATAGAAATTGATGCAAATATCTACGCAATCGATACCGATGATTTTTACCTCAAAACTAGATTTTTTACCCCTATAAAACTAATTTTGATTTAAACTATAAATTGTTTTTAACCAATTATAAAAAAAATAAAATGTCTAAAAAAGTAGTAACCTTAGGGGAAATTATGATGAGATTATCTACCCCAGATTTTAAGAGATTTGTTCAGTCAGATACTTTTGACGTAACTTATGGTGGTGGAGAAGCTAACGTAGCTGCGGCTCTTTGCAATTATGGCCTAAACGGAACTTTTGTTTCTAAAGTACCTGATACAGCAATTGGGCAAGCAGCAATAAACCACTTACGCCGTTATGGTGTAGAAACCAAATATGTAGCTAGAGGTGGCGAAAGATTAGGAATTTACTTTTTAGAAACAGGTGCTTCTATGAGGGCTTCTCAGGTTGTTTATGACAGAGCAAACGCTTCTATTTCTGAAGTTGACGCTTCTGAATTTGATTGGGATGCAATTTTTGAAGGTGCAGATTGGTTTCATACCACTGGTATTACACCAGCATTAAGCGATAAAGCTGCTGCTTTAACTTTAGCTGCTTTAAAAGCTGCAAAAGACCGTGGCATTACAACAAGTATAGACTTAAACTACCGTAAAAAATTATGGAGCAAAGATAAAGCTAGAAAAGTAATGACCGAGCTCTGCCAGTATGTAGATGTTTGCATTGGTAACGAAGAAGATGCCGATACCAGTTTAGGTTTTAAAGCAGGTGATACAGATGTTACTAAAGGCGAGCTAAACTTAGACGGCTTTAAAGATGTTTGTATGCAAATGAAAGCTAAATTCAATTTCAAATATATTGCTTCAACTTTAAGAGAAAGCTACAGTGCATCTGATAATGGATGGTCTGCTTTAGTCTACGATGGTAACGAATTCCACCATACTAAAGAATATAAAGTTAGAATTGTAGACCGTGTTGGTAGTGGCGACTCTTTTGCAAGTGGTTTCATTTACGGTTTAGTAACAGGAAAATCTATGGCAGATGCTGCCGAGTTTGGTGTAGCTGCTTCTGCTTTAAAGCATACTATCCCTGGCGATTTAAACCATGCAACCCTTTCAGATGTTGAAGGTTTAGTAGGCGGTGATGGTTCTGGTAGAGTACAAAGATAAGATTAGTAAAGACGTTCATTAGTTAAATTAGGCAATACTAATGGTGAATTATTAGGGCGTTTTAACACGCTATTCACTGTAGTTTTTTACTGTCATCATGAGCGGAGTCGAAGGACAGTAAAAAAGCTGTCGTTTCTATCGTTAACTCAAAAAGTCCATGTTCAAATTATTGTCATGGACTTTTTTTAAACTAAATAATTATTCAAATCCCTAAATTAGCATTCTAAAAGCCCTAAGAAACCAATGACTAATGAACTTATTTACCAAAATACAAGTACTAACAAACTAACCACCTAACAAACCAATATCTAACAAACAAAAAATATGATTATAGATACTTTGGCTAACGCCCACAAATACACTTCCCTTCATCCGCTTTTTGCAAAAGCATTTGAATATATTAACGCTACAGATTTAAAAGCTATAGAAGACGGTAAATACGAAGTTTCTGAAGGCTTAAAATCTATTGTTGCCACTAAAATTGGAATGACAGCTCAAGAATCTGAAGCAAAATTCGAATGTCACAACAACAACATTGATATTCAAGTTTGCATCAAAGGGAATGAAACTTTTGGATGGAAATCTAGAAACAACTGTACCAAACAAAAAGGCGAATACAACTCAGAAAAAGATGTATTATTCTTTAGCGATGAACCTTCTATGCACTTTACTTTAAACGGGGGCGAGTTTGTGATTTTTTATCCAGAAGATGTTCACGCACCCATGATTGGTGAAGACGAAATCAAGAAAATGGTGATTAAGGTTAAAAAGTAAAGCTTTTTGGCAACAAATAGTAGAACCTACAGTCTAAACTGTGGGTTTTTTTATGAAATCTGCATTCATAAAATTATATTAGAGCAAATTAAGGCAAATTAAGGCAAATTAAGGCAAATCAATGGAAAACAATTCAGAAAACACAGCTACACCAATCATAAGCATAAAAAATTTAAGAAAAAACTACGGCGAAAAACAAGTGCTTAAAGGGATAGATTTAGAGATATTCCCCGGACAAGTTATCGGTTATATTGGTCCAAACGGTGCCGGAAAATCAACCACTGTAAAAATATTAATTGGCTTAATAGAAGATTTTGCTGGGGACGTTTTAATTTATGGCAAAAGCATAAAAGAAGATATTGTTTCTATAAAAAGCCAAATTGGTTATGTGCCAGAAAACGCAGAATTGTATGATGTTTTAACTCCTTTAGAATATCTAGATTTTGTGGGTAAACTCTACGGAATGGACGAAGAGGATATTGCTACAAGAGCTTTAAAATTGCTAACCGCTTTTGGAATAGGCTTAAATGCTAACCAAAGAATGGATACCTTTTCTAAAGGGATGAAACAGAAAGTTTTATTAATATCTGGCATTATTCATAATCCTAAAATTATTATTCTAGACGAACCGCTATCTGGTTTAGATGCCAATGCAGTTATTATGGTTAAAGAACTAATTTCATTAATGGCCAAAGAAGGTAAAACAATATTTTACTGCTCGCACATGATGGATGTTGTAGAAAAAGTGTCGGACCGTATTCTACTAATTAATCAAGGAGAGATTGTTGCAAATGGCACCTTTGAGCAGCTTAAAGCCGGTACAAATCAAACTTTAGAGAAAATATTTGCCAAACTTACTGGTAAAGAAGAAGGAAATACTGATGCGGCAGATGTTATTAATGCGCTAAACTAAAATCATGATAAATAAATACATCATTAAGTTTATTCTACTTTTTAAAAGGTTGTTTATCAGTTTTGGCGTAAATCCCAATCAACTGGCAATTATACTAAGTACTAAACTTAAAATAGACGATAGAAGACCAAATATTTACAGTCAGTTTAAAGGTAAAAAAGTAAAAGAAAGTAAAAATGTAAGTCTATGGGTAATGTTTTTCTTAGCCATTATGGGCCTATTCATCACCATATTTATTGCTTTTTTTAAACAGCCATTTTTGGGACATACAGTATATTTTGGTGTGTTTATGATTATGCTGGCTTTTACCTTAATATCAGATTTTACTAGTGTTTTAATAGATACAAAAGACAACTATATTATTTTACCTCGCCCAGTTAACGATAAAACTTTTTCTGTTGCTCGAATTTTACATATAGGTATTCATATCTCTAAAATGGCTTTTGCCATAGCCATTTGCGGTATTTTGTACTCGTTTATTTGGGAAGGTGTAACTTCTGGTTTTGTATTTTTATTAGAAACTTTAATAGCAACAGTTCTAAGTATATTTTTTGTAAACATTACTTATTTAATTGTTTTAAAAGTTACAAGTCCGCAAAAGTTTAAAGATTTTATCTCCTATTTTCAGATAGCTTTTACAGTCCTAATTTTGGTTGCTTATTATATTTTACCTAAACTAATAAGTAAAAGCGCAATAGAAAGTATACAGGTTCAAAACATCAGTTTAATTGGAATAGTTCCTTCATTTTGGATTGCTAGTTTGCACGAAGTTGCCATTAATTTTAAAAAAGCAACGCTCAACACCAATTTATATGCTTTGCTTGCCATTTTGACTCCTATCATTTCATTGTATTTAGTTGTGAAGATTTTGGCTAAAGGGTTTAACCAAAAATTGGCATCAATAAGTAGTAGCGGAAGCGACGGCGATAACATGGCAACAGAAATTAAACCAGCTAATACTAGCTTAATGAATAAAATTGCAAAGTTAGTTGCTCCAAATCCAATAGAAAATGCTGGCTTTAAAATTAGCTGGTTATTGTCTGCTCGTTACCGGGATTTTAAAGTAAAGGTTTATCCATCATTTGCATTTGTACCTGTGTACTTTGTTTATTTTGGATTTATTGGTAAAAATGGAAGTATAGCCGATAGCTGGAATACTTTATTAGAAGGAGACATGTATATTCTGTTGTTATATCTATCAAGTTTTGTGCTAACCACAGTTTTACAATACATCAGCATGACAGATAAATACAAAGCTGCATGGATTTATTTTACAACGCCCCATCAACAACCCGGTAAAATTTTGGGCGGGATGTTTAAAGCTGTGGTGGTAAAGTATTATTTACCATTTTATATTTTAATTACCGTTTTTAGCATCACATTTTGGGGTTTTGAAGTTGTTAATGATGTAATTTTAAGCTTCATGATTGGTATTATTTACGGCTTATTAGTAGCGCTCTTTCAGGTAAAAGGCTTGCCATTCTCTCAGCCCGTAATGGTGCAACAAGGCGGTAAAGTTTTTATAAGCATGCTTATTATAACCATCCCAATTGGTTTAGGCTTTTTACACAACTTTGCAGTAAAATGGGAAATTGTAATTTGGGTTGCAGCCGCAATCATGTCAGTTTTAGCTTGTATTTCATTTAACTATTACCGCAAAGAGACTTGGGAAAGTTTAGAATTGGTTGATTAGGTTTTTAATGATGGCGCTTTAACACGCTTTCCCTGCCCGTTCCGTTCAGGCGGGCACTATATCTTTTTTGTTCTATCACAAAAAAGGATACCGTTTCTATCGTTAGCGCAAATAAAATTTTAAAAATCAATATCTTCGCCAAAATATTTAAACATCAAATCGGCTGTTTAAAAGATTAAACTATCACCATAAATGGATATTGAAAATTATTTCGAAATAGGTTATATCACTAAAACACGTGGCTTAAAAGGCGAAGTTCAGGTTAATTTCACTTTTGACCAGCCCGAGGCGCTTAAAATTAAATCGGTTTTTATTGAAACTAGCAAAAAACTGGTTCCTTACTTTGTTGCCAATTACAAAATACCCATGCCCATGATTGGCTATTTCAATTTTGAAGATATAGACCATATTGATAAGGCTTCGTTACTCACTAAAAAGAAAATATTTTTACCTAACAGGTTAAAACCTAAAAGAAATAAAGACGAGTTTTTCTTTACAGATTTGGTTGGTTATACCGCTAAAGATTTGCAAAAAGGTGTTTTGGGAGAAATTTTAGAAGTGAGAGAGTATCCGCAACAATTTTTGGCAACTATTTTATTTCAGGAGAAAGAAGTTTTAATTCCGTTAAACGAAGCTTTTATTATAGAGATTGAAAAAGACAAAAAACTAATTAACCTAGATTTACCCGATGGGTTGTTAGAGTTATAAAAATAAATATCAAAAATGCTTGATTTTATGTAAAGTTTATTTTACATTTGGTAAAACAAATTTGATATGAATAATAATTTACTCATTTCCGCTAAGTACAAGGTGCTTGGGTGGATACTTTCACTAGTATTTGGTTTATTAGGTCTGCTATGTCTTGTTTACGACTTTGAATTCAACTTTCTATCTTATAATAAGGATGATTTGAATGGGATTTTTGATAACAATAATTTCACTAATGAGGTTGCCTTATCGGGTACAATTGCTGGGCTTTTAATCATTGTTTTTTCAAAGCAAAAAATAGAAGATGAATATATTTCTTTACTCAGGTTAAAAAGTCTTCAACTCTCTGTATTTATTAGTTACATAGCATTTATAGGTATTAATTTTTGCTTTTATGGATTAGCTTTTTATAACATCATTTTCTATAATAGTTTCACTATTTTGATAGTTTTTATCATTACTTTTCAATGGAAACTTTTCAATTTAAATAAGGAAGGGTTAAAGAATGAAGAATAAAATAAAAATTCAGCGAGCGATCTTAAATATAACTCAAGCAGAACTAGCAGAAAAAATTGAAGTATCACGACAAACAATTAATACTATTGAGTCTGGGAAATATGTGCCATCAACTGTATTGGCTTTAAAACTTGCTAAAATTTTTAATGTGTCTGTAGAATCTATATTTGAACTGGAAGAAGGCGATTAATAGTGTTATCAACAGAATTTGGTTTCTCAATTTTTATAATCACTTAACCATCTATACCGCGTAAGGGATAGAAGTGAAAATCCTTTTTGTTATTCTGAGCGGAGCCGAAGAATTGGAGAAAAAGATTGTAACGAATAGCTCCAAAGGAGTCACTTTTCGACCAAGCCCGACTTTAGGAAGGATACGCCCATATTAAAACAACCAGCAATTTAATATCTTTGAACATGCGTTTTGATATTATTACCGTATTACCTAGCTTATTAGAAAGCCCATTTGCTCACTCTATTTTACAGAGAGCACAAAGCAAGGGCAAGGCCGAAATTGTGGTGCATAACCTTAGAGATTTTAGTACGCATAAGCAAAAAAGTGTAGACGATTACCCTTATGGTGGTGGTAGCGGCATGGTGATGCAAATAGAACCCTTTGCAAATTGTATTGAAAAACTAAAAAGCGAAAGGGATTATGATGAAATTATTTTTATGTCGCCAGATGGAAAAACGTTAAACCAAGCTATGGCAAACGAACTATCGGGCAAAGAAAATATCATGATTTTGTGTGGGCATTATAAGGGAATTGATCAGCGTATACGAGATATTTATGTCACTAAAGAAATTTCAATAGGCGATTATGTGCTGTCTGGGGGAGAATTGCCAGCTGCCATTGTTGTTGATGCAGTTGTACGTTTAATTCCGGGTGTGCTAAATGATGAAACTTCTGCTTTATCTGATTCTTTTCAGGACGATTTATTAGACGCCCCTGTTTACAGCCGCCCTGCAGATTGGCGTGGACACAAAGTACCAGATATTTTATTAAGTGGTGACCAAGCCAAAATTGCAATTTGGCGACACGAAGAAGCTTTAAAAAGAACTCAAGAACGCCGTCCAGATTTGTTGGAATAAAGCTTTGCTTTATTTAATATTGTTTAAATAATTGCTTTGTTTATAATTTTAAATGGATAAAAAGTTACTCATCATTATTCCGTGTTTTAACGAAGAAAAATCTATCGGAAACTTATTAGACACACTAAAAACCTTGGTTTTACCTAAGCCATGGAAATTTTCTGTTTTAGTGGTTAATGATTGTTCTAAAGATAAAACAGCTAAAGTAGCAATTGGTAAAGGTGCCAAAGTTCTTAACTTACCCATAAATTTAGGGATTGGTGGTGCGGTGCAAAGCGGCTTAAAATATGCTTTTGCTAACGGATATGATTTTGCTGTACAAATGGACGGTGACGGACAACACCCACCTATCGAGTTAATTAAACTTTTAGATGCAAACCAAGAAACTGGGGCCAATTTGGTTATTGGGTCTAGGTTTTTAGAGAAAAAAGGCTTCCAATCTTCTTTTATAAGACGCTTAGGAATATTCTATTTTCACTTTTTAAATAAAGCCTTAACAGGTATCAATATTTACGATAGTACATCGGGCTATAGATTATTTGACGCTAAAGCCATCGATTTATCCACCAGAAACTATCCAGACGAATACCCAGAGCCAGAAACTTTAGTGCTTTTTGCAAAAGCTGGCCTAAAAATAAAAGAAACACCCGTGGTTATGGCCCCTCGTACCGCAGGAGAATCAACTATTAATAGTACTGCTTCAGTTTATTATTGCTTTAAAGTAACTTTAGCTATGTTTTTTACATCAATACGCAAAATTCAATAATTATGATAAGGATTCAGGTTATTACTTTAGTTATTAGTTTATTATTTCTCTTATATATTTCTAGGTTAATTATTAAAGGAAAGCTGAGAGAAGAATACGCCATTGTGTGGTGCGTTTCTACATTGTTACTGGTCTTATTTTCCTTTTGGAAAGACGGTTTATTTATAATGTCTAATTTGTTTGGTGTTTTTATACCTACAAACTTGGTATTTACAGCAAGTATATTTGTGATTTTGATTTATTTACTTCATTTGAGTGTGGTATCTTCTAAACTTTACCAACAAAACAAAACAATGGCCCAAGAGATTGCTTTGCTAAAAAAATATACCGAGGATTTAAACAGCAAAATAGAAACTGATGATAATAACTCATCAAAAACAGTTTAAATAAGCAACAATATCATTAAAATTAGCCTGTAAGTGATGTTTTAACTTTAATTACCATTTTAAATTAAAGAAGTTTAAAACCCGAAAAAATTAAAGATTTATAAATTTTTAATTTTAGCTTTTAATTGTAAAAATTATTCCCTAATATTGCACTCCGAAATTTAGGGGAGATAACTAGTATTTGTTATCTTTTAAATCGCAAGAAATCATGGATTTAGTAAAATTTGTAGAAGAGCAGGCCATTGTTAAACCAACTTTACCTGCATTTAAGGCTGGAGACACCGTTAGTGTTCATTATAAAATTAAAGAAGGTGCTAAAGAGCGTATTCAGGTTTACCAAGGTGTGGTAATCCAAAGAAATAGTTCTAACGCTAACGAAACTTTTACTGTACGTAAAATTTCTAATAGTATTGGCGTAGAGCGTATTTTCCCGGTTAACTCACCTAACATTGCAAAAATTGAAGTTAACAGTGTAGGTAAAGTACGTAGAGCAAAATTATTCTACTTAAGAGAGCTTACTGGTAAAGCAGCTCGTATTAAGTCAAAAAGAGTTTAATTTTTTAAATAGATATTTAAAACCTTCCGATAATTATCGGGAGGTTTTTTTGTTTAATCAATTATCAAAATTTTGAATTTTAAAAAACTACACGTAGTATGAATACTAAACTTACACTATCGTTAAAAAAAGAAGTAATTGAGGATGCAAAAATATTTGCAAAAGAAACTGGACGTAGTTTATCTGAATTAGTTGAGAAATATCTAGAATCTATCACTCAAAATAACTCAAGTTTAGATAAAAACGCGTCAATTTCTCCGAGACTTAAGCGATTAATAGGTGTAGTAAAATTACCAAAAGATTTTGATGAGAATAAAGTAAAAACCTCTTATCTAGTTGAGAAAAATTTATGCAAAAGTTCTTTATAGACACTAATATCATTATTGATTTATTAGCCAATAGAGAGCCGCACAGCAAATATGCAACTCAATTGTTTAATGCCGCTGAAAGAGGTAGTATCAAACTATACACTTCGAGCCATTGAATAGCTACTGCATATTATTTACTTAAAAAGCTAATCGACGATAAAGAATTAAGAGAAATACTCTATGAAATAACACATTTTTTAGATCCGCTAGCTGTT
Organism: Pelobium sp.; assembly: GCA_044361595.1. GTDB lineage: Bacteria > Bacteroidota > Bacteroidia > Sphingobacteriales > Sphingobacteriaceae > Pseudopedobacter. Next base: position 85,335 of record JBIKIN010000015.1, on the reverse strand, counting down.
GATTCAATGATTCTTAAAAGGGCGTTAAAATCAAAGGTTAAAGATTTTGAAGACGCAATACAAAGAACAACTGCATTAACAATAGCAGATATGAATTCTATAATCACGAGAAATATCAAAGATTTTAAAGAATCAGAAGTAAATGCCATTACTCCGGATGAAGCCGTATCTCTCCTTAATTTAACTTAGCGTTATCTAACTATTCCAACTTATAGTTTTTATGCAAAACTAAAAAGCTAGCCCGCTCCTCTCTCTTAAACGGAATATCCCAATTTCCTTGATATGTAATTTTTGTAGGCAATAAATCTTCGCCAAAATAACTCATTTCAATATTCATTTGTACATCAAAGTCAAAAGCTAAATTATCTAGCTTCATATCTATATACCTGCCTAATATTTGAAAATTTCTTTGATCAAAAATAGTGGTTAGTTCTTTAATCATGATACCATCTTTAGTCCAGTTGTCAAGCTCAGGTTTCATGGTCACTTTAAAACGATAAACAGGAATAGAGTCTAAATAAGTGCCTCTAAAAAACTGATAATCATAATACTGCCTCATATTTGCAGTAAAAATTTCGGTCTTTCCAGATATAAAAGGGACACCTTTAATGGGTCGGCCCGGAGTAAAGATTAAAGTTTTTAATTTATCTTTATAGCCTTCGTTACTTCCCTTAGTACTGCCAACACCAGCTACACTGTTTGGAACAAAGTCTGAATTATAGGCATTCATAAAAATATAATCGAACATTTCTACGGTGTAAAGCTCGTATTTACCGTTTTTCTTTAATAAATCACCACCGTCTTCTTTAGCTAAATAATCTAATTTATGAGTACTGCCTTGGTTACTATGCAATATTTTTCTATAAATTTTTCCTTTTACTTTATCCTTTTTATCGTAAGTAAATACTCTGTTTTCTGCTATAAAAGCATACTTTTTCATGTTTCTAAATGCCTGATAAAAACTGGTATCGTTAATAATTTCATTAATAAAGTCCTCTATATCTAAGCCTGCTTTACCAAATTTTACAACAGCATCTTTTTCCATTCTCATGGTTAAAACTGTGTCTGGATTAAACCTCGGAATAGCCTGTCCAAAACCGAACTGAAAACAAAAACAAAACAGGATGATTAAATATAATTTGACTCTTAACATAACAACCATAAAAAAGGCTTTCAACAATTAGAAAGCCTTTGCAAAATTAAAGTAAAATATTGTTATAAAATTTAAAAACCATCGGCTTTAATCTCTTTTACTGTTATAGCACCAAATTTTTCTACAATACTTTTAATATCACTTGCTTTACCAATAAATAAAAATTGCAGGTTATCTTTTGGAAAATACTTGCTAATTATTACTTTGGCTTTTGCCGATGTTAAACCATCTACATTAGCTTGAAAATTATTGATATAAGACTCATCAAAGCCATACCAAAACATTTGTGTAAGCAATTCCGCTAACTGCCCAGATGTTTCATAATCTGGAGGGAACTGACCTTTAACATAGTTTTTTGCCGATGTTAAAGTTTCTTCATCTATACCTTTATCATGCAATTTATTTACTACCTCTAAAGCCTTCTCTATTGTAGGCTGAGTAGTTTTAGTTGCCGTAAAAGTAGAAATACTAAAAGTACCGGCATTTTTCAAAGGAGAAAAGCTGCTTCTAGCGCCATAAGTTAAGCCAGAGTTTACACGTAACTCATCATTTAACCAAGAGGTAAACCGCCCACCTAAAACTGTATTTATTACTTGAATAGCTACATAATCTGGGTTATTTCTGCTAATTCCCTTACTACCAATATACATGGTGGTTTCTCTAGCATCTTCTTTATTTACCAATAAAACTCTGGCTTGGTTAGGTAAAGCAGCCGGAGTTTCTATTTTCAAGGTATTACCGCTTCCTTTTTTCCAATCTTTAAATAATTTGGAAATTTTAGCTTTCATTTCAGCCGTATTAAAATCTCCAACTATGGCTATTGCCGAACCATTTGGCACATAATTTTGATTATAAAAATTCTTTAAATCTGCTGTGGTAATACCTTTAACTGTACTTGGCTTACCAGAAATTGGGTTTGCATAAGGATGATCTCCATAAATAAATCTATTCCAATAATTCTCAATTACGTTTCTTGGACTTTCTTTGGCTCTTTCCAATTGTTGTAGGCCTCTAACTTTCTCTTTATCAAACTCCTCTTGAGTAAAAACCGGGTACAGTAACACCTGTTTAATAATAGATAATACCTTATCTTGGTCTACTTTTGAGAATTTAGCACTTAAACCAGCCGACTCTTTACTAGCATAAGTATTTAACGAGGCTCCTAAAAAATCTAACTGTTCTTCAATTTCGGCTTTTTTAAAGTTTTTAGTTCCATATTGTAAGCCACTTGCAGTAATAGAAGCTAAACCATTTTTATCGCCATCATAAATTGCACCAGCCGGAATAATTGCCGAAAAACTAATGGTAGGCACTTCATGCTGCTCCATTAAATAAATGTTTAAACCATTGCCTAAAGTAAACTTAGTGTAATTTGGTAGTTTAAAAGCCTCTTGCGCCTGAACTTTAATGAACATAGTTGATGCTAAAAAAGCCATCAAGATGCTCGTATATATTGTTTTTTTCATTTTGTTTTAATTTGAATGATAATAGATAAAAAATTAATCCTCAACATTTGCTTTTAAAATGCCTACCGTACGGTTAGATTTTTTAAAATAAGTGGCCGCTACACGTTTAACATCATCAACTGTAATTTTTGCATACTCATCGGGCGCTGTAAACATTTTTTTATAATCGCCATAAAAAAGCTCGAACGTTCCTAAGCTGTTTGATTTACCATCTATAGTTTCAATTGAACGGTAAAATTCCATCAATTTTTGATTTTTGATTTTTTGTAACTCTTTATCGGTTATACCATTTTCGGCTATTTGGTTAATAATGCTATAAACAGTATTTTCAATCGAATCGGTAGAAATACCCTTATTAGAAGTTACATATACTTGGAAAAGCGTAGGGTCAAAACTTTCGCCATAACCAGTAAAAACAGATGCCGCATATTGTTTTTGATCAACCAAAGCAGTGTATAATCTACTAGAGTTTCCACTAGTTAAAACAGAACTTAAAATATCTAAAGCGTAATAATCTTTATCTTTTGAGTTTGGAACGTGGTAAGCCATCATCATATAAGGCGAACTAACTTCTTTTTGTACAGTTATTCTGCGTTCGCCAGTTTGTTTAGGCTCTACCAAATGAACAGCAGGCGCAGGTTTTTGAGCCGGAATTGGTCCCATATATTTCTCGGCTAAAGCTTTAACCTGAGCTAACTTAACGTTTCCAGAGATTACCACTGTACAGTTATTTGGCGCATAATAGGTTTTAAAATAATACTCTAAATCCTCTTTGGTCCAGTTTTTTATATCTTCTTCATAGCCTATCACACTCCATCCGTAAGGATGTTCCACATACGCAGTTGCACTAACCATTTCGCCTAAAGTACGCCAAGGCGAATTTTCTAAACCTGTACTTCTTTCAGATAACACAACCTCTCTTTCAGAATCAACGTATTTAGGGTCTATACTTAGGTTGTGAATACGATCTGATTCTAAATCAAACATGGTTTCTAAAGCAGATGCTGGAAACCAATCGGTGTAAACCGTTACATTTTCTGTAGTGTATGCATTGTTTGCTCCCCCATTAAACTCCATGGTTCTGTCGAACATTTTAGGTCCGTATTTTTTGGCACCATTAAACATCATGTGTTCAAAAAAATGCGACAAACCTGTAATTCCTGGATGCTCGTTTCGTGAGCCTACACTGTAAAACAAATACATATTGGCATTTGGAATAGAGTTATCCTCCAAAACCAAAAATTTCATTCCGTTATTTAATGTAAAGGTTTTTACATCATCAACTTTGTTTTGTGCATAAAGCTGGGTGCTTAAAATCAAAAACAGAACAGTTATTACTTTCTTTATCATATTTGAGAAATTTTTCAAGATGCAATTTAACAATTAGCAGCTTAATTTATAAATTTTATGGCTTAACTAATGAATTATTACCATCTTTAAACTATTAACCAAAACATCTTTAATTTTAATAAAATCATGCTTTCTAAAATAAATTTTACCGAAACAAAAGCTTACGATTACCTTATTGACCACTTTGTAGACATCACTCAAATTCACTTAAAAGAATTTTTTGAAACCGATAAAGACCGTTTCAAAAAGTACTCGATTTTGTTTAACGATATATTTTTAGACTATTCTAAAAACAGAGTTAATGATAAAACAATGGCTTTGTTAACTCAGTTAGCCAAAGAATGTGAGTTAGAAAGCGCTATAAAAGCGATGTTTAGTGGTGATGTTATTAACGAAACAGAAGACAGAGCGGTGTTACACACTGCTTTAAGAAATAGAAGTAATTCGCCAGTTTTAGTAGACGGTAAAGATGTAATGCCTGATGTAAATGAGGTTTTAGCAAAAATGAAGAAATTTTCTGAAGCTATTATTTCTGGCCAATGGAAAGGCTATACAGGTAAAACAATTACCGATGTTGTAAATATTGGAATTGGTGGTTCTGATTTAGGCCCTGTTATGGTTACTGAAGCCTTAAAAGCCTACAAAAATCATCTAAACTTACATTTTGTAAGTAATGTAGACGGTACTCACATTGTAGAAACGCTTAAAAAAGTAGATCCTGAGACTACTTTATTTTTAATTGCATCTAAAACATTTACCACTCAAGAAACCATGAGCAATGCTCACTCGGCGAGAGACTGGTTTTTAGCTGCTGGGGCAAAAGAAGCTGATGTTGCTAAACACTTTGCGGCACTTTCTACCAATGCAGATGGTGTGGGTAAATTTGGGATTGATACTCAAAATATGTTTGGCTTTTGGGATTGGGTAGGTGGCCGTTACTCTTTATGGAGTGCTATCGGATTACCTATTGCACTTTCTATTGGTTTCGATAATTTTGAGGAATTACTAACAGGAGCACACGAAATGGATAATCATTTTAAGGATGCTCCGCTTGAAGAAAATATCCCTGTTATTTTAGCGCTTTTAGGCATTTGGTATAACAACTTTTTTGAATCAGAAACACAAGCTATTTTACCTTACGACCAATACATGCATCGTTTTGCGGCTTATTTTCAGCAGGGCGATATGGAAAGTAACGGTAAGTATGTAGATAGAAGCGGCGAAAATGTAGACTATCAAACTGGCCCAGTAATTTGGGGCGAACCAGGAACAAACGGTCAACATGCGTTTTATCAATTAATTCACCAAGGAACAAAATTAATCCCTTGCGATTTTATTGCACCAGCACAATCGCATAACCCGTTAGGTAAGCATCATCAAATGTTATTATCTAACTTTTTTGCTCAAACAGAGGCTTTAATGAACGGCAAAACCGAGGAAGAAGTTATCGCTGAATTGGGAAGTAAGAGTAAAGAAGAAATTGAAAAAATTGCTCCTTTTAAAGTTTTTCAGGGGAATAGACCCACCAATTCTATTTTAGTGAAGAAAATAACACCTAGAGTTTTAGGTTCGCTTTTAGCCATGTACGAGCATAAAATATTTACCCAAGGTGTAATTTGGAATATTTACAGTTTCGACCAATGGGGTGTTGAACTAGGTAAACAATTGGCTGGTAAAATTTTACCAGAGCTAGAAGGTGAAGAAGAAGTTAAGGCTCATGATAGTTCTACCAATGGTTTAATTAATTTATATAAAAACTGGAGGTAGGTTTTATTTATTGAAATTAATTGATTAATTAGAGCAATCCGCCCTTGAAAAAGGGCGGCCAATTTCATGGTTTGTGTCCTCACAGAACATTGGACGAAAATATGTAATAATTCAAGTTTAGTTTCGGTCTGTGAGGACACAGACCGAGGTGAAGATTTCAAACTACCATTTCATCATAAATAAATATTTTCTGATTGTTACGATAAATATTTAGCTTTAACAATATAACCAATTAAACCAATCATGAAAAAATTTATCGTTGCAATTTCATTGCTCATTTTTATTGGCTTTGCTACAAAAGCACAAACTACTGAAGAAAAAGTTGCCAAAGCTGTTGAGTTTTTAAAACAAGCAATGATTAGCGGAAACCAAAGCGATTTAGAAACCATCGCTTCCGCTGATTTAAGTTATGGACATTCGAGTGGTAAAATAGAAGATAAAGCTGCTTTTGTAAAATCTATTGCAAGCGGAGCATCAGATTTTGTAACAATAGATTTAACCGATCAAACCATAAAAGTTAAAGGAAAATTTGCCATAGTTCGTCATAAATTAGCTGCTAAAACTCACGATAATGGTAAACCTGGCGAAGTTAAATTAGGCATAATGCTGGTTTTTGCAAAAGAAGGAAAAGACTGGAAATTAATCGGTCGGCAAGCCTATAAAATTTAGTATAAAACCATAATAAATTCATCAAAATAACTGCTCGGTTTACAAATCGTATGAAACATAAACTCCTTTTAATTTTTTTATTATCTACTGTAGTTTCTCTTGTTCAAGGTCAATCTAAAAACCAAAATGAAGAGGTAACAATTACTTCCAATAAGGATAAAACAGCCATAACTTTAACCGAAAATGGCGGTCTATTTTTAAATGTATCCTTAAAAGATATTGAAAAATTTAAAATGAACGGATTTGTGAATTATGAAGATTTTGGCGCCATTGGCGATGGTAAAACTGATGATATTTACGCCATTGCGGCAACTCATGCCTTTGCAAATCAAAATGGATTATCTGTAAAAGTTAAAGAAAACGCCAAGTATTACATAGGTGGAAAAAACAGGACTGCAATCATACAAACAAATACAAACTTTGGAAATGCAAATTTTATTATCGATGATACCGAGGTTCAAAATCGTACTACACCGGTTTTTAAGGTAGCCTCAAGCTTAAAATCTTATAAACTAAAGGGAATTACATCTTTAAAAAAAGATCAAGAAAAAATACCTGTTACTTTACCTTCAAAATGTTTAATTACAGCTACAGATATTAATGTTAAACGATACATCAGAGCCGGCGGAAACCAAAATGAAGGTAGCGCACAAACTGATATTTTTTTAGCAGATGAAAATGGAAATGTAGACAAAAATGCTCCTATTATTTGGGACTTCAATTTCATTTCGGATATTACAGCACTTCCTATTGATGAAACAACCTTAACCATTACCGGAGGCAATTTCACTACCATTGCTAACCGGGAAGAATCTAAATACAATTATTATACTAGAGGAATTTCTATCAAAAGATCTAACGTAGTGTTAGGTGATTTACACCACAACATTACTGGCGAAGGAGAGAGTGGTGCGCCATACAGTGGCTTTATTAATGTGAGTGATTGTGCTTTTGTTACCATCAAAAACTCGGTGCTAACCGGCAGAAAAGTTTATCAAACTATTGGAAAAGGAGGAACAACAGTTTCTATGGGGAGTTATGGCATTTTAGTAAACAAGGCGTTAAATGTATCGCTCATAAACTGCAAGCAAACCAATGATATTAACGATAAAAGATATTGGGGTTTATTTGCATCAAACTTTAGTAAAAACTTGCTTTATGATGGTTGCGAGTTTTCAAGATTTGATGCTCATATGGGTGTTTCAAACGCAACAATACGCAATTCAATTTTAGGCCATCAAGGTATAAACGCTATTGGCAGTGGAACTTTTTTGGTAGAAAATACAATTGTTTACAGTAGTAATTTAATCAACTTAAGATCTGATTATGGCAGTACATGGGAAGGAGAATTCATTATCCGTAATTGCACTTTTATACCTTTAAATGGCAATGTCGATGCAGATAAATCAAGCTTAATTGGAGGATCAAATTCGGGCCAGCATGATTTTGGATATACTTGCTATATGCCAAAAAAAATCAGCATAGAAAACCTTAAAATTGATGACTCTAATCATAGCAAAGATTATAAAGGCTTAGCTATTTTTGCCAATTTTAATCCAAAAATGGTTGATAATAGTTACCAAGAAAAGTTTCCTTATAACAAGACTAAAGAAGTGTTTTTAAAAAATGTAACCACAACTAGTGGAAAAAAACTAATAGTAAGCAATAATGCTTTTTTGTTTAAGGATGTGAAAGTAATTACCGAGTAATGTGTTTTTCGAAAGGGTTAAACCAACTTTATTTTAATTTATAAGCTATTTGTCGGTTACCTTTTAATTGGTATACAAGGCAACATTTCTTTTATATAGAACACTCCATCAAATATTTCATTCCATTTTCCTTCAAGGCGAACATGACCTAGAGCAGATAGGAAAAAATCTTCTTTTGAATTTGGGAAAATCGCGTTAAATTTTTTAAAATCTACAAAAGCATATTTATAAGATGGATTTACCCAAGTTTCAAAACTATTTTTTTTAGATTTAAATAATTTATAGGGTTTAGCTCCTGTAATTCCAGATCTACCGCCAAAAGAAGTAAAACCCATTACATATATATCTGATTTTAACTCACTATCATCTATTAATTTTTCTATCATAGATTTAGAGTTCCAATAAAACGGATCTTTCAGACTACTAGAAGATTTTGTACTATGACTGCTTGCTGCCCAAACAATTACTTTTTTGTTCTTAAATTTTTCCGTTAAAAGCAACTTAAGATTTATCGCCATCTGATTATCTCTTTCGTATCCAAAGTATTTAGGATTTACAAACTTTTCCTTTATGCACTTAATGTGGGATATTTGATTGTCTATGATAAGTTCCCAAAAGATATTATCATTTTTTGAATCCTTAAGTTGAGCTTTAATTTCTGACAAATACTTTAGTGAAGTATTTATTATGATGGAATCTTTAGGAGGATAAAAGTCCCATTTTTTGGATGAGTCTATTAATGGTAAGATTTCAGATTCATAATTTGGATTATTTACAATAGGAAGTTTATTGTACCTAATGATGCTATCAAATTTTGCGGAGAGGTTATTAAAAGAGTAATTTAGAAAAAGTTGATTATCGAATCCTGTTACAATTAAAGGTGAAGTAGTTTTATAAGTTTCAGGTATGTATTTATAAAATAGATTACTACAAGAATTACAAACTGACCAAACTGAATATATATTCTTTAACAAAAAATCTTTAATGTAGGATTCCTCTTTTTTTAATTGATCCCAACCTTCATTGAGCCCATAAAAATCTGATTCAAACGCTAAAACACTAAACCCCTTTTTTTCTCTCAAATATTTAATCAGTCTAGACTTAGCTAAAAAAGTTTCCGCATCACCATGATTTTGTTCACCTAATACAACTATTCTTGATTCCCCTATAGCCTCTCCAATAGATTGAAGATCATTAAAATTAGTTGAATCAGGATTGATAGTAGTTACCGGAAAAACATTTGTCTTCACATAATTCTTAATTTTTTCTTGTGAAAAGACTACGCTCTTATTTGAAAATAAGAATATTAAAACGGCACAAATAACATTAATATGCTTATTATTAATATTCATGAGTAAACAAGGTAAATTTTCGTTTTTCTCCTACTGATTGAAAATCCTTTTTTAAAAGCTTTTAATTAAGATTAAAACTTTATTTCGATTGATTATCAGCTATTTTCTGAAGTAGCCTGTTTTGTTCTTCTTTTAATCTTGTTTGTTTTCTGAAATAAGAAACCACAAAAATCACTATTAAAATAGGGATAAATAATGCAATTAGTAAAATAATTAACTCGGGAATTCCAAGGTTGATGAAGTTAATTTTCGTCATAGATTTAAGTTTTACTTCGATTGATTAGCTATTTTCTGCAATAATCTATTTTGCTCTTCTTTTAGCTTTGTTTGTTTTACCATCCAATTACGAATATAAATGATCACAAATACAATAATAGTTAAAGGTAAAACTGTAAACAATAAAAGCATTGCAATTTCTGAAAGTACTAAATTCATAGTTTTAAGATAAAAGTCTAAACCAAATTTAGTCTAAAAAATCGCTTTTGCAATGTTATAAGTTTGCTCAGGTTTACCCATCGTATAAAAATGTAAAACTGGCACTCCAAAATCTATTAACTCCTTACATTGTTGAATCATAAATTCGGTACCTACTTGCCTTACTTCTTTAGGATTTTTGCAATCTTGAATAGCCTCGCTTAAATCTTCGGGTAAATCTATATGGAAAATTTTAGGCAAAGCAACTAATTGCCCCATTGCGCTTATTGGTTTTAATCCAGGAATAATAGGCACATGAATATCGTTTTCTCTACATTTCTTTACAAAATCAAAATACTTTTGGTTATCAAAAAACATTTGAGTTACAATAAACTCGGCACCCATATCTACTTTTTGTTTCAAGTATTTAAAATCGGTTTTTAAGTTTGGCGCTTCAAAATGCTTCTCTGGGTAACCGGCAACACCAATACAAAAATCGCTTGTATCAGCACTTGAAACATCCTCATGCAAGTATTTACCCTGATTATGGTCCATTACATGTTGCAATAAATCGGTTGCAAAAGCATGTCCGCCAGGTGTTGGTATAAATGAAGAATCGGCATGACGGGCATCGCCACGCAAAACCAAAACATTATCAATACCCAAAAACTGCATATCAATTAATGCGTTTTCGGTTTCTTCTTTAGTAAAACCCCCACAAATTAGATGTGGAACTGCATCCACTTTGTATTTATTCATGATAGCCGCACAAATGGCTACCGTTCCAGGTCGTTTACGATACGATACCTTTTCTAACAATCCATTAGCTTGTTGCTTATAGATATAATCTTCTCTATGATAGGTAACATCAATAAATGGAGGATTAAATTCCATCAAAGGATCAATAGCGTCATAAATCCATTGAATACTTTGTCCTTTAACAGGAGGTAATAGCTCGAAAGAGAAAAGCGTTTTACCTTTTGCGTTTTTTATATGGTCTGTTATTTTCATTTTAGTTTGTTAGGTATTAGTTTGTTGGTTTGTTAGGTTCTAGTTTAACGTTTTTAAATCTGATGAAACCATTTAGTAGTTTTCCTAAACTTTCAATTTGTTGAAGAAGTGAATTTAATTGTTCTTCGCTGATAAATGTTAAATCTTTAGAAATGTATAGTTGAGTTTCCAATTCATATAATGAACCTCTCGCAATATTTAAAAACTGAATAGTTTCTTTAGTGTGCTGCCTTCCACAACCCTCAGCTATGTTTGAAGGAACAGAAACAGCACATTTTCTCATTTGAGAGATAATTCCAAATCGCTCAGTTTTTGGATAATCTGCTGTAATCTCATAAATCATTGATGCTAATATTCTAGCTTGTTTCCACACATCTAATTCTGTGTATTTTTGATAACCTGCCATTCTTTTTAGTTTATTGATTTCTAGCTTGTTAGGCACTTAGTTTGTTAGATGGTTAGTTTGCTGGTTTGTCAGTCCAAATAGCTATCGAGAATAATTGCTTATTTTGTTAGATTTTTCTTATAAATGCGTTTAATATTTTTACACACTTAACAGGTCTAACCACCTAACAAACCAACCACCTAATAACCTAGGTTAGGTCCCAACCACCTTTCGGCAGTTTCTAAATCCATTCCTTTTCGTTTTGCGTAATCTGCAACTTGGTCTTTATCAATTTTTCCTAAGCCAAAATATCTGGCTTCTGGGTGTGCGAAGTAAAATCCGCTTACTGCTGCTGTTGGATACATCGCAAAACTTTCGGTTAGTTTTAAACCGATTTTATTTTCTGCATCTAACAACTCCCAAAGCGTACCTTTTTCAGTATGATCTGGACAAGCCGGATAACCCGGTGCGGGTCTAATTCCTTGATATTTTTCTTTAATTAAAGATTCTTTATCTAAACTTTCGTTTGATGCATAACCCCAATATTCTTTACGAACCAATTCATGAAGTTTTTCGGCGAAAGCCTCAGCTAATCTATCGGCTAAAGCTTTAGTCATGATACTGTTGTAATCATCATGATCTGCCTCGAAAATGGCAACTAACTCATCACAACCATGCCCTGTTGTTACTGCAAAACCTCCAAAATAATCTTTAATTCCGGTTTCTTTTGGAGCGATAAAATCTGATAAAGCGTAATGAGCTTCGCCTTTTGGCTTTTCTGCTTGCTGTCTTAAAGTATGGATTGTGACTGTTTGAGATTGGCTATTTTGTAATCGGTTGTCGGTAAACAGTTGACTTGCTACCGAGTTTTCAGGTGACTGATTACCAATTACTGATAACTGGATGTCATCACCCACTGAATTCGCTGGCCAAAAACCAAAAACTGCTTTTGCAGTAAACAGCTTTTCATCAACAATTCGTTTTAACAAAACTTGAGCATCGGCAAAAAGCTTTTGAGCCTCTACACCTACATAAACATCATCAAATATTTTAGGATAAGAACCTCGCAATTCCCAAGTATGAAAAAACGGAGTCCAATCTATATATGGAACCAATTCTTCTAATGGATAATTATCAATTACTTGCGTACCTGTGAAGCTTGGTGCCTTTGGAATTGAGCCATTTAAATTGATTTTATATTGATTTCTTCGAGCCTCGTTAATGTTTACAAAACTCTTTTCTACTTTCTTTTTGTTGTAATTATCTCGGGTTTGTTCGTAATCGCTTTTTAAAGTTTTAATATAAGTTTCTTTACTCTCTTTATTTAACAAATTACTACAAACACCTACGCTTCTGGATGCATCTAAAACATGAACAATTGCTCCATGATAATGAGGGTCTACTTTTACGGCGGTATGAATTCGTGATGTTGTTGCACCGCCTATTAATAAAGGAATATCAAAGCCCTCGCGTTCCATTTCTTTGGCAAAATGAACCATTTCATCTAATGAAGGTGTAATTAGACCGCTTAAACCAATCACATCGACCTGATGTCTTTTTGCCTCTTCAATGATTTTTGCCGCTGGAACCATCACACCAATATCAATCACCTCGAAGTTATTGCAAGCCAAAACAACACCTACAATATTTTTTCCAATATCATGTACATCACCTTTTACGGTAGCCATTAATATTTTACCTGCACTACTGCTTGTACCAACAACTTTTTCTGCTTCAATGTAAGGCATTAAAATGGCTACGGCTTTTTTCATTACTCGGGCAGATTTCACCACCTGCGGTAGAAACATTTTTCCTTCACCAAATAAATCTCCCACAATATTCATCCCGGCCATTAAAGGACCTTCAATTACTTCTAATGGTTTGGCGTATTGCAATCTGGCTTCCTCGACATCGGTATCTAAATAATCAACAATACCTTTAATGAGTGAATGAGATAAGCGTTCCTGAACCGTTCCTTCTCGCCAAGCTTCACTTTTTACTGCCGCTTTACCTTTGTTTTTTACAGTCTCGGCATAATCAACCAAAATCTCGGTAGCATCATCGCGGCGATTAAGCAAAACATCTTCTACTTTTTCTAAAAGCTCTTTCGGGATTTCCTCATAAACTTCTAACATACCGGCATTTACGATACCCATATCTAAACCAGCTTTAATGGCATGGTATAAGAATGCAGAGTGCATGGCTTCACGAACGGTATTGTTTCCCCTAAAAGAAAAAGAAATATTTGAAACTCCTCCACTTACTTTTGCTAATGGAAGGTTTTGCTTAATCCATCGGGTTGCCTCAATAAAATCTACTGCGTAATTGTTATGTTCTTCTAATCCGGTGGCAACAGTTAAAATATTTGGGTCGAATATGATGTCTTGAGCAGGGAAACCTACTTCATTTACTAAAATATCGTAAGAACGTTTACAAATTTCTATCCTTCGCTCCAAACTATCGGCTTGCCCTAGCTCATCAAAAGCCATCACAACCGTCGCAGCACCGTATTGCTTAATTTTGTGTGCGTATTCTTTAAATTTTTCTTTGCCTTCTTTTAACGATATTGAATTTACGATCCCTTTTCCTTGTAAACATTTTAAACCCGCTTCAATCACAGTCCATTTAGACGAATCTACCATGATGGGTAGCTTAGAAATATCTGGTTCTGATGCAATGAGGTTTAAAAACTTGGTCATGGCTGCTTCTGAGTCAAGCATACCTTCATCCATGTTCACATCAATAATTTGCGCACCACCTTCTACCTGTTGACGAGCAACAGAAAGAGCAGCATCAAAATCTCCACTTAAAATTAACTTGGCAAATTTTGGAGAACCTGTTACATTGGTACGTTCACCTACGTTTACAAATCTAGAATCGGGTCTTAGCGTTACAGCTTCTAAACCTGATAATCTTTGGAATGGCTCAATTTCTGGAATTTGACGAGGAGCATATTTCTTCGCTTTCTCGGCCATTGCCCTAATATGGTCTGGCGTAGTTCCACAGCAACCACCAATCACATTCACAAATCCTGATGCTAAGAAGTCTTCCACCAAATCGGCAGTTTGAGAAGCGGTTTCATCATATTCGCCAAACTCGTTTGGTAAACCAGCGTTTGGATATGCGGTAACAAACATATCTGCTTTTTCTGAAAGCTCTTCGATATGCGGACGCATTTCTTTTGCACCTAAAGCACAATTTAAACCAATAGACAATAAATCGCCATGACGCATAGAGTTTAAAAATGCTTCTACGGTTTGGCCGGATAATGTTCTGCCCGAAGCATCGGTAATGGTTCCAGAAATCATGATTTCTAGCTTTCTCCCAATTACTTGCTCATATCTTTTGATTGCAAAAATTGCGGCTTTAGCGTTTAAAGTATCAAATATAGTTTCTACCAATAATAAATCGGCTCCACCGTCTACCAAACCTCGAACTTGTTCGTAATAAGCTTCTTCTAATTGTTCGTAAGAGATTGCTCTAAAACCCGGGTCGTTTACATCCGGCGACATAGATAATGTACGGTTTGTAGGACCTACCGCACCTGCCACAAAACGTGGTTTTTCAGGATTTTTTAAAGTATACTCAGTCGCAATTTCTTTAGCAATTCTGGCTCCTTCAAAACTTAACTCGTACGATAAGTCTTCCATGCCGTAATCGGCCATAGAAATACGTTGCGTACTGAAAGTGTTGGTTTCGATAATATCTGCTCCAGCATCTAAATAATCGGCATGAACTGCTCTAATTACATCCGGACGAGTAAGGTTTAATAAATCGTTATTTCCTTTCACATCTGATGGATGATCTTTAAATCTTTCTCCACGAAAATCTTCTTCAGTTAGCTTATAGCGTTGAATCATGGTACCCATCGCACCATCAATAATTAATATTCTTTTTTTGAGTTCTTTTCTGATATCCATTTTTTGCTTAGATATGAGATGTGAGATAAGAGACGTGAGACTGATTGAGTATAGCTTGTGGCATATTCTCAAATCTCAAATCTAAATTCTCAAATCTTCTTTGGGCTTATTCAAGAAAAGTCGGGCGGATGTTGTAGACTTTAACTTATCTTTTCCGCTAGTTTTTAACTTTTGGATAGAATGTAGCACCTTGATTTATTCAGGTTGCTAAGACTTCGCAGGGTCTAATCCCTCCGTCTTTCTTTATAAGCAATGCAAAAATGCAACAATGTTTGGTGAAATGCAAATATGTGTAGCCTGTTCAAAATAATATTTGGTGGGAGACTAAATTATTTTGAATTTATGATTTCTATCTGACTATTTAATTTCAAAATTTCTTGAACAAAAGTGTCGTTATCAGCAGGGCTGATGTAAATGTCATCGTATTTGTTGTATTTGATAATTAAGCCATTTCTGGCTGTAGCAGGTTTAAAACCTACGTACATGGTTTCGTTAACCAAAATTTTATTGATACTAGCTATTTCTATTTTTCCGTAAAACGGACCGCAACGGTAACTTAAGTTTTGTGAAGATAACTTATAGTGAGTTCCAAAAAACATCCAGCTAAGTAGTCCAATAATAACAGCATTAACCAAAACAGTGAAAATCAAACCCTCTGAATGGATTTGCATCTTTTCAAAATCGAAAAAAGTGATGACTAAAACAAACAAAATTACCCCACCAATAATGCTTAAGTAAAGGGAGTCGGTTTTGCTTTTGAATGTTTTTTCCATCTTGCTAATTTAACTTAAAAACTTAATTCTAATAATATTGGGCAATGGTCGCTGTGTTTTGCTTCTGGTAAAATTGCCGCTCTTTTTAAATTATTTTCTAGCTGATTTGTTACCAAATGATAATCAATACGCCAGCCTAAATTTTTGGCTCTTGCTCCTGCCCTGTAACTCCACCAAGTGTAATGGTGTGGATCTTGGTTAAAATGTCTAAACGTATCTATAAAACCAGATTGGATAAAGCTTTCCATCCAAGCTCTTTCTTCTGGTAAAAAACCCGATGAATTGGCATTAGATTTTGGATTGTGAATATCAATTGCTTTGTGGCAAATGTTATAATCGCCAGAGATAATTAGTTTAGGGAAATCGATTTTAAGTTTGTCGATGTAATTTGCAAAATCGTCTAAGAATTTATATTTAAAATCTTGACGAATATCGCCACTACTTCCTGATGGAAAATAGGTGCTCATGATAGAAAATTCATCAAAATCGGCTCTAATTACCCTACCTTCTCGGTCGTAATCCTCTATTCCGCAACCGTATTCAACATGTTTGGGTTCAATTTTAGTAAAAATAGCTGTTCCACTATAGCCTTTTTTCTCGGCCGGATACCAATAATGTTTATAGCCTAAATTCTCTAAAATGATAATATCTACAATTTGATCTGGAGTTGCTTTAATTTCTTGTAGACAAACAATATCTGCATCGGTGGCTTGCAACCAAGCAAAAAACTCTTTATTAATTGCCGCTCTTATCCCGTTTACATTGTATGATATAATTTTCATTGTATTAGTTTATTAGTCAATGGTGAATGGTGAATGGTGAAAATTGATTTTGAGGTTGATTGTTTGATAGTAGATTAATTAATTTAAAAGGTTGCGTTAGGGATAGAAGCGTCATCTTTTTTTGTCCTTCTACTCCGCTCAGGATGACAAAAAAAGATACAGCGGATAGCCTGTTTAAACGCCCAAATATTATTCTCCTATTTCTTTCAATAAACTCTTCAACTCCTTTTTCTCTACTAAAGAAAGCGTCATTTTAATATCTGTTAGCGGACGATTATTGCCATCAATTTTAACAGTACAAATATTATCTACCATTTGCAAGCCTTTGACAACTTCGCCAAAAACAGTATAATTTTGGTCTAAATGTGGAGTGCCACCAATGGTTTTGTAAACTTCTCGTTGATCTTGAGGAATTTTTCTGCCATTCATCCTATTTGTTTCTGTATCGTCTAATTCTTTATCGGTAAAAACCTTGCCTTGTACAATGTAAAACTGAGAAGAGCTAGAGGCTTTCTCGGGATTATTGTTCCTTGCTGCTGCTAATGCCCCTTTTTTATGAAAAAGCTCGGGAACAAATTCGGCTGGTATAGTGTATCCCAAATCACCATTTCCTAAAAGTGTCGCAGGTTTTGCGTTTTTAGATTCTACATCTCCGCCTTGTATCATAAATTCTTGTATCACCCTATGAAATAAAGTGCCATTTAAGGTCCCTTCATTTACTACTTTAATGAAATTATCTCGGTGTTTTGGTGTTTGATTATACAGTTTGATATAAACCTCGCCATAGTTAGTACTTATTTTTACATAAGTGTTTTTTGGTTTAGCTGCAAAAACAAAAAGGTTAAAAAAAGTAAGTAAAAGGATTATAAAATTACGTTTCATTTGTTTTATTTATTTTAACCAAAGATAAAATTTATTTGTAGGATAAGCATTGCCATTCAAACCAAAATTAAATACCTTGGTTTAATAAGATAAATTAACTGATGCCTAAGAAACCGCTTTTAGAATTTAATAATTATGGTATTTATTGTGCCGCTGGAGATTTTTATATAGACCCTTGGCGACCAGTAAAAAATGCACTTATCACTCATGCTCACAGCGATCATGCTAAATTTGGACATCAAAATTATTTAGCTCACCATCTTTCTAGAGAGATTTTATATCACCGCTTAGGGCAAATTAATTTAGAATCCATGGATTATGGAGTTTCTAAAACTATAAATGGTGTAGAGGTTACTTTTTTTCCTGCCGGACATATTCCTGGTTCGGCACAAATTAGGGTAATTTATAAAGGCGAAGTTTGGGTGGTTTCTGGCGATTATAAAACCGAAAACGATGGTTTATGCGCCCCTTTTGAGCCTGTAAAATGTCATTCATTTATATCTGAATGTACTTTTGGCATGCCGGTTTACAAATGGGAACCGCAAAGCGAAATATTTAAAGGTATTAACGAGTGGTGGATGCAAAACCAAGCAGAAGGAAAAACATCTGTTTTGGCTGGTTACTCTTTAGGTAAAGCACAACGCATTTTGCAAAATTTAGATTTAAATATTGGAAAAGTTTATACGCATGGCGTAATTCAAAATTCTAACGATGCTTTGATTAGAAACGGAATTGAATTACAACCCACTACCAAAATAACTGCCGAAACCACCAAAAGCGAACTTGCAGGAAATATGATTATTTGTCCGCCGAGTGCGGTGGGTACACCTTGGATTAAAAAAATGACTCCTTTTTCTTTAGGTTATTGTAGCGGATGGATGGCAATACGTGGCGCTAAAAAACGCCGAGCAGTTGATAGAGGTTTTATACTCTCTGACCACGCCGATTGGGATGGACTTATCTCGGCTATTAAAGCCACCGAATGCGAAACCGTTTATCTAACTCACGGTTTTACCGCTAGTTTTACCCGCTATTTACAAGAAATTGGATACGATGCTAGAGAAGCTAAAACGCTGTATGGTAGTGAGGAGGAAAGTGATCAATTGGATGAGGAAAATGAAACCAGTTAAAGGAAATTGAAAAAATCTTAATTATTTCAATTAAATTTTATTAAAGTAACATTTTGAATACACATTTTAAGCTTAATTAAATATAATTAGCAAAAGTTTTTCCTTTTAGTAAAAATATTTGCTTTTATAGGGGGGGGGGTAGTTACATTTACTGCAAGTTGTAAGTACATCTGGCCAGAAAAACATCATCAACCTAGCGGAAACCGAAAAGCTAATGAGTAGGTACTAGAATAAAAATTAAACTTCATGAAAAAGAACATCAATTTAATAGTGCTTTTATCTCTATTATTAATCACTGTATCATGTAATAAGAAAACAGATCCAGTAGAAAAACAAAAAATACCTTTTGAAAATTTAAAGACTGATTCTCGATTGCTTGAATTAATTGATATAAATACAGCAATAACCTCAAAAATGGTTGATAAAACTGTTGCCATTAACTTATTGAATAAGGAAACTTTAGATGAGAAAGATCTCAAAGAGTTATCTTTATCTCTAGGGTTTAAAAATTCAATAGATTTTCAAAATTTGCTTTTTAAACAAAGTAGTTTAATAAATGCCCTAGATAAGGATTATGATTTTCAAAGCTTCAATGACGATTACAAAAAAAATATCATTATGGAATCATTGAGTATTAGAGAGAATAAAAGAACTATCTTATTAGAAGCTAATAATTGCGAAAGAATAAGAGTAAATTGCATTCTCGTAGTTGCAGCAGAAGCAACTTTAATGCATTTTGCTTGTGCATCAGTTGATTGGACAGGAATAGGTGCACCTATTTGTCACGGAGCCGCGATAATATTCCAAATTGCTGCTGGGGATAATTGTAATGCAAACGCCGAAGATTGTCAAACCGCAAGTACAATACACTAATTATTTAATTTACAAATTTCTCAATGAAAATTTTTCTTAAAAGTATAAGTTTTTTACTGTTGTTTTCATATCTAATTATTGATCAGCTTTACTCATTTAGTCAAGAGACTAAATTGATGGTCTTACCGATTTTAATTGTAGCATCGATTATCAGTTTTATTATAAGAATAAAAGCTGGTGAGAGCTTTAAAAACAGTCAGTTATTAATGCTTTCAATAAGTTTATTAGTAACATTTGTAATTTTTAGTTATTTTTTGAAAGCATCCGTATGAATGTGAAACTGTTTATTTAACCCAAGGTTTTACCACTAGTTTTAGCCACTATTTACAAGAAATTGGTTACGATGCTAGAGAAGCTAAAACTTTATATGGGAACGAGGAAGAGACGGAACCTGAGGAGGAAACAAATCTCTCTAAACTGTAGAGTTACGGATTTATATGGATTTATGTATAAGATTATATGCTAAGCTTTAATTATTTTATTTATTTTCAAAAAGTTTAAAAAAATAACTGTCTACGGATGCTACTCTACACTAAAACTGGCAAGTTAATTGTATTAAATGCAAATTTAGCTTGGATGCTTATTGTCTTAGGGCTAAATTTTAAAGGTTTTATTTGGCTAAGTTTTTTAATAATTGCCATAAACATTTTTATTAGCTACAAATGGTATCATCATAGATATTATCATTCCCTTATATTTTTGTTTTCCGAGTTAATCATCTTCATGATAGGAGCTTATTTTTGGTTTTCTAAATAGGTTAAATAGAAAGTAAATTATATTAGTAGACCATAAAGCATCAAAACTTTATGGTCTTTTTTTTGTAAGTTAGTTTATCATGAAAAACTTTGCTCAACTTTTCCTTTCGTTAGATGAAACCAATAAAACCAATGAAAAGGTTAAAGTCATCAAATCTTATCTACAGCAAGTTTCTGATGATGACAAAATTAATATGCTGGCTTTATTTACAGGCCGTAAACCTAAACGTCCAATTAATTCTACTCAATTAAAAGAATGGGCTTTAGCTTTAATTAATATTCCAGAATGGCTTTTTAAAGAAAGTTATGATGTGGTAGGCGATTTAGCCGAAACACTTTCGTTGTTAATTCCAGATGTAGAAAGTAACGAAACCAAAAGCTTGAGCGAGTGGGTTAATGAAATAAATAAAGTAAGAACATTAAGCGATGAAGCTAAAAAAGAATGGTTAATAACATCGTTAAACCAATTAAACCGACAAGAGAAATTTGTTTTTTTTAAGTTACTTACTGGTGGTTTTAGACTAGGCGTTTCGCAAAATTTAGTAGTAAAAGCCATTGCCGAAATGGCTAATTTAGATACGGCAACCATTACCCACAGGATTATGGGAAATTGGAGTCCAGAAAGTTTTTCTTACCGAGAGCTAATTTCCGAAGATGATGGTTCGGCAGATATTTCTAGACCCTATCCTTTCTTTTTGGCTTATCCAATTCAGGAAACATCTGAACAACAAAAATCTACTACCGATTTACAAACCGAGTTAGGTGATGCTATTGATTGGCAAGCCGAGTTTAAGTGGGATGGAATTAGAGCACAATTAATTAAAAGAGCAGATGAAATTTTTATTTGGAGCCGAGGTGAAGAATTAGCTACCGATAAATTCCCAGAACTACATCCTTTTATCAATGATTTACCAAACGGAACAGTTTTAGATGGCGAAATTTTAGCTTTTAAAGACAATAAACCATTGCCTTTTAATATCCTGCAAACCAGAATTGGTCGCAAGACCTTATCCAAAAAAATGTTAGCTGATAATCCGGTTGCTTTTATTGTTTATGATGTGATGGAGCATGAGAAGCAAGATGTAAGAGAAAATAAACAAGAAGAAAGACGGTTGATTTTAGAGAAAATTCAAAGCTCATCTAGCCATCAAGAGATATTTAGAATATCAGAAATTATAGCTGCCGCTGATTGGGAAACATTAGCTATTGCAAGGGAACAAGCCAGAGACTTAATGGCCGAAGGTTTGATGTTAAAAAGAAAAAATGCCTCATATCAAGTCGGGAGAAAACGCGGCGATTGGTGGAAATGGAAAGTTGATCCACTATCTGTTGATGCGGTAATGATTTATGCCCAAAAAGGACATGGACGAAGGGCTGATTTATACACCGATTATACTTTTGCCGTTTGGGACGGCGATAAATTAGTGCCAATAGCCAAAGCCTACTCCGGTTTAACCGATAAAGAAATTAAACAAGTTGATTATTTTGTAAAAAGGAACACTCTAGAAAAATTTGGCCCTGTACGAACTGTTAAAGCCGAATTAGTTTTCGAAATTGGTTTTGAAGGAATTAATAAATCTACTAGGCATAAATCAGGAGTTGCTTTGCGTTTTCCTCGAATTTTAAGATGGCGAATAGACAAACCTAAAGAAGAAGCCGACACTTTAGAAAGTTTAATGTTGTTGTTGAGTTAGGTTTTTTTAAACTTGAATGGTCATGCTGAACTTGTTTCACCATCTTACATATAGATAAGTTTCGGAATTAATATGCTGATAGGATTCTGAAATAAATTCAGAATAACTTTGCAAGTGGGGCTCTTTATAGTTTTTTCAAGCAAAGCCCACTAAGGTTTACGCAAAGTTCGCAAAGGATTTTTATAGTGAAGAAAAGATTTTATAAAGGCGATTGATGAGCTTTGCGCTATTAGCGCTACATATTTTTTTCTCTGCGTGAAAATTTTTTATCAGTGTAATTGCTTCGCAATCTTTAATTCTCCCGCTGATTTCGCAGATTCCCGCAGATGCTTTGCAAATGGCTCAGCATTCAGCTCTGTGACCTTTGTGTTCTCTGTGGTAAAAAAACAATTTACTTTATATTCTCTGTGGTTATTTAAACTGAAACTTAAAACTCAAACGTTTGATCCGGAGTAATGCAATAATCCATTTTGATATCAAATTCATTAATATCATCAACAGACTCTAAAGGAGGAAATAAAGACAAGCCAATCTTTAAAACACCAGGTTTACATTTGGAAAGAAATCGATCATAAAAGCCAGCTCCATAACCTACCCTATTTCCTAATAAATCAAAACCCAATAAAGGGATTAAAACAGTATCGATATTTTCTATAGAACACTCTTTGCCATATAGAGGCTCTGGAATTTCGTACTTATTCTTTACTAAAACAGTGTTTTCGTAATCGAAATAGATTGGTGTAATAGTTGTATTTTTAAAATCTGTTTTGGAAACAACAACAGATAAAGCAGGAAAATTTTGCCTAAAAAAGCTTAGAATCTCAAAAGTATCAACTTCTTTATTTTTAGAAATAGGCAAGAAAACATGGAGACACTTTGTGTTCTCCCAGTTAAATTTTTGAAACTGAGTCAACAAATCATCCATTAAAGTCCAAAACTGAGAACGCGTTAATGCTGCCCGCTTCGCTATAATTTGTTGCCTTATTTTTTCTTTAGTCAATTGTTAAACTTTTTAGATATTATAAAGCTAAAATAAAAATGCCTTATAAAACAAACGGCCTTAAATTCTTTTCAGAAAATAAGACCGTTTTATCAACCTAAACCTAAACTTAATATGAAAAATTGTACTTTTTAAACACCCTAAAAAAGATTAACACTAAACTCTCTTGTTTGGGAGTGCAAAGGTGTGTTTTTTAGTTTAATTATCCAAATAAAAAATAAAAAGTTTTTTAAATTAACTTTTTAGGGAATTTTAGATGTACAATATGCTAAAAATGAGTTGTTTATAAATTATTTTACTTTCTTATTTTAATAAAAAATTTAGACTCATTAAATTCTGAAAATATATATTATCAATAATTTCGACTTGTTTAGTAGAAAATGTTACAAAAATTTTGCCTTTAACTCTGCTGTGGGAACCATGCATTGGTCCATTTTACCAAACCATTTATACCTATTTTTTGCTATTAAATTATAAATCCCATTTCTTATAAAACTTGGCAATATATATCCTACTTGTAATAAAGGCCAAGCGCCACTTAAATGCTTACTTATTTTTAATGCAGCGGTAGATCTGGTATATAACTCATCTCCTTCTAAATAAATAATTGTTTTTAAATCTTTAAACTCGGGTTTATGCGCTAAAAGTTTTTGTCCGGCTTCGGATTGTAAAGAGGCAAACTTAAAGTAGTTATTTTTGTCTGCCGCAATCACTTTTTGTACAAAGCCATTGCACAAATTGCAAACACCATCAAATAAAATAACTCCTTGATTGCTCTTTTCCATTTTACATTAATTTAATAATCTTGCTTTGCGTTAACGATTGCAGCGGCATCCCCGCCTGTATTTCGGGCAGGCTTTTTTGCCTATTACCATTAAGCAAATGGCAAAAAAGATACAGCGGAAAGCGTGTAAAAACGCCCAAAAAAATCTTAAGTTTTACTCAATAACAAAGTTAGGCTACTTAACACTTCTTTTTGTTATTACAAAGTAACCAAGTGCAAAAAAACCAATAGCATATCCAATACTAATAAAAGCCTCTTTATTAAAAATAATTAATTCGCTTTTTCCTCCATTTAACCCTAATGCTTTCATGGGTAAAGCATAAGGCAATACGTAACTGTATTCCCAGCGTAAAAGTATTAAACAAGTAATCAAGGCTATAAACCCAAAACCCATTGGTTTCATAAAATCTGGCCAAATTAAACTAAACAGAAATTGAATAGATACAATAGCTAAAGAAGAGATAAATAACTTCGTATATATTTTGGTTAAATCTCCAAAAAGTTTAGTTAAATCGGCATCTAATAAATGATAATTAGGCACTAATTTCCCTAACAACAAGCCTAAGCCAATGGTTAATCCTAAAAATAACAGCATGGTTATAAACACCAAAATTAGGCTGTAAATTGCCTTACTTGCATAAACTGTAAATTTTGGAATGGGCAAGGAGAATAAACTTTTCCAAGTTTCGGCCTTGTGCTCTATGTTATTGATAGAATAGGTCATAAAAATGAGATACATAGGCAATAGTAAGCTTCCCATTAACGCCAAAATTGCCATAAAGTATTCGAACCAATAAACCTCAGGGGCTGGGCTTTTCATTGCTTTAATGATGCTATCAGCCTTAAATAAATAAATGCTAAAAACAATTAAACATAAAAATACAGGAAGTATAATAGCTCCCCAAAATGCTAAAGTATTTTTAGATTTATAAAATTCTGATTTGAGTGATAAAGTAAAATCTTTCATATAGTTATGCGGTTTGAGTGATATCTAAGAATAAAGACTCTAAATCTTTTTTCTCTTTGTAAATACTATAAACATTAATTTGATTTTGAACTAAAGAGTTAACAATTTTAGCAATTTGCTCTTGACTTTGATAGCTAACCCTCAATGTATTGCCTTGTTGTAAAACCTTATTATCGATTGATAAGAGCTCTTTAGCTTCTTCGTTTTTATCGGTTTCTATCAATATATCGGCACTTTTTAAATCTTGTAAATCGCCTATTTCTCCTTCAAAACTTAGCTTACCATTGTATAGAATAGCAACATGGGTAGCGATACGCTCTATCTCGGCTAGCAAATGGCTTGATATAAATATGGTTTTACCATACTCGTTAGCTAACTTTTGAATTAATTTACGAATTTCAATTATTCCATTTGGGTCTAAGCCGTTAGTGGGCTCATCTAAAATGAGTAACTCTGGATCGCTTAACAATGCTAAACCAATTCCCAAGCGTTGTTTCATCCCTAAAGAATATTTACCAGCCTTTTTGTTTGCGGCATCCGTTAAACCTACAATGGCTAAAATCTCTTTAATTCGTTCGTCCTTTACATCAAAAATAATTGCTCTTGCCTTTAAATTGGCAAAACCAGTTAAGTGGTGGTATAAGGCGGGGGCTTCTATTAAAGAGCCTATTTTCTTTAAAACTTCTTCTCTGTTCTCGTTTAAAGGCTTGCCAAATAAGCTAATGTTGTTCTCATTGTTTTTCAACAAACTCAACAGTAATTTAATGGTTGTAGTTTTACCCGATCCATTTGGTCCTAAAAAACCGTAAATACTCCCTTTAACAACACTTAAACTAATATTATCTAACACTTTTTGATTACCAAAAGAAAAGCTAAGATTATTTACGGCTATAATTTGATTTTCATTCATATAGAATTTTTAAATTAAGAGTAATGGCTTGAGCAAATTGTTACATAAACAAGGTTTTAAGTTTTTATTAAGTCAGTTTTAACCTTAAGGCTACCTAATTAATACCTTAATTTTACAAGCTGATAAATCTATTTAAAGTTGAATAACTTACTAATAGCGACAAATAATTTCTTAAATTCTTAGTTTCTAAAATTCCTCAATTTTATATGTTTCTCGCAACTATTAATTAATTCTGTACGTATAAATGCGCATTGCATTAAATATCACACCACTTAATGCTCTTATATCGCATTTAAATGAGAATAGTATTGTTAAGTATTTTACTGTTTGCTTTCCAAAATATTTTTGGACAACAAAAAGCTATGTACACTCAATACATGTTCAATACAATGGCAATAAATCCAGCTTACGCAACTGTTGATGAATCTTTGACGGTAACCGCTTTAAGCAGGCATCAATGGGTAGGTTTTAAAGGAGCCCCAAATACACAAACACTTTCTTTCCATAGTCCGGTTGGTAAAACCAATACTTTTATTGGCGCTATTTTAATTAACGACCAAATTGGAGAAGTGATTAGAGAAACAGGAATAGACCTTAATGTTTCTCAAAGAGTGCCTATTGGTTTAGAGTCTTACCTAGCTGTAGGTGTAAACGCTGGTACTAGCAACTATGGCGCAAATTATTCTGAAAATTACAGGTTTAGCCCAAACTCTGCCTCCGATCCCTTTTTTCAAGATCAAAACAGCATGAGGCTTAATTTTGGATGGGGTGCCATGTTTTTTTCAGAAAAATTTTACTTAGGATTATCATCTCCTCACTTTTATTATAAAGATGTTGGCTCAGTAGCAAAAACTTTGGCAAAAACAGCTTATCGTCCGCATTACTTACTTCAAGCAGGTTACTTGGTAGATTTAAACCAAGACATGAAATTAAAGCCTAATTTTTTGGTTAAATATGTGAATGGTTCCCCTATTCAGTTTGATATTAACGCAAGTATTTTACTTAAAGAAACAATTTGGTTAGGCGCTTCATATCGCTCATTAGATTCTTTTGACGCTTTAATGTCTGTTTATGTAACCCCGAGTATTCAATTGGGTTATTCTTATGATGTTACCAATACCGCTTTAGCTAAAGCACAAAAGGGATCGCATGAAATTTCTTTAAAACTTAGATTTGAAGTAAAAGGCAGAGATCATACTGCATGTTATTTTTAAGTAGTGCTTATTTCAATATCCTTTGTTAAATAACGTGGGTGGGAGTGGTTACCCGCATATCTGCTAGCTGGCGGAGGAGAGTAAAACAGAACACACGGCTATCGATTCTATAAATGATGAACCTTGCTTTTTAATTTTAAAAATCAATAATTTATCCAAACAAAATAACTTAGCATGATTAAACCGCTAAGTAAAGTCATACGCATGGCGTTGATAAAATTTGCATTGTCTTGGTTTTTAATTACCTTAAAAAACCACCAATTAAAATAAATAAAAATAGGAATACAACAAGCTGCAAATACATTGAAATAAAACAGTTTCTGCTGCAAATACCAATAGAAAAACATGGATATTATTCCAATTAAAAATACCACAGCCGAGAATATAAAAGAACCTTTATAGCCCAAAAGCATACTTAAAGTTTGATCTCCTCTAGCAGCGTCTTCTTTAAACTGATAAATTTGAGTTAAGGGGTAAGAAGCACCAATTAAGCAAGAACAAATTAGCCCTGCTATAAAATGTTGTAGATTAAAAGCTAAAATAGCTTGATTAAAAGACACATAACAAGTGAAATAAATAAAGAAGCCCTGAAAAACAAAAACCACCAAAAAGCTAAGAATTGGATATTTTTTTAACCTAACCGATGGGTGACTGTACGCTTTAGACAATAAATTGTAAACAATTACACATACAGCAAAAGATAAATTGACAAAAAGTGCCAAGAAAACTCCCGTCCATTCCAAAATAATTGCGGTTAGGTATAAGGATTTTTTTACTTTGGGTGGATTTTTGATAAGAGCAATACTACCTTCGTCTTTATCAAAATAGCTATTGTAACCGTTACTTGCTGGATAGGTAAATAAATGCAAAATAATAAAAACTAGTAGGGCTTGCCCAGCGTTAATTGGTGAGGAGGTATAAAACGCAAATAGATAAACCGGCAACAGTAGCAAAGAGAAAGGGAACCTAAGGTGTAATAAAACCGATTTCATATTTACAATAAAGAGATTATATCTTTAAAATTTTAAATTTAAACAAAATGATAACATGAGCAGCATCATTTGTGCCATTGGGACCAGTAATCCTGTTAATCAATTTTCGCAGATGCAGATTTTTGAGTTTATGCGGAACGCTCATGAATTAGATGATTTAGATGCAAGAAGACTAGAGAAAATATATAAATCATCTGGGATTGATTATAGATACTCTGCACTTAAGGATTTTGGATTAAAACAAGGAGATTTTCCTTTTTTTGGAAACCAAAGTGGGTTAAAACCGTTCCCTACTACGGCGCAACGTGGTGATGTTTACAGAAACGAAGCTTTAAATTTAAGTATAAAGTCAATTAATAATTGCTTGGCGGGTTTAGGTGATTTTAAACTAGATAGCATTACGCATTTAATTACTGTAAGCTGCACCGGAATGTATGCTCCAGGTTTGGATATTGAATTGGTAGAAGCGCTAAAATTAAAGCCATCTGTTGAGCGTACCTGCATTAATTTTATGGGATGTTATGGTGCTTTTAATGCTTTAAAAAGCGCTGATTATATTTGCAAAGCAGATCCGCAAGCTACCATTTTAATAGTGAATGTAGAATTGTGTACTTTACATTTTCAAGTAGAAAGTAATTTAGATAATTGGTTGTCTAATTCTTTATTTGGAGATGGTGCATCAGCAGTTATTGTGCAAAATGAAGCTATTGCTTCTCAAAAAATTTACGAGATTAAAAGTTTTTATACCGAAATTGTAAGCGAAGCTAAAAGAGAAATGGCTTGGGAAATTGGCGATTTTGGATACCAAATGCAATTAACCAATAAAGTACCTAAGCAAATTAAAAAAGGAATTAAAACAATTGCAGAAAAGCTTTTAAACAAAGCAGATTTAGAATGGAAAGATATAGGACAGTATGCCATTCACCCCGGTGGCCGCAGAATTTTAGAGGTTTGCGCTGAGGTTTTTGATTTAGATGATTCTCAGAATAATGCTGCTTATGACGTTTTGAGAAAATACGGAAATATGTCTTCGGCTACTATTTTGTTTGTTTTGGCCGAGCTTGCCAAAACTTTAAAAGCCAATAAAAAAGCTGAAAATATCATAAGTTTTGCATTTGGTCCGGGACTTACATTTGAAAGCATGATTCTAAACTATGCCTAATTTTAGCCAAAGAAGCACTTTGCCAGAAATAATGGACGATTTTTCTTTGCAACATCAAGAAATTGACCCTGTTTTAAAAGAGTTAGAAGTAATTAATAAACTTTTAGGAGGCTTTAACGTGTTTTTTAATGCTTTTAAAAAAATTAAATTAGCAGATGGCGATTTGATTTGCGATTGGGGCTGCGGTGGTGGCGATAGTCTTAAAGTTTTGAGAAACTACTTTCATCAAAAGGGTTTAAAATTTAATTATTTAGGCTTAGATGCTACAAAAACTGCAGTAGAATTTGCAAAAGAAAATCATTTAAACTTTCCAGAAATTTCTTTTGAAGAAGTTGATGTTTTAACCGAGCCTTTTTTAGAAAACCAATACCATGTGGTTATCAGTAGTTTGTTTACCCATCATTTTGAAGATGAAGATTGGATTAATTTAATCAAAAGAATGGTTTTTAGTACTAAAAAAGCTGTAGTAATTAATGATTTACATCGTCACCCTTTAGCTTATTATTCCATTGCATTGCTCACACAGCTTTTTTCGAAATCGCCGATGGTAAAGCATGATAGTAAAGTTTCTGTTTTGCGAAGTTTTAAAAAGCGGGAGCTTAAAAGTTTACTTTATAAAGCCGGAATTGATAATTATACCATTAAGTGGATGTGGGCTTTTAGATGGCAGGTGATTATATATAAATAAAGTCAAAAATAAATCACAATAATTTAATACAATCGCTTTAGCATTATAATTGCTTAGTACTCTAAAAAACATTTTAAACAAAAAATTTATATGCAAAACTTACATAATAAAGTAGCACTGATAACTGGTGCAAGTAAAGGTATAGGATACGGAATAGCCGAAGCATTGTTAAAATTAGGAGTAAAGGTCGCCATTACTAGTCGCTCTCAAGAAAGTGCAAACGAAGCTGCAAAAAAGCTTGGAAATGATGTTTTAGCAATAGAAGCAGATGTAAAAAGCTTTCAATCGCAAGAAAATGCTGTTGCTGCAACAGTAGCTAAATTTGGCTCCTTAGACTTCTTAATTGCAAACGCTGGCGTAGGTCATTTTGCCCCTATAGATGAAATGAGCATTGAAACCTGGAATGATACCATAGACACTAATTTGACGGGTGTATTTTACAGTGTGAAAGCCGCTATAGAAGCATTGAAAAATTCTAAAGGCTATATTATAACAATTTCTAGTTTAGCTGGTACAAACTTTTTTCCAGAAGCATCGGCCTATAATGCAAGTAAATTTGGCTTAACTGGCTTTACGCAGGCTATTATGTTAGACTTAAGAAAACACAATATTAAAGTTACTACCATTATGCCGGGTTCTGTGGCTACTCATTTTAATGATCATGAGCCTGATAAAGAAAAAGATGCTTGGAAAATACAGCCGGAAGATTTAGGACAAATGGTTGCAGATTTATTAAATATGAACCCAAGAACTTTACCAAGTAAAATAGAGGTAAGACCTACTAAAACTTCTAATTCTTAGGGAAATATTTTAAAACAAATAAGCCCAATAAACTGTGTTTATTGGGCTTATTTGTTAAGTGTTTTTTTATTAATACAACACCCTAAACTTAATCGTATTGTCTATTTTCTTTAACTCTTTAAACAAAGTTTTATCATAAGTGGTATCAATGTCTGTAATCACATATCCAATTTGAGAATTTGTCATTAAAAACTGACCTACAATATTAATCTCATGTTTGGCTAAAACCTTAGTGATTTTAGACATAATGCCAGGAACATTTTTATGTATATGAACTAAACGATGCGACTCGGCAATTTTAGGCAATTGTAAATTAGGGAAATTAGTGCTTCTGTAAGTAGTTCCAGTATTAATAAAATCAGCCATGCGTTTGGCTATTAATGTTTTATTTGTAGGTACGCTTCTTGGGGCATCAAAAACTACAATGCCCATATCGGTACATAAACTTAAATCTATATTTTCTTTGGCATTACCCATAAAGCCTAAAGTTTTAAGTTTCACAGCATTTTCAAGTTTCTTAGTGTCTATAGTTTCTCCCTCGCCCAGTAAAAGCATTCCCACATCTTTTACATACTTATCTTCAAAACTGGTTTTATGTCTAATAGAAAAACCATCCCTCTTTAAAAAATCTATACTTTCTTGTGGCACATTACCTATCAATAAACATAAAATTCTGTTTTTAGGATAAGAAATTGCTTGCGGCAAATTGCTTACATATAAGAATTCATCAAAACTTGGCGCAACATGGTCGGCTTTTTCTGCTACGGTTTTACGCTCAATATTCTCGGTAAAGGCAAAAAACTTCTTAATCATTCCCGATTCTTTCAACTGAAAATCAGAATGACCATCGCCAATACCGTAAATTTCACCCTTTAAAGGCATTTGTTTTAATAGTTTTACCTTACCATTTTCTTGCGATAATGGATTTTCTGCATCGTAGCCTATAATATTTTCATCTTCATCAAACACAAAAGTATTGGCATAAATATTTTTCTTTTTGATATGAAATTGTGATACAACCGGAGTAATAAATTCTTTAAAGCCACCAGAGACAATTAAAACCTCATCGGCGTGTTTTTTAAAGAATAGTTTATTTCTTTGAAAAGATGGTGAAACTTTTTTCTTTAAATGCTTAATCAACAGTTCTAAATGCTGTTTATTAGCACTCAATAATTTTACCCGACCAGCTAAACTTTCGCCAAAAGAAAGCTTCCCCTCCATAGCTAAATTGGTTAAATCTTCTATTTTTTGATAAATCTCTTGCCTATCGGGATGATTTTTTAAAGATATACGGGCTAATTCATCTAAGGCTTCTACCTGTGTAAAAGTGCTATCAAAATCTATTATAAAATATGGCTTCAAAGCTTTTGTTTTAAGTGCTAAAAATGCATAAATGATTTATAAAAAGCTAATTTATTTAATAATTAAGCATTTTTTAGACTATTTACAATTTTGGTAATGCTGTTTTGAATGGGTATGAATTGATAATTTAGTGCCGCCTTAATTTTGCTATTATCATATAAAGATGTTTGAGACGCAGCTTTTGCAATGGCTTTATTCAAGCCGCCTTTTTGTCCTAAAATTCTGTTTTTTAGAGAGGTAAAACGCCAAGCCAAATTTAACATCCAAGGCTTAGCTTCGCTTTTTGGAGCAGCCATGCCTAGCGCATTTGCAGTTTGAGTAAATAAATCTTTATAGCTGATATTCTCGGCATTAATGATGAAACGTTCTCCGGTTATTTCGCTTTCAATTAAAGCAATCATAACAGCCGCTACATCTTTAACATCTACAAAACCAGTGGTACCTTGAGTGTAATATCTTATTCCGTTTCTAATAGTATTAAAAATAGAACCACTTCCATCTGCCCCAGCATCTTCTCCAATAATCACAGATGGATTAACGATGATTGCATTTAAACCTTCGTTAATTCCTCGCCACACTTCCATTTCTGCTCGGTATTTAGAAACCGCATAACCATTATGAGTTTCAAAACCATCCCAAAAGCAAGTTTCGTCTATTAATTTATCAATTTTAGGTTCACCTAATGCAGCAACAGAACTAACATGTATTAACTTATTAATGTTATTTGCTAAACATAAGTTAACGATGTTTGCCGTGCCTTCCATATTAACACTTAACATTTGAGACTTTAAATCGGGTCTAAAAGAAACCAAAGCGGCACAATGGTAAACAGTTGTGATTTGATCAAAAGCATCATCTAAATCAGATAAATCTAAGATATCGGCATTAAGCCATTCAATTTGAGATTGATAAGGAGTGAGTTTAGAAGGAATGACAGAATGCGCTCTCTTAATGCATCTAATCTTAGGATGTGTTTTTAAAAGCTGAGTAACTAACTCGGCCCCTAAAAATCCTGTTGCACCTGTTACTAGAATCATAATTATTGTTAAGACACTTCAAAGTTATAACCTGAAATGAATAATAAAAGTTTAAACCATAAAAAATAAACAGCTAGATGCCATAATGATTGCACTAACGATAAAAGTGGTATCGGATAGCTCCAAAAGAGTCACTTCTTAACTTGTTCAAATACCCAAATTTTATAAATTCTAATATTCTAGAAGGAATATTAATGAAAAATTCACTGACAAGGTGACACCTAAAGTTTGAATTAATAATTTGCCTCTGACTTAACAAGTGAAAAATTGACAATTTAAAGCTTTGGCATATTCTATGATGATTAGGGAATAGAAAATTAAACTAATAAATTATGGCATTGAATATTAAACCTATCGCAGATAGAGTAGTGATAGAAGCTGCTCCTGCAGAAGAAAAGACTGCTTCAGGTATTTATATCCCTGATACTGCTAAAGAAAAACCTCAAAGCGGAACTGTTGTGGCTGTTGGAAATGGTAAAAAAGACGAACCAATGACAGTAAAAGTTGGCGACCAAGTACTTTATGGAAAATATTCTGGTACAGAAATAACTTACGAAGGAAAAGAGTATCTAATAATGAAAGAAGCTGATATTTACGCAGTACTATAGATGTGAGAATTGAGACATTAGATCTGAGACACTTAAAAGTCGAACAACTAATATTTCTTCATCAAAATTTAAACATAAAAACTAATAGAGTTTGATTTATGCGTTCAAAGGTTCTCATATCTCACATCTCTAATTTAAATTCTAAAAATAATGGCAAAACAAGTTAAATATAATGTAGAAGCTCGCGATGCTTTGAAACGCGGTGTAGATATTTTAGCTAATGCAGTTAAAGTAACCTTAGGTCCAAAAGGAAGAAACGTAATTATCGATAAAAAATTTGGTTCTCCATCAATAACTAAAGATGGTGTTACTGTAGCTAAAGAAATTGAGCTTAAAGACACAGTAGAAAACATGGGTGCTCAAATGGTTAAAGAAGTTGCTTCAAAAACTGCTGATATTGCTGGTGATGGAACAACAACTGCTACAGTTTTAGCGCAAGCAATTATTACAGCAGGTATTAAAAACGTAGCTGCTGGTGCAAACCCAATGGATTTAAAACGTGGTATAGATAAAGCAGTAGCTGTAGTGGTGGCAAACTTAAAAGCACAATCACAAACTGTAGGCGAGGACAATAACAAAATCAAACAAGTAGCATCTATTTCTGCGAATAACGATGATGTTATTGGGTCTTTAATTGCTGAAGCGATGGCTAAAGTTGGAAAAGACGGTGTTATCACTGTTGAAGAAGCAAAAGGTACAGAAACAGAAGTTAAAACTGTTGAAGGTATGCAATTTGACAGAGGTTATTTATCTCCATACTTTGTTACCAATGCAGATAAAATGGAGGTTGAATTAGAAAACCCTTACATTTTAATTTACGACAAAAAAATAAGCAACATGAAAGAGTTGTTGCCAGTGTTAGAAAAGCAAGTTCAAACTGGTAAACCACTTTTAATTATTGCAGAAGATTTAGACGGAGAAGCTTTAGCAACTTTAGTTGTAAATAAAATCCGTGGCTCGTTAAAAGTTGCTGCTGTTAAAGCTCCAGGTTTTGGCGATAGAAGAAAAGCAATGTTAGAAGATATCGCTATTTTAACTGGCGGGACTGTAATTTCTGAAGAAAGAGGTTATAAATTAGAAAACGCTGATTTAACTTACTTAGGTCAGTGCGAAAAAATCACTATCGATAAAGATAATACTACTATCATTAACGGTATTGGTAACTCAGAAGATATTAAGGCAAGAGTAAATCAAATTAAAGCTCAAATTGAAACCACTACTTCTGATTACGATAAAGAAAAACTACAAGAGCGTTTAGCTAAACTTTCTGGTGGTGTTGCCGTACTTTACGTAGGTGCAGCTTCTGAAGTGGAAATGAAAGAGAAAAAAGATAGAGTCGACGATGCTTTACATGCTACAAGAGCAGCTGTAGAAGAAGGTATTGTTGCAGGTGGCGGTGTTGCCTTTATCAGAGCGGTTGCAGCTTTAGAAGATTTAAAAGGACTAAACGAAGACGAAACTACTGGTATCAAAATCATTAAAAGAGCAATAGAAGAACCATTACGTCAAATTTGTGCAAACGCAGGAATTGAAGGTTCTATCGTTGTTCACAATGTGAAACAAGGAAAAGACGATTACGGTTACAATGCCCGTACAGATGTTTACGAAAACTTAATTGCAGCAGGTGTTATAGATCCTACTAAGGTTTCTCGTGTAGCATTAGAAAACGCAGCTTCTATTGCAGCTATGTTGTTAACTACCGAGTGTGTGTTAGCTGATGAGCAAGAAGAAGCAGGTGCAGCACCAGCAATGCCACCAATGGGCGGCGGCATGGGCGGCATGATGTAACATAATAAGCATAAAGCCTAAGGCTAAAAGTTTAAAACAAATAGAAAATCCCTGTTCATTAATTTGAGCAGGGATTTTTTTGTCTCAATAAAATTTAAATTCCAAATCTTAGAATATAAAATTTGGAAGTATTTTCCAAATAATGGAAAATACAAAATTAAAAAAATGATTAATATATTGAAAAACAATACTTTATAACTTTGGCATAAAAAATGATTTAAGGTTCTAAACTTAAAAAATATGATTACTAGCCTTGACAAAAAAATTTTTATTGTAGACGACGACTCATTCTTTGCAAATAGTTTAAAAAAAGTCTTAAATAATTTAGGTTACAAAAACATATCTATACAGCCAAATGGAAAAAGATGTATGAAATATATTTCTAATAATCCAGAAATTATATTTTTAGATTACCAGATGGAAGAAATGGATGGTATTGAAGTATTAGAAAAGATAAGAGAATATTCTCGTGATATAGAAGTTATTTTTACAACTTCTATGGAAAGTATAGTACTTGCAATTAAATCTATTAAACTAGGTGCATATGACTTTTTATTAAAGAAAGATGTATCTGAAAACGAAGTAGAAAAAATACTTAATAAAATTGCATACGATAATTTTGAAAAAATGCTGCTGAAATAATTTAAAAGCATTTACTGATTAATTTAGAGTCATTTGGCGTAGTTTTTTAAGTTGTGCGTTAGAAACATTAAATAGACTCTATAAGTTTAAAAAAAGAAAAGAGAGGTACTCGTTAGAGTATCTCTCTTTTCTTGTATAAAAAATTATTCTTTTAAGACGTTTTCAAAGCAGATATAGCTTCTTTAACCGCTTTATTATTTGGATCAATTTCTAATACTTTATTATAATATTCTAACGATTTAGCCTTATTAGATTTGATGTAAAAAGTTCCAATTGATTGATAAGCTTCAACTAAATTTCTTTTATCAGCATCAGTTAATTGCGGCTTAACTAATGTAAGTTCTACAACCTTTTCATAGGCATCTTTAACTTTTGGATTGTCTTGAGACTCATCTAAATAGTATTCAACTCTTGCCAAATAAACATAAGCATCAATATTTTTTGCCGTCTTAGCTACATAGTTAAAAGCTGAATCGGCATCTAATAAATCTTTTCTTTTTAACTGTTCGTCTTTAGATTCATTTCTAACCAATTGTGCATAATGGAAATAGTTAGACCATCCTAAATAAAACCAATCCTTTAATGTTGCTTTTGGTAATTTTGTTATTTTATCATAATAAACGGCCGCCTTATCATATTTTTTAGCCGAGAAATAAGTTGAGGCAATAGTACCTAAAACATTGGTATTAGTGGTGTCTAGCTCATAACCTTTTATGTAACTTAAAATTGCAAGAGAATCATTCTTTAGGTTTAAATAAGCCTTGCCCATTTTTAAGTAATCATCAGCATTTATTCTGGTTTTTTCTACTTCATTTGTAAAAGATTGTAATGCTTTGATGCCAGCATCTGAATTACCGTTTTCAACAGCAGCATAGCCTTTAAAACGCTTAGCAATAATAAAATTCTTATTGTATGCAGAAGAATTTATAAAATCATTAGCTTCTTTCTCTAGTGTTGCAAAATCACCAGCATTAAATAAAAAGATTAAATATCTGTATCTAGAATCAGTAGATCTATCTGTTAAATCTAAATACTTGGAATAATTATCTTTTGCTAATGGTAGAAACTCTGTTCTTCTATTCGGAAAACCAGAAGCCCATCTGTAATAGTTTTCTGCCAATGCTCTATATGCAGGTCCAAAGTTAGGATCTTTAGCAATAACACCTTTTAATGTAGATTCTGCAAGATCAAAGTTAAATGCTTGAGTCCATATTTCTCCAATATTAACTTCAACAGCTAATAAATTTTCTTGCAAATTCATAGCTCTCTGATATTCAGCTACCGCCTCACTATTTTTATTTAATATTTTATAAGCATTACCCAATAAGACATGAAGATTAACGTCTTTTTCTCCATTCTCTTTAGCTTTTTCAAACCATTCAAATGCTTTGTCTAAATTTTTTGTTGCATCATAAGTATACGCTTTACCTATATAAATATATTCTGCATAATCTTTCTTTTTCATTTCACCTACAACTTTTGCAAAAACAGCCTCGGCACCAGAATTATCTTTCTCAAATAATTTAACCGCTCCTAAACCAATATTATTATACGGGTACTTTACCTTTTCATCAGCTGCAACACCTTTAGTAAAAAGAATCTTTGCAGAGTCAGGCATGTTAAGTTGCAGATACAAATCTCCAAAATGGAAAAAGTTCTCTGGAGTAGGTTGCGTTTTTATTAAATTATTAAATAACGATTTAGCTTTTTGAAATTGCTCGGCACTCACTGCCTTCTTCGCGTCCTCAAAACTTTGAGCGCTTAAAGACGAACTTATAAAAACTATGCTTAAAGTTCCTAATACTATCTTCTTTACTATATTCATACTTCAATTATATTAAAAAAAATTAATTTCTAATTATTATTTGTCTACTTGGAAGTGAATCTGGAGCTAAACCTGACTTTAAAATGATTCTTTGTCCTAATTCACTTGCAATAAACGCTGCAAATCCTGTGCCTAACCCTGCCTTACCTTGGCAATTAATAATATACAAATCTCTAACAAGTGGATAAACAGAAAGCTTTAAATTACTTTGAGAGGGCTTTTCATATTTACCACCCTCTGCTTTAACACCCATAAATTTCACCAAATTAACACTTTTCGCAAGCTCTGGTGTAGGTCTTTTAATCCATGCAACACTAACTATCCCAACTGCATTGGGATGATCCTTAATATATTCAATAACATCAGCGTTAGTTTTTAGTGCATAAAAATTCTTTGGAAATACCTTAACGCCACTTAAATTCATTAAGTATTCAACTGTACTAGAATTTGGATTATCAAATACAAATGTTTTGTTCTGATTAATATTTCCTTTGAGTGTATTTATTAATTCATTAACTGTTATCAAAGTATCCAAATTAGATACTCCAGTTATCAGAGCGATACCGTCTATGGCAAACTTTGTTTCTCTTATTATAATTTTCTTATCTGTGTAAACTTTTGCTTCTTTAGGAGATAACTTTCTAGGAAGAATAGCAATATCAATTGTATCATTTAAGAATAAATTCAAAGCTTCTAATTGTGGTTTATATACAATATCAATTTTTGCTCTCTGGTAATTGTTAGAAAATATCTGATGTTCATCATCTACTATAGGAAAAAGGGACTCATCAGCAACAATTACTGCCTTTCCATAGGTTATTTTGTCCTCCCCGTCTTTAGCAACTTGCTGCCTACATGCTATTAAAGTAACAACGAAAAAGAAAAAACAGATAGAATAACTAAAATTAATCTTCATTGGGTTGTTGATTCTTGATTAGTCTGATAAATCTAAAAAACGAGTAAACAATTAATAATACACCAAATGCTATTTTGTAAATTGGTTCTACTCCGTACAACAATGGAAATTGATCCCAAAAAATAATAAATACTCCTATTAAGAAGTAAATTACAAACATAACTAGGCCTAAAATGAGCAGAAATCGCTTTGCGGGCGATTTCTGTCTATCTTCAAATTTCTGATAAGCCATTAACTCATATTAATTTTGTAATTGGAAGAAAATTGGAATAGTATAAGAAACACGCACTGGTCTACCGTTTTGTATACCAGGATTCCACTTAGGAGAATTTTTCAAAACTCTTTTAGCTTCTTCATCACAACCACCACCAATTCCTCTAACAACTGTAATATCGGTTAATGAACCATCTTTTTCTACCACAAACTGACAGTAAACTCTTCCAGAAATACCTGCATCTCTTGCAACCGGTGGATATCTTAGGTTTTTACCTAAAAATTTACCAAAAGCCTCTAAACCGCCTGGATAAGTTGGTAAAACCTCAACATTCGTAAAGATTTGGGTATCATCTTCTGTCACTTTCTGATTAATCGGACCCTCACCTACAGGCGTGTTAATTACAACTTCTGCATTAGGATCACCTTTAATAGTTTTAGCTCCAGGATCTGCTTTCTCTAATTCTTTAATGGTTGGTGGTTCCTCCTCTACCACTTCCTCATCCGGTTTTACAACTGGAGGAGGGAATTTTACCTGATCCACCTTTGGTGGAGGTGGCTCTACTGGAGGCGGCGGAGGAGGAGCCTTTTCATCCACTGGTGGTGGACTGGCCAAAACAACCTCAGTTAATTTATCTTTTTTTGATGGATCCTCTTCTACAAAGCCACTTAAAGCTTTAATGATAAGAGGCGAAGATATTGCTAAAGCAAATAGAGAACAACCAATAAGCAATGCCTTATTAGTGTTTTTAACATTGTCCTTACGAAGCTGATATGCTCCGTATTCTTTGTTTCTACCTGCAAAAACAATGTCAATCCAATCTTTTTTTAGAATATCTAATTTAGACATATTGTTTTTTAGTTAAAGGTTAATTCTAACGAGTTATTACTCAATTTATTATTCTTGAAAAGCTCCTTGATCTTTCATTAAACCAATCTCTGCTGTCTCTACTTTATTGTTAATACCATAAGAGGGTACATTAGCTATTTTGATTTCATCCAAAATATCAACAAAGTTTTTATAAACAGATTTATCTGTAGGCTTAACAATAACCATAAGTCCTTTTTCTGGGTTACCCGTTTTTGCAATAACATCTTTATTGTTTTGTATTAAAGATTGACGAATTCCGTTTTTACCGAAATTATCAACCGTAGGGGCATTGTCGCCAATTACACCCATATACCAAACAATCTTGTTATCAGAACCTAGTAATACAGTCATTGTTCTTGATGCTTTTACATCTAACTCCTCGTTCTTGTCATTTTTATCAGGCATGAACATGTCCATTGCCTGAGGTTTGGCTAGGGTAGTAGTAAGCATAAAGAAGGTAATTAATAAGAAAGCTAAATCAACCATAGCTGTTAAATCTACTCTTGTTGATTGTTTCTTACTACGTACTTTCCCGCCTTTTTTATTACCCCCGCCGGAGGTATCTAATTCTGCCATTTTTTAATTTTTAATGTTTAATTAATCCCCTCAAGAGAGGTAATCAAACTAAATTTATTAATTTCTTGATCTTGAAGAATATCAATTACTTTTCTAATGGTTGGATACTCTTGTTTAGAGTCTCCTTTTATAGAAAATCTTAATTCTTTACCATGTAACTCTTTGGTAGCATATCTTGCTTGCAAAATCCATTGCTTAAGCTCGTTGTTAGCGCCTGAATCTGAAGGGATTCCAGGTTGAGTTAACTTCAATCTATCTGAGTTATCCATCTCGATAAACTGCTTTAAGCTTGCCATGGGTACTCCAAAATTATCTACCAGTGCAAATCTTTTCTTCTCTTGGTCTGTAAAGGTAACAGAGTACTGTTCCCCCATACGTTCTAAGGTTCTTACTCTAACATCTTGACCTACTACGCCAAAGAAAACTTTTTCTTGTCCTATGGTTATTGTAGATATATCAGTATCTGGTAATTTAAAAGTAACAGTTGATGACGGAGTTTCTACTTCTAAAGCCTCTGGCTGACGAGCCGTTGCCGTTAGAATAAAGAATGTAAGCAACAAGAAAGCTACATCGCACATAGCAGTCATATCTGTTACAGTGCTTTTTCTTTTAATTTTTACTTTTGGCATCTTGTTCTATTTTAATTAATGATTATTGGTTAAAGATGATTTAATGCACCTTTATTAAACAAATTTATTTTGCTAACTATTTGTGTGTTGCAGCGTAAGTTTGAATGATTGAGAAACCAGCCTCATCAATAGAATAAGTTAAACTATCAATTTTAGAAGTAAAGAAGTTATAAGAAATTACAGCTAATAAAGAAGTTGCGATACCAGTTGCAGTATTAATTAAGGCTTCTGAAATACCATTAGCTAATTGAGCTTGATCTGGAGCGCCAGCTGTTGCCAAACCAGCGAAGGCTTTAATCATACCTGTTACTGTACCTAATAAACCTCCTAATGTACCTACTGATACCAAAGTTGCAATGATTGTTAAGTTTTGCTCTAACATTGGCATTTCTAATGCTGTTGCCTCTTCAATATCTTTTTGAATTGCTAAACATTTTTGTTCAGTATCCATTGTTGAATCTGTTTGTACTTCTTTGTATTTTAGTAAACCAGACTTAATTACAGCAGCAACAGAACCTTTTTGCTTGTCACACTCGCCAATAGCGCTTTCTACGTTTCCAGAAGTTAATAAAGATTGTACTTTCCTAACAAATGCATCTACATTGCCTGAGCCAGCAGCTTTGCTGATCACAAAGAAACGCTCAAAAGAAAATACAACTACCATTAAGAACATAGACATTAAGAAAGGTACAATGTAACCTCCTTTATAAACCATCCCGAAATAGTTTCCTGGAAGCGGGTGACCAGCGTTGTCTCCTCCTTCAAAGTTAGAGCCATCTCCCATTACGAATAAAAATAAAAGCCATCCTAGTGCAATACAAATTACGATTGCTAATCCTGCGAAAATACCTGAACCTTTTGAAGAATCTTTCTTAGGTGTGGTAGGTTTTGGTGCGTTTGCCATTTTTTTTTAGTTTTTAGTTTTTGAATTAATTAAAGTGTTTATTATTATATTTAGTTTAATGCGAATAACAAATTTATGATTTATACTTTAAAAACAAATTTTTTATAAATTTCATTTAAAATGAATTTTAAGGATTAAATTTCTTTTAGACTAGCAATAAACGCATAAAATAAAAAAGATTGTCTTTCCCAAGACAATCTTATGCAATACAAAACAAATTAGTTCTTAAAAACAAATTTGAATTGTAAATTTTTAGGTGTTTAAACAAAATTATACTAATTCGGGATTCATTTTTTTATCAAAATCTGTCTGATATTGTAAAAAATTAGCCTCCAAACCGTTCAATAACTGTTTTGCTTTAGTCTGATAATCAGTTTTATTAGCCCAATTATTTATAGGATTTAATATTTCTGATGGCACTTGCGGACAATTTTTTGGAATTAATAAATTAAAAACGTCATCTGATACAAAATCTTGCCCCAATAACTGACCATCTAATACTGCATTTATCAAATTTCTAGTGTGTTTTAGTTTTATCCTCTCGCCAACTCCATAGGCTCCTCCAATCCATCCCGTATTAACAAGCCATACATTTACATCACCTTTATTAAGTTTTGTTTCTAACATTTGTGCATAAATAGTTGGATGCAAAGGCAAAAATGCCTTACCAAAACAAGCAGAAAAAGTTGCTTGTGGCTCAATAACACCCGCCTCTGTACCTGCAACTTTTGCAGTGTAACCATTTATAAAATAAAACATGGCCTGTTTTGTTGTAAGTTTAGAAATTGGCGGTAAAACGCCAAAGGCGTCGGCGGTTAAAAAAAACACATTTTTAGGCGTTAAGCCCTTACTCTCTGCTTTTACATTTTTTATGTATGATAAAGGATATGCTACTCTTGTATTCTCTGTTTTACTGATATCAGAATAATCAACTTCTCTAGTTCCTTCAAAGTAGTTTGTATTTTCTATTAAAGAACCAAATTTAATCGCTTCAAAAATTTCTGGTTCTTTTTCATAAGTTAAGTTTACACACTTTGCATAACAGCCTCCTTCTAAATTAAATATTCCGTTTTCAGACCAACCGTGTTCGTCGTCACCAATTAATTGTCTATGGACATCGGCAGATAGTGTTGTTTTTCCAGTTCCAGATAATCCAAAAAATATTGCTGTTTCGCCATTTGAACCGCTATTAGCCGAACAATGCATGCTTAAGACACCTTTTTGAGGTAATAAGAAATTCAAAACAGAAAAAATTCCCTTTTTAATTTCCCCCGTATAGGCTGTTCCACCAATTAAAATAATGCGTTTAGAAAAATTAATTATGGAAAAGTTTGCTTGCCTGGTTCCGTCTATCAATGGGTTAGCTTTAAAACTTGAGGCAGCAATTATAGTCCAATCTTCTAAGGTAGATTGGTTTAAATTTCCCTCCTTAATAAATAAATTATTTGCAAAAAGATTTTGAAATGCATATTCGGTAAAAACAGATATTCCTATTTGATAATTAATATCGGCGCAAGCAAAAGCGTCTCTATGATAAATCTGATTTTTTTTATTAAGATGAGTAACAACTTTTTGAAGCAATTGATCAAACTTACCTTCATCAAATGGAATATTAATATCACCCCACCAAACTTTATCCTTTGTAATAGCATCTTCTACAATAAATCTGTCTTTTGGAGATCTACCAGTAAATTCGCCCGTATCTATTGCTAAAGATCCTGCATTGGTCAGGGTTCCTTCATTATTTTCTAATGCTTTTTCTATCAGCTGAGGAACTGATAATTGGTGATGTATAACTAAATTCTTATCAAAATGGCTAACATCAAAATATTTACTTTGTGTAATACTAGGCGGCATATTTTTAATAATTGGTTACACAAAAGTAAACACAATTATTAATAATTCCATTATTTAACAAGTTAAAAATCAGCTAATTGTAATCAATACACTAAGGTTAATTGGCTCATTATCAATTTAATCTATTAAAATGCTTAGTGTGTTTTTAGAAGTTAATTTTTTTAGCTCTGTATTCTTCGACTAATAATAAATCAACTATTTTTTGTCTAAAATCGCCTTGTATTAAAATTTCTCCATTTTTAATAGTTCCCCCTACCCCGCATTTGGTCTTAATTTT
Source organism: Pelobium sp. (assembly GCA_044361595.1). Classification (GTDB taxonomy): domain Bacteria; phylum Bacteroidota; class Bacteroidia; order Sphingobacteriales; family Sphingobacteriaceae; genus Pseudopedobacter. Next base: position 41,227 of record JBIKIN010000015.1, on the reverse strand, counting down.
TTTTCCAAGCTCCTTTAAATCTTCATCTTTTCCAATAAATCCAGATACTAAAGTGACTTCTTTCCCACGTCTTTGCTTCCTATCTAACTCTATTCTTAAATTCTGTTTATTATTAGCAAGCGTTTCCGTTTCTTCAGTATTATCCAAATAATTTAATTCTTGATCTGGATTTGTAGAAAATACAAGACCATCAAAACTGTTTAATTTTTTTGCCATTCTATTCTATTTCTTGATTATTTTAAGCTCTACCCTTCTATTTGAAGCTCTTCCTAAATCTGTTTTATTTGTTTCTTTTGGAACTAAATATGAGTTGCTTTTTAAAGAAAAATTAACTGTTTCTTTAAAATTAGACTGAATAACTTTTAATACCGCCAAATTCCTTTTTTCTGAAAGTTCGTAATTGTAATCAAGATTACCTTTTACATCTGTGTGCCCTTCTAAAATGAAATCGTAATCTTTACTCATGTTTTGATATGCCTTTACAAACTCTGAAATCTTCTCCATCTCAGATTCCTTGATTTTATAACTATCAAAATCGAAGTAAATAATTGGTAAATTAATAGTATTGGCATTTATTAAACTTTTGCCTACAACTTCTTTTACAGAATTATTTAATGGCTTTTTTGAGTCTCTATTTAGTATTTTATCTGTATCTAACTGATCTGATAAGTCTAAATAATCTTTAAAATTAGGCTGTTGCCTATCTTTTTTTGTGAAAAAGCTGCCTTTCTCTAAGAAAACAGCAGAATCATATACATTATCAGCAACATCTGCAATAATAATTTTTAAATGATATTTTTTATAAGGCTCTACGTAGGTTTGGGCAACTAGTTTTTTGGTAATACCATCAAATTGAAGATTTTGATATAAATTTTTATCAGCTAAGCTGATTAAAAACTCGCTTTCCTTAATTAATGGGGGCTCAATGATGTTACTTTCCTTTTTGCGAACAAAAACATTTTTAATACCTAATAAAATTTTGCCAATTCTAGTTTTTTCATTAAAGTTAGAACTTCCACCGTAAACATTTTTTGGCTTGTAAGCATATCTTGATGTTATTTCAAAAACGTTATTATTTATATAATGTGTAGAATCTGTTAAATTATTGATTGTGTTTACACTAACCGGGACATTTTTATTAGGAACTAATGCAATGTTTTTTGTTTCTAAACTGTCAGAAATAAAAAATGCAAAAATATCATTAAAGGCAGACCCTACATATTCTGGATATTCGTCTGAACCAAATTGGTAATTAAATTCTATGCTATTATTAAAAGGAACAAAGTCAAACTCAATGTAACTAATGTCGTAAAGATTTCTTTTTACAATCTTGGCTAAATCATTATCATAATTAGGTTTACCTGTGTTATTAAATTTAGTACTCTGGTTATATTTATTATTTACACCAGCAATTGTTCTAATATCACCTGTAGAAATAACCAAACCTTCTTTAATTTTTAAAACCCCTTTATTGGAAAAAACACCAACAGCTTCTTTTCCTGCTAATTTTACGTTTATGTTATCAATTACAACCCCTTGTCCTACAAAATTATTTTTAATCCATTCTTCCACATTGATAAACTCAATCTTAATTTGGGATGTACCAATAGCAGGAAAAAGTATTAAAAAAAATACTGAACAACCTATAAATATGTGCTTAATTAAGTTCAACTACGCAAGGTTTATAATTTTTGAAACTACTAAATAACGAGCTCTAGTGCCAGATGTTTTATAGTTACACTCAAATTTTCATCCATTTGAGTTGGTTCGCCATCTAAATGAACTGGCCCAGGGGCTACTCTTTTTATTTTAAAATGATTCCCTTGAATAATTTCAACAAACCTTGATAAATTGCTTGTTTTAGAAAACATTCTATAAACTAATTTAGGGAAACTATAAATTGGAAATGGCTTAATTATACACAAATCTAATTTACCATCGTTAATTGTTGCTAAGGGCGAAACATGTGCATTATTCCCATATTGAGAAGAATTGGCAATGCTTACCATAAAAGCCTTTTCATTCTTAAATTTACCATCTATTTCAATAACATAATCCTGAGGCTTATAGCTCTTTATTTCTTTAATAGTAGATTTAAAATATCCAGAAAACCCTCTTTTTTGACTTCGAGCAAACAAAGCGCTAATGTGTGCATCAAAACCCATACCGGCCATATTAAAAAACTTTCTCTCGTTAATAAAACCAACATCTATTTTTGTAGTGTTAAGGTTATTTAATCTTTTAATTGCCAAAATATTTTTAAGAGGTATTTTTAGCGTTCGGGCTAAACCATTACCAGACCCACAAGGGATTATTCCCATTATTTTGCCCGATGATTCTAAAGCAGAAGCCACCTCATTAATAGTGCCATCGCCTCCTACTGCAACAACAATATCATAATTATTGATTAGTGCCTCTGATGCTAATTCTTGGGCATGCCCGTGATATTCTGAATATATTATTTGAGCATCAAAAATATTAAGGTCTAGATGTTTACCTATTAGAGAAGGGAAAATAGTTTTATTTAATCCTCCAGATATTGGGTTTATGATAAAAAGTATCTTCTTTTTCAAAAGACTAATTTTAATTTTGCGCAAAGTAATTCTATTTTTTCTTTAAAATAAAAATTGTTATACCTTTGCTTTGTTATTTAGTGGATTGATTTGATTTGATTGCAACCACGTTAAAAAATTGCTAAACCATTTTGTGTTAAGCCCTCCTATTTGCAATCATATCTTTTCTTAAATGTTAAAAATTTAATTAGTAAAATATGTCTTATTTATTTACCTCAGAATCTGTATCAGAAGGGCATCCTGATAAAGTTGCAGATCAAATTTCAGATGCTTTAATTGATAACTTTTTAGCTTTTGATAAAGACTCTAAAGTAGCTTGCGAAACTTTAGTAACTACTGGCCAAGTGGTATTAGCTGGTGAAGTAAAATCCAAAACTTATTTAGACGTACAAAAAATTGCGAGAGATGTAATTAGAAAAATTGGGTACACCAAATCTGAATACATGTTTGAAGCTAACTCTTGTGGTATTTTATCAGCTATTCACGATCAATCTGCTGATATTAATCAAGGTGTAGACCGTTCTAACCCAGAAGATCAAGGTGCTGGTGACCAAGGTATGATGTTTGGTTACGCATCTAACGAGACAGATAATTATATGCCTTTAGCTTTAGATTTAGCGCATAAACTATTAATAGAATTAGCTGCTTTACGTAGAGAGAATAAAGAAATTGGATATTTAAGACCAGATGCTAAATCTCAGGTGACTATAGAATATAACGATAATCACCAGCCAATAAGAATAGATAGTATTGTGATTTCTACTCAACATGATGATTTTGACGAAGAAGCAAAAATGCTTGCTAAAATTAAGAGCGATATCATTTCAATTTTAATTCCAAGAGTTAAAGCTGCAATCAAACCAGAGTTACAAAGCTTATTTAATGATCAAATAACTTACCATATTAACCCAACAGGAAAATTTGTTATTGGCGGACCGCATGGCGATACTGGTTTAACAGGTAGAAAAATAATAGTTGACACTTACGGCGGAAAAGGCGCACATGGTGGTGGTGCTTTTTCGGGCAAAGATCCTTCAAAAGTTGATCGTTCTGCTGCTTACGCTACTCGTCATATTGCAAAAAACTTAGTTGCTGCTGGTGTAGCTGACGAGGTTTTAGTACAAGTTTCTTATGCTATTGGTGTAGCCGAGCCTTGTGGTATTTTTGTTGACACAAAAGGAACTGCAAAAGTAAATTTAACCGATGGTGAGATTGCTAAAAAGGTTTCTAAAATATTTGATATGCGTCCTTATTTTATAGAGCAACGTTTAAAATTAAGAAATCCAATCTACTCAGAAACTGCTGCTTACGGCCACATGGGAAGAACTAACGAGACGGTAAAGAAAACCTTCTTTGGAGCAAACGGAGAAGAAAAAGTAGTAGAAGTAGAATTATTTACTTGGGAAAAACTAGATTTTGTAGAAAAGGTAAAAACCGAGTTTGGAATTTAATTTACATCTTTTAAAAAAAAGAAAAGCGATTAGCAAATAACTAATCGCTTTTTTTATGCTTTTAATTACTGAAAAACAAGCTCATCATTACTTCTTAAAAATTAAAAAACAATTTATACCCTTTTATATAATCTATAATTTGTAGATTAGTTTTATAACGATTTTGACAATTCAATCAAATAAAAAGAACCAAATGGAAACAAAACAACAGATAAATGTTTTAACAATTGATATAGGTGGGTCTCATATTAAAGCAACGGTTTTAAATCAAAATAGTAAGATGATGATTGAATATCAAAAACTATCTACCCCTACAAATGCAACACCAGAAACAGTTTTAGAAACAATTAAAGAACTCACAAAAAGTTTCCCCTCATTTGATAAAATATCTGTAGGCTTTCCTGGCTATATTAAAAATGGAATTATAAAAACAGCTCCCAATCTAAATAACAAAGCTTTTAAAAATAATGATTTGGCTAAATCTATTGCGCAAGCTTTTAACAAACCTGTTAGGTTAGTTAATGATGCCGATTTACAAGGCTTAGGAGTAATTGAAGGTAATGGATTAGAAATGGTAATTACTCTAGGTACTGGTTTTGGAACCGCACTTTTTATGGATGGTAAATTATTACCACATTTAGAATTAGCACATTTACCCGTTAGAAAAGGAAAAGATTATGATGCATATATTGGAAACGCATCTTTACAAAAAGACGGCTTAGCAAAATGGAATTTAAAAATTAAAGATGTATTAAAAACATTTAAAAATGTAATTAATTACGATACATTGTATTTAAGCGGAGGCAACACAAAAAAAATTGATTTTAAATTAGACGATAATATTAGAAAAATTGGCAATAGAGATGGCATAAAAGGTGGTTTAGATTTATGGAAAGAGGCTGATGGCTATTGCGTCAAAACAGTAAATCCGTAAATCAAAAGAAAGCAAACAAATTACTGTCATTTAGTATAAAAAATATGGTAATCAACTTTTGATGTATTATTATTGCAACAGCAAAAAGAATCTCTAAACAGAGCTATAAAAGCAAAAAATGAAATCAACTTTAAAACCTCAACCAACAGTATTTATGATTTTTGGTGGTACCGGAGATTTAGCAGAAAGAAAGCTAATTCCTGCACTATTTCATCTATTCTTAGAGAAATACATGCCAAAAGAATTTGCTATTGTTGGTTTAGGACGAACAGATTATACCGATGAAACCTTCGTAGAACAACTTTTAAAAGGGGTTAACAAATTTTCTAGAAGTGGTAAAGCTGATAAAGAAAAATGGGCCGATTTTTCTAGTAGAATCACTTATTTACGTACCGATGTAAATAATGAAAAAGATTACGAGAAAATGAGTGCATTAATTAATGATTGCGAGAAAAAATGGGGCGAGTGCCCAGTTGTGATTCATTATTTAGCGGTAGCGCCCCAGTTTTTTCCTATCATAGCTAGTAACTTGGCTAAAGTAAAGCTTACAAATAGAACAGATAAAACTAGAATTGTAATAGAAAAGCCTTTTGGTAGAGATCTAGAATCGGCGAAAGCCTTAAATAATCTATTACGTTCTATTTTTGACGAAAGTCAGATTTACCGAATAGACCATTATTTAGGCAAAGAAACCGTACAAAATATGCTTGCATTTAGATTTGCAAATGCTTTATTTGAACCTATTTGGAATAGAAATTACATAGAGCATGTTCAAATTTCTGTAACCGAAGATATTGGTGTGGAGGACCGTGGTGGCTATTATGATGGTTCTGGCGCTTTAAGAGATATGGTGCAAAATCATATTTTACAGGTATTATGCTTAGTGGCTATGGAGGCTCCTGTTAATTTTGATGCCGAAGAAATTCGCAATAGAAAGGTAGACGTGTTAAGAGCTATGCGAAAGTTTGATGCAGATGAGATCAGGTTTAATACCGTAAGAGGTCAATATAGCGAAGGATGGGTAAAAGGCGAAAAAGTAGAAGGTTACCGTCAAGAAGTAGGTGTTGCCGAAGATTCTAATACCGAAACTTTTGCCGCCTTTAAATTCTTTTTAGATAACTGGAGATGGCAAAATGTACCTTTCTATGTTAGAACTGGTAAAAGAATGCACCAAAAATCATCCATCATTAGCATTCAATTTAAAGATGTCCCACATTTAATTTTTCCAAATCAATCTTCAGAAAATTGGCAACAAAATAGGTTGATTATTAGCATACAGCCAGAAATGAGTATTCGTTTACAGGTGCAAGCTAAAAGACCTGGTGTTGACATGACATTAAACCCAGTAGATATGGTGTTTAATTACGACGGTAATTATGAGCAAGATACCCCAGAAGCTTACGAAACTTTATTATTAGATGCCATGAAAGGCGACCAAACCCTATTTATGCGTGGCGACCAAGTAGAAACGGCTTGGGATATATTAATGCCTGTGATAGAAAATTGGGAGAGTAAGAAAAGTATAAGTTTCCCTAACTACTCGGCCGACAGCTGGGGGCCAGAAACGGCCGAAGCATTAATAGCAAAAGATGGTTTTCACTGGTTTACACTTCCAATCAAAAAAACAAATAAAAAATGAAAGTAAACATTTTTGAAACGCCTAGCGAAATTATTGAATCATTAGCTAATTGTATTATAGCAATTGGCAAAAAAGCTATTGCAGAAAATAATCAGTTTACTCTTGCACTTTCTGGTGGTAATTCTCCAAAAAAGTTGTTTCAACTTTTAGCTTCAGAAAACTATAAAAACCAGCTAGATTACAGCAAAGTGTTTTTCTTTTTTGGCGACGAACGTTATGTAGCCCATACGCACCCCGATAGTAATTATTTAATGGCTAAAGAATCTCTTTTAGACCCTTTAAACATTGCAAATGAGCAGGTTTTTAAAGTAGATACTTCATTAGATCCGGCTAGTGCCGCCCAAAATTACGAGCAACATATTTTTGATTTTTTTAATAACAAACCTATTTTTGATTTCATCCTTTTAGGCCTTGGCGACGATGCACATACCGCATCCATTTTCCCAAACACACCGCTTATTTGGATAGACGAAGAAATGGTTAAGGAAGTTTATTTGGAAAACAAGCAAGTTTACCGCATTAGTTTTACCGCACCTTTAATTAACAATGCCAAAAATATAGCATTTTTAACTTTTGGAGCAAACAAAGCCGATGCTATAAAAGCCGTTTTTGAAATGGAAAAAGATTTTGAGCAATATCCGGCACAATTAATTAATCCAGAAAACGGGGAATTATATTGGTTTGTAGACGAAGCTGCTGTAAGTAAATTAGGGCAAAAGTATTAGAGTAGTTATGGCGTTTTAACACGCTTTCCACTGTATCTTTTTTTGCAATTTGCTTTATGGTAATTGCAAAAAAAGGATGCCGTTTCAATCGTTAACGCCTCTGCAAAACAAAAATCAAAATATGCCTCAAAAACCTAAAGTAATTATCATTGGAGGAGGCCTAGCCGGCTTAACTAGTTCTATTTTACTGGCTAAAGCAAACTTTGAGGTTATTTTAATAGAGCGTAAGCAATACCCATTTCATAGAGTGTGTGGCGAGTACATTAGTAACGAAGTTTTACCATTTCTAAAAAGCATCGGGTTTAACCCAGAAGATTATGGTGCTGCACAAATCAATCGGTTAAAAGTTACTTCAACATCGGGCAACAGCCTAAATTCCCAATTAGATTTAGGGGCATTTGGGATTAGTAGGTATCAATTAGATCAATCACTTTATCAAATTGCATTAAAAGAAGGGGTAAAATTTATACTTAACCATAAAGTTTTAGAGGTCAATTTTATTGATGAGCAATTTTTGTTGGAAATAAGCGGAGAAACTTTACAAGCTTCAATAGTTATCGGCGCTTTTGGCAAAAGAGCCAATATAGATCAAAAACTGCAACGTAAATTCTTTTACCAGCGCAGCCCATATATTGGTGTTAAATATCATATCAAAACAGATTTTCCAAATAATTTAATTCAGTTAGATAACTTTAAGGGAGGTTATTGTGGAATTTCTAAAATAGAACAAGACCTATATTGCCTATGCTATTTAGCTCAAAATAAATATGTTAAAAAATATGGCTCTATTAAAGCCATGGAAGAAAACGTACTTTATCAAAACCAGCATTTAAAACATATTTTTCAAAACTCGGCGTTTGTGTGGTCACAGCCAGAAGTGATTAACGAAATATCTTTTGAACGGAAATCTTTAATAGAAAACCACATTTTAATGTGCGGCGACACAGCAGGAATGATTGCGCCACTTTGTGGAAACGGTATGGCAATGGCTATTCACTCAGGTAAAATATTGGCTAATCATATAATTAAATATTGCAGTAATGGGATAGATAAAAACATCAGGTTTAACCTAGAACAGCAATATCAAATAGCTTGGAATAATCAATTTGCAACACGTTTAAAAGTAGGCCGAGGAATTCAGAATTTATTTGGCAATAATTTTTTAACGCAAATGGCTATAAATGGCTTAAATTTATTTCCTACTTTGGCTCAACAAATTGTGAAAAGAACACATGGAAAGCCGTTTTAAATAATTAAATTTAAACATGACTAAGAATATTTTTTTTATTATATTTTCAATTACTTCATTATATTCAGAAGCACAAACTGTTATCAGTGGTAAAGTTTTAGATAATTTTCAAAAGCCAATTAGCTATGGAACAATTAAAAGTCAAAGCGGTGCTATATATTTCACTGATTCGTTAGGTAACTTTAATTTAAGTATTGGTTCTAAAGATTCTTTATTTATTTTTGGATGTGTAGGTTTTGAAAACAAGTCAGTTACATTTAATTTAAGTTCAGATAATATTATAATCAATTTATCAAGAGTGTTGTATAAATTAGATGAAGTAATTGTAAAAAGTAAAAATAAAAAAATAAAATATAACACTATTGAAATAGGTAACAAAAAATCAGGATATACGAAAGAAATTTCTAAGATTGGATTTCAATCAGCAATCTTCATTCCTAATAGCGAAAAAACAATAGGCACTATAAAATCAGTTAGTTATTTTATTAGAGAGCCACGTTATGGTAGTTATAATAGCTCATTTAGAGTTAGATTATATGAAATGGATACGATTTTTAAAAAGCCAGGTAGAGATTTGTTACTTGATAACCTAATTGTTAATGCATCAAAAAATTCATCTTGGTTTGAAATAGATTTAATCAAATATAATATTATTTTTCCTGAAAATGGGTTTTTCATTTCATTCGAAGTTATACCAAATACTTACTATCAATCTAAAAATGCAATAAATTCTGAAAACTTAAATGAAGACAAAGGGTTACCCGCAATTGGTGTTTCTTTCGGAAAAAAAGGTTATAGTTCTTGGATGTATTTCATTGATAATAACTCAAAAACTGGTATATGGTCTAAAAATAATAGTTACAAGTACGCTATAAAAACTAAAATAATCGAAGAGATTATTTCAAAATGAGAAATACTTTAAAAAAAATTACAAAGTATTATTATTAAAATTTTTAGACTTTAAAACTGAACATAAATCATTTTTTGTAAAAAAAGAATTTAACAATTGAAGTTTTACTATATCGCCAAAAACAATTTATAATACTCCTCTTTACACTTGTTTTTATTAAAGGAGTATTATAATTCTAGTTATGTCTTTTAGTCATATTAATCAACATATCCTTGATAAACTTGCATACAAGATACCTCTCTGGTTACTTTTTCTGGATTATAAGGAATCCAAAAGAAATGACTCGTAATAATAAAATCTTGCTCGCAACCGCCTTTACCATTAGGACGCGGTTCACTTGCTACCTCTACAGTGTCGTGAAATGGGCCAGTAGATGCCATTGCAGGTGTCGCAATTGAAAGACATGTAATTAACATGATTAAAATGTAAATTTTCTTTTTCATAAATTTTTAAGTTTTAGTTAATAAAATCTTAATTTAAATATTTATTTCAGTTAAACAAGATTAATAAAAAAAATGAAGCTACGCACCTTAGTTTTTTTAAATGCTTTAGCAGTAGGTATTTCTATTGCAATGGTTAACTTATATTTTCAGCATAATTGGGTTTTATCGGCAATGTCTTTTGCTATAGCTTTTGCGGTAAGTTATTTGGTATTTTATTATTTGATAGAAAAATATGTTTACTCTAAAATTAAAATCATTTATAAAATGATTCATAGCTTAAAACTGGGTAAAGATTTAAAAGATGCCTTAGGAGAATACGTAAGCCCCGACCCTATTAACGATGTTGAGCAAGAAGTAAAAGAATGGGCCAGAGATAAAAAAACAGAAATAGACGATTTAAAGAAACAAGAAAAATTTAGGCGAGAATTTTTATCAAATATTTCTCACGAGTTTAAAACACCACTTTTTGCCATAGAAGGTTATGTAGATGCCTTACAAGATGGTGGTATGGAAGACCCAGAGACCGCTAAAAAATTTCTTAATAAGGTTTCTAAAAATGTGGAACGTTTAAGCTTTTTAATTAAAGATTTAAACGAAATTTCTAAACTAGAAAGTGGCGAAATACCAATAAATAGTCAAAAGTTTGAGCTAACAGCTTTAATAAAGGAAGTTATGGAATCTCTAGAGCTTAAAGCCAAAAAGTATAAAATTGAGCTTGTTTTTAAAGATAAGTATCAAGAACCTACTTGGGTAATAGCCGATAGAGAAAAAATTAGACAAGTATTGATTAACCTTGTAGATAATTCCTTTAAATATGGAAAAGAAAATGGTCATACTTATATTTCTACTTTTAGTTTACATGATCAAATTTTAGTAGAAATAACTGACGAAGGCATTGGAATAGAAGAAAAATGTTTACCCAGATTATTCGAACGTTTTTATCGTACTGATACCAGCAGGTCAAGACAAATTGGAGGCTCAGGCCTTGGTTTAGCCATAGTAAAACATATTATAGAGGCTCACGATCAAACCATTAACGTTAGAAGTACAGAGGGAATTGGATCTACATTTGGCTTTACTTTGCAAAAACATAAAGATAATTTTATCGGAATTCCACTAATAATACCTAGTAACAACACTAAAAATTAACATTATGTTAACATAGGTGTAGTACTTTTGGGACTTAATTATATAACTGGATATGAATAATATTTTCTCTTACTTTATTCCTAAAGACAGGAAGTTTTTCCCACTTTTTGAGAGCGCAAGTACAAACTTAGTGAGCATGTCTGTTTTGTTAAAGAAATTGGTTAACACCGATGATTTAAAAGCAAGAGAACCTCTACATAAAGAAATAGAAAGTTTAGAACAAAAAGGCGATGAAATTACACATCAAATTTATCTAGAACTTAGTAAAACGTTCATCACCCCGTTTGATAGGGAAGACATTCATACTTTGGCAACCGCCTTAGATGATGTAGCTGATTATATGCATGGCAGTTCTAACCGTATTCTTTTATACAACGTTAACGAAACTACAGAACCCATTAAAAAACTAGCTGAATTGGTAGGTCAGGCATGTGTAGAAGTTGATAAGGCAATAAAAGAACTTAAAAACTTAAAAAACATTAGAATAGTAGCCGACTCTTGCGTTAGAATTAATAGTCTAGAAAATCAAGCAGATTATGTTTTTGATAGAGCTATTGGCGATTTATTTGATTTTGAAGAAGATGCCAAAACTATTATGAAATATAAAGAAGTATTATCTGCCTTAGAAAATGCTACAGATATGTGCGAGGACGTAGCAAACGTCTTAGAAACCATTTTGGTTAAAAATGCTTAAATAAAAACTTAATGGTTACCACTTTACTAGTTATTGTAATTATTCTTGCTATTGGTTTTGACTTTATCAATGGCTTTCACGATGCAGCAAACTCTATTGCTACCATTGTTTCTACCAAAGTTTTAACTCCGTTTCAAGCCGTATTATGGGCAGCTACTTTTAATTTTGCTGCTTATTTTTACTTTACAGATCACAAAGTAGCTGATACCGTTGCCAAAACTGTTTACAGCGAATTTATTACCTTAGAAGTTGTTTTATCAGGTTTAATTGCAGCAATTGCATGGAATCTTTTAACATGGTATTACGGAATTCCGTCTAGCTCATCTCATACTTTAATTGGAGGTTTTGCAGGCGCAGGGATGGCAAAAGCACTAACATTAGGTCAAAGCGCATTAGTAGCTGTAAACTTTACCCCAATTATAAAAGTTGTTTCTTTTATAGTGCTTGCACCTATTATAGGAATGGTAATTGCTATCATTATTAATTTAGTTATAATTAATATATCTAAAAATGCTAGACCTTCTACTGCCGAGAAATGGTTTAAAAGGTTACAATTGGTTTCTTCTGCTGCCTTAAGTTTCACACATGGTGGTAACGATGCTCAAAAAGTAATGGGTATTATTTTTACCGCATTAGTTGCTAATAAAGTTTATGATGCAACTGAGCCAATGCCAGAATGGATTCCTTTAGTTTGTTATTCAGCTATTGCCCTTGGAACCATGAGTGGTGGCTGGAAAATTGTGAAAACAATGGGTAGTAAAATAACTAAAGTTACCTCGCTAGAAGGTGTAAGTGCCGAGTCTGCAGGTGCGGTTACATTAGGTATTACTGAGCATTTTGGTATTCCAGTTTCTACTACACATACCATAACTGGTTCTATAATAGGTGTAGGTTTAACCAAACGTATTTCGGCAGTAAGATGGGGAGTAACTTATAGCCTAATTTGGGCATGGGTATTAACTATTCCAGTTTCGGCTACCCTTGCCGGAATTGTATTTGTTGTTGTACATTATGTTTTTTAGTAAAAAATAACCCTCTAAAATTTTCATAAAACTAATAATTAAGTGATTTAGGTTGTTTTTAGCTAACTAAATTAATAGAATTGATTTAATATTTTTTTTTGTTGATTTCGATAAATTTGTAACCTTAGTAAAATGACTCTATTTATTGAGTATCAAATTCGACTTTATTTCAACTGAGTGCCATTTTGCTTTAGAAGAACTTTGTTAATAGGTGTTTACCACATAACCGAAATAAAAAATTAGCTTTAACCACTAGTTATTTAAATCACTTGAAAAGATAATTCATGATTTCTGCACCTTATCTAAAAAAAGGAGATAAAATCGCCATTACTTGTCCAGCAAAAGCATTAAAAACACCTTTAACAGATGCTATTAATCTTTTAGAAAGCTGGGGGTTAGAAGTTGTATTAGGTAAAACAATTAATGCAGAATACAATCAATTTGCAGGTACAGATGAATTAAGGACTCAGGATTTTCAAGATTTTATTGATGATGGTAGCATTAAAGCCATTATTGCTGCTCGTGGTGGTTATGGCTGTATCAGAATTGTAGATGAGATAGATTGGAAACCACTTTTAAAAAATCCTAAATGGATTATCGGCTTTAGCGATATCACCGTTTTTCATTTACAATTGCAAAGTTTAGGTTTACAAAGCATTCATGGGCAAATGCCTTCTACCATTCCAGATAGTACAGCTGCAGGTATTTTAAGCTTGAAAAATGCGCTGTTTGGAGAAAAAATCAATTATCAAATTCCTTATCAACAATTAAACAAAAAAGGAAAGGGAAAAGGTGTTTTAATAGGTGGTAATTTATCATTAATTGCCGCAAACATTGGGTCTAATAGCGATTTTGATTTTAGCAACCATATTCTTTTTATTGAAGATGTGGGAGAATACCCATACATTATTGATAGAATGATTAGAACTTTAGACAGAGCTGGAAAGTTTAAAAACTTAGCAGGCTTAATTGTAGGTGGTTTTACCAATATGAAGGTAAATGATATTCCTTTTGGCTCAACCGCTCAAGAAATTATTGCTCAGGTTACCAATAAATATAATTTTCCTATTTGTTATGATTTCCCTGCTGGCCACTTACCCAATAACTTATCTTTAGTTTTTGGACGTGAAGTAGAACTAGAAGTTAATACTGAAGATGTTAGTCTAATTCAGCTGTAAGTTTTTTTTTGCGTTAAGGATTGTAGCGGCATCCCCGCCTGAACTAGTCGGGCAGGCTTTTTTTGTCATTCTGAGCGGAGTCGAAGAATAAGACAAAAAAAGATATAGCGTAAAGCCTGTTTAAACGCCCAAATCTTTTTCCTGATTTAATAAAAATTACTTAAATCTTCCGTCTATAAAAACAAAGCCCTCTCAATTTCATTAACTAATTGTGCCACAAAAACAAGAAATAAATATAGTTTGGTTTAAAAGAGATTTGCGCTTTACAGATCACGAGCCTCTTTTTGAAGCACAAAAAACGCAAATCCCTTTATTATTTATTTACTGTTTTGAGCCTAGTGTAATGCAATATCCTGATAGCGATATTAGGCACTGGCGTTTTGTATATCAGTCGTTGATGGCTATGCAGGTTAAATTAAAACAGGTTAACACACAGATTTATATTTTTAAGCAAGAAGCAAAATTTGTTTTTGAACAGCTAAACCAGCAATTTAAAATCAATACGGTTTTCTCGCATGAAGAAATTGGTAATAAAATAACCTTCGACCGTGATTTGGAAATGAAATCTTTCTTTAAGCAACAAAACATTCAATGGAAAGAATATCAAACCAATGGTGTAATTAGAAAGTTATCGAACAGAAAAAACTGGAAACAGCTTTGGGAACAAAGAATGAATCAAATGCCCAAGATTGTTAAAGAGGATAATTGGATTTTTGCTAAACTACCAAATCAGTATTTTCAGTCAATCAAGGGCAAAGAATTAGCTGATGAAATTAAAACAGAGGATAAAAATTTTCAGCCAGGTGGTGAGGAATTTGCATGGCGATACTTAGAAGGTTTTATTAAAGAAAGACATCAGAATTATAGCAAGCATATATCTAAACCTGCATTAAGTAGAAAAAGCTGTAGCAGGCTATCGCCTTATATCACTTACGGAAATATTTCTATGCGTATGGTTTTTAGATACGCCATGCAACATTACCATAAAGTGTCCAATAAAAGTGCTTTATCTAATTTCACATCACGGTTATATTGGCATTGCCATTTTATTCAAAAATTTGAAAACGAGTGTAGCATGGAATTTAACCATGTAAATAAAGGCTTTAACGGTTTAATTAAACCCAAAAACGAAGAATATATTAAGGCTTGGGAGAATGGTGAAACTGGTGTACCCATTATTGATGCCTGTATGCGCTGCTTAGTGCAAACTGGGTATTTAAATTTTAGGATGCGAGCCATGATTGTATCTTTTTTTACTTTTAATCTTTGGCAAGATTGGCAACATTTGAGTCACTTTTTGGCCAGACAATTTTTAGATTACGAAGTAGGCATTCATTACCCTCAAATACAAATGCAAGCAGGCGTTACTGGGGTAAATACCATAAGAATTTACAATCCTATAAAAAATAGTGAAGATCACGATCCTGATGGTGTTTTTATTAAACAATGGCTACCTCAATTAGCCCATATACCAGCTCATTTAATTCATCAGCCATGGAAATTGAGCTTAATTGAGCAAGAAATTTATCATTGTAAAATTGGTGAAGATTATCCTTTGCCTATTGTAGATCTAGAAGCTACTAGAAAATATGCTAGTGATACGATTTGGGGTTTTAGAAAACAAGCTGAGGTTAGAAAAGAAGGTAAAAGGATTTTGGCTAAGCATGTAAACCCAAATGGCGAGTCTTTAGACCATTCTAATAACGAGATTAGGATTGTATAACGGAAAATGAATAAAATTAGCTTTAAACAAAACATTCTATTATTTTTGTAGCAAATTTAAAACATGGCAGAAATTAGCATTAGCACCCAAGATTGGGGCAGGTTAAAATTAAAACTGAAAAGAAAATACAATCACCTATCAGAGGATGATTTAGCTTTTGAAGCTGGCCAAGAAGAAAAATTAATTACTCATTTACAAGAACGCTTAAAAAGAAAGCGTGAATATGTTGTTTTTACTCTTAAAAAAGGGTTATTAAACATAGAAAATAATCGCCTTTAATTATCAATCAGTTTAAGTTTTTAAATTTAAACTGATTGTTATGTAAAATTCTCTCCTGTTTTGCATCTCTAACAACACTTTCTATTAAAATTCCGTTGGTTTTAGTACTTTTAAAACATTGTACTAGCATATGGGATTTTTCAAAAACAATATAAAACTTACTTTAAGCATAGGCTTAATCGCTTTCGCTACACTTACCTTTTCTTTTAGAGATGATCTTTTTCAAATCTCTAAAAACCTAGATATTTTCGCATCAGTTTATAAAGAACTCAACATCAATTATGTAGATGAAGTAAGTTCGTCTAAACTAATGAGAAATGGTATTGATGCCATGCTAGAAAATTTAGACCCTTATACAGAGTTTGTACCCGAATCTGAAATTGAAGATTACCGAATGAAATACGTAAGTACTCAATACGGTGGTATAGGTGCAGGTGTGATTTACCGCGATGGTAGAATTTTTATTTCAGATCCTTTTGAAGGATATCCAGCACAAAAAGCAGGTATAAAAGCTGGCGACGAAGTAATTACGATAGATAATATTACAGTTAAAGATAAAAACAACGAACAAATCAGTCAACTTTTAAAAGGCCCAAAAGAAACGCCTATAATAATGACCCTTTTAAGGGATGGCAAGTTGTTAGAGAAGACTTTAAATAGAGCAGAGATTATACAACCCAATGTAAGTTATTTTGGCATGTTAGATAACAACATTGGATATATTAAATTGGATAAATTTTTAGAAGACTCTGGGCAAGAAGTTAAAGATGCATTAGTTAATATTAAAAAAAATAATCCAAAAGGCTTAGTACTAGATTTGCGCTTTAACGGTGGTGGAATTTTGCAAGAAGCTGTTAAAATTGTGAACTTATTTGTTGATAGAAATATCGAGGTAGTTATCCAAAAAGGAAAAAACAAAGAAAAAACAATTACCTATAAAACCTTTACCAGCCCAGTAGATGCCCAAATTCCTTTAGTAGTTTTAGTAAATTCTAGGTCGGCATCTGCATCAGAAATTGTTGCAGGCGCTTTACAAGATTTAGACCGAGCCGTTATTATTGGGCAACGTAGCTTTGGCAAAGGCCTGGTACAGCAAACCTTTAACCTACCTTATAATAGTTTAGTAAAAATAACTGTGGCTAAATATTATACGCCTTCCGGCAGATGCATACAAGCCCTAGATTATACACACAGAAATGATGATGGATCAGTAGAAAAAGTTGCCGATTCTTTATTAACTGCTTACCAAACTAAGGGAGGCCGAACAGTTTATAATGGTAGTGGTGTTTATCCCGATATTTTTGTAGACCCATTTAAGTATCATCAAATAACACAAACCTTGGTGAACAAATATTTCATTTTTGATTATGCTACAAACTTTGTAAAAACGCATCCTACTATAGAAGGAGCTAAAAATTTCAAACTTTCTGATGCAGATTATCAAAACTTTATCACTTATTTAAACGGGAAAGACTATCAGTATCAAACTTATTTAGAACAAAACCTAAACGATTTTAAATCTGAAGCAGAAAAAGACAAAAAGTGGAATGATATTAAAACTGAACTAGAAAATATTAAAACCAAGCTTAACGCGGATAAAAAGACAGATTTAATAACCTACAAAGCCGAAATTAAAAGAGTTTTAGAGGCAGAAATTACTCAACGTTATTATTTTGAAAAAGGTAAAACCGAGCAAGCTTTCCAATACGATACCGATCTGAAAAAAGCCTACGAGGTATTTAATAACAGTACTTTAATGGCATCGGTGTTACGTGGCGATGGCGCTTATAAAACTATTGGCAAGCCTGGTAAAATGACTGCACAAGTAGAAAATGACTAACCAAAAAAAGCGAGTTTAAAACTCGCTTTTTTTGGTTTATAGGTAGTGTAATTTTACTTCTTTTTCTTGGTTGTAATTAGAACTACGCCATTTTTACCTTTTTCTCCGTAAATCTCAAAAGCTCTGTCTTTATTTATAACCTCCACTTTATCAATTTTACTTGAATCAAGTCCACTATAAATAGACTTTCCTTCTTTCCTTTCTAATTCCTCTCCATCAACTATCAATAAAAAATCTTTACTTTTTACTATTGCTAACTGCTCATCAATATTTGAAGTAAAAGCAATATCATTATCAGTTTTATCTTGTTTATCATCCATTTTAAAAAATATAGGAATAGTATAGCTAACACGAACGGGTCTACCGTTTTGAATTCCGGGATCCCATTTTGGAGAAATAGCTAAAACCCTGACTGCTTCCTCATCGCAGCCACTACCCAGTCCTCTAACTACTCTTATATTTGATAAACTACCGTCTTTTTCTACCACAAAAATGCAATAAACTCGCCCTTGAATTTTATTGTTTTTTGCGATAGCCGGATACTTAATGTTAGAGGCTAAAAATTTGCCAAAAGCTTCTAAACCCCCAGGGAAAGATGGTAACACCTCAACATTTTGAAAAATTTGATTATTTTCTTCATTAGTAGTTGCATATCCAGAAACAACAACTTCATTTAAAGCGTTGTTTATAGAGCCAAAGCCAGTAACTGTTATTTCGCCTATAAAATTCTTTGCTATACCTATGCTTTTAGTAGCATCAACAGCTTTTTTCTTTTCACTCCCATTTAAAACATAATTTACAAAAAGAGTATAAGTCCCTTCTGCAATATTTACTTTTTCTTTAAACGAACTAATTTTCGTGACAGCTTCAGACACTACATCAATATCATCAAAAACCACTTTAGCTCCATCTACAAAACTTGCTTGTTTTACACCTTCAATTAAACCTTTCCCATTTACATCAAAAGTGTAGGCTATTTTAAGATCAATTCCATAATCATTCAATTTTTTAGGAAAAGAAAGAGTCTTTAATAAATACTTTTTAAATCCATCAAACACTTCATCTGCATTCAATTTTAATAAAGGTTTTGCGAAAACTACTTTTTCTTTTTCTGGTTTTACCAGTTCAGCAACCTTTTCAGGAACTAAAATCTCACTAATTTCTAATTTAGGTTTTAAAACTTCGGCAACTTGTTCAATAGTTTCGTTCTTGCTAATGGTAGCAGACGATAAAACCATGGCTAATAAAAACAATGGCACCGATAAGCCATACTTTAAAATGGCTACTTTCTTTGATTTTTCTTTTTGTAACATTTGGATCCTCCTTTTTAACATAGATTGATTGAAAAAATTATTGGTTAACTGATTAGGGTTTACACCAAAACTTTTGTTAAACAAAAGCATGGCGTAATCATAAACTTGATTGCTGTTTTTGATGGCTTGCTCATCGGCAATAAACTCATGTATATGTTTAACCGCTCTTTTATAGATGTAACAAACGGGATTAAACCAATTGATAATACAGATGATTTCAAAAAACAAAACATCGGCCGAGTGTAAGTGCTTGGCATGGGTAAGCTCATGTTTGGTAATTTCATCATATTGTGGCAATTGCTTGTTTACCCAAATCTTATTAAAAAAAGAAAATGCCTCAGGATGATTTTTAAGTCTTAATAATCGACTAACCTTAACAAGCTTAATAACTAAGTTTACAATTAACACAGCGGTGATAACCACATAAATAAGGGTTAAATAATCGCCTAAAACCCATTTAACTTCCTCGTTTACTGGGCTAGTAAAGCCCTGCATAACCACCATATTGGCATTTGTCCAGTTATACTGCAACTCATTACTAATTTCTGATTTTGTAAACCACTCAGGTTTTATCAAAGGAATTAAAGCCGAGAATACTGCTGCACCTACTAAATAAGCTCTATTTAGATTAAAAAAAGTCTCGTTCTTAAGAAATACCCAATAAAAAGTATAAAACAATACCAAATACAGGTTTAATTGTATCAAATAGCTAACCCAATTCATATCTATTTATTTTTAAGTTTCTCTATCATTTTTAATATTTCATCTGCCTCATTTAAATCAATCTTCTCATTTTTAACAAAGAACGAAAACATACTTTCTACCGAGTTTTCAAAATATCCACTCATTAATTTATTAGTTGCAAAATCTTTGTATTCTTCTTTACTAATAATTGGATGATAATTATGACTCTTCCCAAATGCCGTATGGCCTACAAATCCTTTAGTTTCTAAAATTCTAATAAATGTCGAAACCGTGTTGTAAGCCGGTTTAGGCTCGGGTAATAATTCAATCACATCTTTTACAAACCCACTTCCAATTTCCCATAATATTTGCATCAACTGTTCTTCTGCTCGGGTTAGTTCTTTAATCTCTTTTTCCATGATTTTTAATTTGATTTAATAAAAGTAAAACTAATATTTTAGTTTTACAACTATTTTTTTAGTTATTTTTTTCAAAACATTTATTTAAAAAATAATAAGCGTGATAAAAAGAGATATTCTATTTTTGAAGCATGAATATTTTAATTTTAGGCTCAGGCGGCAGAGAAAGTACATTTGCATGGAAGATAGCGCAAAGTAATTTATGCGATAATTTATTTATTGCGCCAGGCAATGCAGGTACAAGCCAATACGGAAAAAACATAAATATTAAAGCAACTGATTTTGATGCGATAAAAAAATTAGTATTAGAGCAACGTATTAATTTAGTATTGGTGGGTCCAGAAGAACCATTAGTAAAAGGTATTCATGATTATTTTTTGGCTTGCGCCGAGTTAAAAGACATACCTGTTATTGGACCTAAAGCCGATGGTGCGCAGCTAGAAGGAAGTAAAGATTTTTCTAAAGCATTTATGAACAGGCATGGCATACCTACAGCAGCCTCAGAAACTTTCACAAAAGAAACCCTAGCACAAGGTTTAACATACTTAAAACACCACCAAATGCCCGTAGTTTTAAAAGCAGATGGCTTAGCTGCAGGAAAGGGTGTTTTAATATGCACAACGTTAGAAGAAGCGCAAAAAGAACTTACTTTAATGTTGGCTGAAGCCAAATTTGGTGCCGCTAGTGAAAAAGTAGTGATAGAAGAATTTTTAACAGGGATAGAACTATCTGTTTTTGTATTAACCGATGGCACAGATTATGTGATTTTACCAGAAGCTAAAGATTATAAAAGAATTGGAGAAGGAGATACAGGTTTAAATACAGGTGGTATGGGTTCTATCTCCCCGGTTCATTTTGCAAATCCTGCGTTTCTAAAAAGAGTAGAAGAAGAAATTGTAATCCCAACTGTTAATGGACTTAAAAAAGATAAAATAGACTATAAAGGATTTATTTTCATTGGTTTGATGAACAATAATGGCGTCCCCAAGGTTATAGAATATAATTGCCGCATGGGCGATCCAGAAACTGAAAGCGTTTTACCTAGAATAGAAAATGACTTTGTAGAGCTTTTAAATGCTGTAGCCAATAAACAACTAAAAGATTACCAATTAAGAATAAGTAAGAAAACGGCTGCTACAATAGTGATTGTTTCTGCAGGTTACCCAGGAGATTATTTAAAAGGTAAATCTATTACCGGTTTAGAAAATGTAAAAGAAAGTACGGTTTTTCATGCTGGTACAGAGCTTGAAAATGGAATTATTAAAACCAATGGTGGTAGAGTATTAGCAGTTACTACTTTACAAGAAAATTTATTTGATGCTTTACAACAAGCAACTGCCGATGCTGGCCGAATTTATTTTGATGGCGCAAACTTTAGAAAAGACATTGGTTTTGATTTATTGTAGAGAATTGGGAAATTAATTCCATTCATTATAAAAACATGACATTTAAAAAGATAATTAAATGACACTTATCGACGTTTTTATACATTTTAAAGCATAAATAATAAAACTGGCACTATATTATCATAAGACAAAATGCATTATGAAATTTAAAATAGGTCTTTATTGGTTAAGTATGATTGCCTTTTTGGCATTATCTAGTTGTAGAAACAACTTTGAATGGATTAATATTAACCCAGAAAAAATTCAATTAGCCAGAAAATATCAACCTGTAAAAGTAAGTAAGGTAAATACCGTTTCTATTAAAATAGATTTAAAAGAAAAAAACAACGAAATTTACTATGAAGAATCTACTGGTTTCTTTGCTGAAGAAGAGCAAAAATTAAACAATTTAGCTACGGCAAAAGAAAACATTACAGAACCTGTAAATAATAAAAAAACTTCTTCTTCAAAATCAAGCGCTACAAATTTTAATAAAGCAAAAGCAGCTATTCCAAATAAAATTACTCCAAATCAAACAACACCTAAAAAAGTATCCGAAATACCTAAAATTAAGGAGACTACAAGTGAAGACAAGTTGAATGGTGCTTTAATTTTACCTCAAAAGCCAAGTATAAATAAAAACTCAGGAGAGGTTAAAAAAACTACAAATCCAAAGGCAGCGAGCGAATTACGATCTAAAGCGTTTGAGGATATTAAAAAACAAAACCCAGAATTAGAGAGCAAACAAGCAGAAAAAGCTAAACGAGGTCAGTATTTAATGATTGGCGGATTAATTTTAACCGTATTTGGTATAGTTATGGGAATTGTTTTTGGCAAATCTGCTTACATCATATCTATTGTAGGAGTTGTTTTTGCTGCAATTGGCGCTGCAATGAAATACTACCTAGGTTAATTGATTCCCAATTAAACTCAAACTCTAATTAAAAGCTAACGAAAAAGTTTTTTAACCAAGAAAAAAACCAAGCTCCCCGAGCTAATAAGAATCTCTACGCTCTGAATGAAAAACTTTAATTAAAAGAAAAAATCCAATTCGTAAAGATTCAATCTTGATACTTAAATCTAGATACTTTATATTTACTATTTAACTATTCACTACCAAAGGTTCTCTCTTACTTCCATCATAAAGCTCGTATTGTAATAATCTACAATCCAATTTACCATTATAAAACTCTATTCTTTTACTAGCCTTTAAACCAATTTTCTTCGCTAAATCAGGATTGCCAGTAAAAATAAATCCACTGTAACCTTTACATTTCTGCTTCATAAAATCACCAATTCTTTTGTAGGTAACTTCAAGTTCACTTTGTTCGCCTAAACGTTCTCCATATTCTGGATTAAACATCACTACACCTTTACCCTCTGGTATTTCGGTTTCGGCAAAATCACATTCTCTAAAATCTATTAAATGATCTACACCGGCTGTCATGGCATTTTTTATTGAAATATCAACTGCATCTTCAGAAATATCGCTTGCTATAATTTTAAAATCTATTTGCTTAATAACTAACTCTTTAAGCATTCTTCTCTCGGTTAAAAATACTTCCTCATCATAACCCAAAATATGCATAAAGCCATAATTCATACGTAATAAACCAGGCGCTCTATTAGTAGCAATTAATGCAGCTTCTATAGCTAAAGTTCCAGATCCACACATGGGATTTATAAAATTAGATTTCTTGTCCCAGCCTGAGGCGTAGATTGTCCCAGCAGCAAGGGCTTCTAACATAGGTGCCTTACCAGGAATTTTCCTATAACTGTGTTTAGCTAAAGTTTCTCCTGCGGTGTCAATAAAAACTTCGGCATTCTCCCCTTTCCAGTATAAATGGATAACGGCTTTGTTATAATCGGACCCAGAATCAGGTCTAATTTTATGTACGCTTTTAATTCTATCTACAATAGCGTCTTTTACACGTAGGTTTGCAAAAAGTGGTGTTGAAATAGTTTCGTTATCCACATTAGAGGTTACAGAAAAATATCCACCAAAATCTATAATTTTTTCCCACGCTAATTGAGACAAATTTTGGTACAATTCATCCGCATTTTGGGCTGAAAAATCATGCAATTTATACAAAACTTGGCTAGCACAACGCAGGTTTAAATTAAGCCTAATACATTCATTTAAAGTAACTTTTAACTCTACCCCAGTAGAGAAAACACGGATAGGTTTAAAACCCAATGCAATTACCTCATTTTCTAGGTAAATAGAAAGACGTTTATTACAGGTTATGATAACCTTAGCGGAAGTGTTGAAAACTTGATTCATATCAGAGCGCAATTTACTCAAATAAATTTTAGAGATTTGGAAGAGATTCAAATGATTTATTTATGGACATAAAAGGAAAAGCACATTACGTATCGGATATTATAAATGTAACCGATAGCTTTAGAAAAAGAGAGTTAGTTGTAGAATTTTCAGAAAACCCTCAATACCCTGAGTTTGTAAAATTTGAAGCTATCCAAGACCGTTGCGCTTTAATGGATGATGTTAAAGTTGGCGATGATGTTGAAGTTTTCTTCAATTTAAAAGGAAGAGAATGGACAAACAAACAAGGTGAAAAACAATACTTTAATACTTTACAATTATGGAAAGTAAATGTATTGAGTGGAGCTGCAGGCGCAAGCCCAGTTGCTAAATCGCCAGAAATTGCGGCACCAGTTGATATTAGTGCAGAACCAGGGCAAGATGATGACTTGCCATTTTAAAGAGCCTATTTTCTAATTACAATGCGATAAAAAGCGGCTTCAACATCCCACGTTGACCGCTTTTTTTATTTCATGATTAAATGCTTGAAATAAAAACAAAAAATTCACCAATCATTTCTACACTTATTTTAACCTAAAAAATCTCTCGTCACTTTATTAATGACTGTTTAAAAGTGACTTTTTTAGCGTTTGTTAATCAGTAGTATTAGTTTTATCTATATACTCATAGATAAAACTAATAAAAACCCTCATTTTTATCAAAAACATAAAACAAAACCCATTAACCGACTTATTTTATATTTATTTTAATAAAAAATAGATATTTTTATTATATTAATAATCAAATTAATTTATTATTACTTATTCAATAATTAAAATAATATTTAAATAAACAATTTAAAGCTTGTGTAGTTATCTTTGTAGAAAATATAAAAACATGGGATTAGTAGGTAAAAAGGCTCCAAAGTTCACCGTAGGAGCAGTTATAAATGGTGAAGAAATAGTTGAAGATTTTAGTTTAGAACAGTATTTAGGTAAAAAAAATGTGGTATTTTTCTTTTATCCAAAAGATTTCACGTTTGTTTGCCCGACAGAAATTCATGCTTTTCAAGAAAAGGTAGCTGAATTTGCAAAAAGAGATACAGTTGTTGTAGGTTGCTCAACAGATTCGGAAGAAACGCATTTAGCTTGGTTAAATACACCAAAAGACAATGCAGGTATACAAGGAGTAACTTTTCCAATAGTTGCTGATAATTCAAAAACTATTGCTTTAAACTATGGTGTATTAGGTGGAGAGTATCATTTTGATAACGAAAATAGAATTTGGTCATTTACAGGTGCACCAATTGCATATAGAGGTACTTTTGTCATCGACAAAGAAGGAATTGTAAGACATGAGTCTATTAACGATTTCCCATTAGGAAGAAACATTGATGAATACATCCGTTTAATTGATGCGCAATTACACGTAGAGAAATACGGCGAAGTTTGCCCTGCTAACTGGGAAGAAGGTGAAACTGCTATGGTAGCAACTTCTAAAGGCGTAGTAGAATATTTTTCTGCTAATTAAAAATCAACAAAGCTATTGTTCAATTATTTAAAATTAAATCATGTTAGTAGAATTAGAACAAGATAATCTAGAAGCAATTATTGGCGCAAACGATATTACTGTAGTTCAGTTTTCGGCAGCATGGTGCGGAAACTGTCGTTTAATGAAGCCAAAATTTAAAAGAATGGCTACCGAGAACGAAAATGTAGCATTTGTAATAGTTGATGCTGAAAAGTTTCCAAACTCAAGAAAATTAGCAAACGTTAGTAATTTACCAACCTTTGCAAGTTTTAAAAATGGTGCTTTGGTTAATCAAATACAAACCAATAAAGAAGATTTATTAAAAAATTTAGTAAATGAAATTACCAGTAATTAGACAAATTCACAGCACTTCTTCGGTAGAAGAAATAAATAATACTATTGCTGTGTTAGAGAACATAAGTGAGGTTTCTTCTATTAAAGCTGAAGAATTAGATGTGATTGGAGAATTAATTTCTAATTTATGTGGTGCTATTGAAGTTCACGAATTAGTAGAAACAGGAATGAGCCCAAAAGATGCTTTAAATGCTTTTATGAAAAAAGTACTTGGCTCTATTGACCAATAATATTTCCTGATATTAATAAAAAATGCTCCGATGATTTCGGGGCATTTTTTATTTTGTTTGTAATTTAAATTTTGGATATTAAATTGTGAACACTAGCAACAAATTTCAAATATCTTTTGTTAAGTAAATATGAATATAGAAAAAGCAAATTTTGGTGGCGGTTGTTTTTGGTGTACCGAAGCAGTTTTTACAGCGGTTAAAGGAGTGCAAAGTGTAACATCAGGATATATGGGTGGCAGTATAGAAAACCCAACTTATGAGCAGGTATGCAGCGGAAAAACAGGACATGCGGAAATTATACAAATTGTATTTAATCCTAACGAGACTTCTTTTGAAGAATTACTTTTGATTTTCTTAAAAACTCACGATCCAACTACCTTAAACAGACAAGGTGCAGATGTGGGCACACAGTATCGATCAGTTGTATTCTACGAATCCGAAAATCAAAAGAACGTCACTTTGGAGATGATTAAGCAACTAAATGAGCAAGAAATATTCTCTAGTCCAATTGTTACAGAAGTTTCTACTATTGATGTATTTTACCCTGCAGAAAAATACCACCAGAATTATTATATCAATAACAGATACCAAGGTTATTGCATGGCTGTCATAGAACCTAAACTAGCTAAGTTTGCAACAAATTTTAGAGACAAAATTAAACCTGAATTACTTTAGGTATTAAATTATTGATTAAAACTATTTAATATTTTAATTGCCATTTCACTCAATTCTTGTTCTGTTGGTTTTAGCTTTTGTTTACCAAAATCCATATCAGCAATTTGGGTGATAGGAATAAGATGAATATGGACATGTGGGACTTCTAAACCAACAACTGCGACCCCTATTCTTTCGCATGGTACAACATTTTTGATAGCCTGAGCAACAATTTTAGCAAAAATCATAAGCCCTGAATAATTTTCATCATCCAAATCAAAGATATAGTCTACCTCAATTTTTGGAATAACCAAAACATGTCCCATTTTTAATGGATTAATATCCAAAAAGGCTAAATAATGGTCAGTTTCGGCAACTTTGTGAGCCGGAATATCACCAGAAATAATCTTACTAAATATAGTTGACATAACTTATTTGTTTTAAGAATCTAGTGTCTTATTTCTTGACTCTTTTCTCTTTATTCTAAGAACTATCTGCTTATTTCTAATACCTCAAACTCCATTTTACCAGCAGGCACCATAATTTCTATTTTATCGCCTACAGATTTACCTAATAATCCCTGTGCAATTGGCGATTTTACTGATATTTTTCCCGTTTTAACATCCGCTTCATTCTCTGCTACCAATTGATAAGTCATGGTTGCTCCGTTTTTTACATTCTTAATTTTAACAATTGATAGTGCTAAAACCTTTGATAAATCTAATTTAGATTCATCAATTAAACGGGCATTTGCTAGCGTATTACCTAGTTGGGCTATTCTAGTTTCATGCAAACCTTGGGCTTCTTTTGCTGCATCATACTCGGCGTTCTCAGATAAATCACCCTTATCTCTTGCTTCGGCAATAGCGGCAGAAATCTTTTTTCTTCCTTCGGTTTTTAAATAATGTAATTCGTTTTTTAGATTCTCTAATCCTTCTTTCGTAAAATATGCTACCTCTGTCATGTTCTTCCTTTGTTTATTGAATAAAAAAGCCTGACAATGCCAAGCTCCCAAAAAACAAACAAGACTACATTTGCTTTTCGCATACATAGTCTTGTTTATTGTTTTACGAAGATATAAAATTTGAATTTAAAATTCCAAATTTTTAAGTTTTGCTACTAACACCTCTGATATTTTACGGTACGAATCAAAAGTCCAGCCACCTATATGAGGCGTTAGGATTACTTTTTCTTCGTTTATTAAATCATTATAAAACTCGGCGTCAGCCAAAGCAGGAAATTTTTCTTTCTCTAATACATCTAAACCGGCACCTAATATTTTACCACTTTTTATGGCACTTAAAACTGCTTTTACACTTGTAATTTCTCCTCTGGCAGCATTTATAAAGAAAATAGGTTTATTAAAATAAGAGAAATAATCATCGTTTACCATTTGTCTAGTCTCGTTGGTAAGCGGAATGTGCAAACTTAAAATGTCAGCATATTTTACCACTTCTTCCATGCTGGCTTCGGTTGCAAAATCATCAGAAAAACCAGTTTTATACTTGTCATACGCTAAAACCTTAACGTCAAAACCCTTTAATTTTTTTGCAAAAGCACTTCCGTTATTCCCATAACCAATAATAGCCACTGTTTTACCTTTTAGTTCGTAACCTCGGTTTCCTTCTCTTTCCCAAATTCCATTTCTAATTTCAATATCTGCTTTCCTAAAATTATTCATTAGCGAAAGCAATAAACCTATACAATGCTCTCCTACCGCATCAGCATTTCCTT
Source organism: Pelobium sp. (assembly GCA_044361595.1). Lineage (GTDB taxonomy): Bacteria > Bacteroidota > Bacteroidia > Sphingobacteriales > Sphingobacteriaceae > Pseudopedobacter. The sequence continues at coordinate 12,852 of JBIKIN010000015.1, read as the reverse complement.
CAGGCGCATTAATCAATTGGATATTTTTTTTATCGGCGTAAACCACATCAATATTGTCCATGCCAGCCCCTGCTCTGGCAACAAACTTTAAATTTGGAGCAGCATTGATAACCTCTTCATCAACCCTAAATTTGGTTCTTATAGCTAAACCTTCATAGTTTTTTAGAATCTGTAAAACTTCATTTTTTTTGATGTTCGGAAAATAATCAACCTCGTATCCTAAATCTACTGCCCCGTTTTTAAAAGCTGAGTGCAAATCATCTACTATTAGTATTTTCATAGGTTAGTTTAGTGTTTTACTGTCTTTAGATATATATTTTTTTATTTGAAGTACTGAAAAAGATACTTCCATATCAATTCCAAATGCCCTTGCATAGTGTGGGATTTCATCATCTAAATCAATGGTTAATGACTTATCGGATAAAAGATAATTTTGACTCAAATCATCTATTTTTAAATTGGATATTCTTTTATTTAGATTCGATAAAATTTGCTTTTTATCCAGATTCTTACTTAAGTTTAATTCCTTTGTTAATCGACTGTTAAGTATACTTTTATATTGTAAAAGAACATAATCTAATCCTGCTTCGGTAGGTTCATCTTTTAATTTTAACTGTTTTCCAGTCTTAATATCATAATTTCTGTATAGAACATTTTCTTCAGTGTAGGACCCCAAAAAATCTGTCCAAAAAATAAAAGAAATAACATTCTCATTATTAAAGTTCATTAAATAGTTAAAAGATGTAAATCCACAACCGCATTTTTTATACTCTGAAACAATACTATCCACACTTATTCCTATTATATTTTCTAAACGTAATGATGTTTGCATTTCCTTGGATTCACCTGGCATAATTGGAAACACTAAACTATCTTTTTGATTTAAGTAATTTAGATACACCACACTATCCTCATAAATAAATTTGATTTTACTTAAATCAAATTCATCTTTTTTAACCTGTGCAATTGCAGGTTTATAAGTAAATAAAATCAGAAAAAGTGGAAAGTATTTTATCATATTATACTCGAACTAATCAAATTCGTTAACTCTACAAAATCCTTCACGCTCAATCGCTCAGCTCTTAAAGTCCAAACTTCGTTATTGTTTTGTTTTTCTTTAGGGATAATTCCTGATAGCGCATTACTTAAAGTTTTTCTTCGTTGATTAAACCCTGCTTTAACCACTTGCCAAAATAATTTTTCATCACATTCTAAATTCTTCACTTCGTTTCTACTTAAACGAATAACAGCAGATAACACTTTTGGCGGCGGATTAAAAACACCGGCTTTGACCGTAAATAAATACTCACACTTAAAATAAGCCTGTAAAAACACGCTTAAAATACCATACTCTTTACTTCCTGCTTTGGCAGTACAACGCTCTGCTACTTCTTTCTGAAACATGCCTACAACTTCTGGCACTTGGTTTCTGTTTTCTATAATCTTGAATAATATTTGTGAGCTAATATTGTAAGGAAAGTTTCCAATAATGGCGAAGTTTCCGACAAAAACATCTTTAAAGTTGAGCTGTAAAAAGTCAGCATTAATTAATCGGTTTTTTAACTCAGGATACTTTTTTTGGAGAAAAAGAAATGATTCGGTATCAATATCAATCAAATGAGTTTCGTAATCGGTTTTCTGAAGCAAGAAATCTGACAAAACACCCATACCAGGACCCACTTCCAATACTTCATCATACTTTTGATGATGTATTAGACTGTTTACTATTTTCTCCGCAATGTTTTTATCGGTTAAAAAATGTTGCCCTAAATGTTTTTTTGCTTTTACCAGACTCATTAATTCTTAAGATATGCTACAAATTACGTAAAGTTTCAGGTTTAAAATTAAGATTAAAACAAAAATCTTTAATTTGCAGCAATTATTAGCTGGATTAATTATGAGCGATTTATTAAAAGTAGGAATTTCTATAGGTGATGTTAATGGAATAGGATTAGAGGTAATTATGAAAACCTTATCAGAATCTGAAGTTTATAAATATTGTACACCAATTGTCTACGGGCACACCAAAGTAGCTTCTTTTCACAGAAAAATTGCAGGTATACAAGAATTTATCTTTCAGGTTATTAATGATGCCTCACAAGCCCATCAGGGTAAACCAAATATGATAAATTGCTGGGAAGAAGATGTAAAAATAGAATTAGGTACCAATAATCATAATGGCGGAAAATATGCTTTCTTATCACTGCAAAGAGCCACAGACGATTTGATTAAAGGAAAAATAGACGCTTTAGTTACAGCTCCAATTAATAAACACAATATACAAAGCGAAACTTTCAAATTCTCTGGACATACTGAGTACATACAAGCCATGGCGGGCTCTCCAGATTCGCTGATGTTTTTAATAAGTAATACGTTAAGAGTAGGTGTTGTGACCGGTCATGTGCCGCTAAAGGATGTAACAGCAAACATAACCCAAGAATCAATTTTGTCTAAATTAAGGTTGATGCATAAGTCTTTAAAATATGATTTTTGGATAGAAAAACCCAAAATTGCTGTTTTAGGATTAAACCCACATGCCGGAGATGATGGCCTTATTGGACAAGAAGAGTTAGAAATTATACTGCCAGCTATAGAAAAGGCAAAACAAGAAGGTATTTTTGCCTTTGGAGCATATCCAGCCGATGGTTTTTTTGGTAACCGTACTTTTGATCAGTTTGATGCAATTTTAGCCATGTACCACGACCAAGGTTTAATACCTTTTAAATCGTTGTCTTTTCATCATGGTGTTAACTTCACAAGTGGTCTTCCGGTAGTTCGTACTTCACCAGATCATGGAACAGGTTACGATATAGCTGGTAAAAATTTGGCTTCTGCAAGTTCTTTTAGAGATGCTCTTTTTGAAGCTTGCCACATTGTAAAACGTAGAAGAGAACAACAAGAATTAGTAGATAATACCCTAGCCTTTACCAGACATAGTAGAGATAGAGATTAATGTAAGCTTACTGCTAACTAAGGATCCAAATAATGGGCTAAAACTCAATTTTTAAAAAAAACCTTTTTACGTAAATAATTTTTCATAAATTTGCAGGCTTAATTGTCGAACTTTGAAATCGTTAAAACAATATTCAATCCCTTTTACAGGGCTAAAAATTGGGCATTATCAATTTGATTACGAGATTAATCGTTCTTTTTTTGATGAGTTTGAGTATTCTTTAATAAAAGATGGAGCATTAAAAGTTAACCTTGATATAGAAAAACAAGAAACTTTAATGGTTTTAAATTTTAAAATTGAGGGAGAAATTCAACTAAACTGTGATAAATGTTTAGCTGATTTTCCAAACTTTATTAGTGTTAACGATAAATTAATTGCTAAATTTTCTGATACCGAAGATTTAGGAGATACTGAAGAAGTACTGATAATTAAAAAAAATGAGGTAGAAATTGATGTTTCTTCATTCATTTACGAGATAATAACACTTGCGGCTCCTTACGTAAATATATGTGAAGACCCAGGTAAATTATCCACTTGCGATCAAGAAATGCTAAGCAAGCTTAACGACTTTCTGGTAGAGCAAGATAAAAATGAATTAACAGACCCCAGGTGGGATATATTAAAGAATATTAAGAAAAATTAAAAAATAGGAAAAAATGGCACATCCAAAACGAAAAATCTCGAAATCTAGAAGAGACAAGAGAAGAACTCATTATAAAGCTACAGCTCCATCTTTATGGGTTGATAAAGAAACTGGTGCGGTTCACTTACCACATAGAGCATACAATGTAGATGGTAATCTTTTTTTAAGAGGAAAACTATTACTAGAAAATACTTCTATATCTTAAAATAAATATGAATAACCCTTATACAAGAGTTTCGATTAAACAGAAAAACTTGTACAAGGGTTATTTTTTGTTTACAAATAATCTAAATATTAATCAGTTTAGATTAATTCTCACACCACTTTCTCACTTATCTCACTTGTCTCAATGAAAATTGGTTTAGATATAATGGGCGGAGATTATGCTCCTAAAGCCACAATTTTAGGTGCTATACAAGCGCACAAAAAATTAGAAGCCAATCAGCAATTAGTGCTAATTGGAGACAAAGAAGTCGCTACTTCGCTTCTAAAAGAACAAAATTATAATCCAGATTTTTTTGAGTTTGTACATACCTCGGAGGTTATAGGTATGGGCGAACATCCTACAAAAGCAATTGTTCAAAAACCCAATTCCAGTATATCGGTTGGTTTTAACATGCTTAAAGAAGGAGCCATAGATTCTTTTGCATCTGCAGGAAACACAGGAGCCATGTTAGTTGGCGCCATGTTTAGCGTAAAAGCTATATCAGGAGTGCTTAGACCAGCTATTTCTACAGTTATCCCTAAGGTTAAAGGAGGGTTTGGTATTATGTTAGATGCGGGTGCAAATGCAGATTGCAAGCCTGAGCATTTATTACAATTTGGAATAATGGGTAGCCTTTACTCTAAATATGTTTATCAAATTGAAGAGCCTAAAGTGGGTTTAATGAATTTGGGCGAGGAGGAAGAAAAAGGAAACATGCTTACACAAGCTACACATCCTTTATTAAAATCATCAGATCAATTAAATTTTATTGGGAATATTGAAGGAAGAGATTTGTTTAATGATAAAGCCGATGTAATTGTTTGCGACGGTTTTACCGGAAACGTAATGCTTAAATTGGCAGAATCTTTTTATGTTTTAACTCTTAAAAAAGGATTAAAAGATGAATTCTTTGATAGATTTAATTACGAACAATACGGCGGAAGTCCAATTTTAGGAGTTAATGCTCCTGTAATTATCGGACACGGAATTTCAAGTCCAGAGGCTATAAAAAATATGGTTCTACTTTCTAAAGACATGGTAGAAACCAAAATAATTGAACGCTTTAAAAATGCTTTCAATTCTTAAACACACCTAAATTATGAGTAAAATTCACGCTGCAATTACGGCTGTAAATGGTTATGTTCCTGATTATGTGCTAACAAATCAGGAGCTAGAAACTATGGTTGACACTAACGATGAATGGATAACCAGCAGAACCGGAATTAAAGAAAGAAGAATACTAAAAGGCGAAGGTTTAGCAACTTCAGATATGGCAGTTCATGCTGTTAATGGGTTGTTAGCCAAAAGAGGAATTAGTGCCGAAGAAATAGAGTTAATCATATTTTGTACATCTACACCAGACATGCCTTTTCCAGCATCTGCAAATATTTTAGCAGATAAAATAGGTGCTATAAATGCCTGGGGTTATGATTTGCAAGCTGCCTGTTCAGGTTTTTTATACGGTCTTTCTACAGCATCTCAATTTATAGAATCAGGTAAACACAAAAAAGTTTTAGTAGTTGGTGGGGATAAAATGTCTTCTATAATTAATTACGAAGACAGAGTGACCTGTATTATTTTTGGTGATGGTTGCGGAGCCGTGTTGTTAGAGCCCAACACAGAAGGTAACGGTGTTATAGACTCTATCTTAAAAAGTGATGGTTCAGGCAGAGCCTTTTTACACCAAAAAGCAGGGGGTTCATTAAAACCAGCAAGCCACGAAACGGTAGACGCAAATGAACATGTTGTATTCCAAGAGGGTCAAGCAGTTTTTAAATTTGCGGTTACCAATATGGCAGATGTTGCCGCAGAAATAATGGAAAAAAATAATTTAACGGCAGATGATATATCATGGTTAGTTCCTCATCAAGCCAATAAAAGAATTATAGATGCTACAGCTAACCGCATGGGTGTAGGATCAGATAAAGTAATGATCAATATAGAGCGTTACGGGAACACCACCAATGGAACAATTCCACTTTGTTTATGGGAATGGGAAAGCAAACTAAAAAAAGGAGATAATTTAATATTAGCTGCTTTTGGTGGTGGTTTCACTTGGGGTTCTGTTTACCTTAAATGGGCTTACTAATCACAACATTTACATAAAATTCTTATATTAGATTTCTTAATTAATCAAAACTTAAACCACATTATAATGGGAATGGATATCAAACAAATTCAAGACCTGATTAAATTTGTTGCAAAATCAGGAGTGAATGAAGTATCAATTGAAGAACAAGATTTTAAAATAACTATAAAAACTAACCAGGAGCCAACATTTGTTACCGCAAGTGTACCTGCTGTTTTACCTCAGGCCGCTCCTATTGCTGCAGCACAACCAATTCAACAAGAATCTGCACCTATTGCTGCTCATACACCAGTAGATAATCAAACAGATGAATCAAGATACGTAACTATCAAATCTCCAATGATTGGTACTTTTTACAGATCTTCATCACCAGATAAACCTAGCCTTATTAATATTGGTGACGAGATAACTAGCGGAACTGTACTTTGTATAATAGAAGCTATGAAGTTGTTTAACGAGATTGAATCAGAGGTATCTGGTAAAGTAGTTAAAGTTTTAGTAGACAACTCTAAGCCAGTAGAATACGACCAACCTTTATTTCTTATTGACCCATCATAATTATCATGATTTAAGCTAAATGCTACAATCGTTAAAAAATTAATTTTGATATAAAACAATAAGAAATGTTTAAAAAAATACTTATAGCTAACCGAGGTGAGATTGCATTGCGTATTATACGTACTTGTAAAGAAATGGGGATTAAAACAGTTGCTGTTTATTCTACTGCAGATAGAGAAAGTTTGCATGTTAGATTTGCAGACGAGGCTGTTTGTATTGGCCCGCCTCCAAGTAAAGATTCTTACTTAAATATACCAAATATTATCTCTGCTGCAGAATTAACCAATGCAGATGCCATACATCCTGGTTATGGCTTTTTATCAGAAAACGCAAAGTTTTCTGCTATATGTCATGAGTATGGGATAAAATTTATTGGAGCAACTGCCGATCAAATTAATAGCATGGGTGACAAAGCATCTGCTAAAGACACCATGAAAGCCGCTGGCGTTCCAACTATTCCCGGCTCAGAAGGATTGTTAACAGATGTAAAAGAAGGAATTGCAATTGCCAACAAAATTGGTTACCCTGTAATTTTAAAAGCTACCGCTGGTGGTGGTGGGCGTGGAATGAGACAAGTTTGGAAAGATGAAGATTTTGAAGATGCTTGGAACTCGGCCCGTCAAGAATCAGCAGCTGCTTTTGGTAATGATGGAATGTATTTAGAAAAATATATTGAAGACCCAAGACACATTGAAATCCAAGTAATTGGAGATCAGTTTGGTAAGGTTTGCCATCTGTCTGAGAGAGATTGCTCAATTCAAAGAAGACATCAAAAGTTAGTTGAAGAAGCTCCTTCGCCCTTTATGACGCCAGAGTTAAGAGAGAGAATGGGAGAAGCAGCTATAAAAGGTGCTACAGCTGTTAAGTATGAGGGCGCAGGAACTGTAGAGTTTTTGGTAGATAAGCATCGAAACTTCTATTTTATGGAGATGAATACTCGTATTCAAGTAGAGCATCCCGTAACAGAAGAAGTTATAAACTTTGATTTAATAAAAGAGCAAATTAAAGTTGCTTGTGGTATTCCAATCTCAGGAAAGTCTTACACACCAGAAATGTGTGCTATAGAATGCCGTATAAATGCAGAAGATCCTTTTAACAACTTTAGACCTTCTCCTGGTAAAATAACGCATTTTCATTCACCTGGTGGGCATGGTGTTAGAGTTGATACACATGTTTACGCTGGTTATGTAATCCCTCCAAATTATGATTCTATGATTGCTAAACTGATATGTGTTGCACAAACTAGAGAGGAAGCAATTAACACCATGGAAAGAGCCTTAAGTGAATTTGTGATTGAAGGAATAAAGACAACAATACCTTTTCACCTTAAATTAATGAAAGATCCTAACTTTAGAGCAGGTAATTTTACCACTAAGTTTATGGAAACTTTTGAATTTAGCGAAGACAAGTAAAATAAAAATTAAACAAAATAAAATACCATTTTGAAAGTTTCAAAATGGTATTTTTGCGTTTGTAAAATCTGATAATGGCCAAAGAAAGAAAAACAGACTTAGTAGAAGCAGTAAAAGGAAAAGGAAAAACTTTAGAAGCTGAGATGTCTTTCTTTGATCACCTCTCCGAGTTGAGAATACATCTCATTAGAGCCTCAATTGCTGTTGTTTTCTTTACAATAATTTGCTTTTTCTTCTACGATTTTATTTTCGACACTGTAATAATGGGCCCAAGAAAATCTTCCTTTTGGACTTACCGCATCATGTGTCAAATTGGAGAGTATTTTAATAAAAGTGGTTTTTGCATACAAAGTATCCCTGGCAAAATTATCAACACAGAAATGGCTGGGCAGTTTACTTTACAAATTAACTCTGCTTTAATGACAGGGGTAATATTAGGTTTTCCTTATTTATTATGGGAAATTTGGCGATTTGTAAAACCAGCATTAAAAGATTCTGAACGTAAATCGGCAAGCGGATTTGTATTTTATGCAAGTCTTTTATTTATAGTAGGTTTACTTTTTGGTTATTTTATTGTAGCGCCACTTTCTGTTAATTTTTTATCAAACTATAGTATAAGCCCTGATATTGAAAACACGATTACTATAGATTCTTATTTTTCTTCAGTTGCTACGTTAACCTTATGTACAGGGGCGGTTTTCGAACTACCCATAGTCATTTATATTTTGTCTCAACTTGGTATCATGACACCCAAGTTTATGCGTGAAAAACGCAGATATGCTGTTGTGATTATTTTAATAATTGCTGCAATTGTAACTCCAACACCCGACCTACCAACAATGCTAACAGTAAGCTTTCCTTTATTCTTGCTATATGAAGTTAGCATTGTAGTATCTGGAAAAGTTCAAAAGAAAAAATTGAAGGCAGAAAAAGAATTTTACGCTAATTAATTTTAATTTAATTAATGCGTGGAAATAATTCTTCAAATTAAGCAATCATTTCTCTGCAATATTAAATTTCATCAAATTAATTCCATCTAGATTAAACTTAAAACTTTAATTAAAAGGAATAGAGCAGGATATTGTCAAAAACCTATCATTTTGGTATCTTTTTAGAGTAATTCTCGTAAGAAGCTAAATAGCAATCTTATAAAATACGAGATGTTCAAAAGAATTTTATTATACCTACTAATCATCAATATGTTTATTTCTTGTAAAAGGAGTGAGGATGTTACTAAAATAGATGATCCTAACAACATAGCACCTACAGGTTTCAATTATACTACGAGTAAAACCATTAAAATAAATGTTAGATTGTTGTCTAACCTTGGCGAACCTTTAGCTGGTGTGCCTGTCTCATTTCATTCTATTAAAGACAATCAAGAAGTTTTATATGCACTAACTAATAAACAAGGATATATAGACACCAAATTAATTATACCTGCTTATGTAGAGCAAATTATTATAAAGCCACATTATACAGGCTTGATAAAAGAATTAAAGGGATTTTTTAAAAATAATTCTTTAGATATTATTATTGGGGGTAGTAAATCATTTTCAGGAAATGTAGTTAATTCTACTAGTTATTTAAATAGCTCAACTAATGTAACTTTAGGGGTAAACAGCCAGTTTTTCGCTACAAATAATAGTACAACCTACAGTTTTATAGGTAGTTATCAAGCTGATGGAAGGCCTCAATATTTAACACCCACACCAGGAAATGTGAGCGCAGAATTACTAGGTTATTTAAACAACTCGTTACCCGAAGAAAAAAATGTGGAAAGCCACCATTTGGTGTATTTGTCGCCTATCGTAAATAGAAATATAGATGTTATAGAAGATGGAGATGTTTTTATTACCTATGTTTCTGAAGGGGCAACTAATGAAAACACAATTGCTTATTACTCTTATCCAGCCAATCAGAAACCTAGCAGAGCAGAAGACATTGCAAATATTAAATACATTTTTCCAAACACCTCTGGCAATGGGTCGGGTGGTGGCTTAATATCTGGTGATAGGGTAAACTTGGGAAATTTTAAAGCTGGTACAACAATTGGTCTTGTTCTTTTAGTAAATGGCTGGGATAAAAACACCAAAAGCGTTAGAACAAATGGTGACAAATTTTATTCAGATGAGACACTTAACCCAGAAAACAACCCTAATCTAAAGAAGCATACAGTAGTATTAAATTATGAAAAAGAGGATTTACTAATTATTGGTTTTGAAGATATTAATAGAGAGGATTCTAAGTCTGACCATGACTTCAATGATGTAGTACTTTATGCAAGCTCTTTTCCTAAAACGGCATTATCAAAAAGAAATGTTGTTAAACTAGCCGCACCAATTGATAGCGACGGCGACGGCATAAGCGATGATAATGATATTCACCCAGGTGATTCCAAAAAAGCTTATGATACTTTCTATCCTTCAAAAACAGCATGGGGAACAATTGCATTTGAAGATAATTGGCCAAGAAAAGGTGATTTTGATATGAATGACTTGGTAGTTAATTTCAGATATTCTTTTGCTGTAAACGCAAACAACGAAGTAACTGAGATGAAAGCTGATTATAAAATAAACGAGTCTTTAGCTTATTATAAAAACGGTTTTGGTGTAGAGTTACCAATTAGCCCTTCGGTAGTTGATGATGTTAGGGGTTACATCAATAGTGGAAAATATATAAAATACAATATTAACGGAACAGAAGCGGGACAAGATAAAGCCGTATTTATTCCTTTTGATAACCAAAAATTGATTTACAATTCAGTTGTTAATTATTCTGAACCGGTGAGGGTTTTGATTGAATTTTTAACTCCACAACCATTAAGTGCTTTAAATCCTGTTTCATTTAATCCATTTTTGATTAGTGATGGAAGAAGAGATTACGAAATTCACTTACCAGGATTTAAGCCGACAAACAAAGCTGTGAAAGCACTTTTTGGAACATATGAAGATAGAAGTGACCCTGCTAGAGGATTGTATTATATAGGTGAAAATAACTGGCCTTGGGCATTACAATTTTTAGAAACTTTTAACTTTCCAATTGAAGGACAATCCATAGACGAGAAATATCCAAGATTTAAGGACTGGGCTGCTTCTGGTGGTGTTAATGCTAAAGATTGGTATAAGTAAATAAGATATTATTCTATTTGAAAACTCCCTGCATGTTTTGTAGGGAGTTTTTTTGTTTGATATTAATATGGTTATTATAAGTTTAATCTCAATATCAGTTATCTAACCTTAAATAAGATCCTTGTAAAAGAAATATTATTTAAATCTTATAAGTTCAAATTGTTAGTAACTTTTTTGTCCTTTAATTGCAACAATTCAAATTAAGTAATATAATTGTTACGGATTCATCTACCCTGATCAGAAAGCATCTATCTAGTGAAACATTAATGATGGCACTTGTAAAAGCATCATAAGCCGAAGCGAAAAGCGTTAAGAGTAGCAAAAAAAATAATATTTATTTAACGTGAAAAAAATATTTAGAAAAAGAAATTTTCTAGCATTATGCTGTGCAGTTTTAATTGCTGCGGTAATGTATTCCTGCAGAAAAGAAAAAACAGAAGTATTTACCGATATTAAAGAAGGTGTAAAAATAGTTGATGGCAGATATGTATTTGCTAATAGAGCAATTTTTGAATCATATGTATTAGAGCTTGGTAAGATGTCTGATGAAAAACTTGATGACTATGAGAAAAAGATTAATTTTAAATCTAGAAGATACATACAGAATCATTTAGAGATAAAAGAAGTAAAAAATTTAAACACTTTAAGCACTAATAGCACAACACCTCAGGTTCAGGTTGCTAATTATGAATTGGAAAGTGAATATTTGATTGATGATCCAGGGTTTGCAGCGGTTCTGAATGAAGAATATATTCTCCAAGTTGACGACGAAATTTTTAAAGTAAATCTAGTTAACGGTTTTGTTTATGTTATGGATGAAAATAATATTCAATATATGTCTCAGTTAGAAGATTCTTATCTAGAGCCTGATGTTATATACAGGTATCAAATGGGGTTACCTTTATTGGATATTTTAGAATATGGAGCACCAGGAATAGACCCTATAAGTGTTGACCCATCTTTTGGAGCAAATACAGTAGGTTGTATTGAATGTAAATCAGCCTGTGAACGTGAACAAAGTTTTGAGAATGGAGTTTGCAACGGATGTGCTGGAACAGGACCATGGGGAGATAACAGAAAAACACAACCTGATGATAGGTTGATAACTCTTACAGGATACGATACTCAAAAAGAAGTAAATTATAAAAACGAAATTAAGATAGAATCTAAAATTTCTTATTAACCACTAGGAATATGGTTTTCTATGATTTCTAAAGTAAAACAAATTGATTTAGGGTTTTATACTAGAAACAATCCTGATAATCCTTGGGATAAAACCGGTGGAGGTAATTTTAGCGATAAAACATACATATTTAAAATTATGAATAGATCTGAATATAATTATAGAAGAAGATGTAGAGATCGACAGACTGGTTTTGAGGATGAGGGTAATGGTTTAACTAAGTCAGAAAAAAAAGAATATCGATTTTATAGTGGTACCCGATGCTTAAAGGATTATTGTATTGTTTCAAAAGTTGGATATTTTTATGATTTTAATCTTATTCAAGGATTAGCAGATAAGCCATCAGAAAATTGGACAATGACTTTAAAATCATATTAATATGAAGTTTAAACTTACTGTTATTTTATTTCTTCTTACCGCAATAACATATGCTCAAAAAAACGAAATAAGTATTTTACCAGCTAGAATTTTTTATAATGAGAATAGAGAAAACATTGGTTTTGTTTACTCTTTTCAATATATAAATCTTGAACATAAATTAAATAAGAAAATATCAATTAATTTTGGGCTAGGTTATAAAAGACGTAGAGATGAAGTGTTTAATGCCTCCAGTAAGGATAATCTCTTACAGCTTACTTCAGATATTAAATATTACTTTAACCATAAAAGTAATATGAG